>NZ_CBCPJD010000012.1:0-192188 GCF_965118875.1 Morganella psychrotolerans
ATAAAAATATTCTGACTGCTGTTTAATGCAGCAAATCACCCTGTTATTGTTAGTTTTTTCAGCGATTCAAACCCGAATTGCTGTAAAACCGGCAACAATTGCTGTGCAGACTCATCATTCCGCAGACAATAAGCAATGCATTCTTCTGCTGTAGAGTAATGTGGCTTCTCATTATTATTAATTAGCCATTGCACACGACGGGCAATTGCCGCTCCGGAATCAACCAACCGTGTGCCATCCGGTAACGCGGCTATCAATTCTTCCGCGATTAACGGGAAGTGAGTGCATCCCAGGACGATGGTGTCCGGCGGCTCTTTCATTTTCAGCCAGGGCGCCAGGATTTCCGCCAGTACATCAGCAGGCACAGCATCACCATGTAGTTTGCGCTCCGCCAGTTCAACCAGTTCCGCAGAACCTAATAATGTTACCTGACATTCAGAGGCAAAGCGGTCGATAAGCTCCCGTGTATACGCCCGTTTAACAGTCGCTCTTGTTGCCAGCAGCCCGACCACGCCATTGCGGGTCAGTTTTGCTGCCGGTTTCACGGCAGGAACCACACCGACAACCGGGATATCCGACATCGCCCGCAGTGCAGGCAGTGTAATGGTACTTGCGGTATTGCAGGCGATAACAATGACAGCCAGCGGATGTTGTTTTGCGACCTGCCGTACAATATTAATCACGCGTTCAACAATAAAGGCTTCGGTTTTTTCACCGTAAGGGAATGCTTCATTATCGAATGCATATATATAGTGGAGATCAGGAAGTAATTTTTTTACTTCCTGATAAACAGATAAGCCGCCCATGCCGGAGTCAAACAGCAGCACTGTCGGGCGGGCTTTCAGATCAGAAGTTGTAGCTTCCTGTGAGGAAGTATTCACGACCAGCGGTTCGGTAGCCATACGTCGTCTCGTAGTCTTTATCAAGCAGGTTAGCTACTTTACCACGAATTGTAAGATGGTCAGTGATCGGATATGCGGCAGTTATATCAAAAAGACTAACGCCACCCATTGATACTGATTTATATCCGTTTGCTGCAGGATCATATACACCATAATCTTTATCTGTACGCTGCCCGATATAGTGATAAGTTAGTCCCATATCAAATTCTTCTATATTCCAGTCCAGTTGGTACTTGAGTTGCTGTCTTGCTCTGCGATCCAGACGTTCATGCGTTTGTCCGTTTCTTGCATCAATATATTGATAAGAGAATGTATGGTGGAAAATCCACGTATCCATTTCTCCTGTCAGCTCAGTACCTTTTATGACGGCCTCACCGATATTATGGTTTTGCCACGGAGCATACGACTCGCTTTGGATTAATTCCTCAATATCATTACGGAAAGCGGTTGCCCGCCAGTTCAGGACACCAGTGTTTCCTTCAATTCCGCCTTCCCACTGTTTACTTTTCTCGGGTTTTAGATTGGGATTACTTCCCCACGCACTATAGAGTTGATTTAGTGTTGGCGCTTTGAATGCAGTTCCGTATCCGCCAATCAGACGATAGCCTTCTGCAAATTCCCAACCGATATTGGTTTGCCACGTAGAATTCCAGCCATAATCTGAATGATGATCAGATCGAACAGATGCCTCTGCGATAACCGGACCAATCCATTGCTGACCAGTTACGTATAGTCCGGTGTTATCAAAATAATCTTTATCTGCAGCTTCAAAATCACTGGAACCATCTTTCATTTTTTGCCGCAGCCAGTCAACACCACCGCTAACAGAACCATTTCCGACCTGAACATTATTTCCCCACTGAACATTATATTGTTCAGTATCAGTAAGACGACTTCCTTTACCATATTGTCCATACCGCGGGTCATAGTTGTAATCTTTAGTATGGTTAAAACTGTAATTCAGGAATGAAGAATAGATACCTTCGCTATACGAAATACCACCATCATATGTTCTGCTGTAAAGCTGACGGGTATCAACCAGTGCGCCGTCATATACAGCACTGTCATATGCTGTTCTGTTATCAAAACCGTAGGCTCTTGCATATACATCAAAGTTATCGTTTAGCTGATGTTTAACCCCCAACCAAAGTGACTTATTCATGAATCCGTCACGGTCAGGCTGAGGTACTCCGCCGGTATTACCATTAGCTTCAATATCAAAACCTTTTGTATAAAGATAACTTCCTGCCGCAGTGACCGTTGTTTTATCACCTATTTTTTGTTGTGTTGAAGCATCATATTCCTGATAACCATGAGATCCCATGGTTGCATTCAGTGTTGTACCTTCAGTTTTACGTTCAGTCAGAATATTAATCACTCCGCCGATAGCATCTGATCCATAAACAGCGGAGCGCGGACCTCTGATATATTCAATACTCTGCACCAGTGATAACGGGATTTGACTAATATCAGAACTACCGGATACGTTCGCCTGATTTAAACGGACACCATCAACTAAAATCATGACATGTCTGGCTTCTGTTCCCCGGATATACACTGAACTTAATTGTCCAATCCCCCCGCTCTGCGCCACATCTACCCCCGGCAATCTGCGCAGAACATCCACCACAGAATTTGACTGCCATTTGTCAATTTCTTCGCGGGTAACAACGGTGACAGGGGCTAATACAGAGGAAACCGGCTGCTGGAAGCGGTTTGCGGAAACAATTATTTGATCATCATTGGTGTTAGCTGAAACAGAAAAAGATAACGCAGAAAGAACGGCCAGTCCGGTGGCGGACAGCGCGCAAGGTAAAGTAATATTCATTTCCAAAGCACCCACATACATATAAAGAGGATGCCACCCATCAGCTTTGTAGCGTAAGCATAACGGACGACAAATCTTCGGCAGGTCTTCGGACTCAGGTGGGTATTATTACCCGCAACCACTTCCCGTCTTACGACAGTGTCATTTTGTTGCTATTACCATTACCGCTGCGCGCCAGTTCCGGAATTTCACCGGATTCCCTTTTCATTCTTATGAAGAAACCGAGTTATCATGCTACGATCACGCTTCTGACGCTGTCCATAACAAGGCTCCTGAAATGTCGGACAGAACACTTTAATTATTAAGACGCTAACATTTTTTGTGATCAGCAAACCGGGATTGATTCATGCAAAACACGTTACCCATTGAAAACTACAAAAAACAACTCGCAGAAAAGACAAGCCGTCTGCAAAACATGATGAGCCCTTTTCAGGCACCGGATGTGGACGTGTTTGCTTCCCCTGTATCTCACTACCGGATGCGGGCTGAATTCCGTATCTGGCACGAAGAGGATGACCTCTGGCATATCATGTTTGATCCGCAGACCAAACAGCGTATCCGCATTGATACCTTTCCGACAGCCAGCCATCTGATCAACGACATGATGCAGGCTATTTTGCCGTTAATAAAAGAGACACCTCTGCTGCGCCATAGACTTTTTCAGATTGATTATCTGTCGACGCGAAGCAATAAAATTATTGTCTCCATGCTCTATCACAAAAAGCTGGATGATAGCTGGACGGCAGCCGCAACAACACTGCGGGCACAATTACAAACGCTGGGGTTTGATATCCAACTGATTGGGCGGGCGTCAAAAACGAAAATCATGCTGGATAATGATTATGTGGATGAAGTGCTGCCGGTCGCAGGTAAAGAGATGATTTACCGCCAGGTCGAGAACAGCTTCACACAACCGAATGCTGCGGTAAATATCCATATGCTGGAGTGGGCGCTCTCTGCCACGCAAGGTTCACAGGGCGATTTACTGGAGCTTTACTGCGGCAACGGTAATTTCTCACTGGCACTGGCGCGCAACTTCCGTCGCGTACTGGCAACGGAAATTGCCAAGCCGTCCGTTGCGGCAGCGCAGTATAATATAGAAGCCAACCATATTGATAATGTGCAGATTATCCGGATGTCTGCGGAAGATTTCACACAAGCAATGCAGGGCGCGCGTGAATTTCACCGTCTCGCGGATATCGACCTGACATCCTACGAGTGCAATACGATTTTTGTTGATCCCCCGCGCAGCGGGCTGGATGAAGAAACCGTTAAATTGGTGCAGGGCTATGACCGCATTCTCTACATTTCCTGTAACCCGGAAACCTTATGTGAAAATCTGGAGACACTGAGTCAGACCCACAGAATTGAACGCCTCGCTCTGTTTGATCAATTTCCGTACACTCACCACATGGAAAGCGGCGTTTTATTGATCCGGCGCTGATCACTTGTTAATAGTCCTTCTAAAAAGTTCTTGATTTATGATCAAGAACTTTTTTAGTTTATATGTTTATTTCAACTATTCCCTGATCATATCTGGTCAGTTCTGTTTTTTTCTTTCTTTTTCCGTGTGATTCACTAAGCAGAGCATTAACCGGCGTAGTTTTCATCATAAAACTATATTTAAATTTTTATATATTCATTCAACTGACGCCCTCTATTTTTTCAACATTTCTGATACAAAAAATAACTCTGCCGCAATATATTAACAACCTGCCCAAACCAATTAAAGAAACCCGACCGGGTATATAAATATTTAACAATTTACTGTGAGCCGTTCCTGATATTAATTATTCCTTTGAATTTCAGGTCTTATTTTTATTTTCACTGACTTATACTCCGGGTAAAATAAACCCATCACTTAATCAAAAGGTATTTTTATGTCTCTGAAGAAAATAACGTTAATTTCAGCTGCTCTGTTATTCAGTAGTTTTCAGGCCAGCGCGCATAATATCTGGATTGAAAAAGCTGACGGCGCTGAATATGTTGTCCGCTTTGGTCACAATCCGACTGAAAAATATCCTGAGAATAAATTAAAACCTGTTCAGGCTGTTATGCAGGATGGTAAGACAGAAAGTATCAGTACTATATTTAAAGATGGCGAAGCGTACTTTGCCATGCCGGAAAATGCGTCAATTATATTATTAGGCTATGATAATGGCGTCTGGAGTAAATTAAAGAACGGACGCACTGTTGAAAAAAATAAAATTGAAGTACCGGATGCAGAATTCAGCAAAAATCCGATTAAATTCAGTAAAAATATTGTTAAGTGGGATAGTAATGCCACTAAAACGTTCAACACACCTTATGAGCTGGTTCCGATGACCAAACCGGTTGCCGGCGGGGAATTTGAAATCAAAGCACTGAAAGATGGTCAGCCGCTGGAAGGCATGAAGATTGCCAAAAGTGAAGAAGATCCGGGTGTATTAACCAATAAAGAGGGCCTCGCAAAATTCAAAGCTGAAAAAGGCGCAAACAAAGTGTATGCCGAATATAAACTGGATACACCGGATAATAAGGAATATGGATTCCAGCAGTTAGAATATGTCCTATCATTTGATGCAGAGTAATTAAACGTTATGAAGTCTATTTACTTATTTGCCGCTTTATTCATTAACGGGGTGCTGTTAGCAACAACAGCACAAGCTCACTCCATGCACGTTGTGGCACAATTAGAAGGTAATGTGATCAGCGGGCAATCCTATTATTCAGATATGTCACCGGCAAAAGATACTTATGTCGGCACCTATCTGAAAGGTCATCAGGATGATGAAATATCCGGTAAAACGGACGATAAAGGCTATTTCAAAATCGACGTACCCGCTACCGGTGAATATGTTTTATATGTTGAAGGGGATGAAGGTCATAAAGTTGAAACTGACGTTCCGGTTATTTCAGCAACCAGCAGCAGTGGTGATTCATCTTCCGGCTATATTCAGATCCGCCAGGATATTGATCAGTTAAAAAATAAAATTTATCTGCAAAATATTTTAGGCGGGGTTGGCTATATTGTGGGGATTTTTGGTGTGATTGCCTTCTTCCTTGCCCGTGAACTCACCAAACAGGCCGCTAAAGCCGCATAACAGGAGGACTAACATGCATTTATCAGAAGGCGTATTACATCTTCCTGTTCTTGCCGGTGCCGGTCTGGTTGCGGCGGCGGGTGTCGCCATCGGCATTCGTCAGCTGGATACTTCGCGCTTGTCTCTGGCGGCCTTGTTCGGCGCGGCTTTCTTTGTTGCCGGCACTATTCATGTGCCTATCGGGGTCAGTAGTGTGCATCTGATCTTAAACGGGCTGGCAGGACTGTTTCTCGGCTGGGCGGTATTTCCCGCCTTTCTTATCGCCCTGGCGCTGCAGGTGCTGTTTTTTTCCTTCGGCGGCTTCGCGGTGCTCGGCGTGAACCTGTGTAATATCTCGATTCCGGCGCTGCTGGTCTATTATCTGTTCCGCAACTCAATGCATCCGGGGCTGAGCCGGGGGCGTCTTATCTATATCGGGATCATGGCGGGTATGCTCGGAACTCTGGGGACTGTGTGTCTGACCTCCCTGGCACTGGTGCTGGACAGCGGAAAATCGTACATCGATCTGGTCTGGCTGCTGTTTATCGGGCACCTGCCTATTTTTGTGACAGACTCCCTGATAAGTGTCGGGATCCTGCTGGCGCTGGCAAAAATGCGTCCGGCATCACTGGCGGTCAATCAGACGGGTCAGCACAGCTATGGATAAGTGGCTTGCCCCGCACCGGCGTTTGCTTCTTGCTGTTCTCTGGGCATTTCTTCTCAGTGGCATCCGGCAGACCGACTGGCTGACAGCCGGTCTGTCTGGTGCCTTTGTGCTGTTTGTTATCTGCCGCCGCCATCAGTTAGGTCACTCATTGCTGACCGTTCTCAAGCTGAATATCTTTGTTTTATTCATCTGGCTGACGCTGCCGTGGAAAATCGAGAGTCAGGGAATTGTGCAATCTCCGGCAGGCATTTTTCTGGCGACGCAAATTACCCTGAAGATGAATGCGATTTTACTGTTTGTCTCCGCCATGCTGACCAACATGACAGATATAGACCTCGCTTGTGCGGTAAAACGCTATCCTCTGCCGGATAAGCTTATCAAACTGTTTATCCTGACAATCCGCTATATCGCGATTTTCAGTGAAACCAAACAACAAATTGAAACCGCCATGAAAGCCAGGGGATTCAAAAAAGGGATGAACAAACGGACATTTATGATGCTGTCCCAGTTAGTCGCCCTGCTGCTTATCAAAGCCATGCATAAAGCGGAAACGACAGAAATGGCACTGAAAGCCCGTGGTTTCTATGCGCGTCCATCTTCAATTACGACAAAAAGGTGTGTTAATGACTCCCCAAAGCCCGTTAGTTCAGGTCAGAAACCTTGTTGTCCGTCGCAACGCTGCGCCGATAATTCAGGATCTGAACTTTGACCTGAACGCCGGAGAACGATTGTTCCTGTGTGGTGATATCGGCAGCGGGAAATCCACCCTGTTACATACCCTGCTCGGCTTTATTCCGTTCAGTGGTGAAATCACTGTATTTGACCAGCGTCGTCAGTCAGAAGATGATTTTACAGAAATCCGCGGTCCGCTGGGATTATTGTTCCAGCATCCTGACGACCAGTTATTTGGTCCGGGCGTGCTGGATGATGTGATGTTCGGCCCGCTGAATATGGGTATGACGCAGGATGAAGCGCGCGAACGCGCCATCGCCTGCCTGGAAATGCTGGATATTATCCATCTGAAAGACCGGGCGGTGACGGAAATCTCCGGGGGTGAGAAGAACTTTACCGCGCTGGCAGGCGTACTTGCCATGTCACCGTCAGTATTGCTGCTGGATGAACCGACTAATGGTCTGAATGAGAAGAATATTCAGCGGCTGGAAAATATTCTCCGCGAACTGAATCTGCCGATGATTGTCGCCTCCCATAACAGGCAGTTTACTGAGTCAATGGCACACCGGGTAATCCCGTTTCCCTGCCGTCCCTGAAAACCTGATTCAGATAATAAAAAAGCCGATTAATATAAAATGATCGGCTTTTCTGTTTTCTTTGTTTTATCTTTTGTCAGCGACGGTTATTCCGTCACTTCATCCTGCCCGGTTTCACGGCGCAGTTTCATCGCCCGGTATAACCACAGTGCGATAATCACAATAAATACGGCAGAAAAATAATTTGATCCGGCTTCCGGATACTCCACCCGCAGTAATGCATTATAACTGAACAACCCTAAGAAAAACGTACCCGTCACCAATTTCGGCATGCCTTCAGGCAGCATCTGGTTAAGGTAGCGCTGATGGAAGCAATACACAGCCAGGCAAAGTGCAATGACCGGAAAAATCGAAAATTGAACCAATGAATTAAATAAAACTGAAAATGTACCGTGTACGGTAAGCCCGACAATAAACGCGAGCAATAAAGTTCCTTTGTCACGGCGGTACTGTTCCTTCATAGCATTCTCCCTGGTAGTGTTAAGTTAAAGGGCTGTCATCAGTGTCATCTGTTTTCTCTTGTTGGCGGCGATACCAGTAATACGCGCCACGGGCAATCATCCGCAGTTGTAATACCAGCCGTACTTCCAGATGCGCACGCTTGTCAAAATCAATATCCAGTGCTTCCGCACCGGCACTGAAGACGATGGTTACCATCGACTCCGCCTGTAGTTCCGTAAACTGACGTGGCATTTTGCTTTCCATTTCCAGATAGTCTGCCAGTTCAGCAATAAAATGCTGGATTTCCCGTGCAACAGCCGCACGAAACTCCGCAGATGTGCCGGATCGTTCACGTAATAGTAACCTGAAAGCGTTGGGGTTATTACCGATAAACTCCATAAATGTTGCAACTGATGTCCGGATCACACTCCCGCCTTTTGCGATACGCTGACGTGCCTGGCGCATCAGTTGGCGCAGCATCAGCCCGCTTTCATCGACCATCGTCAGACCCAGTTCATCCACATCTTTGAAATGACGGTAAAATGAGGTCGGTGCGATCCCGGCCTCACGGGCGACTTCGCGTAAGCTCAGACTGGTGAAGCTGCGTTCTGCACTGAGCTGACTGAAGGCAGCTTCAATCAAAGCCCGGCGGGTTTTTTCTTTTTGTTTTGCTCTTACACCAATCACGTTACTCACAGAATTTTGGCTCTCAATTAATTCAGACAGATCAATATAGCAAACTTAGTGTTATTTACAGTGATGATTAGTTGATGGCGACACAATTTCTTATGAAAAAATTCTTCAAACTGTGATGCATCAACCTTACATAATGTAGGCTGATTTATCTTCTGATGTTAAGATGATGTTATTAACTTATGTATAAACAGGTTATTTCTTATATGCAACAGAACCAGTTTGACGCAATTGTCATCGGCTCCGGTCCGGGCGGCGAAGGTGTGGCTATGGGGCTTGTAAAACAGGGAAAACGCGTTGCCGTTGTTGAGCGTTACAACAATGTCGGCGGCGGTTGCACCCATTGGGGCACCATCCCTTCCAAGGCACTGCGCCACGCAGTCAGCCGTATTATCGAATTTAACCAGAATCCGCTGTACAGTGATAACTCCCGGATTCTGAAATCCTCTTTTTCTGAGATTCTGGCACACGCCGGACGCGTGATAACCCAGCAAACCGGGATGCGCCGCGGCTTTTATGAGCGCAACGGCTGCACCATGTTCTACGGTGAAGCTGCATTTACAGACACCGGTGATATCCGTGTCCGTTATGCAGACGGCAGCAGTGATATTCTCAGCGCAACTCACACTATTATCGCCACCGGCTCCAGACCTTACTGCCCGCCGGATGTGGATTTTAATCACCCCCGTATCTATAACAGTGACACTATTCTCTCCCTGACACATGAGCCGCGCCATGTCATTATTTATGGCGCCGGTGTGATTGGCTGCGAATATGCCTCTGTTTTTCGCGGGTTAAGTGTAAAAGTAGATTTAATCAACACCCGTGACCGCTTGCTGGCGTTTCTTGACCAGGAGATGTCAGACGCACTGACTTATCATTTCTGGAACAATGGCGTGGTTATCCGCCAGAACGAGGAATATGAGCGGATTGAAGGTACGGACGATGGTGTGATTGTTCACTTCCGCTCCGGCAAAAAAGTAAAAGCAGACTGCCTGCTCTATGCTAACGGACGAACCGGTAATACGGATGGTCTGGGGCTTGAGCATGTCGGGATCAGTGCCGACAGTCGCGGGCTTATCAGTGTTAATGATACCTATCAGACCAGTAATCCGGCGGTTTATGCGGTCGGGGATGTGATCGGCTATCCGAGCCTTGCTTCTGCGGCGTATGATCAGGGGCGGATTGCTGCCCGTGCTATCACCCATGATGGTGATGCACCACTGCATCTGATTGAAGATATCCCGACCGGTATTTACACCATTCCGGAAATCAGTTCTGTCGGTAAAACCGAGCAGCAACTGACTGCAATGAAAATTCCGTATGAAGTGGGACGGGCGCAGTTCAAACATCTGGCACGGGCACAAATTGCCGGTCTGGATGTCGGCAGCCTGAAAATATTGTTCCACCGCGATACCCGCCAGATCCTCGGTATTCACTGCTTCGGTGAGCGGGCGGCAGAAATTATCCATATTGGTCAGGCAATTATGGAACAGAAAGGGGAAGGTAATACGCTCGATTATTTCGTGAATACCACCTTTAATTACCCGACCATGGCAGAAGCTTACCGTGTTGCCGCCCTTAACGGACTGAACCGGTTATTTTAAACCGGCGGTTCCTGTTGATAATACGCACACATTTTTGCACGGATCGCTTCTGCCAGTTGGCTGTACCGGCTGCGCAGCGGCGAACCGGGACGATAAACCAGAATCACTTCACGGAAAGGCTCCGGTTCAGAGCAGGAGAGATAGCACACACCGTCGCGTTTATGCTCCGGCGGAATAGCCAGATCCGGCAGTAAGGTGATCCCGCTGCCCGCCGCAACCATATTACGCAGCGTTTCCATGCTCGTTGCCCGGAAATGGGTATCTTCTTTCGCCCCCGCCTGGAAACAGAACCCCATCGCCTGATCACGCAGACAGTGTCCGTCTTCCAGCATCAGCAATTTTTCACCCGCCAGCTCATGCATTTCCACGTCCTGGCGCGCAGCCCACGGATGATCATCATAAACCGCCAGTTTCATCGGCTCATTAAACAGCGGCTCTTCAATAAACGCGCCGGTTTCTTTCACCCTTGCCAGGATCGCGCAATCCAGCTTTCCGCTGTCCAGTTGCGCCAGCAACTGTTGCGTTTGTGCTTCATGAAGATACATTTCAAGTTTCGGCCAGAGCCGGTGCAGCTCAGGGATAATATGCGGCAGCAGATACGGCGCAATGGTCGGAATCAGCCCGATATGCAGCGGACCTGCCATACTTTCACCCTGAAGTGATGCCATCTCTTCCAGGATTTTCACTTCACGCAGAATGGTCCGGGCCTGATCCACCAGCAACATTCCCTGCTGGGTAAACAAGACTTTACGGCTGGTTCGCTCCAGCAGCATCACACCCAGCTCATCTTCCAGTTTTCTAATCTGTCCGCTCAGTGTCGGCTGACTGACGTGACATGCATCAGCTGCGCGGCGGAAGTGATTATGCTCTGAAAGTGCAACCAGATATTCCAAATCCCGGATATTCATGCCTGTCTCTCCGTCTGCGATTAATAGATAAAATCAATTGATATCCATCATAACGCAACTAAATGGTTAGTCGAGCCTAAATCGCAGTGTCCACTTCCCCTTATCTGAAACAGTCCTGATTAGAATTTTCCAGCTGCTTCCGGTAAATCTCAGGCGGAAGATTATGCAGGCTTTCATGTGTCCGGTTCCGGTTGTAATCCTGCATCCGGAACCCGGCCATTTCTTTAACCTGACTCAGTGATTCAAATAAATACGCATTTAAAAATTCACGACGGAATGATCCGTTAAAACGCTCAATAAACCCGTTTTGTTGTGGTTTTCCCGGCTGAATATAATTCAGTGCCACTCCATTTTCTGTACAAAACTAAATCAGTTTATCCGATATAAATTCCGGTCAATTATCCACCCGGATATATTCCGGTAATGAGGTATCAACTTCAATGGCCAGGCACTCACGTGTACTTTCATCAATAATATTCAATGTTCTAAATCTCTTGCCGCAATACAGGCTGTCGTTCATAAAATCCATCGCCCAACGTTCATTAATCTGTGTTGCTGTAATCAGCGGTTTTCTTTCCCGCTCAGGCAATTTTTTCTTTACCCTGCGTTTCAGGTTTAAGCCCAGCCGGCAATATACCCGATAAACCCGTTTATGATTAAAGCGATGTTTTTTTGCCGTATCCGGTGAAAACATTTCCGGAAGCCGGCCTGTGGTGATAATTCCAGTTCGGCATAAATCGCTTCAATAACAGGGGCGTCCTTTATTTTCCAGTCAGTGTTTGTCCGGTAAAAAGAGGTTCCGGGCAATGAAACTAACCGACAGGCGGTTATGACCGATAAGCCTGCCTGAGTTAATTCCTGAGCGCAGGTCTTTTTCCCAGTCATCACCAGCCCTTTTTTGCGAAAA
The DNA here is from genome assembly GCF_965118875.1 of Morganella psychrotolerans. Classification (GTDB taxonomy): domain Bacteria; phylum Pseudomonadota; class Gammaproteobacteria; order Enterobacterales; family Enterobacteriaceae; genus Morganella; species Morganella psychrotolerans_C. Next base: position 12,284 of record NZ_CBCPJD010000012.1, read on the forward strand.
GCTCCTTCATAGCATGATTTTCCAGACTAACTTCCGCAAACAACCGTTTAAGCCTGGTATTTTCATCCTCAAGTTCTTTAAGCCTTTTAATATCAGCCGCTTCCATACCGCCATATTTTGATTTCCAGTTGTAATATGTGGCGTTACTGCTCCCGTTTTGGCGACAGATTTCGTCAACCTTCATACCAGAGTCAGCCAGCTTTAAAATACTGACGATCTGCGATTCGGTAAAACGTGCTTTTTTCATCATGACCTCTGCTGTTTTCAGGGCAGAAAATCTAATTATAGTTGTTCCATTTTAGGGAAAGTGGACAAACGCCAGTGGAAGCATTGCTTGATGGAAAGCGCATCTGGATTTAAACTAGATGTAATCTGACAGGCACCTGTGTATAAATAACCGGTAACTGGCAAATCACGTCTGAGCTAATACAATTAATATCTTGTAGTTCCGTCCAATAATTTTTGGCAAATTTTGCTTTCACGAATAATTATATCTCGTGTCGTCTGAAAAAATTTTGGTTCACCCTGACTCCATTGCATCAATAAATTATGCATTTTTTTTAAATCTTTTTCTCGTGCACACTTATTGAAGTGAAACAGCAATCTCATTCTGGCGTTATTTAGTCTGCTACAATTTAAATTTAAAACCTCTATTGTTTTACTAACGATGCTTAGTGTTTCAGCAGCAGGCTTACCATCTATACTAATACGATTGCAATATGATTCATTAGGTAGCAATTTGCCTGTACCTTTCTCAAAAACAAATAAATTGTGTGCGTTTGGAAGGGTGAGGGGAAAGAGAATTTTCCCTGTCCAGTCTTTGTCATTGACTCTCTTTTTATCTTCATAATGAGATTTATATGAATCACAACTAAGGTTCACTGGTAATTCATAATCATCACCTTCATTTGTGCCACCAAGACATACAGCTAAGAGATTAGACCATTCTAAATGCCAGTTAATACCACCTGGGAGAGAACCAGATTTGGATTTGAAATGTTCCACTTTTATTTCATGTTCATTTTTACGTTCTAAATCTATCTCACAATACGCACAAAGGTACATTTGATCATTGCAAATGTGTTGCTTGAGCCTCTTATACAACACGCCTTGTTCATGATTCCTAAAGTCATCCCAAGTTCCATTTTGATTCTGAGCTTTGAAATTGGTAAAAAATTGATCCTCCAAAGTTTTATTGATCCTTTTCAAAGTCATCCTCCCAAATTCTTTTTTCAATTTCAAGCTTTAACTCTACTAAGGTTTCATCATCCGGACCAAAGTGTTGGGATAAAGTAGCACCTAGCTTTCTTGTGTCATCGTTAGCATATTTTTCTGAATATACTAAATCTTTATATTCTTGTAAGAGCTTGGTGTACCTATCTTCTGGCGGCCTTTGGGCAACCTCAAACAAATTCTCCAATACCCAAGAAGATATTGCCCCTCTAACCCCTTTCGGTGCCTTAAATTTTTGGCCATTCTTTAATAACCATATATTTTGGCTATCAATAGTATGACAAACCTGAGGACTGTGAGTTGTAACTATAAACTGAATGTTTTTAAAAGTTTTCTCAAGTCGTGGAATAATATTTTGCTGCCATGACGGGTGTAAGTGCAGGTCTATTTCATCAATTAACACAATACCAGTGCCATTCAACGGAATGACACTATTAGGGTTTAACAGTGTCAATCTACGGGCAATATCTGAAATTAGTGCTAAAATAGATTTTTCACCTTGCGATAATTGCAGAACACTTAAAGAAATATTATCTTTATCCACAATCAGATCAAGAGGAGCTCTTTGAAGCTTGAGGTTACTAAATCCAGGTAGGAAAGAATAAATTGCATCTTCAACAGTATGTAATGTTTTACTATTGATTGAATAATAGCTATTTAATTTCTCCTTTAAAACCTTTAAAGTATTGTTATGATCTTCTAGCAACTTTTTAGTAGTCTGAGAATCCTTATTTTCTGTCAGAAGAGCTTTTAATAATGGATTATCTAAGTCCTTTTCTTTAGCACGAATTTCTGCTCTTAATGCTGTTACATCAGCATTATCAGAATTTTCAATTTCTATTAATTCTTTAAACCATCTAAAGAATAATTTAAAATCAGCCTTTCCTGTCAGGCTCTTATTATATGCTTTAAATTTATCCCAGATTTGAGCTTCTTTAATTTCTTCTGAATTCTCAATATCTTTAGTTGAAACATCATTAGCTCTTTCAACTGTATACATTGCAATTAAAGGAAATGAAGTATTTAGATTTATTGAATTGGCTGTTTTGAAAATATTACCTAACTCATTAATCCCGCTATAGTTACTTTTTACGCTATCCTCATAACCAGGTTCTGTCATAGCTATGGTCATAGGGAAACGTACTCCCATATAGTCGTAATTTATTACGATCGAAGCATAGTTTTGACCTTTTTTTAATTCATGCTTTTCGATACCATCGCCATTATGTGAGCGAGTAGATAGTCTTGAGGAGAGATGTGTCATTCCCTTCTGAATTGCATCGAGAATCGTCGACTTTCCACAGCCATTATTCCCTACTAAAATTGTAGAGTTTTTTTTCATGGAAAAATTCATTATAAGGGACTCAAACCCTTTATAGTTTTCCAAACGAATATCAACAACTCTCAGTTGACCACCTTCTAGCTGTTTTGCTGATAATTCTTTAAAGTAATTAGACATTTTTTCATCTGGCTCAACTCCGTACTCATTTGAGTCAAATATCTTATAAAGCTGATAAGAAGTAGCAAAATCACCATTTTCCGATTTTTTAATTAATTTAGTTATTCTACTCGGTAAGTTCTGTTCCATTTTATCCTCCTTCAGAATATTTCTTGATAGACTCAATTGTTGATTTTCCATATTTTTTTTCAAGTCTTTCAATGAAAGTTGGCTCAATATTATAAGCAAAACCGATTAAGCCTCTAAGGTGATTAATATCAACACTAGAAAGCTTGCCTTCTTTAAACTTGAAGACTAAAGAAGTAATGTATCTTTTTCTTTCCCTTCCTATTGATAACTTATTATTATTAGTTAAAGTCACTCCGGTAACATGACGGTTATGAGCTTTTGATGAATATACAATTTTATTATTGTTAATTATAATCCGTGTGCCAAAAAAACGACGCAGGGTTGATTTTACCTTTTGATGTGCCAATCCTAAAATATCTCTTTCATTTGTTGAGAAAGTTAAATCATCAGCATATCTTGAATAATTTATTTTATTTGATAAGCAAAAATAGCTTATCTCTTCATCGAAGCTACTCATAACAATATTCGATATAAAAGGAGAGCTTGGTGCTCCTACACTTAAAACTAATGCACCATTTTTTCTTTTTGTCCTATTCCAAAAACAAAATTGTTTTAATAAATTTTTATTGTCCTCTGAAATATCTAAATGTTGTCTAGCTAATTCCTTGAATAAAAACTCTGGTGTTATTTTATTAAAGAAATTAACCAAGTCCAGCTTTAATAAATAAACTGATTTTTGATGTATCTTAGCGTTATTTAATATATTCTTCCCATCAATATACGCTGTGGCTGCATCGTGAATATGAGCATGTTGTTTGAGTATTTCAATTATATCCCTTTGTATTGCTTTTACTCGTGATGTAGGTTGAGCTATGATACGATGGCCAACTGTACGCTTTGGGATTTTATATACTTTGTAGTGCGTCGCTGGTCTTGATTTTAAAAGTGCGTCAAAATCAGGATAAGCTTTTTTAAGTGTCGTTCCAATGTCGATGCTCATTACCAGCTTGTTCCGTTTACCAGTCAGTAACTAGTACCTCGGGATGAACAAGGGCCATTACTTCCCTGTTCATCCCGAGGTCTAGGCTCTTTACTTGTAGCCGCGGAACAAACTTTTTGATCCGCAACCTACTGGATTGCGGCTCAAAAAGTTTGTTCCGCAACTGTAAATGTAATCAATAAATTAGAGTTTGGCGCAACGCCCAACTAGATTTAACCAGTCATAGGATAAATCCATAATACGCTAAAGAGCATTGGTACTTTACACTTTCTTCCGAGAAATTTCAATTAATCTATTAAAAAGATACCACCGAGAATAACCTTTAGAAACAATAGGTTGATCTTTGAGTTACCAAATACCATGCAGCTAAACTTATTACTTGCTTTTGCTTTGTTGCGCTAAGTTAGATAATTGTTATTGCCACAATTCTGCCACACCTACAACACGCAAAACTGCACATTAATTTGAATAAAGCAAAACACTGTAACAGTAACCTAATGATTTTACGAAAAAAAATGGTTCTACAATAGGAGTCGAACCTACGATCTTCCCGCTACCTATATAAAATAAGCCGATGGTGATAAACAAAAATACCCGAATCACATAATGTGATTCGGGCACAAAAGCAGAAATTACACTAATCCTAAGCGGATTTTTGCCTCACTGACGGCAGCGGCAACTTGTGCCTGTGATACACCGCCTTTTGCACAGCGCTTCGCCAGACAGGATTGCAGCGACAGGATGTCATACACATCCAGCTCAATCGCCGGGCTGTATTTTTGCAGCTCCGAAAGCGGCATCTCTTCCAGTGCCAGACCTTTTGCTATCGCGCCAACCACCACCTCACCAACAATATGGTGCGCCTCACGGAACGGAATATCTTTTGCGACCAGGTAATCAGCCAGTTCGGTGGAATTTGCATAGCCCTGTTTGGCGGCTTCTTCGCAGCGCGGGCGTTTTACCTGAATATCTTCCAGCACTAATGCTGCCATATGCAGACAATCCAGCCAGGTGTCGAGTGCATCAAACAACCCTTCTTTGTCTTCCTGCATATCTTTGTTATAGGCCAGCGGCAAGCCTTTCAGCGTCATCATCATGCCGCTCAGTGCGCCCTGCACCCGTCCGCATTTACCACGGATAAGCTCAAGAGCATCCGGGTTCTTTTTCTGCGGCATCAGGGAAGAGCCGGATGTCACGCGATCAGATAACTCAATAAATGCCGCTTCGCCGCTGTTGAAGAAAATCATATCTTCCGCAAAACGGGAAAGGTGCACCATACTGATGGCGGCATCACTCAGCAATTCCAGCACATGATCGCGATCAGACACACTGTCGAGACTGTTACGTGTCGCACCGGCGAAACCCAGCCAGTCCGCAAGCTGATCACGATCGATGGCATACGCCGTTCCTGCCAATGCGCCGGAGCCGAGCGGGCTATAATCAAACCGCGCCAGTGCATCGCGCACACGGCTTTCATCCCGCGCCAGCATTTCGCTGTACGCCAGGCACCAGTGCGCAAATGTGACCGGCTGCGCGCGCTGTAAATGGGTGTAACCCGGCATTACGGCATCCTGGTTCTGTTCAGCAGTCAGCACCAGCGCCTGCTGAAATTCCTGTAATGCCGCTAAAATCTGTCCGACGGCTGCTTTGCACCACAGTTTTAAATCGGTTGCGACCTGGTCATTACGGCTGCGCCCGGTATGGAGTTTTTTACCCAAATCGCCGACTTTGCCGATAAGTTTACCTTCCACCCAGCTGTGGATATCTTCCGCATCACTGCTGAGAATGACACGGGGATCCGCCTGCACTTCTGCCAGCAGCTCATTCAGTGCCTGCTCCAGCGCCGCCTGTTCCTGTACTGTCAGTACATTGACTGTCACCAGTGCTTTCGACCACGCGACCGAGCCGGTGATATCCTGCTCCGCCAGACGATAATCGAATCTCAGTGAGTCGTTGAATTGTTTGAACCGTTGATCGGCTTCCTGACTGAAACGTCCGCCCCAGAGTGCCATACTCTTTCCCTTTCATTTTTTGATATACCCTTATTCATTCAAACTGCAGGTTCGTTGGCTGCGCTCAACCTGCCGGGTCACATAGTTTACCTATGCTCCCCGGCGGTCGGAGCTTGCCGCCTTCCTGCATCTTGAGTGACGTTGGGTATAAACTATACGGATAGAAAAATATTGCCTGCACGTCCCTGTGCATAAAATCCCTGTTTTTACTGATTATTTCTGTTCTTTCAGCGCGCGGATCCGTGAGGAAAGCGAGTACAGACGGATAAAGCCGCCCGCGTGGCTGTGGTCATAAACCTCATCTTCGCCGAATGTCGCAAACTCTTCTGAGTAAAGACTGTTCGCCGATTGCTTCTGAATCGCCGTGACCTGACCTTTATACAGTTTCAGTACCACTTCGCCGCTGACATCTGCCGCCAGCGAATCTGCTGCCGCCTGGATGGAGTGACGCAGCGGTGCAAACCAGCGTCCGTCATACACCACATAAGACATTTCCAGACCTATCTGCTGACGCCATTTGAAACAGTCACGGTCGAGGATAATTTCTTCCAGCCCGCGCAGTGCAGCCATCATAATGGTGCCCCCCGGGGTTTCATAACAACCACGGGATTTCATGCCCACCAGACGGTTTTCGATAATATCGATACGCCCGATACCGTGTTTCGCGCCCAGTGTATTCAGTGCATCCAGACAGTTAAACGGCGACAGCGCTTTGCCGTTCACGCCGGTCACTTCGCCCGCTTTGATGGTCACAGTCACCAGTTCCGGCTGATCCGGAGCATCCTGTGCATCAACTGTCCACACCCAGCAATCTTTATTTGAGACATTCCACGGGCTTTCCAGTACGCCGCCTTCAGTGGAAATGTGCCAGGCATTCTCATCACGGCTGTAAATTTTTTCCAGTGACGCGGTGGTCGGAATATTGCGGACTTTCAGATAATCCAGCAGTGCTTCGCGGGAACGCAGATCCCACTCACGCCATGGCGCAACCACTTTCAGTTGTGGTGCCAGTGCGGTGTAAGTGCCTTCAAAACGCACCTGATCATTACCTTTACCGGTCGCACCATGAGCAAGCGCATCTGCACCTAATTTCAGCGCAAGCTCTACCTGCGCTTTGGCGATAATCGGACGCGCCATAGACGTACCCAGCAGATATTTCCCTTCATACAGCGCGCCGCTTTTCAGCACCGGATAAACATAATCTTTGATAAATTCTTCACGCAGATCCGCCACATAACAAGATGATGCGCCGGAGGCGAGCGCCTTTTCTTCCACGCCTTCCAGGTCTTCCGCGCTCTGACCGATATTGGCGACAAATGCCACCACTTCACAGTCATCGTAATGCTCTTTCAGCCACGGAATAATGGCTGATGTATCCAGACCGCCGGAATAAGCCAGTACGATTTTTTTAATGCCTGTTTTCTTTGCCTCTGCCATAACCCTGTCCTTTCGATAAATGTTATCCGCCGCAGCGGAATGATCCTGCAAATCTGCCGATAATCCGATTACGCGGAGATCCGCGTGCCGATGGCTTCGCCATCGAATAATTTGTGCAGTTGGTCTGCATGCCGCCAGGAGGCGATATCAACCGGATGCCCCAGTGTTTCTGCGGCTTCCAGTGCAGCATTCACTTTGACAATCATGCCGTCCGTGATAATGCCGTCATCAATAAGTTTCTGTGCGTGCTCACCATCCAGCGCGTTAATTTTCTGTCCTTTGCCATCAAGAATGCCGCTGACATCAGAAAGCAGCACTAAATCTGCCCCGAGGGTTTTTGCGATAGCGGTCGCCGCCTGGTCTGCATTCACATTCATCAGCCGCCCGTCATCTGTGATCCCGATAGAGCTGATGATTGGCAGGAAGCCTCCGCTCAGCAAGGTATTGAGTAAAACAGGATTACCCGGTTGCGCCAGCCCGACATGTCCGAGCTCATCATTCAGTTGTGTGACACTGACACTCTGACCATCCCCGAGACATAACCCGACGCCGTTGAGCTGATAACGGGTTGCCCACGCCAGCAGGGTTTTGTTTGCCGTGCCCGCCAGCGCGCCGCAGATGATATCTATCTGATCAGCCGGGGTAACACGCAGCCCCTGTTTTTTCACCACCGGTAACTGTAATTTCGCCATCAGCTCATCCACCACACAGCCGCCGCCGTGCACAATGACAAGTGCGCGGTCATGTGATGCGCGGTATGCCGCCAGTGCGGTAAACAAACGCCCGAGGGCTTCTTCGCTGTCCAGTAACACGCCGCCTAACTTGATGACTAAGGGTTCCATTTTCATTTTCCGTCAGATAAATGTTTGATAAATGCTGTCAGTTCACTGTGGCAGCAAAGACAGTGTTTCATTAAAGCCAAAACGAATATTCATGCACTGGACCGCTTGTGCCGCGGCACCTTTAAGCAGGTTATCTTCCGTACCCACCACAATCAAATGCTCACCCTGCACAGCAAAGCCCAGATCACAAAATGGCTGTCCGACCACGCCTTTCAGTGCCGGAACGCCCTTGTCATACAGACGTACTAACGGCTTATCGTCATACGCCTGATGGAACGCCTCACTTATCTGTGCCGCCGTCACACCGCTTTTCAACTTACAGGTGATGGTTGCCAGAATTCCCCGTTTAAAGTTGCCGAGATGCGGGGTGAAAATAACCTGAGTACCCAGATGTGCGGCAATTTCCGGCTGATGACGATGCGTAAATAATCCGTATGGTTGCAGACTCACTTCACAGAAATTACTGCCTAATGCCGCTTTCCGTCCTGCACCACTGACACCGCTGGTGGCATTAATCACCGGCCACTGAGTGAGATCTAACAGTTTGTTTTCCAGCAGCGGTTTCAGGGCTAACTGAGAGACGGTCGGATAACACCCCGGTACCGCAATCAGCTCCGCCGTACGGATTTTGTCACCTGCCCACTCCGCCAGCCCGTACACCGCCTGCGCTAATAACGCGGTATGTTTGTGTTCGAATCCGTAGTATTGTGGATAAAAATCATCCTGCTGAACACGGTAAGCACCTGAAAGATCAAATACCACACATCCGGCGGCCAGGAAGACGGGCACAAGGTCATGACTGACTTCATGTGCGGTTGCCAGAAAAACCACATCGGCTTTTTGTGCCGCCGCCTGCGGGTCAGTTAACGGCTCAAGAGGTAAATCCACCAAACCTTTGAGCTGCGGATGTAAATCCGAAAAACATTTACCGGCATCCGCACTGTTGGCAGAAACCATCAGGCCGGTCAGTTCCGTCTGCGGGTGGCGTTGGATATACGCGGCAAGCTCTGCGCCGGTGTATCCGCTGGCCCCGATAATCAGTGTTTTCAACATAAGTCATCTTCACCTTGTACCTGAAACACAAACAATGTATTTTTATTCACATAAACTGCATGAATATTGATACTATCATGGATAAAGGCTGTCAACAGTGAATATTAAATTACCTGCATTTATTGAGATTTATCGTCAACTGATTGCTGCACCTTCCATCAGTTCGACGGAAGCAGAAACGGATCAAAGCAACGAGACAGTTATTAATTTATTAGCCGCCTGGTTTGAAACCCTGGGCTTCGATGTTGAAGTTCAGCCGGTGCCGGAAACCCGGGGGAAATTCAATCTGTTAGCCAGCCTGGGTGATGGTGACGGCGGATTATTACTGTGTGGTCATACCGATACTGTGCCGTTTGATGAAGGGCGCTGGAGTAAAGATCCCTTCACGCTGACTGAGCAGGACAACAAGCTCTACGGGTTGGGCACCGCGGATATGAAAGGGTTTTTCGCGTTTATCCTTGATGCGGTGCGTGATATTAACGTGCGTGATTTACAGCATCCTCTGTATATCCTCGCGACCGCAGATGAAGAGACAACAATGGCCGGTGCGCGCTATTTTGCGGCAAATGCGGCTATCCGTCCGTCTTTCGCCATTATCGGCGAGCCGACCTCGCTGCAACCGGTGCGGGCGCACAAAGGGCATCTTTCCAATGCTATCCGCATTACCGGACAGTCAGGTCACTCCAGTGATCCCTCTCGCGGCGTGAATGCAATTGAGCTGATGAATGAGTCAATCACGCATCTGATGGGTCTGCGTAATCAGCTGAAAGAAAAATTTAATAACCCGGCATTTGTCATTCCGTATCCGACCATGAATTTTGGTCATATTCACGGTGGTGATGCGGCAAACAGGATCTGTGGCTGCTGTGAGTTGCACATGGATATCCGTCCGCTGCCGGGTATGACGCTCAGTGATATTGATGAGATGCTGAATGCAACACTTGAACCGGTGAAACAGCGCTGGCCGGGGCGCCTGGCTATTGAGGCACTGCATGAACCAATCCCGGGCTATGCCTGCCCGACGGATCATAAAATGGTCGGGGTGATTGAAAGCTTGCTCGGAGAAAAAGCACAGACAGTGAATTATTGTACCGAAGCGCCGTTTATTCAGGATCTCTGCCCGACACTGGTGCTCGGTCCCGGGTCAATTGAGCAGGCGCATCAGCCTGATGAATTTCTCGACACCCGTTTTATTGAGCCAACCCGCGAATTGCTGACCCAACTCGTCACCCATTTCTGCCTGAAAACGGCTGAGTAATCTTCTCTGCGGACAGCGCTGCCTGTCCGCCCCTTTATCCCATTATGAATTTTCTTCATCATCTTATTGCGAAAACCTCACCCGCACTGTGTCAATTAGTGGTTGACGTTTAACCAATTCATCCCTTAATCTACGTCCAGACGTCTAAACGTATAGACATTCAAATAATCGCGTACCGGAACATATATCCAACATCATTCAAGATGCAGCCAACGAACCTGCAGTTTGAATGAATAAGAGTATATTCACCACGGACGGATGACAGCGGGGGCAGAGATGAGTTTTTTACACGTTGACCAGCACGAGGCACTGAACCAAAACCTGGCGGAATTAGCCGGCCGCGTGGAAGTATCTTTTGAGTTTTTCCCCCCGGGCACACCGGAAATGGAAAACACACTGTGGCAATCTATTGAGCGCCTCAGTGTTCTGAAACCTAAATTTGTCTCTGTGACTTACGGGGCAAATTCCGGCGAGCGCGACCGCACACACTCTGTGATTAAAGGGATCAAAGAAAAAACCGGGCTGATTGCCGTGCCGCATCTGACCTGTATTGATGCCACCCGCGATGAACTGAAAACCATCGCAAAAGATTACTGGGATAACGGCATCCGCCATATTGTGGCACTGCGCGGCGATTTGCCGGATAACAGCTGCAAACCGGATATGTATGCCGCCGACCTGGTCAGTTTGTTAAAATCAGTCGCCGATTTTGATATTTCCGTCGCCGCTTACCCGGAAGTGCATCCGGAAGCGCGCAGCGCGCAGGCAGACTTGATTAATCTCAAAAAGAAAATCGATGCCGGGGCAGACCGCGCTATCACGCAATTTTTCTTTGATGTCAGCACTTATCTGCGCTTTCGCGACCGCTGTGCCGCCGCAGGGATTGATGTGGAAATTGTTCCGGGTATCCTGCCGGTGTCCAATTTCAAACAGTTACAACGTTTTGCCGGTATGACCAACGTGCGCATCCCGGGCTGGCTCGGTAACATGTTTGAAGGGCTGGATGATGATCCGGAGTCCCGCAAGCTGGTCGGCGCATCGGTTGCAATGGAGATGGTGAAGATTCTCAGCCGCGAAGGCGTGAAAGATTTCCATTTTTACACCCTGAACCGCGCTGAGCTGACTTATGCAATCTGCCACACTTTAGGTGTCCGCCCCGCTGTAGCCTGTGTGGCATAAAAAAATCATTCACATCGCGAATAATTATAGCGATATCATTGGGTAACTAAGGATATCGTTAAGTTATTTTGTATAGTTGGTTTTTATTTCACCGGTTCGACTCAAACATCTGACTATCATCACCACTACAGCATATCTTACTGATTATCCGACTCAAGGCGCATTTACGTAAAATCACCTATTCACCTTCCTGCCAAACAAACTGAAAATACGCAGTCATTTCATAAGAAAATTTGTCGTATTTCACTTTCTCTCCGTGTGACGGGCTCCGCCGCACAACATCCGCAGGTCAGAATCAATATGAAAAAATTAGTTTTAGTGTGTTTAATTGAAGCAGCATTGGCAGGGTATTCTGTTGGTGCAGTGGCAGCGCCGGTACATTTCACTGAAGAAGTAACTAACGGAACTGTAGTTAACGGTGAGGTTGTATCTTCAGCCACACAGGTAAACCCGATAGGCTCTGCTACACAAAACGTTTCAGACAATGGTGTTGTTAATAATGGTATTGTTCGTGATGGCGGCACCATTTGGCTCGAAGATAACGGAATTGCAAATAATACAACAGTGGGGAACAACGGGATTCTGACTGTCATCAATAGTACAATCCGCGATACTGTTGTACAGGAAAATGGTTACCTTGAATTACGGGTAAAAGGAAAATCTGTCGGTACTCTGACCATTGACCGTGGTGCAGAAGTCAGTGTTGATAATAATGACTCAACAGGTATGGATGTTTCAACAAATAAGCCGCTTCAGGGTGCGGGTGTGTATATTGAGCATCTGAAGCTTGCCGGTGAAATGGATATTGATACTGATTGGGATCAGCAACCTGAAGATAATATTGCCGCGACACCGTCAACCCCCGGTCCTGCATTTGTCACCACTATCGATAAATTAGAAATGGCTGGCGGACGCATGGGAATGGTAACCTATCTGCCCGCAGCACAAGCTAACCGCCTGGAAATTAAAAACCTCTCCGGTCAGGGGGATTTCTATATATCCACTCAACTGGCTAATAACTGGGGTGACTTCATTAATGTCAGCCAGAATGCCACCGGGAAATTCGGAATTGATGTTGAAGATACCGGCAAAGAACCGGTAAAAGCTACTCCTCTGAATATTATCCATGTTGCCGCTGGTGATGCTGAATTTAAATTACTCAATAAAGACAGCGTAGTTGAAGTAGGTGCGTATCAATATCACCTGGTTAAAGAAGAAAAAGGTGAAAGTTCAGACTGGGTTTTACAAACTCAGCCGGATGCAACGTCATACAGCGCCAAAGGTGTTATGGCAACTGCTGCCGCACCGCGCCAGGTATTACAGGCAGAATCAGTTTCTCTGCAACAGCGTCTGGGAAATTACTACAGCAATCCGCAGCATGGTTACGGGTTATGGACGCGCTACCTGCACGATGACACCCGCCTGAATGATAAACTTAACACCTCATTTAAAAACAAACTTGATGGCGTACAAATCGGGGTGGATAAACCATTCCGTCTGGATGATGCCACTGTGCTTGTCGGCGTATTCACCGGTTTCAGCCGGACAAAAGTCAGCACAGATAACTATGGCAGCGGAACCGTTGAAAGTTACCACGGCGGGCTCTATGCAACTTATCTGCATGACAATGGCTTCTATGCCGACGGAATGCTCAAAGGTAACCGCCTGGACAATGAAAACAACGGCCGGATGAAAAACGGCAGTTCTGCGCACGGTGATTATCACCAGAACGCATTCACTGCGACAATTGAGAGCGGATTTAACTACGAGGTTGTTCCGGCACTGACTATACAGCCTTACGGCAAACTACAATATGCCCGTATCGGTAGTGCAGATTATGAACTGAATAACGGGATGCGCGCAGATGTTCACAGCGCAGACAGTTTGCAGGGTGAAGCCGGGACATTAATCAGCACATCATTTGATGTAAACAGCGCGGTACTGAAACCGTATGCCCGCCTGGCGATTGTCCATGAATTCACAAAAGAGAATGATGTGACAATTAACCGCACCAATACAATCAGTAATGATTTCTCCGGCAGCACCGGTAAATACGGTTTAGGTATGGATGCACAGATCACACCACAGGCAGCATTCTATACAGAAATCAACTATCTGAACGGTAATAAAACAGAAACCCCGCTGCGTGCAGATGTCGGTTTCCGTGTGCGTTTCTGATTTTTTGATGTAAATAAAAATGCAGGGCTATTCCCTTTTACAGGGAATAGCCCTGCAGTAATATTATTTTGGATTACGCCGGATCAGCCGGATATCCGGCCGCACTGAGTGCTGTACGGAAAGTACTTTCTGCGATATTACTTTTAATTTTCACTGTTCTTGTTGCCGGCTTAGTCTCTATCTGTGCCTGCCCATCCACATCTGATAATGCTTTTGTCACTGATTTAGCACAACCGCCGCAAGTCATGTTCGGTATAGTAAAACTAATCATTTTTCTCTCCTGATTATTCGTAATTTCATAATTAAGGTAAGGCTTACCAGCATAGTAAGGTCAACTGGTTTTTAATTAAGACGACGACCAAACCGGGTGCTCCGCGATGTATTTTTCTCAGTATTCATAACCGGTTCAGTTAAGCTTGTTATAATCGGGCAATCCGGCTGATTATTACCGCTGCAATGTTGAGTCAGTTGCTCAAGTGTTTGAGCCATATCCTGTAGTTCTGTGATTTTCTTTTTTAATTCAGACAGGTGAGTAAGTGCCATCTCTTTGACGTTTGCGCTGGTGCGGTCACTGTCGCGCCATAAAAGTAAAAGTGCAGAGATTTGATCTGTAGAAAAACCAAGATCGCGGGCACGACGGATAAGATGAAAACTTTCCACATCAGATAAACTATAACGCCGGTATCCTGAATCAGAGCGATTTGCTTTCGGAATTAAACCGATCTGTTCGTAATAACGAATCATCTTTGCTGAAATATTAGCGAGTTTAGCCGCCTGCCCGATATTCATAATATCTTCCTTTATGTTGAGGTCAGCTGGGTTTTCCAGCCCGGCTGACCCGCAGATTAACGGATATATCAGCCTTTCACCGGATAAAGCAGACCGGCATCCGGACGGATGGGGATAGCGATAAATTTGTCTTCATTAAAAACTGCCCCCGCAATAAGTTATTGAGTGAGAGCCTAAGCTTTACCTTAAGGGCAAGGTCAAGTTATTTTTAAAAAACTAATTCACCAGACATCAGATGTCTGGTGAATTTCAAGGTAATTAATTACATTCTATTTTCATACTAATTTTTTTAATTTCCGTTTACGGACAATAACGTAAAAAACAGGTGTCAGTAACAATCCGAATAATGTGACTCCCAGCATGCCTGAGAATACGGCAATCCCCATAGCCTGCCTCATTTCAGAGCCCGCACCACTTGCAAAAACCAACGGAATAACGCCGGCAATGAATGCAAATGATGTCATTAGTATCGGGCGTAACCGCAGATGCGCAGCTTCTGATACCGCAGCAACGGGATCAGCACCCTGCTTTTCCTGAGCAATAGCAAACTCAACAATTAATATTGCGTTCTTAGCGGCAAGGCCAACAAGAACAATAAATGCAATTTGCGTAAAGACATTATTATCACCATTAAACAGCCATACACCGGCAATCGCCGAGAGTAATGCCATCGGTGCTATGAGTAAAACAGAGAAGGGTAAAGCCCAACTGTTATATTGGGCAGCAAGGATCAGGAAGGCGAAGAAAACGGCCAGCGGGAAAATATATAATGCTGAGTTTCCGGACAATTGTTCCTGATAAGTCAGATCTGTCCATTCATAGGCCATTCCTTCAGGCAATGTTTCACGCAGGATTTTTTCAATCGCGTCAGTTGCCTGACCGGAAGTATAACCGGGAGCTGAGTTCCCTGTAATATCGACTGACGGGAAGCCATTATAGTGAATAATACGGTCAGGTCCGGTTGTCCGCGTAATTTTAACTAATGTCCCGAGCGGGATCATATCGCCGTCTTTATTGCGCACCTTCAGTAACTGAATATTTTCAGAGTCTATTCTGAATAATGTATCCGCCTGAACAATCACGCGATACGTCCGGCCAAACCGGTTAAAATCATTTACATATAATGACCCTAGATTGATTTGCAGTGCATCAAAAATATCCGTTAATGTCACACCTTGCGATTTAGCTTTAACCCGGTCTATATCAACATCTATTTGCGGTGAATTAGTTTGAAAGCTTGCCATCATTCCCGTAAGTTCAGGCGCCTGCATCGCTTTCATTAAAATCGTCTCCTGCACTTTTGCTAACGCATCAAATCCGAGATCTGCTCTGTCTTCTATCTGAATTTTAAAACCGCCCATAGAACCTAAACCGGGAACCGGAGGTGGCGGAAAAATACCGGCAAAACCGTCTGGTATCCCGCTGAATTTCCCCATCAACCGGCCTGCAATAGCATTAGCTGAAAGAGACGGGTCAGTGCGCTCGTCAAAAGGTTTAAGCATCGCAAACATTAATGCTGAATTAGGTATATTAACCGGACCATTCACAGATAAGCCGGGAAATGCAACCACATGCTCAACACCGGGTTCTTCAAGTGCAATACGGGACATCTCTTTAACCATGTTCTCTGTTCTGTCGAGCGAAGAACCCGGCGGTAATTGTGCGACACCAATTAAATAATATTTATCCTGAGCAGGCACAAATCCATTTGGTACGACATTAAAGCCCAGCGCCGTCAGCCCGGCAAATCCCATATACAGAATGACAATAATGACACTGCCCCGGATACAGCGGCGGACTAATTGAACATACTTTTCTGATAACTTATTAAAAAAATGATTAAACCGGGCGAAAAAACCACCAAATAAACGATTAATAACCCGTGTTAACCAGTCTGCTTTTACATTTTTACTGTGTGGTTTAAGTAATATTGCACACAGTGCCGGTGCTAACGTTAATGAGTTAATTGCAGATATTACTGTCGAGATAACAATCGTTAATGAAAACTGGCGATAAAACTCCCCCTGTAAACCTGATAAAAAGGCAGTGGGAATAAATACCGCAGCTAATACAGATGTTATTGCTAATATAGGCCCCGTAACTTCATTCATGGCTTTAAATGCAGCATTTTCAGGTGTTAACCCCGCAGAAATATGCCTTTCTACATTTTCAACCACAACAATCGCATCATCAACCACTATCCCTATAGAAATCACCAGACCAAACAGAGATAAGGTATTTAAAGAAAAACCAAACAAATACATAAAAGCAAATGTACCGATTAATGAAACCGGTACAGCAACAAGGGGAATAATCGAGGCCCGCCAGCTTTGTAAAAATAACACAACAACCAACA
Source organism: Morganella psychrotolerans (assembly GCF_965118875.1). Classification (GTDB taxonomy): domain Bacteria; phylum Pseudomonadota; class Gammaproteobacteria; order Enterobacterales; family Enterobacteriaceae; genus Morganella; species Morganella psychrotolerans_C. The sequence continues at coordinate 29,149 of NZ_CBCPJD010000012.1, forward strand.
CGACCAGAATAGTTGCTTCGAGTAATGTAATTGCGACGGATTTTAATGACGCACTGACAAATACAGTAGGGTCATACGCTATTTTATAATCGATCCCGTCAATAAAATCAGTTTGTAAACGAGCCATTGTCGCCCGGACAGAAGCAGAAACATCTAACGCATTCGCACCGGGGCTCATAACGACTTGTAAACCAACGGCATTTTTTCCATCAAGGAGGCTACGTAATGAATAATTATCAGCACCTAATTCTATTCGCGCGATATCTTTCAGATAAGTAACCTGACCATTTCCGCCGGCTTTGATAATAATATTGCCGAATTGCTCTTCTGTTGTAAGTCTGCCGAGGGCATTAATACTTATCTGAAACGATGATGTGGTATCAGGCTGCTGTCCGACAGAGCCGGTGGCAACCTGAATATTTTGCTCACGAATAGCCTCCGTAACATCATTTGCGGTCAACCCCAGTGATGCAATTTTAGTCGGATCTATCCAGACCCGCATCGCATATTCCCCCTCGCCCCATACAACAGCGCTTGCAACACCAGAAAGTTTGGCAATTTCATCGCGGACATTTAACATTGCATAGTTAGAAACAAAAAGTGAGTCGTAAACATCCTCAGGGGAATACATATGAACAACCATAAGTACATCCGGCGATGTTTTTTCTGTCGTCACACCTATATTTCTGACCTCTTCAGGTAACCGGGGAAGGACTCTTGATACTAAATTCTGAACCTGAATCTGGGCAATATCAGGGTCAACGTCTTGCTTAAATGAAATAGTTAACACCATTTTTCCGTCAGTCGACATCTGGGAACTCATATAGAGCATTCCTTCGACACCATTAACAGCTTGTTCTATCGGAGAGGCAACCGTATCCGCAATAACTTCAGGTGTCGCTCCCGGATAGCTTGCAACAACCTGAACCGTCGGCGGTGTGACTGCCGGGTATTCACTCAGGGGTAATTTAAAAACACTGAGAATACCGGCTATCAATATAAATGCTGATAAAACAATGGCGAAAATTGGTCGCTGTATAAAGAAATGAGAGAACTTCATTATTTATTTCCCTCCGCTTCATTTAATACGCTATCGCTACTTTGTCCGATGTTATTATTCTCAGCCTCCGGTAAATACATCGGAACATTCTCCGGCATGACCTCCATTCCCGGTCTGACAAGGCCTTTAATAATGATCCTTTCACCTTTGACTAAACCACTCTTTATTACCCGAAGTCCATCAATCATAGCTCCCGGCTCGACTTGCCGGTATACCGCTTTATTATTATTATCAATCACCAACACATAGCTTTGGCCCTGATTAAAACCAATAGCCCGGTCATCAATCAGTATTGAAGATGTTTTAATACCAACAGGGAGTTGGACACGAATAAAAGAACCGGGTACTAATTTTCCATTTTTATTTTTAACTACCGCACGGGCTTTAACTGTGCCCGTAGTACGATCAATTTGGTTACTCATAAAATCAAGCGCGCCTGAATAAGGATAATTTTTTCCCTCAGATACACTGATATTTACAGAAGGACGTTCTGGACCCTGATCTTTTTCAGATTCAGCCTGTATGGCTGACAGTTTATGAAATGTTTTTTCATCAATATCAAAGTAGGCATATACCGGATCAATTGAGACAATCGTCGTTAATAACGTAGCCGTGTTAATATCACCGCCGGTAACAAGATTTCCTTCTGTAATAAGTGCCCTGTCAACCCGGCCTGTGATCGGTGCTTTAACTTGCGTGTAAGATAAATTTAATTTAGCCGCATCAACAGTGGCTTTTGCTGATTTAACCTGTGCATTGCTTACAGTACGATTGGCCTGAGCATCATCGTAATCTTTACGGGAAACCACCCCTTTATCAACAAGCTTTTTGATTCTGCTATAGTCACTATTCGCCCGGAAAGCGGATGCTTCAGCCTGACTTAACTGGCCAATAGCGTCATCTAATGCGATTTGGAAAGGCTGAGGATCGATAAGGAACAACAGATCGCCTTTTTGAATAACCTGACCTTCCGGGATACTGACAGAATTAATCCGGCCACCAACCCGGGGGCGTAATTCCACTATTTTGGGGGCGGCCAGGTAGCCGGTAAATTCAGAAAAAGGAACAATATCCCGCTGGATAACTTCTGCGACGGGAACTTTCGCAAGCATGATATCACTCGTGCTTTCCGGCTTACTCTCATTCTTATTATCTTGTGCAGCCGCAGTATTACCCATTGCGATAGCGACAATGATAGTTGCATATACACCAATTTTCATTTTCATAAAAAACCCTGCCTGATTAAATCAATTAATAATTAATTTAAATACTGTTGGATAAGATCTTTGCAAGGGTAAAGGTTACAGCCACTGTAAGGTCAACTGTTTTAATTCTGGTACAGAGCCTGAACAGGGAAAATAAAAAACCATTGACCTTATATGTGCTTTAAGGTTTTTAATACACTTACAAAATAACATTACCTTCAAATAAAACAGGATCACAAATGAAAAAAATTATTGCTGTATTAGCACTGGGACTATTTAGTTATCAGGGCATTGCCGCTGCTGTTGAACCAGGCAATCAATATAAAAATGAATTAAGTGAAACAAATAAAATATCGTTTACCGGAACTGAAAACAAAAATGAAACAGAGGTTAAAAACAATAATACCGTACTCGCAAAAATAACATTCACAGGCGATTCGAACCTGGACTCGATAGAATACCGGGCTATTGAGAAGGCGAATAGTCTTGGCGCCAGCCATTATAAAATTATCGGTGCCGGAGGAGAAACAAACCTGCGGGGTTATGTGGTATTTTATAAATAACGTGTCTCTGCTCACAAGGGAATTAGCTATGGATAATAGTGTGTTACGTAAAAAAGTTGTAGATGATATTCTTATCTGGATTGAAAAAAATTCAGATATACCTCTTGATGTTGATACAATATCTGATAAAGCAGGTTACTCAAAATGGCACTTTCAACGCATATTTAAACATATTGTTGGCGTAAATTTAGGTGAGTATATCTTAACAAGAAGACTATTGAAGGTGTCATCAGATCTGAAAGAGACTAATGATAAAATCATTGATATTGCAGTCAGATACGGTTTTGAGAGCCAGCAGGGATTAACCCGTGCATTTAAACGCACACTGAAACTAACCCCCGGAAAATATCGGGAAATACATCATTAAGGAATAAAAGTATAAATAGATACAAAAATTCCTGATATTAAAAAATGTACAAAATATTACGCGGGTAAAAAACACACACACCTTCTATAGTAATTACCTTTTACCCGCTAACAATACGATATCATTTGTATGTCACCCTGAAATTCCTCTTGACCTTACAATAATGGTAAGGTTTAAAATTATATCAGTACTGATTTTAATCCTATAACTGTCAAAACCGGGATGATGCACAATGAAAATAGGTGAAATGTCAAATTTGTTTAACATTCCACGAGAAACTATTCGCTTCTATGAGCGGGAGGGTTTGATGCTGGCTCCGAACAGAAATAATAACAATTACAGAAGCTATAGTGAAAATCATATTGAGCGATTACGATTTATAAAAAATTGTCGATATTTCAACATGTCACACCGTGAAATCAAAAAATTACTGGATCTTATAGATAATAATAAAGACAACTGTACTTTAGTCGATAAAGTTATTGTTAGTCATTTATCTAAAATCCGTGAAAACATTAATAATCTGAAGAAATTAGAAAAAAATCTTATCACCTTACAGAGGCATAGTAATGAAACAGAACCTGATAATAAATGTAAAACAATAAAAAGCCTATTATCAATAGATATTTAAAAAACCAAAAATAAATACACTTCAAAACCGCCCGATCTAAACGCTAAATCATTCAATCTGTGGCAAGGTGGCGAAGTAAAGAGCACGGGGAGCATACATCATGACCAGGGCGATGAACGAAGCCAACACCGCCACAGGTTGAAGGATGACGCGTTTATTTGAATTCTTTAAAGGCCTTCAGCGTATTCGCCGCATACATCATTGACGGCCCGCCCCCCATAGCAACTGCAACACCCAGCGCTTCCGCCAGTTCCTGCTCTGTAATACCCAGATCGACCAAGGTTTTGGTATGAAAACCAATGCAACCATCACAACGATTTGCCACTGCGATACCAATCGCTATCAGTTCTTTGGTTTTTTTATCTAATGCACCGTCTGCTGTGCTGCTGCCGATAAGGGCAGAAAACGCTTTCATCACATCCGGAACCTGTTTACCAAATTCCTGCATATTACCGGAAATATCATTTATCACTTCTTTGTAGTAAGACATATTTTATCCTTATTATATACCCTTATTCATTCAAACTGCAGGTTCGTTGGCGGCGTGAAGCCAGCCGGGTCACATAGTTTACCTATGCTCCCCGTCTATCTTCCCTTGCCGCCTGCCTGCATCCTGAATGTCGTTGGGTATAGATAGACCAATACAATATACATTATTATATAATGTATATTGTGATATTATCTATGACAGCTACGACAAATTTAGATATCAACCCAATTTTACGGATAAAAAAATGGCCGCATTTGCGGCCATTTCCGGGGGTATGACAAAGTTTTGCTACAATCAGCCGGTATTTCGCATTCCGGCGGCAATACCTGCGATAGTCACCATCAGCGCTTGTTCTACCTGCGGATCAGATTGTTCACATTCGCGTGAACGATGCAGAAGCTCTGCCTGGAGGACATTCAGCGGGTCCGTATAAACATTACGTAATGCAATTGATTCGGCAATCCATGGCAGATCAGCCATCAGACACTCATCTTTGGAGATGGTCAGGACACTCTTAATATCCTGCGATAGCTGGTCACGCAGTTTTTGACCCAGCGGCCACAAACGCGGCTCCACCAGGCGCTGGTCATAATATTCCGCCAGCCATAAATCGACTTTTGCAAACACCATTTCCAGCATCGCAACCCGGGTTTTAAAGAACGGCCACTGGTGATACATCTCTTCCAGTACGCGCTGATTACCTTCATCCACCGCTGTTTGCAATGCCGCCCCCGCACCCAGCCAGGCCGGCAGCATCAGACGGTTTTGCGACCAGGCAAAAATCCACGGAATAGCGCGGAGTGTTTCCACGCCGCCGGTCGGACGGCGTTTTGCCGGACGCGAACCCAGCGGTAGTTTGGCCAATTCCTGCTCCGGTGTTGCCGAGCGGAAGTACGGGACAAAATCCGGCTGCTCACGGACATAATCTCGGTACATGTCACAAGACACTTCTGAGAGCCTTTCCATAATCACTGCCCATTCCGGTTTTGGCTCCGGCGGCGGCAGAAGATTAGCTTCCAGGCTTGCGCTGGCATACATCGCCAGGCTGCTGATAGTGACCTGCGGCAGACCAAACTTAAAGCGGATCATCTCGCCCTGCTCAGTGACACGCAGTCCACCCTTCAGGCTTCCCGGCGGCTGTGAAAGCAGTGCTGCATGTGCTGGTGCGCCCCCGCGTCCGATAGTACCCCCGCGTCCGTGGAACAGGGTAAGTGTCACCCCTTCGCGGTCGCAGACTTTAATCAGTGCATCCTGTGCGCGGTATTGTGCCCATGAAGCCGCCATCACACCGGCATCTTTGGCGGAATCCGAATAGCCGATCATCACCATCTGCCGGTCATTGATCAGGTTACGATACCAATCAATACTCAGCAGGCGGGTTATCACGCTTTCCGCATTATTCAGGTCATCAAGTGTTTCAAACAGCGGCGCCACCGGTAATGTGACCGGGCAACCCGACTCTTTAAGCAGAAGTTTGACAGCCAGTACATCTGACGGCACTTTCGCCATCGAAATAACATAGGATGCCACAGAGTTTTCCGGTGATTCAGCGATCACGCGGCAGGTATCAAACACTTCACGGGTTTCATTGCTGCACTGCCAGTTAAGCGGCACAAGCGGACGTTTGGATTGCAGCTCGCGCAGCAAAAATTCCTGTTTTTCCTCTTCCGGCCAGGCTGCGTAATCGCCCAGTCCGAGGAATTGCGTCAGTTCAGAAAGCGCTTCTGTATGGCGGGTGCTTTCCTGGCGCACATCAATCCGCACCAGTTGCAGCCCGAAACAGCGGATACGGCGCAGTGTATCCAGTAATTGCCCGTTAGCGATAATCTTCATGCCGCACTGCACAAGAGACTGATAGCACAGATACAGCGGCTCCCACAGCTCTTCGTTGTCTGTCATCAGGTTATCCGGCTCAATAGCCAGTTCCCCTGCAAGACGGCGCTCCAGATAATCCAGCGTGCTTTTCAGACGGGCACGCAACTGTTTGGTTATCACGCGGTACGGCTCTGCGGCATCCTCGCCTACGCGTTCACGCAATGCAGGTGAGCACTCACTCATGGAAAGCTCGGATACCAAAACCTGAATATCGTTATAGAAGAGATCTGCCGCTTTCCAGCGACTGAGCAACAGTACATGGCGGGTGATATCTGCCGTTACATTCGGGTTACCATCGCGGTCACCACCCATCCAGGATGTAAAGCGGATCGGCGTGGCTTCCACGGCAAGGTTATAATCCAGTGACGCTTCCAGTTGCTCGTTGAACTCACGCAGGAATGCCGGTACGCCTTCCCACAGGCTGTTTTCAACAACAGCAAAACCCCATTTAGCTTCATCGATCGGCGTAGGGCGATCTTTACGGATTTCATCCGTATGCCATGCCTGAGCTACCAGCTGGCGCAGGCGACGCATAATACGGTCGTGCTCATAATCCGCCAAATCATCATGATCCAGCTGAGCCAGGCAGGTATTCACCTCCACCAGCTTGTGAATCAATGTGCGGCGGGCAATTTCAGTCGGGTGCGCGGTCAGAACCAGCTCGATGGAAAGCGAATCAACGGCTTTACGCATCTCTTCATTGCTGAAATTTTTTGCTTTCAGCTGATCAAACAACGAGGCCAGCGCCACCGGGTTACTGGCGGCTTCGCCGTGCGGCGAAATGCTGTGATACTGCTCAGCCACATTGGTTAAATTCAGGAACTGGTTAAATGCACGAGCGACCGGCAGCAGCTCATCATTGGATAAATTTTGCAGTGTCAGCAGCAATTTCTGACGCTGAATTTCATTACCGGTCTGTGATGCTTTGGATAGCTTGCGGATGGATTCTACTTTTTCCAGAATATCTTCACCCTGCGCCTCTTTGATGGTATCTCCGAGAAGCTTGCCAAGCATACTGACGTTACTGCGCATTGCAGAATATTGTTGATTCATACGACCTCTGGCCCTTATTGACGGCAGAATCCTATGACCGCCGGTTGAGGAACCTTCATCCGGCAGTTATCGAGCCTGTACATCTTCGTGATTTTATACGGCGGATTAATTTTTATTTTGTGACGCCGTTCCCTTGCAATTATCTCTTGCCCTATATTCATATCAAAAAAAACAAGCTTTGAAAGGACTTTATCGGATTTAATTACACAGGAGACGCAATGCGTAGTAAGGGCAGATGTCGCAATATCGGGTAAAACACCGCCTGACCAGCATAATCAAAGGGAAACACTAAACCCGCAGACAGATATCGCGAATTAAGGTAAAAATAATAACGATTCAGCACACGAATAAATAATCGGGTTCCGGGTAAAAAATTCAGCGGGGAAGGGTAATCAGAAGGTTGGTCGGTGTGGCGGCGGGGCTGAAAATAATAACGGGATACAATTAATTCCGTTAATTGTATCCCGCAGGGTTCGTCTCTGTCCTGAAGCTGACATCCTGTCAGAGAAAGCACATCCGGTGCATATCCATTTACCACAACATCCTGTCGTGGCCATCATCCGTGACGGTCATATGTCCGTTTTGAAACATCACCATGTGCTATTTATATCAAGACTAAACAGCAAGTTTAATAAGACAATTCCCGTTATAGCAACAAATTGTCTTTTATTGTTCTTTTTCGGACTTCTTTTCGATATATACCATCACAGTAACTGTGCCAGCCGGTTTAAATCGGACTGAATCGCACCTGCGGTAACATCACGCCCCGCCCCCGGTCCGCGGATAACCAGCGGGTTATCGCGATACCAGCGGCTTTCAACCGCAAAAATATTATCTCCCGGCAACAGTGATGCCAGAGGATGATCCGGACGCACAGCTTCCACGCCAACCCGCGCTTTGCCGTTTGCATCAAAGCGCGCCACATAGCGCAGCACCATATCCATTTCACGGGCAGCCTCCAGGCGGCAAACCATCTGTTCATTCATTGCTGTCACATTTTCAAAGAAATGATCCGTATTGCCGCTCCGTGCTTCCTGCGGTACAAGCGATTCCACGCGGACATCTTCCGGCTCAATTTCATATCCTGCTTCACGCGCCAGGATAATCAATTTTCGCATAACATCCTGCCCGGACAAATCAATCCGCGGGTCCGGCTCTGTCAGACCCTGCTGCCACGCCTGCTCAACCAGTTCACTGAACGGTACTGAGCCGTCAAATTGCAGGAACAACCAGGAAAGTGTGCCGGAGAAGATCCCGCTGATCGCCAGAATACTGTCACCGCTTTCATGCAGATCCCGTACACAATGGTTGATTGGCAACCCGGCACCGACGGTTGCATTATACAACCAGTGACGCCCGGTTTTACGGAATGCATCGCGGATCTGCCGGTATTCCCGGGTTTTTGCCGCCCCGGCAATTTTATTAGCACTGATAACATGAAAACCGTATGCCGCAAAATCGGCGTAACTGTCTGCCAGTGTCTGACTTGCGGTTAAATCGATAATAACGAGATCATCAAACGGATGATTGCGCATCCACAGGTACAGCGACTCTTCATCGGCAAAAGGTTCTGCTTCTTCATTGAAGAATGCCAGAGCACGGCTCGGATCAAGCCCGTCATAGCTGAGTAACGCCCGGCTGCTGTCCGCAACACCTGTCAGGATAAATTCAAACCCGCTGCGGGCAGAAAGATTGCGCTGCTCGCGTGCAAACAACTCCAGCCAGCGGCTGCCGATATTACCTTTACCAAAGACCATCAGGCCAATCTGTTTCTCTGCGCGGAACAGACTCTGATGTAATCCCTGAATAACATGTCCGGTCTGACGGGTACGCAGAATAGCCACCAGGCTGATACCGTCTTCTGCCTGCCAGATAAATTCCACCGGCTGGTCTTTGAGCTGCTGATAAAAACGGTGATAGTGGAGCAGATTTTTGCAGACACCTGCGCCGACCAGCGCCACCAGCGCAAATCCGTCACGTAAAGTCAGCGTGCCGGGCAATCCTGCGCTCTCCAGCACATGCAGTGCGCTGTCCGCAATTTCTGATGTATAACTGAGCTGAATAAGGTTGTCGTCATTATGTAACCCGACAGCCAGCGGACGGATCTGGCTGCGTTTAAGCAGCAGATCAATACTTTTATAGCGCGCTTTTGCATTTTCCCCGGCGGGCAGACGGATATCAATCAGACAGACATCATCATGATTCGTCACGATTTTCGCACCGGTTCCGGAGGCCAGTACGCGTTCAATTTTTGTCGAGCCCTGCTCCGGCTGATAACTGCACCGCAGCTGGAGGTCGATATCACTGGCAGAGACAGGTTGCAGGGTACGGGTATGCAATACCGGAGCGGCAAGGCGTGCCAGTTCACTGGCTTCATCGAGGCGCAGCAGCGGCAGCAGACAGGCATCTTTGACTTTGCGCGGATCTGAGCTGTAGACCCCCGCCACATCACTCCAGATAGTGACTTTTTTCACGCCTGCCAGCGCACCAACCTGAGTTGCAGAATAGTCACTACCGTTACGACCGAGCAGTACTGTTTCACCCTGCCGGTTGCGGGAGATAAACCCGGTCACCACGAGGCGCTTGGCCGGATGGCGCGCCATCAGTTCCGCCAGCAGCGGCTGTGACTGTGCCGCATCCACCTCGGGCTGTGCCGCGCGCTCTGCGCAAAGGAATGTCCGCGCATCCAGCCATTGTGCCGCCATGCCCTGTTCTTGCAATACCTGCGCCATCAACCGGGCTGACCAGACTTCACCGTGGCCGACAACTTCGGCATAAGCCGCATCTGTCAGCGGGTTTTCCAGCAGTGCCGCCAATCGGTTAATGTCATCTGTAAACTGAAATATCAGTACATTTGCCTGAACTTCAGGCAATAAATCACAGATAAGGGAGGTCTGATAGCGGTGTAAGGTTTCCTGTGCCTGATGAGCAGCAAGGCGATCACTCTGGCTCAGTTTTACCCAGTTAATCAGCTGATTCGTTGTGCTGCCCGCTGCGGACACCACCATCAAATCATCAGGTTCACTGTAATTCGCCATAATATTCGCCACGCGCAGATAGCATGTTGCATCTGCCAGGCTGCTGCCGCCGAATTTATGTAACTGACGCCCTTTTTCTGACTCATCAATCGCCAAAGCACTCATGGATACCCTTACCCCTTAGTCACTGACTGAAATGCGTGCTCCAGGGCTGCGGTCAAATCACCGCTGTCCTCGATCCCCGCAGAAATACGTAATAATGCATCTGAAATTCCCGCAGCCTTGCGTGCCTGCTCCGGCATACCTGCGTGTGTCATGGTCGCCGCATGGGAAATCAGCGTTTCCACGCCACCTAATGACTCTGCTAGTGTAAAGAGAGACAGGTGAGATAAAAAGCGGGAAATGGTGGCTTTATCTCCATTAATTTCAAAACTGAGCATTGCACCGAATCCTTTCTGCTGTTTTGCTGCCAGTGCATGCCCGGGATGTGTCTCCAGTCCCGGATAATATATTTTTTTCACCATCGGCTGTTGTGCCAGGCAGGCTACAATGGCACGGGCATTTTCCTCCTGCAACCGGATACGCGGGACCAGTGTGCGTATTCCGCGCAGCAGCAGATAACTGTCAAACGCGCCGAGCGTAACGCCGATATTATTCGCCCACCAGCCCAGTGTTTCGGTATGCTCTTGTGACGCGGCAATCACCACGCCCGCCACCACATCAGAATGCCCGTTCAGATATTTTGTGCAGGAGTGGATAACAAAATCCGCCCCCAGCGCCAGCGGTTGCTGTAACACCGGGCTGAGAAACGTGTTATCTGCCGCGACCAGCGCACCGGCCTGATGCGCCTTTTCACTGACCGCCGCAATATCGGTTATCCGCAGCAACGGATTACCCGGCGTTTCAATCAATACCAGTTTTGGTTTTTCCGCCAGCGCGGCACTAAGAGCAGCATCATCATTCATATCCGTAAAACGGACAGAAAAATGCCCGCGCTGCTGACAACTGTCCAGCAGCCGGTAAGTGCCACCGTAACAGTCATGAGGTGCGACAATCACATCGCCCGGTGACAAAAAAACCGTAAACAGCAGGTGCAGCGCCGACATACCGCTGCTGGTCACGACCGCCCCGGCACCACCTTCCAGCTCTGCCAGCGTGCGCCCGGTAATATCCCGTCCGGGATTGCCGCGGCGCGAATAGTCATGCTCACGCGGGCAGTCAAATTCCGGAAAATTATAGGTTGATGAGAGATAAACCGGTGGCACAACACAGCCAAACTGGTGCTCCTCATTAAGTCCGTTATGTATTGCCGCAGTAGCGGGTTTGCGAGTCATACCGCTGTTCCTCTCAATAACCTGAATGAGAGATCAGCATATCCTTAGCTTATTTAGACGTCAATATGTCTGGACATCCATCCTGCTTTACGGTTAGATATACAAGTGGGATAATAATGCTATCAGTCTGGTGCGATCCCGTACCCGGCTCCTCCTAAACTGACTAATATAGCAAGGTAATTCATGGCTGAATGGAATGGCGAATATATCAGCCCTTATGCTGAGCATGGCAAAAAAAGTGAGCAGGTAAAGAAGATCACAGTTTCTATTCCGTTGAAAGTACTGAAAATTTTAACGGATGAGCGTACGCGCCGCCAGGTGAATAACCTGCGCCATGCCACCAATAGTGAACTGTTATGTGAAGCGTTCCTGCATGCTTTTACCGGACAACCGCTGCCGGATGATGATGACCTGCGTAAAGAGCGCAGTGATGAAATCCCGGAAGTGGCGAAAGAGATTATGCGCCAGCATGGGGTTGACCCGGATACGTGGGAATATTGATTTTTATCCGCATGTTACGTGTTACAACAACCAAAAAAATGACATAAAAAAACGCCCTGTGAAATATTTTCATTCAGGGCGTTTTTTATCAGATTCAACGCGGAAACCCGCGCTGTATCATTATTTCTTCACAGCAGGAACGCTGAAACGTTTGTTAAAGCGATCAACACGGCCGCCGCTTGCAACATCACGCTGTTTGCCGGTGTAGAACGGGTGACATTCGCCACAGACGTCCAGGTTGAAGTTGTGCCCTGCAGTTGAGTTAATTTTCATTACGTTGCCGCAAGAACAGGTTGCAGTGACTTCTGCGTAGTTAGGGTGAATACCTTTTTTCATGGGAAAACCTCAGTTAAGGCCGCGTCGCCATCCGGGCATTGTTGCCGGACACCACACGTCGTGTTGATGATAAATTGCCGCTGGTTTTTTAATTACCAAAGGCGGCGGATCATACAGAATATCCGGGAACCATGCAATGAAATCCGGCGGCTTTTCGTGGTATTCTGAATGTTATATACCAGATAAAACGGTTGGAATTTCCGGGTGATACACTAAAATCCGGTTATTATTCAGACGCTTTTGCGCTTTTTCTGGCTGTTGTGCTTTTGCGCATGCAGCCCTGTTGCCTATTGTGGAAATTATCATGACAGTCGTCCGGGTCATCTTGCCAGTCCCTCTGACACAAACGTTTGATTATTTATTGCCTGATAACCTGCCGCGTCCCGTGGCGGGTGCGCGGGTTATTGTGCCGTTCGGCAGACAAAAACAGGCGGTCGGGATTGTTGCGGAACTGGCAGAGAGCAGTACCTTCAGCCCGGATAAACTCAAAGCGGTCACAGAGTGTCCGGACAACGACACCTTGTTTCCGGGCGATTTATGGCCACTGCTGAACTGGGCAGCACAGTATTATCATTATCCGTTAGGCGAAGTGCTGTTTCACGCCATGCCTATCCTGCTGCGCCAGGGTAAAGAAGCGGCATTCACGCCGCTGTGGCGCTGGGAAGTCACCCCGGAAGGGACAGAGATTGATATCTATACTCTCAGTCGCTCCCCGAAACAGCAGCAGGCGCTGGCCTGCCTGCGCCGCCAGCCGGTTTACCGCCATCAGACCGGCGAATATGAATTAAGTGACAGCGCGTTACAGGGGCTGAAAAAGAAAGCCCTGATCGCACTCAATGATGTACAACCGGAAGCGAAAGACTGGCGGCCTGATTTTGCCGTCACCGGCGAGCGACTGAAACTCAATACTGAGCAGGCAACCGCAGTCGGCGCTATCCGCGCAGAGCAGCATCAGTTTTCGCCGTGGCTGCTGGATGGTGTTACCGGTTCCGGTAAAACGGAAGTCTATCTGAGCGTGCTGGAAAATGTGCTGGCAGAAGGTCATCAGGCGCTGGTTCTTGTGCCGGAAATCGGGCTGACCCCGCAGACCATTTCCCGCTTCCGTGCGCGTTTTCATGCGCCGGTGGATATCCTCCATTCCGGCATGAATGACAGCGAACGCCTGGCGGTCTGGCTGCGGGCAAAGCGCGGCGATACCGCGATTGTGATCGGCACCCGCTCCTCACTGTTCACGCCGTTTGCCTCCCTCGGTATTATTATTATTGATGAGGAGCACGACGGCTCTTACAAACAGCAGGATGGCTGGCGCTATCATGCCCGCGACCTCGCCGTTTTCCGCGCCAAGAAAAATAATATTCCTATCGTAATGGGAACGGCCACACCTTCGCTGGAAACACTGTGTAATGTCAGACAGAAAAAATACCGTCTGCTGCCGCTGACACAACGGGCGGGAAATGCACAGCTTGCTGATCAGCATCTGCTTGATCTGAAAGGTCTTCCGCTGACAACCGGTTTATCACAGCCGCTGATAAAGCGGATACGTCATCACCTGGCGGCAGATAATCAGGTCATTCTGTTTCTCAACCGCCGTGGCTATTCGCCGACGCTGCTGTGCCATGAGTGCGGCTGGATAGCAGAATGCCCGCGCTGCGATCACTTTTATACACTGCACCAGAACCACCGCATGCTGCGCTGTCACCAGTGTGACAGCCAACGTCCGGTGCCGAAACAGTGTCCGAAGTGCGGCTCCACACAATTAGTGCCGGTCGGGCTGGGCACCGAACAACTGGAAGACGGCATCACGCCGTTGTTCCCGGATATTCCGGTGACCCGGCTGGATCGCGATACCACCAGCCGGAAAGGTGAGCTGGAACAGCACCTGGCCGCAGTTCATCAGGGCGGTGCGCGGATACTCATCGGTACACAGATGCTGGCGAAGGGTCATCACTTCCCTGATGTGACCCTGGTTGCACTGTTGGATGTGGATGGCGCGCTGTTCTCCGGGGATTTCCGGGCAGCCGAGCGTTTTGCACAATTATACACCCAGGTTTCCGGGCGGGCAGGTCGTGCCGGAAAGCGCGGGGAAGTGGTTTTACAGACCCATCATCCGGAACACCCGTTGCTGACTGTTCTGCTGGACAAAGGCTATGGTGCGTTTGCGGTACAGGCACTGAATGAGCGGCAGAGTGTCTGTCTGCCGCCTTATACCAGCCAGGTGATGATCCGCGCGGAAGATCAGAATAACCAGCGCGCCGGGGCATTCCTGCAAACAGTTCGTCAGTTGTTTGAATCACATCCTCTGCGGGATGAACATTTCTGGCTGATGGGACCACTGCCGGCAATTCAGGCTAAGCGCGGCGGGCGTTTCCGCTGGCAGTTACTGTTACAACACCCGTCACGCAGCCAGTTACAAAAAATTGTCGCACAGGCTATCCCGCATATTCAGCAGTTGCCCGAAAGCCGGAAAGTCCGCTGGAATGTTGATGTGGACCCGACTGATGGCTGATACTTTACTTACCGGCCGGGAATGCGTGTAATATCGAAAAAATTGAGATATCTCACAGTTTTATGCAAACCAGATGACAGATTAGTTTTACAAAGGGTTTAGAATAACGCTGAATATATACCCAACGTCATTCAAGACGCAGGCAGGCGGCTGGTTTCACGCCGCCAACGAACCTGCAGTTTGAATAAATAAGGGTATAAAACGATCACAAAAACCACGCAGATACTTCACTTACAGGGTAAACAAAGGAACCAACGATGGAAGAACGCCGCAATGATACCGGCGCGACCATGAAAGATGTCGCTAACGCTGCCGGCGTCTCAACAGCGACAGTTTCACGAACGCTGATGAACCCGGAAAAAGTGTCGGTGCAAACCCGGCAGAAAGTTGAAAATGCCGTTCTGGAAGTCGGTTACTACCCGAATAACCTCTCCCGGGGACTAAAACGCAATGATTCCCGCACCATTCTTGTTATCGTGCCGGATATCGGTGATCCTTTTTTTACTGATATCATTGTCGGAATTGAAGAAATTGCCGCGCAGCATGGCTATCTTGTGCTGATTGGCGACTGCCGTTATCAGCACAAACCGGAACACACATTCCTTAACCTGATAGTCACCAAGCAGATAGACGGCATGGTGTTACTCGGCTCCAATGTGCCGTTTGACCGCCATGATGAACAGCGCCATCTCCCGCCGATGGTGATGGCAAATGAATTTGCACCGGAACTGGAACTGCCGACCGTCAATATTGATAACCTGACTGCGGCGTTTAATGCCACGCACTATTTACAGCAACTGGGGCACGGGCGGATAGCCTGTATTTCAGGCCCGGAAGATTTACCTCTCTGCCAGTACCGTATCGAGGGGTATATTCAGGCAATGCGCCGGATGGGAATGCCGGTGCGCAAAGAATATCTGATCCGCGGGGATTTTACACACGAAAGTGGTGCCGCCTGTGCCGCACAACTGCTGGCGCTGCCGGAACCGCCCACCGCTATTTTTTGTCACAATGATATTATGGCAATTGGTGTTCTCTGGGCTGCCAGACAGCAGGGGCTGACACTGCCGCGGGATCTTTCTGTGGTGGGATTCGATGATTTACCGGCGGCGCAATATTGCTCCCCGACCCTGACAACGATTGCACAACCCCGCTATGAGATAGGCCGCCACTCTTTTTTACTGCTGCTGGAACAATTGCAGGGCCGCACTGTTGCGAAGGGATCACGGCTCCTGGATTCTGATTTAATCATCAGAGAGAGTGCTTGTGCGCCTAAAAGCTAGGCAAAAACCGCCATATTCAGTAACATGTAAGGCTGAATAAGATGTTTTCTTACGTTTCCTTAGTCGACTCATTTAGCGAATTGAAATAGTGGCACAACGAGATTATGTGGGACGTGGTCGCTCAGCACCGCGTAAAAAAAGTAAATCACGGAAAAAAGGTCAGGCTAAAGGTCTGCCTTTTACGACATTAGTCATTGCTGCGGCACTGGTTGTCCTGTTTGTCGGCGGACTTTTTTATCTGGTTCATAACAAAAAAAATCCGTCAGATGCAGCTGGTGTATTGCCTCCGGCACATCAACAGAGCACAAATAACGGGCTTCCGCCGATTCCGGAAGAGCGCTGGCGTTATATTAAAGAACTGGAAAACCGTGAAGCGGGCGTTCCGGAGCAGTATTACAACAGCACTCAGCCGCCGGTAAACCAGATAGACCCGGGCGCTAAACTGACACAGGAACAGCGCCAGTTACTGGAACAGATGCAATCCGATATGCAGCAGGCGCCGGTTCAGTTACAGGGTGTACCTGCAAATGGCGGAGTTCCGCGCTCTCAGGTGATTATCACTGAGCCGAATCAGCCGCTGCGGATGCAGACAGAAAACCCGCGCACAGCACCACAGGTCGCGGAAAAACCGGCTGAAAAACCAAAACCACAGCCGGTACAGGAAAAACCGAAAGCGGAAGCTGAGCGCTGGTTAATCCAGTGCGGGTCATTCCGGGAAACAGAGCAGGCGGAGAGTGTCCGCGCCAGTCTTGCATTCTCAGGGCTTGAAAGCCGCGTCTCACAAGGCGGTGGCTGGTATCGGGTAATGCTCGGACCGTATGATAAGTCTGCCGCTCAATCTGTCAAAAACCGCGCCTCTGATGCCGGTGTAACAAATTGTATTCTTCGCTCCGCCGGGGGTTGAAAACCTTCAACCCTCCCCCATATCTAAAGTTAATTCGGCACAACCGGGTCAAGCCCGGTGGTGTCTGTAACCCAACGTCATTCAAGATGCAGGCAGGCGGAAAGGGAGGCCAGACGGGGAACATAGATAAACTATGTGACCTGGCTGGTTTCATGCCGCCAACGAACCTGCAGTTTGTATGAATAAGGGTTATCTATCTTTTTTTAGCACAACCAGGGGCTGATTCATGACAACAATCGTAAGTGTTCGCCGTAATGGCCAGGTCGTAATTGGTGGTGATGGACAGGCGACAATGGGTAATACCGTCATGAAAGGTAATGTCCGCAAGGTCCGCCGCCTCTATCACGACAAAGTTATTGCCGGTTTCGCCGGGGGCACCGCAGACGCCTTTACACTCTTTGAACTGTTTGAACGCAAGCTTGAGATGCATCAGGGACACCTGACAAAAGCCGCCGTTGAGCTTGCAAAAGACTGGCGGACAGACCGCATGCTGCGCAAATTAGAAGCGCTGCTGGCCGTGGCAGATGAAACCGCATCACTGATCATCACCGGCCAGGGCGATGTTATCCAACCTGAAAATGATCTGATTGCCATTGGTTCCGGCGGCCCGTACGCCCAGGCTGCTGCCCGCGCTATGCTGGAAACCACCGATTTGAGCGCCCGCGAAATCGCAGAGCGCGCTCTTACTATCGCCGGTGATATCTGTATCTACACCAACCATAATCAGAATTTTGAAGAGTTATCTTCAAAATCATAAGGATCGATTTTATGTCTGAAATGACTCCACGCGAAATCGTCAGCGAACTCGATAACCATATTATCGGGCAGGATAAAGCTAAACGCGCCGTTGCCATCGCGCTGCGTAACCGCTGGCGCCGTATGCAGCTTGATGCTGAGCTGCGTCACGAAGTGACGCCGAAAAATATTCTGATGATAGGCCCGACCGGTGTCGGTAAAACAGAAATTGCCCGTCGTCTGGCAAAACTGGCAAATGCGCCGTTTATTAAAGTGGAAGCCACTAAGTTTACTGAAGTCGGTTATGTGGGTAAGGAAGTTGATTCCATTATCCGTGACCTGACCGATTCCGCCATCAAAATGGTGCGCATGCAATCCATTGAAAAAAATCGCCACCGTGCCGAAGAAATGGCCGAAGAGCGTATTCTGGATGTGCTTATTCCGCCGGCGAAAAATAACTGGGGCCAGACCGACAGCCCGGCTGAGCCATCAACTGCCCGCCAGGCATTCCGCAAAAAACTGCGTGAAGGTCAGCTGGATGACAAAGAGATTGAAATTGAAGTCTCTGCATCCTCAATGGGTGTTGAAATTATGGCACCTCCCGGCATGGAAGAGATGACAAATCAGTTACAGTCCATGTTCCAGAACCTCGCCGGACAGAAACAAAAACCACGCAAAATGAAGATCAAAGAAGCCTTCAAATTGCTTATCGAAGAAGAAGCCGCAAAACTGGTCAATCCGGAAGAGCTGAAAGAGCAGGCAATTGAAGCCGTCGAACAGCACGGGATCGTATTCATTGATGAAATCGATAAAATCTGTAAGCGCGGCGGTCAATCCTCCGGTCCGGATGTGTCCCGTGAAGGTGTTCAGCGCGATCTGCTGCCGCTGGTTGAAGGCTGTACTGTCTCCACCAAGCACGGCATGGTAAAAACAGATCATATTCTGTTTATTGCTTCCGGTGCATTCCAGGTATCCAGCCCGTCAGACCTTATCCCTGAGTTACAGGGTCGTCTGCCAATCCGTGTGGAGTTACAGGCATTAACCACGGAAGATTTCGAACGCATCCTGACTGAACCGAATGCCTCACTGACAATACAGTACAAAGCCCTGCTGGCGACTGAAGGCGTGAATATCGCCTTTACAACTGATGGCATCCGTAAAATTGCGGAGTCCGCATGGCAGGTGAACGAAACCACCGAAAATATCGGTGCCCGTCGTTTGCATACGGTGCTGGAACGATTAATAGAAGATATTTCCTATGAAGCCAGTGAAATGCAGGGGCAATCCATTGAGATCAATGCAGAATATGTGAAAGATCATCTGGATCAGCTGGTTGCTGATGAAGATTTAAGTCGCTTTATTCTGTAATTCGATAATAATTAGACTCAATGTCATTCAGACCGCCCGGCGATAAACCGCCGGCGGTCTGAAATAAAAGACAATAATGGGGGATATTTATACCCCATTATTTTTGTCGTTATTATCAAATTCTGAAAAAAGTAAGTGAGCGTCAATGTCAGTCACCGCCCCACCTGTGGTCAGTCGTACCCAAGCCTGGTTAGAAAGCCTGCGGCCCAAGACATTACCTCTCGGGGTAATTGCCATTATTACCGGCTCGGCGCTGGCATACTGGACCGGTCATTTTAAATTTCCGGTCGCACTGCTGGCACTTATCACAACAGGTATTCTGCAAATTCTCTCGAATCTGGCAAATGATTACGGTGATGCGATAAAAGGCAGTGATACCGAAGCCCGCCTCGGACCGCTGCGGGGTATGCAAAAAGGCGTTATCACCGCCGCACAAATGAAAAAAGCGCTGATCCTGACTGTCACCCTCGCCTGTCTTTCCGGACTGGCACTGATTATTGTTGCCTGTGAAAAACCGGAAGATATTGTCGGCTTTCTGGGGCTGGGTGTTGCTGCCATTATCGCCGCTATCACCTATACCGTCGGGAAAAAACCTTATGGCTATCTCGGGCTGGGCGATATTTCAGTGCTTATTTTCTTCGGCTGGCTGAGTGTCATCGGCGCTTACTACCTTCAGGCAGGTCATTTCAGTTCACTGACCATTCTGCCGGCAACCGCCTGTGGTCTGTTATCCGTTGCTGTGCTGAATATAAATAATATGCGTGATATCGAAAATGATATTATTGCCGGTAAAAACACCCTGGCTGTCCGCCTGGGGCCGCTTCACTCTCGCTATTACCATACTGCATTGATTATCAGTGCATTTCTCTGCCTTATCCTCTTCACCCTGCTATACATGAATAGCTGGCACAGTTGGCTGTTCCTGCTCTCCGCACCGGTTTTGTTTATGCATATCAGGCGGGTGCTGGGTGATATGAGTGCCGTCGGCATGCGCCCGTTGCTGGAGCAAATGGTCAAAGCCGCACTGCTGGTGAATATATTATTCTCAGCCGGGCTGGTGTGGTCGCGCCTGTAAACACAGAATACGCCGAAATATGCCGCTTCCTTGATTCAGATCGGGAAGCGGCCTGCTGTTGATTTTGCAAACAGCAGCAGGAAGGGGCTATACTGATCCTATCCGGCAGCAACCAGACATAAAATCCTATGAAAAATGATACCTTCGACACCTCCGAGCTTTGTGACATTTACCAGGAAAATGTGAATGTCGTTGAACCCCTGTTTTCCAACTTCGGGGGATGTTCATCATTCGGGGGACAAATTACCACCGTTAAATGCTTCGAAGATAACGGACTGCTCTTTGATCTCCTGGAAGAAAACGGAGAAGGGCGCATCCTGCTTATCGACGGAGGCGGTTCAGTCCGTCGCGCATTGATTGATGCAGAGCTGGCTTTCCTCGCAGCACAGAACGGATGGGAAGGAATTGTGGTCTATGGTGCTGTCCGTCAGGTTGATGACCTGTCTGAACTGGATATCGGAATCCAGGCAATGGCTGCAATCCCTGCCGGGTGTGTCACTGAAGGCATCGGTGAGAGTGATATCCGCGTCAATTTCGGTGGTGTAACATTCTTCTCCGGCGATTATCTGTATGCAGATAACACCGGGATCATCTTATCTGACGTCCCGCTGGACTCACCGGAAGATGATGAAGAAAACGAAGATGACGAAAATGATGAAGATGAACTTACCGCAAATTAATTAACATTTGCGGAACACAAATATCAAAAAGGGCGGATATTCCGCCCTTTTGCATTTCTGACGCAGATGATACCTATTTTCAGAGCAAGCTTAACAACTCACCACCGAAAACCAGATTATCTTTCCGCCGCACATTAACTTATTCAAACACTGCGCTAAATCATTCGTTTTGTGACAAGGCGGCGAAGTGAAGATATCCCCGGGAGCATACACAAGTATGTGACCGGGGTAGCTGAACAAAGCCAACGCAGCCACAAAGCGAAGGATGACGCACATTAACTTATTCAAATATTACGCTAAATCATTCGTTCTGTGGCAAGGCGGCGAAGTGAGAACGACCCCGGGAGCATACATCAGTATGTGACCGGGGCGGGCGAACAAAGCCAACGCAGTTACAGAGCGAAGGATGACGCGTAATTATTGGACGTCGTCCATACGACCCAACAACGCCCGCAGACGCTCCTGCCAGCCATTCAGTTCCTGCTTCAGCTGCTCATTCTCACGTACCAGCGTTTCATGCTGGCCCGTTGCATTCTGCACTTCCCGGTTCAGGTTGGTGTTTGTTTCTTTTAATTCGTCGATTTCCATCTGTAACAGTGTGATGGTGTCGATTGCCTGCTGGACTTTTGCTTCCAGCTTTTCAAATACTTCAAATGACATCTTGCGTCCTCCATGTAAGCGATGCACTGATTGTAAGTAGGTGTTATCAATGTGTCCAGTCACATCCCGTGTATTCCTCATTCTTCCGCAGAATAAAATCCGGCGGTTATCACAGATTTTTGTTGTTCATTTGTTACATAATAATCGAAATCGCTCAATTTGTTGACGAGACACGCAGATTTTGATTTCGTTATTTCTCGTTTCCGCTCATTAACGATAAATTCACACTAAGACATATGTCTGATACACGAAGAACATGATTTGTTAATAATTCACACTTATTTCACCTTCTCTGCATTATCAGGATTGATACTATGAGCCTAATGAAATCTCCTACCCTCTTCGGGCAATGCCTCTCCGAATTTATGGGTACCGCATTACTGGTCTTCTTTGGTTTAGGTTGCGTGGCGGCTGCCCGCATTGCCGGAGCGCAACTGGGATTATGGGAAGTAAGTATTATCTGGGGACTGGGCGTTGCACTCGCTGTTTATCTGACTGCCGCTATCTCCGGTGCGCACCTGAACCCGGCGGTAACGCTGGCACTCTGGCTGTTTGCCTGCTTTGAGCGCCGCAAAGTACTGCCCTATATTGTGGCACAGTTCCTCGGCGGATTTGCAGCCGCCGCGCTGGTCTATGCCATGTATTACAATGTATTCCTCGATTATGACCAGGTACATCATATTGTCCGTGGCACACAGGAAAGCCTCTTTACCGCCGGGGTATTCTCAACCTATCCGGCAGCGCCTGTCAGTGTCGGTCAGGCTTTCTTTATTGAAGTGGTGATCGCCGCTATCCTCGTCTGTCTTATCCTTGCGCTGACAGATGACGGCAACGGCGTACCACGCGGTCCGCTCGCCCCTCTGCTGATTGGTCTGCTGATTGCTGTTATCGGGGGTTCATTCGGACCGCTGACCGGCTTTGCCCTGAACCCGGCACGTGACTTTGGCCCTAAAGTGGTTGCTTACCTGGGTGGCTGGGGAGAGATTGCCTTCACCGGCGGGCGTGATATCCCGTATTTTCTTGTCCCTCTGCTGGCCCCGGTTGTCGGCGGATTACTCGGCGCATTTGGTTACCGCAAACTGATCGGCCGTCATCTGCCTTGTGAAGTGTGTGAAATCAAGGATGAAAAATAATCGCGTACGGTACAATTACCGCGTGTTTGTTCACTCAAAAATAAAATAGGTTTTAATATGACAACAGAAACAATCACCCGTGAAAAAAAGTATGTCGTCGCACTGGATCAGGGAACCACCAGTTCACGGGCGGTGCTTTTTGATCGTGACGCTAATATTATCGAGATAGCACAACGTGAATTTACCCAAATCTACCCGAAACCGGGCTGGGTAGAGCATGACCCGATGGAAATTTGGGCAACGCAAAGCTCTGTATTAACAGAAGTGCTGGCGAAAACAGATGTTCACACGGATGAAATCGCGACTATCGGCATCACCAACCAGCGTGAAACCACCATTGTCTGGGAAAAAGAGACCGGCAAACCGGTTTACAACGCCATTGTCTGGCAATGCCGCCGCACCTCGGATTACTGTACTCATCTGAAACAGGATGAGGAAATAGTCGAATATATCCGGAAAAATACCGGACTGGTGATTGACCCCTATTTCTCCGGCACAAAAGTGAAGTGGATCCTCGAGAATGTCGAAGGTGCGCGCGAAAAAGCCGACAAAGGCGAACTGCTGTTCGGCACTGTTGATACCTGGCTGGTCTGGCGCATGACGCAAGGGCGCGTTCATGTCACTGACCACACCAATGCCTCACGAACCATGCTCTATAATATCCACACCCTGGAGTGGGATCAGACTATCCTGGATCTGTTCGGTATCCCGCGGTCTATGCTGCCGGAAGTCAAAGCGTCATCTGAAATTTACGGCAAAACCAATATCGGCGGGAAAGGCGGCACGCGTATTCCTATCTCCGGTATGGCCGGTGACCAGCAGGCCGCACTGTTCGGTCAGATGTGTGTGCAGTCCGGCATGGCAAAAAATACCTACGGCACCGGCTGTTTCCTGCTGATGAACACAGGAACAGAAGCAGTCCGGTCTGAACATGGTCTGCTGACGACAATTGCCTGCGGTCCGCGCGGCGAAGTGAATTATGCACTGGAAGGTGCGGTATTCGTGGGTGGTGCATCCATTCAGTGGCTGCGCGATGAGCTTAAAATTATCGCGGATGCTACTGATTCCGAATACTTTGCAACTAAAGTCAAAGACAGTAACGGCGTGTATGTTGTACCTGCATTTACCGGTCTGGGTGCGCCGTATTGGGATCCGTATGCACGTGGTGCGATTTTCGGGCTGACCCGTGGTGTGAACAGTAATCACCTGATCCGCGCGACCCTGGAATCCATAGCCTATCAGACCCGCGATGTGCTGGAAGCGATGCAGGCAGATGCCGGTACCCGACTGAAAGCTCTGCGTGTGGATGGCGGCGCGGTCGCAAATAATTTCCTGATGCAGTTCCAGTCCGATATTCTGGGCACCCCGGTTGAGCGTCCGCTTATCCGCGAAAGTACGGCGCTGGGTGCAGCGCTGCTTGCCGGGTTAGCCGTCGGTTTCTGGCAGGATCTGGAAGAGATTAAAGCCAAATCCACCATTGAGAAGGTATTCCGTCCCGGCATCGAAACCACTGAACGGAATGTCCGCTACAGTGGCTGGAAAAAAGCGGTTGCCCGCGCACAGGACTGGGAAGACCACAGTTAATTCCCCGCTTTCTTATTTTTGACTCTGCCGCCGGTTAATACCGGCGGTTTTCTTTATTAATTAAATAATGCGCGAAATAAACAGTCACTCACCGAACAAAACCCCGCCGGACCCCGGTCGGGCCAATAAAAACAGATTAAACCTATAAATACCGATCATTGATCACAAAAAATCACTATGTGTAATCAATATGTAACACTGTGTGCCGTGATTCACAGTAATAACGAACAAAAACGAATATTATTCGCCCGCAAAGGAAAATTAATAACGGAAAAATCGGTCATCATACCGGGATACCGTTACATACTCTAAATAATTCCGGATGCATGCAGGCGACAAGCTCTGACCGCCGGGGAGCATACATAAGTATGTGACCAGGCGGGCTGAGCGCAGTCAACACACAGGCATCCTGAAGTATGACGAGTATAACTAATTAATAAAAAATCTTAGCGAAGGAGACGCATATGCTAAGCCTGTTTAAACCTGCGCCACATATTAAGCGGCTCAGCACTGATCGTATTGATCCGACATACCGCCGCTTGCGCTGGCAGATCTTTATAGGGATATTTTTTGGCTACGCCGCCTACTATCTGGTGCGGAAAAACTTCGGGCTGGCTATGCCACACCTGATTGAACAAGGATTTACCCGCGGTGAGCTGGGAACAGCGCTGTCTGCGATTTCAATCGCTTACGGGTTATCCAAATTTATCATGGGCTCCTTTTCGGATCGCGCAAACCCGCGTTATTTTCTCGCGACCGGGCTCATTCTCGCCTCCGCCATTATGCTGATTATGGGGTTTGTGCCATGGGCAACATCCAGTATCTGGGTGATGTTTATGCTGTTATTTATCTGCGGATGGTTCCAGGGGATGGGCTGGCCGCCGTGCGGGCGAACCATGGTTCACTGGTGGTCCCAGAAAGAGCGCGGCGGTATTGTTTCCGTCTGGAACTGCGCTCATAACGTCGGTGGTGGCTTACCGCCAATGCTGATGCTGCTGGGAATGTATTGGTTTGGTGACTGGAAATCCGCATTCTATATGCCGGCTTTTGCCGCCATTCTGGTTGCGCTGTTTGCGTTCGCGTTAATGCGCGATACCCCGCAATCCTGTGGTCTGCCACCAATTGAAGAATATAAAAATGATTATCCCGATGACTACACAGCGAAAAGTGAAGAAGAGCTGACCGCAAAACAGATCTTCATGCAATATATTCTGCCGAACAAATTGTTGTGGTATATCGCTATCGCCAACGTGTTTGTTTATCTCCTGCGTTATGGTGTGCTCGACTGGTCACCGACCTATTTACAGGAAGTTAAACATTTTGATATCAAAGGCTATTCTGTCGCTTATTTCCTGTATGAATGGGCAGGTATCCCGGGAACACTGCTCTGCGGCTGGATGTCAGATAAAGTCTTCAAAGGTAACCGTGGTGCTACCGGCATGTTCTTTATGACTCTGGTGACAATCGCCACTGTGGTGTTCTGGCTGAACCCGCCGGGAAATCCGTCCATTGATATCGCATGCATGATAACCATCGGTTTCCTGATTTACGGGCCGGTTATGCTTATCGGCTTGCATGCCCTTGAACTTGCGCCGAAAAAAGCAGCAGGTACTGCCGCAGGCTTTACCGGTCTGTTCGGTTACCTGGGCGGCTCCGTGGCAGCCAGTACCATTGTTGGTTTCACTGTCGATTATTTCGGCTGGGATGGTGGTTTTGGTGTGATGATTGGCGGCAGCGTACTCGCCGTGATCTTACTGTTCGTTGTCATGCGCGGTGAGAAAAAGCATCATGAGGATGCAATCAACGCAAAGGCATAATAACGGATATACCATGTTAAGGAGAACACCGTTATGAATTTGTCCCGTCAGTTTTGTCTTATCAGTGCCCTTGCGGGCGCTGTATTTTGCAGCACCGCCGCTTTTGCTGCGGACAGTAAAATCGTGATTGCCCACCGGGGTGCCAGCGGTTATCTGCCAGAGCATACACTGCCTGCCAAAGCGCTGGCTTATGCTCAGGGTGCGGATTATCTGGAACAGGATCTGGTGATGACCAAAGACGACGAACTGGTCGTTCTGCATGATCACTATCTGGATCGCGTGACCGATGTGGCTCAGCGTTTCCCGGACAGAGCACGGGCAGATGGCCGTTATTATGCTATCGATTTTACCCTTGCGGAGATCAAATCCCTGAAATTTACGGAAGGGTTTGATATCAAAGACGGTAAACAGGTACAGAACTACCCCGGTCGCTTCCCGATGGGAAAATCAGATTTCCGTATTCACTCTTTTCAGGAAGAGCTGGAGTTTATTCAGGGCCTGAATCATTCAACCGGGAAAAATATCGGTATTTATCCTGAAATCAAAGCGCCGTGGTTCCATCGTCAGGAAGGCAAAGATATCACCCGCAAAGTGCTGTCAGTGCTGAAAG
The DNA here is from genome assembly GCF_965118875.1 of Morganella psychrotolerans. Lineage (GTDB taxonomy): Bacteria > Pseudomonadota > Gammaproteobacteria > Enterobacterales > Enterobacteriaceae > Morganella > Morganella psychrotolerans_C. The sequence goes on from NZ_CBCPJD010000012.1 coordinate 55,897, forward strand.
ACTATGGTTATCAGACTAAAGATTCCCCGGTTTACCTGCAATGTTTTGATCCGAATGAGCTGAAACGGATTAAACAGGAATTACTGCCGGAAATGGGGATGGACTTAAAACTGGTGCAGTTGATCGCCTACACCGACTGGCAGGAAACATTTGAGCAAAATGCTGACGGTAAGTGGGTAAATTATAATTATGACTGGATGATGGCGCCGGGTGCAATGAGCAAAATCGCCGCGTATGCGGACGGAATCGGACCTGATTATCACATGCTTATCAATAAAGATTCCAAAGCCGGTCATATCACTCTGACACCGATGGCACAGGATGCTCACAACAGCCACCTGGCTATTCACCCGTTTACTGTCCGCGCAGACGCACTGCCGCCGTATGCTGAGAATGTCGGCCAGTTATTTGATGTCATTTATAACAAAGCCGGTGCAGAAGGACTTTTTACTGATTTTCCGGATAAAGGTGTGCAGTTTTTGCAAAAACAGCAATAGCTTCTCGGCCATAAAAATAGTTTCTCTGCCGTAAAATATAACGGGCACTAATAATAGTGCCCGTTATGCTTTTCACCGCTTAATAATAATCAGGATGCCATCGGTTCCCGGCGCTGCATCCGGTGAGCTACCGGTGCCCAGCACAGCACCATGACCACCCCGGTAATCACCATCAGCAGCCCGACACTTGATTGCCCGCCCTGCGGCATCAGGGATGAAATCCAGGTAATAGCACCGGAGCCGACATTCTGTAAACCGCCCACCAGCGCGCCTGCCGCCCCCGCCAGATACGGGAATGGCTCCATTGCCGCTGTGGTTGCCAGCGGAAACAACATTCCGGCACCAAAAAAGAATACCGATGCAGGGATCAGTAATGTCCAGACATTCATAATACCCATCAGCCCCGGGATCCACATCAGCACCCCGGCACTCAGACAGCAAATCACCGCACACCAGACCAGAAAACTGAATGATTTACTGTCCCGCCCGGCAAACCAGGCACCGAAAAATGCCGCCGGTATCGGCAAAATAAACAGAACACTCACCGCCATGCTGCCCAGTCCCAGACCATCGCGCATCAGCACGCCGCTGGAGGCTTCAAACACCGCAACACCCGCCAGACCACAAATTAACATCACCAGGTACGGAACAAATGTCCGGTTAGTCAGTAATAAGCGGAATGACGCCCACATTTTCGGTTTTTCTTTCATTGCAGGACGGGTTTCCGGCAGCTTGTGCCACATGTTGTAGCCCACCGCCAAACCCAGTACCAGCAGGAAAGCGTAACAGGCACGCCAGCCAAAAAATGCGGCAAGTGCGCCGCCGAGCATCGGAGCTATCAGCGGACTGACCAGAATCCCCATATTCAGCAGGCTGTTGGCATAACGCAATGAAATTCCGGTATATAAATCACGCGGCATCGTGCGCGCCATCACCCCGGCGACGCCGGTTCCCAGGCCTTGTAAGCCGCTGGCGACCACCAGCATGGTCAGGTTCGGTGAAAAAAGGGCTGCCGTAGTAGCGATAATATAGATAACCAGCCCGGTCAGGATCACCGGGCGGCGTCCGACTTTGTCGGAGATCGGTCCGTAGATAAGCTGCGACGCGCCATAAGTGAACAAATACGCCGCCATCACACTTTGCACGGCACCCGCAGGCTCGCCGAAATCGAGTGCAATATCCGTTATCACAGGCACATACACAGTCTGCGTCATTTGTCCGACAGCAATCAGCGCAATCAGCATGACCAGCAGATGAAAGTTTTCCAGTTTTTTCATTTTATTATCAGTCTTTAAATTATCACCGGGACGGTGCAATACCGGTAAAATACAGGTGCAACACCCATAATTGCGATGCTGAGATTCTTCATATTTACGATGCTGTATAAAATAGCAAAATTAAAAAATTTTGGGAGATAGTTCACATATTTATTTTTGACAGGAATAGCCCTGTTTTCTGCTGTTTCCGGCAACTTAGCTGTACAGTTTGCTCTGACTTATCGTATTCATGCGATAGGATCGGCTAACACATTTAATCGATACATTTTTCCCCGTCGCCTTATTACACTGGTTTGCATACTACTTACCTATTAATTGACGGAGGTCGCGGATGTCAAACTGGATCACAGGACGTGTCACTCGCATCACAAACCAGACAGATACTTTATTCAGCCTGCACGTTAAAGCACCTATCCGCCCGTTTACCGCCGGACAATTCGCCAAACTGGGTCTGAAAATTGACGGCGAACGCATTCAGCGCGCCTATTCTTATGTCAATGCACCGGATAATGATGACCTTGAATTTTACCTGGTCAGTGTCGGGGATGGCAAACTCAGTCCCCGCCTCGCTGCATTACAACCCGGGGATGAGCTTCTGATTACTGATGAAGCTGCCGGTTTTTTTGTATTGGATGAAGTGCCGGACTGCGACACACTCTGGATGCTCTCCACCGGTACAGCCATCGGACCCTTTTTATCTATTCTGCAATATGGACAGGATTTGGAACGCTTCCGCCATATTGTGCTGGTTCATGCCGTACGCTACGCCGCCGACCTGAGTTATGTTCCGCTGATGCAGCAACTACAAACAAAAATCGGCAGTGACAAGCTGCGCATTGTGACGGTCGTCAGCAGGGAAATGGCTGAAGGATCACTGCACGGCCGTGTACCGGCACTGATTACTTCCGGAGCACTGGAAGCCGCGGCAGGCCTGCCGTTAACGGCGGAAAGCAGCCACGTCATGCTGTGCGGTAACCCGGAGATGGTAAAAGACACTCAAAACCTGCTGAAAACAGAGCGGGGAATGCGCAAACACCTGCGCCGTAAGCCGGGACATATTACCAGCGAGCAGTATTGGTAACTATACCCTTACTCATTCAAACTGCAGGTTCGTTGGCTGCCGTTGCGCCACGGATGGCACTATTGGTGTTCAGCAGGCAGATAACATCAGCGGTTATCGATTTTATCAACCGGATCAGTCTCTTCCCCGAACCGGTTGCCTTCATCCACACTTTTAAACACGCCGCAGTCCAGTACCATCATCATCACAATAAAGACCGGCAGAAAACGCCCCAGTCCCCACTGCATAAAATCACCGGTAATACTCCAGTCCGGCGTGGTCAGCCCCCATGCCACCAGCAACAATAATGACCAGCCGCCACGCTTGTTGCGATCATGCAGACGTTTGGTAAAAATGGCGGCAGCGGGATACAGGACAATCACCACCGGCACCATAATAATTTCAACAGGTAACTGAAACAGCCCCTGTGCAGACATCAGGAGAAACAGCACTGCGCCGCATAGCCCGATCCCTGCCCAAAATGCTTTACGGCTGATCCGCCCGTGAAACGAAAATGCCCATTGTTGTAGTGTCATTTTTCTTTCCTAATCGTGTACACTGGTTATACCCTTATTCATTCAAATTGCAGGTTCGTTGGCTGCATCCTGAATGACGTTGGGTATATATCGCTGACGGACGACCGGGAGTAAGCTATGAAAGCCGCAAAAAAACTCGCGCTGACCGCCCTTATACCGGGAAGTTTACTGCTGTTCAGTATACCGGGTTTTTCGGGTGACGCTGTACTGATCCCTATCCCCTGTGCGCCGGAAACTCTCTGGCTGCAACCGGATGCGCCGACATTCGACACAACTATCCCCGTAATGCGCGAACAGTTTAACCGCAACAACCCGACGCTGCCATTGCGGGAATACAAAGTCGTGGCATCAAACGACATTGCGGCAAGCTATCTGCGCGCCGCCACCAGGATAAGCCCGTATTTATACTCCTCTGCAGTGCTGGAACGAGACAGTGAAAAAATAAAAAGCCTGCAACTGACTCTGCTTCCTGCCGCAGACAGTTCACAAAGCAAAGCAAACCGCACACGGATGCTCGCCTATATTAAGGCATTGATTATTCAGTTCGAACCCACACTTAACAATAATAATATTGATACCGCACTGAGCCGGGCGCTGGCAACAGACTTTCAGGCGGGCACCTATGCCTCGCAATTCGGCGCGTTGCGCTATCTTCTGGTAGTTGATAGTGAAAAGGGAGTAACTTTCGCTATTGAACCGATTAAGCTTTCACTATCTAATAGTAAAGCCGGACAGTAAATCACGGCGGAAAAGCAAAGCTATTTCGCACAGGTTTTACTATACTGTCCCTCTGTTTGCCTGTTCGCCACTCTGCGCGGACAATGGTAATGAAGCTCACGTCATTAAACTCATCCCTGTTGGAGGAAATACAATGCGACATCCCTTAGTTATGGGTAACTGGAAGCTGAACGGCAGCAGTAAAATGGTTTATGAGCTGATAACAGCTCTGCGCAAGGAAGTCTGCGGTATCACCGGATGTGACATTGCGATAGCACCACCTGCGCTTTATCTCTCTCAGGCAAAACAAGTCCTGGCAGGCTCCACTATTGCGCTTGGTGCACAGGACACGGGTCTGAATTTCTCCGGTGCATTCACCGGCGAAACATCCCCTGAAATGCTGAAAGATATCGGCGCACATTACGTTATTGTCGGCCACTCAGAGCGCCGCACTTACCACGGTGAAAGTGATGAGTTAGTCGCAGAGAAATTCGCTGTTCTGAAAAAACTGGGTCTGACTCCGGTTCTGTGTATCGGTGAGTCTGATGCGGAAAACGAAGCCGGCAAAACAGAAGAAGTCTGCGCACGTCAGATTGACGCCGTACTGAACACTCAGGGCGCAGAAGCCTTTATGGGTGCGGTTATTGCGTATGAGCCAATCTGGGCTATCGGAACCGGCAAATCTGCCACTCCGGCACAGGCACAAGCAGTACATAAATTTATCCGCAGCCATATCGCGAAGAAAGATGCGAAAGTGGCAGAGCAGGTTATTATCCAGTACGGCGGTTCTGTCAATGACAAGAACGCCGCAGAGCTGTTCACCCAGCCGGATATCGACGGTGCATTAGTCGGCGGCGCATCTCTGAAAGCCGATGCCTTTGCTGTCATCGTCAAAGCAGCAGCCGCAGCAAAAGCCACAAAAGCTGTAAAATAAATCAGCCACCAGCTGAAATGCAAAAAGCTGCGAAATTATCCGCAGCTTTTTTGTATCTGGTATTTGTATAACGTTTTAAATCATTCCGCCTGAAGAATAATCAATACAACTATTTAAATCACGCCAAACCATTTGACCTAAAATTTCACCTGAAAAAAATCAGCCCTGCTCTTTATTCAGACCTTTATCAGGTCAATCCTCTAAATCATTCGGTCTGTGGCAAGGCGGCAAAGTGAGGATAGCCGGGGAGCATACATCAGTATGTGACCCGGTTAGCCGAACGCAGCCAACACGGCCACAGGCCGAAGGATGACGAGGATTTTTAGTAGAGTTTCTTGGCAGTTTCATACCAATCTTTCTTAAACACCCGCTTCATATTCATCACCGCATCAATAATATCGTGATGAACCATCTTCTCATTCTGAATACCCACACAGCGCCCGCCGTAACCTTCCAGCAGCAACTGAATAGAATATGCGCCCATGCGGGACGCCAGAATTCTGTCATACGCAACCGGCGAACCGCCACGCTGAATATGCCCCAGAACGGTGGCGCGGGTTTCGTGATGTGTTTCTGCCTCAATCTGGCGGGCAAGTTCATACACATCTGTTACGTGTTCGGTGATTGCCACAATCGCATGGCGCTTGCCTTTATCAATCCCCGCTTTAATTTCAGCAATCAGTTCATCGCGGCTGTATTCCACTTCATTCGGCGGCAGAACAATAAATTCACATCCCCCGGCGATTGCGGCTGAAAGAGTCAGATCACCGCAATAGCGCCCCATCACTTCCACAATAGAGATACGTTTATGGGAAGTTGAGGTATCACGCAGGCGGTCAATTGCTTCCACAACCGTTTCCAGTGCAGTGAAATAGCCGATGGTGTAATCCGTTCCCGCTACGTCATTATCAATGGTGCCGGGCAGCCCGATGCACGGAAAACCGGCTTCTGTCAGCTTTTTAGCTCCGAGGTAAGAACCATCTCCGCCGATGACAACTAATGCATCGATATCATTTTTGCGCATATTCTCGATGGCTTTTTCACGGACTTTGTCATCACGAAATTCAGGAAAACGCGCCGAACCCAAAAACGTTCCGCCACGGTTGATAACATCAGAGACACTGAAACGGTCGAGCTTTTTCATCCGGTTTTCATACAGCCCGAGATAGCCGTCATAAATACCGATAACTTCCAGCTCTTCTGACAGTGCGGCGCGGACAACACCCCGGATAGCGGCATTCATACCCGGCGCATCGCCACCACTTGTCAGCACACCGATTCGTTTGATCTTCTTGCTCATGATGACCTCTGATTGTAGATGCAATAGTTGCTAATCTGAAAAACCTCACCGGCATAGTACCACGCACCCCGGCAGGGCCTCGGGAATTCATTATCGTAATATCGTGTAATAACACAAAGCTGAATTGATTCACCTAATCTTATAATAAAATAAGACATTACCGGATGCACCTGCTTTTGCGGATTTTTTTGTCATTTTGAGACACCGGAAAGCAGATAAACGCATCACTCAGATAATCCGTTAAGGATACCCGAAAAATAGAAAACAATTAGCGTTATTACAACATTTATTTCACAAATAATGCGGTGTATAAAGAAAAAACGGAAGGAACAGAATAAAAATAAAAATCACATCGGATAAAAAATATATATCCGGATTTACCCCACATTGTGTAACAAACAAGAGCAAAATGTAACTAATTATTTCAAAATACATGTTATGAAATATAAAAAAAGAACAACAAATAATTAACTACTTATACGGAACTATTGAATTTAATTTATCACCGATAATTTAAAAAATATCATCGCTAACATTCAGACACACTAATTTAATATTTATTACGTTATCGTTTTTACTCTTATTACTGGTAACCAAGTTAGATAACAGACTGAATAACAATACAGAAATAATAAAATCAACCCAAAAACGGATAAAACAAGAGGTTTATACTACAGAGGTGAACATTAAAAATCATTAATTTAGCTTTACTCACAATGTGAATAAAATGCCATTTTCGATAAAAAAGGGTGAAAGACGTATATAAATTACCATTTTCCCACCCGTTGATTAAACATAACTTAAATAAGATACTCATTTCATACAAAACATCATTATTTATAAATCATTACCATTTCTATATTAACGAAATGGCTTTCGTTATATTTCACCAACACCAGGGAATAATTAATGAAAACAAAAAAGAAAATATTGCATCTCGCTATTTTTGCTATTTTATTCACGACCGCACCTTCCTTAGTCAGGGCTGCCACATTTTGCGGTGACAGAAGCCAGGTTACTTACGGTGGCGATTTCGTATTAAGTGGTGAACTAACTGCGGATGAATGCTTTGAAGTCGGCGCCTGGGTAGAAGGTAACCCTGATGATTATATCGGTATCGCAAAAAACCTGACAATGCTGAGTGGCAGTAAACTCAGTGTATTAGGTCTTTTTGAGGACTCACAAGTTCAGGGCGGTGCCGAAGTCTGGATTGATAAAAATACACATATCACCTGGGATGGCTACCATTCCGGCTTTCCGGCAACCGGCAGCCGTATTGATATTCAGAGCGGCGGATTAATCCGTGTGCTCGACGGTGGTACACTGAAAGATTCCGTACTTAATGGCGGAACCGTGTATGTCAGTAATAATGGTCAGGCAGATGATCCGGGAAAATCGGAAAATAACACCGTCAACAGCGGTGGGAAATTATATATCTATTCCGGCGGGCAATCTTCCGGTACACAAATTAACAGCGGCGGTTATGAATACGTTCAGCAGGATGGTCACTCCCTGAATACGCAGATTAATGACGGCGGCTCTCAGATGCTCCGCTCCGGGGGCGTTGCAGATAGCTCAGTGATTCAGAGCGGTGGCTTTCAACAGCTTCATCAGAAAGGCTTCGCTGATAATACGCTGGTGAATACCGGTGGGCGGCAATATGTCGTGGATGACTCCAAAGCAACAAATACCACTGTTGACGGCGGAGAACAATATATCTTCCGCCAGAATGACACGGCAGCGGCCGGTATCGCAGAATCAACTCAAATTAAAAACGGCGGCGCTCAAATTCTGAAAAACGGCGGGCAGGCCATTGATACTCAATTGTGGAATAACAGTACACAAAGCATCTTCGGCGGCTCGTCTGCAACCGGTACCACGTTGTATGACAGCGCCAAAAGCTGGCTGGCCGCCGGCGCTCAGGCATTGGGTGCAATAACAGTTAATGACCGGGCGCAGTTACAACTCACCGCAGGTGCGCAGGACAAGCAAGCCGCTGATGCCGGTGCCTATGCCGAAAACGTTATTTTATCCGGCGCGGACAGCACACTGATGGTGATCACCGGCGACAGCGGCAATACCGCATTCACCGGCTCACTCAGCGGGCAGGGACAAGTCCGTTTTGTTGCACCGGTTACCGCCGGATACAGCCACCTGATGATCGATACGCTTTCCGGCAACCAGACATTCCATATGAATACAGCGATTGCCGAACAGCACGGCGACTATCTGACGGTTAATACCGGCAGCGGTGAACACGCACTGAATATACAGGATTCCGGCGCGGAAATTACCCGTCCGGATGAATCCCGCCTTGATCTGGTGACAGATAAAAGCGGTAACGCAAAATTTAACTTAGGTGCATTCGGTGGCTCAAACATCAATGCTGTTGATGGCGGCACCTATATGTACTCACTGCATCAGCGTGAAGATCAGAATGGCAAAATCTGGTATCTGGCGGCACAGAAAGATGATGGCGGTGATCCGGGCATTGTTCCGCCGGTAGTGCCGGAGGATAAAACTACCCCGGCTACTGATGCGATTTTATCACTGGCCAGCGCCCCGCAACTGATTTTCAACCACGAACTCAATAACCTGCGTCTACGCAGAGGTGAATTACGCAATAATCAGGGTGATGCCGGGGTATGGATGCGTTTAACCGGTGATAAAACCCGTGCGAATACAGGGCACACCCGCTTTAAACTGAATCAGGGCGGTGTTGAATTAGGTGCGGATACACCGGTTGACCTGGCACAGGGACAACTCTGGCTCGGCGTATTTACCGGTTATAATAATGCCACACTGAAACATCAGCGCGGCGGTGACAGCAAAATCGACAGCATCACCGCCGGCGGCTATGCCACCTGGTTTGACGGCAACGGCTGGTATATCGATGGTGTTCTGAAATATAACCACTTTAATAATAAGCTGCGTGCCACTTCCACGAATCACAGCAGCATTAAAGGGGATTACTCACAGAACGCTTACGGCACAGCAGCAGAAACGGGTTATTCCTTTACTCTGCCACAGGCTTTCTGGGCTGAGCCGTATGCACGACTGACTTACATGCGGGCAGACAGCGGAACCGTCAGCCTGAACAACAATATGCAGGCAAAACTGGATGCACAGCAGTCACTGCAATCAGAACTCGGTCTGCATCTGGGCAAAGATTTTGTGCTGAGCAATCAGGTTGAACTGTCACCTTATACAAAACTGGCCTGGCAGCATGAATTTATCAGTAATAACCAGGTCACGATTAACCAACGCAATACCTTTGATACGGATTTCTCCGGTGACAGTCTGAAAGCCGGTGGCGGGATAACCATCCGCTTCAATCCGCAAATTCAGGCATTCGCTGAAGTTAATTACCGTAATGGCGATAAAACAGAATCCCCGCTGAGCGGCAATATCGGTGTGCGCTACAATTTTTAATCTTTCATATTGTTATCTCTGTTCTCTATTGAGGCCTGCGGGCCTCTTTTTTTGCCCGAATCACAGACAAAAAAAAGCCCCTCATTGAGGGGCGCAAAAGACAGGGATGGTGTCTATGGCAAGGAAAAACTTCTTGGGTGCTACTTAACTGCTCTACGACTCACTACACTTCACTACTCTGACAAATTCATTGCGCGGTATTCTGCGCTGATGTGACGACAGGGGGTGCCGGCGATACATGAATACCTTCCGGCTCAAATGTCGCATCAAGCTGCAATTTCTGCTCCGGGTTGAGTAACTGGTACATTTGATGATGAACCCGAATCATCTCAACCTGATAATCCAACCGTTTACGCATCTCTTTTTCCAGTTGTGACCTGACAGCGGTCTCATCAAACTGTATGGCTTTCACCAGTTCATAAAGCGCGATATCATCTTCCGCAAGATTACGAACGTTGCGTAACTGGTCGCGGTAATTTTCCATTAAATCCCGCAACCGCATCCGTTGTTCTTCCGTTAACCGGATGCCGGTCAACATAGAGGTATAACCATCTCCCCCTGATGTCGTTATACCTTTATACTGACTGTGACACTGGGCGGCGTTTTCCCGGCTATCACTTTCTGTATCCTGCGCAAAAACCGGCGCAGTGTGCATCACAAAGATTGACGCTAAAGTGATTGTTGCTATCTTACCCATATCAACTCCTTAAACTTCTGAGCCTGTGTCACCTGACTCGTTGGAATTAACTATACGCACCCGGCTGCAAACATGCGTCAGAGCATGTAAAAGAACGTAAAGTCATGGAATAGAAACGTTTGTTGTCGTATTTTGCTCGTGGAGGACGTAAATAATGAATAAGATACTGCTTGTTGATGATGACCGCGAATTAACGTCGCTGTTAAAAGAGTTACTCGATATGGAAGGGTTCAACGTTGTCATTGCACATGACGGCGAGCAGGCTCTGACCCTGATTGATGATTCCATAGATCTGTTATTGCTCGATATTATGATGCCGCGTAAAAACGGTATTGAAACCCTGAAAGAGCTGCGCCAGAATTTCCAGACACCGGTGATTATGCTGACCGCACGCGGCAGTGATTTAGACCGCGTTCTGGGGCTTGAACTGGGCGCAGATGACTATCTGCCGAAACCGTTTAACGACCGGGAGCTTGTCGCCCGTATCCGCGCAATCCTGCGCCGCTCCAACTGGAGTGAACAGCAGCAGAATGATACCGGCAGCAACTCATCTGTTGTGATGGTGGATAAACTGCAACTCAACCCGGGACGCCAGGAAGCAAGCTTTGCTGATGAAGTGCTCGACCTGACCGGTACCGAGTTCACCCTGCTCTATCTGCTCGCACAGCATCTGGGACAGGTTGTCAGCCGTGAACACCTCAGCCAGGAAGTACTGGGCAAGCGCCTGACCCCGTTTGATCGCGCAATTGATATGCACATATCAAACCTGCGCCGTAAATTACCGGAGCGCACCGACGGGCTGCCGTGGTTTAAAACCTTACGCGGGCGCGGCTATCTGATGGTATCCGCAACATGATAAGCAGCCTGACCGCGCGGATTTTCGCGATTTTCTGGTTCACCCTCGCACTGGTGTTATTACTGGTGCTGATGGTGCCGAAACTCGATTCCCGGCAACTCATGCCTCTTCAGGAGGCAGAGTACCGCCAGGGAATGATGCTGCAACAGCATATTGAATCCGACCTGGCACAGGACCCTGCGAATGACCTGCTCTGGTGGCGGCGGCTGACCCGTGCGCTGGTGAAATGGACCCCGCCGGACAAACGCCTGATTATTGTCACCACGGAGGGGCGCATCATCGGGCCTATCCGTAATGACTCCCAGGTTATCCGCAACTTTATGGGGCAGTCCGACAACACCGACAACCCGAAAAAGAAACGCTACGGGCGCATTGAGCTTCTCGGCCCGTTTGAAGTCCGTGACGGCGAAGACCGCTATCAGCTCTATCTCATTCGTCCGGCAAATACCGCACAGTCTGATTTTATCAATTTCCTGATTGATCGCCCGTTCCTGTTACTCGCCGCGACCATGCTTATCAGCTCGCCATTACTGCTCTGGCTCGCCTGGAGCCTGGCAAAACCAGCCCGTAAACTGAAAAATGCGGCAGATGATGTAGCCAAAGGCAATCTGCGCCAGCATCCGGAACTGGAATCCGGTCCGCAGGAATTTCTTGCCGCCGGTAACAGCTTTAACCAGATGATAAGTGCTCTGGAGCGCATGGTGAATGCACAGCAACGGCTGATATCGGATATCTCCCATGAGCTGCGCACCCCGCTCACCCGTCTGCAACTTGCGACTGCATTACTGCGCCGCCGGCATGGTGAGAACAAAGAGCTTGAGCGCATTGAAACCGAAACACAGCGCCTGGACGGCATGATAAACGATTTACTGGTGCTCTCCCGCAGTCAGCACAAAAACGAGTTGCTGCGCCAGAACATTAAAGCCAATGAGTTATGGGATGATATTCTTGATGACGCGAAGTTTGAGGCAGAGCAGCGCCATAAAACGCTGGAGATAACCTCACCGCCTGGCCCGTGGACAATTTACTGTAATCCATCCGCCCTCGGCAGCGCCTTTGAAAACATTGTCCGCAATGCACTGCGTTACTCGAATCAGCGCATTCAGGTTGCATTCAGTGCGGATACTCAGGGAATAAGCATTGTAGTGGATGATGACGGTCCCGGTGTCAGCCCGGAAGATCGCGAACATATCTTCCGGCCTTTCTACCGCACCGACGAAGCCCGCGACCGCGAATCCGGCGGAACCGGACTGGGACTGGCGATAGTCAGCACCGCCATCAGCCAGCACAACGGCAAAGTAATTGCTAATGACAGCCCGCTCGGCGGTCTGCGGCTGGAAATCTGGCTGCCGCTACACCCGCGCTGAGACAAATCAAAAAAGATTGCAGAAGAAAACAGCATCACCGGAACCTCTGTTCCGGTGATGCTGTTTTCCTAAATAACAATATTCGAACTATATTCAACAAAAAACATTTCCACTGTAAACGCTCACATACCGATTAAAAAAAGTAACAATCCATAGTCTTAAATGAAAAAGACGTTTTTTTAGCTAGTAACACAAAGAAAACAACATTAATGAAAAATATTATTACTTTAAACCGGATAAAGTGCGTTTAATGAAAGATAAGCGAGTGTTATGATGCTTGACCTGGCTACGGAATACGACTAGCCTTTGGCAGCAAATATAAACACTACTGATGATTAACGTCGCGTCATTCGTAATAACTATCAAAAATCAGAGTGTTACAAAGCAATACATCACTTACTGACCAGATTATTCAATAATATCAGTAAGATAAACTCGCAATAGCGCACTCTGGGAGCCGTAACCCAGTGCGGTAGCTATGGTTATCAAATATAGTAATTAGGAGAAGTTATGATTGGGGTAATATTAGCTGCAGGTGTTGGTTCCAGACTCAGACCAATGACAAACAATAAACCGAAATGTCTGGTAACAACAGCAGGAAAACCAATCCTCCAATACCAACTTGACGCATATAAAAATGCAGGCATAACGGATATTATTATTATTGTTGGTTATGAAGGTGATGCAATTCGTAATTACTGTAAATATACTAAAGAGCTAAATATACATATTATTGAAAATAGTGAATACGAAGATACCAATAATATGTACTCACTATATCTAGCCAAAAATTATATCAATGGAAAAGCCTTCATTCTTAATAACGCTGATCTTGCGGTTGAAAACAATCTAATAACAGACATGATTTCATCACCAGAAAAAGATATCGTCGCTGTTGATTTTTCTTTATATAATGAAGAGTCAATGAAAATTACTTGCAATGATGCAGGTATGATTATTAATATATCTAAGCAAATTTCAGAAGAAGATACACTAGGATGTTCTATTGATTTTTATAAATTCTCCGAAACATCTTCCGAGATATTCTTTGAAGAATTGGAGCGAATTATTGTAAATGAAAAAAACAAGAAAGATTGGACTGAGATAGCAATGCAACGGTTATTTCAGTCTCAAGAGTTAAAATTCAAGCCATTTAATATACAGAATACTGCTTGGGTAGAAATTGATAACTACGATGACTTAGCCTTATCCGATAAAATTTTTTCTCAATTAAAAAAAAAGATAACTGACTATACATGCTATTGCTTTGATTTAGATGGAACGATTTATGTTGGAAATGAAATTATTCCAAACGTTATTGAATCAATAAAAATTTTAAAAGAAAAAAATAAAACAGTAAAATTCATATCCAATAACTCATCTAAAAACAATACAGAATACTTATCAAAACTCCATTCTCTTGGTATAGACTGTTGTCTTGAAGATATTAAATTATCTACCGACAGTGTTATCAACTATCTGAAAGAGAAAAAAGTAAATAAGGTATATGTACTTGGAACAAAAAGTCTACAAAAACAAATAATTGATGCTGGATTTGAATTTTGCTCTCATTCACCAGAGTTTATTGTTGTAGGTTATGATAATGAACTAACATATTCAAAACTTAAAACCACATGCCGGCTAATAAATAACAATATAGACTATATCGCGACTCATTGTGATATTTTTTGTCCAAGCGAAGATGGTCCAATCCCTGATATCGGAACAACAATATCTACTCTTGAAAAAACAACAGGCATTAAACCATATAAAATATTTGGTAAACCAAATGCTGATTTAATCGAACTGATTTTAAAAGAAAGCAAACTAAAAAAATCAGATATGTTAATGATTGGAGATCGCCTATATACAGATATATTGATGGCAAACAATGCAAATGTTGATTCTATTCTTGTATTGAGTGGCGACACTCAACGAGATGAGATTGAAAACAGTGATATTAAACCTACGTATATTTTGAAAAAATTTGATTTAATAAGTAAAAATTAAAAACTTCATTGTATAATAATACTAACTCAACTATAAATATGATAGATAAAATGACTCCAAGTAAAAAAGGTTTATTCAGAAATATATTTATTTTATCTATCATGCAAATTATAAATTATTTATCACCACTTATAGTCTTGCCATATTTAAGTCGAATATTCACCACTGAACAATTTGGTTTCTTTATGGTAATAATATCCATTATCACTATGTCTCTAGTCTTAACTGAATATGGGTTCAATATATATTCAACAAATAAGATAGCATTAAATAAAAATAATAAAGAAAAAATAAGTAATCACATAACAAGTGTCTATGTTATAAAAATATTTCTTTTTATTATCGTATCCATTCCAATTACTTACTATTTTAAAGTTAACAACATAGAATTAGAATACCTAACACTTACGTTAGCAACAATATTTTTCCAATCGTTTCAATCCACATGGTTTTTTCAAGGAATAGAAAAGATGTTGTTTATAATGGTGATAACATCATTATCTAAGCTAACATATTTATTACTAGTTATTATTTTCGTCCATAATTCTAGTGATATTAGCATTCTTCTTTTTTGCTTAGCTATTAGCAATCTAGTTGGTGCTACTTTTAGCATCATAAGTATATATAGTAATGGATATTATTTTAAAGTACCTAGAATACAATTAATTAAAAAAATATTTATAAATGGGTCATATTTTTTTATATCTAGAGCTGCAGTGGTTATATATACATCTGCAAGTACCTTTATCATAGGTACATTTAGTGGTCTTACACAAGCCGCACTATATTCAAGTGCTGAAAAATTATATTTTTCAGGGCAAAATTTATGTTCGCCTGTAAGCCAGGCATTATTTCCATACCTGTCCAGAACAAAGAATAGCCATGATATATATAGAATAACATTTTTATTATTAATTCCATTAATGGCCGGCTGTTTTATTATGATGTTTTTTTCTGGTGAAATACTAAGCTTAATCTATGGAGCTAACTATTACCATGCAGATAATATTCTTCGTATTTTTTTACTAACAATAATATTTACATTTGTTAGTATTAACTTTGGATACCCAGCATTCTCAACAATAAATAGATTAGACATCCCAAATAAAACTGTAATATTAGGGGCGTCAATACAAGCTTTATTATTGTTTATTCTATACATCCATAACTTATTAAGTGCGATCTTAGTTGCCAGCTCAATTTGTATCGTTGAATTTATCATAATGAATATAAGAGTTATAGTTTTCACGAAATTAATAAAGAAAGTAAAATGAAAAAAATCCTATTGCTACTATTCCTTCCATTGTTTTTATTAATTAAATTAATCCCTCGAAATAAAAATATTGTTTTATTTGGTAGTAATAAAAAAACAAACTTTTCCGACAATCCAAAATATTTATTCATAGAAATAAATAAATATAAAAACGATAAAAACCAATTTATTTATGTGTCAAAAAATAAACAAGCTATCGCAGAAGCAAAAAAATATGGTGATGCTATATATATATATTCATTTAGAAGCATCATTCTTCATTTAAGAGCCTATTATTTTATTAACTCTCACTCTATTGATGACTTCATATCGATACTCACTAATGGCGCGGTAATAGTTCAACTTTGGCATGGGTTACCATTAAAAAAAATCGGGAATGACACTGATTTCAATCATCTAGAATCTAACTTACTGAAGAATGTGAAAATAAATTTATACTGGAAGCTATTTCCATACTTGGATTATAAAAGACACACCTACCTATGCATATCAAATTCAATATTTACACCATATTTTATGAGCGCATTTAACACTATCAAAAATAGAATAATTTATGTCGAGCAACCTCGGGTTTTATATTCAAAAATAGATGATACAATAAAAAAACAAAAAATAAAAAATAAAATAATAAGTATATTTCCTACATATAGAGCTAATATCATGCCATCTTTCTTTTCTTATATCACCGATGATGCCTTGATACATTTAAATATACTAGCAAATGAAAAAAATTATCTTATATATATAAAGCCACATCCACTAGAAGTATCTATACTATTGGATAGAATTAACTCTTTATCTCTGAACAAGGTCATACTCTACACTGAAATAGACCCCTATCCATTAGGAAAAATATCCGACCTAATTATAACTGATTACTCTAGTATATATTTTGATTTATTAGATGATAATAAAAGGATTGCTTTTATTTGCCCTGACATTAATACGTATTTGAAAAATATTGGTCTATATTTTGATTACTATAATGACAAGCTCACCCCAGGGCATAAATTTAGTTCTTTTGATGACTTTTTAGAAAATATACAATATTGCTTTGACACCATATATGATTTTTCATATATTAAAAAACACCAATCAACTCAAAGCATTCTTGACTTAATCATTAACAAAAAATTAAAAAGATGATATATATATTATTACTGATGTCTTTATTCGAAAAATGGTCTATTAAATATCATTTTTCTTTTTCTTTTTCTTATGACTTATTAGTGACGCTATGTCTGATGTCACTATTAATAATATATACCTTCCTATCATCATCCTCAATTAAATATAGATTATTTATATTATCTATCGTGCTGTTGACTTTTTTTTGTTTTTTCTTATCTAATGGGGATACCTATTTATTCGCAATAAATAACCTTATTTTCCTTGGAAATATTTCTATATTTTATTATAGCTTTAGAATGAGAAATATTATTGATTTATTATTATTCCTAAAAATAAACTATCTTTATATTTTTGTATGCTTTGTGCTATATCTCATTTCTAAATATATCTATATTAATGATGATGTTTTAGAGTTTATTAACCATGGTAATGGTTATAAATATCCATTCTATTCATCAGGGAAATTCACATTAACATTCAGTGAGCCATCATTTGCTGGAACATACTTGGTTTCCTTATTTTTAGCAACACTAACATTGATTAAAAAAAACATAACATTTATTATTACTAGTTTTATATTTATATTTTTAGTCTATTTATCAGGTTCTAAAATTGCATTTTTAATTCAAATAACACTCACCTTACTTTATTCCATATACATTTTATCAAACCGCAAGTTATCTCTTTTAAATTTACTATTATCTTTTATACCTATTGTCACAATAAGTTCTTTTATTGTTTCCATATATTCAATTCATCCAAGCTTTATTGAACTCTTACCTGAGGCTAGTAGAGACTCATTTTACACTCGATTTTTCTTTATATTTCATCGATTTTCATATATTTACGATAGACCTTTTGGCTTCGTCTTTAATATGAACGACCCTGTATTAGTCGAGTCTATAAAAACATTCACCAATATATCAATCACTAAAAACTACAGCCTAGAATTAATTGGCTTTATAGACAAACCACTATATTTCGTTCCTAAAGACTATTTTTCATTCTTATCTTTTAACTATGGATTAATTTCTATATTAATATTTGTTTTATTTCAAATGTCTTTAGTGTACTTGACAAAGAAGTTAAACGTATGCTTTAACTCGCAACTAATAATACTTGGTATCCTATTATTTATATCCTTTTCCAATAACCTTACTTCCATTTCAATATTAATGTTATTGCCTCTATTCCTTAAAAGCACGGTAGATAATAATGTCAAATAAAATAATCTATATCTCACCCTATCTTGATACTGACACATCTTTTGGTGGTAGTGTTGTTAGCTGGTCAAATTTGGAAAAATTAAAATTATCATCAAATATTATAAGTATCGCTATCTCTAGAAAATCAAATAATAGATGTGACTATTCTGTTCATGCAAGCAAAAATAAAATAACAACCGCATTTAATAACTTATTAGGTTTTTCTGGCCGGCTATCATTTAATACAATAAAAGAAATCCTTATTATAATCGATAAAGAAAAACCAGCATTAATTTACCTAGATAGTAGTTATCTTGGGAAATTAGCTAAATTAATTAATAATAAGTATCCAGATGTAAAAATAATAACATTTTTCCATAACATAGAGTATGATTTTGAAATAAACAGATTGAGAAAAAATCAACTCCAATATATACCATCGTTTTGGTCTGCTTGGCTTAATGAACGTTCCGCTATAAAATATTCTAATAAATTATTTATGCTACATAAGTCAGATTCAGATAGAGCCCGTAAGTTATATAAAAGGTCAGCTGATTTCTTATTACCTGTCACCCTTCCTTCACATATAGGAGAGGAATATAATAACATATCGTTCTCTGAGCTTACCCCTCGTAATATTGGTTTTTTTGGTACTGCATTTTATGCGAATGTAGAGGCTGCAAAATATATTTCAAAAATACTCTCTCCACTACTACCGGAATATAATTTCATTATTGCGGGAAATGGTTTTGAAAAATATACATCTGATTTATCTAATGAGAATGTATCAATATTAGGTACAGTTAATTCAATAACTGAATTTTATAACTCTGTTGATATAATAATTGCCCCAGTATTTTCTGGTGGTGGTATGAAAGTAAAAATAGCAGAAGCACTCTCTTATAATAAATTAACAATCGGCTCTCCATTTGCATTAATTGGCTATGAAAATGTCATCGATAATAAAAATTTATTTTCTGCTGATACTACTGAAGATTTCATTAATTTGATCAAAAATGTAGCATATCTTGATAATCCTCGAAAATTATTCATTGATTACTTCAGTAATGAATCTGTATCCAAACAGATGATAGATGAAATAGAAAAAGAACTAATATAATGTCTAAACAAATATGTACTATCGCTCATGTTCAGGTTATACCTAAACTATCTGGTGCTCAATTGTTTTCTTTTGAGATTTTAAAAAACACATTGGCCGATAGGAAATACATTATATGCTCATCATCCGAGATTGTTGATAATAAACAAAAAGAAGATTTTATTAGACAATTTAATAGTATTGATGTTGAAATAATTTGGGTTAAGCACCTGAAGAGAAGCATAGGACTCCATGATATTCTAGTATTTCCTGAGCTGTATCATATTTTTAAAAAATATAACTTTGATATTATACATACTAATTCGACAAAGCCTGGATTTGTTGCCAGAATTACAGCTCGCCTAGCCGGTATAAAAAAAATAATCCATACTGTTCATGGGATCGCTTTTCATAAGCATACGTCTTTTATCACAAGGCTACTATTTTATATAATCGAAATTATTTCGCTTCAATTTGGACATTATAACGTAACTGTTAATAAATTTTATTTAAAATATTACAAGTTTTTTCCATGGAAAAAAAGTATCAGTATTTACAATGGAATAGACTTTACGAAATTACAAAATAACCAGATTCATTCTCGTTCTGAAATAGTTAAATTACTATTTGTTGGAAGGCTGGATAAACAAAAAGATCCATTGACCTTAATTAAAGCATTTTATTTATGCAAAAAAAAACATAACGAGATTAGCTTAAATATTGTTGGTGATGGTGATTTATTTGATGATTGCGTTAATTTAGTTAATGCTTTAGGTTTAAATGACTCTGTCGTTATGTACGGATGGAGTGGCAGTACATCAGAGTTCTATAATAATTCTGATATTTTTATATCTCCTTCTATTTTTGAAGCTTTCGGATTTACATTAACTGAAGCGGCATACTATAAATTACCTATTATAGCTACTAATGTTGAAGGTATACCTGAGGTAGTCATCGATGAAAAAATGGGTTTTCTTACCGAACCAAAAGATATTAATAGGATATCCGATAAAATTATTTACTTGATCGAAAATCCGGAGATCGCAGTCAATATGGGGGAATATGGGCATACTTATGTTACTAAAAATTTCCCAATAGAAAAAATGATAAATCAATATAATGCGCTTTATCATACTTTTGAGGATTAACCATGACTATTTTGCCAGTTATTATTGCTGGTGGCTCAGGCAGTCGCTTATGGCCGTTATCAAGGGAAGAATATCCTAAACAATTTTTATCTATCTTTGGTGAGAATTCATTATTACAAAATACTGTTTCTCGTCTTGATACACTAGAGTGTGAACCTCCTTTAGTCGTTTGTAACACTGAACATCGTTTTCTTGTTGCTGAACAATTAAAAAATTTTGTTTTATCCGGCATAATTTTAGAGTCTGAAAAAAAGAATACCGCACCTGCTATTGCATTAGCTGCTTTTAAAGCACTACAAAGCGGAATTGACCCACTTCTTTTGATATTACCATCAGACCATATTATAAATAATAATAATATCTTTATAGATACGATACTAAAAGCAAAAAAAACAGCTACGGATGGTTATTTAATTACATTTGGTATCGTTCCTTTATCACCAGAAACAGGTTATGGATATATTAAAAAAGGAAACTTAATCTCTCCTGAAATTTTTAAAGTTTCTTCATTTAAAGAAAAACCGAACTATTCTACTGCATTAAATTATATAGAGTCTGGTGATTATTTTTGGAATAGTGGAATGTTTTTATTTAAAGCTTCTGCTTATTTAGAAGAATTGAAAAAATTCGCGCCAAACATCTATGACTCATGTAAAGCTGCTTTAAAAAAATCTCGTTGTGACCTTGATTTTATTCGCATTGATGAAAATGAATTCAACAAATCCGATTCAGATTCAATTGATTATGCTGTCATGGAAAAAACATCTCTATCTGCAATGATACCATTAAATGCTGGTTGGAATGATGTCGGTGCTTGGGATGCTATTTGGGAAATAAGCAACAAAGACTCGGCTGGTAATGTGATATCAGGTGATGTTTACACAAAAGACGTATCTAATTGCTATATATCTTCCTCCGAAAGAGTTGTTGCTGCTGTTGGATTAAATAATATTGCAGTAATAGAAACAAATGATGCAATTCTTATTGCAGATAAAGATCAAGTGCAATCTGTTAAAGATATTATTACTTTACTTAAAGAAGATAATAAATACCATTACATTAAGCATCGCAATGAGTTAAAGCCTTGGGGTTCACAGGATTCTATTGATGATGGTGAGCGCTATCAGGTAAAAAAAGTTGTTATTAAGCCAGGGAATAAAATTTCATTACAAATTCATTATCACCGAGCTGAACATTGGGTCGTGGTTTCAGGAACAGCAAAGGTAACTAAAGGTGAATCTAGTTTTATATTAACTGAAAATGAATCAACATATATACCGATTGGTGAAGTTCATTCAATAGAAAACCCAGGAAAAATTCCTTTAGAATTAATAGAAGTTCGTTCCGGAACTTATCTTGATGAAAATGATATTTTACGCTTATCGGATACTATATTATAATTATGTCTAATTTATCATGTTTCAAAGCCTACGACATTCGTGGCCAAATCGGTAATAACTTAAATGAAGATATCGCTTATCGAATTGGCCGTGCATATTGTGCTTATCTGTCCCCATCTAACGTTGTTATTGGCTGTGACTGTCGTAACAGCTCAGATCTATTGAAAAAAGCATTAATTCAAGGAATCATCGATTCTGGCTGTAATGTTCTCGATATAGGAATAGTCGGTACCGAGGAAGTTTACTTTGCTACCAGTAACCTCAATGCTTGCGGTGGCATTGAAATTACTGCCAGCCATAACCCTATTGATTACAATGGAATGAAGCTGGTTAGAGAGCAATCAAAGCCGATCAGCGGGGATACCGGCTTAAACGAAATAAAAAAAATAGCAGAGGAGAATTCATTTCCTTCTGTTAAAAAACAGGGCTATCTTACTAAGATATCGAATTTACATCCTTATGTTGATCATCTTTTTTCTTATCTTGATTTAAAATCCATTCAGCCGCTGAAACTAGTTATAAATTCAGGGAATGGCGTTGCTGGTCATGTTATTGATGAAATAGAACATAGATTTAAATTATCAAACACCCCTATTTCTATTGTTAAGTTATTTAATAATCCTGATGGCAATTTCCCTAATGGTATTCCTAATCCATTATTACCTGAATGTAGGAAAGACACTCAGAATGCTGTAATAGCACATAATGCAGATCTTGGAATTGCATTTGATGGTGATTTTGACCGTTGTTTTTTCTTTGATGAAAATGGATGCTTCGTAGAAGGCTATTATATTGTCGGAATGCTTGCTGAAGCATTTTTACAAAAAGAAACGGGTGCCAAAATTATTCATGATCCCAGACTCAGCTGGAATACTATAGATGTTGTCAGTAATGCTGGAGGTATACCGGTTCTATCCAAAACAGGTCATGCTTTTATTAAAGAAAAAATGCGTAAAGAAGATGCTATCTATGGCGGTGAAATGAGTGCTCACCATTATTTCAGAGATTTTGCTTACTGCGACTCAGGAATGATTCCATGGCTTCTGGTAATCGAATTACTCAGTAAAAAATCTATTTCCTTATCACAACTGGTTAAACAATATATAGCTAATTATCCTTCTTCAGGTGAAATTAATTCTACTCTGACTGAGCCTGAAAGTGCAATCATGCGTGTAACTGAATACTTTCAGGATGATGCTATCGTCATAGATAAAACTGATGGTATTAGTATGGAATTTAAAGAGTGGCGTTTTAATTTACGATGCTCTAATACTGAGCCGGTTGTCAGATTAAATGTTGAATCCCGTGCTGATATTGAGTTAATGAAAGAAAAAACTGATCTTATCCTGAATATTCTCAGAGACTGAATGGTATCATTCAATATCTGACTTACTATTTTTCTTCAAATCCAAACCATGCTCAACATCGTCCTGTTCGAACCTGAAATACCGCCGAACACCGGCAATATTATCCGTCTGTGTGCTAACACCGGCTTTCGGCTGCACCTTATTCATCCGTTGGGGTTTACCTGGGATGATAAGCGCCTGCGCCGTGCCGGGCTGGATTACAGCGAGTTTGCGGATATCAAACATCATCATGATTATACCGCGTTCCTGGAAAGTGAAGCGCTGAGCCCGGATAATGCACAGTCCCCCACCGGGAACAGGGTGTTTGCTCTGACCACCAAAGGAACGCCACGCCACAGCAATGTCAGCTATCAGGCGGGGGACTATTTGTTGTTCGGACCGGAAACGCGCGGGCTGCCGCCTTATGTGCTGGATAATATGCCGGTTGAGCAGAAGATTCGCGTACCCATGCTGGCGGACAGCCGCAGTATGAATTTATCCAATACTGTCGCGGTGATTGTGTTTGAAGCCTGGCGGCAACTGGATTATATGGGGGCCTTACTGCGGGATTAACAATCATACCCTTATTCATTCAGGCTGCAGATGCGTTGGTTACATCCTGAATGACGTTGGGTATATACCCGCAAAATTACCTGCTATAAAAAAGGCGGTTTCATACTGTGATGAAACCGCCTTTTTTGATCTGATTTTTTTAACCTGAATAAATCATCTTTCCGGCTATGTTCTTTTTTCAATCCGCGTTGCCATTAGCAGCAATGCAAACAACACACCCAATACACTGATATGCACATTCTCAAAGTTACCGCGCACAACAATATAACCAAGGAATGACGTGACCAGTGTGATAATCACCTGAAACTGTAGTTTATCCCGCCTGTCGGCAGCAATCGCTCCTGAAAGGGAAAAGGTAAATACCAGGTAAATCATTCCCAGAAGCCCCGCAATACCGCAGGCAAACCAGTAAGTAAGGAAAACATTATGTGAGCCGATAGAGGTGCGGAATGTCCAGTCAGGGTTCTGAATCGCGGCGGTATCATAAGCCTGGTTATAAACCTGCCGTCCTATACCATGCCCTTTTAAGGGGTTTTCCATGATCAGTTCATACGCCGTTCCTTGGGTACCGTTTTGATAACGATAGCTGCTATCAGTCTGGCTTAGTTTATGGTTTAAAATGCCATTGTCTTTTCCTAAACCATACTGCGATACAGCAATTGCACCCAATGCCAGCACCAGCAATGCTGCCACAACCATGCCTTTATTGCGGTTTAGTCCAAATGCCAGGAAATACATTATCAATACCGCCAGCCATGCGCCCCGTGCCAAAGTTCCCAGTAAAACAAAGAGCATCAGTGCGCCCAGTGTGAGCAACCCCGCCCATTGCCATACACTGCGCTTGTTCATCAGGTGCCAGTGCGCAATCAGTACCGGGAAGAAGATAATCAGCGCGTCAGAAACATCACGGTGATTAAAATTGGTAAACGGCATAATCCCCTGACGGTAATCGAGATAATACAGATATAGCTCCCGCAGGCAGACAAACAGTAATCCTGCAGTAAATGCGGTGATGATCATTTTCAGCACTTGTTCCTGCGGCGTTTTCATCAGCACCAGCACGATCAGGACAAACATCAGTAATACATCACGGAAGTGACTGTTTTTTATATCAGAAAGACTGCCGCGCCAATCAGGTGAAATCAGCAGACCATAAATTATTACCAGCGTGAATAACCCGATACAGAGTGAGATCGGGTTTTTGAACAGAGACAAGCAAGCTTTACGGTAACGGATAATATGCCAGAGCGCAGTTGCGGCGATCAGCGCAAAAAAAATCGTTTTGTAACGGGTGACCCCTGTAACATACAGCAGGGAAATATATCCCCCGACAATAAACAGGCTCCACAGTCCATGGGTGTTTAATCCACGGCTGTTTACTCCATGACTCAATGATTTTTTAATCACGATAGTTTAAATCCCTTCGCACCCGTTAAAGTGCTGATCCATATCCAGCGAGGGTTTGTCACAACCGGGTTTGCCGACAATCTTTGCGGGCACACCGGCGACCGTCGTGTGCGGCGGTACAGGGTGTAATACCACAGAGCCCGCACCAATTTTGGCGCCTCGCCCGATTTCAATATTGCCGAGGATTTTTGCACCTGCGCCAATCATTACACCTTCACGGACTTTCGGATGGCGATCGCCGCCGGTTTTACCGGTTCCGCCGAGTGTGACGGATTGCAGAATAGAAACATCATTTTCCACCACTGCCGTTTCACCGATCACAATTCCGGTGGCGTGGTCAAACATAATACCGTGACCAATTTGTGCCGCAGGGTGTATATCCACGCCGAATGTCACTGACACCTGATTCTGGAGATAGGTCGCCAGCGCTTTGCGGTTCTGCTTCCACAGCCAGTTGGCGATGCGGTAAGACTGCAATGCGTGAAAGCCTTTCAGGTACAGCAGCGGCGTGGAGTATTTATCTACCGCAGGGTCACGCAGACAGACCGCTTTGATGTCCTGCGCAGCAGATTTTATCATCTGCGGGTCATTGCTGTAGGCGTCTTCCACCACTTCGCGGACAGAAATTGCCGGCATGGTGGGCGTCCCCAGTTTATTGGCCAGCATGAAACTGAGCGCACTGCCCAGGTTTTCATGCTTGAGTAATGTCGCATGGAAAAAACTGGCCAGCATCGGCTCACAATCAGCAAAATCCCGCGCTTCCTGCTTTATATGGCTCCAGACTTCTTCCAGTTCTTCGTAGGACATAATTACCTCACAGACTTCGGATAAAAAACGGGCTTAAAAGCGCTCACCTTCTTCTTTGGTGGCACGTCCCAACAGAGCACGGGCCGCTTCGAGCACATCTTTATTGCAATAGAGTATCTGATAGATTTGCTCAGTGATGGGCATTTCCACACCGGCACGCTCTGCCAGCGCACGGACTTCTTTGGTGTTCCGGTAACCTTCCACGACCTGACCAATTTGTGCCTGTGCATCATCCACACTCACGCCCTGCCCCATCATCATGCCAAAACGGCGGTTACGGGATTGGTTGTCAGTACAGGTCAGCACCAGGTCACCAAGACCGGCCATACCCATAAAGGTCGAAGGATCTGCGCCTAATGCCACGCCAAGGCGGGTCATTTCAGCAAGACCACGGGTGATAAGTGCAGTACGCGCGTTTGCACCAAAGCCCATTCCGTCCGAAATTCCCGCACCAATCGCAATGACGTTTTTCACGGCACCGCCGAGCTGAATTCCGGTAAAGTCAGGGTTTTTATACACACGGAAACTTTTTCCGCAGTGGAAAAGCTGCTGAACTTCATCGGCAAATGCCGGTTCAGTTGCAGCAACGGCAATTGCGGTCGGCAGACCGGCAGCCAGTTCTTTGGCAAAAGAGGGGCCGGAAATCATCGCCAGCGGGATTTGGTCGCCGAGCACTTCACGAACCACTTCACCCAGCAGACGCCCGGTTTCCGCTTCCAGACCTTTGGTTGCCCAGATAATTCTGGCATCCGGTCGCAGTAGTGGTTTTACACGTTTGAGTACATCCCCGAAAACATGGCTCGGCACAACCAGCAGGATATTGCGGCTGGCAGCGAGTGCTTTTTCAAGGGAGGCTTCCGGAATGAGGGTGTCAGGGAACGGAACATCGGGAAGAAATGCCTGATTTGCGCGATCGGCTTCAAGCTGGCGGATGTGTTCCGGATCGTGTCCCCATAACACCACACGATGCCCGTTACGGGCAAGTGTGATCGCTAAAGCGGTGCCGTAAGAACCGGCACCGAGTACAGTCATAGAAGCGTCTGTCATTATGCTTCCTGTTCGCCACCCTGCGGCGCGGCTACCTGCTGCTCTTCCTGCTGTTGCAGGTAGCTCATAAACAGGGCATCAAAGTTAACCGGCGCCAGGTTCAGCTGCGGGAATGTACCGCGGCCAACTAAGCCCGCGATACACTCACGTGCATACGGGAACAGAACATTCGGGCAATATGCACCCAGGCAATGTGCTAACTGAGTGCCTTCCAGACCGCCGATGGTGAAAATACCGGCCTGCTGAACTTCACACAGGAATGCGGTTTCTTCGCCCAGTGTTGCGGTCACAGTGACACGCAGAACGATTTCATAAACATCATCCGCCAGTTTGGTTGAACCGGTGTCCAGATCCATTTTCACTTCCGGCTGCCAGTCCTGCTGGAAAACCGCAGGGGCATTCGGCGCTTCAAAAGAGATGTCTTTGGTATAGACGCGCTGAATGTTGAAAGACATTTCTGTGTTTTGTTGTTCTGACATAATGTTACCTTTTGATATCCTTATAAATAGTTTGAGTTACAAAGGGTGTTAATTCAAACGTCCTTTGCCGGGTTACTTTTTACTGCGGGAAAGCGGTAAGTTATCACCGGTCCAGCCGGAGAGTCCGTCTTTCAGCACAAACACACGTTCAAACCCGGCTTTAATCATGCTTTCTGCCGGTTTACCCAGGTCCATACCATTGGCAGAAACCAGAATAACCGGACGGCTTTTGTGTTTTTCCACTTCGCCGAGATTATTATCTTTAATTTCTGACGGAGTCAGATTCACCGCATCAATGATGTGACCACGGCGGAAATCGTCCCGGGTACGGGTATCCACAACAATCGCTTCTTCTTTATTAATCAGTATGATAGCTGTGGATCGGGGAATGGTTTTCACTTTGGAAAACATTCCTTTGAAGGTCAGTAAAATAACAGCAACCAGTAACGCAACCCACACAAGGGCGATAATCGGGTGCTTACTAACAAATGGCATAATTTCTTGCAGCATGGGGGACAATAACTCCCGTTAGTTAATAACAAAGATCAAAGGGCAGAAGTATACCTGTGTGTCAGGTCAAATACAGCCAATCTTGCCCGGGATGTTGCCGTTTTCATCTTAATTTTGCGGCGCGTGCCGCGAAAATACATTTTCCCGACGGACAGACCCTGTAATTTACCATTGATCTCCCGTTAAGGTAAAAAACTAACGCAACAAATTCACAGGAAATATCTCCCCGGTGATTGTGCTGAAGTGTAAATATGGGATAACAGGGCTGGTAACGCCCTAAATAGCATGGAATAATTGCAGTTTATACCCTTATTCATTCAAACTGCAGGTTCGTTGGCGGCATCCTGAATGACGTTGGGTATACAATAAAATATGATCGTTTCTTTGGCACAACGGCAAGGTCGGATAAATTGGCGCATAAGAACGTGTTCCGCAGACATTCCCGCCGGGTCATTCACGGCATCCGTATATTGCTGGCAGCCCTGCTGTTACCAGCCTCCTTTGCTGTTTTTGCAGCCAATACCCCATCCGCAGATGCCAGTAAAAATGAGCTGAAAAACTTACAGCTCAATATTGCAGAAAAAGAAAAAAGCGTCAAAGAGCAGCAAGGCAAACGGACAGATTTGTTAGGCCAGCTTAAAAAGCAGGAAAGTGATATCGCGGTTGCCGGTCGTGAACTGTATTCCACTCAAAAAGGTCTGAAAAAACTCGATGGTGAAATCACCACACTGGCAGCAGACATCCGGCAACTGGATTTAAAACAAAAAACGCAGCGCGCGCTGTTGTCAAAACAGCTGGATGCCGCATTCCGTCAGGGTCGCCATCAGGGCATTGAACTGATATTCAAAGGTGATGAGGGTCAGCGCGAAGAACGCATCCTCGCCTATTACACTTATATAAGTACCGCGCGGGAAAAAACGATTACGGAGCTGGAAGAAACCACCAGACAGCTTCACTCTCAGCGCAGGGAAGAACAGAAAAAACGGACTGAGCAGAGTAGCTTGCTCGGCAAACAACAGTCAGAAAAGAAAAAACTCGATACCGCACAAAACGCCCGTAAATCAACCCTCACCAAATTAGAAAGTTCCCTGAAAGCGGATCAGAAAGATTTGCTGGTGATGCGGGAAAATGAAAGTCAGCTGCGCAACAAAATAGCCAAAGCAGAGCGCGAAGCCAAAGCCCGTGCTGAACGCGAAGCCCGTGAAGCCGCGAAGGTCCGGGCAAAACAGGCGCAGGCGAAGAAAAAAGGTTCCACCTATACCCCGACTCAGGACGAACGCTCGCTGATGTCACGTACCGGTGGTTTGGGTCGCCCGGCAGGTCAGGCGATGTGGCCGGTACGCGGTCCGGTTCTCCATCGCTTTGGTGACAGTATTTCCGGCGAACTGAGCTGGAAAGGTATGGTGATCGGCGCGCCGGAGGGCACACAGGTTAAAGCGGTTGCAGACGGACGGGTATTGCTGGCCGACTGGCTCCAGGGCTATGGTCTTGTTGTGGTGGTTGAGCACGGTAAAGGGGACATGAGCCTTTATGGATATAACCAGAGCGCACTGGTGAATGTAGGTGACCAGGTGAAAGCCGGTCAACCGGTGTCACTGGTGGGCAGCAGCGGAGGTCAGGAAAGACCGGGCCTCTATTTTGAAATCCGGCGCCAGGGACGGACGGTTAATCCGCAGCCCTGGCTGGGGAGATAGCACACTGTGACTTACCGGCAGAAAACAAAATGTATCTTACTGACATCGTTACTTTTTATAACCTCGTCACTGATAGCAGTTTCTGCCGGTGCGGCGCAACTCGCGATTGTTATCGATGATTTCGGTTACCGTAAACAGGATGATAACCGCATCCTGGAACTGCCGCCGCAAGTCTCAATCGCTATCCTGCCGAACTCCCCTTTTGGTCGGGAGATGGCAGAGAAAGCCCATCGTCAGGGTCGGGAGATCCTTATCCATATGCCGATGGCACCCATCAGTAAGCAGCCTCTGGAGCGGGATACATTGCGCCCGTCAATGAGTACCGCTGAAATTGATCAGCTCATTAAAGCCGCTATTGCCCGCGTTCCCTATGCAGTTGGAATGAATAACCACATGGGCAGCGCAATGACCTCTGATCTCACCGCCATGCAACACGTGATGACATCCCTCTCCGGCTCTGGTTTTTATTTTCTCGACAGTGTGACCATCGGCAGTACAAAAGCCACACAGGCGGCACAAGGTACTCCGGTGCGCGTATTGCGCCGTCAGGTGTTTCTGGATAATGTCCAGACCGAGGAAGAAACCCGCAAACAGCTTAACCGCGCCGTTGCACTTGCGCGTAAACAAGGTTCGGTGATTGCTATCGGGCATCCGCATCCGTCGACAGTCCGTGCGCTGCATAAGCTTGTGCCAATGCTGCCGCCTGATATTGAATTGGTTTCGCCGGGCTATATGCTGACGCATGCAGGAAAACCGTCATCCGTCAGACCGCTGCCGGTTAAACCAGTGAAACCGGCAGAAACCGGAAAAGAGAAACAGAAACCGGTGGAGGTTGAAAAACCGTGGCTGACGCCGATGACAGAACAGTGTGAAGGGCTGCCGGTGCTGAGCGGGGAGTTTTATACTGCGTATATTAATCTTCTGACTGAAGCGGCACTGCAGCAGCAATTAACCGGCAAAGCCGCAGCCGTGCTGTCTGATATCCCGCTGGCACTGCCGGCAGCAGAGCCGGCGACTGTGCCGGAAACCAGACCGGACACTAAATCAGAAACTAAACCAAAAGCAGAAACGGTTCCGGCTGAAAAACCGGCGGCAACTATTGTGCCTCCGGTAACTGAAACATCAATATAATGAGCCAGGAATAGTAAGTCCGATATAGTAAGCTCGGGCTTTACGATATAATTTATCTGTGATTCAAATTTACAGCATCAGATGTTTTCGGCATGTAATACCTCCTGATCCGCCCGGAAAACCCGTTTCACCATATAACGGATAATCAGTGCGGCAATGACCATTGATGCATACCCGGCGATACGGAGCAAAATAGCCACAGAGTCCGGCCCCCGGTAATCCCGGATATAAGAAGAGGACAGCACTGCATATATTGCGCCGCTACTCATAAGAAAAACAATCAATCCACCCGCTATGCCGGTTAATAATAACCGACCGGTGCGTAGTTTCTCTCCGCTGTATCCGAATGCACCATACAGCGCCGTGACTAATATTCCCGCCAGTACCAGCAGATCAGGCAGTATATTTCTCAGCCCAATCGTAAATAACATAATGATTTCCTGCAATATTACCTCTCCGCCAAAAAGACTGACATAAAAGAAAAGAAGAATTAACGGGAGCAGAGCAGAGAGATAAACAGTCAGGGATGTCAGCAGGATATTATGGACTATCCCGTTGTTATAGGGCGCTATTTTATATATCGCGCCGGTTTTAATCCGGGAGCGGGTCATTCCTGTGGCTATAAGCCAGAGTGCCACCATAGTAATCAACAGTTTTAAAATATACAGCCCGTAAATCGCCAGTACAGGCGGTGCTGCCATATATGGCTGATCTTTACCGAGGTTTGAAATCACCATAAGCTGCGCCAGACCGGCAAGTTTAAGAATAATAAACCAGATAACTGCCATGCCCGCCACAAGGATAAGTGAACGGCTGTCTGTCCGGCAAAGATGACGATGATAAAACAGAAAAGAGGTGAATATAAACAGAAGCGGACCGTAAACAACCCATTCAGAATAGGTCTCTAACTGAAGTACAGGTAAAACATAATATGCATTACTGAAGATGGCCGGCAGGATCTGGTAAATCCAGATAGCCCCGGCAATCATCCAGGTTAGCGTAAATACACATGGCAGACGGAAAAATGATACTCCGTCCGCCGGTGCTGAATCCTTCATTATCGCATCCTTTAATTTATCCGTTTATACCCTTATTCATTCAAACTACAGGTTTGTTGGCTTCATCCTGAATGACGTTGGGTATATTATTTATCAGATCCGGAATACGAAACGAATAACTTTCCGGCTAAGCCACAATATAAGCACAGCAGATACCACTGCACATCCGATAAATCCGTTTTCCAGCTTGCCTGCGCTCAGATAAAAATCATCACCCATCATACTGAATATAAACATTGCAGCGATCGCAACCATTAACACAATACTTAATATTACGGTGGTAATAACAGAGATAGTCAGTTCACGGACCCGCAGCTCACTCTCTTTTACAGGGAATATTTTGCGGATACACAGGAAAATAACACCGCCGGAAATAACCAGGTTAATCGCAACACTCAGCGCACTTTGTGTCAGCATTTTCGGGCTGATCCCCGGGAGGTCACCTGCTATCATCGAAAATGCACACAGTGAAATTAACCACATCAGGTACATCATACCTGTGCTGAATAATACGCCATAAATTACCGGTGATGTTTCTGCTGTCAGCAGGAACGGCTGTGTGTCCTTAATATAGCGATCAGCCGCCAGACGAACCGCCAGATACAACACTAAAAATGACGCCAGATAAATCAACAAATCTGCCAGGCTCACCAATTTTATAAGCAGTAAAAAATCAAAATTATCCGGACCATAATCCTGAAGAACAGACCGTATTACTGTTATTTTCAGCATGGCGAGAGCATAGTTTACGGCATAAAGAAAAATCGCCAACCCGATAATGCCAAGGACTGATTTCCGGTTCAGCAGCGTTATCCGCGTGTGATATAAAAATAAGGAAACCAGTGCAAATTGCCCGGTCATCTGAATAAAATGGTGCCCGAGTACAGGGGATAAATAATTCCACAGTGATATTGTCGTCCCGTTATCACTGACCTGCGGATAAATATTGATGATCAGATTACCCATCATTATCAGCAGATAACTCAGAACAAACAGTAACGGCAGGCGAAAAAAAGTCGGTTGATTCATTATTTTTCTCTTAATACAAATTAACCATACCGCCGGTTCGGCGGATTATGGTTACGGATAGTCTATTCAGGCTTCAGACTACTATAATTATGCAGAACTTTGTTGCCGTCCATCACCTGAATATCCTGTGGCGGCTGATAACAGTCAGATAACGGGGAAGCGCACCGCTGTTTATCCTGCTGACGCAATCCCAGCCAGTCGCTGATAAGCCAGTAATCTGAGCTGCCTGAGTAAAGTGTATTTATTTTTTCACCGCGTGGATAGTGACCGGTCAGTTTTTCGCTGTACCAGATGTACATCGGGATATCAAAGGCGGCTTTAACCGGCACGGCTATCCCGTGGGCATACTCAGTTTCCCCGCGGCCATCGGTTTTACGGATCATACCGTGATCAGAAAAATACAGCATGGATGAACGGCTGTCCGCCAGACGGGAAGTGATTTCGCCCAGCAATTCATCTGTATAGTAGACAGAATTAAGGTAGCAATCTTCTTCCTGCTCTCCGGTGAACGGGATAACAGTTTTGTCTTCCACCCGCTTACAGGCGGGTGAATGGCTGCCGTAAATATGCAGAACAATCAGTTTACGCCCCGGTTGTTTCAATGCGGCATCGAGATCCGGCAGCAACGTCCGGTCATCCACCATACTGTCATTCCAGCGCGAGAATTGCGCCCGGAAAGAGATAGCAGCAATCAGCCCGTAACCCAGCCCGCCGACGCCCTGGTTGCTGTACCAATGCGTTTTCAGCCCGGCAGATTGTGCCAGGGTCAAAATATTGTCTGCATAATCAGAAAAATGTCCGGTTTGTCCCAGCGGAATATTAGAGACAGATACCGGGACGGATAGAATCGTCACCGGCGCAGGGGATACAGCCTGATTAAACACCAGCATATTTTTTTGCTGCGCGACTGCCAGCGGTGTCGTGTTCTCCGCCCGTCCGTATAAACTCAGATCGCTGCGGCGCACCGATTCGCCTATCACCAGGACGTAGTTTTCAATCTCATCATTTACTACATCATAATGAAAATCGGGCTGGTACGTTTTCACTTCATCGATCATTTTCTGCATGTGCTGCACACGGAAGAATTCCCCCAGATCATAAAACGGGGTGTGTTTGGTCAGGGTTTCTCCCCAGACGAAATCATCCGAGCGGGATTTGCCGTTAAAATAATAAAGTGACCCGCTGACAACCAGATACACGAGGAAGATACTACCCGCACAGCGCAGTGTCCGGGCAGAAAAGCAGCGACCTATTCCGCGGCAGAGCAGATAAAACAGCAGTGTGATAAACAGAAATACCAGCAGATACGGCCAATACATCAATGACATTGCCTGTGCTTCATCAGTCGTGGTTGCCAGGAACGTTTCTGCCAGTGCTTCACTGAAAGCAGACTGATACTCCTGCCATAAAAAAATCCGCATTCCCTGTACCGCACAGAAAAACAGCACCAATATTCCGGCGACTATCTGCCCGGCTCTGTACCGGGTCAGTAATCCGCAGGTCAGCAGAAATAAAAGGGTAAATAACGCCGTTTTTATACTGTGTGCGGCGCCCTGATTCGCATCCGTATAAAACAAAACGGCTATCAGAAGGGCTGTTAATAACAGGCAGATTTTTTTCATTGGCTTATTTTGACCGGCTTATTTTCACAAGCATAATCGTTCCCGAAAAATATAGAGTAAAGGCGCTGAATAATACCTGAATTTGCAACACTGTGCCGGATTGCAGCTTTTACCGGCGAATTTTTTAAGCTGAATTTAATGTCTATACCCTTATTCATTCAAACTGCAGGTTCGTTGGCTGCACTGATATAATTTTTCATCCACCTCTCCTATGCTTCAATGCTATTATGGGATCAGTGATTTTTTCATTTTCTTAAATGAACCCGAACAGAGGAATGCGTGATGATTATTGTCACCGGCGGTGCCGGATTTATCGGCAGCAATATTGTAAAAGCACTTAACGATGACGGTTACACTGATATTTTAGTGGTCGATAACCTGAAAGACGGCACAAAATTTGTGAATCTGGTTGATCTCGATATCACCGATTATATTGATAAAGAAGATTTTATCGCCGGTATTATTGCCGGGGATGATTTCGGGGATATAGAAGCTGTTTTCCATGAAGGCGCGTGCTCTTCCACAACGGTGTGGGATGGCAAGTATATGATGGATAACAACTATCAATACTCCAAAGAGCTGCTGGACTATTGCCTGGATCGCCGCATTCCGTTCCTGTATGCCTCTTCTGCCGCAACCTACGGCGGGCGCAGCGATAACTTTATTGAAGATCGCCAATTTGAAAAACCATTGAATGTATATGGTTATTCAAAGTTCCTGTTTGACCAGCATGTCCGCGATGTTCTGCCGGATGCAGAGTCACAAATCTGCGGATTCCGTTACTTTAATGTCTATGGTCCGCGTGAAGGTCATAAAGGCAGTATGGCAAGCGTCGCTTTCCATCTTAATAACCAGATTTCAGATGGCGAAAACCCGAAATTATTCTCAGGAAGCGAAAATTTCCTGCGTGATTTCATCTATGTGGGTGATGTTGCCGCTGTTAATCTGTGGTTCTGGAAAAATGCCAAATCCGGGATTTTTAACTGCGGTACCGGTCATGCGGAATCTTTTCAGGCTGTCGCTGATGCCGTAACCGGTTTCCACAGTAATCGTCAGTGTACACTTGATTACATTGAATTCCCGGAAAAACTCAAAGGCCGTTACCAGGCGTATACGCAGGCTGATTTAACCAACCTGCGCGCGGCGGGCTATCCCGGCAAATTTAAAACCGTTGCCGAAGGTGTTCACGAATACATGATTTGGTTAAATCAGGGAAATTAATTAAACACACATGAAAATTCTGGTGATCGGGCCATCGTGGGTCGGTGACATGATGATGTCACAAAGCCTTTACCGTACCCTGAAAACACGTTATCCGCAGGCAACGATAGATGTGATGGCACCTGCATGGTGCCGCCCGCTGCTGGAGAAAATGCCGGAAGTGGATGAGGCAATCGCCATGCCGCTGGGTCACGGCGCATTTGCCCTTGGCGAGCGCTGGCGTCTTGGTCATACCCTGCGTGATAATAAGTATGATCGTGCTTATGTGCTGCCAAACTCATTCAAATCAGCCCTGGTGCCGTTTTTTGCAAAAATTCCGGTACGTACCGGCTGGCTGGGTGAAATGCGTTACGGGCTGCTTAACGATCACCGGAAACTTGATAAACCCGCTTTCCCGTTAATGGTTCAGCGCTATGTCGCACTCGCGTACGACAAGACAGATGTTCCTGATGCCGGGGCTATCCCGCAGCCGCTGTTATGGCCGAAGCTGGTGGTGCGCGATGAAGATATCGCTGAAAGTATGGCGGCATTTAATATCGGCGATCACCGCCCGGTTGTCGGGTTTTGTCCCGGTGCGGAATTCGGTCCCGCCAAACGCTGGCCGCATTATCACTACGGTGAATTAGCCAAAAAACTCATTGATGAGCGTGATTTTCAAATCATCCTGTTCGGCTCAGAAAAAGATCACGCCGCCGGGGAAGATATTCTTGCCGGGCTCAGTGATGAACAACGTGATAACTGTCTGAATCTCGCAGGGAAAACCTCGCTGGAGCAGGCTGTCAACCTGATCGCGGGTTGCCACGCTGTTATCTCTAATGATTCCGGCCTGATGCATGTGGCAGCAGCACTTGATCGCCCGCTGGTCGCCTTATATGGTCCGAGCAGCCCGGATTTTACGCCGCCGCTGTCAGAAAAAGCCCGCGTTATCCGCCTTATCACCGGCTATCACAAAGTCCGCAAAGGCGATACTCACGAGGGATATCATCAGAGCCTGGTTGATATTCAGCCTGAACGTGTTCTGTCAGAACTCGATGATTTACTCAAGAGCACTCCGCCATGCGCCGTGTGTTAATTGTCAAAACCTCATCCATGGGTGATGTACTGCATACATTACCCGCGCTGACTGATGCCGCGCTGGCAATTCCCGGTATTACATTTGACTGGGTTGCGGAAGAAGGGTTTGCACAAATCCCGGGCTGGCACCCGGCGGTTGATCGCGTCATTCCTGTTGCCATCCGCCGCTGGCGGAAAAACTGGTTTCGCAGTGATATCCGTCAGGAGCGCCGTCAGTTCAGAGAAACCGTGCGCTCCCGCTCTTATGATGCGGTTATTGATGCCCAGGGGCTTATCAAAAGTGCGCTGCTGGTTACCCGATTAGCAGATGGCCGTAAACACGGCTATGACCGCCACAGTATCCGCGAGCCGCTTGCCAGTTTTTTTTATGATGAAAAACACGCCGTCAGTAAACAACAACATGCTGTTGAGCGCATCCGCCAGCTTTTTGCCCTGAGCCTGGGTTATGAAAAACCGGACAGTCAGGGTGATTATGCAATTGCCACCCATTTTCTGAATAACAGCACAACCGGAGCAAACTCTGCGCCCTATCTTGTCTGTCTGCATGCCACAACCCGTGATGCCAAACACTGGCCTGAATCTCACTGGCGGGCGCTGTTTTCACAACTGACAGACAGTGGTCTGCATATCCGGTTGCCGTGGGGGGCGCCGCATGAGCAGGAACGCGCACTGCGTCTGGCAGAGGATTTTCCACATGTGCATGTGCTGCCTAAATTATCACTGGCTGAGGTTGCCGCTGAAATTGCAGGGGCTGAAGGGGTGATTTCGGTTGATACCGGGCTGAGCCACCTGACCGCCGCACTGGATAAACCCAATATTACGCTGTACGGCCCGACAGACCCGGGGCTTATCGGCGGCTACGGCAAAGGGCAGTTTGCCCTGACCTCGCCGGATGGCTCTCTGGCGTCAGTGACAGCAGATGATGTTCTCGCCGCCATGACCGCACACGGTATGCGTTAAGGCGCGGTGCGCTGCGTAAATTTCCGCTGATAAAACTCCGCCAGTGTCATACCTTCCGCCCGTTGGGCAATATAGGCAAAGAGCTGCTCCAGGTCATCGTAAAGCGCGTCAATCGCTGCTTCATCCCTGAATGTCGGGCTACCGCCCGGCATAAATTCAGACGAATGCAGCATAAATTCAATATGATCATGCCCTTGCGCCAGACAAGCATCAACCACCTGTTGCATCTGAAGCAGATTGCCGCCTTTTGGTCTTAACCAGTTAACAGACGGCGAGCGTTTCTTACCGCGCAATCCGTCATAAAACTGTTTAAGACTGTTCATCAGCGGCGAATGGCGGTTCTGAATACTCATCGGCACCTGTAACAGTGCAGAATCACCCACATGGCTGATATCATTGAGATCCATAAAATACGCATCAGCCCGGAAATTCAGGTAATTTGTGCCGCCTTTGCCGAGCGGTGCCGGTGCGCCTGATGTATACGCCCAGTTCACGCCGGGAGTAACAGAGCAGTCTGCGAGATAACCAAACTCTGCCAGCAACTGTGCGTATTTTTCATTAAGTGCCCAACGACCTGAACGGTGACTGACCATTTTAGTCTGAAGTTTATCTTCCAGCAGGGATGTCATGACATTGATTTTTTCTTTCATCACATCATCAGGAAATTCAATCAGGTACGGCTGGAAACGATCGTCGTCCGTGGTCAGTGCTTTCAGCGGCGGGCTGTTCCATGCATGCAGATGCATGCCGATTTCCCCGGCCTGCCGCGCAATCACATCCTGTGCAAATTCAATATATGCATCATCTGCCGCCATTTCATAGTTAGTCAGCCAGACGGGTTTAAACGCGAATTTTTCACACAAAACCTGAAATCGCGGCAAAAAACGCGTGTTTTGTGTGGTAATGACCGGACCGGGCTCCCAGAGATTATCCCCTTCTGTATCCAGGGTGATGATAAATGCGGGCTTCGTCATGGTTGTGTTCCTCACGCGTTTTTCCCGGGGACGGGCTGAATTAAATGACAGTACTGCTGAATTATCGTCTGCTGCCCAAATTTTTGATACATCGCCGGCGTGATAACCGGCGGAGATTCATACACCAGGCGAATTTTTTCGGCAAGGCTCTCAGGGGTCAGTGCAGACAGGTATTTTTCCAGCTCACCCACCATAATTTCACTGATACCACCGGGGCAATGTGTACTGACAACCGGCGTACCACACATTAATGCCTCAATCAGTACGGTCGGTAACCCTTCGTTATCAGAACTTAATAATACTGCTTTTGCACCACGGATAAGCGGCATCGGGTTTGTCTGAAAACCAATAAATTCAACACGATTTTCCAGCCCGAGAGCGGTCACCTGCATTTCCAGCGCCAGTGTGGCAGCCGGGCTGCCCTGCCCCGCGAGCAATAATTTACACGGTAAATCAGCCAGAGCGAATGCAGCCAGCAGCCTGTCCTGACGTTTCACTTCATGGAAACGCCCCAGATGGATCATATAATCCTGTCCCTGATACGGGTTTTCTGCCGAAGCCTGCTGCTGAATATCTGTCACATCAAACGGGTTATAGATAGTCACACACTGTGCGGGCTTTACACCAACGGAGTCACACACATCACGGCAGACCGCATCGGATACGCCGATAATATTGCGCCCGTCATACACTTTGCGGATTTTGGTCTGCTTCAGCATCCGGCGCAGACCTGTTTTATTTCCCAGATAACTCGCAGAATACATTCCGTGCAGGCAAAACCAGACATTCAGTCCGGCAAGTGCGCGGGACTGCACCACAATACGGTCTGTTTTATGTAAATTCGATACCACCAGTGCCGGAATACCTTTGCGGGTAAACAGAGCGGATAATAAGGCATCCATTTTTACTGCGCGCCGTTTTATCTCTGTCTGACGCCGGAACAGCCCGCGATAGGTATCTTCACAAACCTGATAATCAACCCCGTCCGGAATGTCATAGTCCCGCACAGCACTCAGTGCCAGCAGTGTGACATCATAGCCCGCCTGCACTAATCCCTGACTCAGGCGCAGCACGACTTTCTCCGCACCGCCGCCGGGTAATCCGTCAATAATAAATAAGATATGCTGTTTCATGTCGACAGTACGCGTCCGTAGAGATCAATCAGTTGCTGTGACAGTGCCGCCGGTGTATGCGGTAAAATCCGCTGCCGCGCGCGTTCAGACATTGCATTATTCAGATGATTACAGGGCAGTTGTGCAACGGCATCAGCCAATCCGTCAATATCAAGGGCATCACAGACAAATCCCTCTTCGCCCCGGGTAATAAATTCAGCGCCGCCGCAGGTTGTACTGGTGATCACCGGCAATCCGCAGGCCATCGCTTCAAGAACCACATTCGGGAACGGATCATACAGTGTCGG
Source organism: Morganella psychrotolerans (assembly GCF_965118875.1). Lineage (GTDB taxonomy): Bacteria > Pseudomonadota > Gammaproteobacteria > Enterobacterales > Enterobacteriaceae > Morganella > Morganella psychrotolerans_C. Next base: position 96,188 of record NZ_CBCPJD010000012.1, read on the forward strand.
GAGCAATAATCCGTCACACATCTGATAGAGCGGTAATGTCTGTTTCTGCATACCGAGAAAATGGATACGATCCGCGCAGCCCAGTGACGACGCCAACTGACGGTATGCTTTTTCATCTTTATCCTGCCCGGCGACCAGCAACCGGGTACCATTATTACGGCTGACCGCTTTTATCGCTGCCGCCAGTCCCTTTCGCTCAAACCCGGAACCGACATAAATCAGGCATTTTGCCTCCGCCGGAATACCCTGTGCCTGTCGTAACCGCAGACGCTCTTCTTCCGTCGCCGGATAAAACCGGGATGAATCAATTGCATTATAGATAACCGTAATCTGTGACTCAGAAAGACCAAAGTCTTCCATTACTTCTTTTTTTACCATCTCAGAGTTACAAATCACCTGCTTAAAATGCGCATCATGATACATCGCCTGTTCTGCTTTCATCACATAACGGTGATAAGGCGAAGCAAACAATAATTTAGCCCGCCAACCCGGCAAAACCCGCGCCCGTTGTAACAGCCAGCGGCGGTGAACGCCATCACCCGCACGATAAATATCACACCCGGCAATACGCTCATGGCTCTGAACAATATCAAATTTTTCCGCCTGCCAGCAGGCACGGGCGGCATTGGCAAACCCGCGTTCACGGCTGATACGCCCCCATTTTACCGGATTAACCACATGGATATGCCAGCCGGGAGCCGCAGCGCCCTGCCAGGAGCGGGTGATTACATTCAGCTCCAGGTTTTGCGTATCCAATGCTTCCAGTGCGCGGGAAACAAACCGTTCCGCGCCGCCGTCAGGGCGGTATTTCTGGCGGACAATCGCTAAACGCAGGTTTTTCATAAGTAACTCCGTGCTGCCGCAATCACCACGTCCGCAGGTATTGCGCCCAGATAGCGGTCATCGGCCCTGGTATCGACATCATCCGGGTCCGGCTGGTCGCCGTAATCCGAGGCTTTGATTATTCTGCCGGTTGCCTGCCAGGGGGACCAGAAAATCAGTTTTGTCGGACCAAACAGTGCCACCATCGGTGTTTTCAGTGCGGCGGCCATGTGCATCGGGACAGAATCCACACCAATATACAGTTTTGCCCGGTCAATCAGTGCCGCAAGCTGCGGCAGCGCAAGTTCACCGGCAACCGATACAATTTTCCCTTCCGCCACTGCCTGAGCACAAGGTGCAAGAATAGTCTCCACCATCTGTAATTCGCGGGGATCAGGACCGCTGCTGAGCACAATCTGGTGCCCGTCATCTGCCAGCGCCTGAATCACCTCACTCATTTTGTCTTCTTCCCAGCACTTATAAAACCAGCGGGATGTCGGCTGAACCACAATATAATTGCCGGTGATATGTTTGCGCTGCAACAGTTGCTCGGTCTGCTGCCGGTCAGCCTCAGAGTAAGCCATGGTGACCGTATCATCCGTTACCGGCAGATTCAGCGGGGTTAATCCGTTCAGGTTCTGCTCAACCGTATGCATGGATTCTTCCTGAGACGTATCCGCCAGCAGGGTATAGCATTTTTTCCAGAGAATATTTTGCCGTTTCCATAAGTCCAGCCCCACCCGAATCCGGGCACCGGTAAACCGGGTAACAATAGCGCTGTACCACTGATCAGCCAGATTAATCACAATGTCATACTGCCGCTGCCGCAATGATTTAAGCAAGCGCCATTCGTGCCCGATACGTCGCTTTAATCCTTCTTTACGCCACTGCCTGTCCATCGAAAAAATATGACTGACTCCGGGATGGAGACTCAGCATAGGCGCGGTTTCTTTATACAGCAGGACATCGACCTCAGCATCCGGGTAATTAGCGTTCAAAGTATTAATTACAGGTGTTATCAGCAGGGTATCGCCGTGATGACGAAGCTTTATCACTAAAATACGCTGTACCGGGGCAGATGCTGTTTGCATAGGCATTCCATTCATTATCTGGCAAAAATCAGGGAAGTTATCTGTAAAAATCAGAGCAACAGCGTACCATAAATCAATGTCCGGAGTATTAACAGATCATCACAGAGTGTTGTGCCGCATAGCAGTAAACCTGCCATTATCCACACCGGGTTTATGCTTTTTAATGCGCTATTCGTGTTAGTTTTATGCTATTATTACCGCAATCTTATCTGCGAAACTGATAAAATGTTACTGCGCGTATATCAGGTATTACTTTACCTCATTCAACCTCTTATCTGGTTACGCCTGCTATGGCGCAGCCGTCGTTCTCCTGCCTACCGCAAGCGCTGGGCTGAACGTTATGGTTTCTGTAAAGGGAAAACCGGTGTCGGCGGCATTGTTCTGCACTCGGTTTCTGTGGGTGAAACCCTCGCGGCCGTTCCTCTTGTCCGCGCATTGCGACACCACTATCCGACCTTGCCCATCACAGTTACCACCATGACACCAACCGGCTCAGAGCGTGTGTTATCCGCACTGGGTGATGATGTTTTTCACGTCTATCTGCCTTATGACTTACCCGGCTCCATGAAACGGTTTCTGAATACTGTTCAGCCGCGGCTGGTGATTGTCATGGAAACCGAGCTGTGGCCGAATATGATAACGCAACTGCACCGGCGTAAAATTCCGCTGGTTATTGCGAATGCCCGTCTCTCAGCGCGATCAGCCGCCGGGTATCAGAAAGTCGCCAATTTTGTCAAAACCATTTTAAACCGGATAACCCTGGTTGCCGCCCAAAATCAGGAAGACGGCGATCGCTTTATTGCACTGGGATTGCGCCGCCAGCAGTTACACGTTACCGGCAGCCTGAAATTCGATATTTCTGTCACACCTGAACTGGCAGCAAAAGCGGTGGCATTGCGCCGCCAGTGGGCTGCCCGCCGTCCGGTCTGGATAGCAACCAGCACCCACGAAGGCGAAGAAGATATTATTCTGAACACCCACAAAACACTGCTCGCCCGCTACCCGAATCTGTTACTCATCCTTGTTCCCCGCCATCCTGAACGGTTTGCAAAAGCCCGGGAACTGACCGAAAAAGCCGGGTTAACCTATGTGATGCGCAGTAATAACACCATCCCGACACCGGAAACACAGGTGGTCGTCGGCGACAGCATGGGCGAACTGATGCTTCTGTACGGACTGGCTGATATTGCGTTTGTCGGCGGCAGTCTGGTTGAGCGTGGCGGACATAATCCGCTGGAAGCCGCAGCACATGCACTTCCGGTATTGATGGGACCGCATACCTTTAATTTTAATAATATTTGCAGCAAGCTACAGCAGGCCGATGCGCTGATCACCGTCACGGATGAAAAAAGCCTCAGTGACGCCGTCTGTAACCTGCTGAATGATGAAGATTATCGCCTGTACTGTGGTCGCCATGCGGCTGAAGTTCTCCATGAAAACCAGGGCGCACTTCACCGTCTTCTGCAACTGCTCAGCCCGTATCTGCCACAACGGGGGCACTGATGCCGGAGATAAAACGCCTTTCTGTCGTGATGATCAGTAAAAACAATGCCGATGTTATCGGGGATTGTCTGCGTTCTGTACAAGGTCTGGCGGATGAAATTATCGTGCTGGATTCCGGCAGTCAGGATAATACCTCAGAAATTGCCCGCGAGTCCGGGGCATTGGTATATGAAAACCGGGACTGGCCGGGTTTCGGGCGTCAGCGTCAGCTTGCACAGCAGCATGCCACCGGCGACTATATTCTGATGCTGGATACCGATGAACGGATCACGCCGGAATTAAAACAATCGATTGAACAGGCTCTGAGTGCGCCGCAACTGAATACGGTTTATCGTTTCGCCCGGCGTAATTTGTTTCTCGGGCGTTTTATGAAACACAGTGGCTGGTATCCTGATCATGTCCTGCGGCTTTATCCGCGGGATCAATATCAGTACAACGACAATGCGGTTCATGAATCCGTGAATACACAAGGTGCAAATATCATCACCCTGAAAGGAGATGTATTACACCTGACCTGCCGCGATTTAATTGAGTTTCAGCAAAAACAGCTGCGTTACGCAGGAGACTGGGCGCAGGCCCGTTATCAGGCCGGTAAGCGCTGTTCGTTTCTCTCTGTTCTGACACATACCGGCGGTGCATTCTGTAAGACCTTGCTGTTAAGAGCCGGTTTTCTCGATGGTAAACAAGGCGTTATACTGGCTTTTGTTAACGCACAATATACCTTTAATAAATACGCAGCCTTGTGGTCGATGGGCAAAAAAGATGAGTCCGCATCATGAAAACACGCGCAATTTATCCCGGCACCTTTGATCCGATCACCTGCGGGCATATCGATATTCTTGAACGCGCTGCAAAAATGTTTGATCACATCCTGCTGGCTATCGCTGACAGCAGCCGTAAAAACCCGATGTTTACCCTCGATGAACGGGTCGCTCTGGCACAAAAAGTCTGCACCCATATTCCGAATGTGGAAGTGGTCGGTTTTTCAGAACTGATGGCAAATTTCGCGAAGAAACAAAACGCCAATGTCCTTATCCGGGGTGTTCGTTCTGTTGCGGATTTTGAGTATGAGTGGCAGCTCGCGAATATGAACCGCCATTTTGCCAGTGAGCTGGAGAGTGTATTTCTGCTGCCGTCACAGAATTTATCGTTTGTGTCCTCATCGTTAATTAAAGATGTGGCGCTGCATGATGGTGATGTGTCTACATTTTTGCCTGAGCCGGTTGCACAGGCAATGCTGAAAAAACTGGGAAAAAGCTGATCAATGCTGACACGCGGGGCAAAAAAATGTGCTCCGCTGCCCGACTTTCACCACTTCAATCGGTTTGCCGCAATTCGGGCAACATTCACCCTGTTTTCCGTAGACAAATAATTCCTGTGCAAAATAACCGGGCTTTCCGTCTGACTGTAGAAAGTCTTTCAGCGTGGTCCCGCCCTGTTTTATTGATTCCGTCAATACCTTCTTAATGGTTGCCACCAGGCGCTCTGTTTCTGTTTCAGTCAGATCTTTCGCTACCCGTAACGGGTGGATCCGTGCAATAAACAGCGATTCATTCGCATAGATATTACCGACACCGACCACAATTTTATTATCCATCAGCCAGCTTTTGACCGGCGTATTCCGTTTGTGGGACTTCTCAAACAGATATTGCGCATTAAATTCATCCGTCAGCGGCTCCGGTCCGAGGTGCGCCAGTACTGAACAGGTTGCCAAATCATCTGCCCACAGCCAGGCACCAAAACGGCGCGGATCGGTATAACGCAAAATTTTGCCATCACCCATGACCATATCCACATGGTCATGTTTCTCTTCCGGGGTCTCTTCCAACAGGATCCGCAAACTGCCCGACATTCCCAGATGGATGATAATCCACCCTTCCGGCAGCTCAATCAGCAGGTATTTTGCTCTGCGCTGTACGCTGAGGACAGGCCGGTCACTCAGGCGCTCGATCTGCTCTGATACCGGCCAGCGCAGACGTCTGTTTCTGACTTCAACATAACGCACAGTGTTACCGACAAGGTGCGGCTCAATACCGCGCCGGCTGGTTTCGACCTCTGGTAATTCAGGCATACGTACTCCGGATAACAGGTTTAATACATTGAGTTAAAATATATTCTGAGGGATATTATTTTGCAGACAGTGAGTTGCGGATCAGATTAAGTGTTTCATCCGCACATTTATCCCAGTTAAATTTATCAAGAATAAACGAAAACGCACAATCTGTTTTATCTGCCGCACTGGCGGGATCATCAATAATCCGGCGGATAACACCGGCAAAACTGGCTGCATCCCCGCTTTTGGCAAAATTAACCAAATCATCCCCGGTGATACTACGGATGGACGGCAAATCAGAGATAACAACCGGCTTTTTCATTGCCATATATTCGAATAATTTAAGCGGGGAAGTATATCGCCCGCCCATACTGCTGTCAGTCAGCGGTAACACGCAGATATCCGCATCAGCAATAATCTGAAACCGGTTCACCGGCTCAACATATCCCATAAAACAGATGCGATCCGTAACCTCTAAGGTTTCGGCCAGGGCTTTTAGCTCTGCTATCTGTTCGGGTTTTCCCCCCGCGACATTCAGTGTGACATTCTCCAGCGCAGGTAATGCGTGAATAATTGTCGGCAATCCTTTCCAGGGATGAAGGCTTCCCAGATATAATAAATTAGTTTTTGAGCCGGTCTGATTTGAGTTTGCCGTGCCCGTTACCGCACCGGCAGCCAGTAGATCAACACCATTCGAGGTGACATAAACAGGTGTATCTGTCTTATAAAGTGCCTGTGCATCTATTTTTATCAATGCTGTTTTGACAAATACAGCTGAAGCATCACGATAAACAACGGATTCTGTTTTCAGTAATTTTGCCAGCTTCCGCTGATTTTTAATGCAGGAAAGGTTGTGAGATTCCCTGAATGACTGAGAAAAAACCTCATGGCTTTCAAAAAAGCAGGGAATACCCGGATGCTTATTCAGCAGATAATGTGCCATTTTCAGATTGCGCGTAAACACGGCATCCACCGGATTTTTTTTCAGCCATGCAGAAACCTGATAATTAAATACTTTCTGACTGTTAAACGGGAAAAACCAGGTTTTCCGGATATTTTTCAGTCCGGTGAACCTGACTCGCGCATCAATAGCACGTCCCAGAATACTGTCTGCGGATACGGACGATTGAGGCGATACCATTTCAACGGAGCATCCCCTGCGCGCCATCGCATCAATCATCTGGACAATTTGCAATGATGCGACACGGTAATCCGGTACAGGATAGGGATCAATGTAAGCAATCTTCATTATGCTCAGCTTCGTTTTTCATCATTTGCAGTTAATACCCTGAGAAGTCTGCGGGCTGAATGTTGCCAGGTATAACGCCCGACAATGCGTAAACGCGCATTCTCTCCCATTTTCTTCCCTCTGTCAGGCAACATATACAAATGGTTAACCGCATCTGCAATGGCCTGTGCACTTCCCGGCGGAACAAGCAGACCGCTTTGTTCTTCATTGCCGATAACTTCCGGAATTCCGCCGATATAACTGCCAATCACCGGCTTACCACACGCCATCGCTTCTGCAATGGTAATCCCGAATGCCTCATCTCCGATACTCGGAAACACGCCTGCATCGGCAGCAGCATACCATGCCGGTAATTCATCATGACTCACCGGCGGGTGAAAAATAACGCAATCCTGAACACCTTTTTCTGTCGCCCGTCGCCGGAGTGCAGGTAAATCATCACCCGCACCAATAACCAGCAGCTTTATATTATCATTTTTTAATAATGCGATAGCATCCACCGCATAGCGGACACCTTTCCAGCCAACTAACCGACCGGCAAATGCCACCAAAAAGGTATCATCATGAATACCGAGAGTCTGGCGCAAGGTTGTTTCCATCGGCTTAAACCGGGTGGTATCCACCCCGTTATAAATGACGGACGGAAATTGTTTGTAATGATGCTGAATCTGCCAGGCATTAAAATGACTGCACGCCACCCATGCATCCAGCCGTTGGCTGAGTTTGCGGTCTCCGCGGAAAAAACTGGTGCCGCCGCTCATAAAACAAAATTTTGTTTTTGTGTCTTTTGGTAAAAGGCGGGGCCAGAAAAAATCAAATGGTTTGGTCAGGATAATCCAGTCAAAGTTCTCTTTCTGAACCTGATGGCGGGCGTGACGGGCAAAGGAATAACGTTCCGTTATTTTCTGAAAACGACTGCCGATATTCAGCACCCGCTTGCGGGGTATATAAGGAAAAGTATGAACTGTCACCGGACGTCCGTCTGGCTCAGGCCGGACATCACCCTCTCCGCCAAAAATATGGACCTCGTGACCTTCATCAGACAGTACCTTTGCTAATTCCCATACAGCCGTCTGTATTCCGCCGTATGACATAGTTACCGTCACATCGATAAAACCGATCTTCATATTTCCGCTTACCTTAACCTTACCTCAGCCTGTCATATAGCCAATGTCACTATAAATGAGAATGACTAACATGTCGGATGTGTTTTTCCGGTATTTCCGGTAATGTATATATCTCCCTGTAAGATATCATCAAACCCTCTGCGCGGGTTAATCTTTTCAAATATTTAACCTTTCGCCAGCCGTTATGATTATTATAAATCAGGCAATTACAGACAAATACCTGACCGAAATAGCAATAAATGATAAAATACATTAAAATCAACATATTACCATTTCTTATCACATCCTTATTAATTAACAATCCTGCATTTATATTCGGTACAGTATAAATATCATATTATTATTAAAATCAGCTGCTATCTCTGATAAACAGGATAAACATTACGCTTCTGATAAGATAAATCCTATTCCTTTAATATAGACTCCATTTTATCCAGCATATTGTTTATATTAAAGTTTCTTTCTGCATGACATAATGCTGCCTGACTCATTTTTATTCTCAGCGCATCATCATTTATCAGCTGACGCAATTTGTCTGTCAGTTGCTCAACATTACGGGGCTCAACAATAAACCCGGTTTCATTATCAATGACAGCCTCCGTGATCGCACCGACGGTTGTGGAGATAACAGGTAACTCACATAGCATCGCCTGCATTATTCCCTGCGGGACGCCCTCATTACCGAATGACGGCAAGACAAAAATATCCATTGCATTGAGACATAGCGGTACATCATCACGATTTCCTAAAAAAATCACTGACTCTGATAAATTCAGGGATTCTGTCATTGGCACCAGATTTTTACGCTGCGGTCCGTCCCCGACAAAAAGTATCTGCCAGTCCGGATATTCTGTATGCAACGTTCTCCAACTTTCCAGTAAATATTTATGTCCTTTCCATGTACGCATCGTGGCAACAATACCAATCGTGCGTTTGTCCGGAATTCCCAGTTGCCGGCGGGCAATGTGTTTATCCTGCGGAAAAAACTGTTCCGTGTCTATCCCGGTGGGAACAGATGTCATGTGTGACAGCGGATAACCATTGTGAGCATGTAAATGCTGACGCAATTTTTCACCCGTGGTGACAATATGGCGACAAGCCCGCAAATATAACCAGCGCGTGATAAAAGACGTCGATACCTGAGTGGATACATGGCGGGTACGGACAACAGGCGGCATTCCCGTCAGCGTTGCACAGGCAGCAGCGATAAGCCAGGTGTCGGTTGAACTGTGTGTATTAATAACGCCGAACTCCCGCCCGTGTCGTTTCAGCCAGTGACGCACCGACTGTAGCGCAGTCCATCGCTTTTTATAAATAGGTAACGGAACCACGTCCACCCCGTAGCGCGGAGCCTGACGTAATATTTCCGAATCCGGGCAGCACACAATAACAACACGGTATCCCCGCCGGATCATGCCCTGAGACTCAGTCAGAATACGTATTTCCTGCCCACCCCAACCGCAGGATGACTCAGTATGGAGGATAGCAAAAGGATGTTTATCCATTCAGGTTAGTTCTCTTTTTAAGGTGATGAACGCTATCTGTGCTGACAAAATCTTTTTTGGCAAAAAAAACAACTATACCCAACGTCATTCAGGATGCGGCTAACGAACCTGTAGTTTGAATGAATAAGGGTACACAAGCAAAATAATCCGGATTATATCAACACAACCCGTCATTAAATGACACCACCTTGCTAATGACAATAAAAAACCCAGCCGAGGCTGGGTTTTTTCAATCAGAAAGCAAAACTTACTTAATTTTTGCTTCTTTGTACAGAACATGCTTGCGAACAACAGGATCGAATTTCTTCAGTTCCAGTTTCTCAGGCATTGTACGTTTGTTCTTCGTAGTGGTATAGAAATGACCTGTACCTTCAGAAGAAACCAGTTTAATTTTCTCGCGAATACCTTTAGCCATTTTTCAGCTCCTTAGTACTTCTCACCGCGGGTACGTAAGTCAGTTAACACTGTCTCAATACCCTTCTTGTCAATGATACGCATACCTTTAGCAGATACACGCAGAGTCACGAAACGCTTCTCAGACTCAACCCAGAAACGGTGAGAGTGCAGGTTCGGCAGAAAACGACGTTTGGTCGCATTTAATGCGTGTGAGCGGTTGTTACCACTCATCGGACGCTTGCCAGTAACTTGGCAGACTCGGGACATGTCTATTCTCCAAAAATCTAATCAGCTCGAGCTTTGTATTGGGTGAGGCTGCCTCGTCAGGCTTAGGAGCCTATCTCAGCGTACTTTTGACTCGCCGGGAAAGTGCTCTGTCAACCAGCAAAAATTTGCTGAGATAGGCTCTTCTCGCCAAACCCAAGATCCTCAAAGGTGGCGTAGTATACGCTTTCCGGCGCAAACGCTCAAGACCCGAACAGTAAAGATCGCGTGTTTCTGCGAAAAAAACTGATCAGATCAACCCATGTTCCGCAAATGAAAACGTATTGAATTTCCCGACAACCAGGTGATCCAACACGCCAATCCCTACCAGCTCACACACCTGCGCAATTTTTTTTGTCAGCAGAAGGTCAGCCCGGCTGGGTTTTTCATTACCGGAAGGGTGATTATGCGCCAGTATAACAGAGACTGCATTCACTTTGAGTGCAAGACGCAAAATTTCCCTGGGATGAACCTCCACACAGTTTACCGTTCCGGAAAACATTTCCTCATAACGAATCAGCTGATTCTGATTATTCAGAAACAACACAACGAACACCTCCCTCTCCTGCCACATAATCAGCTGATGCAGATACGCTTTGACAGAACAGGCGCTGTTGAGAAACGCCATCTCCTGAAACTGGCTGCTGAAAAAACGCCGTGACAACTCAACAATGGCCTGAATCTGACAGTATTTACTGTCCCCTATCCCATTGAGGGGCTTAAACTCATCGTAGCCGGCCGTCAGCAGCCGGTGTAATGAACCAAATACACCTAATAAATACTCTGCGAACTGCCTGACCGGCAGTTCACGGTTACCTGTCCGTAAAAAAATGGCCAGTAACTCTGAATCACTCAGCACAGAAGCACCATAGGCAATCAGCTTTTCTCTCGGCATTAAATCCACGTTTATAATCGGGTTATCCATCTCCTCACCACCTGTCTTTTTCCGGTTTTGACAGAGAAAAGTATGGCGGTTTCCTGCATACCTGCGCAAAAAAACCGTTATTTTTGCGACCTGAGCCGAAGAAAAAAGTTTATTTACCTGGATAAATAAACAGCACTCTACCTATACGCTGAGGTTGTGGTAAAATCGCGCATCTCCAAATAATAACCGGATAAAGCACAATGTCTGCACTGACAGGAAAACAGATTGTTCTGGGCATCAGCGGTGGCATCGCAGCCTATAAAACACCTGAGATTGTCCGTCGTCTCCGTGACCGGGGCGCTATTGTCCGTGTCACTATGACCCCTGCGGCAACCGCGTTTATTACCCCTTTAACACTTCAGGCCGTTTCCGGTTTCCCGGTGGCGGAAAGCGTTCTTGACCCTGCAGCCGAAGCTGCAATGGGACACATCGAACTCGGAAAATGGGCTGATCTCATTATTCTGGCTCCCGCCACTGCGGATTTAATCGCCCGCCTGAGTGCCGGTATGGCAAATGATCTGGTTACAACTATCTGTCTGGCGTCTGATGCCACTATCGCCGTTTCGCCGGCCATGAATCAGCAGATGTATAACGCACAGACCACACAAGAAAATCTGGCACACCTTGAACAGCTTGGTTTTGCTGTCTGGGGACCGGACAGCGGCAGCCAGGCTTGTGGTGATGTTGGTCCGGGACGTATGCTGGATCCGTCAGAGATTGTCGCCAGGGCAGAACGCCATTTTCAGCAAAAACAGGATATGACCGGTATCCGCCTTGCGATCACCGCAGGGCCCACACGTGAAGCCCTTGATCCTGTCCGCTTCATCAGTAATCACAGCTCCGGTAAAATGGGATTTGCTATTGCACGGTCAGCCGCTGCCCGCGGAGCGGATGTCACCCTGATTACAGGTCCTGTCACATTGCCGACACCCCCGGGTGTTAAACGTATTGATGTTGTCAGCGCGTGTGAAATGAATGATGCAGCACAGCTCGCCGCACCCGATCATCATATTTTTATCGGATGTGCTGCCGTTGCTGACTATCGTGCCAAAGTGGTTTCCGGTGAAAAAATCAAAAAGCAGGGCGACGAAATAACCTTTACCATGGTGAAAAACCCGGATGTGATTGCAGGTGTCGGTGCACTGACCAAAAACCGCCCGTTTGTGATTGGGTTTGCAGCTGAAACCCAAAATGTGGAAGAATACGCACGCGGCAAGTTGGCAAAAAAACAACTCGATATGATTTGTGCCAACGATGTTTCTGTTGAAAACCAAGGTTTTAACAGTGATAACAATGCCATTCACTTATACTGGCATACCGGCGATATAAGCTTACCGAACATGAGCAAATCCGAGCTCAGCCACCACTTACTGGACGAAATACTGAAACACTATGACGAAAAAAATCGACATTAAGATTCTTGACCCGCGCATCGGCGGGGAATTTCCGTTACCGGCATACGCCACTCCGGGTTCTGCCGGGCTGGATTTACGCGCTTGCCTGGATGCCGCAACTGAGTTACTTCCCGGCCAGACACTGCTGTTACCAACCGGCTTAGCGGTGCATATTGCTGATCCGTCACTGGCTGCAATGGTTCTGCCGCGTTCCGGACTGGGTCATAAGCATGGTGTTGTACTGGGTAACCTGGTCGGACTCATTGATTCTGACTATCAGGGACAGCTGATGGTGTCTGTCTGGAACCGTGGTGACAAAACTTTTATCATTGAACCGGGTGAACGTATTGCACAGATGATTATCGTTCCTGTTGTTCAAGCCGAATTCAATATTGTCAGTGAGTTCACTGAAAGCGAACGCGGTGACGGCGGATTCGGCCATTCAGGTCGTCAATAATACTGATAACGCCGTGATATCCGGTGCTTTTCTGATAACTACGCTGAGTAAAGGTGTGGTTATCAGATGACAGGTTTGTTTTTGCATTAAAGCAGGGGTGTTATCTGATATGGCAGAAAGTACAAAAAAGAAGAACAGGCGTGAGGAAATCCTGCAGGCGCTTGCGCTGATGCTCGAGTCCGGCGACGGCAGCCAGCGGATAACAACCGCGAAGCTTGCCGCCAGTGTCGGCGTCTCCGAGGCTGCGCTCTACCGACATTTTTCCAGCAAAACAAAAATGTTCGACAGTCTGATTGTCTTTATTGAAGATTCCCTGATTTCGCGGATAAACCTTATCCTTCAGGATGAAAAAGAGACGATTTTACGGATAAAACTCATTCTGATGCTGATCCTGGGGTTTTCAGAAAAAAATCCGGGACTGACCCGAATCATGACAGGTCATGCGCTGATGTTTGAGCAGGATAAGCTGCAAAGCCGTATTAATCAGCTCTATGAGCGTATTGAAGCCCAGTTGCGTCAGGTTTTAAAAGAAAAGCGGATCCGTGACGGAGGTGGTTTTACTTATGACGAAAGCCTGTTAGCATCTCAGTTACTCGCTTTCTGCGAAGGTATGCTATCGCGTTTCGTACGTTCAGAATTTAAGTATCGTCCGACACAGGAATTTGATGTCCGTTGGCCGTTGCTTCTCGCGCAGTTACAGTAACACCGGCAGAAAACCGGGAGTCATTCATATTCCCGTGCTCAGACCCGCTGGTGACAGTCCCGTTTTTAGTTAGACTACTCACCCCGCCCGATATATTGGGCGAGGGCTTTTTTTGTTCAAAATCAGCGTCAAATCTGAATTCCGTATTGTTCACGATAAGCACGGACCGCACACAGGTGCTCACTCATCTGTGGATCTTCAGCCAGGAAGCTGACCAGGTCATTCAGTGTAATAATCGAGAACACCTGACACCCGTAATCTCTCTCCACTTCCTGAACCGCAGATAATTCTCCCTGCCCTTTTTCCTGACGATCCAGGCTCAGCATAACGCCTGCAAGCGTGGCATTATTTTGTCTGATGATTTCCATTGATTCACGGATTGCCGTTCCGGCTGTTATCACATCATCCAAAACCATAATACGCCCGCTCAGCGGGCTGCCGACCAGCGTTCCGCCTTCTCCGTGATCTTTGGCTTCTTTGCGGTTAAAGCAGTAAGGCGTATCAATATTATGATGTTCCGCCAGTGCAACGGCGGTAGTGGTTGCTATCGGGATCCCTTTATACGCGGGTCCGAACACCACATCATACTGTACGCCGCTGTCACATAATGCCGATGCATAAAAACGCCCGAGCAGTGCTAAGTCCCGACCGGTATTAAATAACCCGGCATTAAAAAAATAGGGGCTTTTCCGGCCGGACTTCAGCGTAAACTCACCAAATTTCAGCACCTGTTTTTTCATCGCAAGTTCAATAAATTCGCGCTGATAAGCTTTCATCGATATCTCCTGACTCTGGTTTTGTCCGGTAAATGACAGGTATAAAAAAGGCGACTATCGAGTCGCCTTCTGATTAATTTTCTAATGCCGCCTTCTGGGCGGCGAAAATAGTATCCAGCCCGCCTCTGGCAAGTGCCAGTAAAGCCAGCAATTCATCATGACTGAACGGTTCACCTTCTGCCGTTCCCTGAACTTCAATCATTCGTCCGTCATCAATCATAACGACATTCATATCTGTTTCAGCGGCGGAATCTTCGACGTATTCCAGGTCACAGCGCGGCTCACCATCCACAATTCCCACGGAAACCGCAGCAACCATTGATTTCAGCGGGCTGGCTTTCAACTGACCTTTTTCAACCATCTGATTAAGTGCGTCTGTCAGCGCAACACATGCGCCGCTGATAGCCGCAGTACGTGTACCACCATCTGCCTGGATAACATCACAATCCAGCGTGATAGTAAACTCGCCCAGCTTTTTCAGGTCAACCGCTGCGCGTAATGAACGGGCAATCAGACGCTGAATTTCCATGGTACGGCCGGTTTGCTTACCACGAGCCGCTTCGCGCGCATTCCGCGAATTGGTCGCTCTCGGCAACATGCCATATTCTGCTGTGATCCACCCCTGTCCCTGACCTTTCAGGAAACGCGGAACGCCTTCTTCAACGGAGGCATTACATAACACTTTAGTATCACCGAACTCCACCAGCACAGAGCCTTCAGCGTGTTTGGTATAATGACGGGTGATTGTAATAGGACGCACCTGGTCTGTTCCGCGGCCTGCGGGACGTGATGACTGACTCATAGCGATTCTCCGGTTCAGTTAACTGTTGGGCGCGCATTATACGGCTTAAACCCGCGAATGCCTATGCCTTAACGGCATAAGAGCGCTATAATCAGAACATTAAATCCATTATCAGGACAGATATTATGATCCGTAGTATGACTGCGTTTGCCCGTCAGGATGTTAAACGCCCGTGGGGAAATGCCGCATGGGAACTCCGCTCCGTTAACCAGCGTTACCTTGAAACTTACATCCGTCTGCCGGAACAACTGCGCAGCCTGGAACCGGTGATCCGCGAGCGCCTGCGCCAGCGTCTGACGCGCGGTAAAGTGGAATGTAATCTCCGTTTCGAACTGAGCAGCGCCGCACAAGGCGTACTGAGCATGAATGAAGAGCTGGCCAAACAGCTCGTTGCCTCAGCAAACTGGGTAAAAAATTACAGCCACGAAGGTGAAATCAATCCGCTGGAAATTCTGCGCTGGCCGGGTGTGATGTCGGCTCAGGAGCAGGATCTGGATGCAATCAGTGAAGAACTGCTGGCCGCGCTGGATGAAACAATTACATCCTTTATTGATGCCCGTGAGCGCGAAGGTGCGGCACTGAAAATCTTAATCGAACAGCGTCTGGACGGTGTGACAGAAGAAGCACGCAAAGTCCGCGCACTGATGCCGGATATCCTGCAATGGCAGCGCGAGCGCATTCAGGGCAAGCTGGATGATGCCCAGATTCAGGTAGATCCAAACCGCCTGGAGCAGGAACTGATTCTGCTGGCACAGCGTATTGATGTCGCCGAAGAGCTGGATCGTCTGGATGCACATGTAAAAGAAACGCATAACATCCTGAAGAAAAAAGAAGCTGTCGGTCGCCGCCTGGACTTTATGATGCAGGAGTTTAACCGCGAATCAAACACCCTCGCCTCAAAATCCATTAATGCCGATATCACCAGTTCCGCCATTGAACTGAAAGTTTTAATCGAGCAGATGCGTGAGCAAATCCAAAACATTGAGTAAACCCTCACAGTAAATCAGAGCACATCAACAAGCCGGTCAATACACAGTATTGACCGGCTTTTTGTTAAACCTCTTTTTCCGGCGCTATTTCCTCCACATCATCAGGTTCGGCTTCCTTACTGACGGGGATGATAAGATTGAGAATAATAGCGGTGATCCCCCCGATACAAATCGGGTTTTCCGCTAATGCGTAGAGTGACGGAGGCAGAACATGGAATACTGCGGGGTCATAAGACACGCCCAGCCCCAATCCCAGAGAGGTAGCAACAATCAGGGTTTCGCGGCGGCGCAGGCCGTTTGACAGAATAATACGGATACCGGCAATAGCTATCATGGAAAACATCAGTGTCATTGCCCCGCCCAGTACCGGTGCCGGAATGGTGGTGAAAAACCAGCCAATACCCGGAAATAAGCCGAGGATAACCAAAATCACCGCAATAATTTTCCCCACATGCCTGGATGCCACACCGGTCATCTGGATCACACCGTTATTCTGCGCGAAGGTTGTCAGCGGCAGCGAACTCATAGCGGATGCGGCAACAGAGACTATTCCGTCGGCCATCACGCCGCCTTTCAGACGGGACTGAAATTCCTGCCCCTGAATTTTCTGCCCGGAAACCAGTGCGGTGGCGGTTAAATCCCCGACCGCTTCCAGCACACTTAACAGATAAATAATCGCAACGACAAGAAAATGCCCGAAATTAAATGAAAATCCATATTTAAACGGGACAGGGATAGTAATAAATGCCGCTTTACTCATCTGACTGAAATCAACCATTCCGAGGAACAGCGCGCAGATATAACCGACAATTAATCCGATAGCGATCCCGCCCATACGCAGCAGCGGACTTTTGCAGCAGTTAAAACCAATCACCACCAGCAATACTAATAATCCGACACCGATGTTCTGGTAATCGCCGAATGTCCCTGATGATTTGGCTGAGAAACCGCCGCCGAAATCAATAATACCGACCTTAATCAGACTCAGCCCGATCATCAGAACCACAACACCGCTGACAGTCGGGGTTATTACACGGCGCAGATAGGGCAGGATAAAAGACGATCCCACAACTAAAAATGCCCCGGCGAACGAGATACCAAAAATGGTGGATAACAATAATTCTTCACTTATACCATCAGCCCGCATACTGGTTCCGATGGCAATCATTACGGTCACAAATGAAAAGTTAACAGATTGAATGGATAGCAACCCCGAGCCGACCATTCCGTAGCGGTTCACCTGCAACCATGTCCCCACTCCGGAAGCGATCATAGCCATTGAGACGAGGTATGCATTGGTTTCCGGTGATAATTGCAGTGCAGTACCGACAATCAGAGCCGGTGTAACCATCGGAACAAAAATAGCGAGTAAATGTGTTACTGCACCAATAATTGCCTGTAAAAACGGGGGTTTGTCTTCAAGTTGGTAGATAAGATCTGACGTTGTGCTTTGTTGATCAGACATCTCTTCTCTCCTGTAAGTGAATTTGACTATCTGAACTCATTTTTAACTATCTGTTTTATTGTGATTTTTATTTTCAGTTCATGACAATCCGCCATAAGCCATAGTGCGGATTGTTCTGATGGTTAAAGCAATAACCACACCAAAAGAAGGGTTCAGTGACAGGAAAGGGAATAAAGTGTGATTGATAACGGAGTTTTAATCTGATTTGTGAAATTGTTCACTATTTATACTGAGACAGATACAGAGTTACCAAAAAAGCCGGGAAAACGAAAAACCGTGCTCCTGGTTAATAATATCATTATGAAAATAGTGGTTGATAATTAATCAAATTGATAACGGGTAATTATCAATTTTTGATATCTTACTGATTACACTAACAATTAGTCTTGTCCGGGAATACGGGAACGACTGAGTCGGGTTTTAACCAGCAAACGCAGAGAATTAACCACCAGCAGCAAAATGAATGCATTGGAAAAGATAAACAGTGTGAATGCCAGCAGATGAATAAATTTATTGTCTGAAGACATACTGATATTCAGCGAGGATTTCGCCAGCGCGGAAACACCGAATGAAAAACTCCAGAATGACAATGTGAATGTCTGCTGTGTAAACCAGGGAATGAGACGGATCATAAACACAAGCTGCAAAAGCCCGTAGCCGAGCAGCATTTTAGCAAAAAAATCAATATGGTTATGATTAACGGCAAGATAGGCGCTGCACGCAACCAGAGCAGGGGCAAGCTGAATGCCGAAAGAGAGCCGGGATTTTTCGTCCATCAGTCCGTCACTGCGGATCCGCTTGAGAATAGCCGGTTCCAGACTCAGCCAGGAAAAAACTCCCGCCCCGAAAAAGAGGATACCGAGATCGGTATAACCCAGCGCACCGCAGGCCATTGCACAGATAAAATTATTAGCGACTGTAGGGAGATAAAGCACCGGGGTTGTCGCCGCTTTCGGATATTCTCCCTTCCATTGGGAACCGGTAAGCCAGGCCGCATAAGCCAGCTGAGCCACCGCACCAAGCCCGAACAGCACGCCGGCAAACAGCGGGAGGTAGGGTGTCAGCCCCATTGCCACCAGAACAGTTGTTGCCGGTAATAAGCTGGAAAACCCGCTGGCGACCGGATGGCGAAATTCATCCGTCACGCGATCGGTAAAACAGAGACTTTTTATAATAAAGAGAGACACCAGCACCAACCAGACAATACACCCCGCACCGATAATCACTTCACCGATGATCGCCGGATAGCCCTGTTCTGCCGCGGCATATCGCCACGCCATACCGGTTCCGATCAATCCCAGGACCATACCTAAATAACCGGCAGAAAACCGGGATGCGGTAGATTTAATATTATTTATCAAGGATATGATCATATTTATTCAACTCAGTCATTAAGCAATATTCGGCTGTTTTCAGCCGGAAATAAAATAATAATACAAATATTATAATTTATTTTGATAAGGGTCATTCTATATGCATGTTATAAGGCATCAATTATCCTGCACCAGACCATCCAGTCCCCAGTGATGCGTAATCTCACGGATAATCAGCAGAAATGCGGTGAATTGTTTATCAGAAGGTATTGATGTTGATGATACCGGGCTGCCGTTTATTACATTAACAACCTCATTAAAGGCGCATTCTATTTCCGTTGTTAATAAATAATCCGTTTTATCACCGTAGAATAAATGATTCAGCCGCAGATCCACACAATGCAAAACCAGCTCACCGGCAGGCAATTTTGCCCGCGCAGGGATAATACAGTTCTCAATATGCTCAATGGCGATTTCTGCTTCATAAGGGGTTACCGGTGAATGCTGAAACATAAAACCATCAATGACGCTGTCCCCTACAGGGATCCGTAATGTACCGGAAGGTGCTGAAATGAGGGTTTCGGTGGCCACAATTTGGATCGTCAGGTGTGTTGTCATTATATCCGCTGCCATCTCATCAGAAAAAACCGTGTTATTCATCTCCGCGACAAACCTGCAAAATACATTCACGGAACCATTTTTGTACCGGGTCATTATCTGTACGCGGATGCCATAATAATGAAAAATTAAGCCCTCCCGCCGGAAATGGCAACGGAAAACTAAACAGGCTCTTGCGTAAATTAGCGGTAAACTGCTCTGGTACAACCGCAATCAGATTGCTCATGGCGGCTATCGCAACCGCCGCAGAAAAACCGGAAACAAGCATTACGGCGGGCTTGATAGTCATACCTGATTCGCTCATGTAACATACCGGTTGTGTTCTATCTCCCGGCGGTTGGCGATCAATGCCAATAAATTCATATTGTTGCAGACTTTCAGCCGTTACAGGTAACTGCGTCAACGGGTGCGTTTTACTCACCACACCGACCATTTTGTCTGAAAACAGCAGACGACTCTTCATTTCCTGCTCAGTATTATTGCTGACGACTGAAATTTCAGCATCCAGCTTTCCCTCTTTTAATCCTCTGCCATATTTTTCTTCTTTGCTGATAATACGCAATGTAACGGCGGGGGCATCCTGCCGCATCCTCGCCAACAGTAATGCACCTGAGTTTTCAGCAAAACCGGCAGATGCCCGTAAGGTAAACTGCTGATCCAGCTTTATAAAATCGGTTGTATCCGGCGTTTTGAATACCTGCTCAATCTGCTCAATCAACTGTGTTACCTGGGTTCGGACAGACGCTGCATAAGGTGTCAGCACCATGAAGCGCCCGGATTTTACCAGCAATGGGTCATTAAGAGCCATGCGAAGACGGGTCAGTGCCCGGCTCATTGCAGAAACACTCATGCCCTGTTTCTGTGCGGCACGGGTAATATTGGCTTCCGTCAGCAACACATTCAATGTAACCAGCAGATTCAGATCCATATTCAGCATATCAGCTGCTCCGTATTTAGCGCCGGCGCAAATACCGCAGCGCAATACCCGTAGATATCAGCATTAAGCCGGTGGCAACCCCGAACGTCAATATAAAACCGCGCCCGATATTTTCCTCAGCCACATTTCCCGGAGAAATAGATCCCGCAGAGACTGAAAACAGGGTTCCCATCAGTGTTGCGCCATTTATCAGCCCGGTATTACGTGAGAGATTTATCATCCCCGCCAAAAGCCCTTTTTCCTGTGAGTCTATCCTGAAAAGAATGGCGGAATTATTTGCCGCCTGAAATGCAGCGTATCCGCTTGTAATAATGGCAATAAAGATCAGATAAAGTGCGGCATAGGGTAAAATTCCCAATAGGGTGAATAATGAAAAACCAACGGTCATCATAACCAGAGCATAAACAACCACTTTATCTGCGCCGATTTTATCTGTCAGTTTTCCGGCGGGAATCCCGGTGAAGGCGGCAACCAGCGGGCCGCACGACATCATCAGTCCTGCCTGTAAAGGTGACAAATGCAACTGATGCATCAGCCAGAAAGGACCTGCGACCAGCAACGCCATCATGACAGTTGAAACAAGAATACTGAGGGTCATCCCCGTGATTAATGCAGGCTGCTTTATCAGCGCCACAGGGAATACCGGGTTTGTTGTCCGTCGCTCACTCTGCCGGAACAAAAGCACCCCGCCGCACGCCGCTGCCAGTAACAGCAGGCGCCACATTCCATCATTAATAATCATGCCGGATGAATACATCGCAATGATAAGTGTCAGTAATAAAATACCGGTGCGGTTTACCGGAAGACGCTGACCGGACGAAACAGGCTGTGGCTTAACGAAACGAATAATAAAGAAGAGCGCTGCTATCCCCGCCGGGATATTAATAAAGAACACCGCCTGCCAGCCCCATTGCCCGGTGAGCCAGCCACCACAGGCAGGTCCGGCAGCCGTTCCCATGGCAGAAAGTGCGCCAATCCACCCCATTGTTTTCCCGCCGGACAGCCCTGTGCGCATGCCGGCAATCAGCGCCATTGTGCTGTTCATCATCATCGCGGCAGCAATACCCTGAAGCACACGTCCGGCGACCAGCCATAACAACGTTGGCGCAAGCCCGCACAATGCGGACGCGAGTGTGAACAGAAATACCGCCGTACACAGCACTTTCCGCCGGTCAATCCGATCGCCTATCTGCCCGGTCACAACCGCCGCACTGGTCAGCGAAATGAGATACACCACAATGACCCACTGTATATTACTGAATGGTGTATCAAATGCCTCAATCAGTGAGGGCACCGCCACATTCACAATACTGCTGTTCATTGATGCCATAAACACCGGCAATGCCAGCGCCATCGGATACTGTTTTACATCATGCATTTTTTCCATAGCACACCCGTATTATGCTCTTATTCATTCAAATCGCAGGTTCGTTGGCTGCACCTTGAATGACGTTGGGTATATATAACCCGCTGTTATCGTAATACGGAGAAATCCCTGAATGAAGATGCGTCAACCGGTTACCTCAGTTGCACCAGACGCCACCTTTACATTTCTCTATCCAACTATACGTTCCCTGTATTGACCTTCCCCTTAGGGAAACCATTAGTCTTATCAATATTATCCGATTAATTACAGAGAATATTAATGAAAAAATCCGTTTTGGCGCTCGCTTTATTAACCACACTGTCTGCCGGTGCGATGGCAGCGAAAGGCACTGTCACTGTGTATAAATCCCCGACCTGCGGCTGCTGCGGGCAGTGGGCGGAAGGTGTGGAAAAAGCCGGTTATGATGTACAAACCAATATTGTTCCGCAAGCTCAGCTTGAGAAAATGATGATCGATTCCGGGGCATCCATGAACCTGATGAGCTGCCATCTGGCGACACTAAACGGCAAATATGTGATTGGTCATGTTCCGGCTGACAGCCTGGATGCCATTGATACCCTGCCGGAAACCGCAAAAGGAATTTCTGTACCGGGCATGCCGACCGGCAGCCTTGGTATGGAATATAAGGACATGAAAGAAGCGTATGATGTGATAGCGTACGATGCCGCCGGCAAACAAACCGTTTTCCGCAGCTACTGACCACCACAATCAGTTTTTATTTTGCAGCGAAATGTCGAGAAAATGCAAAAAACGGTCGACAACAGGTGATAATTCACGGCGACTGGCATACACAGCTCTCAGTTCTATAGGTGCCGGTTCTTCACGGAACCGGATCACCTGTAATTTACCTTCGCGGATAGCCGGCTCACAAAGGTGGCGTGATAAAATCGCAAAACCAACACCTTCAATGGCAGCCGCTCCCGCCAGCACCCCACTATTGACCTGGTAATGGCTGTTGATCCGCAGAGAAAGCAGCCCGCCGTCAGGTTTACAAAAAATCCACGGCTGCCCGTTCAGGGCACTCAGGCTGGAGATACAGGGAAACTTGGTTAAATCAGAGGGTGATTCCGGCATGCCGGTACGTGCAAGCAGGGAAGGTGCGGCAACCACCACACTTGCCCACGACTGAATAAGACGGCTGTGATAACTGCTGTCCGCTATCTCTCCCCGCTGATAAGTCAGCAGCAAATCAATATCATCACTGATAATATCTGCCGGTGTCAGCCGGGTATCACAGCGGATCTGTAATCCCGGATGTGCTGCCGCAAAGCGGGCAATGATACCTGCCAGTATTTCGCCCCCGCCCTCACCCGGAACAGTCAGCCGGAAGCACCCGGTCAGTGCGTCGTCATCACGGATCTGTGACAATGTTTCACGCAGCATTTCATCCGTTTGTCTGACGCGCTGAAATAACTGCTGCCCCTGTGCTGTCAGACGCATACGCCGGGTTGTGCGCTCAATGAGGCGACAGCCGGTCTGAGTTTCCAGTTGTTTTATCGCACGGCTGACATTGGATGACGGCATTCCGAGCCAGACAGATGCCGCCGTAAAACTGCCCTGTTCGGCAACTGTCAGAAAAACCGGGAGTAAATTAAGGTCAAGCGCCACAACCGCATCCTCTTCATGATAAATTCGCTCTTTCATTCTTATCATAAACAGGCTAATCCGTCCTCAGCAATGACCAAAAGACTGTAATTTGTGATATCGCTGTTCCAGTAATTCATCCACCGGCAGCGCGGATAACACGCTGAGGTCACTGAGTAACTGTTCACGCAGTTTATCTGCTGCACTCTGATGATCCCGGTGCGCACCACCGGCGGGCTCCGCAATAACAGTGTCAATAATTCCCAGCGCTTTCAGACGCGGAGCGGTCATTCCCATGGCTTCCGCCGCCTGCGGGGCTTTATCGGCACTTTTCCACAGAATAGAGGCACAACCTTCAGGTGAAATCGCCGCGTAGGTACTGTACTGCAACATATTGATGCGATCCCCGACACCAATTGCCAGCGCGCCGCCCGAGCAGCCTTCTCCGGTAATGGTACAAATTACCGGGGTTTTTAACCGCGACATCTCCAGCAGATTGCGGGCTATCGCTTCTGCCTGCCCCCGCTCTTCTGCGCCGATGCCCGGATATGCCCCCGCCGAATCAATAAAGATAAGTACCGGCAGATGAAAACGCTCCGCCATCTTCATTAATCGCAACGCTTTACGGTAGCCTTCCGGAGAGGGCATCCCGAAATTACGCAGCAATTTTTCTTTGGTATCCCGTCCTTTCTGATGCCCGATAACCATCACCGGTTTGCCGGACAAACGCGCCAGCCCGCCGACAATCGCTTTATCATCGGCAAACGCCCGGTCACCGGCAAGCGCCTGAAAATCGGTGAAAATAAGATTGATATAATCCAGGGTATAAGGACGGCGCGGGTGACGGGCGAGCTGCACAATCTCCCATGCGCCCAGATCGGAATAGATTGACTGTGTCAGTTGTTCACATTTTTTCCGCAGGCAGGCAATTTCGTCATCCGGATCAAAACCCAAATCACCGCTGCGCTCTTTAAACGACTGCAATGCTTCGATTTTTTCTTCCAGTTCAATGATTGGTTTTTCAAATGCAAGATGATACTGAGACATAGCTGACTTCTACCCTGACAGGAAACATCCGGTCAGTGTAAAAAAAGACCGGAACAGGATACAGACACTGTTCCGGCACAAACTTATATCAAAAACGGGATAATCAGTGAGAGATAGCCGCACAGCGGCGGGCAGTGAAGATGGCAATAAGCGGTGCAATTGCCAGCAGCATCATCAGCCAGTAAGCCGATGACATTGCGCCTGCCAGTGTTTCGTCATTAAAGCCGTTGACGTTAACAATCATTCCCGCAAGCGCTGCCCCGAGTGCGGTGGCAAAAAGTTGTACAGTTGTAATGGATGCGGCGGCAACTTCTTTATCTTCCGGTGTGGCAACCTGCAAAATACGGGTTAACAGATGCGGCCAGCCAAAACCAATACCAAACCCGACCAGGGATAATCCCAGCAGGATAGGCGACATAATGCCCCATGTGCCTGCCGATGGCACAGACAGCGTCAGTGCCAGCAACACCAGTCCCGCCAGTACAAAAAACGGACCAAGCAGGATGCTTGCCCGCATTTTCGCCCCTTTCCAGCCGGCACTGATTATCTCACTGACTGTCCAGCCTGCTGCCATCAGCGCACTCATATAGCCCGATGCCAGCGGCGACTGTCCGTGCAGACGCTGAAGAAAATACGGCACAAATACTTCACAGGTCATGCCGATAGCCAGCAGAGAGATAGTGACATACAGCGCCGCATGATGGCTGCCGCGACGGAATGTATTGCGGGGTAATAAACGGGATGAACTGCGCTGCTCAACCACTGCAAGCAGGATCAGTAACAGCAGTGCTGCTACCACACCAAACACATTCAGCGTCACATCCGGACTGAGACTACCCGCAGAAACAATCAGCACGGCAGCGGTCAGTAAGGTCAGCTGAATCAACGGTAAGCGCTGACGGGGTGCATTTTCTGTTGTTTTCTGCTTTTTCGGCATAATAGTGAGCAAAAAGAGCCCATAAACAACCATCAACGGCAACATCACACCAAACGCATAACGCCACGCGTTTAACTCAGCAAAAATACCGCCTACGGCCGGGCCGACTAATGTTGCGACACCCCACATCCCGGAAATCAGTGCCATAGCCCGGGGCCACAGCGCCGGGACATAAACTAAATTGATCATCGCGTAAGACAGTGCGAACATAACACCACCACCAAAGCCCTGAACCGCTCGTCCGAGCAGCATAATGTCCATGCGCGGTGCCAGGGTACAGGCAAGGCTGCCGACAAAAAAGACAATAACGGCAAGCAGATACGCAACACGAGCACCATAAACAGAGAGTATCCGGGCAGAAAAAACGGACCCGACAATTGATGCGGCAACAAACAAAGTCGTGTTCCACGCGTACAAATTCAGTCCGCCTATGTCCTCAACGACGGAGGGCAGAATAGTCGTTGCCATTAAAATATTTACGGCATGTATAACCACGCCCAGTGAAAGAGCTATTGAAATTGCTGCATTTTTCCCTGAAAAGAGATCACGCCAGCGACTGTCATCGGGCAACATAGAACCATCCTTTTAATCTTGTGATATTTTGCTGAATACGGTAAATTAAACAAGAAATTACTTGGAATAATAGATACCGGGCACAGAATATGTCAAGAAATAACCTGGAAAGCAACCTGAGTTCCGCACAATCTGTTGGCGAAAAGTTACTTATCCTCCTGAAAAAATACGGTCCGATGCAGGCAGCCGACGCAGGAGAGCATCTTGGCACAACCGGTGAAGCGGCCCGGCAGCAATTTGCCAAACTGGCAAAAGACGGCATGGTCGAGGCACAATCCGAAAGCCGCGGAGTCGGTCGTCCGATCCAGCTCTGGCACCTGACAGCGCTTGGTAATAAACGTTTTCCGGATTGCCATGCCGAGCTGACAGTCAAAATTCTGACTACTATCCGCCAGGAGCTGGGTGAAGAGGCGATCAGTAAAATAATTACTGCCCGGGAAAATGAAGCACGCCGCGATTATGCTGAAAAAATGCAGGGCGCAGAGACATTAGAAGAACAGATTATCCGCCTGGTCGCCATCCGCACGGATGAAGGTTATATGGCACAGTGGGAAAAGGAGCCGGAAGGTAGTTGGCTTATCATTGAGAACCACTGCCCGATCTGCTCGGCTGCCCGTATGTGTCAGGGATTCTGCCGTGCCGAACTGGCACTGTTTCAGTCCGTTTTACATGCAAATGTGGAACGGGTCGAGTATTTACTCACCGGCTCTCGCCGCTGCGTATATCGTGTGATACAACAGGAAGATTAATCATTTCAGTTAATCACTCAGAAGGAAGAGGTCACACAATGAAAATTTCTGCACGTAACCAGCTTACCGGCAAAGTATCCCGTATTGTTGCAGGTGCTGTGAATAATGAAGTGGAACTGACACTTGAGCACGGCGAAGTACTGACCACAGTGATAACCAAAGAGAGCTGTGATGTATTAGGACTGCGCGAAGGAAAAGAAGCTGTGGCGATTATTAAAGCGCCGTGGGTTGTTTTGGCAAACCCGGACTGTGGCTTGCGTTTTTCTGCCCGTAATCAGTTTTCCGGCAAAATCAGTAAAATTGTTAATGGTGCGGTAAACAGTACTATTCATCTGAGAACAGAGAAAGGTCTGCCGCTGACAGCGGTTATTACCAATGAAAGTCGTGATGAAATGGAATTACATGAAGGTAATCGCGTTATCGCTCTGGTAAAAGCATCCAGTGTTATTTTAGCGACCAAAGCCTGATAAATAATTTTCGGTACCAGAACAGACCGGTGTTATTCCCCGGTCTGTTTTATTCTGAATAATTATCACCAACCCGGATTTAATTTTTCCGGTACAGGTTTACCCAGAAAAACCTGGTCATAACAATTAGTCAGATGACCAATATCCAGTGCTTTTTTTCCTGCTCCCGCCAGACGGGATGATAATATTGTTCCGGTGACACCAAGCGCAATCAGAAACATATCCGTATCCGGCATTGCCATACAGGATTCAAATACCCTGTCGGTATCACTATACGCATTTCTGCTTTCTGACAGAATAAGTGATCCTGATTTTATATTGGAAAATAATATATGCTCCGGGTCAAAACGTGAATTCTTTCCGGAGACAAAACAAATCGATTTTCCGTCCCAGAGATCTTTCCATAAGGTGACCGCTTCCTGTCCGTGAAAATTAAAGATATCTATCCGTGAAACCATCGAGTTACCGATAACAAACTGGTCATCAAGGAATACTTTACATTTTTTCCAGGATGCAGACCAAAAACTATTCCAGAACGGATCTTCCGGTTTTATTCCGGGAAAACACACCAGTGTATTTCTGTTATGACGACAGATATCCCGTAACTCATTCATTAATTTCCAGCTGTGCTCCTGAAAATCAAAACCATGATCGGTTATCAGGCAAGTAATCTCACCATCGCCGAAACGGCTCAAACTGAGGTTTTTCCCTGCAAGGGCTTTTAATGTATCTATCATGGAAAGCTGACGGCCCTTCATAAAGAGCCGCATATCTTCCATTGTATCCTGCCGGAGTTTCTCCTTCAGCAGGAAACAAATATTATCATTACTCTTTTTAATGCTTTCCAGGTAATAATTATTACGGGCCTGGTTATAAGCAGAGATAAAATAATCAATAATCTCTTTTAAAACTGTTTTTAATTCAGAAGAGTGCAACGGTAAAAAAACAGTTGCCGCTTTTTTATCTTTATAAATCGTTGTCCGGTTATTAAGTGTAATCCCGGAATGTATACCAATAACTGTATTATTCTCTGGTGAGGAAAAGACTATATCAATACAGTGAGAAGTATCAATCAGAAGTAAAACACTGAATAAATCATTAGTCATAGTGAAACAAACACTATTATCACGGACAGTGGCTTTACTGATACCGTTATACTGACAAAAACCCTGATTAATCAATTCCCTGATTTCATTTAATACATCATTTTCCATATCCATTTATTCTCCGGAAATCCTTTTTCAGCGAGATAAATATATACCCTGAATAATTCAGGATGCATGTCAGGCGATAAGCTAAGATAGGCAGGTCACATAGCTGAACTATGTGACCCGGCCAAACTGAGCGTAGTAAACAGCATCCCGAAGTATGACGGGTACAGTTGAATAATATATTTAAAAGAGTCCCTCATCCCGCAGAATATGCCGGTCGCCTTTGCGACGGGTAAAGCCTGTGCGGTCAAAGAATTCCAGAATCTGTACTGCGAGTTTACGTCCCATACCATACTGGTCACGAAACTGTGCGGCACCAATACATTCATCATGTGATTGATTATAAGTACGGATGACCTGCGCAAATTCGGTGATTTGTCCGCGATGATAATAGCGATCGGGCACAATAGCCATAATATGACCTAATTGTGCGGCTTTTTTCAGAAATTGCCGGATAGTAGTTTCATCAATACCCAGTTTGATTGCCAGATCCCGTACCCACCATGGCTCAAGCTGAAATAACGGCTCTGCACTGTGCCAAAGCTGCTCCTGCGCCGGATCAAATGCTAATCCGTGCCCAGGCAGATGCAGCCAGCCCCGTGTCCGGACAATTAATTGTTCCGTAAGCAATTGTGCGATCACCGGGAAAACGACGGCATCTGATAATGTCGGCAGCGCCATCCGTTTCAGACGTTCACGTCCGACCCCCATCTGGTCACTGTGGGCCAGATGATAATCCGCCAGTGTTGCCAGCAGAACCACTTTTGCCGTTTCCACGCGCTGCGCGGAAAGTGCAATACCCTCATTAATCAGCAAATTCATCCCGTCGGTACAGGCCGTCAGTTTTTCTGCTGTCAGTTGCCGCGCCCAGGCAAACACCGGCAGAGAGACTTCCCCGCGCGGCAGTTCACACAGTAAAACCGCCTTGTCATCCTGTGCCGCCGCCCGTTCCGACAGCCATGTCAGAAATTCCGGACGACGTTTTCCGCGACGCGGAGAGTACAGATTTAACACCCGCGCTCCGGCAAGAGTACGCTGCGCACTGATGTCCCGCAGAATAAGCCGGTCTTCTTCCGCCAGCCAGAGCGGGGTATCGAGCGTAATTTCAGCCAGCAACGGGCGGGTATTCTCTTCACTGATCAGTGAAACACGCCCGGTAATATGGCTCGCACCGTGATGGATATGAACCGGCTGCCAGCTTTTCAGCCCTTCGTCTGATTCAATTTCAGCCAGCACGCGATGTGCCGCCTGTACCGGTTTTTCACTCAGCAGCCAGTCACCACGGGATACCGTTTCTTTACTGACATCACCGCTCAGATTGATGGCAACGCGATCACCTGCCTGCGCCTGTGCCTGCGCGCGGTTCTGTGCATGAATGCCGCGCACACGAACCGGTTTATCGCTACCGGTTACCCACAAGGTGTCGCCGGTACTGATACGCCCGGCCAGTGCCGTGCCGGTGACAACCAATCCCGCACCTTTGACACTGAAAACCCGGTCAATTGCCATGCGGAAACGTTTTTCTGTCCGGCTGTCAGACGATTGCTGCTGATGACGCAGGCGCAGATGTGCCCGCAGGACATCAAGCCCCTCTCCTGTCTGTGATGAGGTGACAAAGACAGGGCTTTCCGGCCAGCCTTCAGATAACAGCAATTCAGATATTTGCAGGCGCACTTCTTCAATACGCGCGGCCTCAACGCGATCGGCCTTGGTCAGAACAACAGACAACTGCGGACGTCCCGCCAGGCGCAGGATAGCCAGGTGTTCGCGGGTTTGCGCCATCACGCCGTCGTCGCAGGCAATAATCAGCAAAATATGGCGAATCCCGCCGATACCTGCCAGCATATTGCCGAGAAACTTTTCATGTCCCGGGACATCCACAAACCCGATAACGGTATCATCATCCTGCGGCCAGTAAGCGTAGCCGAGGTCGATTGTCATGCCGCGTTTTTTTTCTTCCGGCAAATGAGTGGTGTCTACTCCGGTAACAGCCTGAATCAGAGCAGTTTTTCCGTGGTCAACGTGACCGGCCGTTGCAAAAATCATGGTAACAGCGCCTGTAAAAGTCGGTTTTCATCTTCAAGGCAGCGCAGATCCCACCACAGACGTCCGTCATTCACCCGCCCGATAACCGGTGTGGCTAACCGGCGGTGAGATTGCGTCAGGGTGGCTAAGGCGCTGCCTTTTCCGTTTTGCGGGGTAAACGTCAGAGCCCAGCCCGCCAGTCGTTCTACCGGCAGAGAGCCGCTGCCTATCTGCGACGAGCAGGATTCTGTCCGGATAATCCAGTCATCTC
The DNA here is from genome assembly GCF_965118875.1 of Morganella psychrotolerans. GTDB lineage: Bacteria > Pseudomonadota > Gammaproteobacteria > Enterobacterales > Enterobacteriaceae > Morganella > Morganella psychrotolerans_C. The sequence goes on from NZ_CBCPJD010000012.1 coordinate 126,828, forward strand.
CATAATATGCCTGAATTTTCGGTAAAAGCCGTTGTGCCATATCATAAATATCGTCAGCTGATCGGGTAAGCAGCCGCAATGACGGCAGAGTCTGTGCCAGTTTTTCCGGACGGCGGTACAAAAGCAGCGTGGCATCCAGTGCTGCCAGTGTCATTTTATCTGCACGCAGGGCACGTTTGAGCGGATGCTGCTGAATAGCATCAATCCACTCTTTTTTGCCGAGGATAATCCCCGCCTGCGGACCACCCAGTAATTTGTCACCGGAGAACGTCACAATATCAATGCCCTGCTCCAGATAACGCTGCGGCATCGGCTCTTCCGGCAGCCCCCACTGAGTCATGTCGATAAGCGCACCGCTGCCGAGATCAATCACAGTCGGAACAGCATGCTCCAATCCGAGAGCCGCCAATTCCTGACCATTCACTTCAGCCGTAAAACCTTCGATGTGATAATTGCTGGTGTGAACTTTCATCAGCAGCGCCGTCTGCTCACTGATGGCATGTTGATAATCGCGCAGATGCGTTCTGTTTGTGGTACCAACCTCAACCAGCCGGCACCCCGCCTGGCTCATCACCTCCGGCACACGGAATGCACCGCCTATCTCCACCAGCTCACCACGGGAAACTATCACTTCCCGCCCGGCCGCCATTGTTGCGAGCACAAGCAGTACCGCTGCTGCATTATTATTGACGATACAGGCAGCTTCTGCGCCGGTCAGCTGACACAGCCGCTCTGCAACAACATTGTCGCGGTGCCCGCGTCCGGCATCATCCAGTGAATATTCAAGTGTCACCGGGTAGCGCATTGCGTTCGTAACCGCCTTAATGGCAGCTTCCGCCTGTAATGCACGCCCCAGATTGGTATGCAGCACAGTACCGGTCAGGTTGATGACCGGGCGCAGCGCTTCCCGTTCACTGTCCAGGCGGCGGGATAATTCATCCGCCCAGCCACTGTGCCAGTCCGGTAATTGCTGCTGATCACGAACTGAGCTGCGCGCGTTATCCTGCATTTCCCGCAGCATACTGACGATATACGTCTGTCCGTATAACGCGACCGGGGCTGCAATGCCGTCTTCCCGGAGTAATCCGTCGATGGCGGGTATCTGACTGTATAACGCACGTTCATTCATAGCGGGCTCACTTCGTGATAATGACTGACTGATTTATTCGTTCGGGAACAGAAACGGGTTGATACTGCTGCGGGCAAAATCTTCTTCTTCCATACGGGCATCCAGAACCAGGGTTGCCAGGTCGTCTGCTACCGCATCAACATTGACATCTTTTTCCTGAGACAGAATTTTCAGGTAGCTGCCGCAGTCACCGCAGCTTTCTGCTTTCACGGCGGCCTGTTCACTGTCCAGCGACCAGTAGTTCAGATCGCGTGTCTGTTCACAGTTAGTACACTTGATACGAACCACATGCCACTCAGTCTCACATAATCCGCAGTGCAGATAACGTAATCCCTGGGTAGAGCCTATCTGGATAACCCCGGAAACCGGCATCGCCGCACAGACAGGACAGAACTGGCGGTGCTCGCCGTACTCTTCACGGCCTTTGCCCGGAATAGCAGACGCCATTTGTGCCCAATAAAGAGATAATGCCGCCCAGATAAATACCGATTTGTCCGGTGATACCGCAGAAAACGTCTGATTAAACAGCGCGGTTGCCATATCTTCCAGCTCATTTTCAGAGGCTTTGTCCAGATTTTCCAGGGTTGGGCGGGTGTGCTCAGGAGCGACCGGCAGAAGCTCGGCAATAATACTTTTCAATAGCTTACGCCAGTGCGCGGTACGCTCAAAAGTACGGCAATCGAGCAGTGCTTTGCCCGGTTTATTCGTTGCCATCAGCGCGTCCATATCCATTTCAAGCGGATTGTCATACAGCGCATTTTGCTGGGCACGGGTAATTTCTGCCGCAAATTCAAGGTAATCTGCAAACGGATTATCTTTTGCCAGTTGATCAAAACGCTCAGCACGGCGCTGATATAAATTTTTCAGATTAGGAAATAAAACCGCGGGGATAAAGCCAATTCCTTTTTCACTTTTCTGAGCCTGTCCCAGCTCTTCTTTGGATACAATTCGGATACTCATTATAATTGCTCTTCTTCTAAATGGAGAGGATAAGCCGGTCCGGCAAATAAAACCCTATTATGAACCGACTACCTTAAAATGTCGAAAAGGCAGGGAAATCCCTGCCTTCTGAGTAGTCACGCGATAAGAACCGGACAGGTTACTGACCTTTTTTGTCGTCTTCGCGCTCTTTTGCCACAATTTCACGATACCAGCGCGGGTGATGTTTCTTCGCCCAGCCGCGTGTCACCCACCCTTCCGTCATCGCACGAACCGATCCTTTCACCCAGATTGCCGCATAGGCATGGACAATAATGGTGATAATCAGACCAATCGCCGAGATGGAATGCACGAGCAACGCGATGCGGATAACCGGAATCGGGAAATACTCCGCAAAGTAAGGACGCCAGATAACAATACCACTGAGCAGAAGCAGAAGCAGACAGATACTGGCAACCCAGTAAACTCCTTTCTGACCGAAGTTATACTGACCGACATCCCCGGCTTCCTCATTTTTCATGACTTTGCCGATCTGCTTCGCCCACTCAATGTCATCACGATTAATAAAGTTGTGTTTGAAATAACGGAAAAACATAAACACAAACAATAAGAACATCACCACACCGACAAACGGGTGCAGAAGACGTGATAACTGCGGCGTGCCCAGAATGCTCATAAACCAGTTAAGGGACGGGAAAAAGATCCCCAACCCGCTGATGGCAACGAACAGAAAACAAATTACCACCGCCCAGTGATTGATACGCGCAATGGGTTTGTGGCGGATAATTTTTTCTTTATCATCCTGTTGCATTATTTCTGCTCCTCCTGACCTGCTGATTGCTCAGTCTTTGCCGGAACATCCTGAATATCCTTCAGAGCCTCTTCTTCCTCACGTTTTGATACCCGGTTAGGTCCGATACCAACATAATGGAAGATTGCCGCCGCAAAGGTTGCTGCAAAACCAACGGCTGCCAGTGGTTTCCACGCGCCTTTCCAGAATTTCACTGTTGCACTGATCTCCGGATTTTCCGGCAGACCGTGATACAGCTGCGGTTTGTTGGCATGATGCAGCACATACATAACGTGCGTACCGCCGACGCCCTGCGGATCATACAAACCGGCATTCTCATAACCACGGTTTTTCAGATCGATAACGCGATCACCCGCCAGCGCCTGCATATCCTCTTTCGAGCCGAAATGAATCGCCCCGGTCGGACAGGTTTTCACACAGGCAGGTTCCTGACCCACATCAACGCGGTCGACACACAGCGTACACTTGTACACACGGTTGTCGTCTTTATTCATGCGCGGTACATCAAACGGACACCCGGCGATGCAGTAACCACAGCCGATACAGTGCTCAGACTGAAAATCAACAATACCATTCGCATACTGAATGATTGCGCCTTCCGCCGGACAGGCTTTCAGACAGCCCGGATCCGCACAGTGCATACAGCCGTCTTTGCGGATAAGCCATTCAAACTTGCCGTTCTCTTCCACTTCAGAGAAACGCATGACGGTCCAGGACTTAGCGGTCAGATCCTGTGGGTTATCATACACACCCACATTCGTCCCGATGGTATCCCGGATATCATTCCATTCCGAACACGCCACCTGACAGGCTTTACAGCCGATACAGGTGGTGACGTCGATAAGCTTCGCAACCTCTTCCTTAAAATCCCGCACCTGAGGCGCGGGGGTCAGGGAATTGGTGGCCGAACGACGAATAATGTCCTGTGATTGCATTGACATAATTTATCTCCTTACACCTTTTCCACATTAACCAGGAAGGCTTTAAATTCCGGTGTCTGAGTATTCGCATCCCCGACAAACGGTGTCAGTGTATTCGCAAGAAAGCCTTTCACCGCCACACCTTCAAAACCCCAGTGGATAGGAATACCGATGGTATCCACTTTCTTACCATCGACATCCAGTGTCCGGATACGTTTGGTCACCACCGCTTTGGCTTTGATATAGCCGCGTTTGGAGCTGACTTTCACTGTATCGCCCTGCACAATGCCTTTCTCGTTCGCCAGACGTTCACCAATTTCGATAAACTGCTGCGGCTGAGTAATGGCATTTAACAGTGCGTGTTTTGTCCAGTAGTGGAAGTGCTCTGTCAGACGATAGGTTGTTCCGACATACGGGAACTCCGTCGCTTTACCCATCTGCGCCCAGTCATCTTTAAAGACACGGGCCGCCGGATTTGAAACCACATCCGGATGCAGCGGGTTAGTATCGAGCGGTGTTTCAATCGGTTCATAGTGCTCAGGGAAAGGACCTTCCGCCATCTTATCGATAGCAAACAGGCGACCCATTCCTTCCGGCTGCATGATAAACGGACCGACATCTGAATCCGGCGCAGCATTGCTGTAATCCGGCACATCCATCCCTGTCCATTTGCTGCCGTTCCATTCCAGAATCTGGCGCTTCGGATCCCACGGTTTACCCGCCGGGTCTGCTGATGCACGGTTGTAAATTACACGTCGGTTCAGCGGCCATGCCCACGCCCAGCCAAGGGTATTACCCAGCCCGGTTGGATCGGCATTATCGCGGCGCGCCATCTGGTTACCCTGCGGTGTCCAGCTACCGGCAAAAATCCAGCATCCGCTTGCCGTTGTGCCGTCATCACGTAATTGTGCAAACGAGGTCAGTTGCTCCCCTTTCTTCACAATCACATTGCCGTCAGCATCTTTCAGATCAACCAGTGCGAGGCCGTTACTCTCCTGTGCCACTTCTTCCGGTGTCGGATTGTCGCTGTCGAAGTAATCCCAGGTCATGTTCAGAACCTGCTCAGGCACCTTACCGCCTTCCGACGCATACAATTTGCGGACGCGATGGAAAACACCTGACAAAATTTCACCGTCACTGATAGCTTCGCCAGGGGCATCCGCCCCTTTCCAGTGCCACTGCAACCAGCGCGCTGAGTTGACGATTGAACCATTTTCCTCAGCAAAACAACAGGATGGCAAACGGAACACCGTAGTCTGAATTTGAGCGGGGTCAACATCATTAATTTCGCCGTGATTCTGCCAGAAGTTGGCGGTTTCTGTGTTCAGCGGATCAACAGTTATCAGGAACTTCAGTTTTGACAGTGCTTTAACGACTTTGTTTTTATTCGGGAATGACGCTAACGGGTTAAAGCCCTGGCAGATGTAGCCGTTGACTTCCCCTTTATTCATCATCTCGAAATAACGCAGCACGTCATAACCCTGATCCCACTTAGGCAGCCAGTCAAAGCCCCAACTATTCTCTTTCTGTGCTTTGTCGCCATAGAACGTTTTCATCAGGCTGACAAAGAACTTCGGATAGTTGCCCCAGTAGTTTACCTGACCCGGAACAGTCGGCTTCGGCGTGTTCGCCGCCAGATAAGTTTCAATGGTTGTTTGTTTATCAGATGGCAGCGTCAGATAGCCCGGCAGACTCTGCGACAACAGACCGAGATCAGTTAATCCCTGGATATTGGAGTGACCGCGCAGCGCATTCACACCGCCGCCCAGCATCCCCATATTACCCAGCAGCAACTGGATCATCGCCATGGTCCGGATGTTCTGTGCGCCCACCGTATGCTGTGTCCAGCCCAGTGCGTACAGGAAAGAAGCGGTTTTGTCTTTCGCGCTGGTTTCGCCGATATATTCACAGACTTTCAGGAAGTCCTCTTTCGGCGTTCCGCAGATATTGGTGACAACATCCGGCGTATAGCGGCTGACGTGCTCTTTCAGCAGATTCCAGACGCAGCGCGGATCCTGTAACGTGGTATCGCGTTTTGCAAATCCGTTTTCATCCAGCTCATAGTTCCAGGTGGTTTTATCATACTGACGTTTTTCAGCATCATAACCACTGAAAAGTCCGTTATCGAATGCGTAATCTTCACGCACGATAAGGCTGGCGTTGGTATACGCCTCAACATATTCACGGTTGATTTTTTCATTTTCCATCAGGTACTTAATCACACCTGACAGGAACGCAATATCAGTACCGGAACGGATTGGCGTATAGAAATCTGCCACCGCCGCCGTACGGGTAAAGCGCGGGTCAATCACGATCAGTTTGGCATTGTTATGAATTTTGGCTTCCATCGCCCAGCGGAATCCCACCGGATGCGCTTCAGCGGCGTTTCCGCCCATCACAACAATAAGGTTGGCATTTTTAATATCAACCCAGTGGTTGGTCATCGCACCGCGACCAAACGTTGGAGCAAGACTTGCTACCGTTGGTCCGTGTCAGACACGCGCCTGGTTATCCACGGCAAGCATGCCGAGGGCGCGGGAAAATTTCTGGGTGACAAAACCGGTTTCGTTACTGGCTGCAGACGCACACAGCATCCCGGTGGTTAACCAGCGGTTGACGGTGACGCCATCGCTGTTTTTTTCAATAAAATTGTTATCGCGGTCGTCTTTAATCAACCGTGCGATGCGATCAAACGCCTCGTTCCACGAAATCCGCTTCCACTCATTCGTACCTGCTTCACGAACCTCGGGATATTTAAGGCGGCTTTCACTGTGAATAAAATCAATAAGCCCCGCGCCTTTCGGGCACAGCGCACCACGGTTAACCGGATGATCCGGGTCACCTTCAATGTGGAAAATAGATTCTTTGGCGTTTTTCGCTCCGTCGCCCAGGCTGTACATTAACAGCCCGCAACCGACAGAACAGTATGTGCAGGTATTTCGGGTTTCACGCGCGCGCAAAAGCTTATATTGACGTGAGCCGGCAATAGCGACTGACGGGGCGAAGCCCAGTGCCGCTGCTGTCGTTCCCGCCATACCGCCAGCGCAGATCTTAAAGAACTGCCTTCTGCTGACTTGCATGGGGATCTCCTCTGTTACATTGCTCTTATGTCGCTGTAAAATATAAAACAGCGAACTTTCTTTTTTATCCGCACACGATGGTGCGATCAGGTTCATTGCCTGCGGGATGGTGTAAAATTTTTACCCATACTATTATTATGTATTATTAATTACGGGAATTCATCTGATGGATGACATTAATTCCATAAATTCGTTACACAAATGTCTAATTCGTGGTGCGCACCTCACAAGTGTGCAACAAAAAACAACCATCGGACACAGCGAGGATGACTGGGTTGCAGAAGAAACGCCGGTTGCTCTGGTTTATAACGGCATTTCTCATGTTGTGATGATGGCCAGCCCGAAAAACCTCGATGATTTCGCCATTGGCTTCTCACTTTCCGAAGGGATCATTGAGTCAGCCAATGAAATCCGCGGTATTGATATTATGGATGCCTGCCACGGCGGGTTTGAGATCCGGGTCGAATTATCGTCACGCCGTTTTGCCGGATTGAAAGATCGCCGCCGTAATATGGCTGGGCGCACCGGATGCGGTATCTGCGGCACAGAGCAAATCAGTGAGATTTTCCGCCCTGTGGCACAGCTTGACTTTACTCAGACATTTTCACTGAGCCATCTCGACGACGCACTCAATCAGTTGCCGCAGGTACAGGAAATCGGAAAAATGACCGGCTGTACCCATGCTGCCGGCTGGATCTCACCGGAAGGTGAACTACTGGGCGGATGTGAAGATGTGGGTCGCCATGTGGCGCTGGATAAATTGCTGGGAATGCGGGCAAAAGCGCAGTGGACACAGGGTGCGGTGCTGGTTTCCAGCCGCGCCAGTTATGAAATGGTACAGAAAAGTGCGCAGTGCGGGGCAGAAATTTTATTTGCCGTCTCCGCCCCGACAACCCTGGCGATTGAAACCGCCAAACGCTGCCGCCTGACGCTGGTGGGTTTCTGCAAAAGGGGGCGGGCAACTATTTATACCCACCCGGAACGTTTACGCGACTGATTATTCAGACAGCGGATGATATATCCACAGATTCGGTTCACGATAGATGACCCTGTCTGTTTCAGGATAAGCATCAACCGGAACCAGCGCGCCCGGCACAATATACTGACCGGCATGCGCAAACGCCATCCCGGTCCATTCAGACCAGGTTTCTGCGGATGCCGCAATTGTCATTGAACATAACGTCGGTTTGATAATCTGCCCGCCGAGCCGGACATGGGTGCGGATCCACGGATCAAACGGCTCTCCCTGCGGGGTCAGCCACTGACAATATTGCGTGAAATCCTGCAACGGATACTGCGCTTTGAGTGTCGGGCGAACAGGCACCACCAGCCCTTTCAGCCCCGCATCAATAACCGCGACCTTCAGTGCATTGATAAGCTGCGCCGGAATGCCGCGTCCGCGAAAATCCGGGTCAACAGTGGCTGCCAGCGCACAAACAAATGTCGGCTCACAGGTTTCTGTCGCACCCTGCGTTAAGACCGCATCCCACCCGCCATCCGGCAAATCGGTCAGTGGTGCGTTCTCCGGAAAATAAAATGCAATGGCACTCAGCAACCCGACTACCTGCGGCTTGCCGGCAATGGTGGCGACAGCGACCTGTTGAAAAGGTATATTTTTCTTATTATATAATGCATCCCAGTAACGCTCTGTTACAGGGCTGCACAACATAAATAACGGCCATTGCTCCGCAACCAGTGCTTCTGCACTGTCCATCAATGCTTCATCACACTGTGCAACACTGAGGATCCGGACTGACGACATGTTACTCTCCGCTGATATAGTTTTCTGCGGATATATTAACGGTTTTTCAGCAGAAATAATTAACGTTACCTTTGTATTTTTCATTATCCGCGCCGGGAAAACAGGAACCCCTTACCGGTACGTTTTCCACGGCTGTCGAGAATCTCGTAATACTCCTTCACTACGACAGACTGCCCTTTATCCCACTTACCGCTGTCAGATAATTCATCCACCCGGTGAATATCCCCGACCACCCGGTATTTCCGCCCTTTATAACTGATGTACTTTGTGGCTCCTGGTGAAAACTGACGGGTCACTTCAATATACTCCGGCTGACCGGGCGCTTTCGGACGCAAGCCAATCAGGCGTATTCCCTGTGTCTGAGGGTCATTATCTGCCGCCCCCGGCACCGGCATATCCGGTGTCAGCGTAATCACCTGATAATGTTCAAAATTTATACTGGTCTGAGGCCGGTTTGCTGCCGCAAATCCACTGGTAAGAATAAGCACTGCTGATATCAATATTTTTATCGCATTATAAATCATAAGGTTATCTTTATTTTCCGGATGATATGAAACAGTATGATGTATGAATAAAAAATCAAACCGAATAACAGAGATTAATTAAATGCATTACTATTTCGTTTGAATCATATGTTTCAATAAAAAACAGTAATACCCCACGCTTTTAAATTATACAAATGAATTAATAGGTGATTTTCAATAATAGACAAACCTGAATAGGCATCACAAATTTTCATTTATTTTTTTGAAACAAAACTGTCATAAAAATAAAAAAGAGTTATTTTTTAATCCGTTATTTAATTAGCATTCAAATCAAATTATTCCACACGCAACAGATGATAATAATTCTCATTTACAGACAAAAGCTTCTCCTTTATCGTTGATTCGTCTTCCGGAAATAACACCGGAAATGCATTTTATGCAATGAGTCCACAATGTAATTTATCCCACGACAAGGAGTAAGGTTATGAAGATATTACATATTAAAACCCCACTGGCAACACTCGTTACCCTTTGCGCTGCATTTTCTGCGGTACAGGCACAGGCTGAAGCCGGTTATGGCAGCTCAGTAAACCCGGTTACGGGTGGTCATATCATTGTTGGTGTAACTGAAGCTTCCAGCGGACGTGGTCACCCGTCACCGGGCGGTGAGCCGGGAATTGGCTATTCCGGTATGCACGATGGCATGAAAGTCAGCTTTGCCGGCTTGCAGGGACCAAACCGTGCCGCGCCAAATGATAACGGAGTCTCTGTTATCACTTCGGTTCCACAATCGCATGGGAATATGGGTTCCTTTAATTTTGCCAAAGTGGCGGATGCCGATGTCTATTACGGCGAATGGGTTTCCGGTACTGATTTCAGTGATGATTCCCATATGGTTTATTACGCCGGCAAAGATATCACCGGGGTTATGCCATCAGAGGGGACCGCTCAGTACAGCATTAAAGGGCTCAGCCAGTACAACAGCGGTGAACAAGTTAGCGGCACACTCAGCACTGATTTTGATGCTAATACCTTTACCGGCGCTCTCAGCACAGCGGCGCTTAACTACAGTATGAGTGGTGTTATCACCGGTTCAGCATTTGACGGAACCGCCTCTGTCAGTAACGTTGGAGCAGGTACAGATACACCGGCCACTAACGGAACCGCTCAGGGGTATTTCTTCGGTGATGATGCACAGCAGTTAGCAGGTTATGCCGAGTTCAGCGATGATAAAGCGAAGAATATCGCTTTCGGCGGCACCAAGTCGTAATTCATTATTGATATACCCAACATCATTCAGGATGCAACCAACGAACCCGCAGTTTGAATGAATACAGGTATACCATTTTATCAGGAACAGAGTATCTGTTCCTGATATTTACCGGATATAATTATGTCGTTGCAGATAAAGTTACTTTATGGATTTAATTTATTCTTATTATTAATTTCTTTTTTATTCCCTGCATCTACATCTGCAAACAGAAAAAATACAACTATAATCGGCCGGGATAACACTGCCCGATATTTATATTTATCCCTGAAACAAAATAACCTGAAAAATATCTACCATTATTTGTCCGCCTATCAGAAAGAAAATCAGGCTGACCCGTTATTGATATTATTCAGTCAGGCAAAGCTGGCGTATTTAAATCAGCGCCCCGGACTGGCGATTACGTTATATCAGGCCATTTTGAAACAAAAACCTCACTTTTTTACCGCACAGCTGGAACTTGCGCGCAGCTACCGTTCTGATCGCCAGACCGGCAATGCGCTTTCACTGTTCAGAGCACTCAGTCAGCGTCTGCCGGTGACATCCCCGCACTACCCGGAGATTACCCGTACCATTACCGAGCTGTCCCGGGCACTAAGCTGGTCACTTATGCTCAGCGCAGGCAGCCATTACAATAATAACTATTACCAGACTCCTGAACCCGGAGCACACTGCCTGCATTACAATCCCGATGGCTCCTGCTATGCCAATCTGGTTACACAAAAGCCTCACGCTGTATTGCAGTGGCGCAGTGACTGGGATCTACGCAAACTAACCGCGCTGACAGGCTCTCATTTTCTGACTCAGCACTACTACACCGCCACCCGTTACGATGCCAGCAACCGGATTCCGAATACTGTGACACTGACTGCCAAAGCGGGATATCACTACCAGGATCGCCACACCCTGTGGCAACTGACACCGGTGTTTGAACAACACATCTCTGCCGGGACGCGCTTCTCTGCCAATTACGGGTTACACACTTACCTGCATCAGCAACTCAGCCCGCACTGGTCACTGAGCGGGCGGGTAGCACTTAAACAGCACCGCTTTCAGCCACGGCTGCATTCACACAACGGCACTGAGTATCAGCTGATGCCGCAGGTTACCTGGCGTCCGCACCCTGCCACCACACTGTACCTGCAGGGGGAGGCTACCGTTCACCGGAAAAACGATCCCTATAAACACTACCGGACTGCCGCACTGCATGCCGGTTTAAGCCATCTGTGGCATCCCTTTTTTTCTCAGTCTGTTCATGCGGCATACAGCCGCAAACGCTATAACCATATACACCCGTTACACCGTCATACCAGGGAGGATCGCTCACAACAGTACAGTACAACACTCGCCTTCTATCCGCCGTCATCCGGACAGATTTCACCACAGCTTTCTCTTATTCATACCCGGAACCACAGCTCTATCCCGTGGCTTTATACCTACCGGCAAACTGAAATCATGCTGCGTTTTGAACGGCTGTTTTAACTGCATTCTCTTTTTTGTTTTTTTATTTCTTATCATCCGGGAATTGTTATGCCTTCGCATTCACCATCATCATATAAACCCTGTAAAAAACTCACATTACTGCTGCCGGTCTTACTGATGCCGCAGTCCGGGCTTACTGCTCAGGAAAAAAATCAGCAACTGGGCGAAATTACACTCCAAAACGAGCAGTCGGCAGCAGACAGTGCCAAAGACAAAATCTATGACAAAAATGTCTCCACACTGATCCTCACTAAAGAAGAGATTGAGCGCTATAAAGGCACATCTGCCGCCGATATTCTCAAAGGTGCCAACGGCGTATTCAGTGGCGACGCCCGTAACGGCAATGCACTGGATGTGAATATCCGCGGTATACAGGGACCGGGACGTGTTCCGGTCACTATCGACGGCACCGAGCAGGCGGTGACCGTCTACCGGGGGTATAACGGTGCCAATAACCGCAATTACCTTGACCCAATGCTTATCAGTGAAATTGAAATAGAGAAAGGACCGTCTCTTAATCCGCATCTGAAAAGCTCAGTAGGTGGCGGCGTCGCCATGAAAACACTGTCCATCAATGATGTGGTCAAAAAAGGCAAACAGTTCGGTGCGGCACTGATGCTGGAAAACAGCAGCAACACAACAAAAGCAAGAGTGCCGGACCTGGGGATCGGGGAAGACTACCGCCTTGTGGATAATATGAATTTTCAGTGGATTAGCATTGATGACCCCGGCACCCATTTAACCCCGGAAAACCGTGATAATGCCCCGCTGATAAATAAAAGTGATTATGCATGGCGGCTGGCTCTGGGCACCCGCAGGGAGAATATGGACTTGTTATTTGCGTATGCTTACCGTGACCGGGGAAATTATTTTGCCGGTAAACGCCACAGCGAAAACTACAATAAAGAGATGACAGAAGAAGATATTGGTATCCTTCAGACGTCCAATAAGACCTATGACCCCTATATGCCATTTGTGTCCCGGATTTACCGCAAAGGCAATGAAGTGCCGAATACCTCGGCAAAAACCGAATCGATACTGATAAAAAATACCTGGTACCTTAATGATGATCACGCGCTGCAACTGAGCTGGCGGGATACTCGGTCAGATTTCGGCGATATTATGCCCTCCCGGCTGGGCTGGATACGTGCAGAAGATAATATTATTCCGCAATGGCCACTGGCGGACCTTCATGCGCAGGCAGGCTATATTCATCTGAAATCACAACCGGCACATCTTGCCTACATCGATTCAGATATCCGTCTGTGGACCACCCTGACCACCAGCAACACCAACTCTGCCGGTGGCTGGCCGCGCTACCCTAAGGATATGGACGATGGCTATAAACAAGGGGATGCCAGTACCATCAACCCGGCTATCGACGGAACATTAATTAACACTGCCACCCTTAATGTACAGAATCAGCGCTACGGACTGGATTTTTCGAATAAATTCGCCTTCACCCCGGAACTGTCCATGACACTGGCTGCCAATATGCAGTTTGAGCATCTGGACAGTAATACCGGCCTGGAAAACTACAAATTATTTATGTTTGCTGTTCCTGCCCGTAAAGGCCGCCGCTTTGAATATCAGCAATCCGTCAATATTGACTGGCAACCCGCCTCCTGGCTGACCCTCAGCGCCGGAGGGAAGCAGACGGTCTACTGGAGTGTTGATGATTTATCCAATGAGTGCGCTGCCCGCAAAGAACCCTACTGCAAACAAAACTATGAAGTCACCAGCTATTACCTGAATTACTACCGAAATATGACAGAAGAAGAGTCATACGCTTATAAAAAACGGAAGGAAGGTAAATGGCATGAGCTTACACTGAATGAAAAACACCAACTTATCGGTAAAATCTTTCAGCCATTACTTCACAGAGATGACCCAACCGGTAAAACACCACGGGTTATGGTACATGAAAAAAAAACCTGGCCAGTTGATACCAGCGACGGGCGCCTGAAAAATAAAGATAAACCGGATATTGATACCGCACTACGGGGTATTGATCCCTACACAGGCAAAGAAACCTATGTCTATGAGTATAATGATTATCCTATTATGGCCGGTGATAAAGTCCTGCAACCCGTCACCCACACCTGGAAAGAAAAACCCCGCCGCCAGGCCGGTGCCTGGACACCCGTACTGTCGGCATCCGTTCATCTGACAGATGATTTGCGCCTGTACGGACGCTATGCAGAAACCGTGCGTATGCCGAGCCTGTTTGAAGATACGGTCGGTTTCTCCGGTATCTCTTTCCCGCATATTGGTTACCATTATAAACCGGAGCGCGCTGTCACCCGCGAATACGGTGCGGTCTTAAATGGTAAATCACTGCTCAATGCTGCCCGTCATGCCGATATTCGTCTGAATTATTTCCATACCGATATCCACAATGTCTTTGATCGTGACAACTTTTTCCGCTTCACACAAATGGATAAGCAGATACTGAAAGGGATAGAAGTACAGGCCAGGTATGACCACGGCTGGATTTTCAGTGATTTAGGCGTGACATATAACCTGACAAACAAAGTGTGTGATGAAACATCTAATGCCTACATGGACCCTACCGGGCTGAAGAACCTGCCATCATGCCTTGACGGTGGTTATCCGGGCGGTTTCCTGCGCACCCAAATCCAGCCGCGATACTCTGTTACCCTCAATTTGGGCGCGCGTTTATTACAGGAGTCATTAGAAATCGGCAGCCGCTGGCTCTACCACAGTGCAGTGGAAAACAGTCAGGAAAAGCGCCTAATGACCATTGTTCCGACCCGATACAGTAATTTTAATAACTTCCCGATGCGCTGGAATTCAGTACTGACGGTGGATGCCTACGCTAAATATAAAGTGACACCTGATGTCTCACTGGAGCTGACTGCGACTAACCTGACCAATGAATATTACCTCGATCCGCTTACGCGCTCGATGATGCCGGCACCGGGCAGAGCGGTGAAGCTCAGTATGTCTGCGAGATTCTGATGAAATGAATACCGGTACAATAGTGGCATTACCGCATCCGCCTTTTTTGCGCGTGCTGGCAAAATACGGAACACAACAGCAGACATTTTTCTCTGCCGGGTTATGTGTATTGTTATGCTTCACCGGGCTGCTCCTTACGGGCAGCCCCCCGCTACCTTCAACACAGTTACATCAGATTGATAACAGAGGGGAAACACCTGCAATAACCATGGCAGTGCATATGAATGCGGCACCGGCTTATCAGGAGCCACAACCAGAAGCGGAGAAATTACCCCCGCCAAAGGATTCTCCGTCTCAGGCTGAGCTGGCTACCGCCCACAGGGAAAAACGGGTACAGGTTACATCACCGTTCCCGCCGAAACCCGTGCAGAAAACTATCAGGAAAAAACAGGAAAAACCGTCACCCGTAACAGCAGATACCACCATGGACACCGGTGAGGATAAAACTACCCGGCAACAATCGGGCGGACAAGTCATATCACCAACGCACTCAGCCACACAAGGTCGTGATAATCAGAAAGCCCGGGATGATTACTTTAATCTGCTGAGACAAAAAATTGAGGAGCAAAAACACTACCCGCGCCGGGCACGAAGTGCCGGGCAACGGGGTATAAGTGAAATTTCATTTTCACTCGATAACAACGGTAAACCATTTTCGCCCAAGGTCACCCGTTCTTCAGGTTACGAATTACTGGATAACGCAGCAATAGAAGCCGTGATGAATGTTGCAGCGATAGGAGCGCCGCCGCCGGACGCTAAACGGGAAGTAACGTTTTCATTGCGTTTTCAGTTGAATAAGGGTTTTTGAGTGTTGGTGTAAATTTCGATAAAAAACCCCGTACACACGACAATGTGTACGGGGTTTTTCTATCACATCTGATTAATCATTTACCAATACAAAAACTCGAAAAAATACGACCGAGCAAATCATCAGACGTAAATTCACCGGTAATTTCGCTCAGAGTCAGCTGAGCAAGACGCAGCTCTTCTGCCAGTAATTCACCGGAGCAAGCAACAACTAACTGTTCATGACCGGATATCAGGTGTTCTGCGGCAGTATTCAGTGCCTGTAAATGCCGGCGGCGGGCAAGAAATCCCCCTTCGGTATTTCCTTCAAACCCCATCGTGACTTTCAGATGATCGCGCAGCAAATCAATCCCGTTACCTTCGCGGGCAGAGAGTTTAATCAATGTATTACCGTTCAGCTCCGTCATACCGGTAGATTCCCCGGTAATATCGGTTTTATTGCGGATCACTGTTACCGGAATACCTGCCGGTAAGCGCGCCATAAATTCAGGCCAGATTTGCTCCGGTGTCTGCGCATCAATCGTTGTGCTATCCACCATAAACAGAACGCGGTCAGCCTGACTAATTTCCTGCCATGCACGCTCAATACCGATACGCTCGACTTCGTCACCAGCTTCACGTAATCCGGCGGTATCAATAATATGCAGCGGCATACCATCAATATGAATATGTTCACGCAGAACATCACGGGTTGTTCCCGCGATAGCCGTTACAATTGCCGCTTCACGTCCCGCCAGCGCATTCAGTAAGCTGGATTTTCCTGCATTCGGTCGTCCGGCAATCACCACTTTCATGCCTTCACGCAGTAAACTGCCCTGACGTGCCTGCGAACGAACACGTTCCAGATGGGCGATCACGGTATCTAACTTTGCCTCAATCACGCCGTCAGAGAGAAAGTCGATTTCTTCATCGGGAAAATCTATCGCCGCTTCCACATAGATCCGCAGGTTAGTAAGTGCTTCCACCATTTGGTGGACTTCCCCGGAGAATGCGCCCTGCAATGAATTCATCGCAGAACGCGCAGCCTGCTCTGAGCTGGCATCAATCAGGTCGGCGATAGCTTCCGCCTGGGCAAGATCCAGTTTGTCATTGAGAAATGCCCGTTCAGAAAACTCACCCGGATTAGCAATACGAATATTATCGATAAGTAAAATACGTTTAAGCAATAAATCAAGGATAACCGGTCCGCCGTGCCCCTGAAGCTCCAGTACATCTTCCCCGGTAAAGGAGTTGGGTCCCGGAAAGAAAATCGCGATCCCCTGATCCAGGATATTGCCTGTGTCATCACGGAAAGGCAGATAATCGGCATAACGCGCTTTGGGAAGTTTACCCAAAACAATCTGAGCCACCTGTACCGCCTGCGGTCCGGATACACGCAGGATCCCGACGCCACCACGTCCGGGTGGTGTTGCCTGTGCCACAATGGTATCGGTGCTCTGAATTTCAACGTTATTCATAACAATCTCTCTTTTCTTACCGTGTGATAAATAATAAGGGCGGTCAATATGACCGCCCTTAAATATTACTATAAGACCGGCAGGTATTCCCTGCCGGCCAGTCACTTATTTTTTGTCGCGACTGTGAAGCCCGCGTTTTTCCAGCCCGCGATAAATAATCTGCTGCTGGAGAATGGTCACTAAGTTACTGACGATATAGTACAGAACCAGACCAGACGGGAACCACAGGAAGAAGACAGTAAAGATCACCGGCATAAAGGTGAAAATCTTCTGCTGTAACGGATCCGTCACTGCCGTCGGAGACAGTTTCTGAATCACGAACATCGTGATACCCATCAGAATAGGCAGAATGTAGTACGGATCCTGTGCGGCCAAGTCATGGATCCAGCCGATAAATGGCGCATGACGCAATTCAACCGAGCCCATCAGCATATAGTACAATGCAAGGAAGATTGGCATCTGGATGACAAGCGGTAAGCAACCACCCAGCGGATTCACTTTCTCTGCTTTGTACAACGCCATCATTTCCTGGCTCATACGCGATTTATCATCACCAATACGCTCACGCATTGCTTTCAGCTTAGGCTGAAGCATACGCATTTTTGCCATAGAGGTGTATTGCGCACGGGTCAGCGGATACATGATACCGCGGACAATAAAGGTGATCACGATAATGGAGAAACCCCAGTTACCGATAAAGCTATGGATAAATTTCAGTAACTTAAACAGTGGTTGTGAAATAAACCATAACCAGCCGTAATCTACTGTTAAGTCCAGATGAGAAGCAACTGCTTCCATTTCATTCTGTAGCTCAGGACCCACCCACAGTGTGGCGTTATATTTTGCTTCACCATTCGCTGCAACACGGATTGCATCACTCTTATAGCCGATAAATGCATCACCGGATTTAGCGTTATACAAGGTGTAGAAGTTATTGGTTGAGTCTTTTTCAGGGATCCACGCAGTGGCAAAATACTGTTGCAACATCGCCACCCAACCGGTGTTCGTGTTGATATTCAGTGATTTTTCTTCGATATCACCAAAGCTGTATTTTTTATAGTTTGTCTCTTCAGACGAATACGCCGCACCGCGATACGTGTGCAGAGCAAAGTTGCTGCTGCCGCTGTTTAAGCGTTCAGGTAAACTGACAGACTGTTTTAACTGACCAAAAAATGCCATTTCCAGCGGATTCGCGGTGTCATTTTTGATGGTGTAATCAACGCCGAGTGCGTAATTTTTACGTTTCAGGGTATAGGTTTTCACATAAGTGACACCATCCTGAGTATACGTCAGCGGAACGCGCAGCTCATCCTGTCCCTCAGCTAACACAAATGTGTCACCCGCTGCGGTATACAATGGGCGCTCTTTGCTGTTATTCGGGTTATCCGGACCATGTGTACCAGTCAGACCACTGATTGCCTGATAGGCGAATTCAGGTGTCGTTTCCAGTAAACGGAACGGGTCTTCGGACTTTAATGTTGCCGGGTAAGCCAGAAGATCGGCTTCATCAATATCACCACCGCGCAGATTGATGTTCAGTAACAGCACATCAGTTTTGACCGTGATATATTTATTCTGCCCGCTGCTTTCACCACTTGGCGTTGTCGTCTGCTGCGTT
Organism: Morganella psychrotolerans; assembly: GCF_965118875.1. Taxonomy (GTDB): domain Bacteria; phylum Pseudomonadota; class Gammaproteobacteria; order Enterobacterales; family Enterobacteriaceae; genus Morganella; species Morganella psychrotolerans_C. The sequence continues at coordinate 145,570 of NZ_CBCPJD010000012.1, forward strand.
GCCTGAGTAGCCGCGTTGAGTGTTTGTGTTTTATCACTTTCCCACGTCTGCCATGCAAAGAAGGATACGAGTAGCAAAGCGATGAATAGAAGATTACGTTGCGAATCCATCGTTAATGTTCTCTGTTATCATCATTTTTAGGTGGGACAGGATCATCACCACCTTCGTGTAAAGGGTGGCATTTTAATACGCGTTTCACCGTTAACCAACCGCCTTTTACCATACCAAACCTGCGCAATGCCTCAATTCCGTATTGTGAGCATGTTGGTGTGAAGCGACAACGGGGCCCCAGCATCGGACTAATCACCAGCTGGTAACCTCTGATTAACAGGATCAGGAAGCGTGCGCCAAGCGACTGTGACGACGCCATAGCTTGCCCAATGCCTCCGTAATCTCGCGATTACTCAACTCCGATACCCCTTTTCTTACCAGAAGCACAAAATCCATATCGGGCAGCTCATGTTGATGCAGACGAAAAAATTCGCGCGTTAACCGTTTAATCCGGTTACGCTCGTGAGCACGTTTAACGTTTTTTTTCGCGACGGTAAGACCAATGCGGGGATATTCCAGCTCATTACGGCGCCCCAGAAGTGTTATTTCAGGAGTACTTGCCCGCTGTGGTTGCTGGAAGACAAAGTTGAAATGCTTGGGAGTTAACAAACGTAACTCCCTTGGAAAAGCTAGCTTGACCACGTGAGATGGTTAGCTTTATTACTTAGAAACAGTCAGACGAGTACGGCTTTTTGCACGACGGCGAGCCAGAACCTGACGACCATTTTTAGTTGCCATACGAGCGCGGAAACCATGGGACCGGTTACGCTTCAGTACAGACGGTTGAAAAGTGCGTTTCATAGCGGTTTCTACCTAAACTTTAAATTATTACTGATTTAGTAAACGCGTCAGCAAACAGTAAATCCAGAGACTGAAACATGCCCAGTTACTGAAACAGTTAACACGATGAGTGGTAACCTCTGTGCCTTATCGCAACATCAATATGGAAAGATGCGGGATTGTAATAAAATCCGGGCCTGTTCGTCAATCAAAGATGTCGCTATAACACAGATTTCTGCACATATTTGCATTTACCCATAACCTGCCTGTATGTATCACGGCACTCACCGGCTGACAGCTTCCGGTAAACAAACGCAACAATATAGCACACAGGGAGCAAGATTATACGGACTCCCGGGCAAAGCGCAAGGATCGATCTGCGATCCGGGTGTTTTCGATCAACCGCAGATCACCGGAGGATTTCCCTCTGCCGGGGATAATTCGTTATAACTTATCCCCAAGCTGAATCTGACTGCTGTATTCTCCACCGGAAATTCGCTATACTTTAGCGCTGAATCCCACTCCGGACGGGCTGGCAGCCCCTGTGGATAAAAACCCGGAAAACTGTGCAAAAGGATGAAGATCTTATCCCGCTTTTACGATATGATCCGTCGTCACGATCTTTTTCACCCGGGCGTTGATCGTCAGCGCGGCGGAAGATCGTTCTTAACGCAGCCTCACTTTGTATCACTGAAAGTGTCCGTTAAAGCATGCAACAACATGTCTGTATGTGCAGTGTCTGCGTGATAAATCTTATTTCGTTTCTTTGACTGATCTTGTTTAGGGGAGTTCACCGTGTCTCTTTCGCTTTGGCAGCAATGTCTTGCCCGTTTGCAGGATGAATTACCTGCCACAGAATTCAGTATGTGGATACGCCCCCTTCAGGCTGAGCTGAGTGATGATACTCTGGCGTTGTACGCCCCTAACCGGTTTGTTCTCGACTGGGTCAGGGAAAAGTACATTAATAATATTAATGTACTTCTGTCCGATTTTTGCGGAAATGATATTCCGCTGCTGCGTTTTGAAGTCGGTAATAAGCCGGTAACCGCAGCACCACAGGCTCAGGAACGGCGTATCCCTGCATCGCGGACGATGAAACAGCCTTCCCATGATACCCGGCGGCCCGCACTGCGTCCCAGCTGGGATGACAGCGGCACACAGCCGGATGTGACTTACCGTTCAAACGTCAACCCGAAACACACCTTTGACAGCTTTGTTGAGGGTAAATCAAACCAGCTTGCGCGCGCAGCCGCCCGTCAGGTGGCAGATAACCCGGGTGGCGCTTATAATCCGCTTTTTCTGTATGGCGGAACCGGCCTGGGTAAAACCCACTTATTACATGCCGTCGGCAACAGCATTATGGAAAATAAAGCCAACGCCAAAGTGGTTTATATGCACTCAGAACGTTTTGTTCAGGATATGGTCAAAGCACTGCAGAACAACGCGATTGAAGAATTTAAACGCTATTACCGTTCTGTTGATGCGTTACTTATTGATGATATCCAATTTTTTGCTAATAAAGAACGTTCTCAGGAAGAGTTTTTTCATACCTTTAATGCCCTGCTCGAAGGGAATCAGCAGATAATCCTGACCTCCGACCGCTACCCGAAAGAAATAAACGGGGTGGAAGACCGTCTGAAATCACGGTTCGGCTGGGGATTAACGGTTGCCATTGAGCCACCGGAGCTGGAAACACGGGTTGCTATCCTGATGAAAAAAGCCGATGAAAACAACATCCAGTTACCGGATGAAGTCGCCTTTTTTATCGCCAAACGCCTGCGTTCCAACGTCCGTGAACTCGAAGGGGCACTGAACAGGGTGATTGCCAATGCCAATTTTACCGGCAGGGCAATCACTATTGATTTCGTACGGGAAGCCCTGCGGGATCTGTTAGCACTACAGGAGAAGCTGGTCACGATTGATAATATTCAGAAAACGGTCGCTGAATATTATAAAATTAAAATCGCGGATCTGCTCTCCAAACGCCGCTCACGCTCCGTAGCCCGTCCGCGCCAGATGGCAATGGCACTGGCAAAAGAGCTGACAAACCATAGTTTACCTGAAATCGGGGATGCCTTTGGTGGCCGTGACCATACCACCGTTCTCCATGCCTGCCGTAAAATCGAGCAGCTGCGTGAAGAAAGTCATGACATTAAAGAAGATTTTTCTAACCTAATCCGGACATTATCATCATAGCGCTATGAAATTTATCATTGAACGTGAGCAATTGTTAAAACCCTTGCAACAGGTCAGCAGTCCGTTGGGCGGTCGCCCGACCCTACCGATTTTGGGTAACTTACTGCTGAAAGTCTCTGATGGCGTATTGCATCTCACCGGGACTGACCTTGAGATGGAAATGATGGCCGGGGTTCCCCTGGTCCAGCCACATGAAAACGGTGAAACCACGGTACCGGCACGGAAATTCCTGGATATCTGGCGCGGTCTGCCGGACGGCGCACAAATCAGTGTTGAGCTGGATGGCGATCGTTTGCTCGTCCGCTCAGGGCGCAGTCGTTTCTCTCTCTCTACCTTACCGGCATCGGATTTTCCGAACCTGGATGACTGGCAGAGTGATGTGACATTTTCGCTGCCGCAGGCGACACTGAAACGCCTGATTGAATCCACTCAGTTTTCTATGGCACATCAGGATGTCCGTTATTACTTAAACGGCATGCTGTTCGAAACCAGCGGATCTGTCCTGCGCACTGTCGCAACCGACGGACACCGTCTGGCGGTCTGTTCACTGGATATCGGACAGGATTTACCTGACCATTCAGTTATTGTGCCGCGCAAAGGGGTTATCGAACTGATGCGTCTGCTGGATGGCGGGGAAACGCTGCTGAAACTGGAAATCGGCAGTAATAATATCCGCGCCCATGTCGGCGGGTTTATCTTTACCTCGAAACTGGTCGATGGCCGCTTCCCGGACTACCGCCGCGTCCTGCCGAAAAACCCGGACAAAACCCTGACGGCAAATTGTGATATGCTGAAGCAGGCTTTTTCACGGGCGGCAATATTGTCGAACGAGAAATTCCGCGGGGTTCGTATTTACCTGAGTGATAACCAACTCAGAATTACAGCCAACAACCCGGAACAGGAAGAAGCCGAAGAGATCGTGGATGTCACCTATCCCTGCACTGAAATGGAAATCGGTTTCAATGTCAGTTATGTCCTCGATGTCCTTAACACACTAAAATGCGAAAATGTATCAATTAAACTCACAGATGCGACGTCCAGTGTACAAATCGAAGACGCCGCCAGTGATGCAGCCGCGTATGTTGTAATGCCGATGCGCCTGTAATATATGATCCTTTCGCGTTTACTTATCCGCGATTTTCGTAATATCGAAGACGCGGATTTGTCGCCGGCAAACGGGTTTAATTTTTTAATCGGCCCGAACGGCAGCGGCAAAACCAGTGTTCTGGAAGCAATTTATACACTCGGTCATGGCAGAGCGTTCCGGTCAGTTCAGGCGGGCCGGGTTATCCGTCATGAAAGTGAAGAATTTATTCTTCACGGCAAATTAGGTCAGGAAAATACAGACAGAGCCACCAGCGTTGGCCTGAGTAAAAACCGGCAGGGTGACAGCAAAGTCCGTATTGATGGTACTGACGGGCACAAAATTGCTGAGCTGGCAAAATTGTTGCCAATGCAATTAATCACCCCTGAAGGCTTTACCCTGCTTAATGGCGGACCAAAATTCCGCCGTGCTTTTATTGACTGGGGCTGTTTCCACAACGAACCACAATTTTTTGCCGTGTGGAGTGATTTAAAACGCCTGGTGAAACAGCGCAATGCCGCACTTCGTCAGGTATCGAATTACAGTCAGATCCGTCACTGGGATCAGCAACTGATTCCGGTTGCGACGCAAGTCAGCCAGTGGCGGGAAAATTATGTGACAGCGATTGCTCAGGATATTGAGCAGACCTGTCAGCAGTTTTTACCTGAATTTTCACTGAGCGTCTCTTTCCAGCGCGGATGGGAGAAAGAGACCGATTATTCAGAGCTGCTTCAGCGCCAGTTTGAACGTGACCGCTCACTTACGTATACCGCCTCCGGCCCGCACAAAGCGGATTTACGGATAAGGGCAGACGGAGTGGCGGTGGAAGATTTACTTTCTCGCGGTCAGTTAAAACTACTTATGTGCGCGCTGCGGTTAGCACAGGGTGAATATTTCACCCGTCAGAGCGGGCAGCAATGCCTGTATCTGCTTGATGATTTTGCCTCCGAGCTCGATGCCGGACGTCGCCGTTTACTGGCACACCGGCTGAAAGCCACGCAAGCACAGGTTTTCGTCAGCGCAATCACACCTGAACAGGTGACTGATATGGCTGATGAAAATAGTCGTCTGTTCTTCGTGGAAAAAGGTAAAATACAGGTTCAATAATCAGGATTAGATAAGCGGGAAACGTTGATGTCGAATACTTATGACTCCTCAAGTATCAAAGTATTAAAAGGGCTGGATGCGGTACGTAAACGCCCGGGAATGTACATTGGTGATACTGATGACGGCACCGGTTTACACCACATGGTCTTCGAGGTTGTTGACAACGCTATCGACGAAGCCCTCGCCGGTTACTGCAAAGACATTGTTGTGACAATTCACAATGATAATTCAGTCTCCGTACAGGATGACGGCCGTGGTATCCCGACCGGGATCCATGAAGAAGAAGGTGTCTCTGCCGCAGAAGTTATCATGACTGTTCTGCATGCCGGCGGAAAGTTCGATGATAACTCTTATAAAGTATCCGGAGGCCTGCACGGCGTCGGGGTATCGGTTGTTAACGCCTTATCTGAAAAACTGGAACTGGTTATCCGCCGTGAAGGTAAAGTTCACGAGCAGATTTACCGCCACGGTGAACCACAGGGTCACCTGGCTGTCGTGGGTGAAACCGACAAAACCGGTACCCGTGTGCGTTTCTGGCCGAGCATGGAAACCTTTAAGACAGAGACTGAATTCGAGTATGAGATTCTGGCCAAGCGCCTGCGTGAGCTCTCATTCCTGAATTCCGGTGTATCCATCCGCCTGATTGATAAGCGCGACGGCAAAGAAGACCATTTCCACTATGATGGCGGTATCAAAGCCTTTGTGGAGTATTTAAGCCGCGCCAAAACATCTATTCATAATAACGTTTTCTATTTTTCTACTGAGAAAGATAACATTAATGTCGAAGTCGCCATGCAATGGAATGACTCTTTCCAGGAAAACGTGTATTGCTTTACCAATAACATCCCGCAGCGCGATGGTGGTGCTCACCTCGCCGGTTTCCGTGCGGCAATGACCCGTACTCTCAATAGCTTTATTGAGAAAGAAGGTCTGAATAAAAAAGCCAAAGTCAGCACCACCGGGGATGATGCCCGTGAAGGGCTGGTTGCCGTTATCTCAGTGAAAGTGCCGGACCCGAAATTCTCCTCACAGACAAAAGATAAACTGGTTTCTTCAGAAGTGAAAACTGCTGTTGAATCCATCATGAACGAAAAACTGTCTGAATATCTGGATGAAAACCCGAACGATACCAAAATTATTGTCGGTAAAATTATTGATGCCGCGCGTGCCCGTGAAGCTGCACGTCGCGCCCGTGAAATGACCCGCCGTAAAGGTGCGCTGGATTTAGCCGGCCTGCCGGGTAAGCTGGCTGACTGCCAGGAACGTGATCCTGCCCATTCCGAACTGTACTTGGTGGAAGGGGACTCTGCGGGCGGCTCTGCAAAACAGGGGCGTAACCGTAAGAACCAGGCAATTCTCCCGCTGAAAGGGAAAATCCTTAACGTCGAAAAAGCACGTTTTGATAAAATGCTTGCGTCTCAGGAAGTTGCCACACTAATCACCGCACTGGGCTGTGGTATCGGGCGTGATGAATACAACCCGGACAAACTGCGCTATCACCGCATCATTATCATGACCGATGCCGATGTCGATGGTTCACACATCCGTACTCTGTTACTGACGTTCTTCTATCGTCAGATGCCGGAAATCATTGAGCGTGGTTATGTTTATATCGCACAACCGCCGCTGTATAAAGTGAAGAAAGGCAAGCAGGAACAGTACATCAAAGATGATGAAGCGATGGAGCAATATCAGGTTTCTATCGCGCTGGATAATGCTGCGCTGTATGTGAACGAAACTGCCGCACCGATTCAGGGTGAACACCTGGAAAAACTGCTGCACGAATACAATGCCGCGCACAAAATTATCCGTCGTCTGGAGCGTCTCTATCCGTCTGCATTGCTGAACAATCTGGTATACCAGCCGAAACTGGAAGAGTCAGCACTGATGGCAATGCCGCTGGTGGATGAATGGGCGAAAACCCTGGTCGCGCGCCTGACTGAGAACGAAGAGCACGGCAGTACCTACAGTTACACCATAGCGGAAAATAAAGAGCGCCAGTTGTTTGAACCGGTACTGACTATCCGTACTCATGGTGTGGATACAGATTACAACCTTGATTTCGAGTTTATTCACGGCAGTGAATACGCCCGTATTTCAAAATTGGGTGAATTAATCCGTGGTCTTATCGAAGAAGGTGCTTATGTCATCCGTGGCGAACGCCGTCAGAACGTCAGCAACTTTGAACAGGCGCTGGACTGGCTGATGAAAGAGTCCCGTCGTGGTCTTTATGTGCAGCGCTATAAAGGGCTGGGTGAAATGAACCCGGACCAGCTGTGGGAAACGACAATGGATCCGGCAGGCCGCCGTATGCTCCAGGTCACAGTGAAAGATGCGATTGCAACCGACCACTTATTCACCACTCTGATGGGTGATGATGTAGAGCCGCGTCGTGCCTTTATCGAAGAGAATGCCCTTAAAGCGGCAAATATCGACGTATAATGTCCTCTCTCTGAGAATCTATAAAGCCCGGAAATCCGGGCTTTATTTTTATCTGTGGCCCGCCCTCAGCGGCGTTGACGCATTTACCCCATAATTTGAGGAAAGAGCTTCAGTTTATCAGTAATAATATTGAGTAATCCGGACATCAATAACTGAATAGCTAATGTAACAAGAATAATACCTGATATCCGGGCCAGCGTATCCATGACGCCGGAGGATAAACGCCCGTGAAGTGGTCCCGTCGCCAAAAAAGTCAGGGCAACAGTAGGCAGCATCATAAAAATAACAACGGAAAGCTGTATCAGTCCGGACAGGGAATCACTATGCCCTGCCAGAGAAATACCGACGGCAATGGTTCCGCCTCCCATAGAAAGTGGAAAAAGCAACGGCACCATCGCCAGCCTCATGATATCTTTCGGCGGCGTAACGTTGACCTGAATATCACTGTGCTCCTCTTTGACACCACGAATAAGCATCGGCCATCCCTGAGACAGTAATGCAATTCCTCCTGTTACTGTCAGCGCGTCAGCACTCAGTCCCAGTGCTGTCAGCAACCAATTACCTAACCAGATAACCACCAGCATGACCAGTGTATATCCTGCCGCAATTTTCCATGCGATTTGCCACAGTATCCTCCGATCAACCGGGCCCAGTATAATCGTGGCTGCGGTTATGGTCGCCGGGGGACTGAACAGAGACACGAAAGTAACATAATTAAGCAGAATATTATCAAACCATTCATTCATCTTTCAGATTCCGTTTTCTCAGGTAACCGGCAACCAAACAGAAAATAAGCGTGCCTGCAATCACGCTCAGAAAGATACCAGAGCCATCTGCCATTATTACCGGTAAAGGTTATACCCCAGTGCAGCAGCAACCGATGCCACCATTTTTTGCCCGCGGACACTATTTCCGTCATCATCCAGCGGCGGAGAAAATGCCGCAATACCCATCACACCCGGAACCACGGCCAGAATCCCTCCGCCTACACCGCTTTTTCCCGGCAACCCGACGGTGTACGCCCAATCACCGGAGCGACCATACAGCCCTTCCATCGTCATTTCTGCGAGAATATACGGTGTATGCGCCGGATCCAGTACCTGCTCACCCGTTACCGGGTTACGCCCGCGCGCAGCGAGAGTTGCCCCCATGGTTGCAAGCTCAATAGTTGTCAGTAACGTCGAGCATTGGCGCGTATAAACATCACAGGCTTCCATCGGATCACAATACAGATTCTGTGCCGAATACAGCAACCACGATATCCCCCGGTTATGGAAATTTGTCGTTTGCTCAGAGTGATTAAGTTCATCTGACAGCGCTATCTGGTCAGATCCCAGACGGCGCTGCATAGTTAAAATCCTCTGCCAGCGCTCATCTGCTGATTTTGCCTGAACCGCACTAACCGTCGCAATGGCTCCTGCATTTACCAGCGGCGACATCGGTTTATCATTATGCAGCTCCAGCGCCATGACAGAGTTAAACGGTAACCCGGTCGGGTCGGCACCAATATTATCCTGAACCGCTTTCGGACCAATATCTTCCAGTGCCAACGCCAATGTGCAGACCTTGGAAATGGATTCAATGGCAAAACGGTAACCGGCATCACCACTGCTGATAATATCCCCTGCCGCAGTCACAACAGCAACTGCCGCGAGATCAGACGGGATGTTTGCCAGAAACGGAATATAATCTGCATTAGCACCGCCCGGAGTTTGATGAAACTGAGTCAGGGCATTATCAACGGCCTGCTTGATCGCGGTTAAGTCGGTCATGATGATTTTCCTTTGTTTTCCCATGTGAATGGCGCGAAATCACTATTTTGGTCACGCCAGCCCGGTTTGCGGATCTGATAAATCACAAACGGAAGCAGAACAAACAGTACCGTTAACCCGATCAGTGAGCCGACATACACTTGCGGACTGCCGACCGCGATTTGCGCCGGTGGAATAAAACTGAACAGGAAAGCCGTCAGTGAGCCGAGAAGCCCCATGCCGCCGAGGATAATCATCCCGGCATTTCCGCCCGGTATCCGGTAAGGACGGGCGCGCTGCGGCTGACTGAAACGCAGATAAATCGCCGCACTGAACATCAGCATATACATAATAAGATAAAGAATAACAGTCAGTTGACTGAGGATCTGATACGCCGCCTGAACGGATGGCAGCACCACAAAGAGCACTGCAAGCAATGACACCAGCACCGCCTGCACCAACAGAATATGTGTTGCCATTCCGTTTTTATTGGTGCGCTGAAACCAGTGCGGCAGATACCCGGCTTTCGCCACTTCCAGAAGCCCGGAAGACGGACCTGCAACCCATGTCACCACACTTGCCAGCACGCCAATCGCCAGCATAAACGCCACAATCGGTCCCAGCCACGAAATATGCGCCCATCTGAACATGTCGTCATACGCGACCAACAGGCTCTGCGTCAGGCTTATCTCTGACTGAGGAATGATAAACGCGATAGCCAGTGTCCCCAGCACAAAGATGGCCACTGTTCCGCCGGCCGCCAGAATAATCGCTTTCGGGTAATTTTTTGTCGGGTTCTCAATATCTTTCACATGGATTGCGTTCATTTCCATACCCGCATAAAACAGGAAGATACTGGCCGCCAGAACAATATTATCGAAGTTAGAGAAATCGGGCAGAACCTGATCCCAGGCAAGATCAATCTGTGGCGTCTGTCCGCTGAAAATATAAGAAAATCCAAGAACAATCAGGATAATAGCCGGAACAATGGTTCCGATAATCCCGCCCCATTTTGACACTTTGGCAAATGCACTGACGCCTTTAAACGCAATAAAGGTCGCCAGCCAATAAATAAACAAGACAATACCGAGCACAAAGAATTTATTTGCGGCCAATGCTTCATCAAACGTCTGATGCGGATCGATAAATGCGAGAGAAACAGCACCGAATGTCAGACCGGTCGGGAACCAGACGGTTACCTCAATCCACAACATTGCCATCGCCAGAAACGCCAGACGGGGACCGAAAGCTTCCCCGACCCAGCGGAACACACCGCCCTTTTCTGACCAGCCGGTTGCCAGTTCTGCGGCCACCAGAGAAACAGGGATCAAAAAGAACACCGCAGCAAAGAGATAATAAAAAATCGCACTCAGTCCGTATTCTGCTTCAGCAGGTAACCCGCGCAGACTGACCACCGCCACAATATTCATGACGATAAGTGTCCCGACAGTCAGTTTTGCTGCATTAACAGACGGTTTTTTTATTGCATTATCAGCCATAAAACACCCCGGAAGAAACATAAAGGAGAGCCTCCGGCAACTCATCTGCCGGAGGAACTATTTGGTCAGCCGTGATGGAACGTGGCTTTTGCCGTAGATTTCACTACCGGGTTTTGTCTGAAGTGATCGATAGCCCGCTCAATATCATCCAGCAACAGTGCCGCCAAATCACGGCTGACACCATGACGGATCATTATCCGCTGAACCACGGTTTTCTCTCTGTCTGCCGGCAGCGGGTAAGAAGCTATCAGCCAGCCACGCGCCCGGATTCGGTCAGATAGATCGTAGAGATTAAACTGTGTGACTTCCGGCTTCAGTTTGTAGGCAACCGCCGGTAATGCACCGTGCCCGTCATAAACCAGTTCGAAAATTCCCAGTTTATTCAGTTCCTGAGCCAGCCACTGTGCCGTATCCGCGCAGGATTGCTGGATTTTGGTATAACCGGCACGACCAAGACGCAGGAAGTTATAATACTGAGCAATGATTTGCCCGCCGGGACGGGAGAAGTTCAGGGCAAACGTCGGCATATTACCGCCGAGATAATCCACACTAAAAATAAGCTCTTCCGGTAAATCCTCTTTACTGCGCCAGACAACCCAGCCCACACCCAGCGGGGACAAACCGTACTTGTGTCCCGAGCTGTTAATCGATTTCACACGCTCAATACGGAAATCCCATACCAGTTCCGGCTGAATAAACGGTGCAATAAACCCACCGCTGGCGCCATCCACATGCAGAGGAATATCCAGTCCGGTATCGCGTTCAATGGCATCCAGCTCTTTTGCCAGAGCCTCCACCGGCTCATAAATACCGGTAAATGTTACCCCGAGCGTTGCAACTACGCCGATAGTATTTTCATCACAATACTCTCGTAAATCAGTAGGTTGCATTCCTAACGCATTACCTTTAAGCGGTACCTGACGGATTTCCACATCAAAATAGCGGGCAAATTTTTCCCAGCACACCTGAACCGGCCCGGTCACCATATTTGGTTTTGTTGTATCTTTACCCTGCGCTTCACGCTTTTTACGCCAGCGCCATTTCATTGCCAGCCCACCGAGCATGGCAGCTTCACTGGACCCGGTTGTGGAGCAGCCGATAGTGTCTTCAGCCTGTGGTGAGTGCCAGAGATCTGCAATAATATGCACACAACGGCTTTCTATTTCAGCCGTTTGCGGATATTCGTCTTTATCGATCATATTTTTATCGACACTGTCAGTCATCAATTGCTTAACTTCATCTTCGACCCAGGTCGTACAGAATGTCGCCAGGTTCTGGCGTGAATTACCATCCAATAACAACTCATCACGCACAACACTGTAGATAATCCGTGGATCACTGCTCTCTTCCGGAATCTTATATTTAGGCAATTTTGTATCTGCATCCGTTGACGCGTAAACGTCAATAAATTCTGAACTATTCTTCGTTTTCACAGCATGAAGAGACATAATATTTTCCTCACTTCCCTTTTATTAACCATTAGAAACAATTAACATAACCCACCGGTAGCATCCGGTGATTAATGACATGCAGAGATAAAAAAGAAAAATCACACTAAAAACGTGATGAACACTAAGTAGGTTAGCGTATAAACCGGACAAACCTCAAACTCACAAGCAGACTATGCATTATTGTTTTTTATGTCAGATATCTGAAAAAGAAATAAGCATAAGATAAAAAATAGATTACCCATATCAGGACAATGAAATAATAAAGAAAAAACATTAATTAATTTAATGAAGGAATTATGACAATTGATGGTGGAATACAGCCCAGATAACACACAAAAACAGGGATAAATTAATCTGACCAGCATAGAAAATGAACAAATCTCTGGTTAAAGAAAACCGGTTATAAAAATTACTCAGATTAAACACTTTCAGGAAATCCCTCTTCCACTGATCAAATAACAGTGAAAAACAGAAAGTACAGGATAAATAGGTAGACGGAGAGCAAAAAAAGCACTGCCGGGGAGAGGTTTGCGCCACGACGATAAAACGGTATTTTCCACAAAATACACCTGACCCGAAATAAGACTTACCCGTCTTATAAATGATGTTCTGCATAGTTTTTTTCTGTTCTCTGACAGTAACAACAGCAGATTAGCAAGGGAGAATTTAATCAGTAATTATATGTAATAGAATAATTGTCCTGAAAGATATTACTGTAAAAATCTGGCAGTTCTATTTGATTAAAAAAACAACTTTTATGGTTTTGTATTATTTTCGTAAGAGATAAAAACCAGCAAAAAGCAGAAAACACCTGCAAAAAAACACATGACAAACAAAAAAGCCAACGAATCAACCTTAACAAGCGAATACGTTGGCTTTTGTTGGATATTATAAATTTTTATCGTTATTTTATTAAAATATTCAGCATTCTGCGTAATGGCTCTGCTGCACCCCATAACAGCTGATCACCGACAGTGAAAGCTGAGATGTAATCCGGTCCCATATTCAGTTTACGAATACGCCCGACAGGTGTTTTTAATGTCCCGGTAACCGCTGCCGGCGTCAGTTCACGCATGGTTATATCACGATCATTCGGTACCACATGTACCCATTCATTATGAGCCGATAACAGCGCTTCTATTTCCGTCACCGGCAGGTCTTTCTTCAGTTTCAGAGTGAATGCCTGACTGTGACAGCGCAGCGCGCCGATCCGCACACACAGGCCATCAACAGGAATAATATTCTGACCACGAACCAGAATTTTGTTGGTTTCCGCCTGTCCTTTCCACTCTTCGCGGCTCTGTCCGTTATCCAGTTTCTTATCAATCCACGGGATCAAACTGCCCGCCAGCGGCGCACCAAACTGCTCTGTCGGTAATGATCCGTTGCGGGTAAATTCAGTTACTTTCTGCTCAATATCCAGGATTGCTGACGCCGGATTTTGTAATTCTTTTACCACATGCGCATTCAGTGCACCCATCTGAACCAGCAACTCACGCATGTGCCGGGCGCCGGCACCGGATGCAGCCTGGTAAGTTGCAACAGATGCCCACTCAACCAGATCATTGGTAAACAGCCCGCCCAGCGACATCAGCATCAGGCTGACAGTACAATTACCGCCGACAAAGGTTTTTATCCCGTTGTTCAGCCCTGCCTCAATATGTTTTCCGTTAACAGGATCTAAAATAATAATAGCATCATCATTCATCCGCAGCGCCGAAGCCGCATCAATCCAGTATCCGCTCCAACCGCTCTGCCGCAGCTTAGGATAAACCTCATTGGTATAATCACCGCCCTGACAACTGATAATGATATCAAGAGCGCTCAGTGCATCAATATCAAACGCATCCTGCAGCGAGCTGCGATGCCCGCCGAACTGTGGCGCTTCTTCGCCGGTCTGTGATGTGGAGAAAAATACCGGACGAATGCCGTCAAAATCCCGCTCTTCTGTCATGCGCTGCATCAGCACTGACCCTACCATCCCGCGCCAGCCGACAAATCCCACATTTTTCATCGTGATCTTTCCTTTTTTATTATCTGAACTGTATTTGCAAGACTATTAACGTGACAAAATCTGAGTAACGACGCAAGTGAATTTATTGATGACTCCACACGGGTAAGAAGCCACACTAATAGCAGAGGCTGTGGGTTTTCATCCGGCAGCACCCGTGGGTATAAGCATAACAATCACCAGAACAGGGCAACATATGATGTATTACGGTTTTGATATGGGTGGTACAAAAATTGAGCTGGCAGTCTTTAATGACGCACTCGAACTGGTCTGGCAAAAACGGATTCCCACCCCGAAAGAGAGCTATGCCGCGCTCCTTGAAGCTTTCCGGCTACTGACAGAACAGGCTGATAATGAACTGAAATGCACAGGAAAAATTGGTATTGGCGTGCCCGGAATAGTCAATCATGAAAAAGGCACGGTATTTACCACAAATGTTCCTGCGGCAAAATATCAGCCACTTCGCCATGACCTGGAAACACTGCTGAAACGTCCGGTAAAAATAGATAACGATGCGAACTGTTTTGCACTTTCTGAGGCCTGGGATCCGGAATTCCGCCAATATCCGACTGTGCTTGGTTTAATTCTGGGAACAGGTGTCGGCGGCGGCTTTGTCATTGACGGAAAAATTCTGCCGGGGAAAAACGGGATTGCCGGGGAGATCGGTCATATTAATATGACACTGGAAGGCGATAAACTGCTGGAACATAAAGTGCCCGCCACACTCTGTGGCTGCGGAAAAACCGGTTGTTTTGAAACCTATCTCGCCGGTCCCGGTTTTGAACGTATTTTCACGGCGTTCTATGGTGAAAAGCACAGTGCCGTTGATATTATTACCCGTTACTACAAGGGTGATATTAAAGGAAAACAGCATGTTGAGCGCTATATGTCACTACTTGCCCACTACCTCGGTAATGTTCTGAGTATATTTGATCCGGATTTACTGGTTATCGGTGGCGGATTATCTCAGTTTGAAGAAATTTACCGTCTGTTGCCGGAATATCTGCCGCCGCACCTTTATGGTGTTGCATCTCTGCCCGCAATTCATAAAGCCCGTTACGGAGACGCCGGCGGTGCGCGGGGTGCTGCCTGCCTGAATTTAACAGACTGACAGCCAATATCATAATGCCCGTCCCATCGGGCGTTATATACCCTTATTCATTCAAACTGCAGGTTCATTGGCTGCATCCTGAATGACGTTTGGTATATCAAAAAACAGTAACATTACTAATTATTTATCTATTACAATACCAGGGAATATAACGTTATCATACTGTTCTTTATTTATTCCACTATAAATAGTTAATGTTACCATCAAACTTTTGCTACAATACTATTGTCAGTGATTTAAATGAATATATTGAACATATTGTGTTTATATCTTCATAGAAAAACGCACCATATTCTATGGCGCGTGATTAATTACAATACTGAATATACATATTAATTATTATCATAATGTATACTGATGTGGTTTACACACCCACGTCAATGATAAAAATAATTGAAGTATATATGGTTATAAAAAAATATCAGTGAACTCTTATCTTATTTATTTTGAAAAAAAGATAAATTCAGGGTATGTGAAAGATAATAAATAATATGAAAATATCGTTACTTATACATAGGGTATGTATACATTGACCGGAAAATTCAGTGATAACATCATAATGTTATTAATAAACAATGCTGTACTAATACGATAACGTAACGCTGACGCCCGCATATCAGCTTTGGATTAAACAGACCTAAGGGAGATTGCGTATTTTTATGATATTGATATATCATAAAGGCAAAATATAATGAATTTTATTAATCACACTATTTTTCCGGCAATAAACTATGAAGGTGCTTACCAGCATGATGATAAATTTCATGTTGTTGCATCGCGTGTTACGTATGATATCCGAATAAATAATCGTGACGGACAAAGTCTGCTTGTCATTTCTCCGGAGCAGCAACCTCTGAATTATACGGATGTCAGTTACAACGAAACAATAGACACCAGCATTGAATATGAGAGTGATTTAGCACCTTATAAGCCAAAAACAGATATTGTGATTAATGCAACTGCATTTGTTCCGGAAAATAATCCTGTTCCGGTTTTTGATGTGGGAATTCAGATTGGTAAATATCTGAAAGCTCTGCGGATTTTTGGCCCCAGGAATTGGGTAAAAGAAGGAGATGAGTGGTTATTAACGGAATCAGAGCCAATCAGCTATCTTGATATCCGTTATGAGCATGCTTTCGGTGGCTCCTGTACTGTCAATAATGACATTATTGCCTCACCGGCAAATCCGATAGGAATGGGATGGTATCCGGCATCATTTTTAGCACAATGCAATGAAACACACCTGCCGGCTAACCAGATAGAATCACCTAACACGCCTGTTGAACATATCAGTCAGATAATCCGTCCTGATGGACTGGGTTTTTTCGGGCGTAACTGGCTGGGGCGCACGGAGTATGCCGGTGCATATCATCAGGAAGAAATGTCATCACGCCAACCTCAGATGCCGGAGAATTTCCACTACTGGTGCGGTGCGCACCCGACACTACAAATTCCGCATCTCAAAACCGGTAATAAGCTGCCATTGAAACTGTTTGGTTTACTCTCTGCCACGGAAATTGAACGCCAGCATGTTTCATTTTATGTGCCGGTTGAAAATATGTTTGTGTTTATCGGCTCCGGACTTGGATTTTCTATCCCGAAAAATTTACAACTTGATACTGTAGTTGTGGATATGAATCTGCGGAAAGTCTTCTGTACTTACCGGATAGCACTACCCGGCTCGCTGAATATTTCAGAAATGACATTGCGCCATATCCCCGAAAATCCAGGCAGGTAGTTCCCCTGTCTGCCGGTACCCGGCTTAACAGTTTTCATTTAAATCCCTCATGAATATCTGCGCCAAAAATTACGGTTAAGTAGCGATAAATTATCCCTGAAACTCATATTATCAATTATGAAATTTGTACATTCTCAAAATATCAATATATAAAGTAACTTATCTATAAAAATAAATTTTTATATAACCCATTATTATCGACAAAAAAAGTAAATATATCTTAACATTGATCTAAACAAACATAAAAATACTTAATTAAAAATAAAAATTCATATCTCTTATCATCGATAAAGAATATATTACTGCAAAATAAAATGACCATCCCATACTGTTACTCTACCGTACGGGAGGCACTCTGTTAATTATTTTACATAATCACCGGGTTATCATGAAAAACAACACTCCCGTCACACAGCGTGAATATACACTTAACGACAATGCAATATTAATGTCGACAACTGATACACAAAGCCATATAACATATGCAAATTCTTCTTTTATAACAGCCAGTGGTTTTAATGAAACGCAGTTAACAGGCGAGCCACATAATATTATCCGCCATCCCGATATGCCGCCTGCTGCGTTTGCTGATATGTGGTATACGTTGCAGCAGGGTGACAGTTGGACCGGAATAATAAAAAACCGCTGCCGGAATGGTGACCATTACTGGGTTCGGGCAAATGTTACACCGGTATGGCATAACGAAAAATTAACAGGCTATATTTCTGTTCGTACTGTTCCCTCTCACGACGAAGTGGAAAAAAGTGAATCTCTTTATAAAAAAATAACAAATAATAAATTAAAAGGATTTAGTCTTTTTAAAGGGATTGTTATTCGCCGGGGTAAAATGGCGTTACTCTCTGTATTTAAATGGCTGCCGGTTAATCAACGTATTAATTATTCTTTAGCAACTATCATGCTGATTATTTTAGCCCTGATATTCTCTCCGTTTAATCCCTTTATTCAGGCGGGTGGTACTCTTTTCTTATTTACCCTGCTGTCAATTTACCTTAAGTCGCAAATTACAGATCCGGTTAAGTTATTATTATCACAAATGAAAAAGGTTGTTTCCGGCAGAAAATTGATTCCACAACATCCGGACAGAGTAGATGAAATTGGCCTGCTTATGCGGCTGGTGAATCAGTCCGGGCTGAACCTCTGTTCATTAATTGATGATGTCAGTACACAAATTGCCGGGATCAGAGCGATTAATCTGCGGGTATCGCAGGAAACAACAGCGCTGCATGCCCGCTCCGGAGAGGCATCTGCGGATCTTCAGCAAACGGCGGTCGCCATTGAGGAAATAAGCAGCGCGGTACAACAAACAGCAGAGAGTGTGTATCTGACCATGAGTATTGCGGATAAGGCAAGCAGCAGCGCAACACAAAGCAATGATACCATGCAAAAAACGATTGATATGATGCGTACCATTTCTGCGGATAATAATCAGATTGTCGATATCATTGGTGTGATTGACCGCATCGCCTTCCAGACCAATATTCTGGCACTGAATGCCTCTGTTGAAGCCGCCCGTGCCGGTGATGCCGGACGCGGATTTTCCGTTGTTGCCGCAGAAGTCCGCAATCTTGCACTGCATTCAGCCTCTGCCGCAAAAGAGATTAAAACACTGATTGAAAAAAACGTGACTAATGTAAATACCGGCGTCACCATGGTGGAACAGACAGAAGCACATCTCAGCAAAATGGTAACGGATGTACTTAAAATGTCATCAATGATCAATGAGATTGGAATTGCCACCAAAGAACAGACACTGGCACTGGAACTAATTAACGGCTCTGTTGCCCGCATCGGCACGATGACCGGCAACAACACAGAGATGGTGGATAATGTCACCCATGCCACCTCCGAATTAACACGACGCTCTTCCCGCTTGCAACAGGCCATTCAGGTATTCGGCAACCAAGCCTGAGCCGGTTTAATAAAATCACTGACAGATGCGGATGGGTATCTGTCAGATAAAAGCCTATACCCAACGTCATTCAAGATGCAGGCAGGCGGCAAGGGAAAACAGATGGGGAGCATATACAAGTATGTGACCCAGCTGGTTTCACGCCGCCAACGAACCTGCAGTTTGAATGAATAAAGGTATAATCAATGTCCGGTAAAATGCGATACCTGCAAGTGTTTACCGGCTTTGAATACCCGGTTTGACGGTACTGGTTTCTTACCGGATGCTGACAGGTGAAAGTTGTGAGTCCGGGATTGTAGTTCAGCAACCTGCATTTTCAGCTCATCAGAAGAGCCAGCCAGTTCATCTGCAACCATCACACTACCTTGTGTTGCCTGCTCCAGCTCTGAAAGTGCAGACGCAATTTGTTCAATTCCCTGCTGCTGTTGCTGTGTGGAGACGGAGATTTGTGCCATTAATCCATTAACTAACTCAGCGCCCTGAACAATTTTATTCATATTTTCTTCAGCTTCCGCAACAATGTCCGTACCCTGTTTTACATTCCCGGTAGTGACATCAATCAGCGCTTTAATGTTTTTTGCTGATTCAGAACTGCGATGAGCCAGGTTCCTGACTTCACCGGCAACAACTGTAAATCCTCTTCCGTGTTCACCGGCACGCGCGGCTTCAACTGCGGCATTTAATGCCAGAATATTGGTCTGGAAAGCGATTGAATCAATCAGTGTGATAATTTCTGTCATCTTACCCGTGCATTTATTAATCGATTGCATATTCGTGGCAACATCTGCCATCAAATCACCGCCACGCCCGGCAAACAGAGTAGCTTCCTGTGCATGCTTGCTGACAAGCACAGTGTTATCTGAATTATTCTTTGTTCCTGCCGCAATT
Source organism: Morganella psychrotolerans (assembly GCF_965118875.1). Lineage (GTDB taxonomy): Bacteria > Pseudomonadota > Gammaproteobacteria > Enterobacterales > Enterobacteriaceae > Morganella > Morganella psychrotolerans_C. The sequence goes on from NZ_CBCPJD010000012.1 coordinate 165,609, forward strand.
TCTTCCATATTGGCAGAGGTTTCAATCAACATCGCAGATTGTTGCTCTGTCTTGGCGGATAGCTCAAAGCTGCGCATGGCTAACTGCTCTGATAATACCGATGCAGAATCAGAAGAGGTGCGGATCTCAGTCACCAACACTGAGATACTTTCCACCAGTTGGTTTACACCGGGGATCAAACGACCGGCACAGTTATTACCAAACTCAGGGATACGCACAGACAAGTTACCGGCATTGACCTCATCAATATTGTTTTTGACGGCATTGATTGGAATCACTAAATATTTAGTGATGTAAATCCAGGATGAGATAAACGTAAAAACACTGACAATATTAAGCAAGACTAACTTAACCGGGAATGAGAGAGGCAACAAAAATATAATATTAATTGTAGTGAAATTACAGATGAGAAATATAACGATGACGGTTCTTATACTGGTATTTTTTAGCATAACACACTCCATCATTTGGGTTTTTTGATATTATAGACCTATCAATGGCAACTTAACCATTTCTTTTACTTTCTATATAATTGATTATTACCCATGATATTTCAATTTTTATTACTCATTAATCAGTGAACCTAATCACATCTGGCCTATAAATATAATAATAAACCAACTAATTATGTCGTTTTTTTTAACAATAAAAAAATTTCACAAAAAAATAGCCCGGAATGCATGTCTGACAGACAGCACTACCGGGCTATTGATGGATTTAGTCAGTTAAAACTATACCCTTATTAATTCAGACCGCAGGTGCGTTAGCCGCATTCGGCTAGCCGGGTCACATACTGATGTATGCTCCCCGTCTATCCTCTCTTGCCGCCTGCCTGCATCCTGAATGACGTTGGGTATAAACCGTATTATTATTTATTCTACTGTGACTGATTTCGCCAGATTACGTGGCTGATCCACATCCGTACCTTTGATTAAGGCAACGTGGTAGGAGAGCAACTGTAACGGGATGGTATAAAAAATAGGTGCAATCAGCTCTTCCACATATGGCAGAGGAATAATTTTCATATTCTCACTGTTACTGAAACCCGCATCTTTATCTGCAAAAACATACAGTAAACCGCCACGGGCGCGCACTTCTTCAATATTGGATTTCAGTTTTTCCAGCAATTCATTATTCGGTGCGATAATGATGACCGGCATATCGGCATCAATCAGTGCCAGCGGACCGTGTTTTAATTCTCCGGCTGCATAGGCTTCTGCGTGGATATAAGAGATCTCTTTCAGCTTCAGCGCACCTTCAACCGCGATAGGGAACTGATCCCCGCGACCAAGGAACAATGCATGGCTTTTATCGGAGAAATCTTCCGCCAGTTGCTCAATCACTTTATCCTGAGACAACATGCTTTCAATGCGGCTCGGTAATGCGTGCAGAGCAGTAACAATACTGTGCTCCAGCGCCTCACCTTTTCCTTTCAGACGACCCAGATATGCCACCAGCATCAGTAACACAGTAAGTTGTGTTGTGAATGCTTTTGTTGATGCCACACCAATTTCAGTTCCGGCTTTAGTCATCACAGCAAAGTCTGACTCACGTACCAGAGATGAACCGGCGACGTTACAGATAGCCAGCGACGTCAGATAGCCCAGTTCTTTACCCAGACGCAGAGCTGCCAGGGTATCCGCTGTTTCACCTGACTGTGAAATGGTGATTAGCAGGCTGTTCTTACGGCAGGCCGGTTTGCGATAGCGGAATTCAGACGCGATTTCCACATCACACGGAATTCCTGCCAGTGCTTCAAACCAGTAACGGGATACCATTCCGGCATTGAATGATGTACCACAGGCAATAATCTGGATATGTTCGATACCGGACAGTATTTCGCGGGCTTTTTCACCCAGTTCACTAAACTCAACAGTATCGTTGTGCAGACGCCCTTCCATCGTATTTTTGATGGCCAGCGGCTGCTCATAAATCTCTTTCTGCATGTAATGACGGTAAATACCTTTATCACCGGCATCGTACTGAACATTAGACTCGATAACGTCTCGTTCGATTGCATCACCGTTTTTGTCAAAAATAGCCACATCACGGCGGGTAATTTCGACAATATCCCCTTCTTCAAGGTAGATAAAGCGGCGGGTTACCGGCAAAAGTGCCAGTTGATCGGATGCCAGGAAGTTTTCACCCACCCCCAGACCAACCACCAGCGGGCTGCCTGAACGGGCAGCAACCAGCAGCTCAGGAGTACGTGAATCCATAATGACAGTACCGTACGCGCCACGCAGCTGCGGGATAGCGCGCTGTACAGCTTCACGCAGTGTACCGCCTTGTGAATGCTCCCAATTGACCAGGTGAGCAATCACTTCAGTATCAGTATCGGATGTGAACTGATAGCCGCGGCCTTTCAGTATTTCACGTAATTCACTGTAGTTTTCAATAATACCGTTGTGAACAACCGCAATATTTCCGGAGACATGCGGGTGTGCATTGCGCTCCAGGGGTTCGCCATGTGTTGCCCAGCGTGTGTGCGCGATACCGGTTCCGCCTGTGACAGCGGCTTTTTCTGCTTCTTCCGCCAGCATTCTGACTTTGCCGACTTCACGTAACCGTGTCAGTTTTCCGTCGCTGTCCACGATTGCCATTCCCGCAGAGTCATAACCACGGTATTCCAGACGACGAAGCCCTTCTAACAGAATTTCTGCGATATCACGTTGTGCTACTGCACCAACAATTCCACACATAGTTGTACATTCCTGATTTGACGATGTCCGGCCTGATTGTTTTACGGCTTTGCCGTGTCCCCGGGCTATGTAGATACGGGGTTATTATTATATTTATCGGTCGCCCGGTAACCGGGCGACCGTCTGACTTTTACTTCTTAATCATTCTTACTTCTTAATCTTTTCCGGACGCTTCCAGCCGGCAATCTGTGTTTGTCTGACCCGGCTTATCACCAGTTCATTGTCACCCACATTTTTGGTTACCGTTGTTCCTGCGCCGACGGTTGCACCCTTTCCGATAGTAACCGGTGCCACCAGCTGAGTATCAGAGCCGACAAAGACATCGTCACCAATAACCGTTTTAAATTTATTCGCACCATCATAATTACAGGTGATGGTTCCCGCGCCGATATTCACATTGCTGCCAATATCAGCATCCCCTAAATAACTGAGATGTCCGGCTTTGGAGCCTTCACCCAGTGTCGCTTTCTTCATCTCAACAAAGTTACCGACATGGGCTTTATCTGCCAGCACAGAGCCCGGACGCAAACGTGCAAACGGACCAACAGAGCAATCGCGAGCCATTTCAGAGGATTCAATGACCGAATATGGACTGATTACCGAGCCATCGCCTATAGTGCAATCTTTCAGTACACAACCGGCACCGATCACAACATTATCACCCAGGGTAACATTGCCCTCGATAATCACATTCACATCAATCGTAATATCTTTGCCATGAGTTAGTGAGCCGCGCAGATCAAAACGGGCCGGATCCAGGATCATCACACCTTCAAGTAACAGACGATCCGCCTGTTCACGCTGATAAATACGCTCAAGTGCGGCGAGCTGAAGACGGTTATTCACGCCTTCCATTTCACTCAGTTTTTCCGGATGTGCTGTCTCAATACGACGACCTTCCTGATGCGCAATCGCGATAATATCCGTGATATAAAATTCACCCTGCGCATTGTTATTGTTCAGTTTTGCCAGCCAGCGTTTGAGATCACCACCATTAGCAACCAAAATACCGGTGTTGATTTCATTGATTTTCAGCTGATCTTCAGTGGCATCTTTTTGTTCGATAATCCCGGTGACCTGACCATTTTCACGAATGATACGACCATAACCTGACGGGTTATCCAGAATAACTGTCAGCAAACCAATGCCGCCCTCTGGTTTTACCGCCATCAGGCGCGCCAGAGTCTCTTTAGCGATAAGCGGGACATCGCCGTACAGCATCAGAATATTTTCATCATCCGCAAAGTAAGGTGCAGCCTGCTGCATAGCATGCCCGGTTCCCAGCTGTTCAGCCTGTAAAACCCAGTTCAGATTCTGATCCGACAGCGTATTTTTCAGCAGATCTCCGCCGTGTCCGTAAACCAGATGCACATTCTGCGCGCCCAATGACAGCGCTGTATCAATAACATGCTGAACCATTGGTTTGCCCGCCAGGTGATGTAACACCTTAGGCAGATTGGAATACATACGGGTGCCTTTACCCGCCGCGAGAATCACTACACTTTTAGCATTCGTTGACATAAGAAATCTGATCGCTCCACTTTTAGAGTGCCAAGTAAACCTGTTTACACAAGAAAATACCACATATTTCGCAACGCAAAAAAGCCAGTCAGCGTGATGCTGACTGGCTTTCATCTTTTTACTTACTACCGTTACATCATCTTCTTGGCTAATTCGTCAATTACACGTAATTTTGCAATTGCTTTGGCCAGTTCGGCTGATGCCTGAGCATAATCCACGTCACCATGTGCTTTCCGGATGTTTTCTTCTGCGCGACGTTTTGATTCCATCGCCAGCGCTGCATCCAAATCGTTTGCACGGATAGCCGTGTCCGCAAGTACGATAACGCCATTTGGCTGAACTTCCAGCATACCGCCGGAGAGATAAATCAGTTCTTCTTCGCCAAATTGCTTAACAATCCGTACCATGCCCGGTTTTATGGCAGTCAACAGCGGGGTATGCATCGGGTAAATACCCAGCTCACCTTCACTGCCTGTCACCTGAATCTTCTGGACTAAGCCCTTAAACAGTTGTTTTTCGGCACTTACTACCGTCAGGTGAAACGTCATTGCAGACATATCAGCCTCCTGTCAACCGGATTAAATCTTCTTCGCTTTTTCCACGGCTTCTTCAATGGTACCCACCATGTAGAACGCTTGTTCCGGCAGATGATCGTAATCACCTTCCAGAATACCTTTAAAGCCACGGATGGTGTCTTTAAGGGAAACGAACTTACCTGGTGAACCAGTGAAGACTTCTGCCACGAAGAACGGCTGAGAAAGGAAGCGCTGGATTTTACGGGCGCGGGCAACAACCAGTTTATCTTCTTCTGACAGCTCATCCATTCCGAGGATTGCGATGATATCTTTCAGTTCCTGATAACGCTGGAGAATTGACTGCACGCCACGAGCCACGTCATAGTGCTCCTGACCAACAACAAGCGGGTCAAGCTGACGGCTGGTGGAATCCAGAGGATCTACCGCAGGGTAGATACCCAGTGACGCAATCTGACGGCTCAGAACAACGGTCGCATCCAGGTGGGCGAACGTGGTTGCAGGAGATGGGTCAGTTAAGTCATCCGCAGGGACGTAAACGGCCTGTACAGACGTAATAGAGCCTGTTTTGGTCGATGTGATACGTTCCTGAAGAATACCCATTTCTTCCGCCAGAGTCGGCTGGTAACCTACCGCTGAAGGCATACGGCCTAACAGTGCAGATACTTCTGTACCGGCCAGTGTATAACGGTAGATGTTATCAACGAACAGCAGTACATCGCGGCCTTCATCACGGAATTTTTCCGCCATGGTCAGACCGGTCAGTGCCACGCGCAGACGGTTTCCCGGCGGCTCGTTCATCTGGCCGTACACAAGTGATACTTTGTCCAGAACGTTTGAATCGGTCATTTCATGATAGAAATCGTTACCCTCACGAGTACGCTCACCGACCCCTGCAAATACAGAGTAACCGGAGTGCTCAATCGCGATGTTACGGATAAGCTCCATCATGTTTACGGTTTTACCCACACCCGCACCACCGAACAGACCGACTTTACCGCCTTTTGCAAACGGGCAAATCAGATCCATTACTTTGATCCCTGTCTCTAACAACTCCTGGGAGCTGGACAGTTCTTCATAAGTAGGTGCAGCACGGTGAATAGACCAGTTTTCTTCTGCGCCGATTTCACCTTTCATATCGATAGGCTCACCCAGAACGTTCATGATACGTCCTAAGGTTTTCACACCGACAGGTACTTCAATCGGGTGACCTAAATCGGTTACGACCAGGTTACGGCTCAGACCGTCAGATGTACCCATTGCGATACAACGGACAACACCGCCGCCTAACTGCTGCTGAACTTCCAGCACCAGCCTTTCTTTACCATTCATAACCTCAAGCGCGTCGTACACTCTCGGTACCGCATCCTGAGGAAATTCGGCGTCCACAACGGCGCCGATAACCTGGATGATTTTTCCAGTAGCCATCTTGAATCCTCTGCGTAATTCGTAAACCTAGCTGTTAAACCGCGGCAGCACCGGAAACTATCTCGGTGAGCTCCTGTGTGATGCTTGCCTGACGCGCTTTGTTGTAAACTAAATTCAGCTCTTTGATCATGTTACCGCCGTTATCCGTTGCAGATTTCATTGCAACCATACGGGCGGCCTGCTCACTGGCCAGGTTTTCCACCACGCCCTGGTATACCAGCGCTTCGATGTAGCGCCGTAATAAGGAATCCAGTAACGCTTTAGGATCAGGTTCGTAAATATAATCCCAGCTCTTTTTCTTCAGGGTTTCATCATCGCTCGGCGGCAATGGCAATACCTGAACAATAATCGGAGCCTGGGACATGGTATTCACAAACCGGTTAGTTACAATATACAGCTTGTCCAGACGACCTTCGTCGTAAGCCTGAAGCATGATTTTTACTGAGCCGATAAGGTCAGCCAGCGAGGGTTCATCACCCATGCCGTTAACCTGAGCAACCACATTCCCGCCCACTGCGGAAAAGAATGACGCTGCTTTTGACCCGATAAGAGCCAGATCAGTCTGAACACCTTTGTCAGCCCAACCTTTCATCTCAACAATCAACTTTTTGAACAAGTTAATGTTCAGGCCACCACACAAACCACGGTCGGTAGAAACAACCAGATACCCGACACGTTTAACCTCACGCTCTTCGAGGTATGGATGTTTGTATTCCAGATTACCTAATGCAATGTGACCAATCACACTGCGGATGGTCTCTGCATAAGGACGGCTGGCCGCCATCCGGTCCTGCGTTTTACGCATTTTGGACGCCGCGACCATCTCCATCGCTTTTGTGATCTTCTGCGTATTTTGTACGCTGGCGATCTTCGAACGTATCTCTTTTGCGCCGGCCATTTGCTCTCCTCATGAACCAGACGGCCTGTGCTGTTCACACAGGCCGTTTAGTATTACCAGGACTGAGTTGCCTTGAAGGTATCGAGGACGTTTTTCAACTTCGCTTCGATATCATCGTTATAGCTACCCGTCTGGTCGATTTCTTTAAGAAGATCAGCATGTTCACGCATGGCATAGCCAATCAGTGCTGCTTCAAACGGCACGACTTTAGATAATTCGATGTCTTCCAGGTAACCACGCTCAGCTGCATACAGTGACAGAGACTGTTGTGCCACTGACATTGGTGCGTACTGTTTCTGCTTGAGCAACTCGGTAACTTTCTGACCGTGGTCAAGTTGTTTACGGGTTGCATCATCAAGGTCAGATGCGAATTGTGAAAACGCCGCCAGTTCACGATACTGTGCCAGAGCGGTACGGATACCCCCGGACAGTTTTTTCATGATCTTAGTCTGTGCAGCACCACCCACACGGGATACAGAGATCCCCGGGTTAACTGCAGGACGGATACCGGCGTTGAACAGGCTCGACTCCAGGAAGATCTGACCATCAGTGATGGAGATAACGTTCGTCGGAACGAACGCAGAAACATCTCCGCCCTGAGTTTCAATGATAGGCAGTGCAGTCAGTGACCCTGTCCGGCCTTTCACTTCACCTTTCGTGTACGCTTCCACATATTCTGCGTTTACACGCGCAGCACGCTCCAGAAGACGGGAGTGCAGGTAGAAAACGTCACCCGGGTATGCTTCACGTCCCGGTGGACGGCGCAGCAGCAGGGAAATCTGACGGTAAGCAACAGCCTGTTTAGATAAGTCATCATAAATGATTAACGCATCTTCACCGCGGTCACGGAAGTATTCACCCATCGCACAACCAGAATACGGTGCCAGATATTGCAGTGCCGCAGATTCAGACGCACTAGCCACGACAACAATAGTGTTAGCCAGGGCATTGTGTTCTTCTAATTTACGGACAACGTTTGCAATAGTGGATGCTTTCTGACCAATCGCAACGTAAATACATTTGATTTCAGAATCACGCTGATTGATGATTGCATCGATTGCCAGTGCGGTTTTACCCGTCTGACGGTCACCGATGATCAACTCACGCTGACCACGACCGATAGGAATCATCGCATCGACAGATTTGTAACCGGTTTGTACAGGCTGATCAACAGACTGACGCTCGATAACACCCGGTGCGATAACCTCAATAGGTGAGAACCCATCATTATCAACCGGACCTTTACCATCAATAGGTTCACCCAGGGTGTTAACCACGCGGCCTAACAGACCACGGCCGACAGGAACTTCCAGGATACGGCCGGTACACTTAACTTTCATGCCTTCTGCTAAGTCGGCATACGGACCCATAACAACCGCACCAACAGAGTCGCGCTCTAAGTTCAGTGCAATTGCATAACGGTTACCCGGCAGAGAGATCATCTCACCCTGCATAACCTCGGCTAAACCGTGGACACGAATGATACCGTCATTGACGGAAACAATCGTACCTTCGTTGTGAGCCTCGCTCACAACATTGAACTGAGCAATGCGCTGCTTGATCAGTTCGCTGATTTCGGTGGAATTCAGTTGCATATGCTCCAGTCCCCTTAAGACTGCAAGACGTCGGTTAAACGCTCGAGTCGATTGCGAATGCTGTTGTCGATGACAAGGTCACCTGCTCGCAATACAAACCCCGCGATAACAGACTTATCAATTTTGCAATTCAGCTTAACTTTGCGTGACAGACGTTTTTCCATCGCTGCAGAAATTTTCGCCAGCTGCTGTTCATTGAGCTCAGCGGCTGAAGTTACTTCAACTTCAACAGTTGACTCCAGCGCAGCCCGCAGTGATGCGAACTGACGGCAAACTTCCGGCAGGGTCACTAAGCGCCCGTTCTCAGCCATGATACGAACCAGGTTCTGAACATGCTCATCGATTTGATCACCGCATACAGTGATGAACGCCTGAGCCAAGGTTTCCGGTGCAAACGAACCGGAAATCAGATCTTTGATCTGCTCATTGCGCGCCACTTCAGCGGTGAACGAAAGCATGTCCTGCCATTTTTCAACGGCCCGGTTTTCCACAGCAAAGTCAAAAGCTGCTTTGGCGTAGGGGCGAGCTACAGTAACGATTTCAGACATGCCCCATCCTCCTTACAGTTCAGCGACAAGTTTATCAACGATGTCGCTGTTAGCAGCTTCATCCACGGTACGTTCAATAATTTTCTCGGCACCCGCGACAGCTAAAATGGCGACCTGCTTGCGTAACTCTTCCCGTGCCCGTTTGCGTTCGGCGTCAATTTCCGCCTGTGCCTGAGCAACGATTTTGCTACGCTCAACTTCCGCTTCTGCTTTTGCTTCATCGATAATCTGAGCGCGTTGTTTATTCGCTTGATCGATAAGGGCAGATGCTTCCGCTTTCGCTTTTTTCATTTGGTCGGTCGCATTGGCTTGCGCTAAGTCCAGGTCCTTTTTAGCACGTTCTGCGGAAGATAAACCGTCAGCAATTTCTTTTTGACGCTTTTCAATGGCCGCCATAATCGGTGGCCATACAAACTTCATACAGAACAAAACAAACAGGACAAACGCGATGGCCTGGCCGAGGATTGTTGCGTTAAGATTCACAGCACAATACCTCTTTTGTTAATTGAGTTGATGTAAATATCAGGGTGAAGCCGCGTCACTACGCGACCGCAAACATTACATACAAGCCCAGACCCACAGCGATCATCGGGATGGCATCAACCAGACCCATTACGATGAAGAACTGCGTACGCAGCAGAGGGATTAAATCAGGCTGACGAGCAGCGCCTTCCAAAAATTTCCCACCGAGGATGCCGATACCGATCGCAGCACCGATAGCCGCCAGGCCCATCATTAAAGCGGCAGCCATGTACAGCAGATCCATATTCAGGTTTTCCATGACAGTCTCCAAGTTTGTTTCAGTTAAATCACAGTTTATTGATAAAAAAATTAGTGCTCTTCAGACGCCATCGACAGATAGACAATCGTCAGAACCATAAAGATAAAGGCTTGTAACGTAATAATCAGTATGTGGAAAATAGCCCACGGAAGGCTCAGTAACCACTGTGACCACCACGGTAGCAGACCTGCAATAAGAATGAAGATCAGCTCACCTGCATACATATTACCAAACAGTCGGAGACCGAGTGATACTGGTTTTGATAGCAGGCTTACCCCTTCCAGAATCAGGTTGACCGGAATGAATACCGGATGGTTAAAGGGCTGTAATGTCAGCTCTTTAGCAAATCCTTTCACGCCTTTCATCTTGATGCTGTAAAAGAGGATAAGAACAAATACACCAATCGCCATCGACAGTGTGATACTTACATCTGCGGTCGGAACGATACGCAGAGCAGGTAAACCGAGGATGTGTTCACCGATATACGGAATAAAGTCGATTGGTAATAAGTCCAGTGCGTTCATCAATAGCACCCACACGAACACAGTTAATGCGAGAGGTGCAATAACCTTGCTCTTGCCGTGATACATATCACGTACGTTGCCATCAACGAAGCCGATAAGCATTTCTACCGCAGTCTGAAATTTCCCGGGAACGCCACTTGTCGCTTTCTTTGCCACTCTTCTGAAAAGCCATAAAAATAAAATACCTAATATGACTGAGAAGAAAAGGGAGTCAATGTTCAGCGTCCAAAACGATGGAGTAACGTTCGCATGGGGATTGACCAACTCGAAAGTATTCAGGTCCAGCTGAAGGTTATTCAGGTGTCCACCGATATACTCTTTTGTGGTTAAACTTTCTCCTGATGCAGACATGATGCCTCTTACCCTTTGTTGTTAAAACCGCTAACGGCTTAGCACGGCCGGTGCAATAATCTGCACAAAAAGCACCGCTAAATAGGTCAGTACAAGTGGTACAACTGCCGCTTTAAACACTCCTAAAGCAACCATCAGTATTGCTATCGCAAGGATAACTTTAAACCCTTCCCCGAGTACAAAAAACCATGCAATCCGGTACGACTGCGATTCCTCATACGCTTTCTGCCGGTTACTAATCAGCAGAAAAATCGCATTAGGTATCCATGCAGCAACTCCCCCGGCCAGCGCGGAAGCACCCCATTCGATACTTTTTATGCAAAAAAGCGCACTAAGTACAACAAACGCCATAAACTGCAAAAACAACAGTTTTTTAGTCAATTTTCCGTTGAAAAGGGAGACAGACATGACATTTATTTTCCCCGTATGCACCTTTAGAGTCAGGCTTACTGATGATGTATAAAACTGCCTTTGCGCGAGAGTGTCAAGAGACAAAAACGTGCAAATTATACGGGCAGTCAGATTGTTTTCAATCAATAAGTAGCGAAAAAGTGAATAAAAAATTAATTTCTCTGCATCCACCACAAATCGTATAAAAAAGAGAGTCTACCTTACCTCAGAATACGATGCGCAACTCATTTTTGAAACGTGATAAAAATCACATAACATAAAATACATTAGTTGAATTAACATTTTATAGCGATTAACGATGGTTAAAATAGTAATACCAATCAACCGGTTAATTAAATATTTAAATGACAATCTGATATTTACAGATTAATTTTAAATTAAATAATTTTTTTTAAAAAAATAGATTATCGGGAAAATTTGTCTGTCATCATTTTTCCGGTATAAAAACAGACCAATATTTACTCTGTCACCGGTTGTCATTTTGTAACGTCACCGTTACGCATTTTATTTTCAAACCGGTAAAAATAAAGGGGCGGTGCAGAAAATGCGCTGACTCCGACCCCTTAAATATATTTCAATTTTTTGATGTACAGCAAACTCAATTTACTTTAAGAATCACCAGGTGGCGTTGTTCATCAAGTTGCGGAACCGATAATTTTTCCACATTCACCAGAGAAATGCCTTCCGGTAACCGGGTCAGTTCCTCATGCGGAACACTTCCCTTCAGTGCAAAAAATCGTCCGTTCTCTGTCGCAGACAAATGTCGGCACCATTTGAGCATATCATCCAGTGAGGCAAATGCCCGGCTGATGACCCCGTCAAACAGTTCGCCCTGATACTCTTCAGCGCGGCACTGAACAGGTTCGATGTTTGTCAGTCCCAGTTCATGCTGAACCTGTTTGAGAAAGCGTATGCGCTTACCCAGGCTGTCCAGCAGGACAAAATGCGCATCGGGGCGGACAATCGCCAGCGGAACACCCGGCAGACCGGCCCCCGTACCAACATCAATAAACCGGCTGCCGGTCAGGTGCGGATTAACAACGATGCTGTCCATGATATGGCGTACCAGCATCTGTTCCGGCTGACGTACCGATGTCAGATTGTAGGCTTTGTTCCACTTGTGAAGCATATTCACATAGCCGACCAGTTGCTGCTTTTGTTGATCGGTCAGCAGGATATCCGCGCTGCGCAGCAACGCAGATAATTGTTGGTGTAAATCATTCATCACTTACGCACTCCGCCGTAAAAGTCCCTGTTTTTTCAGCCAGATCAGCAAAATTGAAATTGCTGCCGGTGTGATACCTGAAATTCTGGAAGCTTGCCCGATGGATGTCGGTTTATGATCGATGAGCTTGGCCACGACTTCGTTAGAGAGACCGGATACCTGACGGTAATCGATATCATCCGGCAGAGTGGCATTTTCATTGCGTAACTGACGCTGGATTTCTTCCTGCTGACGGGAAATATACCCTTCATATTTCACCTGAATTTCCACCTGCTGAGCAGCAACCAGAGAATTCAGACCAGGTGCAAATGTACTCAGCGTCATCAAACCCGCGTAGTCTATTTCCGGACGACGGAGAAGATCTTCCCCGCTGGCTTCTTTTGACAACGGTGCGTTCAGGATCGCGTTGATCTCTTTAACTGATTCTGATTGCGGATGTACACGGATATCGCGCAGGCGCTGACGTTCTTTTTCGATCAACTCCATTTTTTCGCAGAAATGAGCCCAGCGGGCATCATCCACCAGCCCTAATTCACGACCGGTTTCGGTCAGGCGGGCATCTGCGTTATCTTCACGCAGCATCAGTCGGTATTCCGCTCGTGAAGTAAACATCCGGTACGGTTCTTTGGTGCCGAGTGTACAGAGATCGTCAACCAGTACGCCGATATATGCCTGATCACGACGCGGGAACCAGCCTTCCTGTTCAGCCGCATAACGGGCAGCATTCAGTCCTGCCAGTAAGCCCTGAGCTGCTGCTTCTTCGTAGCCCGTTGTGCCGTTAATCTGACCGGCAAAGAACAGGCCGTGCAGATGTTTGCTTTCCAGCGTTTGTTTCAGGTCGCGGGGGTCAAAGAAATCATATTCGATAGCATAACCGGGGCGTACAATTTGTGCATTTTCCAGGCCTTTCATTGAATGAACGATTTTCATCTGCACATCAAACGGCAGGCTGGTGGAGATCCCGTTAGGGTAAATCTCATTGCTGGTCAGCCCTTCCGGCTCCAGGAAAATCTGGTGCTGATTACGATCAGCAAACCGCATCACTTTATCTTCAATGGACGGGCAGTAACGTGGCCCGATCCCTTCGATCACACCGGCATACATCGGGCTGCGATCTAAATTCTGACGAATAACATCGTGGGTTTTTTCATTGGTGTAGGTGATGTGGCACGGCATCTGTTCCGGATGCTCATTCACATTTCCCATGAACGAGAAAACCGGCTCCGGATTATCACCGTATTGAGCGGCTAACTGAGTAAAATCAATAGTTCGTGCGTCAATACGTGGCGGTGTACCTGTTTTCAGACGACCAACACGCAGCGGCAATTCCCGCAGACGGTGTGACAGGGAAACTGATGGCGGATCACCGGCACGACCACCGCTGTAGTTTTCCAGTCCGATATGAATTTTGCCGTCCAGGAATGTCCCGACTGTCAGCACAATAGATTTTGCCCTGAATTTCAGTCCCATTTTGGTTACGGCGCCCGTCACAATATCGTTTTCAACGATAAGATCTTCAACAGGTTGCTGGAAGATAGTCAGGTTAGGCTGGTTTTCCAGAGCCATTCTGACGGCTTGCCGGTAAAGCACACGGTCAGCCTGAGCACGGGTGGCGTGAACAGCCGGTCCTTTGCTGTTATTGAGCGTTCTGAACTGAATACCTGCACAGTCAGTGGCATGTGCCATCAGTCCGCCCAGTGCATCGATCTCTTTTACCAGATGTCCCTTGCCGATCCCACCGATAGCAGGGTTGCAGGACATTTGACCCAGAGTGTCGATATTGTGAGTCAGCAAAAGAGTTTGACGACCCATTCGTGCAGCAGCCATTGCAGCTTCAGTACCGGCATGGCCACCACCGATAACTATGACGTCAAAATGATCCGGATAAAACATGTTAAACCTTCATTACAAAATGCAGTTGTGCATCGGGGGAAAGAATATAACTCAACTCGTGGCGTCTGACCATGTGCGGTATGAGCCGGGTAATTATTTAAAGATCTTTTTATTTAAAGATCTCTTTATTAGATCTTTTATTAGGATCGTGGTCTTCTGTGGATAAGTGAAAAATCCCTATACAGATCATTTAACTGTAAAGGATCCTTTCCTGTGAGGTTCCGTTGATCCCGGCGCGTATAAGCTGGGGTTAAAAGACCTGTTTATCCACAGGGGGGTAGGAGAGGCGATCTTATTCAGTGAATAACTACCGGTTGATCGCAGGTTGATCCCAGAGTTATCCACATCTGACTGCTGTTTTTATCAGCAAATCAGCACAAATTTATCCATTCTTTGATCCAGATCTCCGCGGGATCTTCAGGAATCTCATGTTTCTGGATATCTATTTCGAGTGATTCACCTATTTTTTGCGCGCCCAGAGAAGCAAGAAGGGTATCGAGTGTCCGGATTGCACCACAAAAAGTATCATATTCACTGCTGCCTATCCCGACTGCACCATAGCTGACGCTGCTCAGATCAGGTTTCTGCTCACGCAGGGCGTCAGCGAATGGCTGAATATTTTCAGGAAGGTCACCTGCACCATGCGTTGATGCGACGATTAACCAGGTGCAGTTCTGCTGCGGAACATCATTCAGTTCAGGACCATGCTGTACATCGGTGGTAAACCCGCTGTTATCCAGTATTTCTGCAACATGCTCAGCGACATATTCTGCGCTGCCCATTGTACTTCCGCTGATGAGTGTAACTGTGGTCATGGTGATCCCCTGCTGTAAAGAGCCGACATTGTACTCTGTGAAACAGCTGGGATCTACCTGTGGATATTGTGGTTATAACATTTTTTTCTTACGGATGGATCGTTCGTATGATCGGGTTTTGTAAGGAGATAAGTGTTTCGGTGGACTGTATTTCATCAATACTCTGGATCTTGTTGATAAGTACATCCTGAAGTGACTCGATCGTTTTACACATCACTTTAATAAAAATACTGTACTGTCCGGTGGTGTAATAGACTTCAACCACTTCTTCAAGCTTATCGAGTTTTGTCAGAGCGGTAGGGTAGTCTTTAGCGCTTTTTAATATGATGCCGATAAAACAGGTCACATCAAAGCCCAGGTGCTTTGCACTGATATCTACCCGGGTTCCGGTGATGATACCTGCCTGCTTCATTTTTTCGACGCGGACATGAATGGTTCCCGGACTGACCGCGAATTTTTTAGCTAATTCCGCATAAGGTGTGCGGGCATTTGCCATTAAAGCGTGAAGTATGTCACGGTCCAGATTATCGATCTGATAAATTTCGGTCATTTTAAGCCCTCTAAATTAGCGAAAATTCATTTTAGGTACCATTAAAATGAATTTTATAAATGGTAAAGGGTATTTTTGATAAAGTATATTGAATTTATACCCTGTTCTGTTGCTTAATCTATCTCACAGGCAATACATGTTCCGCATAACAAGGATTATTATCATGGAAAAATCATTCATCCGACAGCAGCAACAAATCAGCTTCGTGAAATCTTATTTTTCACGTCTGCTGGAAAAACAACTGGGCCTGATTGAAGTTCAGGGACCTATTTTAAGCCGCGTGGGTGATGGTACTCAGGATAATTTATCCGGAAGTGAGAAAGCGGTTCAGGTGAAAGTTAAATCATTGCCGGGCTCAACCTTTGAAGTTGTACATTCACTGGCTAAATGGAAACGTAAAACGTTAGGGCGTTTTGATTTTCAGCCGGGTCAGGGTTTGTACACCGATATGAAAGCGTTGCGTCCTGATGAGGATCGCTTAACCCCAATCCACTCTGTGTATGTTGATCAGTGGGACTGGGAAAAAGTGATGGCAGATGAGGAGCGTACGTTGCCTTATCTGAAGCAGACAGTGAGTAAAATATATCAGACAATAAAAGAAACAGAACTTGCAGTAAGTACAGAATTTGGTCTGACACCGTTCCTGCCGGACCAAATTCATTTTATTCACTCTGAAGAACTGCTTGCGCGTTATCCGGATCTTGATGCCAAAGGTCGTGAGCGCGCCATTGCGAAAGAGCTGGGTGCCGTATTCTTAATCGGCATCGGCGGTAAATTATCACACGGTGAATCACACGATGTCCGCGCACCTGATTACGATGACTGGACGACTGAAAACAGCGACGGTTATAAAGGGCTGAACGGGGATATCCTGGTGTGGAACCCGGTATTACAGGATGCGTTTGAGTTATCTTCTATGGGGATCCGTGTGGACCCGGTCACACTTGCCCGTCAGCTGGATCTGACTGGTGAGCAGGTACGCATGGAGCTGGACTGGCATAAAGCGCTGGCTGCCGGTGAAATGCCGCAAACAGTCGGCGGCGGCATTGGTCAGTCACGTCTGGTGATGTTACTGCTGCAACGCAGCCATATCGGTCAGGTACAGTGCAGTGTCTGGGCACCGGAAGTGCGCGAAACTATCGCTGATATGCTGTAAATATTCCCGGTGAGCCCGACCGGCTCACCGTCTGAATTGGCGCAGTAAACGTGTTTTTAACCCGGTATCAAAGCGCCAGATGTGATCAAAAACACGCATGATACCGGGCTTTCCGTAATGGGACAGGGCTACCGCATGGAAGCGGTGTTTCCCTTGTAACTGCGAGCGTTTTACCTGTTTTACCACGTCATCCGGCAACCGTTGGGCAATAAAGTCAGACATTACGACCACATCCGCATCACGCCACAGTGGCATCTCCAGCCGTTTTGTTGTTTCTGCCAGACAGGACGCCAGATCTGTACCGCCTTTAAAACTCTGCAACAGAAAGCGGGTCATTTGTTCGATACCATCCCGCGCCAGAAAATCATAATGCACCAGTTCTGTAGAGAAGAGCATCACATGGCACTGACGATTATCTGCCATCGCTATTTTCACCAGCGCCAGACAAAACGCTTTGGCACAGCGTTCATTGAAGCCGCCCATAGAGCCTGAGGTATCAATACAGATAATGAATGGTCCGCGTGGCTGTTTTTCATCATGATGATGAACAACCGGGCGCATTACCTGACTCTCCTGCCAGTGATCGCCTTGCAGGCGATAGGTATATAACTGTTTTTCCGCCAGTTTTCGGTAAAATTCCAGTTCCAGCTCGCTTATGCCGAGAAACGCCAGTTCTGCCGGCAGCAGGCGCAGTACATCATCACTCAGCCCGACACCGCTCACTTCTTCCGGTGTAAAATCGGGAACCTGTTCTGTCACTATGAACGGTTCAAGAATATGGCTCTCCTCCGGAACGGATTTTGCTGTCTGGCTGCGCCCCAGCAGCGACGCCAGTTTTTCCAGCTCCGGCTGGGATTTAAGAAACTCACTGTAGCGCAGCAGAAGATCATCTGTTTGTTTAGGTTGCTTTAGTGATCCTTTCGCCAGATCCCATAACTTACCGGAAGCACGATCATTCTCACTGATGAGGGGATCTAAATTGCCGCTCAGTGCCAGATGCTGCTGAAGCTCAGCCAGTAATTGTTCTTTTTCCTGCTCCAGAATTTTTTTGTGGTATGTCGTGACCTGCAGGATAAGACTCAGCCGCCAGCGCTGATTAAATAAAATCTGATGTGAGGTAGTTTCCTGTTCATCGCGGTGCAGGCGGTGTGCCTCCGGTGAAAACGGGGAGTTACTGTCTGACAGCGCTTTGAGCACACCGGGCAGCAGGCGGTAAAATTCCACGCGGTCAGCACTGATACTTTGCTGATAAAGACGAAATTCATCTGCCAGCGTGGCCGGAACGAGCGCTTCTTTTACCCGCTCCTCCAGCGATTTCCGCCATGAAGGAAGGTCGTGTAATACCGCCCGCTTCAGGCGCGGATGTTTTTCAAAAAACCAGGCTAACTGCGGGGCGGCTAATAATGTCAGGAGGATCTCTTCAATAAGCTCCCCTTCATTGACTGCCAGTGCCAGGTCTAATACCGAGAGACTTAACACTGGTTACCGCTTATCTGGTGTGTCAGTTGTTCCAGACGTTCTGTAACCGGCAGAAAGCTCTCTTCAATCAGGGCTATCCATTCATGGCTGATAAACAGTGCCGGTTGATGCTGTGCAAATAACTGACGCTGTTGCACCAGTGACTGGCGGATGGGGGACAGAGTATCGAGCCAGGTTTGTCTCTGAATATCTGTCATCTGATGATTTTCTCCGGCAGGAAACAGTGTGGAGCTACGCAGACTGACATCGCGCAGTATTAACTGCCCGTTATCATTAACCACCGCAGAAACGGACTGGGTAAATCCGATCCCGTTGAATTTCACCGCAATGTGTTCACCTTTTTCAAAAAAGGTATCAAAAGCACTGCGCTCAATAACCACATGTGTGACTGTAATGTCATGCAGCGTGAGTGGCGTATGCAGAAAGAGTGTCAGTGCGCCGGGCGGCTGGTTATCCGGTAACGCATAGCTGGCTTTGCGCGCGAAACGTCCTGAATTGCGGATAACACAGAATGCATCCTGAAGCTGTTGTGTTTGTGTCGCCAGAAGCCATTCCTGATAGTATTTCTCCAGTTTCAGCAGCAGGCTGCGCTGCTGGTAAGCCTGTTCACTCATCAGTTGTGTCAGTAGTTGAGGAATAGATTTCAGTGAGGTCATATCATGCCAGAGGCAATCTTTCAGCAGGATCAGATCTAATGGTGTGATACTGCTGTGCCCGTTAAAAAAGGCACTGGCCTGTAACAGCCTCAGGGCTTTTTTCCAGCGGCGGTCAGAAATATAGGGCGCGCTATCCAGTCGCTCAATATCGCGGCGTAATTGGTAAATAAGCTCGAATATCTGATCGGTCAGCACAATGCTGTCAATCTCAGTCTGCCACTGATGGTATTCCTCATCCGTAACCTGTAAATGTGCAGGGATCACCTCTTCAGCCACGCGCTGAGTATTGCTCAGCATGGCACGGAAATTTTGTTTTTCCTGTAGTTTATCGAGCCACAGCCGGATAAGCATCCGGTCATAAAGAGCTTCCAGGCTGCTGTCATTGTCCGGCAGTTCATTCGACGCGGCCACCAGCAAGCGCATGGGAATAGTATCTTCACTGTTACCATTGCGGTATTTCCGTTCATTAACCGCCGTCAGCAGTGTATTGAGGATCGCCGGTCCGGCTTTCCAGATTTCATCAAGGAAAACGATTTCCGCATCCGGCAGATAGCCTTGTGTGATACGCTGATATTTACCTTCATCTTTCAGTGCCTGAATAGAGAGCGGACCGAAAATCTCTTCCGGTGTGGAGAAGCGGGTCATCAGATATTCAAACGCACGGGCATGACTGAATATTTGTTTCATCCGCCGCGCAATCATACTTTTGGCAATTCCCGGCGGACCGAGCAAAAAAACACTTTCACCACTGAGTGTGGCTAATAAACAGAGCCGGATGGCGTGCTGGCGTTCATACAGGCCGGTTTCCAGATGGCGGCTTAACAGAGCAATGCGTTCTGAACGTTGCATGGCGATCCCCGTGAATTTACTGATGCAGTTTCTGTCTTTATAAACTAAAAAAGCTACCGTGTTTACTGTGTTAAATCACGTTTATTCTGTTTTTCAGGCAATTAATGATAAAAAAACCGCCGGGCGTTCCGGCGGCGGCGGTGCTCAGTCAAAACGGACATCAATTACCTGATAAAAACTATTGGCGGTATTTGCAATTTCCCATACGCCGTATATCACCTGATAACCGGTACGTTCAGGGATGTCACACTGATGAGAAAGGATTGCCGGCGGCTCGCTCGCTCTTCCGTCATGAACACAGAACGGCTCCGGTTCAAAGGAATTACGGGTCAGCGGAGTGTGACTATCCCAGTCCGGACGGGTAATGTAATACCGCCAGTTACGGGTTTTGTGGGTGGCGGTATAGCTCCAGACAAATTCCGTTTTTCCTGCCTGAACCGGTATTTTATGCCAGTCATCACCCGGCATATCCAGTGGCAGGAAGCGGGGAATACCGGCACTGGCGAGATGACCGTCCGGCGGGAAATTACCAGCGGGAAAACCGGAAAGCGCTTCAATACTCTGAGGCTCCCATTGCGCGGAACCACACATTTTGGCGGGGTTATTGCCCGCTTTGCAGTTTTCAGAACGGCTGGCCGGGCTGGTGATATACCCATGAGCGAGAACAGATGTGGTGAACAGCATAGTAATAAAGGGGATGATTATGTGTTTTTTTTGCATGATTGATCTCCTGTTGTGTGTCCCGGAGAGCATAACGATGCGGGTGTATTATCCGAATTTCATATACCGGCAGGTCAGTTACGGAAAACAGAACATTAAACAGGGTCAGCGGCGTGTGATCGTTTGTGCGGTCTGTATTTTTCGAAGTGAATCCATTCAGCTATAAGCCATTCAATCAGTTAGTTTTTTATTTAACATATTCATAAGCGAAACGTTTCGATCACCATCACAATTTTCATCGTTGAATATTGTGTTTTCTTGTGTTTTTTCTACCATATATCAAAAGCGAAACGTTTCGCTCAGGAGGATTTTATGAAGAAAGGGGCTTTACTTAACAGTGATGTTTCCGCCGTTATCTCGCGTCTGGGTCATACGGATCATATCACTATCGCCGATGCCGGGTTGCCAATCCCGCCTGCCACGCCGCGTATTGATCTTGCGTTAACCCAGGGTGTGCCTGATTTTATGTCTGTGTTTAAGGTTGTGACACAGGAGATGCAGGTAGAAGCCGCGCTGATGGCTGAAGATATTCAGACCCGTAACAGTGAGTTGCATGATGCGATTGTGGCGCATTTGAAAGCGCTGGAGTTACAGCAGGGCAATGTAATTCAGATTCAATATGTGACTCATGCTTCTTTTAAATTACAGACACAAAATAGTCGTGCGGTGATCCGTACTGGTGAATGTACGCCGTTCGCCAATGTCATGTTGTTCTCCGGCGTCACGTTCTGAGGTGGCTATGGAACCGTTACTTGAACTGAAAGGCATTGATAAAGCATTCCCGGGTGTGAAAGCTTTATCGGGTGCCGCTTTGCGGGTATATCCCGGTAAAGTGATGGCGCTGGTCGGGGAAAACGGTGCCGGAAAATCCACTATGATGAAAGTGCTGACCGGGATCTATAAAAAAGACGCCGGTCAGGTTCTGTTTCTGGGACAAGAATGTCAGTTTACGGGACCAAAATCGTCTCAGGAAGCCGGTATCGGGATTATCCATCAGGAACTGAACCTTATTCCTGAGCTGACGATCGCTGAAAATATTTTTCTGGGGCGTGAGTTTACCCGGGCATTCGGCGCGATTGACTGGAAAAAAATGTATGCCGAAGCTGATAAATTACTGGCCCGTCTGAATCTGCGCTACAGCAGCCACCGGCTGGTGGCTGATCTCTCTATCGGTGATCAACAGATGGTTGAGATTGCCAAAGTGCTCAGTTTTGAGTCAAAAGTTATCATCATGGATGAACCGACGGACGCGCTGACTGATACTGAAACGGAATCTCTCTTCAGTGTTATCCGTGAACTGCGTGAGCAGGGCTGCGGCATTGTGTATATCTCCCACCGGTTGAAAGAAATTTTCGAGATTTGCGATGATGTAACGGTTTTCCGTGACGGGCAGTTTATCGGTGAAAAACCCGTTTCTGAACTGACAGAAGATACCCTGATTGAAATGATGGTCGGGCGCAAACTGGAAGAGCAGTATCCGCGCCTGAATTTACCGCGCGGCAAAGAGAAGCTGGTGGTGAAGAATCTGAGCGGGCACGATGTGCATGATGTCAGCTTCACTCTGCATGAAAATGAGATCCTTGGTATCTCCGGGCTGATGGGCGCCGGGCGCACAGAACTGATGAAAATCATTTACGGTGCATTGCCGAAAACCGGCGGAACCGTGACTCTCGACGGCAAAACCTGTCAGATTTCATCGCCTAAAGCAGGGTTGGATAACGGCATCGTGTATATCTCCGAAGACCGCAAACGTGATGGTCTGGTGCTGGGTATGTCGGTGAAAGAAAATATGTCCCTGACCGCACTGCCGTATTTCAGCAGTAAAACCGGGCGGCTTAATCATAAAGAAGAGCATCTGACTGTTGGCGATTTTATTCAGTTGTTCAATATCAAAACCCCGGGTATGGATCAGACTATTGGCTTCTTATCCGGCGGGAATCAGCAGAAAGTGGCGATTGCCCGCGGATTAATGACCCGGCCGAAAGTCCTTATCCTCGATGAACCGACACGCGGTGTGGATGTCGGGGCAAAAAAAGAAATTTATCAGCTGATTAATAAATTTAAAGAAGAAGGACTGAGCATCATTCTTATCTCTTCGGAAATGCCGGAAGTGATGGGTATGAGTGATCGCATCCTGGTTATGCATGAGGGACGGATAAGCGGTGAGTTTGCGGCCGACCAGGTCTCTCAGGAAGCATTAATGGCCGCGGCAGTCGGCAAACAATATGGCGCAGGGCAGGAGTAAGATATGCGTACAGAGTCAACCCCGGCGTCTAAGCGCTGGTTTACCAAAGAATGGCTGCTTGAGCAGAAATCACTGATCGCATTATTTATCCTGATTTTTGTTGTCTCAATGATCAGCCCGACCTTTTTTACGCTCAACAATATGTTCAATATTCTTCAGCAGACATCGGTTAACGCCATTATGGCGGTGGGAATGACGCTGGTTATCCTGACTTCCGGGATTGACCTGTCTGTCGGCTCTCTGCTGGCACTGACCGGCGCAGTTGCAGCGTCTATGGTCGGCGCGGATGTGAATGCGATTGTGGCAGTATTTGGTGCACTGGCGCTGGGGGCGGCAATCGGTGGTGTCACCGGGATAATAGTTGCCAAGGGAAAAGTACAGGCATTTATTGCCACTCTGGTGATGATGTTGTTACTGCGCGGTGTAACCCGTGTATATACTGACGGCAGTCCGGTCAGTACCGGTTTCAGTGATAATGCAGATGTATTCAGTTGGCTGGGTATTGGTCGCCTGTTCGGGATACCCGCACCGGTCTGGCTGATGATTGTTGTTTTCGCCGGCGCCTGGTATCTGCTTAACCATACCCGTCTCGGACGTCATATCTATGCGCTGGGCGGTAATGAATCTGCCACCCGGCTGTCCGGTATCAGTGTCGATAAAATCAAAATTATTGTTTACGCATTGTGTGGTCTGCTGGCGGCATTAGCCAGTGTGATTGAAGTGGCGCGTTTATCCTCTGCACAGCCAATGGCCGGGAATGGTTATGAGCTGGATGCCATTGCGGCAGTCGTTTTGGGCGGCACCAGTCTTGCCGGTGGGAAAGGACGCATCATGGGCACCCTTATCGGGGCGCTGATTTTAGGTTTTCTGAATAACGCGCTGAATCTGCTGGGGATTTCATCAAATTACCAGATGATTGTCAAAGCCGTTGTGATTTTGCTGGCTGTACTCGTTGATAATAAAAGCAGTAAATAATCTATTTACCCGATCCTACAGGAACTGATATATGAAACTGAAAAAGATTGCGACCCTGTTATCTGTTGTTGCGCTGAGTGCTACTATCAGTGCAAATGCGCTGGCAAAAGAGTCAATTGCCCTGGTTATCTCTACTCTGAACAACCCGTTCTTTGTCACGATGAAAGACAGTGCGCAGAAAGAAGCCAACAAACTGGGTTATGACCTGATCGTACTGGATTCTATGGATAATCCGGCGAAAGAGCTGGCAAACGTACAGGATCTGACAGTCAAAGGCACCAAACTGATGCTTATCAACCCGACAGATTCTGATGCAGTCGGTAATGCGGTTCTGATGGCAAACAAAGCAAATATCCCGGTTATCACTTTAGATCGTGTTGCCAACAAAGGTGAAGTTGTCAGTCACGTCGCCTCTGATAACGTTCTCGGCGGCAAACTGGCCGGTGATTTTATTGCCCGTAAAGCCGGTAATGATGCAAAAGTTATTCAGCTGGAAGGGATCACCGGAACCTCTGCCTCCCGTGAGCGCGGAGAAGGCTTTAAACAAGCGGTTACAGAACACAAAATGAATGTCCTGGCGAGCCAGCCTGCTGATTTTGACCGCACCAAAGGTCTGAATGTGATGCAGAACCTGCTGACAGCGCACCCGGCTGTTCAGGCGGTATTTGCACAGAATGATGAAATGGCATTAGGTGCGCAGCGCGCATTACAGACAGCCGGTCGTGATGATGTGCTGGTGGTGGGTTTTGACGGCACAGCCGATGGTATTAAAGCTGTGAAAAGCGGCAAATTAAGTGCAACCGTTGCACAGCGCCCTGACCAGATTGGTATTATCGGTATTCAGACCGCAGACAAAATTTTGAAAGGTGAGAAAACAGATAAAACAATCCCGGTTGAATTAGAACTGATTGTAAAAGACTAACTGTATTTCCCCGGCACGCATCATGTGTGCCGGGGCGTATCGTACCGGCAGTATTGTAAGCCATAAGGAAATAAAGGTAATGACAACATCCCGTCTGACAGTTCTCGGTAGTATTAATGTCGATCACATTATGAATATTGCGCAGTTTCCGGCACCCGGCGAAACGGTGATCGGGAAGCAATACCAGACAGCATTCGGCGGCAAGGGCGCAAACCAGGCGGTTGCCTGCGGGCGCAGTGGTGCTGATATTACCTTTATTGCCTGTGTGGGTGATGATGCTATCGGTGCAGAGATCCTCGCACAATTAAAGCATGACCGCGTTCATACTGCGGCGATCAGCGTGATACCGGAAACCACTACCGGTGTTGCGATGATTTTTGTTAACGGTGAAGGCGAAAACGTCATTGGGATCAGTGCAGGTGCTAATGCCGCACTGACGCCTGCACGTTTCTTGCCGTATCAGATGATAGTGGCACAGTCGGATGCATTGCTGATGCAGCTTGAATCTCCGCTGGAGACAGTAATAGCAGCGGCTGAAATCGCGAAAAAAAATCAGACAAAAGTTATCTTAAACCCTGCACCTGCGCGTGAATTACCTGACAGCCTGCTGAGCCTGGTTGATGTCATCACGCCGAATGAAACCGAAGCAGAAAAACTGACCGGGATTTCAGTCAGTGATGAAACCGGGGCGGCGAAAGCGGCACAAGTGCTGCATGACAAAGGTATTGAACAGGTACTTATCACTCTGGGCAGCCGGGGTGTCTGGCTGAGTATTAACGGTGAAGGGCGTTGCATCCCGGGCTTTAAAGTTAATGCAGTCGATACGATTGCGGCAGGTGATACATTTAATGGTGCTTATGTGACTGCGCTGCTGGAAGGTAAACCGGCGGATGACGCAGTGCGTTTTGCTCATGCTGCTGCTGCAATATCAGTCACACGGCGTGGCGCTCAGCCTTCAGTGCCATGGCGCAAAGAAATTGATGCTTTTTTAGCAGCGCGTGGTTAAGACTGTGGCGACAATGAAAGATGTGGCGCGGCTGGCGGGCGTTTCGACCTCAACAGTTTCCCACGTTATTAATAACAATCGTTTTGTCAGTGATGGTGTGCGCAAGAAAGTCGATGATGCCATCACTGAACTGAATTACGCCCCGTCTGCACTTGCACGCAGTTTGAAAATGAACCGCACCCAAACAATCGGTATGCTGGTCACCACCAGTAATAACCCATTCTATGCAGAAGTTGTCCGTGGTGTTGAGCGTAGCTGCTATGAACGGGGTTACAGCCTTATCCTCTGTAATACGGAAGGGGATCACCAGCGGATGAACAGCAGCCTGGAAACGCTGCTACAAAAGCGGGTCGATGGCTTACTGCTGATGTGTACGGAAACCCGGGGACCGTCTCCGGATGTCTTCAGCCGCTATCCGCGCATCCCTATGGTGATGATGGATTGGTCACCGTTTGAATACGGCGGCGATATTATTCAGGACAATTCATTTCTCGGCGGTGAAATTGCCACGAATCATTTAATTGAAAATGGATTTACCCATATCGCCTGTATTGCCGGTCCGCTGGATAAATCGCCCGCGAAATCCCGGCTGGAGGGTTTTTACTGCGCAATGTCACAGGCCGGACTGAATGTGCCCGCAGAGTATGTGCTGGAAAGTGATTTTGAGTTCAGTGGCGGTTTTACCGCCATGAACAAGCTGTTATCACTACCGGTATTGCCGCAGGCCGTTTTCGCCGGAAATGATGCAATGGCGGTCGGGGCATATCAGGCTATATATCAGAAAGGGCTGCGTGTCC
>NZ_CBCPJD010000013.1:0-2546 GCF_965118875.1 Morganella psychrotolerans
TCTGGCGGCTTATCTTACTCCGCCGCTGACAACGGTTCATCAGCCGAAAGATGAGCTGGGTAAACTCGCTGTGGATAAATTACTGCGCCGTATGGATGACGCCGATGCGCCATCTGACCTGCTGGTACTGACCCCGGTGCTGGTGGACCGGGGCTCGGTGATTGCCCGCTGACTTTACTTGTGTGTTGCCGGGGTATCCGTGGGGTGGGTTTTCTTTTTAATTAGATTCCGTCCGTCAGTCCGGCTGAGGAACAAGAACACAAACGCGGACAAAATTGTCATCACGCCGACCGTTACAAAGGTTGCATGGAAATTATCCACAACCGACCCTTCATCCTGCGATTCAAAATAGCGCAATACTGATGCGCTCACCGCAATCCCGAAGCTGATAGAAAGCTGCTGTGTTACCGCCAGTACACTGTTTCCCGAGCTGGCATTATGATCGGTGAGGTCTGCCAGTGTGATGGTGTTCATTGCAGTGAACTGGGTGGACATCGCCATCCCTAAAACAAACAGCGGCAGAACCAGCAGATAAATCGACATTCCCGGTGACTGGAACCAGAAAGAAGAAATAATTGATCCGATCACCAATGTGATGGCAAATAATGTCAGGCGATAACCATAGCGGCGTAATATCTGTGTGACAGCGGATTTGGCGACAATCGCCCCGATAGCGGTCGGTGCCATCATCATTCCGGCGACAACGGCCGGATACCCGAATCCGACCTGTAACATCAGCGGCATCAGGAACGGAATACATCCGGTGCCGAGCCGTGTGGCGACATTTCCGGCGATCCCGACACTGAATGTCCGTGTGCGGAACAGACTTAACGGAATAATAGGCACAGTAATACGTCGCGCATGAAGCGCATAAAAGACCAGTAACAGAAAACCACCGCCCATGACGAGGAACGGCATCGCGGGGATTTGTCCGTTATCGCCGAACAAATCCAGACTGACAGAAAGCGAAACCAGCCCGGCACCGAGCAGCGCAAACCCCAATGTATCAAACCGGCGCTTAGGCATAGTAAAATCGGGCATATGACGGATGGCGTAGATAATCCCTAAAATCCCGATAGGGATGTTAATAATAAAAATCCAGTGCCAGGTCGCATAGGTTACTAAGATCCCGCCTAGCATCGGCCCCAGTACCGGACCGACTAACCCGGGTATCGTAACAAAGTTAAGAATCGGCAGTAATTCACTGCGCGGATAGGCACGTAATAACGCCAGGCGGGCAACCGGCATCATCATCGCCCCGCCGATCCCCTGAATAACCCGGGATGTCACTAAAAATGGCAGGTTAGGGGAAAAGGCACATAATAAAGACCCCAGGGAAAACAGAATAACGGCAATAATAAATACACGCCGTGTGCCGAAGCGGTCTGCCAGCCAGCCGCTGACCGGGATCAGCAATGCCACTGTCAGTGTATAACTGATGACAGCAGACTGCATCTCAAGCGGCGAATGGTTCAGGCTTCCGGCGATATCCGGCAAAGCCGTATTCAGAATGGTGGCATCAAGCGCCTGCATAAAGAACGCCATTGCGGCAATCCACGGCAGACCTGCCATATTCCTGGCTGTTTTAAACATATTTTCCCTTAACGCATTATCTCTGTCACTACTACTATATAGTCATAAGCTAATAGTCATGAATATAACTATTGCACATTCATACCTTGCTCAACAACCGCTGACAAGCATGGCGGGCCCGCTCTCCGTTACCATCAATGATGGCATCCACAATCTCTTTATGGAGATCAACCTCTATTACCTGGTTTGTCGTAATGGATTCAAAAAAGTTGTGATACACAAAATCGAATAAATTAGCGAAAGAGGCAAAGAACGGATTTCCGCATGCCTGATAAATTAAATGATGAAAGCGGTGGTCAACAGCAATCCATTTTTCGCGCTCAAAATCATCTGACAACAATGTCATCTCCTTTAAAAGAAAAGAAAGAGACTGTTTTTGTTCTTTGGCGGCATTAACAGCCGCCAGTGCACAAGCTTGTGGCTCGATGGCGATACGCAGCTCGCGGAAATACGTCAGTACCCGGCGTTGGTCACCACTGCTCAGCCACCATTTAATAAAATCGTGATCAAGAAAATTCCAGCTGATGGTCGGCATAACCCTGGTTCCGATGCGCGGGCGGGGTAACACCATCCCTTTCGCCGCCAGCATCTTGACGGCTTCACGGACAGCGGTCCGGCTGACCTCAAATTGAGCTGCCAGCTCAATCTCACCCGGCAATATAGATTCTGGCGGATAGTGACCGGATAAAATCTGTTTTCCCAGTTTTTCGGCCAGAAGATAGGACAGATTCTTTTGTGAGGCACTGAGTTGTTCTGAAAACTGCATTCGGATTCCTTGACGTGATGCATTAACAAAGCAGGGAAATGACTAATAAGGGGTATTATGACGCATATTGATGACAAAACTGGTGAATAAAAGTCCAAATATACAGGTTTTGTCTAAAAAAAACGCGAACGCACATTTTTTTTAAATAAACACTTGCCAGATCTGAACGAGTGTCTATAATGCGCCC
>NZ_CBCPJD010000014.1:0-184582 GCF_965118875.1 Morganella psychrotolerans
GTTAACAGAGAGCTGAATAAGCAGGAGCAGGAAAACCCGCTGTTGCAACATGAACGTATAGATATACAGAATGAAAAGTTAGCTCCTTGCTTAAATGTAATTAAAATAAACTCTAATTATATGGATGTTATAGATAAGTACTATAGTTCTAAAGGTGTACTTACTTTTATTTCAATCCTTGGTATTTTCTTTTTTTATATCAAATATCCAAACTTATTGTATTGTATATAGATGATCGTATAAATGCTATTTTTCCGGCTGTATTTTTTCTTAGTGCGGCACTTGCTATAATTATATTTCTTTTTTATTGCATTAGTAAAGAATGTTTCATAAAAACTCATTACCCTATTCGTTTTGATCGCTCTAAACGTATGGTATATGCATATAAGACAGATGGTACGATAATTTCAGTACTGTGGGATGAAATCTATTTTACATCAGGGCTGGGGCGATTTAAGACACCTATGGATGATTACTACCTGAGTGGTCATATTCTCAGCGAAGATAAAGAAACAATTATTGATACTTTTTGTTTACCTGAATCAGATGTATATCGTAAAGATCTTATTCCGCACTGGAAATTTATTCGCCGTTATATGAAAGAGGGAGTTGAACCTGTTATTGACTCAATAAAATACTACGTTCCTATTGATAATAAAAAAGAAACACCTAAAGAGAGTTATGTTTATTTGTTGGCTGAATTAAAAACTTTTACTTTCTTTCTCTTTCCATTCGGAATGATAGCAATATTACCTATCTGGCTGTTGCGTTGTCTGGCAATTCACTTCAGTAAACTGACGGTCTGGCCGGAGGATATTGAGTCACAATGTGAAATCGATAAAGAGGATCCTTACCAGCGTGATGCCTCGTTTAATAAACAAAATCTCTGGAAAGGCTGGTTTTTAAAAGGATACGGGAGTTTTTAACAAGAGGTAGCCTTGAGGCTACACAGGGAGAATATAATGAAGGGTATTATCAGAGTAGGTGACCGGACATCCGGTGGTGGTTATGTAACAAGTGGCTCATCTGTGATTAAGTTTTCGGGGAAGTATATTGCCCGCAAGGGAGATCCGGTTGATTGTCCGAAGAAAGGTCATAATAACGCATTCATATCTCAGGGACATCCGACAATGAAAGATCATGGAATACCAGTGGCTTTTCATGGTTATCTGTGCAGTTGTGGCTGTGTATTAATTTCATCATTAACTAATGCATCATCAGATAAATAATGCCTGTTAATCTTAATTCTATTCCGCCAAAAGCAAAGCGGTCAAAAAAACCATCAATGAAAATATGGTCATATATACTATCTGTTTTCTTACTTGCAGGAGGTTTATTTAATTATTTTATCACCAGAAATGATCCTGAAAAACTAATTAGTCTGTATGTTGTTACTATTTTCTCATCTGTTTTTTTCTTAGCACTTATCTTGAGATTGATATCCTATTTTATTTCAGAGCATCTTGCGGATGGTTGGGATTTTCAACGACATCAGGATGTAGAATTAGAAATAAAGCGCGGTCAGCGTTATGTTTCGGTTGTTTCTCAGGCGTTATGCCTTCCTCATATTGTTGACAGCCGTTTTCTGATTTCAAAAATATCTACTGATGATGAATTATCATTACCAGTGCATATTAAGGATGCGGGTAGTGATTTATCCTACCAATCTCAGTTTGATGATAAAACTCAGATTTTTTCAGACAGATGTATAAACAGAATAAGAGATACATTACTGAATGAATCAATGATAAATGGACTGAATGAAATTAGTAATAACCATGTACTCACCGTTGCTCTTTTAATGGATACAGATACTCCTGAGTACAGTTATGGTATTGATGTTATTCATGAAAATATCAATAGTATAATAAAAAAGCCATTTAAATTAATAAGTCAGTATGACTTATTGTCAGTTGATTCATGGATGGACTCTCCGGATATAACCGATTATCTTCTTGTTGTTAGTCTGCGTTTATACTCTGATTTGATACCCGGAAGCAGTGAAGCTGCAACATCTATTTTATTTTCATTATCAAATGAAAATTGCAGAGTAGCATTGCATCGACCAGAATTTTATACTTATTCTGATAACGGTGTAGATCTGAATGAATCAATAAATAAAGCATTGTTATGGGGTAAGGCAGATGCAGAGGAAGTGGATAGCATCTGGTTAACCGGGACAGGATTCAGAACAGACTCTGAAATAAAAAACTCAGTAATGCATTCGTTAGCATCAATAAAAAAAACAGCATCTCAGATAATTATATCAGATGATAAAACAGGAACATTAAGTTCTCATTCATGCTGGGTGAATATTTGTATTGCTGCTATGAATGCGACAGTCAGTAATAAATCACAGCTGGCAGTGAATATTATGAGAGACGAAAATATAATTTCATCAATGGTGATTTCTAATCACTGACAAATTGTAAAATAACTTATCAAAAAAGTACAGACAGGAGCAAGCTTGTTATGCTACGGATTAATCGCTCTGATATCAAATTCAGATGGTGGGCAATATTACTATTATTGGTAATTATAGGTATAGTTATATTGGTTGTAATGAAAACAAACCCTGAGTTATTAGGTTTTAATAATGGAGCAAGACCGTCTGAAAGTGTTTTTTTTGTTATCCTGTCTATTGTAATAGGGGCAATATCAATTGTTGCACTATTCTTTTTGTTTTCCCGCTTTTTCGGTAAGAATATATATACAAATGTAAGAAATAAAACCTTAAAAGATAACGAAGTTGCTATTGACCATAAGGATACTTATGACAATGTGGCCGATGAAATTTTAGTTTATCTGAAGCACAATTACTCCGGTCTGCGTTTTTATAATATTGTCACTCTGCTCATCACCGGCACCCCTGCCGCAGTTGAAAAACTTGCCCCCGGGCTTACCCGCGAACACTGGCAGGAAGCCGACGGTACATTACTTATATGGGGCGGGGATATTTTGTCTGTTACAGAAGAGCCGCTTATCCGGACACTGAAACAGCTTCGCCGCCGCCGTCCGCTGGACGCAATTATCTGGGTCACCGAAAACGGCGTGTCAGAGACATTGTCAGAAAGCTCACTGACGGCGGGCAGTATTAATGCAGCGGCGACGGACAGCGCATGTCGCAGTTTCCATCAGTTATATAAAGCCCTGCGCTGGCAGGCGCCTGTCTGGTTGTGGAGTCTCACGCCGGGAGAGAACCTGAGTGCGCCGGATACCCCGGCGGTATTGTGTATGCCGCAACAGAGCGTGACGCCGGAGATATTAAGCACTGATTTGCGCCGGTTATTACCGGCGGTGACCACACAGGGCGTTCAGTCTGTGCTGGCAAAACAGACGGATACCTGGCTGCTGATGCTGGCGCGTTTTCTGCGGGCAGATGGCAGCCGTCAGTTATCTGCGGCACTGACACCGTTTTTTTCCGGTATCCGGGCGCTGCCTTTTGCCGGTATTGCATTCAGTACGGTGCCGGTTGCCCAAACCCGGTCTGTGCCGAATACCTGGTATCCGGACAGTCGCTGGCACAGCCTGCTGAATGCACAGAAAGCGCTTTCACCATCATTAAAGCCACAGGCAACCGGTGTCAGCCGTAAACGTATTCTGCAATACAGTGCCGCCACCGTAATGGTTGTCTGGGGGGCAGGTATGGTGATGTCGTATCTGATGAACCGCCAGATGATAGAGGATACCCGGCAGCAGGTGTCACTTGCCGCTGATACCCGCCAGTCTGATGCTGAGCGCCTGAAAGCGCAGTTTGCACTGCAACAGACTCTCGGATTGTTGTCACACCGCGCGGCGGCATCCGTTCCTGTCTGGCTGCGTTTCGGGCTGAGCAGTAATTCTGCATTACAGGTGCGGCTCTGGCCGGTTTACAGCAAAACGATTTTGCCTCTGTTACGTAATGCCGCGGGCGGGCATCTGGAAGCGCAATTACAGGCACTGGCTCAGTTACCTCCGGACAGCCCGGAGCGCACTGCCGCTGCCGCTCCGGCGTATCAGGCACTGAAAGCGTATCTGATGATGAGCCAGCCGGAACGGATGGACCCGGCTTTTTTTGCCGAAACTGTGCTGCATGTCTGGCCGCAGCATGAAGGTATGACTGACGGACAGTGGATGGCGCTGGGAAATGAGCTGCTGACATTCTATGCAAAACAGTTACCGTCGCATCCGGAATGGGTGATTAAACGCAATAAAACATTGGTTTCGCGCACCCGGACTTTGCTTATCCGTGAAATGGGTCAGCGCAATGGTGAATCCGCACTTTATGACAGCATTCTGCAACAGGCGAAAGATAACTTTGCAGATATGACACTGGATGAGATGGCGGGCGAAACGGACGCAACCTTTTTATTCAGTACGGATGAAGTTGTTCCGGGTATTTTTACCCGGAAAGCCTGGGAGGACTCAGTTGAACCCGCGATTAATCAGGCAGTTAGCGGGCGTCGTGAGGAGATAGACTGGGTATTGAGTGATAATCAGCAGACGATGGACAGTAATATTGACCCGGAGCAACTGAAACAGCGTCTGACAGAGCGTTATTTTGCTGATTTCTCCGGTGCCTGGCTGAATTTTCTGAACAGCCTGCAATGGCGCGGAACTGAAAATCTCTCTGATACTATCGATCAGCTTACATTGATGAGTGATATCCGTCAGTCGCCGGTAATAGCGCTGATGAATACGGTGGCGTATCAGGGAAAAACCGGGCGTCAGCAGGAAAAACTCAGTGATTCCTTTATGAACTCGGCCAAAGATTTACTGAATAAAGAGTCGCAGCCGCTGATCAGTCAGAATATGGGCTTTACCGGTCCGCTGGAGCCGGTATTCGGACCGTTGCTGGCGTTTGTTGATCCGCAGCCCGCCGCACAGGGCAGTGATGCTATGAATCTGCAAACTTATCTGACCCGTATTACCCGTGTGCGCCTGAAGCTGCAACAGGTGGTTAATGCGCCTGATCCGCAGGCGATGTCACAGGCGCTGGCGCAGAGTGTGTTTGAAGGAAAAACCGTCGATCTCTCAGAAACGCGGGATTACGGCAGCCTGGCGGCTGCGGGGTTAGGTCAGGAGTGGAGCGGGTTCGGTGAGTCATTGCTGGTGCAGCCGATGTCTCAGGCCTGGCAGCAGTTACTGACACCTACTGCGCAGGGCATTAACAGCCAGTGGCAGAATGCGGTGGTTAATGACTGGAATGCAGCATTCGGGGGGCGCTATCCGCTGAAAAATACCCGCAGTGATATCGCGCTGCCGTTGCTGGCTCAGTATCTGCGGGCAGACAGCGGGCGCATCCAGCGTTTTCTGGAAACCCGCCTTAAAGGGGTTCTGCATAAAGAGGGAACACACTGGGTGCCGGACAGCACAAATGCACAGGGGCTGACATTTAACCCGGAATTTCTGAAAGCACTGGATACCCTGAGTTATATCTCCGATGTGGTGTTTGCCGAAGGAGAAGCCCGCCTGTACTTTGAGATGCGGCCGGGAACCTCTGACAGTGTGATGCAGACAGTGCTGACCATTGATAAACAACCGCTGGTTTATGACAACCAGGTTCCGGACTGGCAGCGTTTTGTCTGGCCTGCCGACACGGTGGCGTCCGGTGCATCCCTGAGCTGGATGAGCACAAAAACCGGCACGCGCTTATACGGCGACCACCGGGGAGTCTGGGGATTTATCCGCTTACTGGAAAACGCCAATGTCTCTCCGTACGCCGGAAATACCAGCAGTTACCGTATTGTCTGGAAAACACAAAATGGCCAGTCACTGAATTATGTCCTGCGCACAGAAATGGGCGACGGACCGCTGGCATTATTAAAATTACGCAATTTTGTGTTACCGGATAAAATTTTCCTGGATGAGTAATATCCGTACATCACAGTATTTTATATGTGAATGATATTATTAAAAATAAAGATAAATAATGCCTGCTGGAATACAGAAAAAACATCTCACTTCTGGTTGTGAAAAATAATAACCACGATTTTTAATTAATTAAACAGGAATAACTATGCATATAGATAAAGATTGTAGTTTTTGCCGGAGAGAGGGATTGCCGGTTATACCTGTAAGACCCGCTATTATGGAAAAAGAGAGCTCCTTACCGGTAAATAAAGGTGAAATCGTCTGTTCCATCCCACCGGAAGGTGAGGTGAGTTATACCAGACGGTTATTAAGAGAAGGTTTCTTATATATATATGATGAATTAGGGCATTGTTGGATTAATTATTATGTGACCGCTGATGGGTTTTATTATCCGTTGTCACAGGATAGTGATGTACCGGAGGCAGTAGTAAAGGGCGAAAGGAAGCCGTGTATTATTGAACCGGAGAGTTTAGCAAAAGCGTCATTTATCACATTACCTGTTTTACCCGAATCTGTGGGCGTAAATGGTTCATTTTGGTTCTCATGGGCTGAAGTTCAATGGACAAAATCAACGAGAGCAAAACATGAGGAACCTAATTACCGTAAAAGATATATGCAGTTATTTGATTTGGGAAAGTGGCTGAAAACTAAATCTGAAAAACTGGCGATCTCAGTAGACAGACTTATGTACGAAGTCGCTGAATGTAGTGCGTTCTCTCATAATTCAAATATAGCAGAATATACAGAGAGTCACTGGCTTAATAAAAATGGTCAGCAATATCGAGCAATTAAAGAACAATGTGAATTACTCTATCCCGGGCACGGAGTAATATTGGAACTTTCAGATCCTGTCGGGATTATCAAAGATATCGCCTCATTATGTAACTATCGGTATCAGGTAAATTTACTGGAAAACAAAGAATTTGTCAGAGAAAGAAATTTATCATCGGTTCTTGATATGCTGACGGACGGGGTGAAAAATCAATACGAGTTTGATTATCTGGCGACTATCGAAAATGTACGGGGAAAAGTAGAAAATAAGTCAAATAGTGCATTTAAGGAAGCGAGTGATTATTATTTAGAAAAACACACCACACCCTATATGTCAGACATTGTAGATTATCGTTGGAGTAAATACGAAAAATATATTGACAGGGAAAAGCAGGCGAGCTTTGAAGAACGATATAAAAAGGCAGTGTCAGACTATAATAATACGATTATTTCCCCGATGGTGAAAATGTATTTGATATGGTTCTCTTGTGAGAACTTCACTGATTATATGGAGCATAATTTTGATCAGGATAATGTTGTCAGTGGTAGTTTGTTTTTACAGACAATCGCTGATTGCCTGGAAGGCATGCAGGATAAAATAGGTGTTTCTAAACTAATACAAAAAAGTTTATTATCAGAAAAATACACAAGTGACAATTTAATATTAAGAGCACTGATGCTAAATCAAAACAACACTATCGACATAGTGTCCGGTGCGGTCAGCAGTGCAGGTAATTATGATGATTTACCATGGGACAAGGTAATTGAAGGTGTTGGTGGGGTAGTGGAAAGCCACCTGTTTGTTATCCAGTTGGCGATGGAGAAACTCTCTAACACTATCAGCAGCGGAATAGTGGGTTTAATTGATAACGCACTCAATAAAGCGCCGCTTCCTGCATTAGTCTGGCTGAGTGCGTTTTATAAAAAAAGAGTCACACTCATAGAGGTATACGGAACAAAATATAACTTTGTGAAGGTTGCAGCAGAAAAAACACTGGAGATGTTGAATGTGGCAGATAAGAGTACACGGCGTCAACTCAGCCAGCATATTGATAATAAAATTAAAATACTCGGAATGAAAGGTGTAAAAATAAGCGGAAATACTAGACTGCGGTTTCTGGTGGCAATTGACCACAGAGATGTCCCGAGGCTATATGGTTATTTACAAAATAAACAATTAAAAAATATTGCTGATTCCCTGACACCAGTCGAAAACTTAAGAAACATTATGTTTTCAGACACATGGCGAAGTGATGTTAATGCCTCTATTAATACAAAAGCCTCTGCATTATTAAATAACAGCATGCGGTCAATTCCTTTTGCTGGTATTGTTTTATCAACAGCATTTCAGATTAATGTTGTAATGGGTTCCTTCAAAAAAGCAACGAAAGGTGAACTGAAAGACAATGAAGAGTGGATGAAGTTTATTGCAAATACAATGACCGCATTCGGTGCGGTATTGATAACACTGGAAAAAGCTATTTATGAATATAAAGTACTGCGGATAATACCAAAGATTAATATTAACTATAATTCCAGGGTGATGCTGAAGATAAGGGATCGTCTTCTTCGTGGAGCCAGGTTTTTCTCGGCCTTTGGCCTTATTATTGTTTTTTGGGATGGATATCATTCTTTCGAGGAAGTACAGAAAGGTAATTATGGCCTAGCATCTCTGTATTTTATCTCTGGGGTTTCCGGCGGTGTTATATGGGGGATGACTATGTCTAGGTCTGTTGCAAATTTTTTCTTACAACAGACATTATTCAGGTGTGCAATCGGTGTATATATACTTCCGCTTATGATTGTAATATTATTTATGTCAATGTTTCTTATCGCCTATCTTGAGGAAGATAAACTCGAGGCATGGTTTAAAAGAATATACTTCAGGAAGGATATGGAACTGGGTAGTTCAGGCTGTAATATTAATATATGGCCAACGATGGATTTTGAAATGAGTGAATTAAATAAAGCACTGGGTTATGAGGGAGAGGAATGAACAGACATCGGGAAGGGAAGTCGATCGGTTTATTAACGCCCTATATAATAGAGCGTAAATTATATCCTGAAGAGATTGAGGAACACCTGGGTAAACACTATAAAGAAGAACAAGACAGTACTGTGTCTGACTGTGATTCCATTATTGAATTTAATGAAAGTTATATTGAAGTGGTTGATAATGATTATTTTGATAAAGGCCCGGTGTCACTGTATTTATTTGGCACGAGTGTAGGTTTTATGGGGTTTGGTCTGTTTTGTGTTATTCATTTTATTTTTGTTAATCAGATCTATTTAATGATTTTATTCTTTACAATATCATTATTAATGTCATTGCTTATGGGTAAATTTTTACTTCATGACTGGTTTAAAAAAACACATTATCCGGTACGCTTTGACAGGAAAAATAAACTAATTCATGTTTATCAGTATAATAACGACATTATTTCCCTGCCCTGGAATGATGTCTATTTCACCTTGTATAAAAGCAGATTCACATATTGTCTTATTGGTCATGTTCTTGCCAGTGATTATGAAACGGTAATAAACTCCTTTTCTTTCGGACGGATGGGTAATAAGGCCGAAGCTCAGGCGCTTTGGCGATTTATTCGCTGCTATATGGAGGAAGATTGCACTGAGGAGCTTTCACAGATTATTGAAATAACCTTACCAATAGCAGAAAAAAAAGAAAGTTATCTATGGGGTTTTTTATGTTTATCAAAAATGGAGTCATGGGTTGATTGGGTGATTTCATTTTGGATAATACCGATGTCTGTCATCACAAGCCTTCCCCGTTATATCGGGATGCGAACATGCAAAATACCGCAGTGGAATGAATCTGTTCTGGAGTTATGCCGATACGATGGCAATGCTTTAGTTAATAAAAATGCAGGGAATAACCCTGATGATATTTATCGTTATATGTTATTAACGCAGTCGAAAGAAAGACGTAATGAAATTTTAAATCGGCGCGAAAAGGCGATGAAAGACATAAACATAAAACTAAGTGAAAAATATGGTAGTGGTAAGGTGTAACTGATTATCCTGTGATTATATATTCCGCTTATGATTATAATATTATTTATGTCAATGTTTCTTATTGCTTATCTTGAGGAAGATAAACTCGAGGCATGGTTTAAACGAATATATTTCAGGAAGGACATGGAACCGGATAGTACAGGTGGTAACATTAATATATGGCCAACGATGGATTTTGAAATGAGTGAATTAAATAAAGCATTAGGTTGTGAGGGAGAGTAATGAACAGGCATCAGGAAGGCAAATTAGTCGGTTTATTAACGCCCTATATTATAGAGCGTAAATTATACCCGGAAGAGATTGAGGACCATCTGGATAAAGACCATAAAGAAGAGCAAGACAGTACCGTGTCTGACTTTGATTCTATCATTGAATTCAATGATAATTACATTGAGGTAGTTGATGATAATTATTTTTACAAAGGCCACGTATCACTGTATTTATTTGGTACGAGTATTGCTTTTATGGTAGCTGCGTTATATTGTGTTTTCCATTTTATTTTTTTTGATCGGATCTATTTGATGATTTTGTTCTTTACAATATCATTATTAATGTCATTGCTTATGGGTAAATTTTTACTTCATGACTGGTTTAAAAAAACACATTATCCGGTACGGTTTGACAGAAAAAATAAACTGGTTCATGTATATCAGTATAATAATACCATTATTTCCCTTCCCTGGAATGATGTCTATTTCACCTTGTATAAAAACAGATTCACATATTGTCTTGTTGGTCATGTTCTTGCCAGTGATTATGAAACGGTAATGAACTCCTTTTCTTTCGGACGGATGGGTGATAAGACCGAAGTTCAGGCACTTTGGCGATTTATTCGCTGCTATATGGAGGAAGATTGCACTGAGGAACTTTCACAGATTATTGAAATAACCTTACCGATAGCTGAAAAAAAAGAAAGTTATCTATGGGGGGTTTTATGTTTATCAAAAATGGAGTCATGGGTTTATTGGGTACTTTCATTTTGGATAATACCGATGTCTATAATAACAGGTATTCCCCGTTATATCGGAATGCGAACATGCAAAATACCACGCTGGAATGAATCCGTTCTGGAATTATGCCGATACGATGACAATGCTTTAGTTAATAAAAATGCAGGGAATAACCCTGATGATATTTATCGTTATATGTTATTAATACAATCGAAAGAAAGACGTAACGAAATTTTAAATCGGCGCGAAAAGGCGATAAAAGACATAAATATAAAACTAAGTGAAAAATATGGTAGTGGCAAGGTGTAACTGATTATCCTGTGATTATATACTTCCGCTTATGATTATAATATTATTTATGTCAATGTTTCTTATCGCCTATCTTGAGGGAAATAAACTCGAAGCATGGTTTAAAAGAATATACTTCAGGAAGGATATGGAACCGGGTAGCTTAGGCGGTAACATTAGTATATGGCCAACGATGGATTTTGAAATGAGTGAGTTAAATAAAGCCTTAGGTTATGAGGGAGAGTAATGAGCAGACATCAGGAAGGCAAATTAGTCGGTTTATTAACGCCCTATATAATAGAGCGTAAATTATACCCTGAAGAGATTGAGGGATATCTGGATAAACATCATAAAGAAGAACAAGACAGTACTATGTCTGACTTTGATTCTGTTATTGAATTTAATGAAAATTATATTGAAGTGATTGATGATAATTATTTTGACAAAGGAAAAGCATCACTGTATTTATTTGGCACGAGTGTTGGTTTTATGGGTCTTGGTCTGTATTGTATTATTCATTTTATTTTTGTTAATCAGATCTATTTGATGGTTTTATTCTTTATAATATCATTATTAATGTCATTGCTTATGGGGAAGTTTTTACTCCATGACTGGTTTAAAAAAACACATTATCCGGTACGGTTTGACAGAAAAAATAAACTGGTTCATGTCTATCAGTATAATAATGACATTATTTCCCTGTCCTGGAATGATGTCTATTTCACCTTGTATAAAAACAGATTAACATATTGTCTTATTGGTCACGTTCTTGCCAGTGATTATGAAACAGTAATAAACTCCTTTTCCTTCGGACGGATGGGTAATAAGACCGAAGCTCAGGCGCTTTGGCGATTTATTCGCTGCTATATGGAGGAAGATTGCATTGAGGAGCTTTCACAGATTATTGAAATAACCTTACCGATAGCCGAAAAAAAAGAAAATTATCTATGGGGTTTTTTATGTTTATCAAAAATGAATTCATGGGCTGATTGGTTGTTTTCATTTTTAATAATACCACAGTCTGTCATCTCAAGCCTTCCCCGTTATATCGGGATGCGAACTTGTAAAATACCGCAGTGGAATAAATCTGTTCTGGAGTTATGCCGGCATAATGGTAATGGTTTAGTTGATAAAAATTCAGGGAATAACCCTGATGATATTTATCGTTATATGTTATTAATACAATCTAAAGAAAGACGTAATGAAATTTTAAATCGGCGCGAAAAAGCGATGGAAGAAATAAATATAAAACCAAGTGAAAAATATGGTAGTGGTAAGGTATAACTGATTATTTCACAGACTTATGGGATACGTATACAAATAGGCCGGAGAACGATGAATTGTCTTTAATCCTGCGTTATGACCTTGACGTTATCTGGTTACGGTGAGTTCCCGCAGTTGCTCTATTGTCCGAAAGCACCAAATAGCCGATTACTGAAATGGCTTGCGGGTTGCTGATATGATTAAAATTATGTAATTTTGTGTTACCGGATAACATTTTCCCTGATAAGTAATGTTATATTTTAAATATGACAGAAATAATAAATATCACTGAATGAATACTCATGGAATTATCATGAAAAAAATCATCTTTATACTCCTGATATCACTATTAACGGCATGTGACCAATCTCCGGATATTATGCACGGATTTAAATGGGGTCAAAGTATGGATGAGATCCGCAAGTCTGATTTAAAAGGACTGAACTGTACACCGGCACCACAAGGCTGGGCATGTCACTCTTTTTCATCACCTGCTGAACAAATTCAGAAGCATGCTTATTTCTTTGTTGTCATGCGGGATCAGGGAATTGCATCACTGATGATACTGAACCCAAAAAAATACAGCAATAAAGATGAGTTATTTGCAGAATATAATCGTCTGAATAATGAACTGAATACCGTATTCGGAACGGCAACCAGTGATATAAATAATGTTATTCAGGATGATTCGTTTTTTACCTGTTTATCCCGTAAATCCTGCGGTGAAATTTACAGTGAATATAACCGCGATGGTGTAACCGCACATATTTCTTTGGACAGTGATGGCCGGAGCGGATCTGTTTCATTGCTGATGGCAACGCAGAAAAAATAACGGAGTAATAGCAGAATCTCATGAATGTACTGAATACTTTATCTTCAGCTTGTTTTGCGGATAACCCGGATGAACCGGCGCGGATTGCCCGGCAGGAAATAGCACTGTGGGGTGCCTGGTTATTGCCTGTCAGTGCAGAGTCACCTGCGGGCAGCGACCCGGGTTATGACGATGATTTTGAACGGATGCGGGAGGAGGTGAATAAACTCTCCGGCGCAGATACTGAATTAATTTGTACGCTGGCAGAAAAACTGCTGACGACAGTATGCAAAGATGTGCGGGTTGTCACGTATTACCTCTGGGCGCGCCTGCATAAAGAAGGCGGAAAGGGCCTGGCTGATGCACTGGCGTTACTGGCCGGTATGCTTATTCAGTATCAGGATACGCTTCTGCCTGAGCGGACCAACAGCCGGAAATCAGCTATTGAGTGGCTTGCCGGGCAGCGGGTGCTGGACAGTCTGTCACTGTACCCGGAAGTGGAACGACAGGAATTTTCCCGTGCGGTTGCCTTACTGATGTCGATTCAGCAGACATTGGATACCCGGGATGATATCGGCGCTCCTGAGCTTGGTCCGTTATACAGTGCGCTGGAAAAACGCCTCGCACTTTCCGGCGGTGCGGATTCAGTTGTGCCGCAAAATATCAGCAGCGAACCTGCCCGTAATGCCAATACTGCGGCGCTGGTGCCAGGAAGGGGCAGCCAGGTGCAATCCGGACGTGAATTGCTGGATCAGGCAAAATCACTGGCAATGTATCTGCGCAGCCAGTCCGATGGCTGGCTCGCCGGGCACCGGCTGATGAAAACAGTGCGCTGGGATACGCTGCATCAGTTGCCGCCTCAGAATCACCAGGGCTGCACCCGGTTGTCACCGCCACGCACGGAGGCCCGCGCACAGCTTAAACGTCTGTACCTTCAGCAAAGCTGGGGTGAGCTGACGGAACAGGCAGATCGCCTGTTTGCCGAGGGTGTGAATCACTTCTGGCTGGATGTGCAGTGGTATCTGTATCAGGCGCTGAGTAAATCACCGTCCCCCCGTGACGGCTGGGCAGATGTTATCAAAGCTGATTTAAAGCTGTTTCTGACACGTCTGCCGGGGCTTGAAATGCTGGCCTGGGAAGATGGCACGCCGTTTGCGGATGAAGTAACACTCGGCTGGATAAATCAGCAGGTACTGGAGGAAAGCAATTTCCCGGCGGCAGGATTTCATCCGCCGGCAGAGCAGACAGATGAACATTCTGTTCTTGCTCTGGAGCAGGAAGCGCTGGCACAGGCGGACAGTGAGGGAATTGAAACCGCTCTCCGCTGGTTACAGAGCCGGCCGGATACCGGCTCGCCGCGTAACCAGTGGCTACTGCATCTGGTCATGGCAAGGGTGGCGGATCAGTTTGCCCGTTATGACCTGGCACTGAACCTGCTGCGGGACTTAGATTGCCGGGCCGCGGGTATCACACTTGCCGGCTGGGAGCCGCAGTATCTGTTTGAAATTAAAGCCCGCCAGCTACAGTTGCTGCGCGGCAAAAGTCAGCGCAGTGGTGCCGGAAAAACAGGGACTTCGCCGGAAATGGATGCATTACTGGCAGAATTAACCGCATTGGATCCTGTTCGTGCCGCGATTTTATATCCCTGACCACTATTCAACGGACTAAGGTAATTTATTGATGGACGATCTTACTCTCCGCTATTTTGATGCGGAAATGCGTTATTTACGTGAGGCAGCGAAAGAGTTTGCGCAGGCTCATCCGGATCGCGCCGCGATGCTTGATCTCGATAAAGCGGGTATTCCGGATCCGTTTGTGGAGCGCTTGTTCGAAGGGTTTGCGTTTTCCATGGGGCGTCTTCGTCAGAAAGTTGATGATGATTTGCCTGAATTCACCGAAGGATTGGTCAGCTTGCTCTGGCCGCACTATTTACGCACTATTCCGTCATTATCTGTGGTTGAGCTGGCACCGGATATCCGGAAAATGAAAATGACAGAACAGATTATATCCGGGTTTGAAATCCTCTCCCGCCCGGTCGGTCCGAAAAAAACAGTCTGTCGTTACCGGACAACCCGCAGTCTGCCATTAAACCCGTTGTCCATATCCTCTGTTTATCTCACCACTGAGCCGGACGGGCGCTCGGTTATCCGCGTCAGCTTCCGTTGCAGCGATACGATTGACTGGACGCAGACAGATCTCAGCCGCCTGTCGTTT
This sequence comes from Morganella psychrotolerans, assembly GCF_965118875.1. GTDB lineage: Bacteria > Pseudomonadota > Gammaproteobacteria > Enterobacterales > Enterobacteriaceae > Morganella > Morganella psychrotolerans_C. Next base: position 15,184 of record NZ_CBCPJD010000014.1, read on the forward strand.
TATCTGGCAGGTGATATTCCGACGACCAGTGCGCTGCACCTGGCGCTGACCCGGCAGGTTGCCAAAATTTGTCTGCGTCTGCCGTCCGCGCCGGACAGGATAACGCTGCCGCTCTGGTTCTCGCCCGGCGGTTTCGGTGAAGCAGACCGGTTATGGCCGAAAGGTGACACGGCGTTCAGTGGCTATCAGCTGTTACTGGAGTATTTTTCCTTCCGCGAAAAATTTATGTTTGCAGAGCTGAACGGACTGGAAGAGGTCACTTTTCCGGAGGATACCCGTGAATTTGAGATGGATATTATTTTAAATACATTATGGGACAATGATTTATCACTGAGTTCTGATAATTTTCGGCTGCATTGTGTGCCGGTAATTAATTTATTTGATATTGAAGCCGATCCGCTCACGATCAACGGAACGGAAAGTGAATATCTGTTGCGTCCCCGCCGTATCCAGGACGGACATACTGAAATCTATTCCGTGGACAGTGTTCATGGCTCACTGCGTACGGATGAGGCAATTTATGTGCCGTTCACCAGTTTCCGTCACCGTGGCGGGATGCTGCGCCGCAGCGCACCGGAGCGCTATTACCATACCCGGGTCAAACGGGGTGTCACCGGTCTGCATGATACCTGGATTATCCTCGGCGGTGCTGCACGTGAGAGTGACTCACTGCCGGAAACAGAAACAATTTCCCTGCAAATTACCGGAACAAACGGACAGTTGCCGCGTAAAGCGTTACAAAGCACGCTTCTGGACCGGACCGGAATGTCTATTCAGATCCCGCTGACTATCCGTAACCTTTGTAAGCCAACCCTGCCGGTATATCCTCCGGCCGAAGATCGTTTTCACTGGCGGGTACTGAGCCATCTTGGTTCCGGCTTTCTGAATATGATGGATAACGCAGAAGTCCTGCGGGGAACACTTGCACTTTATGACTGGCGGGATGATGACATGAATCACCGCAAACTGGAGGCGATTGTGCAGGTCTGCCATCACCTGATTGAGCGTTTTGAGAAAGGTTTTTTACAGCGCGGAATCGACATTGAAGTGACGGTGGACAGTAACGGGTTCAGCGGAGACGGTGATATTCATCTGTTTGGTGAAATGCTTAACAGGTTCTTTACGCTGTACAGCGATGTGCATTTATTTAATCAGCTGACACTGGTTGTATTACCGACAGGAAAACGACTGAGATGGACAGAAAATCACAATCCTCAGCTGCCCCGCTGATTGACGCGCTGGGGGACAGGCTCCCGTATTATAATTTTTACCGTTTTTGTCAGTTACTGGAGCAATCCTGTCCCGACAGACCCCCGCTGGGCAGCTCGCAGGATCCGGCTGATGACCCGGTCAGGTTCCGCCCGCACCCGGGAATGGGATTTCCGGTCACAGAACTGAAAGGACGGGATCCGGATGACCGCTACCGCAAAAGTAACGTCCCGGGCATCCGCACCACCTTTACCGGGCTGTACGGAATAACCTCACCGCTGCCGACACATTATCTGGATGATATTGCTCAATACCGTGACGGTACAGATTCCCTGACAGATTTCCTGGATATCTTTAATCACCGGCTGACAACTCAGTTTTACCGGGTCTGGCGCAAGTATTCCTATCCGGCGACATTTGGTGCCGGGGGCCGGGATGAAACCTCACAGTATCTGTTCGGACTGATTGGGCTGGGTATCCCGGGCTGCGCTGAAAACAGCCCGGCACCACTTTCACGGTTTCTGGCACTGTTGGGGACGATGCGTTTACCGACCCGGACCGCAGAAGGTATTTGCTCACTGGTAAACCTGCTGGCACCGGAAACACAGGTTCAGGTTGTGGCGCATGATCCGCGGCGGATTCAGCTGGATAACCCGGTAACAATGTCATGTGCCCGCCCTCTGACACTGAAGCATAAACCGGTGATGGGCCGCAGTGCCACGGATGTTAACAGTCAGGTACTTATCCGTCTGACAACAGAAAATGCAGATGAAGCAAAACAATGGTTACCGGACGGGCAGATTTATCAGGATTTTATGGCCTTGCTGCATATTTATCTGGGTGCCAGAGTTAATGCCCGCCTGCAACTGAGTGTGCCACGTCATTTATTACCGGATGCCGCACTGAGTGTGCAATCAGGAAGTGGCGCACAAATCGGCAGGACGGCAGTAATGAAATCAAACAGTGGCACGGCATCACTAAAAGCGGTGAAAACCATGGTAACTATCGGGCTGGGTCGCTACCAGCGTTTAACACCTTACTATCAACAGAAAGAGGCTGATGAAAATGGCAATTACCGGTTCTGATCGTGTTACGTGTTTTATCCGTAAAACAGCTGCCGGGTCGCTGCTGTGTCCGGTTCTTTTTCTGGCAGGCTGCGGGTTAACACAGACCATCAGTGATGGCACTGTGGAGATGACTAAATCTGTTTTTTATAAACAGGTAAAAGTGCTGCACCTGGATTTTACTGCCCGTAACGCGCTGAATACGGATGATGAAGGCGCTTCATTATCGGCGATTATCCGGGTTTACCAACTGAAAACGGAAGATGCATTTGCATCCGCCGATTACCCGTCACTCTTTGCAACAGACAGTGAGGTACTGACAGAAAGCCGCCTGGCACAAAAAGATATCCGGATAAGACCGGGCGAGTCCATTTCGCTGGATATGCCGATGGAAAAAGAGGCGCAATTTGTGGCGGTTGCCGTGATGTTCCGCTCACCGGATCAGATAGAAAACAGCTGGCGGGTGGTTATTGCGCGCGATGAACTGGAGCCTGATTCGCCCCGTAAACTTGAATTGTCAGAAAACACACTGTCACTTATTCCGCTCAAGAGGTAAATCATGTCACAACCTTCACTCTATGAAATGGTGACCGGTTATTTTGCCGGCGGTCTGCCGGTGGACAGTGTCGCAGAAGATGAACAGGTGATTTTGTCTGTCCTGGATAATATCCGCCGTATTCTTAACTCGCGGGCAGGGACATTGAGCCATCTTCCGGATTATGGTTTGCCGGATATGAGTAAATTATTACAGGGACTTCCCGGCACCGCACATGGTCTGATGCAGGTTTTGTCTGCCACATTGCTGAAATATGAACCGAGAATTAAATCTGTTTCACTGGTCTTATTGCCGCCCGGCGAATTCGGTTCGCTGAGCTACGCGCTGGAAGCGGAACTGCATGAACAGGGGCTGGTGCGCTACGGAACGGAATTTGTTCCTGACGGGCGGATAATGATCCACCATCTGAAAACACAACATTTTGTTTCCTGACGTATGTTATTCAAATCCTGATTAAACATGATTGAGGTTATTGTGAAAGCGCAGCTCATTTCTCTTCGCACAGGTGGCGATCCCCGGACATTAAGTGAATTCTCTGAACTGAAAAATGAAATGCATAAGCAGTTTCATCCGGCCAGACCGGATGTGGACTGGGAAGCCGCACAGGTACTTTGTCTGACTATTTTCACCCGCAATGGCGTCGATTTGCGCACTGCGGCATGGTATGCACTGGTGCGTTTGCATCAGGATGGTATCACCGGGCTGAATGATGGATTGCAAGTTATTGCACCGCTGATTGAGCAACACTGGCAAACATTCTGGCCGCACCAGACTCATGCCCGTATTGAAATCCTTGCTGATTTCACACGTCAGGCGATTGCCGGGATGCGGGGCATTACCCCTGTGTACAATGATCTTTCTGCACTGTATCAGGCTGAATCGTTACTGTCACAGCTCTGTCAGACACTGGAACGGCTTGAGCTGAAGCACTTAACACAATCAGAGAAATTACATTCACTGGTATATACGCTGGCGTATCAGCTCGAAAATGCAGATAGCACCAACAGTGCGGATGAGCCGTTTATTACCCCGGAGCCATCAGTCTCCCCCGTTATTCCTGTGATGAACTCGTTACCACATCCGTCACCGGCGCCGTTACGGGGATTAAATCAGAATGATATCGCGCCGGCTATCCGGCAAAAAAAAATATTCCGCCGTGGGATCATTGTCGGTTTATTCTCCGGCATTATTCTCAGTTCCGTTATTGTCAGCGCAACTGTTTTTCTGCAATCACCTTCCGCTGAACCACTGACAAGCGCGATGCCATATTTACCTGATTTTGATGCAACAACAGAAAATATACTGGCTCAGCATCTGGTCACGGATTCTGTGTTTAATAACGAGGCACTGAATACGCTGGCAATACAGCTTCGTCAGAACGGCACAGTTTCTCCTGTATGGTTTCAGTTATATGGAAAGCAGCTAACAGATTATTTATTACGTCATTACAGTGAAGAGAATGAGGTTAAAAGTGTGGTACAGGAGTGGCAAAAAACAATTGAAACTAATGCCGTGCCTGAAAATAAACTGATCCCCTGGTCTGAAGGCATGGCGCAGCTTGATGCATTAAGTAAGCGGCTGGATACACTGGACAGCAAGCCCCGCAGCTATATTACCGGTTCAGAACTGAAATCTGTTATTTTTAATGCGCGACAATATTTCTACCGGGGAATACCTCTGGAAGAAGAATTGCGGTTATTAGCATTAAAGCAACAGGAAGGGGCGGTATCTGAAGCCGAATATCAGAAAATTGATACACATTTTCAGCAATTACTTAATCGCTATGCGCTAATCCGCTTTTCCGGGAAGGCGGATTGAAATGGTATTTATGTTTTTTAATGCCGGTGATATACCGGCGGAATATGACATGTGCAAATTACTATTCAGTTAAGAAGATTCTGCTGAGGCACTAATAATATAAGGGAGTTATTTATGGAAACGTTCGGCATAGTCACCCTAATAGTTGTCATTATCGCTCTTTTTTTACACTGGCGGTTTACTGGCCATAAAACAAAAAATACGGGTGATTGTTCTTTTAAAAGTTTCTATGACATTAATGATTATGTATCCGATATTAATTCGGCAGTATTTGATGCGCGCCGTTGCCGGACGCTGGTGGATAAAATTGAGCACTGCCGTAAGCTGACTCATTTGTGTGAGGGGATTTTCGGTGATTATGAAGATAATGATATTTACCACGAACTAAGTAAAACGCTGGATAAATCCTTTATTTTCCGGTACTCGGCGTTTATTACTCCCTATCCGGAGCCTCAGACAGAAACGGCACTGGAACGTATTTATCTGACCCGGACGAAACAACTTTGCCCGGAAAATATGCTACGTCATCACTTCGATGGCTGTTATATTTCCGATGAAATGCCGGAAGAGATTAATATCGCCATCGATAATTTTTTTTCGCTGATGAACAATGTAGCTTACGATAAAAAGACAGGTTATTACATTGAGTCTGATGATGAAATACCGGCGGTACTGACTAATACTATCCATAATATCACCCGGGATGATTTAATTGCATGGCTTGATGATGAGTTGGTTTTCCGCTCATTTTTAGCTGTCACGTTTTTAAATGCCTGCCGCGATAAGATTGAGGCAGAAGAGAAGGCAAAACTAAAAACAACAAATTCGGCGACGGTTAAAACAGGAGACAAAATAGTAAAATGAGATATGCAACGATTTTTCTGTTTTTTCTGTCTGCACACTTTGGGAAATAAAAGATCACCGTAAACGCCGCTGTATTTAAGAACGCCGGAAGCAGCGCGGCGTTGCGGGATTTTGAAAACTGAAATCAGAAGTAAAGAGAGAAAAGGGTAACTGACTGATAAAAAAGGAAGGATAAAAACATCCCCGCTGCCACTTTGCGACACTGACCACCAGATGTAAAAAAGCCACTCGGTAAAGAGTGGCTTAATATACTGATTTTGAAGCTAAAATTTGGTGGCCCCTACTGGGTTTGAACCAGTGACCAAGCGATTATGAGTCGCCTGCTCTAACCACTGAGCTAAGGGGCCAAAGAGCGTAAGATTATACTGCCAGTTGTTGGCGGGGTCTAGCTTTTCTTGTCTATATGACTGTTTTATGAGCGGAATATTGACTGTGGTAAATGGTTTGTAATTATAAATTGAGTAAACTGATTGTTCTTTATCCGCAGGATAAAAAAAGGCGCCGGATTAGCGGCGCCTGATACTTTACTGATGATTAACCGGATTACTCATCCAGGAAGCTGCGTAACACTTCAGAACGGCTCGGGTGGCGCAGTTTGCGCAGTGCCTTCGCTTCAATCTGACGGATACGTTCGCGGGTTACATCAAACTGTTTGCCCACTTCTTCCAGTGTATGATCGGTATTCATATCAATACCAAAACGCATACGCAGGACTTTCGCTTCACGCGGTGTTAAACCGGCCAGCACTTCATGAGTTGCTGAGCGCAGGCTTTCAGACGTGGCTGAATCCAGCGGCAGCTCAAGAGTGGTATCCTCGATAAAGTCTCCTAAGTGTGAATCTTCATCATCACCAATCGGCGTCTCCATAGAGATCGGCTCTTTAGCGATTTTCAGCACTTTGCGGATTTTATCTTCCGGCATCAGCATCCGCTCTGCCAGTTCTTCCGGTGATGGCTCACGGCCCATCTCCTGAAGCATCTGACGGGAGATACGGTTGAGTTTGTTAATCGTCTCAATCATATGTACCGGGATACGGATAGTACGGGCCTGGTCCGCGATAGAGCGGGTGATAGCCTGACGGATCCACCAGGTTGCATACGTTGAAAACTTATAACCACGACGGTATTCAAATTTATCAACTGCTTTCATCAGACCGATGTTCCCTTCCTGGATCAGATCCAGGAACTGCAGACCACGGTTGGTGTATTTCTTCGCGATGGAGATAACCAGACGTAAGTTCGCCTCGACCATCTCTTTTTTCGCACGGCGGGCTTTCGCTTCACCGATAGACATGCGGCGGTTGATATCTTTGACCTGTTCAATGGTCAGACCGGTCTCTTCTTCAATCATGCGCAGGCGTTGCAGGCTGCGCTGAACTTCTTCCGCAACGTCCTGAAGTTTTTCAGACCACGGCTTGTTCATTGCAATAGCAGCAGTAAACCAGGTATCACTGGTTTCGTTGCCGGTGAACAGGGTAATAAAGTTTTTCTTCGGCATTTTGCTCTGCTCAACGCAGAGTTTCATGATAAAGCGTTCCTGCAGACGGACTCTGTCCATCATTTCCCGCATTTTGCTGACCAGATAGTCAAACTGTTTCGGGACTAAACGGAACTCTTTAAATACATCAGAGAGCAGCTGAATCTCAGCATTAGAACTCGGATGGTCACGGCCGTTAAGTTTGATTTGCTTACGTGTTTTCTCATGTTGCACACGCAGCGCGTCAAATTTCTGACGGGCAAGTTCAGGGTCGATACTGTTATCAGTTTCTTCCTCTTCTTCTTCCTCGTCTTCGTCTTCGTCGTTATCGTCTTTGTTGAGTTCTGCAGCCGGCAGCTCGGAACCAATATTGGTTGCGGTCGGTGCCAGATCTTCTTCAGCATTAGGATCAACAAAGCCGGTAATCAGATCAGAAAGACGAACTTCGCCCGCTTCAACACGGTCGTACTGATCAAGTAAATAAGTAATTGCTTCAGGGTATTCAGCAACAGAACACTGAACCTGATTGATGCCATCTTCGATGCGCTTGGCGATGTCAATTTCGCCTTCGCGGGTCAGCAGTTCCACTGTTCCCATTTCGCGCATATACATGCGCACCGGGTCAGTGGTCCGGCCAATCTCCGATTCCACACTTGAGAGAACCTGTGCCGCAGCTTCAGCTGCATCATCATCGGTGTCTGTTGAATTCTCGGCCAGTATCAGATCATCAGCATCAGGTGCTTCTTCCATTACCTGAATGCCCATATCATTGATCATCTGGATAATATCTTCGATTTGATCCGAATCGACGATATCTTCTGGCAGATGGTCATTGACTTCAGCATAGGTCAGATAGCCTTGCTCCTTACCACGGGTGACAAGAAGTTTCAGCTGTGACTGCGGGTTTTGCTCCATAAGACGGTATCCACACTTCTGAGTATTTAGGTTTGTGTTGGTCGGCAAAACAACTTAGCCAGCAACAATAACAGTCAAGGTTTCATTTCATCAGCCATGGCCCTTGGTGACATGGCATGCAGGATCTATTCCTGCTATCAGCGGCACTTAAGCCGTTATAATTGTCATTATGTAATAATAATACTTATTGCCGGACCCGCACTAAAAGACTGACTTCTTTTCGCTCTTCCGGGGTCAGGCCTTCTGTCCGCTCTTTCGCGATCAGGAAGTTAAAACGGTCATTAAGGGCAGAAACAACCAGATGATTTAATGCATCTTTAAAGGTGTTTTCTGCTATCTCATCTATCTCTATATCGTTCCAGCTTGCCAGTTTTTCAAGCTGTGGCGCTAATTTATTATCGCGATAGCGCTCCAGCAACTGCCCGGTTGTCAGACCCGGCTGTGATAAACAGGTATCAATCAGTTCCCTGAATAATCCAAACCCGGCTATCTGGCTGGTATCAATGGATTCCAGTGGTGGTACAAACTGGGCAAACTGTGGATTTTGTACCAGCAGCGCTATCAGAATACGCATCGTGGTCGGTTTCAGCTTAGGTGCCTGATAACCTGTTTTTGACTCACTCTGACGGATAACGGCTTGTTTTAGCTGGGTAATATCCGGTAATCCGAGCAAGTTACCCAGATCCTGTAATAAATAAGCCTGCTGTGCTTCTCCCGGAACCTGACTTATCAGCGGCATCGCCAGAGCATTTAGCTTACTGCGGCCTTCCGGGCTGCTCATATCTACCTGACGCAGAAGTGAATCAAATAAAAACTGTGACAGCGTATGTGCTTCATTATTCTGGCGTTGCTCAAAGGCCTCGCGACCTTCACGGCGCACCAGTGAATCAGGGTCATCGCCGTCAGGTAAAAACATAAAACGTAACTGCCGACCGTCGTTCAGATGGGGCAGGGCAGTTTCGAGTGCCCGCCAGGCAGCTTCGCGTCCGGCGCGGTCTCCGTCATAACAACAAATTATGGTATCAGTTGTGCGATAGAGCAACTGTATATGCTCGGATGTTGTCGATGTACCGAGTGATGCCACCGCATAATTAATACCAAACTGCGCCAGTGCAACCACATCCATATAGCCTTCAACCACAAGGATTCGGGGCAGTTCGCGCTGACTTTGCTGTGCTTCATACAAACCGAATAACTGACGGCCTTTATGAAAAATATCTGTCTCCGGGGAGTTCAGATATTTAGGCATTGCATCATCAAGAACACGTCCGCCAAATGCAATAACCCGCCCGCGGCGATCACGGATAGGAAACATCACGCGCTCGCGGAACCGGTCATAACAGCGACCGTTATCATTGACCACTAACATCCCGGCATCCAGCAACTGCTGGCGGTCATCATCAGTGCGCGCAAAACGTTTGAGGACATTATCCCACCCTGCGGGGGCGTAGCCGATAGCAAACCGGCTGATAATTTCCTGACTTAACCCTCTGCGGTTCAGATATTCACGGGCGTGACCGGCATTTTGTGCCTGTAGCGCGTGGCGATAAAAGCTGTCGAGTTTCTCCATCAATTGATAGAGATTCTGGCGCTGATGTTTTTCTATCGGACTGCTGCCGCTTCCTGTTTCGTAAGGAACATCCAGCCCGTGCATTGCTGCTAACTCTTCGATAGCCTCGACAAAATCGAGCCGATCATAATTAAGTAAAAAATCAATAGCATTGCCGTGGGCACCACAGCCGAAGCAGTGGTAGAACTGTTTATCGCTGCTGACTGTAAAAGAGGGAGTTTTTTCGTTGTGGAAAGGACAACACGCCTGATGATTTTTACCGTGCTTCTTCAGCGGCACCCTGGCATCGATCAAATCGATGATATCGGTTCTCGCTAATAAATCGTTGATAAATGTGCGTGGAATGCGCCCGGCCATAGCCCCTTTTCGTCCGTCTGATAACGATAATAAGCCGCGCTTCCTTCCGGAAACACGGCCATTAACTGCAACTACTGCAGTCTGACTAAGTTGCGGCGTTGGCCGCAGTGATTAGTACAGACGAGTGCGACGTGCGTTTTCGCGAGCCAGTTTCTTAGCATGACGCTTAACAGCGGATGCTTTAGCGCGTTTACGCACAGTCGTTGGTTTTTCATAAAACTCACGACGACGTACTTCTGCTAAGACGCCTGCTTTCTCGCAAGAGCGTTTGAAACGACGCAGTGCAACGTCAAATGGCTCGTTTTCACGTACTTTAATTACCGGCATGTGCCTCTACCTCAATAAAATAGGTCTGTACTGGCGTTATGCCAGTTGTCTTCAAAATGGTGCGGAATTTTACTTCAATGTGACCCACGTTGTAAAGCATTGTGGATAATCAGGCAGAGAAATTTCCGGGATATATTCAGTCATACTGACAAAACAGGATCCACGCACCAGACAAGGGGTTTCATAGAGGAGGAAGAGTATAGCGGGTATGCGGTGATTTGTCAGCAACAGAAATCGTACCTGAGGGTAAAAGTATGTGGATAACTATAATTAACCTGTGAATAAACCATTTTCACTGAATAAAAATCAACCTGGAAATACCCCGTGTTTCACCTTAATACCTGTCACTGCGCCATTATGGTGATACACTGACGCCTTTACGGATGCGGATGCATAGCCATGTAAATATGTAGCCATGTTATCCGCCGCCAGTCCCGTCAGTTTTTGTTCCTGCGAGTTAAGCCCCATGCGAGTGTTAGGCATTGAAACATCCTGCGATGAAACCGGAATCGCAATTTATGATGATGAAGCCGGGTTACTGGCTAATCAGTTATACAGCCAGATAAAAGTCCATGCGGATTACGGCGGTGTTGTGCCGGAGCTGGCTTCCCGTGACCATATACGCAAAACAGTGCCGCTGATTCAGGCTGCGCTGAAAGAAGCGAATTTATCGGCTGAGGATATTGATGCTGTGGCGTATACCGCAGGACCGGGGCTTGTCGGCGCGCTGATGGTCGGAGCGACTGTCGGGCGGGCGCTTGCGTTTTCCTGGGATGTTCCGGCAGTACCGGTGCACCACATGGAAGGGCATTTACTGGCACCGATGCTGGAAGAAAATCAGCCTGACTTCCCGTTTGTCGCGCTGCTTGTTTCCGGTGGTCATACACAACTTATCAGTGTGACTGGTATCGGCGAATATACGCTTCTGGGTGAATCGATTGATGATGCCGCCGGGGAAGCGTTTGATAAAACGGCAAAATTACTGGGTCTGGATTATCCCGGCGGTCCGGCACTTTCCCGGATGGCTTTACAGGGCACTCCCGGACGCTTTGTTTTTCCGCGTCCGATGACTGATCGCCCGGGGCTTGATTTCAGTTTCTCGGGTTTGAAAACAGCCGCGGCTAATACCATTCATCAGAATGATGATTCCGATCAGACGAAGGCGGATATTGCGCGCGCGTTTGAAGATGCGGTAGTCGATACATTAATTATTAAATGCAAGCGCGCACTGGTGCAGACCGGTTTTAAACGTCTGGTGATGGCAGGTGGCGTGAGTGCCAACCGCACGTTACGTGAGCGTATGGCGCAGACACTGACAAAACTGGGCGGAGAAGCATTCTACGCACGCCCTGAGCTGTGCACGGATAACGGTGCGATGATTGCACTGGCCGGGATGATCCGCTTTAAAGGCGGGATGCGCAGCGGATTAGGTGTGACAGTACGTCCGCGCTGGCCGCTGGCAGAACTGCCGCCGCTGGATAAGTAACAGAAACCAAAAAGGCGCATCAGCGCCTTTTTTTAATCTTCTTTTTCCTGCTCTTTTACGTCCTGAATAATCTCTTTTTCTGTTTTTGCCCGTTTTTTCTTCAGCTTCTGCCAGATACGGCTCTCTTGTCCGCGCCACAGGCGCTGAATGTTGTCATGATGACGGATAAGCACAAGACAGGACAGCATCGCGACAGGAAAAGTAAACTCCGGTTTGAACCACCAGACATAAAAGGGGGCAACCAGAGCGCTTACAATCGCGCCCAGAGAAGAATAGCCGCTCAGCAGTACTGTCAGCAGCCAGGTTCCGGCTACCAGACCGGTCAGATCCCAGCCGATAGCAGCAATTGATCCGAATGCGGTTGCAACGCCTTTCCCGCCTTTAAAGTGGAAAAATACCGGATAGATATGGCCTAAACAGGCGGCAATAGCGATAATACCGAGGTAGAAATAAGGTATATTCAGAAGGTAAGCAAACCAGACCGGTAGCATACCTTTGAGCACGTCGAAGATGAGAACACCGGCAGCAGCCAGTTTTCCTCCGATACGCAGGACATTGGTGGCGCCGGGATTTCCGGAGCCGTGAAGGCGCGGATCGGGCAGTCCCGCAAGACGGCAGATCAGGATCGCACCGGAAACAGATCCCAGCAGATAAGCGAAAATGATCATGGCAAGCGCGATTCCACTCATGCCTTCCTCCTGATTGACAGTAAATTACAGTAATATAGTCTCCATGAATAATACGCATATTTCATGGGAAGTGATATCCGATGAGCATAAAAAAACGGGGTAAATGGGGATGGATGTTGTTTTTATTAAGAAACTTGTTGTTTTCACAACAATTGGTGCTTACGACTGGGAACAGGGTATCACGCAGAAACTGGTGTTCGATATCGAAATGCATTGGGATAATAAACGCGCATCAAAGAGTGATGATGTAGAGCATTGTCTTGATTATGCAAAGGTAAGTGGTGCAATTATGGATTATGTACAGTCAAAACGTTTCGCTCTGGTGGAACGTGTGGCTGAAGAGGTTGCCGGTCTGCTGCTTACCCGTTTTTGTACGCCATGGGTACGGATTTGTGTGGCAAAACCGGGTGCGGTTGCTCAGGCTGATGAAGTCGGGGTTATTATTGAGCGCGGGCGCAGTGTCTGAAACTGTCATAAACTGACTCCGTATGTCATTAAACTGTCATGTGGTCGTAATATTCTGATGTCCGAATCCGGCAATTCCGTTTCCGGGGTTGCCTTGTTTTTTCTTTTGCACAGGGCCTGATATGGGTGATTTTACAACATTACTGCATGCGTTGATTCTCGGGGTTGTTGAAGGATTAACGGAGTTTCTGCCGGTGTCATCAACCGGTCATATGATCATTGTCGGTGAGTTACTCGGCTTTACGGGTGATAAAGAAAAAACCTTTGAAGTGGTTATTCAGCTCGGCTCAATTCTCGCGGTTATTTTCATGTTCTGGCGGCGGATGTTTGCCCTTATCGGTATTCATTTCGGGCAGGTTCCTCATGAAGGACAGACTCAGGGTAAACTGAATTTACTTCACATTATTATTGCCATGGTGCCTGCTGTGGTGCTGGGATTATTACTGCGTGACCACATCAAAGCGCTGTTTAACCCGGTCAATGTCATGTATGCCCTGGTGGCGGGCGGTGTTCTGCTGATTATCGCGGAAGTATTCAAACCGAAAAAAGCACAATCTACCGGGCTTGATGACATCAGTTACCGCCAGGCGTTTGCGATAGGCTGTTTCCAGTGTCTGGCACTGTGGCCGGGCTTTTCCCGCTCGGGGGCGACTATCTCCGGCGGTATGCTGACCGGGGTTAACCGGTACACGGCATCAGAATTTTCCTTTATTTTAGCCGTCCCTATGATGATGGGCGCAACTGCCCTGGATTTATACAAGAGCTGGAGCTTCCTGAGCAGTTCAGATATCCCGATGTTTGCGGTCGGCTTTCTCTCCGCATTTGTAGTCGCACTGATAGCCATGAAGACGTTCCTGTCACTGATTAAGCGGATCTCCTTTATCCCGTTTGCGATTTACCGGTTTATTGTGGCGGCAGCCGTTTATGTGGTGTTTGTACACTAAATACACGGTGTTATCTTCTGCGCAGAAAAAATCCCGTTGACCTGCGCAAAGTCAAAGCGGGCAGACCGCAGATTTGCTACTAATATACGTAATAACGGATGCATACAGCCCGGTGATAGCTCACCGGACTGTATGCATAATATTTTATTTATGTTGACTGCCCGACACAGCGTGATCAGATGCTCTGCACCTGTCACGAATCTGACCACAAAGCCGCGCCGGAGCCAATAAATCGAGCAGGAGCCAGGATTATGTGCAGCACATGCGGTTGCAGTGAAGGAAACGTGCAAATTGAAGGTCACAGCCACGACCATCACGATCATCATGAACATCACCACGACGGTCACCACCATCACGACCATGAAAATTATTCCCGTCCCGTTATTATTCATCATCACCACTACCACCACAGCGGGGATGTAAATCACTATTACTATGGCGGCCGTGAAACCGGGCAGGATAATGAGCATGCAGCGCATGATGAACACCATCATGACCACGATCATTCTCGCGACCATGCACATGATCATAGCCACTCACATGATCACAACCATTCTCCTGAACATAGTCATGACCATGACCATGAGCACGGGCATGATCACAACCATTCCCACGACCACAATCATGAGCACGATCATGAGCACACCGCCGCATTTGCGCCGGTAGTTGATGACGACAATATGCATTACGGCATGGGCGAAGCCGGAACTCACGCACCGGGGCTGAGCCAGAAACGAATGGTACAGATTGAGATGGGCGTGCTGGATAAAAATAATCAGATCGCTGCACATAACCGCGAACACCTGAAAGAACAGGGAATTTTGGCACTGAATTTAGTCTCCAGCCCCGGTTCCGGTAAAACCACCTTACTGACCCGTACACTTAATTACCTGAAAGACAAAGTATCTTGCGCCGTGATTGAAGGCGATCAGCAGACCACCAATGACGCAGAGCGCATCCGCGCGACCGGTGTACCGGCAATTCAGGTCAATACCGGCAAAGGGTGTCACCTGGACGCTCAAATGGTGCATGATGCTATGCATCATTTGAAATTATCAGATAACAGCCTGTTATTTATCGAAAATGTAGGGAATCTTGTTTGTCCTGCCAGTTTTGATCTGGGCGAACAGCACAAAGTGGCGATTTTATCTGTCACGGAAGGTGAAGATAAACCGCTGAAATACCCGCATATGTTTGCAGCTGCTGATCTGATGCTGATTAATAAAATCGATCTGTTGCCGTATGTTGATGTCAATATTGAAGCCTGCGTAAATGCAGCGCGCCGTGTTAATCCGGATATTGATGTGATTGTTCTTTCAGCCTCAACAGGCGAAGGTATGGATGAGTGGGTGACCTGGTTACAAAACCGGCTGGGTGATATTGCACAGCAGCGCAGTACCGCCGCGGAATAAGGGATTTTTATGCGTTTTGTTGATGAATTCCGTGATCCTGTGCTGGCAGAAAAATTGCTGACGCAGATCAACGGGGAAATGGCGGGTTGGCCGCATCCTCTGAAACAGCCATTGCAGATAATGGAAGTGTGCGGCGGTCATACTCACGCTATCTTTAAATTCGGGCTGGATAAATTACTGCCGGACTCCGTGGAATTTGTCCACGGTCCGGGCTGCCCGGTGTGTGTATTACCAATGGGCCGCATTGATGCCTGCCTGGAAATTGCCGCGCGACCAAAGGTCATCTTTTGTACATTCGGGGATGCCATGCGCGTTCCCGGTCGCGGCGGTTCATTGCTGGATGCCCGTCGTCACGGCAGTGACATCAGAATTGTTTATTCGCCGCTGGATGCACTGACCATCGCCCGTGACAATCCGGAAAAAGAGGTTGTCTTCTTCGGGCTGGGATTCGAAACTACCATGCCGGGCACCGCTGCAACATTGCAGCAGGCGAAAAGAGCCGGTCTTAAAAACTTCACCGTATTTTGCCAGCACATCACTATCATCCCGACACTTCGCACATTACTAGAGCAAAAAGATGTGTTTATCGACGGCTTTATCGCGCCGGGGCACGTCAGCATGGTTATCGGCTGCACGCCGTATCAGCCTTTGTGTGATGAATTTACCAAACCGTTTGTTGTCACCGGTTTTGAACCGCTTGATTTACTTCATGCCATCTTAATGGTTATCCGCCAGTTGAAAGTGCAGGCGCAGGATAATACCTCGCCGATGGCGGTCGAAAATCAATACAGCCGCATTGTGCCGGAGCAGGGTAATTTACTGGCACAAAAAGCGCTGGCAGAGGTATTCGAACTGAAAGCTAACAGTGAATGGCGCGGGCTGGGCAATATTGCCGACTCCGGCGTACAGCTGAAACCGGCGTATCACGAATTTGATGCAGAACGCCGTTTTCAGCCGAAGCCGCAGTCCGTTGCTGATAATCCGCAGGCGCGGTGCGGTGATGTACTAACCGGACGCTGTAAACCGGTGGATTGCCCGCTGTTCGGCAATGCATGTACGCCGGAAACGGCTCTTGGTGCGCTGATGGTCTCTTCAGAAGGGGCATGCGCGGCTTATTATCAATATCGTCGCGGAGAATAAAATGAAACCCATTACTGAAATCACGTTAGCTCAGGGCAATGGCGGACAGGGAATGCAGCAGCTGATTGACTCGCTGTTTTTACAGGCCTTTTCTAACCCGTACCTGAATGAGAAAGAAGATCAGGCGCGGATCCCGCTGGCAGAATTACAGGCGGCAGGCGATCGTCTGGCGTTCAGTACTGACAGCTATGTGATTGATCCGATTATTTTTCCCGGCGGTAACATCGGCAAATTAGCCGTATGCGGTACGGCAAACGATCTTTCAGTCGGCGGTGCCATTCCGCGTTATCTCTCCTGCGGATTTATTCTGGAAGAAGGGCTCTCTTTTGATATACTGTCACAACTGGTCACCAGTATGGCAGAAACCGCAAAAACGAACGGAATTCAGATAGTTACCGGTGATACTAAAGTGGTGCCGAGAGGTGCGGCAGATAAAATTTTTATCAATACCGCCGGTATTGGTGTGATCCCGCCGCAACTTAACTGGGCAGCAGCACAGTGCCGTCCCGGCGATAAAATTATTGTCAGCGGCACACTGGGCGACCATGGTGCGGCGATCCTTAACCTGCGTGAAAACCTTGGGCTGGATGCGGATCTGCAAAGTGACTGCGCAGTACTCGAACCCATGCTGGCACCTCTGCGGGCAATCAGCGGCGTCAGAGCTGTGCGTGATGCAACCCGTGGCGGTGTTACCGCGATCTTGCATGAATTTTCCGATGCCTCTCAGTGCGGCATGAATATCGAAGAGCAGGCATTACCGATGAAAACTGCCGTGCGCGGTGTCTGCGAACTGCTGGGGCTGGAAGCACTCAATTTTGCCAACGAGGGCAAAGTCGTGATTGTAGTGGCACCGGAAGCAGAAATGGCCGTGCTGGCAGCACTGCACTCGAGTCCGCTGGGGCAGGACGCCTGTACCATCGGGCAGGTGACAGAAGTGAAAAAAGTGAAAGTTCAGGGGATATTCGGGGCAACCAGATTGCTCGATCTCCCGTATAACGAGCCGTTACCCCGTATCTGCTAATCCTCTAATCTGCGTCATCCTCCGGTCTGTGGCTGTGTTGGCTGCGCTCAGGATCCCGGGTCACATACTTATGTATGCTTCCCGGGATCCTTCACTTGCCGCCTTGCCACAAACCGGATGATTTAGCAGATTGTCTTTTGTTTTTTTTTGCAGTGTCAAAGCACATAAGGGAATAACCGGCAAAAAAAGGAAAGCGTAAAGCGCCATGGATAGCGCGATCCGAGCGAACAAAGATGTGTTTACAGCATCTTTCCGGTTTGCCGGTTGTCCCCGCATCCCCGATGGTCAGGTGAGCTTCTGAACCAGATAATTGAGCTGATTATTTCACCGCTAATCGTTATGTAAAAGGCGGATACCGTGCAAGAGAACGAAAAGTGTAAAGCGCCATGGATGGCGCGATCCGAGCGAACAGGGATGTGTTTACAGCATCTTTCCGGTTTGCCGGTTGTCCCCGCGCCCCCGGGATTATGTTATACATAATTTTCTGATTTTCTGATTTTCTGATTTTTTGATTTGTCATTGCGCTTACTATCTCCGGATATCTTTGAGCTTTATCATTCATCGTAGATATTTTTTAGCGCAAAGCTTTATACAGGCGTATGATCTGCGGGTGGATCTACGCTGTCAGATCCTACTGGTACGCACGTACCCTGACATTGCTTCCCGACGCTGTCGGGATTTTTTTTGGTAGAAAAATGAACTGGTCTACATTTAAATCAACGTATCTTGTCAAGTTTTGGCAGCCGTTGCCTGCAGTGATCGCCGCCGGCATCTTATCCACGTACTATTTTGGATTAACCGGCACATTTTGGGCGGTCACCGGAGAGTTTACGCGCTGGGGCGGACACATAATGCAACTGTTCGGCGCAGAACCGGAGAACTGGGGGTATTTTAAGGTAATCGGTTTGCAGGGCTCGCCCCTGGACAGAATCGACGGCATGATGGTCATCGGCATGTTTGCCGGGTGTATCGCCGCGGCCTTATGGGCAAATAATGTCAAAATCCGTCTTCCGCAGCACAAAATCCGCATCTGGCAGGCCATCATCGGCGGCATGATCGCAGGTTTCGGTGCCCGCCTGGCAATGGGTTGTAACCTCGCCGCCTTCTTTACCGGTATTCCGCAATTCTCTCTGCATGCCTGGTTTTTTGCGCTGGCAACCGCTGCCGGTTCCTATTTTGGTGCAAAATTCACACTGATGCCGATGTTTCGTATTCCTGTCAAACTGCAAAAAGTCAGTAAAGCATCCCCGCTGACTCAGGATCTGCAACGGGCGAAGCGCCGTTTTCGCCTTGGTATGCTGATTTTTCTGCTGTGTGTCACCTGGTCGCTGTTCACCTTATTTGAATCACCAAAACTGGGTATTGCGATGTTATTCGGTATCGGTTTCGGATTATTGATTGAGCGGGCGCAAATCTGCTTTACCTCGGCATTCCGTGATGTCTGGATAACCGGACGTACCCACATGGCAAAAGCAATCATCCTCGGGATGGCTGTCAGTGCTATCGGGATTTTCAGTTATGTGCAGTTAGGTGTTCAGCCAAAAATTTTCTGGGCAGGACCGAATGCAGTTATCGGCGGTCTGCTGTTCGGGTTTGGTATTGTCCTTGCTGGTGGTTGTGAAACCGGCTGGATGTACCGCGCGGTAGAAGGTCAGGTTCACTTCTGGTGGGTAGGTCTGGGTAATATCGTTGGTGCAACCATTCTTGCGTATTATTGGGATTCACTCGCACCTGTACTGGCAACAGATTACGATAAAGTCAATCTGCTGGATACGTTTGGCCCGATAGGCGGTCTGCTGGTTACTTACGGGTTGCTGGCCTTTGCCTTTATCTTATTACTGATGTGGGAAAAACGGTTCTTCCGTCGTAAAAATCAGGCTGAAACCACACCGGTTGCCGCACACTAAGGAGCAATTAAAATGAGTACAGATACCACAACAATTGTACCGGATTACCGGCTGGATATGGTCGGCGAGCCGTGCCCGTATCCTGCGGTGGCAACACTGGAAGCTATGCCGTCACTGAAACCCGGGGAAATTCTGGAAGTCGTGAGTGACTGCCCGCAGTCAATAAATAACATTCCTCTGGATGCGAAAAACCACGGCTATACCGTGTTATCCATTCAGCAGGATGGTCCGACAATCCGCTATCTTATTCAGAAGTAAGTCCTGCGCAAGGTACCGGTTTAACGCCGGTGCCTGTCACTGTTTCAGCAATGCAATTGCAGCGGTAATGCGCGCCTCAACCGGGTAATAAGGTGCAGGGGAAGCCAGCTTCAGTGCAATCTGGCGCAGCGGCTCTGCCATCACCATTGATAACAGTAAATCACTGACCAGTGCCGGGTCCGGATGCGGCTGCGGTAAAAAAGCCCGGTGGCGGGAAAGCCATTCTGTCAGTAATGCGCGTCCGCGCTCAATGCCACTCGTCTGATATCGTGCCAGCAGCGTCTCCCGTCCGGGAAATTCACTGCTCAGCAGACAAAACAGACCAACCGCCTCAGCACTGAGAACTTTGTGGCTCATGGCAGTCAGATGCTCCGCCAGTAATTGATAAAATTCAGTTTTATTTTTTGTATCCTGCGTAAACAGCGGCACAAATGTGTCAGTCCAGCCACGGACAATCTGTTCAATCAGGTCTTCTCTGTTCTCAACAAAACGATACAGCGTTTTCTTTGATACCCCTGCTTCTTTTGCAACCGCATCCATCGTGGTGGCTGCATAACCTTGCGATAACAGTAGGTTAAGAGAAGCGTCATAGATCTTTGTGATAAGTTCCTGTTCCGGTACAACCGGACGCCCGCGGCCTTTTACTTTTGCGGCAGGTTCTGTAGCCATACGTGCGATCCTCAATTGACAAATACCCGTTTAGTGACGATATTAATTAAGAAACGAATTTCGTTTCTTAATTGTGGAGTATACGGTATGTCAGTAAAAAAACAAAATTTCCCCCGGGCACTGAATGATATTAACGAATTATTATCCCCGGAACCACTGCGGATGGAAATGGGGCTGGAGCGTAGCGATGATGGCTTACTGACTGTATCAGTCAGAACCGATCTTCATGGTTGTAAAGGCCGGATGCTGGCATGGTGGTTTACTTTTTTTGAAACCACACAGCATATTCGCTGGTGGCACCCGCATGACCATGTGGCGCATCACGGCTGGGATTCTGTTTGGAAGAAAGGCGAAAATTATATCGGTGCAACTATCCGGGCGGTGGAATCACTCGGACCGATTCCGCCGGTCGGCGCAACACTAAAATTTAATGATGCTGCGGATTTTTTTGATGCAGAAAAGCTGGCCGCAGCCCGGGCTGATAATCAGTTTTCTGCCGCAATTTGTGCGCATATCGGATTCGGGGATGATGTAAAAAAGGATACGCCGGGTTACCCGATTGACGGAAAAATGTTGCACATAACGTATGATACCGAATTTGGCTGTGTGCTGCGCAGCCGGTTTTTACTGGGCGCATCACTCAAAGATCCACTGACAGAATTACCGGATGAAATTGGTTTTGGGTTGATGAAACACTGCTATAACGAATTTACGTATCTGTCCCGTTTTCTGCCATCCATTTATTACGGCGAGCACGGAAATGATGAAAAAGCACCGTTGCCGTGGGCATAATAAATAACAAAAAACAGCGGGAGCACCACAATCAGGGCTCCCGTTTCAGCCAAATCAGCGTTCGGCTTCTCCGCCGAGTGCATCAATGGTATTACTGATAAGGGCTCTCAGTTCGCCGGTCATCAGGATAAAATCAGCATCAAAACGTTGAGCAAAATCTTCGCGGTCGATATCTTCGTTTTTATCTTTCAGGTCGTCACTGAATTTCAGGCGTTTAATGGAGCCGTCATCGGAGAGCAGGAATTGGATCCGCTCTTCCCAGTCAAGCGCCAGTTTAGTGACACATTTACCGGCCTCGATACAGGTAGCGATTTCATCTGACACCAAATCCTGTTTTTTACAGCGGATCACGCCGCCATCTTCCAGAATGGCTTTCAGCTCGGCTTCATCCATCAGCACAAAACCGGTTGGTAAATCCCCGGAACGTACCCATTCGGTCAAGGTCAGTTCAATCGGATCTTTGGTGGTCAGCGGGATTACAGGTAACGATCCCAGTGCTTTACGCAGCAGAGCCAGGTTGTCTTCCGCTCGTTTGGCGCTGGCAGCATCGACAATAATCAGGTCGCGCTCTGTGTCAATCCAGATAGTGGTCTGACTGAAACGGCTGAATGCACGTGGCAGCAAGGCATGAACCACTTCATCTTTCAGTGAATCTTTTTCGGTTTTTTTCAGTTTCCGATGCTGCTCATGCTCCAGTCTTTCGATTTTTGCCTGTAATTCCTGCTTGATCACAGTAGATGGCAGCATTTTTTCTTCTTTACGGGTACAGATAAGGATCTGTTTACCGGCAGAATGAGTCAGCGCATCACCCCGGGTGCCCATCGGCGATATCCAGCCGGTTTTCATCATGTCCTGACTGCCGCATGGTGTGAAAGCTGAATGCTCCAGCTGTTTTTCCAGTTCATCAGCAGACAGCGGGAACGGGGAGCTAAGGCGGTAAACCAGTATATTTTTAAACCACATCGGACAGTCCTGTTTTATGGCGCGGAGTCATTGCGCGGTGACGATAGCATCCGGCTATGATACCGGATCTTGCCGGTTTGCTCACCCTTATTCATTCAAACTGCAGGTTCGTTGGCTGTATGAAGCACGCCGGGTTACATAGTTTATCTATGCTCCCCGTCTGCTTTTCCTTGCCGCCTGCCTGCAACTTGAATGACGTTGGGTAGATACCCTTATTCATGCAAATTGCAGGTTCGTTGGCGGAACGATGTCTGTATCCTGAATGACGTCGGGTATATGCAGGGGCTTGATTATCAGTCTGTCGCCTTGCATTATCTTATAATGATATCCGGAACATAAATTCTTAGCACAAGGGGGCAATATGCGGATCGGAATTGATTTGGGCGGCACAAAGATTGAAGTGATCGCACTGAGTGAGCAGGGACAGGAGTTGTTCCGCAAGCGCGTGGATACGCCGCGTTTTGATTATCAGCAGACATTGCTGGCGATTACCGGGCTGGTGAATGATGCTGAAACCGCGACGGGTGAGAAGGGCTCTGTCGGTATTGGTATTCCCGGCACACTATCGCCGGTAACGGGACGGGTAAAAAATGCCAATTCAGTTTGGCTGAACGGACAGCCGTTTGATGCAGACCTCAGAGAATTACTGAAACGGGAAGTGCGGATTGCCAATGATGCAAATTGTCTGGCTGTTTCAGAGGCAGTTGATGGTGCCGGAGCCGGTTTTCCTGTGGTATTCGCGGTTATTATCGGGACAGGATGCGGTGCAGGAATTGCGTTAAATGAACAAGTTCACTGTGGTGGAAACGGTGTTGCCGGTGAGTGGGGACATAACCCGCTGCCGTGGCAGAGTGAGAGTGATCGGCAGTTTAAAGGTATGACAGATTGCTATTGCGGTAAACCGGGCTGTACTGAGTTATTTATTTCAGGTACCGGCTTTATGGCGGATTATGCGGCGCTGAGTGGTGAAACCTGTAAGGGGGCGGAGATTATCCGTCGTTTATCTCAGGGGGATCTGATTGCAGAGCAGGCGATGGCAAATTACGAGCAGCGCCTTGCAAAAGCGCTGGGGCAGGCTGTGAATATGCTGGACCCGGATGTGATTGTTCTGGGCGGCGGAATGAGTAATGTGGATCGTCTGTATCAGACTGTACCCGCGCTGATGCGTTCATGGGTATTTGGCGGGGAATGTGATACGCCGATCCGCAAAGCGGTGCACGGGGACTCAAGTGGCGTCCGCGGTGCGGCCTGGTTGTGGCCGAAAGCCTGAAAAAAAGCCCGCACAGGCGGGCAAGGTATATTCGACACGATAACATACCCTTTTTCATTCAAACTGCAGGTTCGTTGGCGGCACCTTGAATGACGTTGGGTACAGAAGGTAACGACGGCGCTTTATGACAGGTAAAGCGCCTGATGATTCCGGGACAGTGACAGTAAAAGTCACTGTAAAAACAAAGTGTAATTAGTTAAAGATTTTAAAGCGGCTTTCATCATCCATAAATGCTTTTTCACCGGCTTCCTGTGCAACAGAACCGAAGACTAACTGCGCACGCAGTTTCCAGCTTTCCGGCAGATCCCATGCTTTACGCACCGGCTCGTCGATAATCGGGTTGTAATGTTGCAGTGATGCGCCGATGTTTTCTTCAGATAATGCAGTCCAGACAGCAAACTGTGCAATACCGCTGGCTTGCTCAGACCAGACCGGGAAATTTTCAGCATACAGTGCGAATTGTTCCTGTAATCCTTTTACTACGGATTGGTCTTCAAAGAACAAAACAGTACCGGCACCGGACAAAAATGCATTATCGATTTTGCTTTCAGTCGCCGCGAAAGCATCCGCAGGAACGATGGCACGCAGGGAATCTTTTACAATATTCCACAGTTTTTTGTGGTTTTCACCGAACAGAACGACTACGCGTGATGATTGTGAGTTAAATGCAGTCGGGCTGTGCTTGACCGCATCTTTGATGAGTGCAGTGACACGATCCTGAGAAACAGGCAGGTCATTACCAAGGCTGTAAATTGTTCTGCGTTTTTTAATTAACTCGATAAATGAATTAGACATGTTGCTCTCCGTTGAAATTTTTTGTCGGAAAAACAGGTTTCCGCTTTCTCGTTACTTCATGTTGAATAGCATATAAGCAATGAACTAAAAAACATACCGAAAATATTTAACACTATGTTTCAAAAAATTCGGTCAATATGAAAAAATACAATAAATATCAATTTATTATCATCATTTTCACCTTGCGTTGTCAGATATCACTCAGGCGTGACTCTGTATTCCGGCGATAATTTACTGATCCCCAGTCCGTTCATTTTTCTGACAGAGATCTGTACTGCAATGCGTTCTTTCATGGCTTCAATGTGGCTGATAACACCAATTGTCTTGCCGGATGCATTCAGGTTATCCAGGGCATCAAGTGCGATATCCAGTGTTTCCTGGTCGAGTGTACCGAATCCTTCATCAAGGAAAAGGGACTCAATCTGAGTTTTATGACTGACCAGATCCGACAATGCGAGCGCCAGAGCGAGGCTGACCAGAAAGGTTTCCCCGCCTGAGAGAGTTTTGGTGTCGCGTTGTGCATCGGCCTGCCAGGTATCGGTAACCTGAAGCTCCAGGCTTTCTCCTGATTTACGTTGCAACACATAACGTCCGTGCAACTTATCCAGCCGCTTATTTGCCAGGTGAATAAGATAATCCAGCGTCAGACCCTGGGCAAAACGACTGAATTTGGTACCTTCAGCTGAGCCAATTAAAAGGTTCAGCCGGCTCCAGTCCGTGTATTCCTGCTGACTTTGTGCAATCAGATTAAGTAGTCCGCCCTGTTGAACCCGTTGGGTATCATCGGCGCTGAGCTGCCCCTGTAGTTCGCCCTCGCGGACACTGATAGCCCGCAGTTTCTGCGCCAGAAGTGTCTCTTTTTCATTAAGTTGTTCCGGTGTCAGTTCCCGGTGTGTTTCCGGCTGATTTTCCAGATGCCGGGCCAGACGTGACCGGCTGTCACTCAGGCTTGTGGCAGCTTTCAGCTGTGTCAGGTTCAGTTCATTTTCCAGTGCTTCCAGACGGAGGTTCTCTTCTTCACTCAGCAGTGCGGCGAGGAAATCAGTTTCATCTGTAAACGGACTGTCTGTCAGGTGCTGCTGAAAACGTATATGTTCTTTTTCCTGTTGCGCCTGTGCATCCTGCCGCTGCTGTTGCATGCGTTTTTCCTCTCCCTGTAAGCCGGAGAGCCTGTTTTGTAATTTTTCCCGTTTTTGTGCCAGCGTGGTCAGCAGCGTTTCCTGTGTCTGTCGCTGAATATGCATTCGTTGTAATTCGGTACTTATAATTTTGTCACCGAATAAGTTCCGGCGCTTTTCAGCAATAAGCTGGTGTTGCTTATTGATTTCATTCAGTGCGGCAGATTGCTCAGCCAGGCTGTGGGTTAGTTTGGCTGAGAGAGCATCCAGGTTTTGTTGTTGTGCTGTCAGTTCAGTTAATTGTTGGGTGCTTTGTCGGATATGTTGTTCATTTGCGGTGAATTGCTCACTATCCTGCTGACATTGTGCCAGCCAGGCATCCGTTTGTTCCGGGGCAGGGACGGTATAGCCGAAGGCGGTGACGGAGTGTGTCAGCGTCTCTTCCAGTAATTGTTGCTGTTGCCGGAGTTGTGCAAGCTGCGCGTTATATTCAGTATATTGCTGCAGCAGGTATTGCTGTTCCCGCTCTGTGGTTTGTCTGGTCTGTAACAGGCGCTCACAGTCAGTTTCTGCGGTTTGCAATGTATTCTGATGCTGTAAAATCTGAGTTTCCAGCGCGAGACGGTTTTCCAGTTCCTGCTGTTTCTGCTGATATAGTTCATCAGATTGCAGTATGACGCCGGGCAGATCCTCCGGTGAGGTCAGTAAAGCGGTAAATCCGCCACCGGTGCAGGCTGCCTGCCACTGAATGTTTAGCTGTGTGAGGCTGTTCTCTGTTTCCTGCAAGGCGCGGGAGAGGGTGTCAAATTGTGTTTGTGTCAGTACCAGTAAATTTTGTTTTGCTGCCAGCGCCTGTTCAGCCTGCCGGATATCGCGTGTCAGTGCGTCCAGGCGCACTGCGGTGTCATCCGGTTTTATCTGTTGATAATCATTTATTGCCGGATGGGTGGTACTGCCGCACAACGGGCATGGTTCTCCGGATTGCAACTTCTGACGCTCCGCATCCAGACGAATGATAGTCTGCTCCAGTTGCTGTCGTGCTGTCAGGTCACTAAGATGCTGCTGTTTCTCTGCCAGAACAGGAAGTTGTTGTGCGCACCAGGCGGTGAGGGAGGTAATATTTTCCTGTGTTTGTTCTCTGTCCCGCTGAATGGTTTCTTTGTTCCGGGTCAGCAGGGCTGTCTGTGGTGATAATTGCGACAATTTTTGCAGCCATTGTTGCTGCTCACCCGCCTGTTTCAGCTGCAACCGGAGTGTATCTGTTCCGGTTGTCTGTTGTGCATCCTGCAACTGTGTTTGCAGTGTTACCAGTTGTGAGCGCAGCGGTGCGGTAGTCTGTTGTTTTACTGTGTAGTTATCTGATAATTGGCCGAGTGTGGCAGTCAGTGTCTTCTGTTGCTGTTCGTTAGCCCGCAGTTTCTCAGAAATAAGGTGTATTTGTTCACTGTTTTTATACCTGTCCCGCAACTGATGCTGCCATTGCGCTATTGCTGCCGGAAGTGCTTCTCTCTGATGATTTTCACTACGCCAGAGCTGATTGCGCTCGTGTGTGCTGCGTATCAGTGCCTGCTTTTCCTGTAACTGAATCGTTTTAAATTGCAGTTCCTGCTGCTCGGTCTGTGAGTTCTGATATTGCTGTTGCTGTGTACTCAGTTGGTTACTGAGCAGGTGTAATTGATTATCCAGCGGACGAATTTCATTTTCTGCCAGTGTTTCCAGTTCCTGACAGCGCAGGCGATGCGTATTTAATGCAGTTTGTTGTTCTTCATACTGTCCGTCCAGGGGAGAAAGTTCCCGGGTTACTGTCCCCGTTATTTGCTGCAACTCCTGTAAACGCGCATCCAGTTGTGTGTTCATTTCTTTGCTGCGCATCAGAGCGTCCCGTGCGGGGCGCAGTTTTTCTGCCGGTCGCCCCCTGTGCAGCACAATGAGCTGCGGCTGTGCTTCCTGAACCTGTTGCATGACAGCAGTATGCTGTTGTTGGTGCTGTGTGGTTTCTGTATTCAGCTCATTTTTTTGCTGCCACCAGCGGAGTACTGTCTGTATTTCTGTCTGTATCTTGCGCTGTGCTTTTTCTTCCGTTTGCAGGGAACCGAGTTCATCGCGGTACTGCTGGTGTTGTTCCGGTGTCAGCAGACGGATGGCCGATGCCTGTGCTTCCAGCCGGTCCAGCTCATGGCGGGCTTCTTTATGTTGTTCAAATACCTGACGGGAGATAATCCGATAGATTTCAGTCCCGGTGAGTTCTTCGAGTAAATCTGCCCGTTCATTGTCATCAGCATTTAAAAAAGCGGCAAAATTTCCCTGTGATAACAGAACTGAACGGGTAAAACGGGCAAAGTCCAGCCCGGTTATCTGAATGATGGTTTCCCGCACCTGAGTCAGTTTATCTGACAATATTTTTCCGGTGGCGCACTCTGCCACTTCTGCTTTCGGTGCCTGGAGATTACCGTCTGCTTTGTCTCTTGCCCGGCGTTGACTCCAGAAGGCGCGGTAGGCTTTACCTTTTACAGAAAATTCGACCTCAGCAAGACATTCTGCGGTATGGCGTGTCATTACATCATTGTGGGATGCGGACGTTTCCACCCGGGGGGTTCTGTGGTAAAGCGCAAGGCAGATAGCATCCAGCAGCGTTGTTTTTCCGGCACCTGTAGGACCGGTAATGGCGAATAAACCATTGCTGGCGAAAGGCTCTGCGGTGAAATCAATTTTCCATTCGCCCTGAAGGGAATTAATGTTTTTGAAACGTAATGTCAGGATTTTCATTCGCTTTTTACCTTCTGATCCTCACTGACCTGTTGGCATACCTGCCGGAAAAGCGTGGTCAGGCGGGGAATAGCGTCCTCTTCGGTATCACTGAGCGCCAGCCGGCGCGCAAAAACTTCTTCGGTGGTGAGCTCATTCAGGGTTTCTTTCAGAATATCACTCTCCTGCCACTGTTGTTTGCGGCGCTCCCGGCGCAGAAGTACCACTTCTGCGGCGTAAGGTTCAGTCAGTGCCTGAATGCGCTTCTGGATATCCGGCAAATAATCCCGTCCGGCAATTTCGATATCCAACCAGACCGATTGTGTTTTTTCATCCCGTAAAGGAAATTGTGACAGTGCCCGGCTGATAGTATCAAGATCGCCTTTCAGGCAGACCATTGGCTGAAAACAGGGAACCGAAACAGGTTCAATATTGGTGATTTGTGTGTCATTTAAGGTCAGCAGAAAGACACTTTTTTCCTGACCGGTTTCATCAAAACTCAGCGGAACCGGCGATCCGCTATAGCGGATCGTGCCGCTGTCACCGATATTCTGAGCGCGGTGAATATGGCCGAGTGCAATATAATCAGCGGGCGGAAATGCGCCTGCCGGAAATGCTTCCAGGGTGCCGATGTAAATATCCCGGACTGAATCTGTGGTTTTAGCTCCCACGGTGGTCAGATGTCCGGTCATAATGATCGGGATATCAGCACTCAGTTCTGTGCGTTTTGCCATCGCTTTGTCATAAAGCGACTGATAATAAAGCTGTATCGCATTCAGCAGTGCCTGCTGTTTTTCACTTTCTGATTGTCCTGCCTGACTCAGCAGAATATCGCGGGGACGCAGAAACGGAATTGCGCAGATAATCGCACCGGGTTGTTTTTGCTTATTATACAGTACGATAAGATCCTGCTCCGGATCAGGGCGGGCAACGACATTCACATTCAGGCAGGCAAGTAATTCCCGGGACTCATTAAGTGTTGCCACCGCATCATGATTACCGGCAAGTACAATCAGATGACAACCGGTGCGTTGCAGTTTTGCGACAAACTGATTGTAGAGTTCCCGGGCGTAGCTCGGTGGTGAGGCCGTATCAAAAATATCACCGGCAATAATAAGCGCATCAACCTGTTGTTCTTCAATCAGGTTAATCAGCCAGTCTGAGAACTGCTGATGCTCATGCAGCCGGTTTTTGGTGTAAAAATATTGCCCCAGATGCCAGTCTGATGTGTGAATAATCTTCATTAATTATTGGTCCCTGTCCGGAAAACGACCCGTGTGTGCAGTACGCGGCTCACGGAAAACAGAGTATAACGGAAATCCGGCAGTAAAAAGAGGGCATGGGTATTTATCCAGTGTTTTTCGATACCCCTCGCATTTTTTGTGTAATGTGTCATTTTGGTGACATCACCTGTGCGGTACAGTCAGACGTATCGGACGATATTCATAAATCTGTCACAAAAGTGACGCATAATCGCGGCACTGTCTGATGAAATGAAATTAACGGTAAACAGGGGTAGTCATGGCAAGACGAATTTTAGTCGTTGAAGATGAAGCACCTATCCGTGAAATGGTCTGTTTTGTGCTGGAACAGAACGGGTATCAGCCAATCGAGGCTGATGATTATGACGCGACAATTGCCCGTCTGGTCGAGCCGTTTCCGGATATGGTACTGCTTGACTGGATGATCCCGGGCGGTACCGGTATCCAGATTATCAAATATATGAAGCGTGATAATCAGCTGCGCGATATACCGGTAATGATGCTGACCGCCCGCGGTGAAGAGGAAGATCGCGTTAAGGGGCTGGAAACCGGCGCGGATGATTATCTGACTAAGCCGTTCTCACCAAAAGAGTTGGTTGCCAGGGTTAAAGCTATTCTCCGCCGTATTTCCCCGATGGCGGCAGATGATCTCATCGCTATGAACGGGTTGACACTCGATCCCGCCTCTCACCGCGTGACCAGCAATGATAATCCGCTGGATATGGGGCCGACAGAATTTAAATTACTGCACTTTTTTATGACACATCCGGAGCGGGTTTACAGCCGTGAGCAATTGCTGAACTATGTCTGGGGTGAAAACGTCTATGTTGAGGATCGTACTGTGGATGTGCATATCCGCCGGTTACGCAAGGCGCTGGAAACAGACGGTCACGACAAAATGATACAGACTGTCCGGGGTACGGGTTACCGTTTTTCCGTGCGTTACTGATGATATACCGCAAGAGGATTGCGCGTGCTAGAGCGTCTTTCGTGGAAAAAAATTGTGCTGGAATTACTGGTATTCTGCCTTCCTGCACTTATTTTGTCGCTTTTTTTCGGATTTACCGGCTGGTTTCTTGCCGCGGCATTATTTGCGGCAACACTTTGGCATGGATATAACTTACTGAAATTATCAGACTGGCTGTGGCTGGATCGCAGTGTGTTGCCACCACCCGGACGCAGCAGCTGGGAGCCGATTTTTTATGGTATTTATCAGCTGCAGCAGCGCAACCGCAAGCGCCGCCGGGAACTGGCCACATTAATTAAACGTTTTCGCAGTGGTGCGGAGTCACTGCCTGATGCGGTAGTGATGATGACAGAGGACGGCAATATCTTCTGGTGTAACCGTCACGCTCAGAATTTATTAGGTTTCCGCTGGCCGGATGATAACGGGCAGCATATCTTTAACCTCCTGCGTTATCCGGATTTCAGCCGTTACCTTACACACGGCGATTTTTCCCTGCCGCTGACACTGGAACTGAATAACGGCACCATAATGGAGCTGCGCATCATGCCGTATGCTGAGGGGCAGATACTGATGGTGGCGCGTGATGTAACTGAAAAACGCCGCCTTGAAAATTCCCGCCGTGATTTTTTTGCCAATGTCAGCCATGAGTTGCGTACTCCGCTTACTGTTTTGCAGGGCTATCTTGAGATGCTGGCTGATCAGGATTTTGATAACCCGATGAACAAAAAGGCAATTATAACTATGCAGGCACAGACCCGCCGTATGGACGGAATGGTGAAGCAGTTATTGCAGTTGTCAAAAATTGAGGTGGCGGTTAAAACAGGGTTTGATCAGCCCGCAGATATTCCGGGAATGCTGATGATGCTGCAACAGGAAGCGCAGACGCTGAGTCACGGACTGCATGATATCCGCTTTAATATAGACGAAAAACTGAAGATTTTCGGCGATGAGGATGAACTACGCAGCGCTATGTCTAACCTGGTGTATAACGCCGTGAATCATACTCCGGAGCATACCCGGATTGATGTCAGCTGGGCGGTACATAACGGAAATGCCGTGTTCAGTGTAAAAGATAATGGTCCGGGAATTCCGGCTGAGCATTTATCCCGCCTGACCGAACGCTTTTACCGGGTGGATAAATCCCGCTCCCGGCAGACCGGCGGTTCAGGGCTGGGGCTGGCGATTGTCAAACATGCATTACAGCATCATCACAGCCATCTGGATATTGTCAGTAAATCCGGACAGGGTGCGGAGTTCAGTTTTACTATCCCTGCAAAGCTTATCGTTAAATCCTCTCACTGAAAGCGGCTCCGGCCGTTTAGTGCTGTTATTGGTGTAATATTCAGCATATATTAAACGGCTGTTTAAATTTTAAACAAATCATATAGTGTTTATTGAAGCTTACATAACAGCAATCGCTGCTTTGGAAATAGAGTGCGGTAGAAAGTTCTGGTTTTTGCTTTGACTCTTGCCTTTTTTCGCTATAAACGCTCTACTTGTAGTGCGTTATTGGCTAATATCACTGTTTTTTAATTATAATCACTATAGTTATTTATTTTAAATGAATAATATTTTGCTAATGATTTGTTAAAGTAGCAGGAGATATTGTCAGTGGCAAATCAGGGGGTTGGATTTTATTTTCCGATATTTTCATTAAATAGTTAACATTAAACTAACAATAACAGACAAAAATAATATGGCGCATCGTTTAACTTCGAGAGATATTTTAGCCTTAGGTTTTATGACCTTTGCGCTCTTCGTCGGGGCAGGAAATATTATATTTCCGCCAATGGTTGGATTACAGGCCGGTGAAATGGTATGGACGGCAGCCGCCGGCTTTCTGATAACCGGCGTCGGCCTGCCGGTACTGACTGTGGTTGCACTGGCAAAAGTAGGGGGCGGGATTGAAGCGCTCTGTACGCCGGTTGGTAAATATGCAGGATTACTGCTGGCTGTTGTGGCGTACTTGTCTGTCGGGCCGCTCTTTGCAACACCGCGTACGGCAACTGTTTCCTATAAAATCGGGATCGCGCCGCTGGTCGGCGGGGAATCTGATATTTCACTGCTGATTTACAGCCTCGTTTATTTTGCCTGTGTTATCGGTATTTCATTGTATCCGGGTAAATTGCTGGACAGTGTCGGACATGTACTTGCCCCGGTGAAAATGCTGGCACTGGCGATTCTGGGTGTTGCGGCCGTTATGTGGCCTGCCGGTGACGCAATTATGTCAACGCCGGAATATAAAGAAATGGCGTTTTCCAACGGATTTATCAATGGTTATCTTACCATGGATACTCTGGGGGCGATGGTTTTTGGTATTGTGATAGTGAATGCCGCCCGTTCGCGCGGGGTGGAAAATTCCTCTCTTCTGACCCGTTACACCATGTGGGCGGGGTTGATTGCCGGGGTGCTGCTGACCCTGGTTTATCTGGCACTGTTTAAGTTAGGGGAAAACAGCGGGTCAATTATCCCGAACCCGGCGGACGGTGCTGAAATCCTGCATGAATATGTGCAGTATACTTTCGGCAACTACGGCAGTTTCTTCCTTGCGGTGCTGATTTTTGTCGCCTGTATGGTGACGGCGATTGGCCTGACCTGTGCTTGTGCGGAATTCTTCAGCCGTTATCTGCCAATCTCATACCGCTCACTTGTGCTTATTCTCGGCGGGTTCTCCATGGTGATTTCAAACCTGGGGCTGAGCAAGCTGATCGCGTTTTCAATTCCGGTGCTGGTATCGATTTATCCGCCATGTATTGTGCTGATTTTACTGAGTTTCACATTGAAATTCTGGAAAAAACCGGGTCGCGTAGTTGCACCTGCGATGTTGGTCAGCCTGATTATCGGGACCATGGGCGCGCTGAAAACGACTAAAATGTTTGGTGTATATATACCAACCTGGTTTGAATCATTACCGTTTTATAAATATGACCTGGCATGGCTTGCACCGTCACTCGCGGTGATGGTTGTGTCTATTGTGGTTGACCGCCTGATGGGTGCGGAGCCGGAGACGGTTCAGAAACACGCCTGATAATCCAGGGTTACAGAAAATACTCTGCTCTGGCGGAGTGTTTTTTTATCCGGGTTTAAGACATAAAAAATCAGACATAAAAAAACCAGCCCGCAGAGGCTGGTTTTTTGTATCTTTTAACTACCGGATATTACAGCTTGCCGGAGTTCTTTTTCAGGTAGTCAGCAACGCCTTTCGGAGACGCACTCATGCCTTCCTGACCTTTTTCCCACTGTGCAGGGCACACTTCGCCATGCTCTTCGTGGAACTGCAGCGCATCGACCATACGGATCATTTCATCAACGTTACGGCCCAGCGGCAGGTCATTGATAACCTGGTGGCGGACAACACCATTTTTGTCGACCAGGAAAGAGCCGCGCAGTGCAACACCCGCTTCAGGATGTTCAACACCATAAGCTTTCATGATGTCGTGTTTGATATCTGCAACCATCGGGTACTGAACCTGACCGATACCACCTGCATCGATAGCGGTATTACGCCATGCGTTATGAACAAACTCTGAGTCCATAGATACGCCGACCACTTCCACACCGCGTTTTTTGAACTCTTCGTAGCGGTGATCGAATGCGATCAGCTCAGAAGGACAAACGAAGGTAAAGTCCATTGGCCAGAAAAAGATAACAGCCGGACGGCCGTTCAGGTGTTTTTTCAGATTGAAGTTATCAACAATTTCACCGTTACCAAGAACGGCTGCAGCTGTAAAATCGGGGGCTTGACGGGTTACCAGAACCATAATTTACTCCTGTAAGATTAATAGAGTATGGCAAAAAACAGCAAATAGAATAAGGAATTTGAGGCAGGTATTAAAGTGCATAATACCGATTAATATAATAGGTTTTACCTATCAATACTTCCTTGTTCTATCTGTTACCCAAATAAGATAGAGCTATTTGGGTAAAGTTCAAGTGCTAATTGTGTGAATGAACGTAAAAACCGTTACTGTGATGTAGGAGACTTTGTTACAGCCTCCATCATCTGTGGATAAAAACGGAAGAAAATATCTTCAAGAGGCTGATAGTTATTAATAAAATCATAATCGGTCTCTTTGAGTGCCACCAGTTTCGGGCGACGGCGTGCCATACCTGCCAGTACCTGTCCGATATAAGGCACTTCCTGATAGCGGATTAACCAGCGCTGCGGCCACATAAATTCATTCATTTCCTGAAATTTCAGCGGTGTAAAAGCAAGCTGTGGCTCAATAACGGTACGGACATGTTGTGTGAAATCAGTAAGTGAGATGCCCGGTACAATGTCAGACCAGTGGCGTGACAGGAAGTGATCCCAGACAACATCCAGGGTTATCGGCGCATAGCGGCGCAATTCCGGTCTGAACAATTGCCTGGCTTCTCTGACCAGCGGGTGGGAATCTGTCAGTGTGTCCACCCTGCGGTGCAGGCGGATCCCCTGCGCGACCGCAGCACTGTACTGATCTTCCGGCGCACCGCGAACAAAATCAGCCATCAGATTACCGAGAAGACTACTGTTTGCCAGTGAGGCAAGGTGAAGATGAGCGAGAAAATTCATATACCGCAACCTCTTATTCTGTCATCCGACGGGTTATTTCTTGCACCCCGGCCTTGCGGGCACTAGACTGTTGCGCCTGTTTTTCATTTTTAAGACACAATGAAGAAGCCGAGATTTTATGCGTGTTGCCGATTTTACTTTTGAACTGCCGGACGAACTGATTGCCCGTTACCCGCAAGCGGAGCGGAGCAAGTGTCGTTTGTTATCACTCGATGGCGTCAGTGGTGAACTGAACCACGGTATCTTCACCGATGTGCTCAATAAACTCAATCCCGGTGATCTGCTGGTATTTAATGATACCCGCGTAATACCCGCCCGGATGTTTGGTCGTAAAGCCTCCGGCGGAAAGATTGAAGTGCTGGTGGAACGGATGCTGGATGATCATCGCGTTCTGGCGCATGTCCGCGCATCCAAAGCCCCGAAGCCCGGCACAGAGCTGCTGCTGGGTGACGATGAAAGCGTGAAAGCGACAATGACAGTGCGTCACGATGCGCTGTTTGAAATCCGGTTTGATGATGAGCGGGATGTACTGACTATTCTGAATCAGATTGGTCATATACCGCTGCCGCCTTATATTGACCGCCCGGATGAAGCCTCTGATCGCGAGTTATACCAGACTGTGTATAATGACCGCCCGGGAGCCGTGGCAGCACCGACAGCCGGACTGCACTTTGATGAGCCGCTGCTGGCGGCACTGCGCGAAAAAGGCGTGGAAATGGCATTTGTCACGCTGCATGTCGGCGCAGGCACATTCCAGCCGGTCCGTGTGGATAAGATAGAAGAGCACATCATGCATTCCGAATATGCGGAAGTGCCGCAGAATGTGGTTGATGCTGTGCTGGCGTGTAAGGCACGGGGTAATAAAGTGGTCGCGGTCGGTACGACCTCGGTGCGCTCGCTGGAAAGTGCGGCGAAAGCGTCACCGGATGCACTGATTGCACCGTTCTTTGATGACACGCAGATCTTTATTTATCCGGGGTATGAGTATCAGGTGGTTGATGCCCTGATAACCAATTTCCATTTGCCGGAATCGACTCTGATCATGCTGGTGTCTGCTTTTGCCGGTTATCAGCACACGATGCAGGCGTATAAAGCCGCGATACAGGAACGTTACCGGTTTTTCAGCTACGGGGATGCGATGTTTATCAGCCGCGACCCGCAGGCGAAATTTGAAAAAGTCGGTCACGACGACTGATATACTGTACATTTGTATTATACGTGACGCGTAACGTACAACATAACATGTAGCATACATCCGGCAGATTTCAGCGACTGCTGACTGACTGCCGAAAATTACACACCACCAGACTGTTTTTCTGGTGCCGGAGGTTTTGTGAAATATGAACTGCAAACGACAGACGGCCGTGCGCGCCGTGGTCGCTTAATTTTTGATCGTGGCGTTGTTGAAACGCCGGCGTTTATGCCGGTGGGGACATACGGCACAGTGAAAGGGATGACACCGGAAGAAGTAAAAGAGACCGGTGCGCAAATCTTATTAGGTAATACATTCCACCTGTGGCTGCGTCCCGGTCAGGAAATTATGAAGCTGCACGGTGATCTTCATGATTTTATGCAGTGGAAAGGCCCGATTCTGACTGACTCCGGCGGCTTCCAGGTCTTCAGCCTGGGTGCGACGCGTAAAATTAAAGAAGAAGGCGTTCATTTCCGTAATCCGATCAACGGAGAAAAAATCTTTTTAAGTCCTGAGAAATCGATGGAAATTCAGTACGATCTCGGGTCTGATATCGTGATGATTTTCGATGAGTGTACACCGTACCCGGCTGATTGGGATTATGCGAAGCAATCCATGGAAATGTCCCTGCGCTGGGCACAACGCAGCCGTCAGCGCTTTGATGAACTGGAAAACCCGAATGCATTGTTCGGTATTATCCAGGGCAGCGTTTACGAAGATTTACGCGATGTCTCCGTGAAAGGGCTGGTGGAAATCGGTTTTGATGGGTACGCTGTCGGCGGTCTGGCTGTCGGCGAGCCGAAAGAAGACATGCACCGTATTCTTGAGCACGTCTGTCCGCAGATACCGGAAGACAAACCACGCTACTTAATGGGCGTGGGGAAGCCGGAAGATTTGGTTGAAGGTGTGCGCCGCGGTATCGATATGTTTGACTGCGTGATGCCGACCCGTAATGCCCGTAACGGACATTTGTTTGTGACGGACGGTGTGGTTAAAATCCGTAATGCCAGGTATAAATCAGATGTATCAACGCTTGATGCAGAATGTGATTGTTATACCTGCCGCAATTATACGCGTGCTTATCTGCATCATTTGGATCGTTGTAATGAAATCCTTGGCGCACGCTTAAATACCATTCATAATCTACGCTACTATCAGCGTTTGATGGCGGGTATCAGACAGGCTATCGAAGAGGGTCGTCTGGAAGCATTTGCCGCTGAATTTTACCAGCGGATCGGGAAACCCGTTCCGCCGTTAAGTGCGTGATTTTCCGGAAACGGGATCACCTGACGATACATAACATAGGCGATGTATCGTCAGCAGGTTTATCTGCCTGATAATTATGTGAATAACAAGAGGATAGTTTGATGAGTTTTTTCATTTCTGACGCAGTAGCATCGACAGGTGCGGCAGCTTCACAGGGCAGCCCGATGTCCCTGATTATCATGCTGGTCGTGTTTGTCCTGATTTTCTACTTCATGATCCTGCGCCCGCAGCAAAAGCGCTCTAAATCGCACAAGAGCTTAATGGACTCTATCGCTAAAGGCGATGAAGTGTTAACTACCGGTGGTCTGATCGGTCGTGTGGCTAAAGTGTCTGACACCGGCTACATCGTTCTGGAACTGAACGAAACAACTGAAGTAACCATCAAACGTGATTTCGTCGCAGCAGTTTTACCGAAAGGTACGCTGAAAGCGCTGTAATCTTTTATCTCTGATTTTCCCGAAGGGACTGCCGTGTTAAACCGTTATCCTTTGTGGAAGTATCTGATGCTGATCGCTGCGATCCTCATCGGTTTGCTTTATGCACTTCCAAACCTGTATGGTGAGGATCCGGCTGTTCAAATCACTGGCGCGCGGGGAACCGCCGCCAATGAACAGACCCTGGATCAGGTCCGAACCATCTTAGAAAAAGACCAAATCGCGAGTAAATCGATTGCACTGGAAAATGGTGTAATTCTTGCCCGTTTCTCAAATCCGGATATTCAGTTACGTGCCCGCGAAGAGCTGATGAAAGGCTTAGGTGAACAATATGTTGTTGCACTTAACCTGGCAGCCGCGACACCGAAATGGCTGAGCGCCGTCGGTGGTGAGCCTATGAAACTGGGTCTCGACCTGCGTGGTGGTGTTCACTTCCTGATGGAAGTGGATATGGAAACTGCGCTGGGTAAACTGCAGGAGCAGAATCTCGACAGTGTCCGTTCGACGCTGCGTGAGAACAATATTCCGTTTGCCTCTATCCGTAAATCGGCTGATTACGGCGTGGATGTCCGCTTCCGTGATGACGAATCACGTTCTGAAGCCAGTTCTGTTTTATCAAAACGCCTGCGTGATCTCGTCTTTAAAAACGGACCTGATAATACGCTGAGTGCGGTGATGAGCGGTGAGCGCCTGAGTGAAGCGCGCAGCTATGCTGTCATGCAGAATATCACTATCCTGCGTAACCGTGTGAACCAGCTGGGTGTTGCTGAGCCGTTAGTTCAGCGCCAGGGTGCGGATCGCATCGTGGTCGAATTACCGGGTATTCAGGATACCGCCCGTGCGAAAGAAATTCTCGGGGCAACTGCCACACTGGAATTCCGTCTGGTAAACAGTACGGTGGATCCGGCGGCGATTGAAGCCGGTCGTATTCCGGGTGACAGTGAAGTGAAATACACCCGTGACGGGCGTGCAGTTGCAATGTACAAACGTGTGATTCTGACCGGTGACCATATTACGGACTCCACTTCTCAGAGTGATGAATACGGACAGCCGCAGGTCAGCATCTCGCTGGACAGCGCCGGTGGTAACACCATGTCCAATTTCACCAAGGATAATCTGTACAAGCCGATGGCAACCCTGTTTGTTGAATACAAAGACAGCGGACGCAAAGATGCCAACGGGCGCTCTATCCTTGAGAAAAGTGAAGAAGTCATCAATATCGCGAATATTCAGTCCCGTTTAGGGTCGAGTTTCCGTATCACCGGGATTGATGATGGTAACGAAGCGCGTCAGTTATCACTGTTACTGCGTGCAGGTGCTCTGATTGCACCGATTCAGATTGTGGAAGAGCGGACTATCGGACCGACCTTAGGCCTGCAAAATATCGAGCAGGGTCTGGAAGCGTGTCTGTGGGGGCTGATGGCCTCAATTTGCTTCATGGTGATTTACTACCGCAAATTTGGTCTGATCGCGAGTAGCGCGTTAATGGCAAACCTTGTCCTGATTGTCGGGGTGATGTCGCTGTTACCGGGTGCGACGCTGACCATGCCGGGGATTGCGGGGATCGTCTTAACCCTTGCCGTTGCCGTCGATGCGAACGTACTGATCAACGAACGTATCAAAGAGGAACTGCGTAACGGACGTTCTGTCCAGCAGGCTATCCACGAAGGGTACAAAGGTGCGTTCTCAAGTATTATCGACGCAAACTTAACCACACTGATTACGGCGATTATTCTCTACGCAGTCGGTACCGGTTCGATTAAAGGGTTTGCGATTACGACAGCCATTGGTGTGGCAACCTCCATGTTTACAGCAATTATCGGAACACGCGCCATCGTGAACCTGCTGTATGGCGGTAAACGTATTAATAAGCTGTCTATTTAAGGAGCACGTTGTGGCACAGGATTATACTGTTGAACAATTAAACCATGGTCGCAGAGTCTATGACTTTATGCGCTGGGACAACGTGGCATTTACGATATCGGCTCTGCTGCTGCTTGCATCTGTTGCAATCATCGGCGTGAAAGGGTTCAACTGGGGTCTGGATTTTACCGGGGGAACGGTCATTGAGGTTAATTTCACTCAGCCGGCTGATCTCGATAAAATTCGTGAAACAGTCGCTCAGGCTGGTTTCAAAGATCCGCTGATTCAGAACTTTGGCAGCAGCCGCGATATTATGGTGCGTCTGCCACCTGCAGAAGGGACAGCAGGACAGGAACTCGGTAAAACTATTATCAATGTAATTAATACAAACATTGATGAAGGCGCTGTTGTTAAGCGTATCGAGTTTGTTGGCCCGAGTGTGGGTGCGGAACTGGCACAGACCGGTGCGATGGCACTGATCGCTGCTCTCATTTGTATCCTTCTTTATGTGGGAATGCGCTTTGAGTGGCGTCTGGCGATGGGGGCGGTTATCGCACTGGCGCATGACGTTATCATCACGCTGGGTATACTGTCGCTGTTTCATATTGAGGTGGATCTGACCATTGTGGCATCGCTGATGTCGGTTATCGGTTACTCCCTGAATGACAGTATCGTGGTATCTGACCGTATTCGTGAGAATTTCCGTAAAATTCGCCGCGGTACGTCTTATGAAATCATGAACGTCTCGTTAACTCAGACATTAAGCCGTACGATCATGACATCAGCAACAACACTGTTAGTGGTTCTGATGCTCTATATCTTCGGTGGTGCGATGCTGGAAGGCTTCTCATTGGTGATGTTGATCGGGGTTTCTATCGGTACGATTTCATCTATCTATGTTGCATCGGCACTTGCCCTGAAACTGGGGATGAAACGCGAGCATCTGATTATCCAGAAAGTCGAAAAAGAAGGCGCAGATCAGGAATCCCTGCTGCCGTAACTTCTGTCGCAAAAAACATAAAACACCCTGTATGTGTATGCATGCAGGGTGTTTTTTATGTATAAACAGGGTAAACTACCGTAACAGTTCATTGACCCGCAGGATAATTTATGCATTGCCCATTTTGTTCCGCCGTTGATACAAAAGTCATCGACTCCCGTCTGGTGGGTGATGGTTCTCAGGTACGCCGCCGCCGTCAGTGTCTGGAATGTCACGAACGTTTTACGACATTTGAAATCGCTGAACTGGTGATGCCGCGCATCATTAAAAGTGATGACAGCCGCGAGCCTTTCGATGAAGAAAAATTGCGCAGGGGAATGCAGAAAGCCCTGGAAAAGCGCCCTGTCAGCTCGGATAATATTGAAGATTCCCTCAGCCACATCAAATCACAGTTACGCGCCACGGGCGAGCGGGAAGTCTCTGCTAAGTTTGTCGGCGAACTGGTGATGGGTGAGCTGAAAAAGCTCGATAAAGTGGCTTATATCCGTTTTGCGTCTGTTTACCGCAGTTTTGAGGATATCCGTGAATTTGGCGAAGAAATAGCGCGGTTACAGGACTGAAAACATGATGCAATCCGATGAATTTTACATGGCGCGGGCGCTTGAATTAGCAGCGCTCGGGCGTTTTACCACAGCGCCTAATCCGAATGTCGGATGTGTGATTGTCCGCGATGGTGAGATTGTGGGCGAAGGTTATCACCAGCGCGCCGGTGAGCCGCACGCAGAGGTACATGCGCTGCGTATGGCGGGAGATAAAGCCCGTGGCGCGACCGCTTATGTCACGCTGGAGCCGTGCAGTCATCACGGACGCACGCCGCCGTGTGCGGAGGCGCTGGTTAATGCCGGTATTTGTCGTGTGGTAGCCGCCATGCAGGATCCGAATCCGCAGGTTGCCGGTCGCGGGTTGTATAAACTGCGTGAAGCCGGAATTGAGGTCAGTCACGGCGTATTGATGCAGGAAGCGGAAGCACTGAACAAGGGCTTTTTTAAGCTGATGCGTACCGGTTTTCCGTATATTCAGCTGAAAATGGCTGCATCGGTTGACGGCAAAACAGCATTAGCAAATGGTAAGAGTCAGTGGATCACCTCGAAAGCCTCGCGGCAGGATGTGCAGCAATTCCGCGCGCAGGCAGGTGCCATTCTGTCGACCAGCGCAACTGTGCTGGCAGACGATCCCGGTCTGACCGTCCGTTATGATGATTTTCCGCCGGCATTGCAGGCGGTGTATCCGCAGGAAGCTGTCCGCCAGCCGGTACGGATTATCACAGACAGCCGTCAGCGCGTGACAGCACAATACCGCGTAACACAATTGCAGGGCGATTGCTGGCTGGCGCGGACACAGTCTCAGCCGGATGAGTGGCAGGGGAATGTGGAAGAAATTATTCTGCCGGAAAACGGTACCGGGGTTGATCTGGTTCTGCTGATGATGCAGCTTGGCAAGCGCGGCATTAATACTGTCTGGACAGAGTGCGGATCTCATCTGGCGGGGGCATTGCTGAAAGCCGGGCTGGCAGATGAAATTGTGTTATATCTGGCACCGAAAATTCTGGGCAGCGGGGCGCAGGATCTCTTTACTCTGCCGCCGCTCACCCATCTGCGGGATGCACCGGAGTTCCGAATTGATGATGTTACGCAGGTGGGACCTGATATCCGCCTGCGGTTGATCCCTGTATATTAATCACTGAATTTACGCCGGAATTTAATTTTTATACCGGAGTTTGAAAAACACAGGCGCGGTAGTGCAAAGAATGTGGTAAAATCCGCGCCCCACAGTATGAAACTCGTAAGAAGGAAAGACTATGAACGTCATTAAAGGTGTTGTCAGTGCGCCCGGTGCGCGTATCGCCATCGCAGTCGCCCGCTTTAACAACTTCATCAACGACAGCCTGTTAGACGGCGCGGTTGATGCCCTTGAGCGAATCGGTCAGGTCTCCTCTGAGAATATTACAACGGTCTGGGTGCCGGGTGCTTATGAACTGCCGCTGGCAGTGAAAACACTGGCTGAAACCGGAAAATACGATGCCATTATTGCACTGGGAACTGTGATCCGCGGTGGCACAGCGCATTTTGAATATGTCGCCGGTGAATGCAGCTCCGGATTATCGGCTGTCGCCATGAACAGTGCTATTCCGGTAACGTTCGGGGTTCTGACAACCGAAAGCATCGAACAGGCCATTGAACGTGCGGGAACCAAAGCCGGTAACAAGGGAGCTGAAGCTGCCATGACCGCGCTCGAAATGATCAATGTGATTAAAGCCATCAAAGGCTGAATGTAGATTTAAGTCAAGGGGATATGTGTGAAACCAGCAGCTCGTCGTCGTGCTCGTGAATGTGCCGTTCAGGCGCTTTATTCGTGGCAGTTATCCGGCAATAATATTGCGGATGTCGAATTGGAATTTCTGTCAGAGCAGGATGTCAAAGACGTTGATATCGCCTATTTTCGTGAGCTGCTTTTCGGCGCAGCAACGAATGCAGTGCGTCTGGATGCACTGATGGCGCCGTTCCTCTCCCGTCAGCTTGAGGAGTTAGGTCCGGTCGAAAGAGCGGTTTTACGCCTGGCGATGTATGAATTAAGCTACCGTGAAGATGTCCCTTATAAAGTGGTTATCAATGAAGCTATCGAGCTTGCGAAAGTGTTCGGTGCGGAAGACAGCCACAAATTTGTTAATGGCGTGCTGGATAAAGCGGCACCCAATGCCCGTAGTAAAAAGTGATCATCTGACGCTTTCATGAACGGACATACATGAACTGATATAAAGAAGGCCGGTAAAACCGGCCTTTTGTCTTTTATCTGACCGTGGAATTTCTGATTATGGCCTGTGGTGAATTTGATCTCATCCGACGTTTTTTTGACCGGCAGCACTACTACCGCCGGGACGTCGAGCTGGGGATTGGCGATGACTGCGCACTGATGTCAGTGGCGGAAAAACAGCAGCTTGCTGTCAGTACCGATACCCTGGTCAGCGGCATTCATTTTTTACCTTCTGTCTCTGCCCGCGACCTGGCGTGGAAATCCCTTGCTGTAAATTTAAGTGATCTGGCCGCCGTTGGTGCAGATCCGGCATGGGTTTCACTCGCGCTGACATTACCCACAGTTGATGAAGACTGGCTGGGCGAATTCAGTGACAGCTTCTTTGAGCAGCTCAATTATTACGGTATGCAACTGGTTGGCGGCGATACCACACGCGGACCAATGAGTCTGACCCTGACCGTTCATGGTCTGGTGCCTGCCGGACGCGCCCTGAAACGTGCGGGTGCGCGTAACGGTGACTGGATCTATGTGACCGGTACTCTGGGTGACAGTGCTGCCGGGCTGGCTATTTTGCTGGAGCAATTACAGGTGACAGATCCGGCAGCCTGTGAATTTTTCCTGAAACGCCATCTGCGACCACAACCACGGATTTTGCAGGGACAGGCATTGCGTAACCTGGCAACATCCGCGATTGATCTCTCCGACGGATTGATTTCTGACCTCGGTCACATTCTCAAAGCCAGCCGCTGCGGGGCAAAAATCGATTTGGACATGCTGCCGCTGTCACCTGAAATGAAAGCGAATGTTGACCCGGAGCAGGCGCTGACCTGGGCACTGTCAGGCGGGGAAGATTATGAACTCTGTTTCACTATCCCTGAGATAAACCGGGGTGCGCTGGAAATGGCACTGGCTCATACGGGGGCGCCGTTCCGCTGCATTGGTCAGATGAAACCGGAAAGTGACGGGATACGCTATTTCAGTCAGGGCAAAGAAGTAACGCCATCACTGAAAGGGTTTGATCATTTTGCTGAGAAAGTGACGGCGGAATAATACAAACGCGGTATACCTGTAGTTACCAAAAAAAACCTGCCCCGCAGGTTTTTTTGTCTTAATTGGATGATATTAATCAAAATTTTGTTAGATAGGCTTCAATTGATTTCTGAATATGCTCAGCATCCAGCCCCATATCGCGACGGATTTCCTCCTGATCGCCCTGAGGAATATAGATATCCGGCAGTCCGATATTCAGCACCGGCACCGGTTTGTGCTGTGCCATCAGAAATTCATTTACACCACTGCCCGCACCACCCATAACCGCATTTTCTTCAATGGTAACGAGTGTGTCATGGCGTACTGCCATTTCCAGGATTAATGCTTCATCCAGCGGTTTGACAAAACGCATGTCAACAACGGTTGCATTCAGGTTTTCCGCGGCTTTCAGGGCTTCTTCCAGTAAGGTGCCGAATACCAGAATGGCTGTTTTTTCACCTTCGCGGCGCACAACACCTTTACCGATTTCAAACTCAGTGAAGGGTTGCAGAGTCGCACCACAGCCACTGCCACGCGGATAGCGGACAGCAACCGGACCTTTACTGTAGTGATGACCGGTATGGAGCATCTGGCGGCACTCGTTTTCATCGCTCGGGGTCATTATGACCATATTTGGCAGTGTGCGCAGGAAAGAGAGATCAAACGCGCCC
Source organism: Morganella psychrotolerans (assembly GCF_965118875.1). Lineage (GTDB taxonomy): Bacteria > Pseudomonadota > Gammaproteobacteria > Enterobacterales > Enterobacteriaceae > Morganella > Morganella psychrotolerans_C. The sequence goes on from NZ_CBCPJD010000014.1 coordinate 60,001, forward strand.
TGGTGAGTCGGACCATCGTTGCCGACAATTCCTGCACGATCGATAGCAAACAGCACCGGCAGCTTCTGAATCGCCACATCATGGATAACCTGGTCATACGCGCGTTGCAGGAAGCTGGAGTAAATCGCCACTACCGGTTTGTAGCCACCGATAGCAAGACCTGCGGCAAATGTGACGGCGTGCTGTTCGGCAATCGCCACATCAAAATATTGTTCCGGGAAAGATTTGGAGAAGCGCACCATACCGGAGCCTTCACGCATAGCGGGGGTGATCGCCATCAGTTTAGGGTCGTGTTCTGCTTCTTCACATAACCAGTCTCCGAATATTTTGGAAAAACCCGGTTTTGAGGATTTGCTTTTCGGCAGTGCGCCGGTTGACGGATCAAACTGCGGCACAGCATGCCAGCTGATCGGATCTTTTTCGGCAGGTTCATAACCACGGCCTTTCTTGGTCATAATATGCAAAAATTGCGGCCCTTTCAGGTCGCGCATATTTTTCAGGGTCTGGATAAGTGACACCACATCATGACCATCGACCGGGCCGATGTAATTAAAACCCAGCTCTTCAAAGAAGGTGCTCGGAACAACCATTCCTTTAATGTGTTCTTCCGTTTTTTTCAGCAGATCTTTGATAGGCGGCAGACCGGAGAAGACTTTTTTTCCGCCTTCACGCAGCGTGGTGTAGAGCTTGCCGGAGAGCAGTTGCGCCAGATGATTATTCAGTGCGCCGACATTCTCGGAAATTGACATCTCATTATCATTGAGAATAACCAGCATGTCGGATTTGATATCCCCGCCGTGATTCATGGCTTCAAATGCCATACCTGCCGTAATTGCACCGTCACCAATCACACAAACGGTTTTGCGGTTGCGGTTTTCGCGGGCAGCCGCAACAGCCATCCCGACACCGGCACTGATCGAGGTCGAAGAGTGCCCGACACTCAGCACATCATATTCGCTCTCTTCCCGCCAGGGGAACGCATGCAGCCCGTTTTTATGGCGGATAGTGTCAATGCGGTCGCGCCGCCCGGTCAGAATTTTATGCGGGTATGCCTGATGACCGACATCCCAGATCAGATTATCAAACGGCGTCTGATAAACATAATGGAGTGCCACAGTCAGTTCGATCGTGCCCAGACCGGATGCAAAGTGTCCGCTGGAACGGCTGACACTGTTTAACAGATACTGCCGGAGTTCGTCGCAGAGCTTCGGTAAAGTCTCTTTCGGTAACAGACGCAAATCATCAGGCGTCTCAACGAGTGCCAAAGTCGGATATTTAGCGATATCAATACTCATGTAATGCTCACTAATTTTTATTAAAGTTTCTGAAAATGCCGGAACGTACCAGCAGTATTAGCTGTTGCGTTCAATCACAAAGTTAGCAAGTTCACGCAGGGTTGCCGTGTTGTAATGATGTTCTTCAAGTTGTGAAAGCGCAGTCAGTGACTCCTGATAAAGCACTTGTGCTTTATTCTGAGCCTCTTTTAAACCCAGTAGTGATGGATAGGTACTCTTTCCGTGAGCGGCATCACTGCCCTGGCTTTTTCCAATCACATCCGTATGACCGATGACATCCAGGATGTCATCCTGAACCTGAAACGCCAGGCCGATTGCCCGGGCGTAAGTATCGAGCGCAGGCAATACAGTATAGCCTGCTTCACCGGCGCCCATGGCACCCATGCGGACAGACGCACGGATTAAAGCACCGGTTTTATGGTTATGTATTTGTTCCAGCGCATAAATATCGACATTTTTACCTTCGGCTGCCAGATCAAGCGCCTGTCCGCCGCACATTCCGCTTAAACCGGCAGCATCTGCCAGTTCAGCAATCATTGCAAGACGATCGGCAGGACGGACATCGGGCATCGGGCGGCGGGCAAGAACAGAGAATGCCAGGGTTTGCAGTGCATCGCCTGCCAGAATGGCATTAGCCTCACCAAAAGCAACATGGCAGGTCGGTTTACCGCGTCGCAGAGTGTCATCATCCATGGCCGGTAAATCGTCGTGGATCAAAGAATACGCATGGATACACTCGACAGCTGCCGCCGGGGCATCCAGATTTTCGGTGGTAACACCAAACATCTCTCCCACCGCGTACACCAGGAAAGGACGCAGGCGTTTTCCGCCGAGCAGTGCGCCGTAGTGCATGGCTTTCCCCATGTCAGTTGCGGCGAAAGGCAGAGTGGTCAGAATATCGTCGAGGACACGGTCAATGTGCTCCCTGGTTTGCGCCAGTTGAGTGCGGAATGTGTCGGGTGTTTGTTCAGGCATGATTATTCTCATTCACACAGGTTGCAGCCGGAAACCGGGTTGTCAGTCTTCATCAGACGAAAAGTCGCTCAGCGGCGCATTTTCATCATCATTAAGCAGGATTTGCACCCGTTGTTCCGCCGCCATCAGGGTTTTCCGGCTGGTACGGGTCAGTGCGATACCGCGTTCAAATTCACCGAGCGCCTCTTCAAGTGGCAGGTTACCGGCTTCCAGGCGGGTGACAATCCCCTCAAGCGCATCAAGTGAGGCTTCAAAGGTCAGTGCGTCTGTTTTTGCAGCAGATGTTTTCTTTGTCATAGTCTGTTTTTCGCTGATGTTACATTTATGTCGCAAATAAATTCCAGTTTACACTTTCCGGTGAAAATTGTGGCCTTCATTTACGATTTTTACGGGGCAGATCGGGATATAGTGATATACTGCCGCCTTTCAATTTCATCAACGGAGATTGCCGCCGCTCTGATATCGGCCGCTCCGTCCCTTGCAAATCAATATGATAGCCATTAAACCGTTATGAAGTTTATCATTAAATTATTTCCTGAAATTACCATCAAAAGCCAGAGTGTGCGCCTGCGCTTTATTAAAATACTGAACAGTAATATCCGCAATGTGCTGAAAGATATTGCAGACGATGTGGCTGTTGTCCGTCACTGGGATTTTATTGAAGTCCGCGTGAAGAAAGAAGAGCTGGGCGAAGGGGTTGCTGACCGCCTGACCCGCATTCCGGGCATCCACCATATTTTACAGGTGGAAGATCGCGCATTCACAGACCTGCACAATATTTATGAACAGGCATTTGAGATGTACGGCGCATCACTGGAAAACAAAACATTTTGTGTCCGTGTAAAGCGCCGGGGCAAACATCCGTTTACCTCCAGTGAGGTAGAGCGTTATGTCGGTGGTGGTCTGAACCAGCATATTGCATCAGCAAAAGTGAAACTGACCCATCCGGATGTCACGGTGAATCTGGAAGTGGAGGACGATAAGCTGATCCTCGTGGTCCGTCGCCTGGAAGGTATCGGCGGTTTTCCTATCGGGACACAGGAAGAGGTGTTATCGCTGATTTCCGGTGGATACGATTCCGGTGTTTCCAGCTACATGCTGATGCGCCGTGGCTGTCGTGTGCATTACTGCTTCTTTAATTTAGGCGGTGCCGCACATGAAGCTGGTGTGAAACAGGTGGCTTATTACCTGTGGAACCGTTTCGGCAGCTCACATAAAGTCCGTTTTGTTGCAGTGAATTTCGAGCCGGTCGTGGCAGAAATTCTGGAAAATGTGGATGACGGTCAGATGGGCGTGGTACTCAAACGCATGATGGTGCGCGCGGCATCTGCTGTGGCACAGCGCTACGGCGTGCAGGCGATTGTTACCGGTGAGGCGCTGGGGCAGGTATCCAGCCAGACCTTAACCAATCTGCGTATGATTGATAACGCGACTGACACCCTGGTGCTGCGTCCGCTTATTTCTCATGATAAAGAAACCATTATCAATGTTGCCCGCGAAATCGGTACAGAGGATTTTGCCCGCGTCATGCCGGAATTCTGTGGTGTTATCTCGAAAAATCCGACAGTTAAAGCCATTAAAGAAAAAATCGAAGCGGAAGAAGAAAAATTCAACTTTGCGATCCTTAATGATGTTGTCGCTGCCGCGCAAAATATTGATATCCGCGAAATTACAAAAAATCCGCAGCAGCAGGTAACCGAAGTTGAGATGGTTTCAGTGCTGTCTGCCGCTGACGTGGTTCTGGATATCCGCTCGCCGGAGGAACAAGAATCACATCCGCTGGTGATTGAGGGCGTGGATGTCAGATTACTGCCGTTTTATAAACTCAGCTCACAGTTTGGTGATTTACCAAAAGAGACAGATTTTCTGTTGTACTGTGACCGGGGTGTGATGAGCCGTTTACAGGCGCTTTATTTGCTGGAGCAGGGTTTCACGAACGTAAAAGTGTATCGTCCCTGAGCCGTGAATAAATAAAATATCTGACCCCGTGCGTGAAAACACGGGGTTTTTTATTTTATACCCCATACTTCAGGATGCTGTTGATTGCGCAGAGCCCGGCCTTGTCACTGTGTTCTCCGTCTGGCGTCGCGTGCCGCCTGCATGTATCCTGAATTATTCAGAGTATATACGTGACACTTTTTCACTGACCAAGGATCCGGGATGAAAAACGCAATACAACAGACGTCGTTCAGCCGTTACGTTTATTTTTTTATTATTGTTATGGCTATTTTACAGGCTGTTGTTCTGTATGCGGCGATGGATTATACGCTGCGAAATTATATCGGGTTGCCGGCGCCGGTTGCTTATCTGCCGATGTTACTGGCAATATTTGTGCCGTCAGTAAGCAGCTATCTGGTCACGACTCTCAAATCAGCACTGTTTTATCTCTGTCTTGTATGTGCCGCTTTGCTGATTGTCTGGATTAACTTCTGGTACGGCGGAGAGGCAACATCAGAGAGTAATGCTGACCCATTCACCGCAATAGTGATGCTGACCCTGCTGTTTTTCTTTCTGCTGCCATGGCTGCAATTACGCCTGAGTTCCGGCGCCCGCAATCCTGACTATCTCAGCTTAATTAACAGTTATATCCGTAACGCGGTATTAGGTGTCCTTGCCTGTGTTATCGGGGGGATCGTTGCCGGGATTATTAAACTGGCCGGTTTTCTGTTTGGTATTGTGAATCTCACCTATCTCAGTGAGATATTTGATAATGCACTGATTTACTGGGTTGGTTTTTGTCTGGGTTTTAATATCAGCCTGGTCTTTATGCGCTCAGCCTTTGATTTTCAGGCGGGAAAAATTGCAGGTTATGTTGCAAGGGTTCTGTTACCGGTATTGAATATCATTGCAGTGATATTTATTGCAGGGCTTATTTTTTCTGCCGGTACAGGGGCTCGGGTCGGCGGACTGGACTCATTTACCATGCTCTGGTTTCTGATCCTGAATATTATTCTGCTGAATCTGGTGTATGGCGCAGGCGCGGAACCATTTCGTTTCCGGGGCTGGCTGAATCACTTTGTGTTGTTCAGTATTGTTTTACTGAATATTTTCTCTGTGCTGTCGCTGTACGGGATCCTTACGCGCGTTAATCAATACAGCTGGAGTATCAGCCGGTTGTATGCATTTTCACTTGCGCTGTTTTTAACCGCGATTATCCTCGCATACAGTATTGCAGTGTTCTGCCGCCGCAGTAATTGGGCTGGGTTGTTAGGTACTATCAATAAAACAGGGATATTAGTTTTGATCGCCGGAATACTGGTGATCAGCAGCCCGCTGGCCGATTTTAAGCGTATTTCAGTGAACAGCCTGATGGCAGCAATCGGAGACGGAAAAATTAAGATAGATTCTGATCTGAAATACCGCCTTGAATCCCTCGGACGTCGTGGTGAAGCAGCACTTGCCACACTGAAGGCTTCCCCGCAATACAGTACGGAACTGGAGCGTTCGCCTTATGAGCAAAGGGAAGCAGTTACTCTGAAAGAAGTTCTGCTTATTGCCAAAAACAGCCCGGCACTGCCTGACAGCTGGTGGGCGGGTAAGCCTGATTTTCCGGAAAGTTGGTACTGTAAGGAAAAAAATACGGAGTCAGAATGCCTCGGGTTTATGGCAGATGTGAATAAAGACGGCGAAGATGATGTGGTTGCCTGTTATTACGAACCGCTGAGAACCTCGTTTTCCTGCTATGTCTGGCAGCGGATAACCGTGGTTACGGAAGAAGGGACAGAAACGGATGAGTGGCAACAGGTCGATTCACAGGAGAGTGAATTTATGTCTTCAGAGGTGCGGCAAACTAACTGGAATAAGCTCAAAGACGGTCGTTTTTCACTGAAACCGAAAGAGTGGCAGCAGATAGAAATACCCTGATTTTATTTCAGACAATAAAACGCCCGGCAGGATAAATGCCGGGCGTTTGTTATCATAATCAGTGATCTGCCGGTATCTGTTAAGTCGGATCCTGATAGTTCCAAATCCCCGGTGGCAGAACCAGTTCGCCGGCAACCTGCGCCGCTGTTTCCTGTCCGCACAGTCTGTCAATCAGGCGCAACGCGAAATCAATTGCAGTCGCAGGACCCTGACTGGTCAGCAGGTTTACCCGCTCATCAAAATAAACACGTTGGTTAATCCACTGTTTTTCGGGGATTTTATCCTGTAATGCCGGGTAGCCGGTCATATTACCGAGGGGAAACAGTTGATGAGTCACCAGGATAACGGATGGTGCTGCACAGATGGCCGCCACAATTTTTTCTTCACACTGCATCCGGCGGATTTTTTCAATCACCAGCGGACTGTCCCGCAGATTTTCCGCCCCCCTTAATCCGCCCGGCAGCACAATGGCATCAAAAGGTTCATCGGCAACACGCACCAGCGGGAGATCGGCCTGTAAGCGGATCCCCCGTGAGCCGGTGATAAGGCAACCACCATCATTATTGGCACTGGCTAGTGTCACCTGAATTCCTGCTCGGATAAGTAAATCAGCCGTGGTGACGGTTTCAATTTCTTCGCAGCCGTCAGCGAGACAAATGAGAACTGAAGGGGGCATTTTGTTCCTCTTTCTGTTTTACGAGGCTGTAAACGTGAATATTTTCCGGCAGTAAAATTCCGTGATAACGGGCGCGTTGCAGCAAATAGCCGGTAATATAATCAATTTCAGTATAGCGGCCATAGAGAATATCCTGGCGCATTGATGAACTGCTGTCTGCTGTTTTTTCAATGACATGCAGGATATATTCATAAATGTCCGCACTGTTAGTATGGATACCTTCCCGCTGCATCACAAGAGCAACTTCATCACACAACTCGCGAACCTGTGGCAGATGCGCCATCAGCCCGCCATTTTTACAGTCATAAATGACCGTCAGCGGGGAAATAACACAATTCACCGCCAGTTTTTGCCAGCTGGCAGCATCAATTTCGTTATGCCAGGCAACGTCAGGCAGGGCATCATGCAGGATATCAGCAAGATAACCGTAGTGACGGGCGCGATCATTGACCGGACCAATGTGGGTCATGCCGCGGCGGGTGTGGTGAAGTAAACCATTTTCTTCAAATGCACCATGAGAGGTTATGCCGGTCAGTAGCGGATTGGTTACCCGTGATAATTCACGGGCAACGCCCATGCCGTTATGAAGCAACAGCACAGGGCAGGATTCGGGTATTTTCGGCAGCAGTTGGTTGACTGCTTCTGAAGCCTGCCAGGCTTTCAGACAAACCAGCAGTAATTCAGTTTCAGCCAGGAATTCCGGGTCATTTGTGGTAAATTGACCGTAGAAAGGTTCTCCGTTAAGAGAGTCAATATTTACATTCAGATAGGGTTGGGAAATGCGCAGCCATCCCTGCACCTCATGATTGCCGGACAGTGCAGCAAGCCAGAGTTTCCCGATTGCGCCACAACCCAGTACTGTTATTTTCATAAGGACTCCGGACAGTGAAAAAGATGTGAGCAATATCACTGAATAATACCACTTTTGTACCGGTACTGCCTTAGTAAATACAGCGGAAAATATAGTGCTTTTGTTGGTTTGATAAACCCGGTATTATGCCGGTCAGTTGAATATAGGGAGATCATACAATGCCATCATTTGATATTGTTTCTGAAGTTGAATTACATGAAGTGCGTAACGCCGTGGAAAATGCGCAGCGTGAAGTGACCAGCCGCTTTGATTTTCGTAATGTGAGCGCCACAATTGAACTCAATGAAAAAAATAACAGTGTTAAAGTGACCAGTGAGTCCGATTTCCAGGTTAACCAGCTGATTGATATCGTTCGTGAAAAACTGGCGAAACGCGGAATTGAAGGCGCATCTCTGACGGTTCCGGATGAATTGGAACACAGCGGAAAAATGTACAGTGTGGAAGCCACATTGCTGCAGGGTATTGATACAGCGCTGGCGAAAAAAATCGTCAAACTGATTAAAGACAGTAAGCTGAAAGTTCAGGCGCAGATTCAGGGCGAAGAAGTCCGTGTTACGGGGAAAGCCCGTGATGATTTGCAGGCTGCTATGGCGCTGGTACGCGGAGGAAAATTGGGACAGCCGTTCCAGTTTAAAAATTTCCGCGATTAAGCATTATCCGGCAACCCGTTTTACAGGTTGCCGGTTTTTGATTATCCCTGCAGCACGGCTTCCAGTTGGCTGCGGTTCGACAATTTTGTGTCTGTCTTGATATATGCCGCCCGTTCTTCTTCAATAATCACCACATCACTGACCCCCGGCTGTCCGCGCAATATATCTCCGATTAATTGATAATTAATATCATTTTTTGGTAAATCCAGACGAATACTGCTGACATACGGCGGTTGGCGCAGTGTCATACTGACTGCCAGCCAGATAAGCGTCAGAACAAGTCCGCCGCCGAACACAGCGAATGCACCGTTTATGTTATACAGTAATCCGCCGAGGGTGCCGCCGAGCGCAACGCCGAGAAACTGACTGGTGGAGTAAATCCCCATTGCGGTGCCTTTATATCCGGCGGGGGCTTCTTTACTGATAAGGGACGGTAAAATTGCTTCCATCACATTGAACGCAATAAAGAAAATTTGCAGCCCGAGATACAGTAACCAGAGGTTTTTCCCGGCCAGCAAAAAAGTGACTTCTGCCAGCATCATCATCACGACACAACAGATAAATACCTGTTTCATTTTCCGGTATTTTTCTGCATAAATAATGAACGGCAAAACGGAAACAAAGGCAATCAGCATGGTATAGAGATAGGCTTTCCAGTGTAATTCACGATCAAGTCCTGCACTGCTCATGACCAGCGGAAGAGCAACAAAGGTTGCCATCAGCAGAGTATGGAGTGCCAGAATCCCGAAATTTAGCCGTGTGAGTTGCTTATCAAATAAGACCCGTTTTATTGCGCCTTTAACAATGGCCGTTTCGCGGTTTTTCCGGTGCTCCGGATTATCAGGTACGACATACAATGTGACGATTATGGCAAGAAACGCGAGCAGGGCAATTCCCTGAAATAATCCGCTGAGACCGACAATATTTGCAAGGATCGGCCCCAGAACCAGTGCGATTGCAAAGGTGATACCAATACTTATCCCGATGAATGCCATTGCTTTTGTGCGGTTTTGTTCGCGGGTAACATCAGAAAGAAGAGCCATGACAGCCGCAGAAATGGCACCCGCGCCTTGCAGGGCACGACCGGCAATGATGCCGTAAATGGAATCACTGAATGCAGCAACAAGGCTGCCGGCGATAAAAATAATCAACCCGGCGATTATCAGCGGTTTGCGACCGATTCTGTCTGAGAGCAGACCGAAAGGAATTTGAAAGATAGCCTGAGTCAGGCCATAAACACCAATAGCAAAGCCTGTCAGGGGGCTGGTGGCATCTTTAAGATCAAGACCGAAAGTGGTGATAACGGGGAGTACCATGAACATGCCGAGCATGCGCAAAGAAAATACCGAGCCTAACCCCCAGGTCGCACGACGCTCGGACGGGGTCATTTTATTATCGTTCATGGAGTAACCTCAAAAAGACAGACACCACATTCTAATGAGATTTGCGGTTTTTGCTAAACACAAAATGGCAGGGGAACCCTGCCATTTTGTTATTACACAGGACTGTTATTACCGGACGTAGGCCAGCAGGGTATCATTAGCGACACCCGGGTCCACTGACATCATGACGCTGAGAGACGTAATGGCGACAATGGAGAATACGAACAGCTTACGCGCCCACAGGCGATCGTTAGTTGTTTTATAACCCGACAGCGCCATTCCCAGCCACCACACACTGACTGCCGCTGCGACAATCAGGTATTTATATCCCGCGTAGCCACTGATGGCGAGCATCAGAGTGGCAAACATAAAGGCGATGATATACAGGATAATGTGGTTTTTAGCCACAGAGATACCTTTAATCACCGGCAATACCGGGATATTGGCCGCCTGGTAATCTTTAAACCGGAAGATGGCAATTGCATACGAATGCGGCATTTGCCATAAACTGAAGATTAACAACAGGATAAGGGCACCGGTATCAAATTGTCCCGTCACCGCACAGTAACCGATAACCGGCGGAGCGGCACCGGATAAGCTGCCGACCAACGTGCCGTAAACGGATTTACGTTTCATATAGAGGCTGTAAACCCCGACATAAATGATAAACCCGACAACCGCAATCAGCATAGCAACCGCATTCGCAGCGACCAAAAGCAGGACCATACCGGCAATACCCAGTACAGAGGCATATACCAGACTGACTTTAGGGTCAATCAGCCCTCTGACCAGAGGGCGGTTTTTGGTGCGTTCCATGACAGAATCAATGTCGCGGTCAATATAATTGTTAAATACACAACCGGAGGCCACGACCAGTGAAACACCGAGCAATGTTGCCATGAACAGTGGGTAATCAATATCGCCTTTGGAGGCGAGCAGGAATCCCCCTATCACGGAAATCAGGTTTCCGAAAATAATTCCGGGCTTGGTGACCTGCAGGTATTGCTTAATCATATCGGCAACCTTTAATCGACCATCATATTGATGTTCAGGTTGTACATAATCCACAGCGAACCAATTACCACGATACCGATAATGAGGAGAGTGAACAGGAACGCAATCAGGTTCCAGCGCTCTTCAGAGGCGGTATTCATGTGTAAGAAGCACACCAGGTGAACCAAAATCTGTACAACGGCGCTAATGACGACGGTCGCCAGAATCACTGATGGTGATGCTGTGCCCTCGATAACCATGTAAAAAGGCACGACTGTCAGAATGACAGACAGAATAAAGCCAATCAGATAAGTTTTCACACTACCGTGGCTTGCACCGGTATTTGCTGTATTTGAATGACTCATTACAGTGCCCCCAACAGATAAACAACGGTGAACACACAAATCCAGACAACATCCAGGAAGTGCCAGAACAGGCTCAGGCAGCTCAGGCGCGTTTTGTTCACTTCCGTGAGTCCGCGGCGGCTGTTCTGGATAATCATGATAATTATCCAGATAAGACCGGCGGTGACGTGAATACCGTGTGTTGCGACCAGGGTGAAGAAGCCGGACAGGAAGCCGCTGCGATCCGGACCATAATCTTCACTGATTAATTCATGGAATTCATAAATTTCCATTGCCACGAAACCGAGGCCGAGCAGGAAAGTTACGAATAACCACAGATTAACCTGACTGACCTTGTTACGGTTCATCGCCAGCATGGCAAAACCATAGGTAATACTGCTGAATAACAGCAGGAAGGTTTCAACCAGAACGAACGGCAGATTAAAGATATCTTTGCCGGCCGGGCCGCCCGCAGTACCGTCTTTCAGTACCACGTAGATGGCGAAAAGACTCGCAAACAGAATAAGGTCACTCATCAGGTAAATCCAGAATCCGAAGACTTTGGTTGCGCCTGCATCGTGATGCCCATGATCGTCATGGGCGTTATTATGTTGAGTCAGGGTATTAGTTGACATTATCCGCACCTGCCTTGCTCAGTTGTTCGTAGTGGGCGTTCTCGATTTTTTCGACTTCCGCCACAGGAACATAATAATCCACATCTTCATCGAAGCTTTTTACAATCCAGGTGACGATCATACCGGCGAAACCGACAATCGCGAGCCACCAGATATGCCAGATCATGGCGAAGCCAAAGATCAGGCTGAAACCGGCGATAATCACACCTGCTGCCGTATTTTTCGGCATATGAACATCTTCATATTTTGCAGGGCGCTTGTAAGCGGTACCTTTTTCTTTCATGTCCCACCATTCATCGCGGGACTGAACATCCGGTACTTCAGCGAAATTATAGAACGGCGGTGGTGATGATGTTGCCCACTCCAGTGTACGTCCGCCCCACGGGTCACCTGTCAGGTCACGGTTCTGGTCACGATCCCGGATACTGACGTAGAACTGAATAACCTGGCACAGAATACCGACACCGATAATTGCCACGCCGCCGGCTGCAATAACCAGCATGGTATGGAATACCGGGTCAATGTTCTGGCTGATACGACGGGTCATACCCATAAAGCCCAGCACATAAACCGGCATAAAGGCAACGAAGAAACCGATGAACCAGCACCAGAATGCGCGGACACCCCATTTCTCATTCAGCGTGAAACCGAAAGCTTTAGGGAACCAGTAAGCAGTACCGGCAAAGCACCCGAAGACCACACCGCCGATAATCACGTTATGGAAGTGTGCAATCAGGAACAGGCTGTTATGAAGTACAAAGTTTGCACCCGGTACTGCCAGCAGAACCCCGGTCATACCACCAACAGAGAAGGTGATGATGAAGCCGATAGTCCAGAGCATAGGTGTTTTCAGTTCAATACGGCCCTGATACATGGTGAACAGCCAGTTAAATATCTTCACACCTGTCGGAATGGAGATAATCATCGTGGCAATACCAAAGAAGGCGTTGACGTTTGCACCGGAACCCATGGTAAAGAAGTGATGCAGCCAGACGATAAAAGAAAGAACGGTAATCGCGATGGTTGCCCACACCAGAGAGGTGTAGCCGAACAGGCGTTTTTTCGAGAATGTCGCAGTGACTTCAGAGAAGACCCCGAATACCGGCAGAACCAGGATATACACTTCCGGGTGACCCCATGCCCACACCAGATTGATGTACATCATCATGTTGCCGCCCATATCATTGGTAAAGAAATGGGTGCCCATGTAACGGTCAAGCGTAAGGCCGGTTAAGGTGACAGTCAGAATCGGGAATGCAGCGATAATCAGGATGTTGGTACAGAATGCCGCCCAGGTAAAGACCGGCATTTTCATCATCGACATACCCGGTGCGCGCATACGCAGTACGGTGGCAAAGAAGTTAACCCCGGTCAGCAATGTACCGATACCGGAAATCTGAAGACTCCACAGCCAGTAATCAACCCCGACACCCGGGTTATATTCAAGCCCGGATAATGGCGGATAAGCCAGCCAGCCGGTCTGTGCGAACTCACCAACACCCAGTGAAATATTCACTAACAGGACGCCGACGACAAAGAACCAGAAACTCAGGGAGTTCAGGAACGGGAAAGCAACATCCCGCGCACCAATCTGTAGCGGCACAACCAGGTTCATCAGACCAACAACAAATGGCGTAGCCACAAAGAAGATCATGATAACGCCGTGAGCGGTAAAAATCTGGTCGTAATGCTCAGGCGGAAGGAACCCGGCTTCACCGGCGGAAGAGAGTGCCTGCTGGGCGCGCATCATAATGGCGTCAGCAAAACCACGGATTAACATCACCAGTGACACGATGATGTACATAATACCAATTTTTTTATGGTCAACTGTCGTTAACCATCCGGTCCATAACCACGTCCATTTACGGAAGTAGGTGATTAGACCCAGGACTGCAAGACCACCTAAAACGATACCGAGTAACGTCACAACGACAATCGGCTCATGCAGGGGAACTGCATCCAGTGTTAATTTTCCGAACATGCTTTACCCCTTATTCCCGGAATGAGTTGCTGCAGGCGTATGGCTGCCATGCTCATCTGCACTCATATCCATCATTGAATGGCTTTCGCCTTCCTGCATTTTCGCGCTGCCATGACCGGCATGACCAAATTTGTTAATGGTGTCCACAAACAGGTTTGGTTTGACGGTTGAGAAGTAGGCGACCGGGTTATTGACACTCGGTTTTGCTAATGCGTTGAACGCGTCAGTGGTGTTCAGGGTATCCGGTGAGGCTTTCACTTTAGCAACCCATTCATCAAAGGCTTCGCGTGTCGGGGTGGCGGTTGCGGTAAATTTCATGTCAGAGAAACCATGACCGCTGTAACTCGCGGAAATACCTTTATACACACCCGGTTCATCAGCAATAAGATGCAGTTTGGTTTGCATGCCGGCCATTGCGTAAATCTGGCCGCCTAACTGCGGAATGAAAAATGAATTCATTACAGAGTCAGAGGTGATTTTGAAATTGACGGGAACACCGACCGGGAATGCAATCTCATTCACAGTGGCAATACCTTGATCCGGATAGATAAATAACCATTTCCAATCCATAGAAATAACCTGAATAGTGACAGGTTCCTGATCACTGACCAGAGGTTTGTAAGGATCCAGTTCGTGGGTGGTTTTCCACGTAATTGTTCCCAGAATCAGAATGATAATGATTGGAACAGTCCAGACGACAAGTTCAATTTTGTTTGAATGCGCCCAGTTAGGACGGTAAGTTGCTTTTTTGGCTTCCCGGTAGCGCATGGCAAAAACAATTGTCATGATAATGACCGGTATGACCACAATAAGCATCAGACCAATTGCAGTTAAAATCAGCGTTTTCTGCTGTGCTCCGATAGTGCCTTTTGGATCCATCAATACCATATCGCACCCGCCTGATAAAAGCGTGGCTGCGAGCAGCATGATTATCCCGATACTCTTTTTGTAGTTCATAAGCTCATCCAACGACCCCAAAAATAAAGGTGCTCAGTACTATTGTCGTTTCATCAGTCCGCACATATTACGGCAAGGTAGGATTAGTGTAAATATATGTAATAGAATTACACCGATTGTTGGCTCTTTATGTTAAAAGGATCACAAGTGGGTAATTTTTTATGTAAAAGTAAAATAAAAGACTTACTTTTAACAAACAAGAGACAATTTGATGTTTAAGCTTAGATTAGGGAGTGCAATACCGAAAGGAGATAACACTAATTATTACACTTTATATGACAGGCTAGTGAAATTTTTCTATTCAGAAACAAGTTATTAGTAAGAATACGGGGGCTTTCCCCCCCGTGGTCTGAAAATGTGATCTAGAAGTTATATTTAATACTATAAACTATTGCCTGCTGATAGAAATCTTCACCTAATTTATTATCAGCATAGCGGTACTGGATACCGGTCGTGACAGACGGAACCGGTGTCCACCACAAGGCGAGCGCCCCATTGATACCATTTCGTCCGCCATTGCCGTAACGTTCGTTGCGGTTAAATTCCATTTCATGCCAGTTGGTGACACTGAATTTTTCATTCCACAGGTTGAAGTCATATCCGGCAACCCAGCCAAGCACATAGCCGTTGTTACCACTGTAAAACGTTTGATCAACATAGTGGAGTGCCGCGAATGGCTTGAGCCATAAACCGTGGAAATCGGTGTTGTACCCGATCCCGTACAGGGTATTTACTTCATGGAAATTGCCGCCGTTTCCCGGCAGTGAATAGGTACCGTAAACGTGCCCGTAAGCGTTAAAACCGCTGTCACCCAGATAGAAGCGACCCGTGGTTTTAAATGTGTAGCGTTGATTATCACCGGCGTCAGAATCTGTTTTGCTGTTAAACGCATTTTCCAGATCGAAGAAGCCGTAAAGCTCGCCCCAGGAGTAACCGGCACCGCCTTCAAGTTCCAGGTAAGCAAAGTCGTCTTTATGTGAACTGTTTCCGCTCTTATGCGTCGTGTGCTCAGTCCAGTCCAGGTAGTTCATACTGACGTTTGCAAATCCCCATTGATACTCTGCCTGCGCAGAAAACGCGGCGGTTGCAGCGATGATGGCCGCAATAGTCGTTTTTTTCATAATTTGTCAGCTATTTATTTTGTAGTTAAAGAGTTAAGAGGTCAGAAATAACAACGGAGAATATAGGGCGAAGGGAGAAAAAGGAGAATAAGGGATGTGATGTATTTGTGGTTTTGAATGTAATTTTAAGAAATAAATTATATTAAATGTGATTAATATCTAAAAAATGACAACAAAAAAGCCAGTTTAAACTGGCTTTATAAACTTTTGATTGAATTTTTTCCGGTATTAGTAGCAGCGTCAGGTCAGTTTATCCCTGCGAAGTGCGCAATAATCAAGCAGTCCGCCCAGGAATAAACCGGCAATCCCGATATTAAGACCGTAAATAAAGATGTCACCTTTCAGTGTATCGGGAATGAATTCAGGGGTGAGACTGAACACACCGGTAAGCAGCAGGATCAGGCTGGCTGTAAACAGGGTGGCGGTGATCCCGAGCAATGAGAGAGCCAGCCGGTAACCGGAACGGAAATGGCGGCGTGGCAGGAATTGTTCTGTTTCCTGGGTGTAGCGCAGCGTCTGCCGGCACAGTAACAGCAACAGCAATCCCGGAATGGCGGCAACGACAGTAAACATATAGAACCAGCTCCAGCCGTAGAACTCAACCATCCATCCGGCGAATGGTCCGGTATACACGCGCCCGACGGCGGAAAGTGCTGACAGCAGGGCAAATTGTGTTGCTGAGAATGACCGGTTGCACAGTGTCATCAGCAGTGCGACAAAGGCAGCCGTTCCCATCCCGCCACAAATATTTTCGATGAATACAACGGCACCCATCATATAAATATTTTGTGGTGTAACGGTCAGTACCCAATAGCCGAGATTTGAAAATCCCTGAATGATCCCGAAGAACATCAGTGATTTAAACAGGCTCCAGCGCTGCATCAGATAACCGCCGTACAGCGCGCCGATAATCGTTGCTGCCAGTCCCAGGGTTTTATTGATAAGCCCGACTTCGTCAGGGCCGAACCCGGCACCACGGATCAAAAACGGTGTACTGAGTGTTAATGCAAATGCATCCCCCATTTTATAGAGGACGATCAGCAGTAACAGCAGCCAGGTATTATTACGGCCAAAAAACTCAGCCAGCGGATCACGTACGGCTTCCCGCAGTGTCCGTGGCGGCGGAGCGCCTGTTTCGGGCTCTTTTGCCATCAGAGTGGCGAATACCCCGACAAGCATGATTGCCGCCATCAGTAGATACATATTTTGCCAGCCGGTATAGCGGTGTGCTATCAGCAGCGCCAGCCCGCCGGAAACCAGCATCGCCAGCCGGTAACCTAATGTTGATATTGCAGCCCCGGTGCCGCGCTCTTTGGCGGAAAGCAGATCTGTTTTATAGGCATCGAAAATAATATCCTGCGATGCGGAACAGAACGCGACAACAGCGGCAGCAGCAGCCAGCCACCAGAGGTGCTCTGACGGCTTCATCATGCTCATCGCGATAATACTGATGATCAACATTATCTGTGTGGTCAGCATCCAGCCGCGGCGGCGTCCGAGAAACGGCAGCTGATAGCGATCCATAAAGGGCGCCCACAGAAATTTGAAGACATACGCCTGACTGACCAGCGAGAAAAAACCGATCGTTTTAATATCGACATTTTCAATCGTTATCCAGGCCTGGAGTGTCCCGCCGGTCAGTGCCAGCGGCAACCCGGAAGCAAACCCGAGCAGTAAAAGAATACGGGCATTCCGCTGACTGTAAGTTGCCCAAATACTCCGGAACATTATTATCCTTACGCATCACCGGCGGTGATACACACTGTTATTAACAGAAAAGCACGGACAGCCCTGTACCCGAAGGACAGGGCTGTTTATACACTTATTCATTCAAACTGCAGGTTCGTTGACGGCGTGAATGACGTTGGGTATAGATAGATTAATAGCGGGCGTTTTGTTTGATGAACTGACTGATTTGTGTGTCTTGTGCCATGTCTGCAACAATGTCGCTGAGTGCGCGGTTAAAGGCATCCGTCACTTTTGCATTGCTGGCGCTGAACGGTCCCTGCACATTATAGCTGGTGCGGAATGTTCTGCTTTTTGTACTGTTATTTTGCGCGGTGGCGAGTACGGTAACCTCAATGTTAGCGGTAATGTTATGGCGGACACTGCCTTCCTGAACATTCGCTTTAAAGGTATTTATTGCTATCTGAACGTTTGCTGCCGCCGGGGTGCCAATCATGAATCCACGCGCAACCATTTGTTTTTCCAGGGCTTCCTGCAGCAGAAAACGCAGATCGCGTGACGGGCGCAACTGTGCCAGCTGACCGTTACGACTGAATTCAGCCAGTGTCTGAGATGAACGGTTATCGACACCGGTAATAGAAATGGTTGTTGCACCGAGTGTCGGATCCGCCGGTGGTAACTTCATCACAGGCTCGATGGATAAGGTGTTCGACGGTGCCTGACAACCAGCTAATAATATCAGCGCGAACAGCGGAAAGAGGTATTTTTTCAACATAATATGAATCCGTTATAAGTTGTTGAAGTCAGCCACAGCACCGGATTGTCGTCGGGGGTGTGAGTGTTCAGATTAACGCACGATGATAATCGGCTTTATCGCGGATTGGTATGGATTTTGATAAAAAACTCACTACACTGGGCATTCACCGCAAGTATATAAGTATACATTGACCTGAAGGATAGTTATGTCGGCATCATTCCCTGCTGTGATGCACCAACGCATCACTGAAAAACTGAATTTGGCACTGACACCTCATCATATAGATGTGATGAATGAAAGTGGTCAGCATAATGTCCCTGCCGGATCTGAAACTCACTTTAAAGTCGTGGTGGTCAGTGATATTTTTGATGGCATGCGCCTGGTCGGGCGTCACCGTCACATTTATACACTGTTGGCCGATGAGCTTTCAGGCGGGGTTCACGCCCTGGCGCTGCATACTTACACGCCGGATGAGTGGAACCGTGCTCAGGGAAGTGTGGAAGCGTCGCCGCGTTGTCATGGCGGCGGTCAGTGAGTCGCAAATTGTACAAAAAATCGGCTTATCGCACAAATTTTGATATAAAAAGAATGAATTTCGGGCTCTTTTGCCTGCGCTCCTCGACGCGGAGTGTCAGCATCGCTATAATGTCGCGTCTGAAATTCCGTATGGTTTCGGGACGCTTCTGAATATAAGGGAACTCGGTTTTTAAATGCGACCACCCCGGTTCATTATCGTTTCACGCGGGCAAAGTGCCGTGCGTGGGATCTGGAGTTGACCGAGCAATAGACTTTTTTGAGGTAATAAGATGCAAGTTTCTGTTGAAACGACTGAAGGCCTTGGGCGTCGTGTATTAATCACCGTTCCTGCCGCCGAAATTGACAAAGCAGTAAATAAAGAATTAGCTGAAATCGCCAAGAAAGCACGTATTGACGGCTTCCGTAAAGGTAAAGTGCCACAGAACATCATCAAGCAGCGTTATGGCGCGATGGCTGTTCAGGATGCACTCGGCGAGATGATGTCACGTAACTTCGTCAGCGCTATCATCGAAAACAAAATCAACCCTGTCGGCGCACCGGACTACAAAGTAGACGAGCCGTATCAGGAAGGTCAGGACTTCAAATATACTGTTGAATTTGAAGTGTTCCCTGAAGTTGAGCTGAAAGGTCTGGAAACAATCGAAGTTGAAAAACCGGTTGTTACCGTCAAAGATGCTGACATCGATGGCATGGTTGAAACTCTGCGCAAGCAGCAGGCTGAATGGAAAGTGATTGAAGATGCAGCGAAAGCTGATGATCGCATCACTATCGATTTCGCAGGTACTGTTGACGGCGAAGCGTTCGATGGTGGTAAATCCTCTGATTTCGTTCTGGTCATGGGTCAGAACCGTATGATTCCGGGCTTTGAAGACGGTGTTGTCGGTCATAAAGCCGGTGAAGAATTCGAAATCGATGTGACTTTCCCGGAAGATTACCACGCTGAAAACCTGAAAGGGAAAGCAGCTAAGTTCGCTATCACACTGAAAAAAGTTGAAGAGCGCGAACTGCCGGAAATGACTGAAGAGTTTATTAAGCGCTTCGGTATTGGCGACGGTTCTCTGGATGGTCTGAAAGCAGAAATCCGTAAAAACATGGAACGTGAGCTGAAAAATGCTGTGCGCAACCGTGTTAAAACCCAGGTTATCGACGGTCTGCTGAAAGCAAACGAAATCGATGTACCGAAAGCGGCTGTTGATACTGAAATCGAAGAACTGCGTAAGCAGGCAGCACAGCGTTTCGGTGGTTCAGAGCAACAAGCTATGGAACTGCCGCGTGAACTGTTCGAAGAACAGGCTAAACGCCGCGTGATGGTTGGCCTGCTGTTAGGCGAAGTCATCTCTTCTAACGAACTGAAAGCCGAAGACGATCGCGTTAACATGCTGATTGAAGAAATGGCTTCTGCGTATGAAGATCCGTCAGAAGTTGTAGAATACTACAACAAAAACAATCAGATGATGGAAGGTATCCGCAATCTGGCACTGGAAGAGCAGGCAATTGAAACTGTTCTGGCGAAAGCGAAAGTGACTGATAAAGAAACTGGCTTTACTGAACTGATGAACCAGGTTCAGGCAGCAGGTTAATCTTCTCTCTGTGAACAGCACATTGCTGTTTATCTGATCAAAACCGCAGACAATATGCATTGTCTGCGGTTTTTTCGTTATTTATGACAATATTCCTTGAAAAAAGCCGGGGTTATCCCCCATATTTGCCATATCAGGTAATTACCGGGCGGGATATGCCGATTATATGGCCGAATCACCGATAGCACATGGTCATCTTACCGGATCTCAAGTAAAATAGACCCATTCGGCAGGCACCAATAAAATTCAATCAGGAGATGGACATGTCATATCACGACAATCAGGATACTTTCGCACCCAACATGGCGCTGGTGCCAATGGTTATCGAGCAGACAGCACGCGGTGAACGCTCCTATGATATCTATTCACGCTTATTAAAAGACCGTATTATCTTTTTAACCGGTCAGGTTGAAGATCATATGGCAAACCTGGTCGTGGCACAATTACTCTTCCTGGAAGCTGAAAACCCGGAAAAAGACATCAGTCTTTACATTAATTCACCGGGTGGGGTTATCACCGCCGGGATGTCAATTTATGACACCATGCAGTTTATCAAACCACAGGTCAGCACAATTTGTGTGGGCCAGGCCTGCTCTATGGGCTCCTTCTTACTGACGGCGGGTGAGCCGGGCAAACGTTATTGCCTGCCTAACTCCCGTGTCATGATCCACCAGCCGCTGGGTGGCTATCAGGGACAAGCTACTGATATTGAAATTCATGCTCAGGAAATTCTGAAAGTGAAAGCGCGCATGAATGAATTATTAGCCCATCACACCGGTAAATCCGTTGAGGAAATTCAGCGTGATACCGAGCGTGATCGCTTCCTGTCCGCTAAAGAAGCACAGGAATACGGCTTGGTTGACCATATTTACACACGCCGGTAACAGGTAACGCAGGCGTTGCCTGTATCCTGCCCACAGGCAGGGTACTGCGGTGTCGTGACATTTTTTGCGGCTCACCAATGATGAGCTGTACTGATTAAGTGAGGTTTACTGATGACAGACAAACGCAAAGACGGTTCAGGAAAGCTGCTGTACTGCTCTTTCTGCGGGAAAAGTCAGCATGAGGTTAAGAAACTGATTGCCGGCCCGTCAGTGTATATCTGTGACGAATGCGTTGATTTATGCAATGACATTATTCGTGAAGAAATTAAAGACCTGATCCCGGCACAGCGCAGTGATCGCAATGAACTGCCGACACCGCATGAAATTCGTCAGCACCTTGATGACTATGTTATTGGTCAGGAACTGGCGAAAAAAGTGCTGGCAGTTGCGGTATACAATCACTACAAACGTTTACGCAACGGCGATAAAACAGCCGAAGGCGTAGAGCTGGGTAAAAGTAATATTCTGCTTATCGGACCAACCGGCAGCGGTAAAACATTACTGGCAGAAACCCTGGCGCGTTACCTGGATGTTCCGTTTACCATGGCGGACGCCACCACACTGACCGAAGCCGGTTATGTGGGCGAAGATGTTGAAAATATCATTCAGAAGCTTTTACAGAAATGCGACTATGATGTAGAGAAAGCACAGCGCGGTATCGTGTATATTGATGAAATTGATAAAATTTCCCGTAAATCTGATAATCCGTCAATTACCCGTGATGTGTCCGGCGAAGGTGTTCAGCAGGCTCTGCTGAAACTGGTCGAAGGAACTATCGCGGCAGTACCGCCGCAAGGTGGACGTAAACATCCGCAGCAGGAATTTTTACAGGTTGATACCTCGAAAATTCTGTTTATCTGTGGCGGGGCATTTGCCGGTCTTGATAAAGTAGTGGGACAGCGTCTGAATACCCGTTCAGGTATCGGTTTCGGTGCTGAAGTGCGTGGTGATAAAGATAAAGCAACTGAAGGTGAATTACTGGCACAAGTGGAGCCGGGCGATCTGATTAAATTTGGTCTGATCCCTGAATTCATTGGTCGTCTGCCGGTAGTGGCAACACTCGGTGAGCTGAATGAAGACGCATTGATCCAGATTTTACAGGAACCAAAAAACGCGTTAACGAAACAGTATCAGGCACTTTTCAATATTGAAGATGTCGAACTGGAGTTCCGTCGCGAAGCCCTGGTTGCCATCGCTGAAAAAGCGATGAAACGTAAAACAGGTGCCCGTGGTCTGCGTTCTATCGTTGAAGCGGCATTACTGAATACGATGTACGATTTGCCGTCAATGGAAAACGTTGAAAAAGTCGTTATCGATGAAAATGTGATCACGAATCAAACGGAACCTTTGCTGATTTACCGTAAACCTGAAGCACAGGTTTCCGGCGAGTAACGAGAAGTTAGCGGATTTGTTATCAATATTATAAAAATGAGGGGATTTTCCCTCATTTCGCTTTTCTTACTAAATAAAGTATTGAATGTAAGAAATGCATCCCCATATATTGATCATTCTATGGAGTGGAACCTGTAAAAAACGTGTTTCACGACGTTCCTAACAAGGCGTAAGCTAAACGAAGAGAGTGCTCTATGAATCCTGAGCGTGCTGAACGCATTGAAATCCCGGTACTGCCTTTACGCGATGTGGTGGTTTATCCCCACATGGTTATTCCTTTATTTGTCGGGCGCGAAAAATCCATCCACTGTCTGGAAACAGCCATGGATATGGATAAAAAAGTGCTGTTAGTTGCCCAGAAAGAAGCGTCAACGGACGAACCGGGCGTCAATGATTTATTCTCAGTCGGGACAGTCGCATCTGTATTACAGATGCTGAAACTGCCGGACGGCACTGTGAAAGTGCTGGTGGAAGGTCTGCAACGTGCGCATATCAAAACATTAAGCGACAACGGTGATTTCTTCTCAGCCCAGGCTGAACTGATGGAATCGCCGGTTGTGGACGAGCGTGAACAGGAAGTTCTGTTACGCACTGCGACCAATCAGTTTGAGGGTTACATCAAACTGAATAAAAAAATTCCGCCGGAAGTCCTGACTTCTTTGCACAGTATCGAGGATGTCGCCAAATTGGCTGACACTATTGCCTCCCACATGACATTGAAATTACAGGATAAACAATCTGTATTAGAAATGCCGGATGTGGTTGAGCGCCTCGAGTATCTGATGGCGATGATGGAATCGGAAATCGACCTGTTACAGGTGGAAAAACGTATCCGTAACCGTGTCAAAAAACAGATGGAAAAAAGCCAGCGCGAGTACTATCTCAACGAGCAGATGAAAGCTATCCAGAAAGAGCTGGGTGAGATGGACGACGCACCGGATGAAGCTGAAGCGCTGAAACGTAAGATTGAAGAAGCGCAGATGCCGAAAGAGGCAAAAGAAAAAGCCGAAGCCGAGCTGCAAA
The DNA here is from genome assembly GCF_965118875.1 of Morganella psychrotolerans. GTDB lineage: Bacteria > Pseudomonadota > Gammaproteobacteria > Enterobacterales > Enterobacteriaceae > Morganella > Morganella psychrotolerans_C. Next base: position 83,604 of record NZ_CBCPJD010000014.1, read on the forward strand.
AACTGAAAATGATGTCCCCGATGTCTGCAGAAGCGACAGTTGTCCGCAGTTATATCGACTGGATGATTCAGGTTCCGTGGGTTAAGCGCAGCAAAGTTAAAAAAGATCTGCTGAAAGCACAGGAAATTCTCGATTGCGACCATTATGGTCTGGATCGGGTTAAAGAGCGGATTCTTGAATACCTCGCGGTTCAAAGCCGTGTCAGTAAAATTAAAGGGCCGATCCTGTGTCTGGTCGGGCCGCCGGGGGTGGGTAAAACCTCTCTGGGGCAATCTATTGCCCGCGCAACCGGACGTAAATATGTCCGTATGGCGTTGGGCGGCGTGCGTGATGAAGCGGAAATCCGTGGTCACCGCCGCACTTACATCGGCTCTATGCCGGGTAAATTGATCCAGAAAATGGCAAAAGTCGGCGTAAAAAACCCGCTGTTCCTGCTGGATGAGATCGATAAAATGTCATCCGACATGCGTGGTGATCCTGCGTCCGCACTGCTTGAGGTGCTGGATCCTGAACAAAATATCGCGTTTAACGATCACTACCTGGAAGTGGATTACGACCTGTCTGATGTTATGTTTGTGGCAACATCGAACTCCATGAACATTCCTGCGCCGTTACTGGATCGTATGGAAGTTATCCGTTTGTCCGGTTATACGGAAGATGAAAAACTCAACATCGCGATTCGCCATCTTCTGCCTAAGCAGACAGAACGCAACGCGCTGAAGAAAACGGAACTGACTATCGATGACAGTGCGATCCTCGGGATCATCCGTTACTACACCCGTGAAGCGGGCGTGCGCGGACTGGAGCGTGAAATCTCCAAACTGTGCCGTAAAGCCGTGAAACAGTTGTTAATGGACAAAACACTCAAGCACATCGAAATTAACCAGGAAAACCTGAAAGAGTACCTGGGTGTGCAGAAAGTGGACTACGGTCGTGCTGACACGGAAAACCGTGTGGGTCAGGTTACCGGTCTTGCGTGGACAGAAGTCGGCGGGGATCTGCTGACTATCGAAACCGCAGCGGTTCCGGGTAAAGGGAAGCTCTCCTATACCGGTTCACTGGGTGAAGTCATGCAGGAGTCTATCCAGGCGGCACTAACCGTTGTCCGCGCCCGCGCTGACAAATTAGGGATCAACAACGATTTCTATGAAAAACGCGATATTCACGTCCACGTTCCTGAAGGGGCAACCCCGAAAGATGGGCCGAGTGCCGGTGTGGCGATGTGTACTGCGCTGGTCTCTGCGCTGACGGGGAACCCGGTACGTGCGGATGTGGCGATGACCGGGGAAATCACTCTGCGTGGTCTGGTGTTACCTATCGGCGGACTGAAAGAAAAATTACTGGCAGCACATCGCGGCGGGATTAAAACGGTACTTATCCCGGAAGAAAATCGCCGTGACCTGGAAGAAATTCCGGACAATGTGAAAGCTGATCTGGATATTCATCCGGTTAAAACAATAGATGAAGTTCTTTCACTTGCACTGCTGAATCCTGTTTCAGGCATGGAAGTTGTAAGTAAAAACGCGTAACAAATAGTGACCTGCATCAAGAAATAAAGATAAATTGAGGGCTGACAGATACTTTCGGACTTGTCAGCCTTTTTTTATCCCGCTAATTTAGCGAACATTCTTACGAAACTTGCGCAGTTTACAATCTTGCCAAGAAGAGTAAGGCTTGATATAACGGCTGTGGCTGTCAGGAACATACTTCGTTGATCCGGGCAGAAAATTCTGAAAGGGGATGATAATAGTGAATAAGTCACAATTGGTCGATAAAATTGCTGCGGATGCTGATATTTCAAAAGCTGCGGCCGGACGCGCGTTAGATGCAATTATTAGTTCTGTAACTGATACCCTTAAAGTGGGTGATGATGTTGCACTGGTTGGTTTCGGTACTTTCACTGTCCGTGAGCGCGCAGCGCGCACTGGCCGTAACCCGCAGACCGGTAAAGAGATCAAAATTGCTGCGGCAAAAGTACCTGCTTTCCGTGCAGGCAAAGGTCTGAAAGACGCAGTAAACAGCTGAGCACTGACTCAGGCTCCGGGATAATTTAGTCCTGAGGGCTTAAAAACCGTGCAAAGGTAAGCAGGAAGCGCATCAGAGTGATGCGCTTTTTTTTGTTTTAGGGCATAATTTACCCTGACCTGATTTTTATTTTACCAAAAGCGGAGTTTGGATTTCTTATGATGGAAAATCTACGCACAGCGGCGAATAACCCTGTGATAAAAATTATCTTCGCCATCATTATCCTGTCATTTATTCTGACAGGTGTCGGTGGTTACCTCGTCAGCGGTTCTAATTATGCTGCCAAAGTGAATGATACTGAAATATCGTCACAGCAATTAGAACGCGCCTTCCAGGAAGAGCGTAATCGCCAGCAGGCTCAGCTGGGTGACATGTTCTCGCAGTTAGTCAGCACTGAGCAGGGCGTGAAACAAATTCGCACTCAGGCATTGAATCAGTTAATTGATACTATTTTGCTTGAACAGTATGCGATGAAATTAGGTATCACTGTCAGTGATAACCAAATTATTAATGCTATCCGTGAAGAACCCGGATTCGCGGTTGACGGACAGTTCAGCCAGCAGGCGTATGATACGTTCCTCGCCCGTAACAGTATCACCGGCGAAAGCTATGCGAATTATCTGCGCAAACAGATGATCCAGGAACAACTGGTACAGCCTTTTGTCCGTGACTCTTTTGTGCTCGACAATGAAGTCACCAATGCAGCCGCTATTTTACTGCAGGCGCGTACTATCCGTCAGGCAACGCTGACTCTCTCTGATGCTCAGGCAAAACAGAGTACCACTGACGAAGAGTTACAGGCTTACTACGCGAAAAACAAAAATAATTTTATTGCCCCTCAGGCGATAAAAATCAGCTTTGTTGAGTTGGATGCCGCAAATATCCAGGATAATACCGGGGTGAGTGAGCAGCAGATTCAGGATTATTACGATAAAAACACAGCACGCTTTACGGCGCCCGGCAAAGGTGAATACAGTCAGATTACTGTTGCAACTGAAGATGATGCCAACGCCATTCTGAATGCACTGAAAAGCGGCGCTGATTTCAGTACGCTGGCTAAGGAAAAATCAACTGATAAACTGACCGCCCGTAACGGTGGTGTTATCGGCTGGATGGAAGATGCGGCATTAGTGCCTGAAATTAAATCGGCGAATCTGAAAAGTGCCGGACAGATCTCAGAGATTGTGAAGCTGGATAATGGCTATGCTATTTTCCGTCTGGATGTGTATGAGCCTGAAACACTCAAACCACTGACTGCGGTGAAAGATGAAGTTACTGCGCTGGTAAAAGGTGAAGCAGCAAGTAAAGCCTTCTTTGATTTACAGCAAAAAGCCAGTGAAGCGGCAGCAAATGATAATGAATCTCTGGTCGGCGTAGAGCAGGCTACAGGTGTTAAAGCTGTGCAGACAGATTGGTTCGCGCTGAGCAAACTGCCTGATGCGGTTAATTATCCGGAACTGCTGAAAGCCTTATCTGATAACCTGCTGTTTGATGAAAAAGGCTCATCCGGCGCTAACTCTGACATCATTACCGTATCCGGTGACCGTGCCTTTGTTATCCGCGTTGATGCGTATCGCCCGGAAGCCGTTGAACCGTTTGAGAAGGTCAGAGGGGAGATTGAAGCCCTGGTTAAACGCAGCAAGGCAGAAGCCGCACTGAATGCGCAGGCAGATACATTAATTGCCGCACTGAAAGAAGGTAAAGGCGATGCAGCATTAGCCGCCGCCGGCGTGAAATTTGGTGAAGCGCAAACTATCCAGCGCCTTAACCCGACAGATCCTGTGATTAACGCAGCGTTCACTCAGGCTCATCCTGTTGACGGTAAACCGACATACAGCCGTACAATTGATGCACAGGGCAATATTGTGCTGGTACAGCTGGATAAAGTTATTGCCGGTAATGCAACGGATAAGGAAAAAACTGAACTGCGCGAGGTATTACGTCAGCAAATGGCATCAACGGAGCTTGAATCATTACTGATCAACCTGCGTTTGAATGCAGATATTGATGTGAAGAATATGGACTAAAATTTTTCGATACAGATCGAAAAACTAAATGTCATTTACATTCCCTGAAAGGCTACGTTCGTAGCCTTTCGCATTTCTCCCCCAAAAATTCCCCGGCGTTAAAAATTTTTGCGACACTCCGTTTTGTGCTAAACACCAAAAGGAGATATCAGCATGAAAACGAAATGGACCTCAGCATTACTCTTAACATCAGCACTGTTAACCGGCGGTATGTTCAGTACATCCGCACTCGCGCAGTCAGCGCAAACGGATAACGCTCAGACTCAGCAGGCTGTGACTCAGGATACTGACAGCAGCCGGATCAGTATCAATACCGCATCTGCGGAAGAACTGGCGCAGAATCTCAGTGGGATCGGACCAAAAAAAGCACAGAGTATTATCGAGTATCGTACTGATCACGGGCCATTTACGTCCGCCGAGCAACTGATGGAAGTTAAGGGGATCGGTGAACGTATTTTTAGTATAAATAGCGATAAGATAGAGTTATAACATCTGCAGATGTTTACTCTTTTTCCCTCCCTCGTCTGTTGCGGGGGAGGGAAAGAAAAATCCGGCTCAGCCGGTTGGTCTGTTTTTCAAACCGGAAATGTATTAAAGGGAGAGATATTATGAGCACCAAAATTAAAGTGCTTGGCTACCATATTGATGCCTTCGGACATGTTAACAATGCGCGTTATCTGGAGTTTCTGGAAGCGGCACGTTGGGACTGGCTGGAAAGCTATGATGCTTACCGCTGGTTTAAGCAGATGGATATCGCAGTTGTTGTGGTTAATATCAATATTAATTACCGGCTGCCGGTACATCTGGGGGAGCGCCTGATTATTGACAGCTACCTGCAACACTCAGGGCAGAAGAGCGGTATTCTCAAACAGATAGTGACCCGGCAGGAAGATAAACAGGTTGTGGCGGATGCCGAAGTGACCTTTGTCTTTATTAATTTAAAAACAGGCAAAGCCCTTCCGATTGAAGGTGAGATCCGCGATAAATTTGAACTGCTGACCGCACCGGAGTAATTAGTCCGGCAGAACGAACAGATAATCCGCCGGCCATTATGACCAGGCGGATTAGCGAAGAACCGGACCGGTCAGGAAAGCCCGGTGAGTTTTTTCATCGAGGACATGACGGCATCGCGGTTTGCAAGGTAATGCGCTAATCCGTTTTGTCGCAGATGACAGGCAGCACATTCACCACAGCCATCGCCCTGAATGCCGTTATAACAGGTCAGTGTTTCCCGGCGGATAGTATCCAGTTGCCCGTAATATTCCGCCAGCGCCCAGGTTTGAGCTTTATCAAGCCACATCAGCGGCGTTTCAAAACGGATTTCACGGGCAATACCCAGGTTTACCGCATGGTTAAGTGCTCTGACGAACTCATCGCGGCAGTCCGGATAACCGGAGAAATCTGTTTCACATACACCGGTGATAATAGCTTCTGCGCCGACCTGGTACGCATAAATCGCCGTCAGGGTGAGAAACAGGATATTACGACCCGGAACAAACGTATTCGGAATATCACTTTTTTCACTTTCACTGAATCCGGGAACCGGAATATTATCGCGGGTCAGGCTGCTGACGGCGAGTTCACTTAATAAGGTGACATCCAGAACCTTGTGCGCTGCCGCGCCCAGTTTCAGGCTCAGTCTGCGGGCTACCTCTATTTCCTGACTGTGACGCTGACCGTAGTCAAACGTCACACAATGCACTTCGTCATAATTGCGGAGCGCCTGAATCAGGCAGGTAGTGGAATCCTGACCGCCACTGAATACGACAACAGCACGTTTCATCTGTAACCCTCACAATAAAAAAGATGGGGTTTTACCCAACGTCATTCAGGATGCAGGCAGCCAACACACCTGCAGTTTGAATGAATAAGGGTATATGGTAACGGCTGCATCACCATTTGGGTAGTGTTGCAAGTGCGTCGGTCAGATCACCGATATTGTCTGCCACCCACTGCGGATTGTAATAGGTGTCCGGATAGCGCTCGCCGCTGTCACAAATCAGAGTAACTATGGAGCCGCTCTGCTGCTCTGCATGCATTTGTGCCGCCAGTTGCAGCGCACCCCAGACATTGGTGCCGGTTGATGCGCCGACTCTGCGTCCGAGCAGTTTTTCCAGCCAGTAAAGTGTGGCGATACTGCATTTGTCGCTGACTTTCATCACATCATCAATGACGCCGGGAATAAATGAAGGTTCTGCACGCGGACGACCGATCCCCTCTATTTTACTGCCGGTTTCACAGCGTAAATGTGAGCATTTCTGGTGATAACAGTCATGGAATACGGAGTTTTCAGGATCAACGACAATTAATTTTGTATTGTGTCCCTGGTAGCGGATAAAACGTCCCAGTGTGGCAGAGGTACCGCCGGTACCTGCACTCATCACCAGATACTGTGGCACAGGGTGTGCTTCCCGTGACATCTGACGGAAAATACTTTCAGCAATATTGTTGTTGCCGCGCCAGTCAGTTGCCCGTTCGGCGTAGGTAAACTGATCCATATAATGACCGCCGGTTTCACGGGCAAGGCGCTCAGATTCGGCATAAATTTGTGCGCTGTTATCGACAAAATGACATTGTCCGCCGTAGAACTCAATTTGTTCCACTTTGCGCCGGGCAGTGCAGCGCGGCATCACGGCGATAAACGGCAGACCGAGCAGGCGGGCAAAATAGGCTTCAGATACGGCAGTGCTGCCGGATGAGGCTTCGATAACCGGGGTGCCTTCACGTATCCAGCCGTTACACAGCCCGTATAAAAAAAGTGATCGTGCCAGGCGGTGTTTCAGACTACCGGTCGGGTGCGTACTTTCATCCTTGAGGTATAATGAAACCCCCGGGAAGACGGGTAATTCCACCGGGATCAGGTGGGTATCCGCGCTGCGTTGATAATCGGCCTGAATAGCATTAATGGCGAATGTCGTCCATTGGGTTGTCATACATTATCTCCTCACTGTCAGTTGCTTAATCTTAGCAATTATGTGAGAGAAAAGGCTTTTTCTATTTTCTTTATCATGCATGATATGGAGAAATATATTCTCCCGGGTGAGCAAATGATAGATAAAATAGACCGTAAGTTACTGCAACTTTTGCAGGAAGATGCCTCGTTATCACTGAATACACTGGCAGAGGCGGTTAATCTGACCTCTACACCGTGCTGGAAACGGTTGAAAAGGCTGGAAGATGATGGCTATATCCGCAAGCGGGTGGCGTTGCTGGACCCGGAGAAGCTCGGGCTGGGGCTGACTGTGATTGTGATGATAAAAACTCAGTGTCACAGCAGCGAGTGGTATACTGAATTTGTTGAATTTGTTCAGCAAATGCCGGAAGTGGTGGAGTTTTACCGCATGGCCGGGGAGTTTGATTATATGTTGCAGGTCGAAGTGGTAGACATGAAACGCTTTGATCATTTTTATAAAAGACTGGTCACCGGTGTACCCGGTTTAATTGATGTGACTTCCAATTTTGCGATGGAGCGCATAAAGTACACCACCGCGTTGCCTATCCCTGAGAAAGGTGCTGCGGATTAACGATTAACTTCAGATACTATACGGGATCCCGTGAGATTATTTGCCCAACTAAAATGGTATTTCCTCAGTGAATGGCGGCGCTATGCGGGGGCTGTTTTTTTTCTGATCCTTATCGCGGTTTTACAGGTTTTGCCACCGCGTTTTGTCGGCATTATTGTTGACGGCGTAACGAAAAAAACACTGACGATGCAGACGTTGTGGGGCTGGATTGGCATTATGCTGCTTATCGCGCTGGTTATTTATGTCCTGCGCTATATCTGGCGTGTCTGGCTGTTTGGTGCATCGTATAAACTGGCGGTGCGCTTACGGCAGGATTTTTATCAGCAATTCAGCCGCCAGTCTCCGGCCTTTTATCACCACTACCGGACGGGCGATCTGATTGCCCGCAGTACCAATGATGTTGATAAAGTGGTGTTTGCCGCAGGCGAAGGTGTTCTGACACTGGTGGATTCCCTGGTTATGGGCTGCGTGGTGCTGCTGGTGATGAGTATTGAAATCAGCTGGCAGCTTACATTGCTGTCTTTGCTGCCGATGCCGCTGATGGCGCTGGCGATAAAACGTTACGGACAACAGCTCCATCACCGTTTTAAAACGGCGCAGGGTGCATTCTCCTCTCTGAATAACCAGGCGCAGGAAAGTCTCAGTAGTATCCGCATGATCAAAGCATTTGGTCTTGAAGCACATCAGTCTGCTCAGTTTGAATCTGTCGCCGCAGAGGCGGGACGGAAAAATATGCATGTGGCTGAGGTGGATGCCCGGTTTGATCCCACCATTATTATGGCGATAGGAATGTCAAACCTGCTGGCGGTTGCCGGCGGCAGCTATATGGTGATGCAGGGCACGCTGACCCTCGGGGAACTGACCAGCTTTATTATGTATCTCGGGCTGATGATTTGGCCGATGCTGGCACTGGCATGGATGTTTAATATTGTTGAGCGCGGCAGCGCCGCTTACAGCCGGATACAGGTTCTGCTGGAAACCCCGCCGGTACTGGCTGACGGAACAGAGGTGCTGAAACCGGAGCGCAGTGAGCTGGCCGTTGCAATTACTGAATTTTGTTACCCGGATACCACGCGACCGGTACTGAATGCTATCCGTTTTACGTTGAAACCCGGTCAGTTACTGGGATTGTGCGGACCGACGGGTTGCGGGAAATCTACGTTGCTGGCACTTATCCAGCGCCATTATGATGTGACGCAGGGCGATATTTGCTTTCAGGGTAAGCCACTTAATTCACTGATTTTTTCAGACTGGCACAGCCGGCTTGCTGTGGTGAATCAAACGCCGTTTCTGTTCTCCGATACAATTGCAAATAATATTGCCCTGGGACGTCCGCAGGCAACCCGTGAGGAGATTGAGCACGTGGCGCGTCTGGCGAATGTGCATGATGATATTGAACGCCTGCCGCAGGGCTATGAAACGGAGGTTGGTGAGCGGGGCGTTATGCTGTCCGGCGGACAAAAACAACGGATTTCGATTGCCCGCGCCTTACTACTGGATACTGAAATTCTTATCCTGGATGATGCACTTTCTGCCGTTGACGGGCAGACCGAGTTTCTTATCCTGCAAAATTTACGTCAGTGGGGCGAAGGGCGTACAGTGATTATCAGTGCGCACAGACTCTCTGCGCTGACAGAGGCAGATAATATTCTGGTATTACAGCAAGGCAGTATTACTGCACAAGGGCGTCATCAGGCGCTGATTAACCAGAACGGATGGTATAGCGAAATGTATCATTATCAGCAGTTAGAGGCCGCGCTCGATGAATGATCAGACACCGAAAAATCTGTGGCCGTCACTGAAACGTCTGCTCGGGTACGGACGCAATTACCGCCGTCCGATGCTGACGGCTATCCTGATGCTGTGGCTGACCGCGATTGCTGAAGTTACGGCACCGGTATTGGTCAGTTATTTTATTGATAATATGGTAGCGAAGGATCAGATAGTGCTCTCTGTGACACTGATGCTGGTAGCGGGGTTTATCGCGCTTCAGATTGCGGCATCGCTGCTTCACTATTTTCAGCTTATCTATTTTAATCAGGCCGCTGTCGGTGTGGTACAGACATTGCGGGCTGATGTCATGAATGCTGCTTTGCGCCAGCCATTGAGTGCGTTTGATACCCAGCCTGTCGGTCAGCTTATCTCGCGTGTGACAAATGACACCGAGATGATTAAAGACTTGTTCGTCAATGTGTTACCGACACTGTTCCGTAGTGTGGCACTGATCATTGTTATGCTGATTGCCATGTATTCTCTGGAGTGGCGGATGGCGCTGGTGGCAACGGCAATGTTTCCTGTCGTGCTGTTGGTTATGTGGATTTATCAGCGCCTGAGTACGCCGATTATCCGCCGGATCCGTGTTTATCTGGCCGATATTAATGACGGGTTTCATGAAATCATCAGTGGTATGACGGTTATTCAGCAATTCCGCCAGCAGGCACGTTTCGGGGAGCGGATGTTTGCCGCAAACCGCCGTCACTATGACATGAGAATGGCAGCACTGCGCCTTGATGGTATTTTACTGCGTCCGTTACTCAGCCTGGTTTCTGCCGCTATTCTCTGCGGGATGATGCTGCTGTTTGGTGTTGAGGGAACCGGTGTTATCGGCGTAGGGGTGCTGTATGCCTTTATTACGTATCTGGGGCGGCTGAATGAGCCGCTGATCACCCTGACATCCCAGCAATCAGTGTTACAGCAGGCGGTTATTTCCGGCGAGCGCGTTTTTGAGCTGATGGACAGTCCGCAACAGAAATACGGTACGGATAATGAACCGCTGGCGACCGGGCGCATTGATATTTCGCACCTGACCTTTGCGTATCAGCCCGGAAAACCGGTGTTGCGTGACATCAGTATGCGGGTAGCGGAGCACAGTTTTGTGGCATTTGTCGGGCATACCGGCAGCGGAAAAAGTACACTGGCAAACCTGCTGATGGGGTATTACCCGTGGCAGGCAGGAGAGATAAGCCTGGACGGACGTCCGCTTGAACAGTTATCTCACTGCGTTATCCGTCAGGGTATTGCGATGGTGCAGCAGGACCCGGTTATTCTCGCTGCATCATTTCGGGACAATGTTACCCTCGGGCGTGATATTGATGATGCCCGTATCCGGCAGGTACTGGAGACAGTACAGCTTGGTGAGCATGTTTCACGGCTTGAAAACGGACTGGATACGGTGTTGGGCGAGCAGGGTAAAACATTATCCGATGGTCAGAAGCAGTTACTCGCTATGGCGCGCGTACTGGTACAGACACCGAAAATATTAATTCTCGATGAAGCGACAGCAAATATTGATTCCGGCACTGAGCAGGCGATTCAGAAAGCCCTGCAACGGATCCGCCGGGAAACTACATTGGTGGTGATTGCTCACCGCCTCTCCACTATTGTGGATGCGGATACCATTTATGTGCTTAACCGTGGCGAAATGGCGGAATCCGGCGCGCATCAGACATTGCTGGCTGAAAAAGGCCGGTATTATCAGATGTATCAGTTACAGCAGGTCGGGGAATCACTGAATACACCTGAAGAGGATAGTATCGCTGCACTATAATTGTGAAACCAGTCACATAAACAGAGTGTTTTGCCATAAGTTGGTGCAATTCTCTTCCTGCCGGAAAGGCGTCTGAATAAACAGACGCCTTTTTTTATTGTAATTACATGATTTTTTTATCTTTATTTTTAATTTTTCACATTGGCATTACTTTTGCAATTTTCCGTGAGGGATAAACATCAGCTGAAACGGAGAATGTAATGAAACAGATAACTGCAATTATAAAACCTTTTAAGCTGGATGATGTAAGAGACGCTCTTAATACAGAAGGTATTCATGGTCTTACAGTACAGGAAGTCAGAGGTGCGGGAAGGCAGAAGGGGCATACAGAGTTATATCGCGGGGCGGAATACAGCGTGGATTTTCTGCCTAAAGTGCAGATTATGCTTGTTGTGCCGGATAAAGATCTGGAGCGCATTATTGATGTGATTTGCCGGTCTGCGTACACCGGGAGTATCGGAGACGGAAAGGTATTTATTTCTGAAATATCACAGGCGGTGCGGATCCGTACCGGCGAACAAAATGATGAAGCCCTTTAAACCGCACAGAGGTGATACAGATGACAATGAAACAAGGAATAATACTCACCGGTGCAATATCTGCCATGCTGCCTGTCTCCGGTTACAGTGAAACCGGAGTTGCAGATCGCGCGGATAACGGTTTTATGTTGATTTCAGCTGCTCTGGTTTATTTTATGACCCTTCCGGGGATCGCCTTATTTTATGGCGGGCTGGTTCGTCGCGAAAATGTCCTTTCAGTTATGACCCAGGTTATCGTTAGCTTTTCACTGGTTTTGCTGTTGTGGGTTTTCTATGGCTACAGCATGGCATTTTCCGGAGGAAATGGTTTTACCGGCTATCTTTCATACGCATTTCTCAGCGGGATAACAACGCAGAGTACCAGCAGCAGCATAAGCCAACTGACGCATGTGCTTTTTCAGGGCTCATTTGCAGCAATCACAGTAGCCCTTATTACCGGTGCACTGGCTGAGCGAATCCGGTTTACCGCATTTTTACTCTTTGTGGTGATATGGTTTTCACTGGCCTATGTTCCGATGGCTCATATGGTCTGGGGCGGAGGCTGGCTGGCAGAAAAAGGGGCGCTGGATTTTGCCGGCGGAACGGTTGTTCATATTAATGCGGCCGTTGCGGGGTTAGTCGGTGCTTACTTATTAGGACCGCGCCTGGCACGGGGGAAATCGGCGGCAAAACCACACAGCCTGCCGATGGTCTTTACCGGTACCGCGATTTTGTATGTCGGCTGGTTCGGGTTTAATGCCGGATCTGCAGGTAAAGCGGACGGCACGGCTGCTCTGGCATTTATCAATACTGTTCTTGCTGTTGCCGGCGGAGTGCTTGCCTGGGTTGTGACCGAATGGGGTATCCGGGGTAAGCCCTCACTTCTCGGTGCCTGCTCCGGTTGTATCGGCGGATTGGTAGGGATCACGCCTGCCGCAGGAACTGTCGGGATATGCGGGGCGATAGTTATCGGGCTGGTCAGCGGTGTTGCCGGGTATTGGGGTGTGACAGTTCTGAAGCGCTGGCTGAAAGTGGATGATGTCTGTGATGTGTTCGGTATCCATGGTGTCTGCGGAATTGCCGGCTGCCTGCTTACGGGAATTTTTACCGCAGAGGCTCTGGGCGGCACCGGTTATGCCGAGGGGGTGACGATGCTCAGACAGCTTTGGGTACAGACTGAAAGTATCATTGTGACAGTTATCTGGAGCGGAGTGATTGCTTACATCGCATTTAAGCTTGCCGCACTGACAATCGGGCTTCGTTGTACTGCTGATGATGAAATCAGCGGGCTGGATATCAGCTCTCACGGAGAGCGGGCTTACACCAGGTCGTAAGTTATAAAAAACAGGCCCCCGCTCATGATGTGATGCGGGGGCTTTTTTACAGCAGCAGAGTTACTGTCTGTCAGCTCCGCAATCGCAGAACGCCTTCCTGAACAGTAGACGCGACCAGTTCACCTGCCTGATTATAAAAATGTCCGCGGACAAATCCGCGCCCACCGGAAGCTGTCGGACTCTCTACGGCATACAGCAGCCATTCATCCAGCCGGAACGGGCGGTGATACCACATAGAATGATCCAGGGTGGCAATTTGAATTTCCGGCTGCATAAAGCCATAACCATGCGGTTGCAGAGCGGTCGGCAGAAAATTGTAATCTGAGGCGTAGCCCAGCAGATATTGATGAACCGCAGGATCTGCAGGCATCGCACCATTCGTTTTAAGCCAGGTATAGCGCTCAGGCGGACTTTCCGGGTTATTAAACGGACTGTAAAAGCGTATCGGGCGCCATTCAATAGGCTGTTCGCGCAGAAACAGTGCCTGCATTTTTGGTGGCAGGTTCGCCGCGATTTTTTTGGCAATGTCGGACTCGGATGGTAATCCTTCCGGACCCGGAACGTCCGGCATGGTGTTCTGATGCCCGAAGCTGCTCTCTTCCCCCTGGAAAGAGGCGGTCATATAGAAAATTGGCTCGCCGTTCTGAATTGCACGAACCCGGCGGGCGCTGAAGCTTTTACCGTCACGCAGGTTTTCCACATCATAGATAATGGGTTTGTGGCTGTCACCCGGGCGTAAAAAATAACTGTGAAATGAGTGGACACAACGCGCTGCAGGAACGGTTTGACCCGCAGCGTACAGTGCCTGACCGGCAACCTGTCCGCCAAAGACCTGCGGCAGACCGAGATCTTCACTTTGTCCCCGGAATAACCCGTCTTCCAGTTTTTCGAGGGCCATCAGGTTTATCAGGTTTTCTAATGCCAGGCTCATAGTTACCCTTATTAAGTATTTTCAACAGGAACCCATCATTCTAATCGCTGAATGTATAATTGAAAAATGATAAACCACCATTGTGTGCGGTTTCAGAACAGTCAGGATTGCTCAGCCTGCGGGCATACGGCACCAGGGTGGGTAAAAATACGGCGGTCAGCACCGGGCGCCTTGCTATTTCATCGCTGATCCCTGATAATGACCCCGCCTCATTATTGAGGGTTCCTATGGGGGCTTTGTTGGTTCTCCCGCAACATGAACTTGTTAACCAGGTCAGATCCGGAAGGAAGCAGCCATAGCAGGGGAATTGTGTGCCGGGATGTCGCTGGCAAGGCCCCCACCCATTTCCGGTATCAGACTTTATCTCCGTAATCTCCCTTTTTATTCTGTTACAACCGGCTTGTCGGCGGGCATTGGTGCGTGTATACACCGGCCTGCATTTTGAATGACGTCAGGTATATTTATTCAGGCACATATTACAGGCTTATTCATAACCCGGCGTTATCCCTGTTTAGCGCAAAATAGGTACAAACCTGAGATAACACCCGTCAGTATTCTGCCGCAATTAAAGTGAAACAGGATATTTGCCCCGGGTTGAATGACGTGTCTCTCATCAGAAAATAGCATGATAAGATCAATTTATTATACTTGTTTCAACCCATGGAATGAGTAAAAAGAATAAATACACTTTCTGCTATTATATAAACACAGTGTTATATTTAATAACTTCCGGAAGGAGTAAGTTAGGAAATATACATTTTTTTTATAAAGTGTATTTTTATCGTAATATAAAAATTGAACAACGCGGGAAGAATGAGATAAACGGACGAGCATGATCGAAGCCAAAGTCAGTAGTGTCTTTGGCTCTGGATCACTAAAATAAGACTATTGCTTTATAGGTCGCCGGCGACAAGACCGAATTAACGTACGAATTTCCAGACCGATGGCGGAATTTTATCGTACAATTTATTCATGGTTAATTCTGCCAGACGATGGTCGGCGGCTGAATAAAAAAGCTCCAGCTCATCATCAGTCAGTTCATACTTGTTCTTCTCAATAACACGTTCCAGTGTTTCGATAGAAGTGCACTTGCGTAAGCGCATCAGATAGTCTGTTTTAGTCATCATAATATTATCTTCTTGCCGGTTTATTGTTGCGCAATGTATTGATATTTAAGTTTATATTCCATTAATGAACAAGATGTCCCTCGCTGGTGAGCATAGAGCTTACAAGCGACGCCATCTTCTTCCATTCCTCAATATCATTAAATGAAACTTCCATACACCCGAAAAGCGCATAAGTTTCATCGATATATTCATCGATAAATGAAATGAGGTCCTTATTTTGAGTATGTTTTATCTTAAAACTCCAGACTACGTCAGCAATGTAGCCTAATAATTCATTTAGTTTTAAGTTTGAATCAGATGTTAAATCATTAACCCAATAACTATTGCTTCTGATGAGTGTGTGTATGCCATCGTGGCAGAGTTCATCACACAGATACTTCAGTACCGCAATATCGTAATTTCGTGGCGTATATTCGTCCATAATCACCTCCTGGATGTAGCCGAGAATGATAAGGCGCTGAAAAACGTTAAATAATAATTAACAAGTGAGTAAGTTATTACGTTATCGTCGTCGGTATATTTAAATATAGTCAGCCTTTATTTATAAATAAAGGTAATGTAAAGTTTGATGCTATTTGAAGCAGTAGGGCGCTCAGACTCTGATTAAGTGTTAAATCCATTTCAGTTAATGAACGTGGTGTTCCGAAAAAAGATATGGATAAAGAGATCTGAGATAACCTTCTCTGTAATATAACACTATTTATGCCGATGTCACTAGCTAAAATACAAAAAATACAAAGGTAAATGCAGAATAAATGCACTAATACGTAACTTGTAATTACACAGGTACTTAAATTTACTGATTTTTTTATGAATGGCTGATACTAAATACAATTTAGCATGACAAAAAATTACATTATCCGTAATGTTATAATTTACATTTATCAATTGTTTATTTAAGTTCCGATGACAAAAATTTAAAAATATTCATAATGATAGCGAAATAAAAAAAGGTCACTAATGTGACCTTTTTACGTTTAAGCAGGATTAAAATCCGTCGGGGCTATTACTCTTCTGAGTCACTGCATGAGCATGCTCAATATCTTCATTCTTGCTGTCAAAGCGGCGACGGATCACCACATAGAAGACAGGAACGAAGAAGATAGCCAGTGAGGTTGCGGCAATCATACCACCGAATACCCCTGTACCTACGGCGTTCTGTGCACCGGAACCGGCACCGTTACTCAGGACTAACGGAATAACCCCGAGCATAAAGGCCAGCGATGTCATCAGTATCGGACGCAGACGCATTTTGACAGCTTCCAGTGTGGCTTCAACAAGTCCTTTGCCTTCTTTCTCCATCAGGTCTTTGGCAAATTCCACAATCAGTATGGCGTTTTTCGCCGATAACCCGATTGTCGTCAGTAAGCCGACCTTGAAGTAAACGTCATTCTCCAGTCCGCGCATGTGGGTCAGTAACAACGCACCGATCACCCCGAGCGGAACAACGAGCATAACGGAGAACGGCACAGACCAGCTCTCATACAACGCAGCCAGACAAAGGAAAACGATGATGAGTGATATGGTATACAGAGCAGGAGCCTGGTTACCCGACATTTTTTCCTGATAAGACATACCCGTCCACTCGACACCAAAGCCCGGCGGCAATTCTTTTGCCAGGTTTTCCATCAGTGTCATTGCGTCACCACTACTTTTACCCGGAGCCGCACTACCCTGAATCTGCATTGCCGGTAAACCGTTATAACGTTCCAGACGCGGAGAACCGAATGTCCACGGATCCTTTTTCGTATCAATAAAAGCAGAGAATGGTACCATCTGACCGGTATTGTTACGTACGTACTGCTCAGAAATATTTTGAGGTAACATACGGTACGGTGCATCAGCCTGAATGTAGACTTTTTTCACGCGGCCGCGGTCAATAAAGTCATTGACGTAAGTTCCGCCGAACATGGTACTCATCGTTGCATTAATGGTGCTGATATCCACCCCTAATGCTTCTGCTTTCTGCTGGTCGACATAGATATGATACTGCGAGGTATCTTCCATCCCGTTCGGACGAACCTGAACCAGCATGTCCTGATGTTTACCGGCAAGACCCAGTAACTGGTTACGGGCTTGTGTTAATGCTTCATGTCCGTGGTTGGCATTATCCATCAGCTCAAGATCAAAGCCGCTGGATGTACCCAGCTCAACAATTGCCGGGATATTAAACGCATATATTATGGCTCCCGGATTTTGACTGAACTTCGCGTTAGCTCTGCCGACAATCGCTTCTACTTTATCTTCCTTAGCTTTACGTACATCCCAGTTTTTCAGAACTACGAATGCCAGACCCATATTCTGTCCCTGACCCGCGAAGCCGAAGCCGTTAACGGTAAAGGCAGATTCAACAACATTCTTCTCGGTATTAATGAAGTAATCACTCACCTCATTAAGGACAACCTGAGTTTGATCCTGTGTTGAGCCCGGTGGTAACTGAACCATTGCAAGGAATACCCCCTGATCCTCTTCCGGTAAGAAAGAAGAAGGCAGACGGATAAACATCACAATCATAACCGCGACAAGAAGTACATACAGCAGCAGATAACGCCCGGTGCCCCGCAGCATACGTCCCACACTGTCAGTATAGTGGTGCGTCTGCTTTTCAAATATACGGTTAAACCAGCCGAAAAATCCGGTTTGTGCGCCATGACTACCTTGCTTGATTGGCTTAAGCATGGTGGAACATAACGCCGGTGTCAGGATCAATGCGACTAATACTGACAGGATCATGGCTGATACGATGGTGATAGAGAACTGCCGGTAAATTGCCCCGGTTGACCCGCCGAAGAAGGCCATCGGGATAAATACCGCAGAAAGTACCATCGCGATCCCCATCAGCGCGCCCTGAATCTGGCCCATTGATACTTTTGTGGCTTCTTTCGGCGGCAGACCGGTTTCCTGCATGACACGCTCAACGTTTTCAACCACAACGATGGCATCATCCACAAGAAGACCGATAGCCAGCACCATCGCAAACATCGTCAGGGTATTTATCGAATACCCGAATGCAGCAAGGATGGCGAATGTACCTAATAATACAACCGGTACGGCAATCGTCGGAATAAGTGTGGCGCGGAAGTTCTGTAAGAACAGATACATCACCACGAACACCAGCATGATTGCTTCGATCAGTGTTTTAACTACTTCGAAAATCGAAATTTTAACGAAGGGTGTTGTATCGTAAGGATAAACAACGTGCATACCATCCGGGAAATATGGCTGCATTTCAGCCAGTTTTTCACGAACAGCATTCGCTGTATCCAGTGCGTTGGCACCGGTGGCAAGTTTAACCCCGATACCGGCAGATGGTTTGCCGTTATAACGGGCGATAATACCGTAGTTTTCCGCGCCCAGTTCAACATAGGCCACATCTTTAAGACGGACAACCGAACCATCAGTATTGACGCGCAGCATGATTTCCTGGAACTGCTCAGGCGTATTCAGACGTGTTTGCGCGATGATTGATGCGTTCAGCCGCTGGTCTTTAACCGGTGGCGTTCCGCCCAACTGACCAGCGGCAACCTGGTTGTTCTGGACTTTAATTGAATTGATAACATCAATCGTCGTCAGGTTGTATTTGACCAGCTTGTCCGGATCAAGCCATATACGCATAGCATACTGGGTACCGAAAAGCTGTGTTTCACCTACACCGGTTACGCGGCTGAGAGGATCTTTTACGTTTGATCCGACGTAGTCAGCAATGTCATCTTGTGACATGTCTTTATCATCGGAAATAAACGCGGCAACCAGAAGGAATGAACTGGTTGATTTCTCAACGGTAATCCCCTGTTGCTGAACTTCCTGCGGCAGTAAAGGCATTGCCAGTTGCAGTTTGTTCTGCACCTGAACTTGTGCGATATCCGGGTTGGTGTCAGCATCAAATGTCAGCGAGATACTCATATTACCTGCTGAGTCACTGGTTGAAGACATGTACACCATATTGTCGATACCGTTCATGTTCTGTTCGATAACCTGAGTTACCGTATTCTGAACTGTTTCGGCATCTGCACCCGGGTAGTTTGCAGAAATAGAAATCGCCGGAGGGGCAACGCTCGGATATTGCGCCACGGGCAGTTTCATGATCGCCAACAGACCTGCAAGCATGGTAATAATCGCTATTACCCATGCAAATATCGGTCTTTCAATAAAAAACTTTGGCATGGATCACTGACTCCTTATTGGGGCTTCTGAGCAGATTCATCATTCTTCGACACAGCCGCCGGCTGTGCGTTTAAATCTGCTTCGGTTGCCTTAACAACAACGCCGGGTTTGATTTTTTGCAAACCTTCCACAACAACGCGTTCGCCGCTGCTCACACCGGAGGTGGCAAGCCATTTGTTACCGTATGCCTGGCTGACAGTAACAGGACGGACTTCAATTTCATTTTTCGCGTTGACGACGTTAATAACGGCACCGCCTTTTGCTGTACGAACCACTCCCTGCTGAGGAACAAGGATAGCGTCAGGACGCACACCTTCATCCACCCGGGCACGGACAAACATACCCGGCAGCAGTGATTCAGACGGATTAGGGAACACTGCACGCATAGTGATTGAGCCGGTGGTTTCATCGACAGTCACATCGGAGAATTCCAGATACCCTTTATGGGTATAATCTTTGTTCTCTGCCGTCACCAGGGTGACAGCAATTTTACCCTGTTCTTTGTCGATAGCACCGCTGGCAATTTCCTGTTTCAGACGCAGGTAATCATCACTGGATTGTGTCACATCGACATAAATCGGGTCGATTTGCTGAACCAGTGTCAGAGCCTGAGCCTGTCCTGAGGACACTAATGCGCCTTCTGT
The DNA here is from genome assembly GCF_965118875.1 of Morganella psychrotolerans. Classification (GTDB taxonomy): domain Bacteria; phylum Pseudomonadota; class Gammaproteobacteria; order Enterobacterales; family Enterobacteriaceae; genus Morganella; species Morganella psychrotolerans_C. The sequence goes on from NZ_CBCPJD010000014.1 coordinate 103,445, forward strand.
CACAGATGATTTACCGGAAAGCCCGGCAATCGGTGATGTGACTTTGGTGTAGTTCAGGTTTATCTGAGCAGTCTGAACAGAAGCCTGTCCTGCCTGAACAGCAGCCTGAGCCTGCGCGAGAGTTGATACCGCCGTATCATAATCCTGGCGGCTGATATAGTTAGTTCCCAGCAACGGTTTATAGCGGTTTACTGTCAGGCGGGCCAATTCTGCATTGGCTTTGGCTTTGGCCAGGTCAGCCTGAGCGCTGCTGAGTGTTGCTCTGAAAGGTGCCGGATCGATCTGATAGAGCGATTCGCCCTCTTTGACGTCACTTCCTTCTTTATAATTGCGTTTTAAAATAATGCCGCCAACCTGCGGGCGGACCTCGGCAACGCGGTAAGCTGAAGTTCGGCCCGGAAGCTCGGTACTCACGGTCAGTGGTCCGGCTTTCAGTGTGACGACTTTAACGTCCGGCGGTGGCATTTCGCCCCCTTTTTGTTGCTCTTCACCACAGCCGGACAGCAGGATACTTCCGGACAGGACGAACAGCGCCAGAGGTAGAACGCCTCTGTTTTTTCGCATAGTAAACCTCTATAAAATGTCGATATTTCAACTGGTGAAATAGGGTTGCTTCACTCTTAATTCAGCGTGCTATAATACAAACATACACGAATGTATGTAAATTAACTTCAGGTGACACTGACCGTACATGGCACGAAAAACTAAACAACAGGCCCGGGAAACCCGCCAGCAGATTATTGATGCCGCATTAATAACCTTCAGTGAGCAAGGTGTTTCGTCGACGTCATTAGTGGATATTGCAAAACAAGCGGGTGTCACCCGTGGCGCGATCTATTGGCACTTCAAAAATAAAGTGGATCTCTTTACTGAAGTCTGCGCAATAACTGATACAAAAATTGGATTGATTGAACAAGAGTATCGGGCAAAACACCCGGATAATCCACTTTTAGTGTTTAAGAAAATATTAATTTACATTTTAAAATCAGTTGCATTGGATACGAAAATGCGGGCGATTATGAGTATTTCCTTCCACAAATGTGAATTCACCGGTGAAATGAGTGAGCTTATTGCCATTCGTCAGAATTTATACGCAACAGAATATTCCAGAATTGAAGTATTTTTGATTGAAAGTGTTGCGCAGGGGTTTTTACCTGCCACTCTTGACCTGCGCCGTGCCGCCATTATGTTGCGGGGAATGATAACCGGGCTGTTAGAAAACTGGCTCTTTTCCAATGAGAGTTTTAATATTGTCGGACAGGCAGAATATTTGGTTGACGGTTATCTGGATATGCTGATGCTCAGTAAGAATATGCAACTACCGCCGGCAGACGCCTGACACACATTTTCCGAACAATCTGACTCAAGGATCTCATGTATGAAGCCTGTATTAATTATTGCCAATGGTGCTGCGTATGGCAGTGAATCTCTGTTTAATGCATTACGTCTGGCCATTGCGATTAAAGAACAAGACAGTCAGGTGCCGATGAATGTCTTTCTGATGTCTGATGCTGTTGTCGCCGGATTACGCGGGCAGCAACCGAAAGAGGGATATAATCTGAAACAGATGCTGGAGATATTGCTGGCGCAGCAGGTGGAGATTAAACTGTGCAAGACCTGTACCGATGCCCGCGGAATGACAGACCTTCCTCTGGTTGATGGTGTGCAGATTGGTACACTCGGTGAACTGGCACAGTGGTCACTGGATGCTGAAAAAATCATTACATTTTAATTCTTGTATACCCAACGTCATTCAGGATGCAGCCAACGAACCTGCAGTTTGAATGAATAAGGGTATATAAACTAAAACAGAACGCCGGGGCAGGCACAGGTGAATATTACTATGAAGCGAGTCAGTCGCATCCCGGCGTCCGGTTTATCCCTGATGCTTTTTTTCCGCATGTTCACCTGTTGTTTACTGACACTATCAGTGCTGTGGCAGAGTGCAGCACTCGCGGCGGCACAGGATATTCCTGACCGCAATACTATCCAGACTGAACTGAGTGCGCTGAATAACCGCAAAGACCAGACCGCAAATGACAAGCTTGCGGTTCAGGATCTGGAGCGCGCCCTGGTTTTTTATGACAATCTCGATTCCCTGAAAGATAAATCACAGCAACTGAAAAAACAGGTGGATGAAGCCCCACGTCTGTCTGAACAAGTCTCACAGAAATTAACGCAGATAAAATCATTAACGGATGAAGGGCTGGCTGAGTATAAAACCAGTATTCAGAATCTGCCCCTGGCTCAGCTTGAACAGAAGCTGAACAGCACACTTGAAGCCTTACAGACGGCACAAAATAATCTCTCTTCTTATAACAGTGACCTGATAGCACTTCAGACCCAGCCGGAACGCGCACAAAATATTATGTATGCCAATGTGCAGCGTCTTCAGCAAATCAGGGCACTGCTTAATGATTCACTGGCGGCACAAAAAGTGCTGCGCCCGACGGAGATTGAAGCTCTCCAGATAGAGCAATATACCTTACAGCAGCAGATTGATTTCCAGAAAAGGGCATTGCAGTCGAATACCCTGTTGCAGAATGTATTACAACTCCAGCGTGATTATGTGGTGGAGCGTATTAAGCAACTGGAAGGGTATATTGATGTCATTCAGGAAACCGTCAGCGGCAAGCGTCTGGATTATTCAGAAGAAGCAGCTAAAGAAGCACAGAGCTCGGATGACAGCCAGCGCAATATTCAGGATGATCCGCTGGTCTTGCGTGAAATTGCACTAAATCATGATTTAAGTGAAAAATTAGTCGCCGCAACACGCAATAATAACCAGCTTGTGCAGCGAACCATTAAAGTCAAAAGTATTCTTGACCGCGCACTGCAATCAGAACGGAACCTGAAAGAACAGATAACCGTTTTGCGCGGCAGTTTGCTGCTTTCCCGTATTTTATTTAAAGAACAAATCGACCTGCCGCAGGATTTGCTGATTAAGGATTTACCTGACCGGATAGCAGACCTGCGTCTGGAGCAGTTTGAAATTAATCAGCAGCGCGACAAGCTCTACCAGCCGGACAGCTTTGCCGATACCCTGATTGCTGACTATGGCAAAACCCATGATATGCCGGCATCTGAAGCCGGGCAGCGGGCGCAAAAACATGCACTGGTGCAGGTGGTGTCAGTCCGTCAGGATCTGCTTGACCAGCTCAATACTCAGATGGGTAATCAGATCTCACAGGCGATTAATCTGCAACTGGATCAGACTCAGCTGGTGACCGTGGTCGCCTCACTGGAAAAAACCCTGGCGCAGCAAATTTTCTGGGTGAACAGTAACAAGCCGGTGAATCTTGCGTGGTTTCAGTCTTTTCCGGGGGCCGCAAAACAGGAACTGACTTCGCTGGATCTGAACTGGTCACTGCAAAGTCTCGGAAACGGGTTTATTAATTCCCTCTATATTACAATTCCGTTGATGATTATTGCGCTGCTGCTGCGTTTCGGCTCAAAGAATATCGATACCCGGCTCAGTGAAATCAACGCCAATGTCGGACGGCTGAAAAAAGACAGACAGATATATACGCCGATGGCGTTGGGACTGGTGCTGATTAAAACACTGCCATCATCATTACTTGTCATTGCATTCGGCTATTTCTGCCTGAAAACCGGCAGTGCGGATTCTGCCCTGATGTGGACAATCTCCCGCCAGCTTGCATTTTTCTGGGTATTATTTGAGTGGAGCTACCGGATAATGAAGCCGGACGGTATTGCCGTCACACACTTTGGCATCGATGCAGAAATCTGCCGTACCGGGCGCAGACGCCTGATTCGTCTTGCACTGCCACTGCTGCCGATTATGTTATGGGCGGCATACGGAATGGAATATCCGCTGCGTCTGGTGGATGACGTGATAGGTCAGTTGGTGGTACCGGTTGCGCTGGTCTTTGTGTTTGCATTCACCTTGCCGTTCTGTATTGAAATCTGGCGGGAGAAAGGCTCACATCTGGTGCGCGCCACTCTGCTTACGCTGCTGACATTTTCCCCGCTGGTGCTGGTGGTACTTGTCGGACTGGGTTATTACTACACGGCGCTGCGCCTGAGCAGCCGCTGGATTGACAGTCTGTATCTGCTGCTGCTCTGGTATATCGTGTATCACACCAGTCTGCGCGGGCTGGCACTGGCAGCACGAAGGCTTACATATCAGCGCGCCCTGGCCCGCCGCCAGAAACAACTGTCACAACATAAAGAGCAGCATGAAGGGGATGAGATCCCTGAGGTGATGGTTGAGGAGCCGCCGATGTCAATGGAGCTCATTAATCAGCAATCTCTGCGTATGACATCCATGGTGCTGTTTATTGTTTTCGCCGCCGCGTTTTATGGCATCTGGTCTGATTTTATTACTATTTTTTCTTTCTTCGACAGTTTTACTCTCTGGCATTCGAATGTTGATACCGCGCTGGGAAATGTCGTGGAAGCCGTAACCCTCGGGGATCTTATTCTGTCGGTGCTGATTGTCGTAGTGTCCTGGATAATGATGCGCAACCTGCCGGGGCTGCTGGAAGTGCTGGTACTTTCGCGGCTCTCTCTGCGCCAGGGAACATCTTATGCGATAACCACAATTATGACATACATGATAGTAGGGATAGGGACTATTGCAGCCTTTGGCATGCTCGGGGTATCGTGGGGTAAATTACAATGGCTGGCAGCGGCCTTAACTTTTGGTCTGAGCTTCGGGTTACAGGAGATTTTTGCCAACTTTGTGTCGGGGATAATTATTCTGTTTGAGCGCCCGATCCGTATCGGGGATACCGTGACTATTGGTACATTCTCCGGGACGGTGAATAAAATCCGCATCCGTGCAACCACGGTGATTGATTTTGACCGCAAAGAAGTGATTATTCCGAACAAAGCCTTTATGACCGAGCGCCTGACCAACTGGTCACTCTCAGATACTGTCACCCGTATCGTTATCAGTGTGGGCGTGGCGTACGGCTCTGATCTGGATAAAGTCAGGGAGGTGTTACTGAAAGCGGCGACAGATAACCCGAAAGTGATGACAGACCCGGCGCCGGGAGCCTATTTCATGACATTTGGTGCAAGTAGTCTGGATCATGAATTACGTTTTTATGTCCGCACCATCGGCGATCGCGGGGCGACTAAGGATGAAGTGAACCGGGCGATTGACCAGATGTGCCGTGAAAATGACATTAATATCGCGTTCAATCAGCTGGAAGTGTATCTCCATGATCAGAACAGCGGAAAAGAAGTGCAGGTACAGGGGCCAAATAACGGCGTTCAGCCCGCCTGACCACCGGGCGCATTGCGCTGTTTTATTTCATAATCCTGCCGGACAATCTCTAATGCCGCCAGAACCGTCTCCACCGGTATCTGGTGGCTTTCCAGTAAACAGATGAGATCAACCGCCAGTTTTACCTCATCGGGTGCATTATCCAGACTCATAAATTTTTGTTATCTCAGGGTTAAAACTCAAGCCCGTCGCGGCGCTCAATCTGTTTTTCGATTCGCTGTAATGCCTGACGGCAGCGTACCAGCCGTCCGGAAAGGGCAGCCAGCTCTTTCTGTATTTTTTGTTGTTCAGCAAATGACGGCGCGCTTCCGAGAGCCAGTTCGCGGTCATTTGTCATCTGTGCCAGACGGCGCTCGTAATCCTGATGCTGCGCCAGACGCTGATACAAATCGACCTGGCTGTCCCGCTGTGTATAGTGCTGCTCTTTTTTACGCAGGGACTGTGTGGCGGCTTCGCGGTTCAGTGCTGCTATCTGGGCAACAATTTTTTCAGCCAGAAAACGCACCTGATCCGGACGGTTTTCATCCACACATTGTGTCAGTTGGTTAACATGGCGCTGAAGTTCATCCATATTATGGCGCAGTGTTTTATTGCGGGCAGAAAATAAATTATCGTCGAACCGGCGCTGGGCAAGCTCCTGGTCAGCAATCGGCGCAATCTGTGTTTCCAGTGCGGCTATTTTCTCCTGCAAGGCCAGTAAAAGCTGTCTGGTGTTCATTTTCTGCCTCAGTGAAATGTGCCCGGGATCATAGTTACAGCTACATTTTTAGTTCTGTTTGACATAAAACAACAAATAATCGTCAAAGTCACGGGATACGGTTGCAATTTCCCCCTGATTTGCATAGATTCTGATGTTTCGTGTTCTCTATACTGGCACCTATTATGAGCGCAACTGCTGAACAACTGCAATTTATTAAAGAAAGTATCCGGGCTATCCCTGACTATCCTAAGGAAGGGGTTTTGTTCCGCGACATCACCACATTACTGGATAATCCGCAAGCGTACCGGATGACCATCGATTTGTTAGTCGAGCATTTCGAGAATAAAGGGATCACTAAAGTCGTGGGCACTGAAGCCCGTGGATTCTTATTCGGCGCACCGGTTGCGTTACGTTTAGGTGTCGGCTTTGTCCCTGTCCGTAAAAAAGGGAAATTACCCTGCGAAACCCTCAGTGAAACATACGACCTTGAATACGGCACTGATACCCTTGAGATGCATAAAGACAGCATCAAAGCAGGTGATCATGTGTTAGTTGTGGATGATCTGCTGGCAACCGGCGGTACTGTTAACGCAACTATCCGTCTGATCCGCCGTCTGGGTGGTTCTGTTCATGAAGCCGCATTTATTATCGGTCTGCCTGATCTCGGTGGTGCTGCCCGCCTTGAAGCTGAAGATGTTCACAGTTTCTGCCTGCTGGAATATGCCGGCGACTAAGTCTCTCCTGCATCAAACGCAAACTCAGCCTCGCCCATAATGGTGAGGCTGTGGTAGCATGATGCAAAATCATGTTCACTCTCTGCGGAATCCATGAGCTATCAAGTCCTTGCCCGTAAGTGGCGACCACAAATATTTTCACAGGTTATTGGTCAGCAGCATGTTCTGACAGCGCTCGCTAACGGGCTGGAACATCAGCGGCTTCACCATGCCTATCTTTTTTCCGGCACCCGGGGTATCGGGAAAACCACACTTGCGCGTCTGTTTGCCAAAGGGCTTAACTGTGAGCAGGGCATCACGGCAACCCCGTGCGGAAAATGTCAGAATTGCCTGGAAATCGAACAGGGGCGGTTTGTTGATCTGATTGAGATTGATGCCGCGTCACGCACAAAAGTAGAAGATACCCGCGAACTGCTGGATAACGTCCAGTACGCCCCCGCACGCGGGCGTTTTAAAGTCTATCTTATCGATGAAGTCCACATGCTTTCCCGGCACAGCTTCAACGCGTTATTAAAAACGCTGGAAGAGCCGCCGGAGCATGTGAAATTTCTGCTGGCAACTACTGACCCGCAAAAACTCCCGGTCACAATCCTTTCCCGTTGCTTACAGTTTCACCTGAAAGCATTGGATGTGGATCAAATCAGTCAGCAGCTTGATACTATTCTGACCGCCGAGCAGATTGAAAATGACGCGCGCGCGCGTTTGTTACTGGCGCGTGCCGCTGACGGCAGCATGCGTGATGCGCTCAGTCTGGCAGACCAGGCAATTGCACTGGGTGCCGGAAAAGTGACTGCGGATATTGTCAGTCAGATGCTGGGCACGCTTGATGACGAACAACCCCTGACTATCCTGGAAGCCCTGGTGAAAGGCGACGGTGTGCAGGTGATGGATGGCGTGAATGACGCCGCCTCACGCGGTGCAGACTGGGAAAACCTGCTGGTGGAGATGCTGGCGGCACTGCATAAAACGGCCATGCTGCAATTGCTGCCGGTGCAGGAGAATACCGCCGATGTCACTGAAGAGCGCCTGCGTATTCTGGCGCGGGCAGTCGCACCTGCGGATCTGCAACTGTATTATCAGACGCTGCTGGTCGGGCGCAAAGAGCTGATGTACGCGCCTGATCGGCGGATGGGCGTGGAGATGGCTCTGCTGCGTGCACTTGCATTCCATCCGCGTAATATTATTGATGAAGTGATTAGTGCGCCGTCGGTGGCACCGGTTTCACTGCCGGGTCAGCCGCGTGCATCGCAGCCGGTCACGCCTGTTGCTTCACAAAGTGTTGCATCACAGGGTGAAACGTTCTCTGCGGAGATGGAAAACAGCCCGACCGCCCAGCTACTGAAGGCGCGGGATGTTCTGAACCGGCAGGAGCCTCCGCCATCAAAAAAGTCTGAGCCGGTTGCCTTAACTGATAAGGTTAAACCGGCGAACTCAGCACTGGCGCGACTTGCGGCTGTCGCTGAAAATCGTCCGGCGCGGGCTGTGTCCGCACCGAAATCAAAAACACCGGATAAACCCCTGGCTTATCAGTGGCGTGCGCAAACACAGGATGTCATTGAAGAAAAAACACCGGTTGCGCGCCCGAAAGATATCAAAAAAGCCCTTGAGCATGAAAAAACACCGGAAGTTGCTGAGAAATTAGCGGTTATGTCCCGTGAGCGGGATGCCTGGGCGGCGGATACAGACAAAATGCCACTGCCGAAACTGGTGCAGCAACTGGCGCTGAATGCCTTTAAAGAGCAGACAGATGAGAATACTATTTGCCTGCATCTGCGTTCATCACAGCGCCATCTGAATTCAAAATCAGCACACAGTGTGCTGAGTGATGCACTGAGTGAACTTTATGGTAAAATTATTAATCTCACTATCTGTGAAGATGATGATTTAAGCATGAAAACGCCGCTGGAATGGCGGCAGGCCATCTATGAAGAGATGCTGGCGCAGGCGCGTCAGTCTATTGTGACGGATAAAACGATTCAGACGCTGCTGACCTTTTTTGATGCGGATTTGGATGAAGAGAGTATCCGGCCTGTTTAACCACCTTGTGCCGGAAGGCACAATTGAATCAAAGAGAGAAAACTATGTTTGGTAAAGGCGGTTTGGGCAATCTCATGAAGCAAGCCCAGCAAATGCAGGACAAAATGCAGCAAATGCAGGAAGAGATTGCAACTATTGAAGTCACTGGTGAATCCGGTGCAGGTATGGTTAAAGTCACCATCAACGGCGCACACAACTGCCGCCGTGTTGAAATCGATCCAAGCCTGATGGAAGACGACAAAGAAATGCTCGAAGATCTGATTGCGGCGGCATTTAATGATGCTGCGCGTCGTATCGATGAAACACAGAAAGAAAAAATGGCATCAGTGTCCAGCGGCATGCAACTGCCGCCGGGCTTTAAGATGCCGTTCTGATGCAAACCAGCCCGCTCCTTGAGTCTCTGATGGATGCACTGCGCTGTTTGCCGGGCGTCGGCCCGAAATCCGCACAGCGTATGGCATTTCAGATGTTACAGCGCGACCGCAGCGGCGGAATGCGTCTGGCACAGGCGCTGACCCGCGCGATGTCGGAAATTGGTCATTGTCAGGACTGCCGGACATTCACCGAGCAGGAACAATGCACAATTTGCGCCAACCCGCGACGTCAGCAGACGGGGCTTATCTGTGTGGTGGAAAGTCCGGCGGATATTCATGCCATTGAGCAAACCGGGCAGTTCTCCGGGCGCTACTTTGTGCTGATGGGACATCTGTCCCCGCTGGACGGCATCGGACCGGCAGATATCGGGCTGGACATACTGGAAGCGCGGCTGTCGCGGGAAACACTCAATGAAGTGATCCTTGCGACTAACCCGACTGTGGAAGGTGAAGCGACTGCCAACTATATCGCTGAAATGTGTGAACAATTTGGTATCTCAGCCAGCCGTATCGCACATGGCGTACCGGTTGGTGGTGAGCTGGAAATGGTGGATGGTACAACCTTATCCCACTCTCTCGCCGGGCGTCAGAAAATTCGTTTTAACAACGACTACTGATTGGTTGTCGCGTTTTCCCGGACAGACGGCTTATGCCGTCTGTCATCTTTTCTTATCTTTCTCATAAAAAATACGCCTTTCACCTTGAAAATCCCATGACCGACCCCACTTGATCTCTATACCATTTTTTCGTTTATGATGTCAGCGTGAGGTTATTAATGAGTCTGCAAGAACAAGAAACCCGTGGTTTTCAGTCAGAAGTAAAACAACTTCTGCAATTAATGATCCACTCTCTCTATTCCAATAAAGAAATCTTCCTGCGCGAGCTTATCTCAAACGCATCTGATGCGGCAGATAAACTACGTTTTCGTGCATTATCCGATAACACGCTGTATGGAAATGACGGTGATTTGCATGTGCGTCTTTCTGTGGACAAAGAAAAGCGTACACTGACCATCAGTGACAACGGTATCGGGATGACCCGCGACGAAGTTATTGATAATCTCGGAACTATCGCCAAATCCGGTACAAAATCATTCCTGGAATCCCTTGGATCTGATGCGGCAAAAGACAGCCAGCTGATTGGTCAGTTCGGGGTCGGTTTCTATTCGGCATTTATTGTTGCCGATAAAGTGACGGTTGTTACCCGCGCCGCCGGTGTGCCAAGTGACCAGGCTGTTTTCTGGGAATCTGCCGGGGAAGGGGATTACTCCATCGCCAAAACGCATAAAGATACCCGCGGAACCGCGATCACCCTGCATTTCCGCGAAGGCGAAGATGAGTACCTCGATGACTGGCGTTTGCGCTCGGTTATCGGCAAATATTCTGACCATATTGCACTGCCGGTTGAAATCGAAAGTAAAAATGAAGAAGACGGCACCGTGATATGGGAAAAAATCAATAAAGCTCAGGCGCTGTGGACGCGCAATAAAAACGACATCAGTGATGAAGAATATAATGAGTTTTATAAGCATCTGTCTCATGACTTTGCCGACCCGCTGACGTGGGCGCATAACCGTGTGGAAGGTAAGCAGGAATATACCAGCCTGCTTTACATCCCGTCTGTCGCCCCTTTTGATCTGTGGCAGCGTGACCAGCGTCGCGGGTTGAGCCTGTATGTTCAGCGCGTCTTTATTATGGACGACGCCGAACAATTTATGCCGAATTATCTGCGCTTTGTGCGCGGGCTGGTGGACTCGAACGACCTGCCGCTGAATGTGTCCCGCGAAATCTTACAAGACAGCGCAGTCACCCGCAGCCTGCGTACCGCGCTGACTAAACGTGTTTTACAGATGCTTGAAAAAATAGCAGCAAATGATGCAGAAAAATATCAGACATTCTGGCAGCAATTTGGTCTGGTGCTTAAAGAAGGTCCTGGCGAAGACAGCAGTAATGCGGAACTTATCGCCAAACTTCTGCGTTTTGCGACCACAAAAGAAGACCGTTCCGCACAAACCGTTTCGCTGGCGGACTATGTTTCCCGCATGACGGAAGGTCAGGACAAGATTTATTACATTACGGCAGACAGCTATGCCGCAGCGAAAAACAGCCCGCACCTGGAATTGTTCCGTAAAAAAGGTATCGAGGTACTGCTGCTCTCTGATCGTATTGATGAGTGGATGATGAATTACCTGAATGAATTTGACGGTAAATCGTTCCAGTCAGTCAGTAAAGCCGATGAATCTCTGGATAAACTGGCAGATGATGAAGATACTGCCGCTAAAGAAGAGACAGATAAAGAGCTGGCACCGTTTATTGAGCGCGTGAAAGCCCTGCTGGGTGAGCGTGTGAAAGAAGTAAAACTGACTCATCGTCTGACCTCAACGCCGGCTATCGTGACAACGGATGCCAGTGATATGAGTACCCAGATGGCGAAATTATTTGCCGCTGCGGGTCAGGAAGCGCCTGAAGTGAAATATAACTTTGAGCTTAATCCTGAGCACCCGCTGGTGAAACGCGCCGCAGAACAGCAGGATGAAAGTCTTTTTGCCGATTGGATCAATCTGCTGATGGATCAGGCGCTGTTTGTTGAGCGCGGTACACTGGAAGATCCGAATGAATTTGTTTCCCGGATGAATAGCCTGTTATTAGGCTAAAATGAGATTCATTCCGGGTATGTGTATGTAATCACACATAACCTATTTAAAAACCACATGATTTTCTGATAATCATGTGGTTTTTTCTTTTATATAAATGAAAACAGGCAGGGGAGTTACCCCGGTTTTCTTGAGTCTATGCCCTGACAAATGGTATGGTAGCTTGTTTTCATCCGAATTATAAAAAAGCAACCAGCAAGGGGTTTACGCAATGCGTATTATTCTGCTCGGCGCACCGGGCGCCGGTAAAGGAACGCAGGCTCAATTTATCATGGAAAAATACGGGATCCCTCAGATCTCGACGGGTGACATGCTGCGTGCAGCAGTGAAATCCGGCAGTGAATTGGGTCTTCAGGCAAAAGAATTGATGGACAATGGTAAGTTAGTGACTGATGCATTAGTTATCGCACTGGTCAAAGAGCGTATCAAACAAGATGATTGCCGCAATGGCTTTTTGTTGGATGGGTTCCCGCGTACTATTCCGCAGGCTGATGCAATGAAAGACGCCGGTATTTCAGTTGATTTCGTTCTGGAATTTGCTGTACCGGATGAAATTATTGTTGATCGTATTATCGGTCGCCGTGTGCACTCCGGCTCAGGCCGTGTTTATCACGTCAGATACAATCCGCCGAAAGTGGAAAATAAAGATGATGTGACCGGCGATGAACTGACTATCCGTAAAGATGATCAGGAAGAAACCGTACGCAAACGTCTGGTGGAATACCATCAGCTGACCGCGCCATTAATTGCGTATTACCAGAAGGATGCACAGGCAGGCGATGTAAAATATACCTGCATTGACGGCACCCGTCCGGTAAATGAAGTCAGTCAGGAATTAGCGCGTATTTTAGGTTAATACGGCCTTTATTTCTGTCAGGCAGCCGTATGGCTGCCTTTTTTTATTCCGGAAGCACGTATATTAGTATGTAACTATACCCAACGTCATTCAAGATGCAGCCAACGAACCTGCAGTTTGAATAAATAAGGGTATATAAGTATGTGACCGGGGGTGAAAGATAGCAGCCAACACCCCTGCAGGCTGAAGGATGAAGAATATGGCAGAAAAGAATAAGAATCATTTGTATGATTGCACTACCCTGATAACCCTAATGACAATCAGTTGCTGACAGGATTTTCTGACAATGAATCAACATAAACGTGGTGTTTTACTGGTCAACCTGGGCACACCGGATGCACCGGATACGGCGTCGGTTAAACGTTATCTTAAACAATTTCTCAGTGATCCGCGTGTGGTGGATATGTCTGCGCTGCTCTGGCAATGTATTTTGCGGGGTGTTGTATTGCCGTTCCGCTCACCCCGTGTGGCAAAGCTTTATCAGTCTGTGTGGATGGATGAAGGCTCACCTCTGCTGGTTTACAGCCGGCGGCAACAGGCGGCGCTGGCAAAAGCCCTGCCGGATACCCCTGTGGAGCTGGGCATGAGCTACGGTTCTCCCTCTCTTGAATCTGCGGTTGAGGCATTACTTGCACAGGGCGTTACGCACTTTGATGTGCTGCCGCTGTACCCTCAGTATTCCTGTTCAACCACCGGTGCTGTATTTGACGGGCTGGCGAATATCTTTAAGCGCTACAGAACGTTACCGTCACTGAATTTTATCCGCAGTTATGCGACACACCCGCTCTATATTGAGGCGCTGGCGCAGTCGGCTGAAGCGGCTTTTGCCGAACACGGTGAGCCGGACAGACTGATTTTGTCTTATCATGGTATTCCTGTGCGTTATGCAAAAACGGGGGATATTTATCCTGCTGAATGTGAAGCGACAACTGTATTACTGCGCGAACGTCTGAATTTTCCCGCTGAACATATTATGCATACTTATCAGTCCCGCTTTGGCCGAGAGCCGTGGCTGGCACCTTATACGGATAAAACAATGCAGTCATTGCCCGGCGAGGGGGTTAAATCTGTTCAGGTGATGTGTCCGGGATTTTCGGCTGACTGTCTTGAAACATTAGAGGAAATAAAGGAACAGAATAAAGCGTTCTTTTTAACTGCCGGAGGTGATGAATATCATTATATCCGGTCTCTTAATGACAATGATATCCATATAAAACTATTAGGTACTCTTATTGGCTAGTTTTTTTGCATTGTAATAAGGATTAGTCTGAGATATACCTCTGTAATGCGTAGAATTTTAGGAATTAATGTTAAAATTAATATTGTGACAATTAATTTATCTTAAAATGACAGATTCTTTTGTTCGTTTTTAGTGAAATGGCGTATTTCATAGCAGAAATGACGGGTGGCGCGGATATGATGAGTACAAAGGAACCAGCTAATCTGAATGATGATGAGATTGATATTATCGATCTCATTAAGCTGCTTTATCACTATAAAGTTTTTATTATTATCGTGACACTGCTGTTTACGGTCGCCGGGTTTGGTCTGTCAAAATTTATGCCGCAAAAATGGACAAGTACGGCTGAAATTGCCGCCGTTGATGTCCGTGATATGCCACTATTTAATAAGCTGCGCCTGCAAATGGGGGCGCTGAATGTGTCTGCCGTATCTGACCTGCCTGCTGCATTTAACGTACTTGGTACTGTCTGGCAGTCACCGGATATTCAGCAGAATTTTTTGCAGTCAACGGGCAACCCGGCAACATCCGGTACATTCGGTTTTCAGGGAAAAGAGGCCAATTTACTGATGCCGGCAACAGCCAACGTCTCTTTCACGGCGAATGATCCGCAAACTGCGCAGCGCGTACTGGCAGACTATCTGGATTATACCCGCGACTATAGTCGTACAGTACTGCAAACTCAGTTACAGGAAAATCTGGATGCTGCGCTGGATAAGGGAAAAAATGAATACCGTGTTGCACTTGTGCAGGTTGAACATGAGCGCGATCAGACACTGGCATACCTGAATATGGCCGGGAAAATAGCCGGAAACAGTCCGGTTGTTCCACCGCAAAATACAGTGTCTGATCCGGTCGCAGCCTACAGTGCGTTAGGGCGTCCGGCTATTTCTGAAATAGAAAATGCACTGAAGAACATGGATTTATCTAAAGTGAATGCCGGGCTTCAGAACAGGGCTTATGCTCTGCAGGCGATTAATAATGCGGATCCCCGCATGCTGGATATCATGCCATTTTCCGTGAAGGAAGCACCTGCTCTGCCGGTCATAAAAGACGGACCGGGGGTTAAAATGTATATCCTGGCTTCTGCATTTTTAGGTTTTATTCTCTCTGTTCTGGCCGTTTTTTCATGGAATATGTTTGTTAACCGGAAAAAATCGGCGTAATTTCCGGTTGAGCGGGCATTCATGTGTCTGCCCGCTCACATTTCTGTCAGCTTATGATAAAATGCGCTATCTTTTTCTGGCGCCATTAAATCACTATGAAATTCCCCGGTAGACGTAAATCCAAACACTATTTTCCTGTCAGCCTGCGTGATCCGCTGTTGCAGCCTATCCAAATGATGATGGATGATGAAAATACCCGTTCTTATGTTGTGGGCATCGATCAGACGCTCGTGGATATCGAAGCGAATGTAGATGATGATTTCATCAACCGTTATCAGTTGAGCCGCGGGCATTCTCTGGTTATCGAAGATGATACGGCAGAAGCGCTTTATCGCGAATTGATTGACAAGTCACTTATTACCCACGAATTTGCGGGTGGTACTATCGGAAACACATTGCATAATTACTCTGTTTTAGCAGATGACCGCTCTGTATTACTGGGCACGATGTGCAGTAATATCCGGATCGGCAGTTATGCTTATTATTACTTATGTAATACATCCAGCCGGATGGATCTTAATTATTTGCAGGGCGTTGATGGTCCTATCGGGCGTTGTTTTACCCTTATCAGTGAAAATGGCGAGCGGACATTTGCCATCAGCCCCGGGCTGATGAATCAATTGCGTCCGGAAAATATTCCTGAAGATATTATTGCTGAGGCGTCAGCCTTGGTACTGACAGCGTATCTGGTTCGCTGTAAGCCTGGCGAGCCGATGCCGGAAGCGACCATGAAAGCCATCGAATATGCAAAGAAACATAATGTTCCGGTTGTTTTGACTCTGGGTACAAAACATGTGATTGCGGAAGATCCGCAGTGGTGGTGTGATTTCCTCGCAGACAATGTGTCAGTGTTGGCAATGAATGAGGAAGAAGCGCTGGCGCTGACAGGGCTTGCTGATCCTCTTCTGGCGTCAGACAAAGCACTCGACTGGGTCGATTTGGTGCTCTGTACCGCAGGTCCGGCGGGTTTATATATGGCCGGATATTCTGAGGATGAATTTAAACGTGAAACAACGCATCCGTTATTACCGGGCGGACTGGCTGAATTTAACCGTTATGAATTCAGTCGTGCAATGCGTAAAAAAGATTGCACAGAACCATCACGGGTTTATTCCCATATTGAACCCTATATGGGCGGACCGGAAAAAATAATGAATACTAACGGTGCCGGAGATGGTGCATTATCTGCATTGCTTCATGATATTACTGCAAATAGCTATCACCGGATGAATATTCCTAATTCTGCTAAACATCAGCGCCGCTATCTGACGTATTCTTCTTTAGCTCAGGTATGCCGGTATGCTAACCGGGTAAGCTATCAGGTACTTATTCAGCATTCACCGCGTCTGACTAAAGGATTACCGGAACGGGAAGACAGCCTGGAAGAATCTTACTGGGAACGGTAATATTTCTAAATACCGGGTAAATAATCATGGATTCAGATAAACAGCCTGTTTTTATAACAGGCTGTTTTATTTTATATTCCTGGTATTAATGCCTGATTCTGACGTAATAAATAATAAGCCCTATTTAAAGATTGCTTTAATTGCCATTACCTGAAATTTGAACTACATTAATGCTGATTCAATTATAAAAATATAATTGCGTAAAGGAATAAACTCAAGGAATGAACAAATGATATTTAATTATAAAAATTATACAACGCAGGAATCAATAGATTTAATGATGACTGCTAAAAAAATTGCTATGTACGATAACTTGCATACGCAACTTGGTTTTTTCCCTGTGGCAAAAGTGATTAATCATATACTTGAGCCATTATCTAATGCATTTAACTGGATGCCCAGTAAAATGGATATTGGTATTCCTGCCGGATGGCGTGAATTAAAGCCGGCTGAGCTTAACCTGCCGAATAGCGCAATGGATCGCTTTGGTTTTTATAAAGTGACCAGCCCGGCAACGGGTAAGATTATTCCGTCTCAGGGATTACAATCCCGTATTTTAGGTGAGTTTGATGATCATAACCAGCTGACAAAAATCACACTCTCCTGGACCGGAACTAATGACCTTGTTGATCTTATTGATTATACACAATTAAATAACGGAAGCATTGCAAAGCATCTTGAGCCTTTGCTGGAAGCAGTTAAAGATCTGGCGATTAAAAATAATCTGTCACCGGAAGATATTATTATCACCGGTAACAGCCTGGGCGCCGGATTAGTGAATGTCAACGCACAAGCCAGGGAATCGCTGGCCGGCGGATTCTTTAAAGACTCAAACTATATTGCATTTGCCAGCCCGAATATTCACGATGATGGTTCTGTTCTGAATATTGGCTTTGAAAATGATGGTGTATTCCGAATTGCAGGTGATGCGGATTCTTTTTTAGGTGCTTTCCTGGATACTAAGCTGTTTGTTGTTAATCCTGACAAGAATTATAACTCTGCATTTAATAACATTATTTCATTTGATGATCCACATTCATTATCTTTATTGGGTGGCGGTAATTATCTGGCGAAATCATTACTGAATATTCCGATCAGCTGGACACCCCATATTATGAATATGGTAACTGACAGTTGGGAGCGAATTGCAACATCTAAATTTTACCCGCTGCTGAATAAAGACAGTGTTGTTGTCATGGATAATTTATCCCAGTTGATGCGCCATACAAAATGGGTGGGGGATATTTATCAAAACACCGGGCACTACGGTAAACCGGCATTTATATTCGGCAATGAATACGGCAATATGCTCAAAGGTAACGATGCAGGTGATTATATTTCTGCCGGTGGCGGTAATGATAAAATAAAACCGGGTCTGGGTGCTGATGTGATCGACGGCGGAACCGGAACAGATACGCTGATGCTGCATGGATTTGCCAGAGACTGGGATATTTACAACGTGGATAATTTTGTTTATTTCCGCCCGAAAGATGGTACCGGGATGAAAAAAACAGAATCCATTGAAAAAGTGGAATTCGCCAAAGAAAGTTATAAAATCTTTGATGTGAATGCTCGCAATTTGAGCTATGAATCCGGTTTTATTTTCAAAACCAAAGAGACCGTACAGTATAAAAATGTGGTGATTGGTACAAACGGTGATGATGATTTAACCGGCAGTGTGTTATTTGGTCTTGGTGGTAATAACACACTGCACGCCCTGAAAATTGCCAGTTTGCTGGTCGGCGGGGAAGGCAATGATATTCTTCTCGGCAATGACGGTAATGATGAGTTATACGGCGGGGAAGGTAATGACTTCCTGTATGGCGGCAAAGGTAATGATATTCTGTTTGGCGGTATCGGCAATGATATTTTCCACTTTAACAAAAATAGTGGCGGAAAAACTGATATTATGGATTTAAACCAGTATGCACATGATAAAGATACTGTTCAGTTTACCTCAGATATGTTTAAAGATGTCTGCGATGTACTGCTCCACGCCCGTGATGTAAAAGGGAATGTTGTTATCAGTGATGCACAAAATACCATTACTATTCATGATTACTCGATTGACTTATTGATCCAGAATCAGGTGCTGAGTGTTGTTTAAATATCTATAATTTTAATATCATTAATAAGCCGGTTAATTATTACCGGCTTTTTTAATATATACCCAACGTCATTCAAGATGCAGCCAACGAATCTGTAGTTTGAATGAATAAGGGTACAAACGTCTTTTCATAAAAAGAAAATAATACTACTGTATAATTCTTTTCTTAATGTTTTCGGAGGAATTATGCCTGATGCAGGTCAGTATGCAATTGCCATTGTATTAAGTCTGATGAATATTATTAGTATTAGAGATAAAATATCAAACCTAAATATATCAATTCGATTTTTTTAGTTCTTATAATTTCATGTTTAGTTATTGCACTTTACTCTGTAATGACTAATTTTTTATAAAAAATATACCCATTGGTTTTTCATTTATGCTTGATAAATATTACTATATCACTGCCATTACAGGTGATGTTATTAATTTATTTATACTATGGGTCTATTGTTCAATAAAAACAAATAAGGGTAAGGAGTGAAAAAATTAAATAATAATATGATGGAAAATGTATATGGTGCTAATGATTCGGAAGTCATAAATAATATTGAATTTATAAATGATTTGGTGTTAACAGCAGCAATTGGTGCATCAATGACACCGGTCACACCAGCAATTGGTGCGGGTATGGCGGTTACGGGGAGTTTGGTTCATGATGGGATAAAACAACTTCCGGTTAATGTACCGGTGCAGGTATTAGTTAATCCGACTCAAATTACGCCGGAACAAATGGACATGTACAGGAATTATTTTAATTCACAGCAGTAAAATCAGATTTTTTATTACTCATTTGCGGAATACAAGGTGTTCCGCATATGCTCAATTTATCTCCTGTAAACTTGCCATCGATGATCCCTCTGATTCAGATTAAGTACTGAGTCCTCAGAAAACACAAAAAATACAGAATATCCGGTCATATTATCACCAGTGCACATAGTTTACCTATGCTCCCTGTCCGGCTTCCCTTACCGCCTGCCTGCATCCTGAATGACGTTGGGTATATAATGATTTATCACTAAAATCCTGCCCCGGCAGGATTTTTTTGGGATTTTCACGGCAGAAAATAGTGCTGTTTCGAGCATGATTTTTTCATATGCGTATTTTCCTATACCATATACGATAATAATTTGGTAAATGAATTAATTAATAACGATAAAAATGAGTAAGGAAATTATGATGTCAGACAACACCGCGCTTGTTCCGCTGAAAATAGTGGCTTCAGGTGTTGCGCTACCGGCTGACCGGGTTTTATCGGCCGACCTGGATAAACGTTTCAATAAGCGCAGCGGGTATGTGGAAAAACGGGCCGGGATCCGCTGGCGCTATCATGCCGCCCATTCAGATAGCCAGGCTGTACTGGCGGCAGAAGCCCTGCATCATGCACTGGCGCAGCAGAATATTGACCCGGCCTCTGTGGGTGCCCTGATTTGTGCATCCGCCATCCCGGTTCAGGCGCTGCCGTGCAGTGCCGCACATATTCTTGCCTGCTCATCATTGACGCCGGGAATTGCCTGTTTTGATGTTAACGCCAGCTGTGTCAGTTACTTATCGGCATTACAGGTCGCAGGGGGATTGCTGGCAACAAATCAATATCAGCGCATAGCCATTGTCTCAGCCGACCTTGCGTCACGGGGTATTGACTGGACGCATGAAGAGTCATCCCTGATTTTCGGCGATGGTGCTGCCTGCACCATTGTTGAGAAAGGCGACGGGCACAGCGGTATTCTCTCGTTTCGTCTGGAAACCTATCCCGAAGGACTGGATCTGTGTGAGATCCGCGCCGGAGGTACCCGCTGTAATCCACGGACGGGCATGAAAGAGGATGATTTTCTGTTTCATATGAAAGGTAAGCCGTTGTTCCGTCTGGCATCATCACTGATCGAAGATTTTATGGATCGCGTGCTGTCACCGACGGGTATTGCACTGTCACAGATTGATACCGTAGTGCCGCATCAGGCGAGCCATCTGTCGCTGGAACACATGCGTAAACGGCTGGGGATCACCGATAAACAGCTTGTGGATATTTATGCCACCCGGGGAAACCAGGTGGCGGCATCGATTCCGTCAGCGCTGCATGAAGCTATTATTACCGGGCGATTTTACGGCAAATCCGCTGTACTGCTGGTCGGCACAGCCGCGGGGCTGGCACTCTCGGCAATGGTACTGGTGCCGTGAGAATTTTAGTGACGGGGGCAACCAGCGGGTTGGGGCGCAATGCAGCAGACATATTGTTACGGGAAGGGCATGAGGTTGTCGCCTGCGGGCGTGATACGGCAGCGGGTGCAGCACTGACGGCTGCCGGTGCGGTTTTCCGCCCGGCTGACCTGCGTACACTGACTCCGGAAACGGCGTCGGCACTGATGGCCGATTGTCAGGCAGTCTGGCACTGCGCGGCACTTTCCGCCCCCTGGGGTGATAAGGCGGAATTTGAGGCGGTGAACCTGACCGCGACCCGGATACTGGCTCAGGCGGCAGCGGACTCCGGCATTGTTCGGTTTGTGCATATCTCCACACCGGCAATCTATTTTAACTTTACGCATCAGCAGAATATCCGGGAATCGGTGGTGAACCACCGGTTTGCCAATGATTATGCGCGGACTAAATATCTGGCGGAGCGGGCGATTGCTGACATTGTACCGGGTTGCCCGGCAATCACCTTTGTGATTCTGCGCCCGCGCGGGCTATTCGGCCCTCATGACAGGGTATTGCTGCCGCGCCTGATGGCACAGGTTCGTGCGCGTAACGGGAGACTGATCCTGCCCGGCGGCGGAAAGAATGCGTTTGATCTGACCTATGTGGAAAATGTGGTGTATGCCATGTCGCTGGCGACCACGCAGCCGGTAAAAAGCGGATCAGTTTATAATATTACCAACCAGGATCCGCAGCCGCTTATCGCCACGCTGCGCGCACTGTTTGCACAGACCGGCACACAGTGCCGGGTGAAATCCGCACCTTATCCGTTGTTGTATGGCTTGGCGTTTTGTCTGGAAAAATTAGCGGGATCAGGAAAAGAGCCGTTGCTGACACGCTATAGCCTGGGGGCTGCATATTTCACTATGACACTTAATAATGAGCGTGCGCAGAATGAGCTGGGGTACTATCCGCGTTACACGATGGCGGAAGGAATTGCCCGCACTGCGCACTGGCTGAATAATGAAAAACAGGGTGAGTTATGATGAAAATCCGGGTTTTTGAAGCCGGTTACTGCACCCATCCGGGCTGTGTGGCGCTCAAAGGAGCGAGCATGAAAGCCTGTAAATTTCCGGCGCGGGCATGGCTGATTGAGGGACACGGTCAGCGCTGGCTGTTTGATACCGGTTATGCAGATCATTTTTATGATCATACCCGGCGCGGCGTGATCCGCCTGTACCGCACGGTAACACCGGTTTATTTTGATGCCAAAGATGCCCTGGTTTCTCAGCTGAAATCTGATGGTATAACGCCCGCGGATATATCAGGGCTGATTATTTCCCATTTCCATGGTGATCACATTGCCGGGCTGCGCGATTTTCCCGGCGTGCCGATGATTTGTTCCGGCGACGGCTGGGCGAAAACCCGCCATCTGACGGGTTTTTCTGCTCTGCGCAAAGCCTTTGTGCGTGGGCTTATCCCGGACGATTTTGAAACACGCACCCGGTTTTATGAACAGTTTGAGAAGGTTGCACTTCCGGCTGAACTGGCCGTCCTCGGAGACGGATATGCGGTTAACCGTGAAAAAACACTACTGGCGGTGCCGCTGCCGGGACACGCCGCGGGGCATATCGGATTATGTGTGGCTACAGATGACGGCTGGGTTCTGCTGGCGGGTGATGCGGCATGGTCGCCGGCAAATTACCGCGAACTGCGCGGCCCGATGACTGTTGCGAATCTGATTATGGATGATAGCCGTGCTTATTATGAGACATTGAATAAATTGCATCAGATAGATAACCGGCAAATCCCGATACAGCTCTGTCATGAAGGTAACTTGTGAGCCTGCTGAAAACTCTGTGGCATTATCATCGGGTGCGAAAGCGGCATTTCCGGGATCGTGGTGCCCTGGAGCGCCATCAGCAACGGATGTTGTCGCGTTTTATCCGCCGCGTTCTGTGCCGCAGCCCCTATTTCTCGCCCTATTGCACTTTTCCGTTGGCACAGTGGCCGGAGATGGATAAAGCACTGATGATGAAGCATTTTGATCAGATGAATACCTCCGGTCTGAAAGTGAATGAATTGCTGGGGTGTGCGCGGCGCAGTGAATCCTCGCGGGATTTTTCACCGACGGTCGGGCGGTTCAGTGTCGGGCTGTCATCAGGGACTTCCGGGCGGCGCGGCGTGTTTGTCGTCAGCCCGCAGGAGCAGTCGGTCTGGGCGGGAACCATGCTGGCCAAAATGCTGCCGGACGGTTTATTTGCCGGTGAGCGTATCGCATTATTTCTGCGGGCGAACAATAATCTCTATGAAAGTGTGAACAGCCGGTGGCTCTCTTTCCGGTTTTATGACCTGCTGGGGAATTTTGAGGATAATCTGAATGCGCTGGTGGCGTATCAGCCCTCCATTATTGTGGCACCGGCGCAGGTTCTGGCTGAAATTGCGCGGCGAAAAATAAAAGGTGAGTGCTCACTGTCACCGAAGCGGGTGATTTCAGTGGCAGAAGTGCTTGAATCAGATGATAAGGTATTGTTACAACAGGTATTTGATGATGTAGGGGAAGTCTATCAGGCAACGGAAGGATTTCTTGGCTGTACATGTGAACATGGCACATTGCATCTGAATGAGGCTTTTTTGTATATTGAGAAAGAGTGGCTGGATGAGCGCCGCTTTTTGCCGGTGATCACTGATTTTACCCGCAAAACGCAGCCAATTGTCCGCTACCGGCTGGATGATGTGTTAGTTATCCGTGACACGCCGTGTCCGTGCGGCGATGTGCAAACCGCTATTGAGCGCATTGAAGGGCGTTGTGATGATCAATTGCTGTTGGCAGATGCACAAAACGAACCCGTCAGGTTGTTTGCTGATGCCTGTAACCGCATAATCTGTAATACATTACCGGCAGAAACAGATTTTCGGCTGCATCAGAAAGGGCTGGTGTTCAGTTTGTCTGCGCAGTGTGACAGAGCAGAGCTTCGGGTGTGTCAGCAAGCACTTACCCACTATTTTGAACAGCAGGGCGCGGACACCTCCGGGTTACAGTGGCAGCTATTGACTGAATTACCTTCTGTGGCAATGTCAGTCAAGCGGCGGCGGATCACGCGGGAGCCTGAATGAGCAGCTCTCAGGGAATCGCTAACCGGTTTTTTTATCTGTTGGCGGGCTGGGGAACGGTGGGGGTGATTTATTCTCTGACCGGCGACATACATGCAACGGCACACATGATTACGCCGGGAATTATTGATAAAGCAATCATGTATAACCCACACGCCGTCTGGGTTTATCTCTCTTTTTTTCTGTTTATCCCCTGCGGGTATTTATTATCATTACCCGGGAAAGCGAATCCGCTGATGTGGCAGATGATATTATGTGCGGTACTGTCCGGAATTGTGTATCTGTTGTATCCCACCACCGCAGATTTTCCGGCAGACACCGGGCGCGGACTGACACAATATCTGCTGACGGCGCTGCTTCAGGCCGATACCCCGCAAAACATGCTGCCATCCCTGCATGTTTCTCTGACACTGATCACACTGGCGGCCTTATGGCAAAAAGGGGCGCTTTATGGCAATGCGTTGTGGCTGGTGTGGGCGCTGGTGATCATTCTTTCAGTTCTGTACCTTAAACGGCATCTGTTTATTGATGTATTTGCCGGGGCTGCCTGCGCCATAGTTGCCATAATGAGTGTACGGATGTTCAGAATGCCACGCAGGATCAATCTCAATGAATGAATTAACTTTTCCGGTTATTTTTATGGTGATGATCGTGGTAGCGGAAGCCGCTGTGATCGCCCGAAAAAATCCGGCGTTATTCCGCTGGCGTGATGTGGTGTTCAATCTCAATTCCGGGCATATTATGCTGTGGCTGTTCCGCGGGCTTGAGCTGTTCTGCTATGGGTTTGTGGTCACTCATTTCTCAACCGGTCTGACAGATAGCTGGTCTTCGTTGTCTTGATCCTCGGAACACACTGGGCGAAAGCCACGTTTTATACTGCACCGGATTCCGGGCGCATGCCGCACGGCTTTTATACTCATACCTTTTCCACAACCTATGACTGGCAGACAACCCCGCGCGCGCTGACTTACTGGCTCGGCGGGCTGAACCTGCATCTGACACATCACCTTTTCCCGAACTGGCACCACCGTCACTATCCTGCACTGGCGGAGATTATCAGACAGACAGCAGCGCAGTTTGGTATGGATTATCACTGTATATCAGCACGGGAATTGTTCCGTTATCAGCAACAGTTTCTCAAGCGGATGGGGGCAGGAGAGAAAACTGAAAAATAAAAAAGCCCGGACTGTGCCGGGCTGTATTGTTTATCTTATTTTATGCAGATGGCTGCGGAGTGCTGTCCGCCGGTGTTTCCGGTTCCGGAGCCACTTCCGGCGTTTTGCGCAGCATTTCATGCAGTGAACGGCCTTCCTCTTGTTCTTCCTGACCTTTTTCCGTCACCGGATTCACCACAACAGGGCAGCCGAATTCATGATCTGTCTGGTCTTCAACCAGCAGGCTGCTCATTGCACGGGCAATTTCAAACTCACCGATAACCACACGGTTTGCGCCGCGCTCCATGATATACGTGCGCTCATCATCATAATGCGCACGGACAATAATCGTCATATGATCATTCAGTGCACGGGCTTTTGCCACAATCTCACCTGCTTCATAGCCGTTCGGAATGGTCATCAGCAGTGAGCGGGCGCAATCCACACGCGCCAGGTTCAGCACATCAGGTGAAACCGCATTGCCCATCACGGATGCAAAACCGCGTTCTGCAAGTTCTTCAAAGCGTGCGCGGGTATCTTCAATTACAACAACCGGATAGCCTTTATTGTGCAGTTTTTCTGCCAACATTGAACCGACCCGGCCATAACCGACAATGATAGTATGACCGCAGATATTGACCGGAACCTGGGTGATTTCATCCAGAGTTTCTTCTTCCTGCTGTTCTTGCGGTGTTTCGGTTTTTTCCAGATAGCGGTCAAGCAGGGTGAATAAGATTGGATTGAGCATAATGGAGACAATCGCCCCGGCTAAAATCAGGTCACTGGCCTGACGGTTGAGCACTTCCAGTACCACGCCCATTCCTGCAAGGATAAAGGCAAATTCACCGATTTGTGCCAGACTCACCGCAACGGTCAGCGCGGTTCGCCGGTTATGCCCGAAAAGGCGCACGAGCAGCATTGCCGCCGCTGATTTACCGACGATAATGATCGCCAGAACACCTAAAATACCCAGCGGATGGTTAATCAGTACCATCGGGTCAAACAGCATCCCGACGGAGACAAAGAACAGAACTGCGAATGCATCACGCAGCGGCAGAGTATCCTGTGCGGCCCGATGGCTAAGTTCTGATTCGTTCAGCACCATACCGGCGAAGAACGCACCGAGGGCAAAAGAGGCTTCAAACAGGGCAACAGAGGCATACGCAATGCCCAGAGCCAATACCAGAACGGCAAGGGTAAACAGTTCACGGGAGCCTGTTGCGGCAGTTCTGGCGAGTAACCACGGAATAACGCGGCGACCGATGAAAACCATAATCAGGATGAAAGCAACCACTTTGCTGATAGTTATCGCCAGGCTCATCAGCAACTCAGAGCTGCTGGCATTTGCTTCAGGGTTATTAATAATAGACGCTGCCGCAGGTAACATAACCAAGGTCAGAACCATAGCCAGGTCTTCCACAATCAGCCAGCCGATGGCTATCTGACCGCGCTGACTGTCAATCAGTTGCCGTTCTTCCAGGGCACGCAGCAGCACAACAGTACTGGCGGTAGATAAGCTCAGACCAAATACAATACCGGTGAAGAGTCCCCAGTCAAACAGACTGGCAAGACCCAAGCCCAAAATTGTGGCGACGGCTATCTGACAAATTGCGCCGGGAATCGCGATATTCTTAACCGCCAGAAGATCTTTGAGGGAAAAATGAAGCCCGACGCCGAACATCAGCAGAATGACACCAATTTCAGCAAGTTCCGGTGCCAGAGAGGCATCTGCAACAAATCCCGGAGTAAAAGGCCCGGCCAACACACCCGCTGCCAGATAACCCACTAATGGCGAAATTTTTAACCGTTGAGCTAACATACCAAATAAATAAGCGAGAACGAGACCACCAACAATTGTTGTAATGAGAGGCGTTGAGTGCACTTTGTCATTCTCCTTTTGATTCGCAATGTGAATAAATGTGGGTCTATTATAAATATAGTACATGTTTTTGTGACATAAATCGCGTTAAAAATATAAGTAATTATGTGAAAACCAGCCATTAGTAGCAGATACCATTCAGCTTTGTCTATTTTCAGCTTATTCTGCTCTTTATGCTGCAAGTCTTATCCTTAGTTGGCTGTGTTTTCGTTTTTTGTTTTTTCTTTATTAACAATGCGTTTATGAAGTTTAATCTCATTTTGACATAACAATAGCCATATTATGTAAATCAGCATGGAAAGGGAGGGTTTTGTTGGCGTATTTATACGGGTATTACAAAAGTAATGAGTAGCCTGGTATAAAATAAAGACAACTTCCGATACGGAAAGATTACACTATTTCTATGATTTATTATTGATATTTAAGGTTTTTCAGGACGCTGATACCGGTATTGTTACGGTACACTAAATAACAGAATATTGAATCAAGTCTCACTTCTTTGCCGGATCTGTCAGAACAGGTATTAAAAATTGTGAATTTTAATCATACTTTCGACAGGGATCGGCATGCCTCCCGGCTATTTGCCGTTATCATCATTCAGAAACATGGGGAACGACCATGACATTTGCATTTAAAACCACCGTCAGTGCTCTGGCGGTTTCTGTGGCACTTTTTCCGGCACTTGCCGGTGCGTGGGAAAAAGATAAAACCTATGATATTACGATTTTGCATACAAATGACCACCACGGGCACTTTTGGCAGAATGACCACGGCGAATACGGGCTTTCCGCTCAGAAAACGCTGGTGGACGGGATCCGCAAAGAAGTGGAAGAGAAGGGCGGTTCTGTTCTGCTTCTCTCCGGCGGGGATATTAATACCGGCGTGCCGGAATCTGATCTGCAAAATGCCGAGCCGGATTTTAAAGGCATGAATCTGGTGGGTTATGACGCGATGGCGCTGGGTAACCATGAATTTGATAATCCGCTGGCAACCCTGCGGACTCAGGAAAAATGGGCAACCTTTCCATTCCTCTCTGCCAATATTTATCAGAAAAGTACCGGCGAACGTTTATTTAAGCCCTATGCGTTGTTTGATAAACAAAGTATAAAAATCGCCGTTATTGGCTTAACAACGGATGATACCGCCAAAATTGGCAATCCGGGCAATTTCCCTGATACTGAATTCCGCGTTCCGGCAGAAGAAGCCAAAAAAGTGGTTGAAAGCCTGCGGGAAACAGAAAAGCCGGACATTATCATCGCCGCCACTCACATGGGTCATTATGATGATGCCAATCATGGCTCTAATGCCCCGGGGGATGTGGAAATGGCACGCAGCCTGCCGGCCGGATATCTGGATATGATTGTGGGCGGGCATTCACAGGATCCTGTCTGTATGCAGCCGGAAAACAAAAACTATAAAATTGCGGATTATGTGCCGGGTACGCCATGTGCGCCGGATAAGCAGAACGGCACCTGGATTGTCCAGGCCCATGAGTGGGGAAAATATGTCGGTCGTGCGGATTTTCAGTTCCGCAACGGGGAATTCACACTCAAACACTATCAGCTCATTCCTGTGAATCTTAAAAAGAAAGTCACGAAAGAAGATGGCACATCAGAACGCATCTATTACACCAGTGAAATTACGGAAAGCCCGGAAATGCTGAAACTGCTGACGCCGTATCAGGAAAAGGGCGACGAACAGCTGAGCATTAAAGTTGGCTCGGTGGACGGTAAGTTAGAAGGTGACCGTAGTAAAGTCCGTTTTGAACAGACCAGTATGGGACACTTGCTGCTGGCTGCGCAGAAAGAGCGAGCTGGTGCCGATTTTGCCATTATGAGCGGCGGCGGTGTGCGTGATTCTATTGATGCGGGTGAGATTACTTACAAAAATGTACTGAAAGTTCAGCCGTTTGCGAATGAACTGGTGTATATCGATTTTAAGGGATCAGAAGTACTGCCGTATTTACAGGCAGTTGCAAATATGAAACCGGACTCTGGTGCGTATGCGCAGTTTTATAATGTCGGGCTGACACTGAATAAAGACGAAACAATCAGTGATGTGACTATCGATGGTAAACCGGTTGATCCGGCGAAAACGTATCGTATGGCGACACTGAACTTTAATGCTATCGGCGGGGATGGTTATCCGAAAATTGATACGCATCCGGGATATGTCAGTACCGGCTTTGTCGATGCAGAAGTGCTGAAAGGATATATTGAATCGCATTCACCGCTGAAAATGGCAGACTATGAGCCAAAAGGTGAAATTGTTTATAAAAACAAATAACGGGTTTTAACTGAAATACAACGCCGGGATATTTCCCGGTGTTGTATTTATTTAATATATGATTTTGGTTTTTAAATAGATTTTTCGTATATGACGTCAGGTTATCTGAATTGAAATAATATGTTGTTTTTATTGATGTATAAGAAATGAAAAATGTATTTATCCTCCTTTGCCATTTTTAATCATTTCTCTTTTTCCATCTGTTTATAAAATGGAACAGAATATCTGCAAACAGTTTATGTTGAACCTGCACTGATATTTATCTCAATAAAAGGAAACTATTTATGAACAGCACAAAAACAGTTGTACACCAGAAAACCCCTTCGGTGACAGTGTTAAATAACCGCGGTCATGTGATCCGCAATATCGCTTATCACCGCCATCCGGATTCACCGGATAAAACCGATGAACGTATTACCCGCCATCAGTATGATGCGCGTGGATTTTTGCAGCAGAGTGCTGATCCGCGCCTGAGCGACGCCAAACTGATAAATTTCTGCTATCTCACCTCACTGTCCGGGCAGGTGTTGCGCACAGAAAGTTGCGATGCCGGAACCTCGTTTGCGCTGAGTGATGCAGCAGGGCGGCCGATGATAGCGGTCAGCCAGATTAATACGGATGAAAACGGGAAGGATGACCTCCGCAGTTCAGTAACACACACCTTTCAGTATGAAGGCGGCAGTTCAGCGGGGCGTCCGCTGAGTATCACAGAGCAATTGGCAGGTCATGATGCCCTGATTACGGAACGGTTTATCTATGCGGAAAGTAGTCAGGCAGAAAAAGATAAAAACCTTGCAGGTGTCTGTACGCACCACTACGACCCGGCAGGGCTGATACAGACTGACAACATTGCACTGACCGGCGTTCCGCTGTCAGTCACCCGTCAGTTATTCAAAGAGGCAGATAATCCGGATATCACGGTGAACTGGCCGGAACGTGACCCGGACAGTTTGCTGTCAGCAGAAAAATACACCACTCAGACTATCGCGGATGCCACTGGTGCGGTGCTGAGCACCACGGATGCGGCAGGTCATCAGCAGAAGGTCACTTATGATGTCGCCGGGTTGCTGCGCACCAGCCGTATTATCTTAAAAGGTGGTGCTGAAAAAATCATTATTAAATCGGTTGATTACTCCGCTGCAGGGCAAAAACAGTGTGAGGAGCACGGCAATGGGGTGGTGACCACGTACACCTATGAAGCGCAGACTCAGCGGTTGATCGCGATAAAAACAGAACATCCGGCACGGGCGAAAGTCTTGCAGGATCTGCGCTATGAGTATGATCCGGTCGGCAATGTGCTGTGTGTGACTAATGACGCCGAAGAGACACGCTTCTGGCATAATCAGAAAGTGGTGCCGAAAAATACCTATATCTACAACAGCCTGTACCAGCTGGTCAGCGCCAGCGGGCGCGAGATGGCAAATGCCGGGCAGCAAAACAGTTCCCTTCCTGATATTTCCGATTTCGATAAAGCCACTTACACCAATTACACCCGACACTATAGCTATGATCGTGCCGGAAATATGACACACATCCGCCACTCGGCTCCAGCCACTAACAATAATTACACTACTGAAATCACGGTCAGTAACTGCAGCAACCGCGCGGTATTAAAAACACTGGCAGCCACACCGGATAAAGTAGATGCCTTGTTTACCCCGGGCGGACAGCAGACTCAGCTGATGCCGGGACAGACGCTGGCATGGACACCGCGGGCGGAGTTACACAAAGTCACCCCGGTCACGCGTGAAGGAGCAGCCGGTGACAGTGAAAGCTACCGCTATGACGCAGCCAGTCAGCGCATCTTAAAAATTTCGGTACAAAAAACCGGTAACAGCACACAGACACAGCGGGTGATTTATTTGCCGGGTCTGGAGCTTCGCACCGGCGCGGAGAATTATCAGGTTATCTGTGCAGGTGCCGCCGGGCGGGCGCAGGTGCGTTATCTGCACTGGCCGGATGACAAAAAAGACCATCTGCGCTTCAGCTATGACAATCTTATCGGCAGCAGCGGTCTGGAAACGGATGGCGACGGCAATCTGCTGAGTCAGGAAGAGTATTATCCGTTTGGTGGCACGGCAGTTCTGGTTGCACGACCGGATGCGGGAATTGATTACAAAACTCATCGCTATTCGGGCAAAGAGCGGGATGCGACCGGGCTGTATTATTACGGCTACCGTTATTATCAGCCATGGGCCGGCCGCTGGCTGAGTTCAGATCCGGCGGGGACGGTTGACGGGCTGAACCTCTATCAGATGGTGAGCAATAATCCTGTAAGGTATCGGGATAATAATGGACTGGTCAGGTTTGATACGAATCACATAGATACTAATATAATTAATGGTGTCATTCCATTTCTTGACAGTAGCTTAATGAAATTCGATCCATCGAAAAATAAATATACTAAATATAAAGAAACCTATGTTACTGAACTTTTAGAAAGTCATAAACATGGTATGGTTAGTCTTGATGAGGCAAAATCAACTCTGAAAAACTACGCAGAAACATATCATAAGTTAAATCAGAAATACGCTCTTGATGATAAAAACATGAAGCTTGGATCAAGTATTTCCATGAGGACAATGGAAGGAATTATTTCTTATGAGCACAATCTTATTAATTCCGTCGGCTCCGGGGGGGAGGGGCATTCATCAGGCCATGATGTCAATGGATATAACAATCGGGAAATAAAGTATTTTGCTCTCAAAGATAAAAACAAAAAAAATATTTATGCGATGGGGGCGGTTGTCGTCTTATCTAATTTCATGCATAACAGAGTAGCGGTTAGCATTGAAAATATAGTTTCAAACCCCCTCACCCAATTACGGGGAGAAGGGATTTCATTCTATGAACAAAACAATATTGACCCGGGCTTCCTTATTAAAGGCGCGGGCAATAGATTAGTAGTGGAAATATTAAAAGGTCTGTCACAAAAACACATAATAGAAAGGATATCCACTGATGCAGTTAATCCCCGCTCCGCAGCAATAGCAAAAAAAATGCGTAATATTGCAACATCCGGCGATATTCAATCCAGATTGAAAAGAGGTTTTCTTACATCTGTTGGAAAGATAAGGAACTTAATGCCTAAAACAACATTAAATTAATACCAGAGTGTGTTTTTTAAACGATTATTGAGCCATAGGATAATATAATGTAAATTACGTCCGAATATTTCAGCTTAAACCGTAGTTGATGTTTATAGTCAGGTAACATACCAAAACCGTATGTTACCTGCATTATTGTGCTATATCAGCCCCATTTTTCTACCAGCGTAAATTTCCCGTCTTGCACCTTTGCTAAATTCTGCGGTACCAGTTT
Organism: Morganella psychrotolerans; assembly: GCF_965118875.1. Taxonomy (GTDB): domain Bacteria; phylum Pseudomonadota; class Gammaproteobacteria; order Enterobacterales; family Enterobacteriaceae; genus Morganella; species Morganella psychrotolerans_C. Next base: position 135,859 of record NZ_CBCPJD010000014.1, read on the forward strand.
GATGTCCGGACAGCGCTTTCCGCCGGAAACAAAAAATGGTGGAAAATTCCTGACGTTTTTATATCGCGCGGTGTATATGCATTCTCTATGCAATATAAATGTAGTAATGGTATTTTCTGGGCCTATAAGTAACATGGGTAAATATAAAATATGTTACTGATTGAATATCATGAATTTTTATATTTATATGGCCCTGAGATTAGACTGCTTTGCTTTATTATTCTTTTCATTCTCTCTATTGCTTATATATTGGAATGGTATATCTGCAAACGGGTCATACTGAACCTGCACTGATATTTATCTCAATAAAAGGAGATCATTATGAACAGCACAAAAACAGCTGTACACCAGAAAACCCCTTCGGTGACGGTGTTAAATAACCGCGGTCATGTCATTCGTGATATCGCTTATCACCGCCATCCTGATTCACCGGATAAAACCGATGAACGCATTACCCGCCATCAGTATGATGCGCGTGGATTTTTGCAGCAGAATGCTGATCCGCGTTTGGGTGACGCGAAACAAGCAAATTTCTGCTATCTCACCTCACTGTCCGGGCAGGTGTTGCGTACAGAAAGTTGTGATGCCGGAACCTCGTTTGCACTGAATGATGCAGCAGGGCGGCCGATGATAGCGGTCAGTCAGATTAGCACGGATGAAAACGGGAAGGATGATCAGAACCGTGCAGTAACACACACCTTTCAGTATGAAGGCAGCAGTTCAGCCGGGCGTCCGCTGAGTATCACAGAGCAATTGGCGGGTCATAATGCCCTGATTACGGAACGGTTTATCTATGGGAATAACAGTCAGGCAGCAAAAGATAAAAACCTGGCAGGTGTCTGCACTCATCATTATGACCCCGCAGGGCTGACACAGACAGAGAGCATCGCGCTGACCGGCGTTCCGCTGTCCGTTACGCGTCAGTTACTCAAAGAGGCGGATAACCCGGAGCAGTCCGTAAACTGGCCGGAAAACAACCCGGATGCACTGTTATCAGCAGAAAAATACACCACACAGACTGTCGCAGATGCGACTGGTGCCACACTGATCACCACAGATGCGGCAGGCAATCAGCAGAAGGTCACTTATAATATCGCCGGATTACTGCGCACCAGCACGATTACCGTCAAAGGTGGTGCAGAAAAAATCATTATTAAATCTGTTGATTACTCTGCCGCCGGACAAAAACTGCGTGAGGAGCATGGCAACGGCGTGGTGACCACGTACACTTATGAACCACAGACTCAACGGTTGATCGCAATAAAAACGGCGCATCCGGTGAAGAAAAACGTGTTGCAGGACTTGCGCTATCAGTATGATCCGGTCGGCAATGTGCTGTGTGTGACTAATGACGCCGAAGAGACGCGCTTCTGGCATAATCAGAAAGTGGTACCGAAAAATACCTATATCTACGACAGCTTGTACCAGCTGGTCAGCGCGAGCGGGCGCGAAATGGCAAATGCCGGACAGCAAAGCAGTTCCCTTCCTGATATTTCCCCGTTTGATAAAGCCACTTGTACTAATTACACCCGCAATTACGCCTATGATCGAGCCGGTAATATGACGCAAATCCGTCATTCTGCTCCGGAAACCGGGAACAATTACACGACAGATATCACAGTCAGCAACCGCAGCAACCGCGCGGTATTAAAAACACTGGCAGCCATACCGGATAAAGTGGATGCGCTGTTTACCCCGGGCGGACAGCAGACTCAGCTGATGCCGGGACAAACGCTGGCATGGACACCGCGGGCGGAGTTACACAAAGTCACCCCGGTGACGCGTGAAGGAGCAGCCGGTGACAGTGAAAGCTACCGCTATGACGCAGCCAGTCAGCGCATCCTGAAAATCTCGGTACAAAAAACCGGTAACAACATACAAACTCAGCGGGTGATTTATTTGCCGGGTCTGGAGCTTCGCACAGGTACGGATAATTATCAGGTTATCTGTGCAGGTGCATCCGGGCGTGCGCAGGTGCGTTATCTGCACTGGGCGGATGGCAAAAAAGATCATCTGCGCTTCGGCTATGACAATCTTATTGGCAGCAGCGGACTGGAAACAGACGGCGACGGCAATTTGCTGAGTCAGGAAGAGTATTATCCGTATGGTGGTACAGCAGTTCTGGTGGCTCGACCTGACGCGGGGATCGATTACAAAACTCATCGCTATTCCGGCAAAGAGCGGGATGCGACCGGGCTGTATTATTACGGCTACCGTTATTATCAGCCATGGGCAGGCCGCTGGCTGAGTTCAGACCCGGCGGGGACGGTTGACGGGCTGAATTTATTCCGGATGGTGAGGAATAACCCGGTAACGCTTTATGATAATGACGGACTTGCGCCAGCTAAGGCTGCGTTATCAACAGGTGAATTTCAGAATTTGTTACCTGTATCGGCTGTTCAGTATAAGAGGGGAAAAGGATATCAACTGACAAGAAGTGTCAGTCAGCCGAACCTGTCTACAACAACATCATCGCAAACCGCAGAAGGTGAAGTGTTTATCGGATACCATGGTACAAATGAACAGGCAGCAAAAAATATTATCGGAAAAGGACTCGATATTGACATGCTTCCTCATGGACAAATTGGTCAGGGGTTCTATATTGCCAAAGACCGCTATCTTGCTGAAGGATCTGCAAATCCTGATGGCGGCAGCAGGAAAGCTGAATTTGACAGAAATATTCCGTTTTACAGAAAAATACAAAATTCGCTGCTCGGGATTTTCGGCTCATATAAATTCAGACCTGATTATCCTGATAATATCATTCCGACTGTACTGAAAATTCATCAAAAACAGCCTTTAGTTAATTCTCAATGGAATAGTATGTTAAAAGATGATTTATCAAGAATTCAGCTTGCGAAGGCGGATGAAAGACAAGCAGTTTCAGACATAATAATGAAATCGATGGGGCAGAATCTCCAGATGGTTATCTCTTCTGATGAGTTCAGTAAGTTATCAGTAATCAGAGATAATGGTATAGCCGAAACAGGTATCTGGCACTCTGCAAATGAAAGCCATTCACCACAGGGATATCAGGTAATATCAGCCACAGCGGGAAGAAATCATACCCTGAGAAGTCCGGATGAAAGTATTAACACTGAAATAATTGATAAAAATAGTCAGATAAGGAAACGATTCAATAACAACAAAGCCGGATATGTGAGTAAGCGGGCTGCATAGATACGTTGCTATGAAAGATATTTAAGCACTTCCCCGGAAGTGCTTTTTTTCACCCCGTCAATCCCGCTTTGCCACCGGTACAAAGTTCCCGTCCAGCACCTTTGCCAGATCCTGCGGTGCCAGTTCGATATCCAGACCGCGTTTGCCGCCGGACACAAAAATGGTGGTAAATTCCTGAGCGCCTTCATCAATCAGCGTCGGCAGACGTTTTTTCTGCCCCAGCGGGCTGATACCGCCGAGCAGATAACCTGTCACTTTCTGGGCATTTACCGGATCCGCCATTTCAGCTTTTTTCGCTCCCAATGCTTTGGCAACCGCTTTTAAATCAAGCTGTTCTGATACCGGCGTAACGGCGACGGCGAGGTGTTTATTATCCCCGTTCAGTGCCACCAGCAGGGTTTTATATACCTGGCGGGCATCAAGATTGAGTTTGCGGACCGCTTCATCGCCGAAATTATGGTCATTCGGATCGTGTTCATAGGGATGCAGCGTAAATGCAATCCGGTTTTTTTCCAGGAGTTTTACAGCTGGTGTCATAGTATTTCCTTGCTGATAATTCAGACAGCAGAGTCACAAGGTCTGCCAGTTTAGCACAAAATTGACGGCAGATTATGCTCGCCGTACAGATGCAGAGCGCCCACTGCCACCACATAATTTCCGGGCGGCAGTTGGTTCAGGCGGGTTTTCCAGGCATCATTGCGGCTTATCATCAGATGCTGATAAGTCAGCTCACTGAAGGTTTCCGGCAGCGGCTGCGCCGTTTTTTCCGGTTGGTAATCCAGCCACCAGCCGAGCATGATTTGCAGGGCGCGGGCATTGTCATGCCAGTAGGTCAGTGTATCTTCCAGCAGGCTCATGCCTTCATCCGGAAAATTGAGCAGCATCTGCATCTGAGACTGCGTGCCTTCGAGTTCAAACACAGGGATATTTTGTCCGTGTGCCGCGTTCAGCATCTGATAATCAATCCCGTAATGCGGACGCAGCCCGAGGTTTTGTGCCTGGGTGGATTGCAGGATCAGCGCGATTTGCCAGGCGGGAAGAGTATCGAGTGTTTCTGAGGGCTGCCGCTGCTCTTCACAATAGCGGCGATAATCATCCCGTAATCCCTCTGGTAAGCGCTCACTCACGGGGCGGCGTATATACTCCGGGTCCTGCCCGGGAAATGACGGCGCGGGTTGCGTGATATCAGCTTCCACTATCAGACCATCGGCATGCGCAATTTTTTTCAGCAGCGGGCCGGGCAGCGGAGACATATTTTCCGATCCCATATGGATAGTGCCGACCAGATGGAGCGCAATGCCTCCCGACAGCGTGATATCAACGGCGGGCCAGGTATAAATTCCCTGCGGATCTGACGAAAGCAGGTATTCTTTCAACCGGCGGAACAATTTTTTCATGACGACTCCTGTCGTGACCCATTCCCTTAGTTGGCTGGAATCACAACAAATTTTCAACCCTGATTAATAATATACGATTAATTAGTAAGAAAAAAATAAAGGAGCGAATTATTCGCTCCTTTATTAGTTTATACCCAACGCCATTCAGGATGCAGGCAACGAACCTGCGGTTTGAATGAATAAGGGTATCGTTATTAATCTTTAGGTTTAAACCTCAGCAGCCGGTTAGCATTACTGACCACGGTAATGGAAGAGAGCGCCATTGCCGCACCCGCAACCACCGGGTTGAGCAGTGTGCCGGTGAACGGGAAGAGTATTCCCGCCGCGATTGGTATCCCCAGCGAGTTATACACAAAGGCGCCCAGCAGGTTCTGCTTCATATTGCGCAGTGTCCCTTTTGAGATAGCCACGGCATCAGCCACACCATGCAGGCTGTGGCGCATCAGGGTGATCGCGGCGGTTTCAATGGCGATATCACTGCCGCCGCCCATGGCGATCCCCACATCAGCACGCGCCAGCGCAGGCGCATCATTAATGCCATCGCCGACCATTGCCACTCTCTGTCCGGCCTGCTGCAATTTCTCAATTGCGGCTGATTTGCCGTCCGGCAGCACACCGGCGATCACGTCATCAATCCCGGCTTCTTTTGCGATAGCCCGGGCGGTGATTTCATTATCCCCGGTCAGCATGACCAGGCGGTATCCCTGTTTGCGCAGCCGCGCGAGGGCGCTGATACTGTCTTCCCGCAGCGGATCACGGATGGAGAGAACAGCGGCAATTTTGCCGTCTGCTGTCAGTATCACCGGCGTCACACCTTTACCGGCCTGTGACTGAACCAGTGCATCGGCTTGTGCGGTGGTCGCGATATTCTGCGCATTCATCAGGGCATGGTTGCCAAGCAGGAGTGTCCGTCCTTCTGACTCCCCGCTGATCCCCATTCCGGCGAGCGTACGGAACTGCGTGACAGACGGCACAGAGAGATCTTTTGCCCGCGCGGTAATAGCGCGTGCCAGCGGGTGATTAGAACCGCTTTCCAGAGCTGCCGCCCAGCGCAGTACATCCTCTTCACTGTGGCCATTAAAAATATGAATATCAGTAACCTGCGGCATTCCCTCGGTCAGTGTCCCGGTTTTATCGAAAACGATAGTATCCAGGTTACTGGCCTGTTGCAGTGCATCCGCATCCCGCACCAGCACGCCAAACTCAGCCGCACGTCCGACACCGGAGATTATCGACATCGGCGTTGCCAGACCCAGCGCACACGGACAGGCGATAATCAGCACCGTGGTAATAATGACCAGTGCATAAGTTATCTGCGGCGCAGGACCAAAGATGTACCAGACGGCTCCGGCGACCAGGGCGATCACCACCACAACCGGCACAAACACCGCTGAGATTTTATCGGCTAACTGACCAATCTCCGGTTTACTGCTCTGTGCCTGGCGCACCAGTTTGATAATGCGCGCCAGTGTGGTTTTGCTGCCGACAGCCGCAGCACGGAACAGTACGGTACCATCCTGAACGGTTGTTCCGGCTGAAACTGAATCACCAATAGTTTTCTGCTGCGGGATGGGTTCCCCGGTCAGCATGGCTTCATCCATCCACACTTCGCCCTGTGTTATCTCACCATCGACCGGCACCCGGTCACCGGTGGTCAGACGCAGGATCATACCCGGCTGAACCTCTGCCAGCGGCAGATCTTTCTCACCTTCAGGCGTGACAACCCGCGCGGTCGGCGGGGTCAGATCCAAAAGCCGCTCCAGTGCTTTTGATGAGCGCTGACGGGCGCGCTGTTCCAGCATGTGACCCAGGTTTATCAGACCGATGATCATGGCACTGGCTTCGTAATAAAGATGACGCGCCTGTGGAGGAAAAACATCCGGCCACAGGTTGACGGTAATAGAATAAAGCCAGGCGGCACCGGTGCCGAGCGCGACTAAGGTATCCATCGTCGCACTGCGGTTTTTCAGTGATTGCCAGGCGCTGCGGTAGAAATGTCCGCCTGCGGTGACCATCACTGCCAGGGTCAGCACACCAATGGTGAGCCAGATCCCGTTGTTGGCGGGCGTCAGCATCATGTTGTCGCCGATCATGCCCCAGATCATCACAGGAACACCCACTGCCAGTGCCACAATGGCCTGCCAGCGGAAGCGTTTCATGTTTGCTGTTGCCACTTCCTGCTGACGTTCACGGCGCTTTATATCATCCTGAATCAGTTCTGCGCCGTAACCGGCTTTCACCACCGCCGCGACCAGTGCATCAGGTGATGCGTGGCCGGTGACCAGCGCACTGCGCTCTGCCAGATTAACGCGGACGTTTTCCACGCCGTCCACACTGAGCAGGGCTTTATTCACTTTACTGACACAACTGGCACAGGTCATACCGTCGAGCAGAAATGACAGGCTTTCATCGTCATCTGCAATGTCCGGCATTACCGGGGGGTTCTCCGGGGTGGCAGGAATATCGCAATGCGCCGCTGACACTGTCTCATCCGAAGATGTGACCGGTGTCAGCGGTTCAGTTTTTGGGTGCTGGTTTTCTCCTGCTACCGCCGCCTGAAAACCGGCGGCTTCCACTGCACTTATCAGTACCTGCGCATCTGCGCTGCCATACACTTTGGCTTCTTTGGTATCCACAACGGCGGCGGCGACACCTTCAACCGCTTCTAATGCACTTTGCGTTTTCGCAGCACATTTCATACAATTGAGCCCTGAAAGTTGCAAAATTGTACCGGGATGCTCAGCCACCTGTGCTTCATAGCCGGCGTCTTCGATTGCGCTGATAAGCGATTGCGGATCTGCATCACCGGTGACTTTTGCAAATTCAAGGGTGACAACGGCGGATTCAACATCCGGACGGGCGTCCAGCACTTTTTTCACACTGCCGACGCAATGCATACAGGTGAGTCCCTGTAATGCAAGAATAGTCGTATTAGCCATCTTTTTTTCCTTAACTGTTTCGCATCATCATCCCGCAGTAAATCCGGGGTGACAGAGAAAAAATTCCGTTCGGGGGAATGGGAATTTTGATTTAAGATGATGGTAAACCTTCCTTCAAGGGTAAGGTCAAGGAGAAGTTATGAATATCAGTGATATTGCACAAAAAACGGGTTTAACGCCAAAAGCTATCCGTTTTTACGAAGATAAATCTTTGATAACACCCCCGGATCGGGGTGAGAACGGCTACCGGTATTTCAGTGAACGCCACCTGGATGAGCTGACATTACTGCGTCAGGCGAAAGAAGTGGGATTCACACTTGATGAGTGCCGCGAACTGCTGGCACTGTTCCGTAATCCGAACCGTCATGCGGCAGATGTGAAATCTGCCACACTGGGTAAAGCGAAGCAGATTGAAAAAACCATTACGGAGCTGAGTGCTATCCGTGACCGCCTGCTGGTGCTGGCGGAATCCTGTCCGGGCGACGACAGCGCCGACTGTCCGATTATTGAACAGCTGTCCGGCGGTTGCCGCCACAGTAAACCCGCCTGCCATAAGTAATATTTTCCTCAGCGCGTCTGCCGGTCCCGGCGGACGCCTTTTTTACCTGAAACAGTTAAGTTTTGCTTACTTCTGCCGATAACTGATAAAACCCCGGCGTTTTTTATAATCCGGTGCCACGCCGGATAACACGGGGTTCTCTGCCCGGAACGGGCGGTGAATACCGAGCGGGATAAGTAAGCTGAATTGACGAAATTACCGGTGTTGCTGATATTACTTTGCCAGGCGGCAATTGCCGCACCTTTTCCTTCCGTGCCTGACAATCCGGGCGTTGATGCGTCACGCCGCGCATTGCAGGACACCACACACCAGGTAAATGACCTGCTGGAACAGCAGACTTATCAGCAACTTAATAAACCTCAGAGTACCAAACCGGCGGCGGAGTCTGTTCTGCAACTTGCCGAAAGTGATCGCTGTCTGCCGGTGACCGGCGTGTATCTTTCCGGGATAACGTTGTTATCGCAGGCAGATCTCTCTTCGCTCTCACCTTTGCCTGCACAGTGTATCCGCAGCCGGGATATTAATATCCTGGTTGCAGAGCTGATGGAGAGTTACCTGGCGAAAGGCTATATCACCGCGCGGATCCGTTTTTTGCCGGTCAATGCATATCAGGAAATCGGGATCAGTGTGACCGAGGGCATTATTGAGCGGATTGACGGCGCAGACGGCGGGGTTAATACCGCGATGCTGTTTCCGTCACTGACCGGAAACCCGCTGAAAATAACCGAACTGGAGCAGGGGCTGGATCAGGCAAACCGCCTGCGATCTAATCATGTCACGATGGATATTCTGCCCGGAAAATTGCCGGGCGGCTCGGTTGTGTATCTCAACAATCAGCGCGGCACACCGCTGTCTGTCTCTCTTACGGCTGATAACTACGGACAGAAAAGTACCGGGCGGCGTCAGGTAAGAAGCACGGTGTCAGCAGACAGTCCGGCAGGGTTATCTGACTTTCTCAGTCTGAGTGGCGCAACCACGACAGATGACCGGAAAAACCGCTACAGCCGTTCCGGGATGTTGTTCTATTCCGTTCCTTACGGCGCACTGACCGTCAGCACTTACGCCAGTCTGTCCGGTTACCGGATAGATCAGGCTTTGCGTTATAACCGGGTCATTTTACACGGGGACAGTGCACAGGCTGCGCTGCGGGCAGATTATGCCATTTTCCGCAACCAGACCCGGATTGATTCACTGATGGCGCAAATCACCTATAAACGCAGCCGCAATTATATAAACGACACACTGATTGGCGTCAGCAGCCCGTCCCTGAGCATTGCGGAGGCAGGTTACACCGGGCTGCTTATGGTGCCGGGCGGTGTTATCAGTACCACGCTTTCGGCGGAGAAAGGCATGACACTGTTTGGTGCCGATACTCAGCAAACCTTGCCGGGGTCTGATCCGCAATATACCAAAGGTAAATTTTCTCTCAATTATATTCAGGGCTTTTTGTTGTCGGGTGATAGCTATCTGTTTAGCAGCAATCTGACCGGTCAGTACACTCAGGACAACCTTCCGGGTGTGGAGTGGCTGACCCTGTCAGGCAGCAATGCTGTCAGGGGCTTCAGCGACGGCTCGTTATCGGCGGATAAAGGGTGGTACTGGCAAAACACCTTTTCCCGCCGTTTTGTCCGGCAGGGCGTCGCTGTGACGCCGCGTGCCGGTGTGGACTACGGACGGGTGATGGCTCAGACCGGACATGCGGGATGGCAATCTGCCACAGGGATTGCTGCGGGCATCAATTTCAGTTACGGCGGAGCGCTGCTGGATGCGGAAATCAGCCGTGCCCGTACAACTGCCGCCGCGATGCCTGTGCAGGATACGTTATTTTCCCTGCGTCTCGGATATCAGTTCTGATCACATTCGTCTGTCGTTGGATGGTAAGGAAATAATATGAAAAAAGAACGATTTAAGCTCTCTTCTTCCGGAAAAATCGCCGCGTGGATGGCGCTGGCGTTTGTCACCTTTAACTGCAATGCTGTTGGTATTGTGGCGGATACAGGCCTGAACGGACCCGGGGTTTCTCAGGTAAACGGAACAGATATTATTAATATTGTGGCACCGAATAATAACGGACTGTCACATAACCAATATCTTGATTTTAACGTGGATAATCAGGGGGCGGTCTTTAATAACGCTCTGAACGGCGGGCAGTCACAGCTTGCGGGAAGACTGGAGGCAAACAATCACCTGAACGGGCAGGCGGCCGGGGTTATCCTCAATGAAGTGATCAGCCGCAATCCGTCTCTGCTGCTGGGGCAGCAGGAAGTATTCGGCATGGCGGCGGATCTGATCCTCGCGAACCCGAACGGGATCAGTTGTCAGGGCTGCGGGTTTATTAATACCAATAACGCGGCGCTGGTGGTCGGTAATCCGTTGATTGAAAACGGGATGATAAATGCCTACAGCACGCTGGATAATTATAATCAGCTGACTATCGGCAACAAAGGGATCGCCACCGGGCAGGTGCTGGATCTGGTTGCGCCTGCTATTAATGCCGACGGCGCGATCCGCGCCGGCACGCTGAATGCGATCACCGGTAACAATATTGTCTCCGCCGATATGCAGACGATCACCGCCGGGAAAAATGCCGTACCGCTGGACAGTTACTATCTGGGTGGAATGCGGGCAGGACGCATCCGCCTGGTGAATACCGCGCAGGGCAGTGGTGTGAAACTCTCCGGAACAATTGATGCCGCGAATGGTTTTGATGCGCAGGCACAAGGCGCGCTGACACTGACGGCGGCACAGGTGACCGGCGGGAATATCAGTCTGAACGGCGGTTCGCTGCGCACAGAAGGCCAGTTGCGCCGTGACCATCATCAGACAGAAGATAAACGCAGCGGGCAGGCAGTTACAACTACCACAAACCAGGCGCGCTATACCCGCACCACACTTGATGGCAAAAATATCACCTTAGTGGCCGCGCAGGACGCGCGACTGACCGGAACCGATGTGACCGGGCAGAATGTCACAATTCAGGGCGCGGACGTCACTCTGGACAGCGATCAGGTCGCGCAATCAGAAAGCCGGACCCATAATCAGTGGAAAATGTCCTGGGAGAATAATGAAACCTATAAAGATGAAAGTGTAAATCAGCAAACCACGGCGGTTCGTGCCGCCGGTGATATCCGTATTGCCGCTAAAACCGGTGATATTGTGATGAAAGGTGCAACCGCAGACGCGGGTAATCATCTGAGTGCTGATGCAGCGGGCAGTATTCATCTTCAGGGCGTGAAAAACACCCGCACACAAACCGTGTCCGGCAATAAACGCAATGAATCAGCAAAACTGCACAGTGGAACATGGGCAGATGTGACCTCCGGTGAGCAGCTTGTCAGAACGCAGCTGAGTGCAGGGGAAAATCTCGGGCTGAATGCGGGCAGTGATATCAATGCACTGGCAGCAAAGGCACAAGCCGGGCAGGATATGATCCTGAACAGCCGCAATGACCTGCGTATTGGCACGCAAACCGCCACGCAACACGAGGGACACACCAGTAATATCACCTCCTGGGGCGGGATCGGCGGCGGGCAGCGCAAAAACACCGCAACCGCAGAGGAAGCAGCACAGGGATCTGAATTTACCGCAGGTGGTAAACTTCTGCTTTCCGGCGGGAACGCCGTGGTGGTGACCGGCAGTAAGGTAAAAGGCACGCAGGACAGTCTGGTACAGACCGGGCGCGGTAATCTGGTGATAGAGAACGGTGTCAGCCGGACCGCACAACATATCGATAACCGTAATGGTGGCGCATTTAATATCACCAGCAGCACGCTGCGCGAAAACAGTGAAGATACCCGCATTGTGCGCAGTGAGCTGAAATCAGATGCGGATCTGCGGCTGGCAGGAAAAAATGATATCACTGTCACCGGCAGTCTGATTGAAAGTGCGGGCGCACTCCACATTGATACCCTTGGTGATATTAATGTCCGCGCGGCACAGGCAAAAAAACAGTCTGACAAAACAGAGACTGAACTGAAAATCAGCGGCTATGCCAAAGAGCAGGAAGATAAACAGTACCGCGCCGGGCTGGATATCCGCCATACCACCGACTCTGAAAAGCAGGAAACAGTTCAGAATCAGGGAAGTGAACTGAAAGGCGGCAATGTCACAGCAACCGCCGGGAGCGATATCACTCTGACCGGTTCTTCTCTGACAACGACACAAGGTGATGCTGCGCTTTCGGCGGAGAATATTCACCTGAATGCTGCGGACAACAGCGACACCCGTACTCAGCAGAAAAAGGAAACGCACGGCGGGGTTTATCTCACGGGCGGAGCCGATAAAATCGGCGGCGGGCTGAGTGTCGGTCATACTGATACACGGCAGGAGCAGGAGAAGCATCAGGCAGTAACGTCCGGCACACAAGTGCAGGGTGATTTAACCCTGACCGCTAAAAATACCATTACGCAGGAAGGTGCGGCACACTCAGTCGGCGGAAAATATACCGAAACGGCTGATACGGTTGTGCATCAGGCTGCTCACAACAGTGATAAAACCACCGGAACCACCAAAGGCGGGGAAGGTAATCCCGGTATTTCTCTTGATTACAGCAAGGTTTCCCGTCCGCTGGTGAATGCCGGTGAAAAAGCGGCTGAAGGAAATATCGCAGGTGCCGCAGACAGCACAAGTGCGGTCGGGTTGCCTGATATTGGTGTGGATCTGAGTGTCAAAGGTGAAAACCGTCAAACCGTTACGCAGGACAGCAAAGCAGTAACCACCACTATTCAGTCCGGATCTACGCAGATTAAGGCAGGGAACAGTGTCCGCGATGAAGGCACGCAATATCGTGCAGATAACGGCGGCATTGTGATTGATACCGGTGATTATTTGTCAGCCGCAGCGGCAGATACGCATCAGGAGTCAGCCAATGTTGCTGAAGGCTCCGGCAGCCTGCGTGTTGCGACCTCTACCGGACAGGATATTTCTGTCAGTGCAGAAGGCCGCGGACGTAACCATGCCACCACAGAAAGCAGCAGCAACGCGGTGGCCGGTTCACTATCTGCAAAAGAGGGTATTACTATTAACGCCGGGCGCGATATCACGTTGCAGGGCAGCACATTGCGCAGTGATGAAAGCAATGTTGCGCTGCGGGCGGGGGATAATCTGACACTGGATCAGGCGAATGACTCCCACAGCAAAACAGTTAACGGATTTGATGCCAATGCGAAGGTAAATGTTGAATCTGTTAACCTGAAAAATGCGGGCGGCGGTCTTGGCGGCGGACGTGAAGTGTATAACGAAACCGGCACAACGGCGAAAACCGGGCTTATCGATGGCAGCAAAGGGGTTGTTCTGCAGGCCGGAAATGACCTGACACTCAAAGGCGCTGATCTGAGTAGTGACGGGGATATCACGGTAAAAAGCGGGCACCGGACTGATCTGAACAGCGCTGAAAGCACAAATACGGTTGCAGGTCACAAGTGGCATGCAGGTGTGCAGGGCAGCGGCGGTAACACTGATACAGGCAGTAAACTCGGCGGCGGCGGTGATTTCTCTGTCAGTAAACAGGCAGAAAATCAGACTGACCAGCGCGGCGGCAGTATCCGCAGCGGGGGAACTGCGTCTGTTTCCGCAGAGGGTATGCGCGGTGATGCTCTGCATCTGAAAGGGACTCAGATTGATGCGGAAAATACCGCACTGACTGCCCGTGATGGCGGTATTGTAATTGAATCTGCTCAAAAAAATACAGACAAAGCCAACTGGAATGCCGGTGCAAACCTGAATATCGGCACCAGCCGCAGTAAGGAAAACCCGGAAACCGGCTCACGGCATAATGTCAGTGCCGGGCTGAAAGGCGGGATCGATAACAGTCAGATTTTGACTCAGAAAAATGCATCAGTTGAAAGCAAAAACCTGACACTGAACAGCCGGAACGATACGCAGATCCTCGGGGGAAATGTCAGGGCAGATAATGTCAGCGGACGTGTCGGCGGGGATCTGGTGATAGAGAGCCGGACCAATACGCAGGCAGTCACAAAGATGGATGTTGATCTTTCTCTCAATAATACAAATGAGGAGAGCAGCAGCACAATGGCAAAACTGGCCAATGCCGGAACACCGGTGTATGCGGATAAAATCAAAGCAAGCCTGGAAAGCGGGTTGGACAGTGCCGCTGATTCTGTCAGAGACAGTGCCGGTTCCGGTGCAGGTGTTGTGGCGGATAAAGTAAAATCCGGTCTGACGGCACCTGCCGGAACCAGCGGAAATATTAAAGGTGCGTTTGAAACCCGCTCGGTTGAGCAGGTGGGACAACAATCCGGACTGACAGCCCGGGAACATGGCACTTTACGTACCGGTGGCAGTACGGTTCTCACCGGGGCTGCAATTGACGCAATTGCGGATGCGGCAAACGGGCGGACAGAAACCCGCTCTGTGGCGGTGAAAAACACCGGCACCAGTGTTCACGGCGAATTGCCGCTCAATGCCGGTCAGGCAATCAGTGCGGTTAAAGACGGATTGCTGAACGGGAAATCTCCTGTAGGTATTTCTGTCACGGATGAGCATGGCAGTGTGGAAAGCCGGGTGAAATAATCCTGTCTTTGTTTTGTAAAATCAAACGGCTCTTCGCTATTCAGGAAGAGCCATTTTTTTATATAACCCGTAAAACAGAAATCAGATAAGGATATTTATTTCACATTGCATATTCCCTCACCCGATCAATTCCTCCGCTAAAAAATAATCTTACTTTTTAACCAAAACAGTCATCCGTAATTAAAGTGTAATTTAGTGAATTACACCATGCTTTGTGAATAAAGCAGTGGTTGACTTTGCATTATGCGATCTACGTAAAAGAAAATTTAGTTGGTAATGGATAGCGTAAGCGCAATTCATAACGCAATGGAAGGTCTTTTCTATGAAACGTAGTATTTTATCTCTGGCTGTGGGTGTTGCTCTGGTGATTACTGATGCATCTGCATGTACCACTATTTTTGTCGGGGCGGATGCCTCTTCAGATGGCGCACAATATATTGCCCGTAATGAAGATATGAACCCGGCAAACCCGAAAGTGTTGCAGGTGAATCAGGAAAAAGTAAATAAAAAAACAGAATTTAAAACGAATTTAAATAAATTCACTTATACTCTGCCGGAAAAAGCAATGCGCTATACCACTATTCCGGAGTGGAATGATAAAGGCCAGTTCCGTTTCAGTTCTAATGGGTTTAATGATGCCGGTGTCGGGATCAGTGCGACAGAAACTATTTTTGCCAACGACGCGTCTTTAAAAATTGACCCGTATCTTGAAGACACCGGGATTATTGAAGATGCTATTCCGGATGTGGTATTACCGTATGTATCCTCAGCAAAAGAAGGGGTCATGCGTTTAGGTAAAATCATCGAAGAAAAAGGGGCGGGCGAAGGGTTTGGTGTCGCCTTTATCGATAAAGACGGGATCTGGTATTTAGAAACCGGGAGTGGTCATCAGTGGATGGCGGCTAAAATCCCGGCGAATACCTATTATGTAACAGCAAACCAGGGCCGTCTGGAAAAATTTGATATCAATGATAAAGATAATTACCTTTCATCACCGACACTGATTTCTTTTGCAGAGAAAAACGGATTATATGATCCGAAGAAAGATGGCGAATTTAATTTCAAAAAAGCGTATACAAGAGATAATCCGAAAGGCGATGGTTATTATAACTATCCCCGCGTATTAGTCTTACAGAAAATGTATAACCCTGAAACTAAAACTGATTTTAAAGATGTGAAGTCCAATGATCTCCCTGTTTTTTTAAAACCGGCTAAAAAACTGGGCTTGGAAGATATTAAAAACGGACTGCGTAATCATTATGAAAATGTAGGCACATCACCTTACGCGACCACTTATCCGGATACAACAAAACGTCCTATTTCTGTCTTCAGAACTCAGCATTCCCATATTTTACAGGTTCGCAAAGACTTACCGAAAGAGATTGGTAACGTCCGCTATATCGCATTCGGTATGCCGACATTATCTGTTTATGTTCCGGTCTATTACGGACCTGACAGCTATGTGGAAGCCTATACTATCGGGTCACCGGAAACGGATAATCTCTCTGCACACTGGAAATTCCGTAAATTACAGACACTGGCAATGATCGACTTTAATAAATATTCGAAAATTGTGCAGGCGGAATACAGTAAACAGGAAGCTCAGTTTGCCAAAGAACAGCAGGCAATGGAAAAAGAGTATCTGAGTATCTACAAAACTGATCCGGCAAAAGCGAAACAGTTATTGCAGGATTTCCAGAACAAAGTGATGCAGGATGCGTTAAATACCACTGATAAACTGACTAACATTATTCTTCAGGATCTGACTAATTCAGTGAATGAGCGCTACCGTTTTAAAGGTGCCTGATATACGCGTCATCCTTTGCTCTGCAACGGCGTTGGCCGCATTCAGGGTATCGGGTCACATACTGATGTATGCTCCCCGATCCCCTTCAATTGCCGCCTTGTTGCAAAACAAATGATTTAGCGTATTGCGGTCATCCTTTGCTCTGCAACGGCGTTGGCCGCATTCAGGGTATCGGGTCACTGTTTCATTAGCGTATTGAATCACTGTTTGGTCAGTAAAAAAACGGCCTCTGTTTTTACAGAGGCCGTTCAGATATGACAAAGATACTGCTGCGTTACCGGCTGACGGCTCTGACGGTCAGTGTAATACCATCAACAGCGATCACTTCCACTTCTGTACCTGCAGGAAGCGGGGTGACACTGTGAATGCGCCAGCTGCCATCCGCGAGGCGGATGCGGCTGAAACCATCTTCGGTATCTGTCAGCAGGTGTGAGCGCAGACCGATAAGCTTATGATTCATCTGGTTTGGTGTTGTGCTGTCGGGCCTCTGGCGGCGGCGCTGCCAGTTACGCCAGAGCACCGCACATACCACCGTCATTGCGGCGAAAATAATACCCTGCCACTCCCAGCTCAGACCCGGCAACATCCAGACCAGCAGCGCGACAACTAACGCAGCCACACCGCTCCACAACAAGTAACCGCCGGTTCCCAGCATCTCCAGGATCAGAAGAATACCGCCGAAACAGAGCCAGAACCACATTGCCTGCGATGCGATCAGTTCAATCATGCAGATTTACCCTGACTGTTTTTATCTTTTGATACATTAAACATTTCAGCCACACCGCCGATAGCACCCATCAGGTTGCTGGCTTCAAGTGGCATCATGATCACTTTGCTGTTTTGAGCTGAACCGATTTTAGCCAGTGCATCGGTATATTTCTGGGCGATAAAGTAGTTAATTGCCTGCATATCACCATTTGAAATTGCATCAGAAACCATCTGAGTTGCGCGTGCTTCCGCTTCTGCACCACGCTCACGTGCTTCTGCTTCCAGGAACGCAGACTGGCGTAAACCTTCAGCTTTGAGGATCTGAGACTGTTTCTCACCCTCTGCTTTCAGGATAGCTGCCTGACGGATACCTTCCGCTTCCAGGATATCAGCACGCTTGGTACGCTCTGCTTTCATCTGGGCGTTCATCGCTGAAATCAGTTCTTTCGGCGGACGCACGTCACGGATTTCGATACGGGTGATTTTAATCCCCCAAGGGTTAGTTGCTTCATCAACAATATGCAGCAGGCGGGAGTTGATAGAATCACGCTGAGACAGCATTTCATCCAGCTCCATGGAGCCAAGCACGGTACGGAAGTTGGTCATGGTCAGGTTGATGATAGCTAAATTCAGGTTACTGACTTCATAAGCCGCACGAACCGGGTCAACAACCTGAATAAAGCAGACTGCATCGATAGTTACGTTGGCGTTATCACGGGAAATAACTTCCTGTGACGGAATATCAAGTACCTGTTCCATCATGTTGATTTTACGACCAACGCGATCCATAAACGGGACAATCATATGCAGACCCGGCTGCAATGTTTTAGTGTAACGACCGAAACGCTCAACCGTCCATTGAAAGCCCTGCGGAACGGTTTTGACGCCCGTTGCTACGATAATAACGGCGATTAAAATAATAATCGGGACAAAACCCAGCGAGAACAAATCCATGAGCCAAAATCCTTATCAGTAATGAGTCAGTTAAATAATTCATTGGTGCAATTAATTAGTAGAGTAATGAGTATAGCTTACGGCGATAAGATGCGGCAGTACTATCCGCCGTGCCCATTGCCGCCATAATATCCATCATCGTTTTACGCACGCGACCTTCAGCTGCGCCCAAATCACGTTTCAGGAAGCTGAATAACAGTGGCAGAGCTTCATCATTACGACGAACTTCATGCAGCTTCAGCGCCAGTTGTACCGCGAGTTCTGCATTTTCAGCATCAGCGGCAAATGCGGTTTGCAGCTCCTGAATTTCAGGGGTATCCGCTGCTTGTTTTTGTAATTCAATTTGAGATAAGAAACTATGATAGCGCGTATCCTGATCCTGAATCGGGACAGACTTCAATACTTTTTCAGCTTCTTCCGAAAGATTAACTTCCAGTAATGTCTGCACCAACAGCAGCGTGATTTCACTGTTGCGCTCATCAAGCTGATGCGCTTCACGCAGCAGTGGCAGAGCCGCCTGAAAATCACCCGTTTCAATCAGTTCAATTGCTTGTCCTGCTTTTATTTCTGATTCATCCGGCAGAAATTTAGCTAAAAATGTGCGGATGGTTTCTTCACTCTGTGGTCCTTCAAACCCGTCAACGGGTTGCCCTTCACGGAACAAATAGGTCGTCGGCACCGCGCGCAGACCAAACTGGGATGCAATCATCTGTTCGGTATCGCAGTTCACTCTGGCAAGGATCATCATTCCGGCATATTCAGCAGCAATTTTTTCCAGAGTAACACCCAGCTCCTGACATTGCGGGGATTGCGGGGAATGGAAGAAAAAGACAACCGGTACCTGCATGGAGGCGTCAATAACCTGACGTAAGTTGCTTTCGTTAACGTCAGTGCTGTGTGCGTTATGTGTGTTATTCGTATTTGATAACATATTCATTCTCTTAATAAATTGGCGGACTTAAAGTTAACATCTGGGCGCTGCGCTGCATTTCAAGCGGCAGGCGGTCTTTTATTCAGTATTTTATCCATCAACCGTTGTGGCAATAAACGTTTAAGCCACATAACAATGACAGTCAGCCCTGTTACAGGATAGCGTATTTTCGGATTACGGTGCTCCAGGGCATGAATAACTTTGTCGACCACATCTTCTGGTTTTCCGGTAAAAAGACGTGCAATACCGGGATTTTTGACCGGCTTATCCTGCTGAGTTTGTGTGACATTCTCTGTAAAGCGCGTGGTTATGGGGCCCGGCTCAATCAGGCTGACACGGACACCTGTGCCGGTAAGCTCCATGCGCAGGGCATCAGACCAGGCTTCCAGTGCATATTTGCTGGCAGCGTATGCGCCGCGTCCGGGAGTAGATATCAGTCCCATAACAGAACTGGTCTGGATTATCCGGCCTTCTCCGGCGTGTTTCATCGCGGGCAGCAGCAGACAGGTTAACTGATGTGTGCCGAACAGATTTGCGGAAAATTGTTTTTCCAGGTCAGTCCGGCTGATAGTCTCTATCTGACCGTATAATCCGAAGCCGGCATTGTTAAATAAACCATACAAACGATTGTTTGTTAATGTCAGCACCGTTTGTGCCGCGCGGGCAACACTTTCGGGGGAGTCCAGATCCAACTCCACAGGCTCAAATCCGAGGCTGGTCATTTCGGCTAAATCTGCCGGTTTGCGGCAGGCCGCAAGGATACGGTATCCCCGCAATTTCAGTGTTTTAGCGGCACACAGCCCGATTCCGCTGGAGCACCCGGTGATCAAAACGGCTTTTTGCATTTCTTTACCTGCTTAACTGCTTATAAATCATCAATAGATCATTTAGGATAGTCGGGCGACCCTGAGTGTAAATAAGGCAGCAATGTTTTATCCATCCAGTCTGTAATATAGGGCTGCGCCGTTTCATTCGGGTGTATTCCGTCATCTTGTATCCATTGTGGATTCAAAGCGACAGCTTCCATATAAAACGGGATAAGCGGGATGGCATTGTCCGCGGCAAGTGCCGGATAAATCGCCGAAAACCGCTCGGTGTAGCGCTTGCCATAATTCGGCGGAATACGGATCTGCATCAGTAACGGTTTTGCCCCGGCGGCATTTACAGTATTAATAATGGTCTGAAGGTCGTCACGGGTTTGTGTGACCGGCAGACCGCGCAGGCCGTCATTGGCACCCAGTTCAATCAATACCCATTGCGGCTTGTGTTGTTCCAGCAGTGCGGGCAGGCGGGCAAGCCCCTGTGCTGCGGTATTGCCGCTGATACTGCCGTTTATCAGTGTGATGCCGTTACCGGCCTGTTGCCAGCGTTGCCCCAGTTGTGTCGCCCATGCCTGTTCGGCAGGCAGACGATAACCGGCACTCAGGCTGTCACCCAGAATCAGTAACGTTCCGGCGGCAAAGACATTCCCGCTGAACAGCAGCAGAAAAAGGAAACAGAGATGGCGTTGGAGCGTATTCTTGAAGTTCATCATCTTATTAAGCGCGTCGGTCAGGATGAAAATGAGATCACTATATTGCAGGGTGTTGAATTGGTTGTCGAGTCTCAGGATACACTTGCGCTGGTCGGCGAGTCCGGTTCGGGGAAATCGACCCTGCTCGGGATCATCGCAGGGCTTGATGACGGCACGTCCGGCGAGGTAAATCTTCTGGGGCACTCTTTGCCGAAACTGGATGAAGAAGCGCGGGCAAAACTGCGCGCGCAGGATGTCGGGTTTGTTTTTCAGTCTTTCATGCTGATCCCCACACTGAATGCGCTGGAAAATGTCCAGTTACCCGCGTTGCTGCGCGGAGAATCAGAATCTGCGTCGCGGGAAAATGCGGTGCGTCTGCTCACACAGTTAGGTCTGGATAAGCGCCTGAAACACATGCCGGCGCAACTATCCGGTGGTGAACAGCAGCGCGTTGCGATTGCCCGTGCGTTTTCCACGCGCCCGAAAATTCTTTTTGCCGATGAACCAACCGGCAATCTTGATCGCCAAACCGGTGAAAAAATTGCCGATTTACTCTTTTCCCTTAACCGTGACCACGGCACAACACTGATTTTAGTCACCCATGATCTGACCCTGGCGTCACGCTGTCAGCGGCGGCTAAAACTTGCGGACGGCAAACTGGAGGAACTGGCATGATTTGGCGCTGGTTCTGGCGGGAGTGGCGCACGCCGTCTCTGCTGGTGGTCTGGCTCTCTCTGACCCTGGCGGTGGCATGTGTGCTGGCGCTCGGGCGGGCAGGGGATCGCATTAATCAAAGTGTTAATTATCAGAGCCGTGATTATCTGGCTGGTGATCTGGTTCTGCGCGGCTCTCACCCGCCGGAAACCGCCTGGCTTGCTGCCGCACAGAAAAACGGGCTTCGCCTGAGTCAGCAGATGAGCTTTAACACCATGGTGTTTGCCAATGATGTGCCGCAACTGGTGTATGTCAAAGCCGCAGATGACGCCTATCCGCTGTATGGTGAGCTGGAAACCGATCCGCCGGGGCTGAAACCGAAGCCCGGTGAGATTTTGATCGCACCGCGTCTGGCGGAACTGCTTTCGGTGAAACCGGGTGACAAGCTGGAAGTCGGGGATACCGATCTGAACATAGCCGGTTTTCTGATTCAGGAGCCGGACAGCGGGTTTAATCCGTTTCAGATGGCACCCCGCGTCCTTATTCATCTGAATGATGTGGATGCGACCGGTGCGGTACAGCCCGGCAGCCGCCTGACGTACCGTGATATGTTTGCCGGTGAACCGGATGCAGTGGCTGCATTTCAGGAAAAATTTAAAGATGCTCTGCGCATCGATCAGCGCTGGATGACTCTGGATCAGGAGGGCGGGGCGCTGGCGAAATCGATTGATCGTGCACAGCAGTTCCTCGTGCTCTCCTCCTTACTGACACTGTTACTGGCGATTGCTGCGGTTGCTGTGGCGATGTCGCACTATTGCAGCAGCCGTCACACATTGATCGCTGTGCTCAAAACACTCGGTGCAGGCCGCCGTGAGCTGCGCTATTGGGTTATCGGACAATGGGCGGTACTGATGGTGGCAGCAATGGTCGCCGGATCACTGCTCGGGCTGATGTTTGATGTTGTGCTGATGAGCCTGCTTGCACCTTTGTTGCCGAAAGAACTGCCCGCACCGGGCTGGTGGCCGTGGATCTGGGCGTTGCTGACACTGCTGGCGATCACTGTGCTGGTCGGCGCGCGTCCGTACCGTCAGCTGATGCTGACGCAGCCGACGCGTGTGCTGCGCAATGATGTTATCGCCCCTGTCTGGCCGCTGCGCTGGTATCTGCCACTGGTAGCGGTGATTGTTGCCGGCGGGCTGGCGGTGCTGACAAATGCTTCTGTGCTGCTCTGGGCGGTGTTATCGGGTGTGGTACTGATCGCCGCACTACTTGCGGTGGTGGGCTACGGCGGGCTGTGGTTGCTGGCAAAAATTCCGTTCCGGCAATTAAGCCTGCAACTGGCTATCCGGCGTTTACTGCGCCAGCCGGGTCAGACTCTGGTGCAGACCGGCGCATTTGCACTCTCTTTTATGCTGCTGGGATTACTGGTGATGGTGCGCGGGGACCTGATCGGACGCTGGCAGGAGCAGATGCCGCCGGACACACCCAATTATTTTCTGGTGAATATGACGCAGGCACAAATTGAACCGGTCAATCAGCTGCTTGCAAAACATAATGTGACGCCGACAGAATATTACCCGGTTGTGCTGGCGCGGTTGTCCGGCATCAACGGCGAAACTGCGCTGGCGTGGGCAGATGCAAGAGATCCCGGTAACAATACTGTCCGCCGCGAACTGAGCCTCACCTGGCAGGATAAATTACCGCCGATGAATGAACTGGCGGACGGCTCCTGGCCGCCGAAGCCCGGGGAAGTCTCCATTGAGATGGAAGTGGTGAAACAGCTCGGTCTGAAAGTGGGTGATACCCTGACGTTTGTTGGTGATACACAACCATTCACCGCCACGGTCAGCAGTATCCGTCAGGTGGACTGGGAGAGTATGCGCCCGAATTTCTTCTTTATTTTCAATCAGTCATCTTTACAAAATCAGTCGGCGATGTGGCTGACCAGTTTTCATTATGAAGGTAATGACGGATTAATTACGGCAATGAATCGTCAATATCCGTCTATCAGTATTTTTGATACCGGCGCGATGCTCAAACAGATCCAGACTATTTTGGCGCAGGTAAGCCGTGCGCTGGAAGCTATGGTCGTGTTGGTGCTGATCTGCGGCGTTTTGCTGTTGCTGGCGCAAATTCAGGTCGGGATGAATCAGCGCAGAACAGAGCTGGTGGTGTACCGCACGCTGGGGGCGGGAAAACGTCTGTTGCGACGCACACTGTGGTGTGAATTTGCATTGCTGGGCGCGATGGCGGGAGTTGTCGCGGCACTGGGTGCTGAAATCGCGCTGTGGCAGTTGCAGACCCGGGTGTTTGATTTTCCGTGGCAGCCGCAGTGGCCGCTGTGGATTGCACTGCCGCTGATTGGCGGTTTCCTGCTTTCTCTGTGCGGCAGTGTGCTGGGGATCCGCTTATTAGGCGATTCACAGCAGTACCGCAGTTTGCAAAGCTAAGTTAATGAGGGAGCTGTCTTATGACAACAGAGATAATTACCGGCGGCTGTTTGTGCGGGCATATTCGTTACCGGGCGCAGCATCCGCGCTATCCGCATACCTGCTCTTGTACTATGTGCCGCAAACACACCGGTGCCCTGACGGCGCTGTGGGTGGAGTTTGACAGCAAAAATATCATATGGGATGGTGAGGGCGGTATGCCGTCACTGTTTCGCTCATCAGAAAGCACCTGCCGGGCATTTTGTCCGCAATGCGGCAGCTCAGTGGGGGCGGTGGATGATGCGCCGGTCATTGCGCTGCTGGTCGGGGGTTTTGATAATCCGGGACGTGATTATTGTATCCCGGAATACCATTCTTTTACGGATGAGTTACCGGCGTGGGCGGCTCATCCGCAG
This sequence comes from Morganella psychrotolerans, assembly GCF_965118875.1. Taxonomy (GTDB): domain Bacteria; phylum Pseudomonadota; class Gammaproteobacteria; order Enterobacterales; family Enterobacteriaceae; genus Morganella; species Morganella psychrotolerans_C. The sequence continues at coordinate 159,877 of NZ_CBCPJD010000014.1, forward strand.
GATCATGATGCGGGCTGACTGCGGGCCTTTACCGGTTTGTGCTGTGGCGGGTGCATAAAGAATGTGACTGCCAGAATGGCAACCACCGGCAGCGCGATTACCAGGAATGCCGGAGTAAAGCTGCCGCTGTAATCTTTGATAGCACCAGCGAAGAACGGCGCGAGACAGGCAAAGGTTGAAATCAGATTTACGACAGAAAACAGTTCCAGGTAGGGTCCGCGTCCGAAATAGTTTGCCAGCAGCACACTGGAGGCGAGAAATGTCATGCCGTAGCCGATACCTACTAAAATCGTAAACAGAATAAGCAGCGGCCAACTGGTGGCGATGCTTAATGTCAGCACACCGAGGGTGATGGTTGCCAGGCTGATAATTAGCAGTTTTTTCGGCTCCAGCCACTCGCCGATAGCACCGCCTGCCAGGCGGGAGAAGGCATTAATAAACGCCATGGTACTGAGCAGTGTGGCGGCAATCGTCTCACTGAACCCGTTATCTGTAATATGCGGAACGGCAAAGCTGTTTACCGTAAACCCACACCATAAAAACGCGGTATACGACGCGGCTATCACATAAAACTGCCATGTGCGCAGCGCCTGGCGCGCAGTCCAGCGATCACGGCTGCGGTAGATGCGGGAACTTTGTTTCTTTTGCTGCCACATGACGGCGCGGGCGTGGGTGATTTCGCGGCGCCCTTCACGCAGCACTAACAGTGTGATCAGCGTCATCACAGTCAGGGTCAGGGCGGCGATCAGCCAGTGAATGCGCCAGGAACCGAATACATTGACTGCAAGAAAGTAGATCCACGGACCGACCACACCGCCCAGCCCGCCGAGGGTAAAATAGAACCCGAATGCAAGAGACTGACGGCTGAACAGCCGTGAAATAACATAAGTGCCCGGCACGGTTGCCATAAAGGTAAAGCCTATCCCGAGAAAGGCGGTGCCGACAAAATAGCGCTGAATAGTTTCGGTGGTATACAGACTGTAAAACCCGGCAAGAAACAGCAGCAGCCCGGTAAACAGCGTGACCTTAACATTAGTTTTGCGGATGCAGAGCGTCGGCAGAAAACTGGATAACCCGCAGGTCAGCCCGAGCAGGGTGAAACCAAAACCGGCATCAGTCCAGCTCCAGTGCAGCTCTCTGAGCATCCCGGGCAATACCACACCTAACGAGGTAAAAGTGGTGGCGGTTGCCAGAAAATAGACTAACCCCAGCAGGGTGAGTATGGTCCACTGATAAACAGTGCCTAAGCGGCGGTCTCGCGAAAACATCCCGGCTCCGGAAAAGGCGTAAAAAGCAAAATGCCCGGCTGAGAGCCGGGCAGCAGAAGAGCGCTATTGTCGCCGGAAGCGGTACAGACTACCAGCTTAATTTTGCTTTTGCCCAACGGATAGCTGACTGATATTCCGCCGGTAATTGCTGCGCGAGCCCGTCAAGATTTGTGTTAAGCAGCGCGGGCTCCGGGTGTGTCAGGTTAATGTGTCCCACTTTGCGCGCGGGACGCACCTCTTTGTCATACCAGTGAATATGCGCCAGGGGCTGTGCCAGCCACTGTGTATTAAATTCAGTCCCGATAATATTGACCATGACAGCCGGGGCGCTGATCACCGGTTGTGGCAGAGGTAAATCCAGAATAGCGCGCAGATGCAGTTCAAACTGACTGACAGATGCACCGTTCTGTGTCCAGTGTCCGCTGTTATGCACGCGGGGTGCGAGTTCATTGATAAGTAACCCGTCACCGACGATAAAGCACTCCATCGCCATCACACCGGTATAATCCAGCTCTGCAAGAATAGCGCCCAGCATCTGCTCCGCCTGTAACTGCAACGGATGCTGACTTTCCGGATACGCGACACTTATGCGCAGAATACCGTCTTCATGAAGATTATGGGTCAGCGGGTAGAACACGCAGTCGCCATGCCGGTTGCGGGCGCCGATCAGCGAAACTTCACCGGAAAAGGCAATGCCTTTCTCAACAATGCAGTCGCCGTAAATCTCTGCGGGCAGTGCTGTTTCATCACCCGGACGCACACGCCACTGTCCGCGACCGTCATAACCGCCGGTGCGGCGTTTGACTATTACAAAATCCCCGAGACGGCTGAATATACCCGGCCATTCATCCGGTGATGTCAGCGGCTGCCACGGTGAGGTGGCTAACTGCAAATCATCCATTAACTGTTTTTGCGGCAGGCGGTCAGCCAGGCGCGGAAAAATATCCCGGTTAATAAAGGCGGGGTGTTGCTCCAGCACTTGTGTCAGAGCAGTCTGCGGCCAGCGTTCTATTTCGGCGGTGATCACACTGTGCTGATACGGCACGGCTTCCGGCTCGGCATCCAACCCCACAGGATAAACCGCAATACCCAGCGGCTCACCGGCCTGGCGCAGCATCCTGCCTAACTGCCCGTTTCCCAGAACACAAACCGGCGTCATCAGCAGATCTCCCGTGGATCCGGATGGCTGAGAACCTCTTCGGTCTGTGCTGCGCGCCAGTTAGCCAGGCGGGTCAGCAGCGCGGCATCATGCAGTGCCAGAATTTGAGCGGCGAGCAGGGCAGCATTTCCGGCTCCGGCTTTGCCGATAGCCAGGGTGCCGACCGGGATACCTTTCGGCATCTGAACAATCGAATAAAGACTGTCTACGCCGCTGAGTGCGGCACTCTGAACCGGCACACCCAGCACAGGAACCAGGGTTTTGGCTGCCAGCATGCCCGGCAGATGTGCGGCACCACCGGCACCGGCGATAATAACATCAAAGCCGTTTTGTTTAGCAGTTTCAGCAAAGGAAAACAGTTTGTCAGGCGTGCGGTGCGCGGACACAATCTCCACATGATAGGGCAGTTGCAGACTGTCGAGGATGTCTGCGGCGTGCTCCATGGTGCTCCAGTCACTTTTGGATCCCATCACAATGGCAATTTTAGCGGCTGGTGAGTGTTGTTGTGAAGAAGTGGCATTCATGTTTTCGGTGCTCCTGTACATCCCGCGTCACAAAGATTGGCTGACTTCCGGCGTATTGGCCGGTTAAGAAGACGGGCATAATATCACGGTAAATCGCAGAGGAAAACGTTTGCGTCAGTGATTTAATGCAATTTCAGGTGGTAATGTATCAGAACGGGAAGAAGATCAGCGAGATGTCGTCCGGGGTAATTTTAAATGCAGAGCCCTGAGAATGCCAGGCACCGAGAACGCCACGTAAGTGTGTTTCTTCGTCAATACGGATGTCATGAACTGCCGGGCGGTGAGTATGGCCGTGGATCATCCATTGTGTTTTGTATTGACGGAAGGTGTCAATTACCGCGCTCTGATTCACATCCATTATTGCCTGCGTTTTCTGCTGATTAGCAGACTGACTGCCCACGCGCATTTTTTTTGCGATTTTCAGCCGGACTGACAGCGGCAGCCACAAAAACAGGCGCTGGATCCATTTTGTATGAACGCGTTTGCGGTAGTGCTGGTAATCGGTATCATCGGTACAGAGTGTATCGCCGTGCAGGATCAGAATACGCTGACCTTCGGCTTCAATTATCTGTGTTTGTGGCAGCAGCGTCATACCACACTGTTTCGCGTAACGCGCACCCAGCAGGAAATCACGGTTGCCGTGAATAAAAAAGATCTTCACGCCGCGCTCACTGAGTGCTTTCAGCGCATCAGCAACGGTTTTATGCAGCGGGGCAGGGTCATCATCACCAATCCAGTAATCAAAAAAATCACCCAGGATATAGAGTTGTGATGCGTGAACGGCCTGCTCTTGTATGAAACGAAGAAAGCCGGCGGTGATCGCCGGCTCGTGCTCATTTAAATGCAAATCTGCAATAACAAGCGTGGTCATGCTTATTCGGAAACAGTGACGCTTTTGATGATGACATCTTCACGCGGAACGTCCTGATGCATACCGCTGTTACCGGTTTTAACCACTTTGATTAAGTCAACAACATCCATGCCTTCAACGACTTCTGCAAATACGCAGTAGCCCCAGCCGCTTGGTGTTTCTGAGCGGAAGTTCAGGTAGTCGTTATCTGCCACATTAATGAAGAACTGTGCAGTTGCTGAATGCGGGTCGCCGGTACGGGCCATTGCCAGAGTACCGAGGGTGTTTTTCAGACCGTTGTTTGCTTCATTCTGAATATGAGCCAGTGTTGGTTTCTGTTTCAGACCCGGTTCAAAACCGCCGCCCTGGATCATGAAATCATTAATTACACGGTGGAAAATAGTGTTGTTGTAGAAACCGTCAGTGCAATACTTCAGGAAGTTTTTGACCGTTTCTGGTGCTTCTTCCGCGAACGTTTTAATGACGATGTCACCATGATTTGTATGAAAAGTTACCATAATAAATTCCTGCTAATATTTTAAAGGCGGTTATATACCCGACATCATTCAGGCAGGCAGCGTGCTGAGTGCCGCCAGGGAACCTGTTGTCTGAATGAATGAGGCTATAGGCCGTTTTTATCTCACGGAGGTGTTATATCACACTCACAAATGATCGTCAGTATTTGTTATAATCAACGGGTTTTGCAGGGTCTTTCTTGCATTTACAGGGTATTCGCGTTTCAATAACCTATGTTGCTTTGCGCTGATATCCCGTCGCATACCAGATAAAATAAGCGTTTAATTATCAATTAATTAACAGAACTCACCTTCAACACGTACAGACTCTTAATGGAATAGCCTTATGCTGAAAATTTATAACACGTTATCAAGACAAAAAGAGGAATTTAAGCCCATTAACCCGGGTTCCATCGGGATGTACGTGTGTGGTATCACTGTTTATGACCTGTGTCATATCGGGCACGGGCGGACATTTGTTGCGTTTGACGCCATCGTGCGTTACCTGCGTTACGCAGGTTATAAGGTTAATTACATCCGTAATGTCACGGATGTGGATGACAAAATCATCAAGCGTGCAAATGAGAATAATGAAACCTGCGACCAGTTGGTTGATCGCATGGTCGTGGAAATGCACCGTGATTTTGATGCGATGAACCTGCTGCGTCCGGATTCTGAGCCGCGCGCAACGCATCATATAAAAGAGATTATTGAGATAACGCAGTTGCTGCTGGCGCGCAATCACGCCTATGTGGCTGACAACGGCGACGTGATGTTTGATATCAGCAGCGACCCGGAATATGGTCTGCTTTCCCGTCAGGATCTGGAGCAGCTTCAGGCCGGTGCGCGTGTTGAAGTGGCAGATGTAAAACGCAATCCGATGGATTTTGTGCTGTGGAAAATGTCCAAGCCGGGTGAGCCTTCCTGGGAATCACCATGGGGCGCGGGGCGTCCGGGCTGGCATATTGAATGTTCTGCGATGAACAGCAAACAGCTGGGAAATCATTTTGATATTCACGGCGGCGGCTCTGACCTGATGTTCCCGCACCATGAAAACGAAATTGCTCAGTCCACCTGTGCGCATGACGGTCCGTATGTGAATTACTGGATGCACTCCGGCATGGTGATGGTTGACAGAGAGAAAATGTCAAAATCACTCAATAACTTTTTTACCATCCGTGATGTGCTGGGATATTACGACCCGGAAACCGTGCGTTACTTCCTGTTATCTGCCCATTACCGCAGTCAGCTTAACTATACGGAAGAAAATCTGAAGCAGGCGCGTACAGCTCTGGAGCGTTTTTATACCGCACTGCGCGGCACAGATAAAAACGCTGCGGTGATTGTGAATAATGAGTTTGAAACCCGTTTTCGTGAAGCGATGGATGATGATTTCAATTCACCGGAAGCCTATTCTGTATTATTTGATATGGCGCGTGAGTTGAATCGTCTGAAACAGGAAGATATGGCGGCGGCAAATGGTCTGGCAGCGCAACTCCGTCAGTTGGCGGGTGTTCTCGGACTGTTGACACAGGACCCGGAGCAGTTCCTGCAAAGCGGTGCGCAGACGGAAAGTGATGAAGATGTGGCCAAAATTGAAGCGCTGATTAAGCTACGCTTTGATGCCCGCGCATCAAAAGAGTGGGCGCTGGCAGATGAAGCGCGTGATGCATTAACACAGATGAATATCGTGCTGGAAGATGGTCCGCAGGGTACAACCTGGCGGCGTAAATAGTTATATACCCTTATTCATTCAAACTGCAGGTTCGTTGGCAGCACCCAGATAGCCGGGTCACATACTAATGTATGCTCCCCGTCTATCTTCCCTTACCGCCTGCCTGCATCCTGAATGACGTTGGGTATACACTATTAATAATCTATAATATTTTTGCTGAAAGCCCGGGGTTATTTACCGCCGGGCTTTTTTATTGTGTTTTATTTTTACGGCCGGGCATAACAGTGGGTTATCAGCTATTCTGTTACAGTATTTGGTTTATATTGTGATTTTTTGTCGTATTTTTATACTAATAAATAAAGGAAGCGCTGATGAGTAAAAATATATTAGCCCTGCTGGTGGTTTCTGTCTGTGCATTTGGCGCAGTGACCGCATCCGCTGCCGGGCTTTCGGATAATATGAAAACCCTGAACGCAAATTTGCAGGTTGTTGAAAAAACGGATGATGCGGCAGAGCTGAAAAATGCCCTGTCACAAATGCGTACCGCCGCGCTGAGTGCCAAAGAAGAAACACCTGCCAAATTAAAAGGTAAAGCCGCGGACAGTGCAGAAATGAAAGATTACCATCATGGTTATGATGTGCTGGTCGGGCAAATTGACGATGCGCTGAAACTGGCAGACGAAGGAAAAATCCCGCAAGCTAAAGCCATGGCTGAACAATTTAAAGCCACCCGTGGCGAGTATCATAAAAAATACCGCTGACGGAAATGCAGTGAGTTACAAATAAAGAGAAAGGGGAGTGCGGTCGCACTCCCCTTTTTAATGAGTTGATAATCAGTGCCGCTTGCGGGGCATCATGCGCAGCAGCGTATTATCTTTCCAGAAATAGTGATGCGCCAGGGCTGCGGCGGCATGCAGGCCGATAATGAAATAACCGGTATTAGCGATAATTTCATGAATATTTTGTATTTCATACGCGCGGTCTTCATCCGATGTTGCGGATACCGGCATAGGTATACCGAATAATGACCAATCATAACCGTTCAGGTATTTAATACTGAAACCGAGCACCGGTAAGAGAATAAATACCACAAATATGGCCAGATGAGCCAGATGGGATAATCCGGTTATCATCGGTGAGGGCTTTGGTATAATGGCAGGCGCGGGGTATTTTATTCTGGCTGCCAGCCGGACAATCATTAATATACCGACCAGCACGCCACTGCTGTAATGCAGCAGGGATAAAATACTTCTCAGCGGCTCGCTTGCGGTATCCCGTAACAGGGCGCTGGTATAAACAAGAATCACAAGCAGGAAAACAATCCAGTGCAGGGCAATTTGTACAGGTGCGAATTTTTTGGTTATCATTTTTTTGCGGCTCTTTTATACAGATAGACAATTTAATGAATAAGGGTATATATGCCGGATAAAAAAAACCAGAGACAATGCTCTGGTTTATTTACAGACAGATATTATTCAGCCACTTTTACCTGTTGTCCGGCAAATTCAACTGTTTTGCCAGCCACGATTTTGCAGCGTTTACGCGTTTCGGTTTCGCCGTCGACTGTTACCTGACCATCGGCAATAAACTGTTTTGCCGCTGCACCACTGTCTGCCCAGCCCTGAATTTTGAGTAAATCACATAATTCAACGTGCGGGTGTCCTTCGAGATTAAAAATAGCCATGGTTATTCGTCCTTATCGTGAAATTCTTCACAAGCCTGTAATGTGTTCTGAATGAGAGTGGCAACAGTCATCGGGCCAACACCGCCCGGTACCGGGGTTATCCATTCTGCGCGTTCGGCAGCGTCGGCAAAATTAACATCGCCGACCACTTTGCCGTTTTCAAGGCGGTTAATCCCGACATCGATCACGATAGCGCCGGGTTTTATCCACTCTCCGGGAATAAATCCCGGTTTACCAACAGCCACGATCAGCAGATCCGCATGCTCAACATGATGGCGCAGATCTTTGGTGAAACGGTGGGTGACAGTTGTGGTGCAGCCTGCCAGCAGAAGCTCCAGACTCATCGGACGCCCGACAATATTGGATGCGCCGACAATCACGGCATTCAGCCCGAAGGTGTTGATATTACAGCGTTCCAGCAGCGTTACAATACCACGCGGTGTGCAGGGGCGCAGATTTGGCGCGCGCTGGCACAGACGCCCGATATTATACGGATGAAAGCCATCGACATCTTTATCCGGATGGATACGCTCAATCACTTTAACATTATCAATACCGGCAGGTAACGGAAGCTGAACCAGTATCCCGTCAATGGTATTATCATTATTCAGTTCATCTATAAGATGGAGGAGTGTGGCTTCGCTGGTGGTATCGGGCAGGTCATAAGAGCGTGAGATAAATCCGACTTCTTCACAGGAGCGGCGCTTGCTGGCGACATAAATCTGAGACGCGGGGTTCTCGCCGACTAAAATAACGGCCAGTCCGGGAGCCCGTTTTCCCTTAGCCAGACGTTGCTTAACTTTGGCGGCAATTTCTGTCCGGATGGTCTGCGCAATCGTTTTCCCGTCTATAATTTTTGCTGACATTGTGTAAAAATCCATAAAACAGATAAAAGTATGGGCGCTATTCTGTCAGAACATTTCCACTCTGTCAGTCACGTTTTATTATGGTTGCACTGATTACCACCCAAACAGCGACTTTTTTTGATTGACTCACCGCATTTGAGACGTATAATCCATGTCGCTTCAATCAGTTAACCCACTGTTTTTCTTCAGTGCGCCCTTAGCTCAGTTGGATAGAGCAACGGCCTTCTAAGCCGTAGGTCACAGGTTCGAATCCTGTAGGGCGTACCATATGAATCAAAGAGTTATGCTATTTTAATCCTGCCTGATTCCCTCCTTGTGTCGTTACCCTCAAGAATAACGTCAATTTGTCGTGCGTGCTCACTTAAATGATTCGGTGCCAGATGCGCATATCGTCTTAGCATCTCTATGCTTTCCCTCCCTCCCATTTTCTGAAGAGCTGAAAGCGGCACTCCTGATTGTATTAACCAACTAGCCAGAGTGTGTTGTCATCTCAGAGTACTACCGCATAGATAATGACTGTATAGTGAAATTATTGATTTTGATTATGAGGCAGTTATGGACAAAGAGCTGGTATGGCCTGAAGATCTGACAACTAAAGGTGATGATAATAGAAGACAAGCATTACAACGCTTCGATATTTCCCCGTTGATACATTTAGCTCTTCTACCCGGACAGAAATTAACCAACTATCTTAATCGGACAATAACTACCCATTATTATCAGTTTCAGTTCACAGAAAAATCATCCGGGCGGCGGGGGGGCTTTTACTGTGGCGATTCAGCGGCTGAGGGTTCGCCAGCTACGCCCAAGAGTAATAAACAGGAAGGATGGCTGAAACTAGCAGGGTTACAACGATTGCGATGTATTAATCCCCTTGCAATTCCATACATGTGTCCTACAAAAAATGGTGTAACCGGAGAACCATCAGTTCCCAAAAATGAGCATGAGCGCATTGTAGCCGCATTACAATTAGTCAGTGTAACTGCCATATCTGTGTGGAATATGGGTAACAAAGGAAGTATTCTTGCAATGATTTATCGTGATCTTTGCTTCAAACAGTTATATGAAAACCAGCTTCTAAGTAAGATCAAAAGTGTCAATACCATAATTGCCGGAATGAAACATTTGAATGAGGGGGAGAGTTTTCAACTGTATCTTGAGCGGCTTCAGGGTAAGCACCCGGAATGGCGCTTTCGTCATTTCAACAGTGAATTGCTAAAGACTCAGTTACTGACTCATCCGGGAATTACTCCGGAGTCACGAATAATCTTCTGACTTCAAATACTTCTGAGTCTGGACGGGTAATCAGGATGTTCAACATTATGAAAAACCATGGTTATCAGCGTTTCTCATAATGTTGTGCTGTATAACTACCAGACTCAAAATAGTTTATATTTTAAGTTAAATATGACAGCAGGTCTAAATGGAGGCTCTGATATTTTTTGAATAGACAAAACCAGTAATAATAATGAGTCTGTTCGAATCCTGTATACTCGTATCCCACGGTCTATTCACCGGGGTTTATTTTTATTCTTGTTTAGTCTTCTATAAATTGCCGGACCATATAATCCGAGAGCCAAAATAATAAAGGCAACAACCAACAGAGGCCTGTAATTTAGCAGGTGCAGTAAAACAAACGAAGTTCCCGGAATGGCTATCTTTACTCCAAAGATGCTCAGAATAGAAAAAACAAAATCAAGTATCATCATAATAAGCCGGCCGGCAATTTCTACGATAATATCCATTTAATTTCCTTGTACAACTGACTAATTCCCTGCGATTTAATGAGGTTAAATAAAATATTCACAGAAATCTATGATTGAGGATAATGATACTGTGATATTGCCGGTCAGACGGGCTATTTTTGTTTTATACATCCTCCTGTTGTTCATATAATAATAAATAAAATCATGTTGTTATGATGATTGTTTGCATCGATACAAAAAAACCAATAGAATTAACAAGACAATCGGTCTATATTATTATGACTGACCGGAGAGATGCTGAGTGATGAATACATTAACCACAAAACCAAAACGCGGAAGACCGCCGAAGAATTATGATGCGGGCGCTGATATTAAACGACTGCTTATCCGTAGTGGTGTGGAAATGTTTACCGAAAAAGGTTATATGACCTCAGATATCAACGGGATACTGAAGAAGGTCGGTGTGCCGAAAGGCTCGTTTTACTATTATTTTGAGAGCAAAGAGCAATTTGGTCTTGAGATCATGCGCAGTTATGACAACTATTTTTCGCATCTGCTGGATAAATGCCTGTGCGACCCGGAACTACCGCCCCTGGCGCGGATTGAAAAATTTTATCAGTCAGCAAAAGCAGGTATGGAAAAGTATAACTGGCTGCGCGGCTGTTTAGTCGGTAACCTGGGCCAGGAAGTGGCGAATTTACCAGACGGATATGGTGAGATATTAAATACTATTATCAGCGGATGGCAGAAGAAAATAGAAACTTGTCTGTTGGAAGCTCAGGATCGGAATACTATACCGGCAGGAACGGATTGCCGGCTGATGGCAGCTTTTTTCTGGATAGGATGGGAAGGCGCGGTTATGCGGGCAAAACTCACCCGCAATAGTGATCCGCTGGATCTGTTTATATCTGTTTTTATTAACAAAATAATTAAATAGCAGCACTTTTAATACTATAGGCGCAGCTGTTACAGAATAATTTATTAAGTTTCTCTGTTGTTAATGTAACGGAGATTATTTAATAAATTTTTTTACAATTAACCAGACGCCTGGTCTATATTCCCAAAAAGGATAACATTATGTTTAAGTGCATTTTGATTGACAATACTGACGGATATACAGCGAAAGTTGCTCAGATGGATGAGTCTCAGTTGCCGGAGCACAATGTAACTGTACAGATTGATTATTCCACCCTGAATTATAAGGATGGTCTTGCCATTACCGGTAAAGGTCCTGTTGTGCGCAGTTTTCCTATGATCCCGGGGATCGATTTTGCCGGAACCGTGACAGAAAGTAGCTCAGAACTTTATAAAGCGGGTGATAAAGTCATTCTTAATGGCTGGAGTGTCGGCGAAAAATATTGGGGTGGACTTTCTCAGGTAGCTAAAGTGAAAGACAGCTGGCTGACCCGCTTACCGGCAGGGCTGACAACCAAACAGGCGATGATGATTGGTACAGCGGGTTACACAGCAATGCTGGCGGTTCACGCTCTTCTTAAACAAGGGATTACCAAAGAGTCCGGCAAAGTGCTGGTCACCGGCGCCAGCGGTGGTGTGGGCAGCTTTGCGGTGTCATTACTGGCCAAACTCGGTTTTGACGTGATTGCATCCACAGGCCGTACACTGGACACCGCCTATCTGATTGATACACTGGGTGCTAAAGAAATTATGGATCGCAGTGAGTTATCAGCGCCTGGTAAACCACTGACAAAAGAAAGATGGGCAGCCGCGATTGATTGTGTGGGCAGCCATACGCTGGCCGGTGTTTGTGCGGGTACGCAATACGGTGGTGTTGTCGCAGCCTGTGGTTTGGCACAGGGAATGGATTTTAACGGCACAGTTGCACCTTTCATTCTCAGAGGGGTGAGTTTAATCGGGATCGACAGTGTTATGTGTCCGCATGCAGTGAGACAAGCGGCATGGGATCATCTGGCGGAGCTGTCGGATATGAATGTTCTGGCTGAAATTAGTCGTGTTATTCCGTTAGAGGAAGCGATTCCGGCAGCACAGCGTCTACTGGATGGTAAAATTCGTGGACGGGTTGTGGTTGATGTTAATAATTAACTGATATATACCCAACGTCATTCAGGTTGCAGCAAGGCGGCAAGGGAAAACAGACGGGGAGCATAGATAAACTATGTGACCCGGCGGGCTGAGTACCGCCAACGAACCTGCAGTTTGAATGAATAAGGGTATAAAAGAAGTCCTTCAGGAATCCTTCCCGGAGGACTTCTTGCTTACTAAGTTAGCACTATTACGTGCCATGACATATTACTAACTATATTTCATTAGTGAAAGGTGTATTACCAGGTTATTTTTTATTTGTAATTATAATACGAGTAAAATAATACAAGTGAAAACAATACGGCTGGTTGTTATATTCTTGGTGAATATAAAATGGATTATAATAAACGGGATACAGTATGTGAATTTCCGTTATCATCAATAATTATTGCTTCCGCACTGATTTTCCCTGTGTTTCCGGTCGGCGGGGAGGCGATGGTATAGGTTTTTTCCCCGAAAGGCGCGACCATCATATCCGGCATTATTGTCACCGGATAGTATTGACCATCCCAAATCAGTGACAATGATGATAATGAGATGTAATAAGGTGTCGGGTTACGGCACACGATAGTATCCTGCCCGTTTTGCCGGTGATAAGAAAATGTAAGTGCGTCAAGCCGATCATTAAATATTGTATTTAATCCCACCGGACGATAAAAAATTTTTAACTGTGTATTCATCGCCATCAACACTTTATTTTTCTCTGCATCCGCCGTTTTAATTGCCGGTATTTCATATAGATTCAGCCAGAATACCGATTCACGATCGTCGGGCAGCGGTGTTCCGTTATAAATAAGTTCAAGATTGCTGCGCGATTTTGCATCTGACTGAAATATTGCAGGAATAGCGACAAACGGATATTTATCCTCACCGGGTGTTCCGCTGTTTTCACCATCATCTACCCAGGTCTGTACTAAGACAGGATAGTCATTGGTATTGGCCAGTAATAATGTTTTCCGTGATGTATTATCCTGAAAAATAATCCGTGTTGACGATGCAAGCATGCCCGCAACGGCGCTGGTGGTTATCATCAGCGATATCACTGTAACCAGTAAAATTATATTTTGTCTTATAAGCGATAATGATTTCATATCTATACCCAACGTCATTCAAGTTGCAGGAAGGCGGTAAGGGAGGACAGACGGGGAGCATACATTAGTATGTGACCCGGCTGGATGAACGCGGCCAACGAACCTGCGGTTTGAATGAATAAAGGTATACCCGCATTATTGCACCTTAATCAGAACATAGGCCTTTGCATCAACATTGCCCGGCTGCGCCTGCTGCCCGGGCAGGCGGGACAGCGTGGCGGTCAGCTGGATAAGATGGCGGGTATAGCCTGTTGAGGACGATCCGACAGGCGTGGAGCCGGTTAATACCGGAAACCATCCTGCATTTCTTGCGGTTGCCTGGTTACAGGGTGTGGATTCGGTACATCCGCCCCAGCCGACAAACGGCATTCGTTGCCCTGTTGTGGTGTTGCTGAGCGCTATCCCGACACCTGTTGCAACCGACGGTACGCTGTCGTAGCCATCCGATAATAAGTATTCAACGCCACCGGCACTGTTTACCAGCCCGAGCTGACGGGCTTTCTGATAGACATCCTGTGAGGTTTGTAATCCGATAGATGTCTGATTACTATTCACGCCGGAAATAACACCATTATCACACTCCACAGTAATATCAAAAACATTGCTGACTGTCTGACCGGCATTCAGCTGAGTGGCTGAAATACGCGGCAGTTCAACCAGTGGCGTCACATTACGTGCGGCACAGGTTGCGGCATGTGAATAACCGGAAACTGGTGAGCCATTCATACCGATTGACATCCACGAGGAGTAGCTAAATCCCTGATAATTATAGGCTGAATCCGTGCCTTCTTTCGGATAGGTGAAACCGGTCGGTCCTTTAAAGATAATGTAGGCGTTGGGTTGGTTACAGGTATATGTTGAATTGCCGGTCGTCGGCGCCATGCTGTTCGAGCCGCAGTAGTAGCTTGCTCCACCCCGTGGCGGAATAGTACTCACTTTTATCAAATCTACTTTCATCGCACTGATATCACGGACACGGATCTGGATTTTTCCGTTAGCTGTGCCGTAAGTGGTGATAGGCGTTTGCTGCCAGAACCGGGTAAAGGGCTTGCCTGAATTCATGTGTGTAAATTTGATGGCGGTATAGGGAAACCAGGTGGCGAAATGGTTTTCATATCCGTCAATTTTCCCGATATCGTGAAACCCGCCGTGGCGGTCATCTCCGTTTGTGGCAAATAATTCATAAATATCATTTTTATCGGCTAAATCACATTCATACAGAACCGTATCCGGGTCCGGAAACAGAGGGGATTGTGACCAACTGGTCACGGATGACGCCAATATCGTTCCGACCGGCTGTAAATAGGCGCTGGTCATATTGATATTGCCAAGTCCGGTACCGAGACCGGATTTATCCGCACCTGTTGCGGTGGTATTTTTGCGGACACAGCGGGCCTCGGCGGTCACACTGTAAAATGACAGCAATACGATAAAAGATAAAAAAACCGGTTTGATTGCACGTTTCATTTATTATTTTTCCGTTGTTGGCTGACACGTCAGCGCCATTGAGACCAGAGGTGCGGGTTTGTCATCCGGTAACCGGTAGCTGGTGGTACAGGCGTCGTTTGCGCCGGTGCCCCAGACTATCCGCAGTTTTCCTTCCGGTTTTTCTGCCCGGAAATAGAGCTGATTAGCCTGACCCACCATTCCCAGTACATGATCATTTTCATCAAGTACCCGGCTGCCCATCGGGATTGTCGCGGTTGTTTTACGCAGCAGTGTGATAAGAACCGGTTGCCCGTAATGCGTGTCATATTTAAGTCGGAGCATTGCCCCGCCATAAGGCGCGGTTCTTTTCTCCGGCTGACGGATTTCAGCTTGAGCATCAATACCTTCACTGCTCAGCATAACGGAGTTGTATTGATAAGGTATCAGTGACGGTACCAGTGCATAACCCGCACTGTTAATCGTTGTTCCGCTGCGGCTGACGACAGTGGCGCCTTTGGCGCCCTCTGCTTCAATAAGCGCAAATGTATCTCCGAGATACGGACCCGCCGTGACCCCGCCGCGGTGCAATACCAGGCTGCCCTGTGCGCCTGCGGATGCCTGCCAGTAATCCTGCCCCTTTGATGCACCAACACGCAGATTGGTCAGCGGTAATTGTGTTTGCAGTGCGCCGGAAACAGTTCCCCTGCTTATCTGGTTATCCGCAATATAGCTGAGCCCGTAACTGATTGGCTGGTTTTCGGAACCAGCCAGACCGGATAGGTTAGTTTGGTAATCATTTTTCCCCTGACTGTGGTTAGAGGAAAACGCTATGTTCGGGGAATATAACTGGCTGCCGAGAGGCATGCTGACACCGAAAGAAACGAAATTCTGACCTTTTCCGCTACTGTTTGCGTCTCCGGACTGATACCCGTCACCCGCCAGCGCATTTGTCATTCTGGCAACGGATAAATTCACAGATACACTGTTATCAAATACTTTGTTCCAGGAGAGCTGAAGCTGATCATTTTTCTCTCCGGAATTATGATAATTTTCCCGTGAGGCGGATAACCCGAGGTTACCAAACTGATTCAGGTTCTGGTTCAGCGTAATATCAAAGCGTGAGCGCTGGCGCAGGATACGGGATTCCCAGTCAGAAACATGGTTATCAGATAAATAATCTGCACTCAGTTTGTCATTGAGTGTCCGGAAACCATTGGTGGAATAATGGTAGCTGGACAGCGTCACTGAGGTATCAGTCGGTTGAAATGTTTTACTGTATGACGCATGGAACCGCCAGCCGGTTTCTGTATTACCGGGAAGTTTTGCATTGGACAGCGTGGCATTGAAACTGAATGCACCGAAACGGTTTGTGTGTACGCCGCCTGCCATAATCGCCTGATACCCTTTTGCCAGCTGATTAGCAACATTAAGTGTGACCTGGTTTGTCAGACCATGTTGTACGACCACTTCACTGAAATTATCATTGCGATCAGTAAACCGGGTTTCTCCCAGTGTTACTGAGTATTTTGTACTGCCGGGTCTGACTGATTCGGGAACTGCCGAAAAGGGAACAATAAAACTGTTTATACTGCCGTCAGCTTCTGTTACTTCAACCCGCAGGTCACCGGCATAGTTTGTAGAATAAAGGTCATTTATTTCAAAAGGACCGGGGGCCACCGTCGTGGAATAAATTTGCTGATTTCCCTGCCAGACAGCGACTTTTGCATTACTGTTTGCTATTCCCTGAATTCTCGGGGCGTATCCGCGTTCATTATTTGGCAGCATTCTTTCGTCTGTGCTCAGACGCACACCTTTGAATCCCATACCGGATAAAAAATTACCGGAGGTAAATCCTTCACCTATTAATAACTGACTACCTATTTCATAAATAGCGCGCTGAATATAACGCCGGCCGGTATTCCATTTTCCGCCGGTATTTTTTGACCAGTTATACTGGCTTTCCTGGCGAAAATTCCACAGACCTAAATTGAACCCGCCATTAAGGCTCAGATAAGTAGAGTCCATATCACTGACTCTGTCATTCCGGTAACTGACGTGATACTGATTAAGATTATAGTTGGCAAACAGCATTGTTTCACCGCTGTCCAGACTCTCCTGCGCAATACGCTGCTGAAGGTGGCTGACCAGCATCGCCTGAGGAATGGTAAAGTTCAGTTTAAGTTCAGCATGATTAAAACGGCTGGTAATATTCTCTCCGATTTCTCCGGAAAAATAACACCCGGTATTACCTGACAGTTCAGGCGCTGTTTTTAATCCTAATAATTCGATTTGATCGGGTGTCAGGCAGGCGGAAATTTTTCCGTTCTTCTCATTTTTAAACGAGACAGAGAGCTGCGCGATAAATTTTTCGTTAACCAGTAATTCAATTTTATATATACCGGGAGGGATGCTATTTTTTGTATCAAAAGCCTGTAAGGCATTATTCGACAGAACTGTTCCACGGATAAGTGACGGATCAAAATAATAATCGTCATCATTACCCGCGCGTGCAGAATGTAAACTGCTGAGGCAGTAGCCCAGCAGGAACAGTGCAATTTTGTAACGGGTGGAATAAGTAATGATGAGTTTCATATTATCGTCTGTCACTTCAGTAATAATCAGGGTAAATTAATTGTGCGTGTTTTTTCGACGCCATAATCATTAATAGCGCCCAGGCTGACAGTTACTTTTCCTGTTTTATAACCGGCGGTCAGTGGCCACTTTGCAACAGAGAAGGGCGGGATCATGTCAGTATCCTCTATTTGTTGACGTTGCTTGCCACTTGACAGTGTGACAAATGAGATACTGGCATGAAACGGCGTCGGGTTACGGACATCAAGATTGCTGCCATTGCGGGTAAATTCCAGCTTATCAATAACGTTATTTGTTTCATTTCCGATAGCAGCAGGACGATAAAATAATTTCAGGCGATTAGTGACAACAATCATAAGTTTATTTTTATCTGCATCTTCTTTTTTAACAGAAGGAATACTCAGGTAATTAAAGTAAAATACACTTTCACGATCGTCGGGTAATTTACTTCCGGTAAAAGTCAATTTTACATTTTGTTTATTATTTTCAGTAATATTAAAAATAGCAGGAACCGCAACAAACGGACCATCTGCATTTTCTGGTGTGGATTTCGGATTATTAATATCTGTCCAGATCTGTACCAACGACGGGGTTTCATTGTCATTTGAGAAGAGTAATGTTTTATCTCTGCTCTCTTCAGCATAGATAATACGGTTACCGAGCATAGTGACACTGGCACCGGCATAGAAAGATGTGAGTAAACACAGTGTACTTAAAATAAGTGATTTTTTCATAAAATGGCCTTACAGCGGCACTCTGTCTGTATTTTGATGAGCACCGCTTATTATGTTCAGTAAGTCATTGTTTATAAATGACTATTATTTATAGGTAATAGCATATTGTGCGCTGGCCATAACCGTACCGGCAGTAATAGTACTGTCTTCCGCATAATAACGGGCAACATAAGTGATAGGTGCTACTGAGCCATCGTCAGCGATAGTAACCGGCTGTGAAGACTTAACTAAATCACCGGAGGTAAATTTAAACGGAATATCGTTGTCAGTTAACTGAATAGATACGCCGGCAGCATCACCGGTATTTCCCAGGTTATTGGCGGTAGTGACGGCATTACCGACAAATGCAATATGCAGCGAGCTTTCCATATTATTTGCAGTGCCACCGGTTTTTGTCGGGGAACAGCCACTGACATTAATTGTAAACTCAGTATCACCGGCAGTTTTACCTGTAGTAATAGTGGCACCATCTTTGAATTCATTCAGAGAAACGGTAGGCAGTAATACAATCGGGCTTTTTTCTGTACCATTGATGTCCAGAGAGCATGTCTGATTAGCCACTTCACCTCTGAAACGAACGGTATTGTCAGACGCGGCAAAAGCAGATGTTGCACATGCTGCGGTAATAATCGCAATAAGTGTTTTTTTCATTTTTTATTCCTGTTTATATAAAATGGTTAATAATATAATGGGACGTTACCTGCCATGATGCATGGATACATCTGTAGTGCAGGTAAATAAACTGTATTATTAATATAAATAAACGTTAGTTAAATGTGATAGTGTTATTTCAGTTTAAAATAAATTGTAAATAAATTAAATTTAATATATCTATTTAACTATCGGGTTGAAATCGACAATAGTGTTCTGTTACTTTTTTAGTGGATATAAAACATATCAAATCTAAACTCCCGGTCATTGTATTAAGTATTTTTACAACTATCAAGAGTGACAGTTTTGGTTTTACAGAAAAATGAAAGATGGTGTAAGTTTACAATTAACGCGTTAAATTAGTTAAATTAATTACTTATGGGATATTATATGACAGGTAAAGTCTGTAACTGACAATCCAATAGTGATATATGATGCAACTTTGCATGACGTTTTCAGTATACAGAATAAAACTCTGAAAAATCATCTGGTTCATATCTTGTTATATACAGACATGATTTACTTGTAATCACTGTAAGTAAATGTGTTGGATGGTGTTTATTTGTGTCATATTTAATTTTTTTATATTGTTTTCAGGTGGATATGATTTTTCATTATATAGCTACTTACATATTAAATGGTATTATCTCGTAACATAAGTAATAAGTTAGATTATATCTGGTGCGATGATATTTTTATGACCAGCCTGTAACCGGTGATTTATCTTAAAATCAAGCGTTGTTGAATTTTTTAGCGATACTCCGGTATTTACTGTATTTTATTAATTATGATACGTAAAAATCATATTTTTTATTATCAATTAAGATGTAGGTGTTAGTATTTATAAAAATTATTTTTTAACTAAGAATTATCTTATGGGAATAAGTGAATGCAAATGACGCAGGCAGGGAATACAGTCAAACTGAAATCAGTGATTAAATTAGTTGTTATTGCAGGAATCCTTTTTGTTGCGGGGATCACCGGTTTTAATTCATATACGATTGTGCAGGATGGTTCGGTAAAGGTGGGTACATTTTTAGGGAAGGTCAATCCGGTAGCGTATGACGCAGGGCTGCATTTCCCGATAAACCCGTTTATGGTATTTGATACGTATTCGACAAAAGATATCCGCGTATCACTGAAAGAGTTGCGTGTGCCCTCGCAGGATAAATTAAAGTCCATTGTGGATATTACCGTTATGTTGCAGTTTGATGGTGCAAAAGCTCCTGTATTAAGGATTAATGGCGGGACAGAAAGTGAAGCGCTGGATAAATATGTCCGCCAGAAACTGATCTCCACTATTCTTGAATTCGGCAAAGATGTGGCGAATGCACAGGATTTATACACAGCGGATACTCAGCGTAAATTACAGGAATCTATCCGTGATGCGATACAGGGTTACGCCTCACCTTATGGTTATACGATCAAAGAAATTATGATCCAGGATATTACGTTGCCGGAAGTTGTTCAGGAGCAGGTGGTAAATACCAAGATGCGTCAGGAACAAATAAATCAGGCGAAAGCAGAAGCAGAGAAAGAGCGTGAATTAGCACAGAAAAAAGTGGTTGTTGCCGAAGCTGAGCGTGAATCTTCAGAACAACAGGCGATAGCCCGTGAACGAAATGCACAGGCCAGCTCATTTGCTATGCGTCAGGAAGCTGATGCAAGATTGTATGCCGCTCAGAAAGAAGCGGAAGGTAACGCCATATTACAACGCACGATTACCCGTGAAATGATCAGTTGGAAGCAATTGGAGATTGAGCAGGTAAAAGCGCATAAATATAAAGGTGAAGTCCCTAATATTGTTGTTGGTGCCGATTATGACGGAAAAATGATCATGGATATGCGCAGCCAGCAGTAAGAAAATAAATAATAAAGAAGAGTAATACCTGTTAAGAAACCGCTTTGCATTGAGTGCATAGCGGTTTTTTTATTTCAACAGATAGTAATTTTTATATGAAATAGTCACGGTAATAAATTATTTTAGTTTGCTAAATAGCAAGTGGATATTTTATTTGTTTTCCCAATCTAAAAATGAATATTAAATATTCTGCTTTTATTTTCCATTTGGTGATTATTGTATTTTACATCTATGTTCGTACTCAGGTTATCAGCATGGCTTTTATGGGTTTTTTATCCGGGTAATAGTATGTAAATAAGAAGTATCTTGAGTGTTTTTACTTGCAATATAAGTATCTTTATTTTTATCGGCATTATTATCTTGTTGTTTTTATTTTCATGGTCGATTAATCCAGTCATGAACAAAAAAAGAGCATGTTTATTTCTCTTATTGTTTTTTAATAAATAATGTTAATTATGTGGCAGGGTTTATTATTGATTATGAACACACTGTATTCACTTATCGATAGTTCATCAACCAAAAACATGCTAATCCTGATGTTATCGTTTTATCTTTATCTCCTGTATATCTATTTTTACGCATTTAATGTAAAACACGTATGTAATTATTGTGTCCTTACTGAGTTAGGCAATATTCAAATAATCATAATATGTTCATCAGGATTGACGTCTCCGTTATTTAATAAGTAACGGGAGTTCATTTTATTATCTCTATTTTCAAAAAATCATAAAGCCGGGTATTTTACTTGTCTGTGGGAAATATAAAAGTTTTCAGGAGCTTAAGCCATGTCTATTGTTATCGGGATAGTTGATAAAATAAGTCGTATTGCAAAATTCACATCAACAACAAAAAAAGGCAATACACTGTTTTTACATGCACAGGAAGGCATGGATTATGTTGTTGTTGACAAACAAACAGGTTTCGCACCAAAGAAAATAATTGCGATACGTGACGGTAATAACCTGAAATTATTTGTTGAGGGTGAGAATGACCCCTCCGTTATTATTGAAGATTATTATTTATATCCGGCACAGGTTATCGGACAGACAGCTGACGGCACTGTTCATAATTATGTTCCGTTATCAGCCTCAGAGCAGGAACAGGTCGGCGGCCTTGAGGATCACCAGGCTGCGGTACAGATACTCAGTAGTGAACAGCAAGCACCGATTACCTGGGAAACGAATGATACTGACTGGGGACTAATTACCTTAATTGCTTACGGATTAACCATTGCCGGTGCAATGGCACTGATGATTACTCACGGCGGTGGTGGTGAAAGTAAGAAAGAAGATACCGTCGTAAATACCAAAGCCCTTATTGATGATATTCAGGACTCACAAGCTCCCCAGACAGGCAGTGTTAAGCGTGGCGGAAGTACAAATGATGAAACACCGACATTGCTGGGACACCTTAATCAGGCATTAGCATCAGGCGAATCCGTTATTATTTACCGTAACGGCGTAAAAATTGGTACAGCAAAAGTCAAGGGCAATGACTGGACTTTTGAAGATGTTACCGGTGGTTTAATCACTGACAAAACATACACCTATACTGTACGGGTTGAGCACAGTGACGGTACAAAGGGTGCTGTTTCTGACGGATATGACATTGTTTTTGATAACAGCGCTCCGACGCAGGGTGTCACTATCACGGATGTAGTGGATGATGTTGCACCGCTCATCGGCAGTGTGGCAAATAATGGTTATACCAATGACACTAACCCTGTTATCAGCGGAACACTGACACATGGCACAGATAAAGGTGAATATGTTGTTGTTCTGCGCAATGGTGTGGTTGTCGGAAAAGCATTAGTTACCGGAACGACCTGGACATTTGCAGACACCGGTCTGGCTGACGGCGAAACCTATGTGTATACCGCGCAGGTAAAAGATGCCTCTGGTAACTCAGGTGCGATATCAAAAGGCTATATAATTCATATTGATACTACAACACCGGATCACGCTGTTTCTATTGATGGTGTATACGATGATGTGGCTCCCGGAATCGGCATTATCGGAAATAATGGTGTAACCAATGATACCACACCAGAATTGCGCGGACAGATTGATAAAGTACTGGCAGACAATGAAACACTGGTTATTTACCGTGACGGTAAAAAAATCGGTGACGCAGTTGTTGAAGGGACGTCATGGCATTACACCGACTCAGGGCTTGAAAATAACACGCAATACAAGTATACCGCGCAGGTAGAAGACCTGGCAGGTAATACTGGTCCCGGCTCAAATAATTACAGTATCAATATCAATTTTACCGGTCCGTCTCAGTTAGTTGCGATTACCGCAGTGACTGATGATGTAGATCCGGTCACCGGCAATGTGGCGCACAAAGGCCACACTAATGATACTAAACCGGATATCAGCGGTACTTTGAGTGCGGTGTTGAATAACGGCGAGGTGGTTGCAGTTTACCGTGACGGCATAAAAGCCGGTGACGCAACCGTGACAGGTAATACCTGGACGTATCATGAAGCTCCCGCACTGAGTGACGGCAAACATACTTATACCGCCTATGTGGAAGATGCGGCTCACAACTTGGGAGCAGCTTCCAACAGCTATGAAATTACAGTTGATACAGTTGCACCGGACCAGACTATCACGCTGACTGAAATTACGGATAACAAAGATCCTGTCACCGGAAAAATTCCGCAGGGCGGCGAAACCAACGATGATACCCCGACTCTGCACGGTAAACTCAGCAGCGAATTAAGTGCGGGCGAAGTTGTTGTTATTTATCGTAACGGCACAAAAGTGGGTATTGCGGATACTGACGGTACACAATGGTCATTTGAAGATGCCGGGCTGGCAAGTGGTTCAAAATACAATTATTACGCTCAGGTGGAAGACCTGGCGGGTAATATCAGTCAGCCGTCAAACGATTACAATATTACGCTGAACACTAATGGTGCATCACAAAGTACACACATTCTGAGCATTACGGATGATCAGGATCCTGTTACCGGGAATGTGTTGAACGGCGGATATACTAACGATATCACCCCAACACTGACCGGCTCTGTAACCGCAGAACTCTCCGGATCTGAAAAACTGATTATTTACCGTAACGGCACAGAAGCCGGACTGGCAACAGTGAAAGGAACTTCATGGACATTCACGGATACGCTGGATAACAGTGATGGTCACTATGTTTATACCGCAGCGGTGAAAGATGCGGCCGGTAATCAGGGGGCGATGTCGAATGATTACAGTATCAATGTTGATGTTACCGCACCAAGCCAGACCGTGGTTGTCACTCATATTATTGATGATGAAGGTGCATGGCAGGGGAATGTTGCTAAAGACGGCATAACGGATGATAAAACCCCGACTGTTGTCGGTACTCTGAATGCTGATCTGGGTAAAACTGAAATGCTGGCGGTTTACCGTAACGGTAAACTGGTCGGTACTGCGGTCGTTTACAATAAAGAGTGGGCATTTACTGATAGCCTGGCGAACGACGGAAGCTATGTCTATACCGCTCGTGTGGTTGATAAGGCGGGTAACAAAGGTCATTTATCCGATGAGTTTGGTATTACCGTTGACACCGGCTTCCCGTCACAGCAGGTAACTATCACCGATATTCAGGATGATAAAGCACCACAAACCGGCAGCGTGGCAAATAATGGTTTCACCAATGATGATACCCCGACGCTGCACGGTAAATTGACAGGTGAGTTGCTCACCGGTCAGAACGTAATTATTTTCCGTAACGGCGTTGAAGTGAATAAAGCCGTTGTTAACGGAACTGACTGGACGTTCAGTGATAGTGGTCTGACGGACGGTAATACGTATATTTATACTGCAGTTATTCGTAATGCCGCCGGTAATACAGGTAATATGTCAGATGGCTATACCATTACTATGGATACCTCTGCACCAAGTCAGAGCGTACAAATTACCACTATTATGGATGATGTGGCGCCGCTGACCGGCGAAGTGAAAAACGGCGGTTACACCAATGACACCACTCCGCAGCTGCAGGGCAAACTGAGTGCGGCCTTAGGCAGCGGTGAGTACGTGGTGC
>NZ_CBCPJD010000015.1:0-141270 GCF_965118875.1 Morganella psychrotolerans
GGGTATATAAAAAAATCCGCTCTATCTTATGATAGAGCGGACCCGATTATCAGTGTAACTGACTGATGTGACAATGAGATCTAGCGGTAAACAATACCACCGTCGGTCAGGATAGCCTGGCCGGTGATGTAATCTGAATCATCGCTTGCCAGGAACGATACCAGCGCTGCGACATCATCAGGGGTTTGAGCACGACCAAGTGCTATCCCATCGACATATTTTTTGTAGGTTTCCCCTTTCGGCGCACCGGTAATCTCAGAGAAACGTTCATCAATTTCAACCCACATATCCGTCCCGACAATTCCCGGGCAATACGCATTTACAGTAATACCACTGCTGGCAAACTCTTTTGCGGCTGCCTGAGTCAATGCACGCACGGCAAATTTTGTGGCTGAATATACACCAAGTAAAGCGAAACCATCATGCCCTGCGATAGATGAAGCGTTAATGATTTTCCCTTTCTGTCCGCGTGCTTTAAATTTTGCCGCTGCAGCCTGGATGCCCCACATAGTGCCGTCAACGTTAATACGGAAAATGCGGTCCATATCTTCAGGCCGCACATCTTCAATTGCTTTCACCTGGGCGATACCGGCGTTATTTACCATGACATCAAAACCGCCCAGTGCTTTTTCAGCCTGATCCACCACCGCAAAAACCTGATCACGCTGACTGATATCTGCGACTAATGTGACGGCTTTACGTCCCAGCGCTTCCACTTCTTTTTTAACCTTTGCCAGACTTTCTTCTTTCAGGTCAACCAGGGCAATATCTGCGCCCTCTTTTGCCAACCGTAATGCAATACCACGACCAATTCCCTGTGCAGCGCCGGTGACCAGAACCACTTTACCCGTTAGTGACATTGTGTGCTCCTATGTGAGTGAGGTATTTCGTTATGATATTAATAACAATTAACCATACGCGCTTCTTTATAGGTTGCAAGCGTCGGAGCACATAAGGCTCATAATAAAACCTCGAAATTCCACTTAAGGTTATTTATTTATTCTGTATTTAATTCATCATCAAAAAAAAATGACATTCATCATAATTAATAATGCATATTTAAATAATAAAATAATTATACTTGAATAAATATATGCCCAACGTCATTCAAGATGCAGCCAACGAACCTGCAGTTTGAATGAATAAGGGTATAGATAAGGAGAAACAAACATGCGTTTATTATCCCCGTCAGAAAGTAATAAAAAGGAAGCTGACTTATTACCGCCTGCCTCATCCTCTGCTGACATTATAATTAAAAAAGATATTATCACTAATATTGAAAAAGGTAATATGCCGGTAATCCACGCCATTATTCTCCACCGTACCGATGGTTATTCTCTGTCTGCGGCTATTGCTTCATTCCGGCAATCCGGTATCGGAACCCACTTTATTATTGATAAAGACGGCACAATAAGACAGACCGCGAATACCAATAAATACGCTTACCATATCGGGAAAATTCGTGCGCGTTGTATGGAAGAAGGAACATGCAGTGCAGAAGAAGCGAAAAAAATAAAAGGGTTTGGCTGGGCGCCGACTAAAATCCATAATAATGAAAAAGTAAAAAAATACCCTGCGCGTTATCCACTTAATACCGACAGCCTGGGTATTGAAGTTGTTGCTAAATATAATACCGCTACAAAAATATGGGACCCGGCAACACCACAACAAAAAACAGCCATTAATTATCTGGTTAAAAAATTACAGGCAACATTTAATCTGACTGATAAAGATATTTTTGAACATGATAAAATTTCGTATAAAACGGCCGGAGAAGGGGCAGGTCTTTATGTCGCCGGTTAATTTATCCGGCAGATATACCCTTATTCATTCAAACCACAGGTTCGTTGGCTTCCTGCATTTTGAATGATGTTGGGTATAAACAAAAAGACCCGCAATTAACATGCAGGTCTTTTTTATTTACTATTTAATCTACCGTTTTATTTACCGGCTTCAGCCTTTTTTGGCGGCCTGTAAATACAGCATTTCCAGCGCGATAGTCGCACCTGCCAGCGCGGTAATATCTGACTGGTCATACGCCGGAGCAACTTCCACCAAATCCATCCCGACAATATTGAGCGGCTGTAATCCGCGCAACAGTTTCAGGGCGCGATCCGTGGTCAGTCCACCGATAACCGGTGTGCCGGTGCCGGGCGCAAAGGCCGGATCCAGACAGTCTATATCAAACGTCAGGTACACCGGCAGGTCGCCGACAATAGATTTCACCTGGGCAATAACATCATCCACAGTGCGGTCATTAACCTGTGCGGCGTCAATCACCGTAAAGCCGTTATCTGTTTCATGTTCGGTACGGATACCAATCTGCACAGAATGCGCCGGGTCAATCAGCCCTTCATTCGGTGCATGATAAAACATGGTACCGTGGTCAAACTTGCTGCCGTTACCGTAAGTATCTGTATGTGCATCAAAATGCACCAGTGCCATTTTACCGAAATGCTTTGCATGAGCACGCAGCAGTGGCAGCGTCACAAAATGATCACCCCCGAAAGAGAGACATTTTTTGCCGGATGCTAATACTTTTTCAGTATGTGCCTGCAATTTTTCGCTCATGTCCTGCGCATCACCGAATGCAAAAACCAGGTCACCGCAATCCACCACATTCAGACGTTCACGCATGTCAAACGTCCACGGCCAGCGGTTGCCTTCCCATGCCAGATTCGTTGAGATCTGGCGGATAGCAGAAGGTCCCTGGCGGGCACCTGCACGTCCGGAGGTTGCCATATCAAACGGAACCCCGGTTATCACCCAGTCTGCATCACTGGTATACGGCTGAAAATTCAGTGGCAGACGAAGAAAACCAAACGCATTAGAGACTAATGAGTTATCAGTCTGATTACCTAATGTGCTGTTGAGCATAATACTTCCTTATTCACGTTTTACCCCTGATTCATTCAAACTGCAGGTTCGTTGACTGCAGCCTGAATGATGTTGGGTATATAATAACGAAAAACAGATTTATTCATCTTCCAGATACGTATATCCGTAAAGACCACTTTCGAACTCTTCAGTAAAGGCCTGCTGTTCCGCTTCATCCAGATCAGACACTTTCACCTGATCCCGGAAACGTTCCAGCAAAATTTTCGGATCCAGTTTCACATACTGAAGCATGTCGGCTACCGTATCACCCGCTTCACTTTCCAGATAGCGGATTTGCCCGTTTTCACCGACATACACATCCAGCGCAGCAGTATCACCAAACAAGTTATGCATATTGCCGAGAATTTCCTGATAAGCGCCGATCATAAAAAAGCCCAGCAGCGGCGGATTTTCCGGGTCATAAGACGGCATCGGCATGGTTGTTGCGACACCGTCACCATCGACATAATGATCAATAATACCATCTGAATCACAGGTAATATCCAGCAGAACCGCACGGCGATCCAATGGCTTATCCAGCCCTTCAATCGGCAGCACAGGGAATAATTGATCAATACCCCACGCATCCGGCAGCGACTGAAACAGCGAGAAATTCACATAGAATTTATCTGCCATGCGCTCCTGCAGTTCATCGATAATCGGACGGTGCGCACGGTTGCTCGGGTCAAGATCCTGCTGGATGCGGCGACAGATATTCAGGTATAACCCTTCCGCCCAGGCGCGTTCTGTCAGGGAAAGCATCCCCTGCGCGTATTGCGTGTGAATATCATGCAGGTCAAGCTGGCTGTCATGCAGCCACTCACGCAGTGAGCGGGCATTGCCTTTGGTCTGCATCTCTTCCCAGGTTTCCCACAGGCTGGCGACCGGACGCGGTGCATCCTCTGCCGGTGGCGGCGCAAGCGGAAACTCATTGCGCTCCACACCGATGACATTTGACACCAACACAGTATGATGCGCGGTCAGGGCGCGCCCTGATTCGGTAATCACCGTCGGATGCGGCAATCCGTGCTCTTCGCAGGCATCACCAATTGCCCAGATAACATTATTGGCATATTCATTCAGCCCGTAATTGACTGAGCAGTCAGACTGCGAGCGGGTGCCTTCATAATCCACACCCAGACCGCCGCCGACATCAAAGCACTGAATATTGACCCCTAATTTATGCAGTTCCACATAAAAACGGGCGGATTCACGCACGCCTGTCGCGATATCACGGATATTCGCCATCTGTGAACCGAGGTGGAAATGCAGCAATTGCAGGCTATCCAGGCTGTCTGCCTGACGGAGCATTTCGATCAGTTGCAGCACCTGAGTCGCTGCCAGACCGAACTTGGATTTTTCACCACCACTCGCCTGCCATTTACCGGAGCCCTGAGACGCCAGACGCGCCCGCACACCTAAGCGCGGCACAACATCGAGGCTTTTCGCCTCCTGCAACACCACCGCTATTTCAGACATTTTTTCAATAACGAGATACATTTTATGACCGAGTTTCTCGCCCATCAGTGCCAGGCGGATATATTCACGGTCTTTATAACCGTTACAGACAATCACGCTGCGGGTCATTCCGGCGTGAGCCAGTACCGCCATCAGTTCCGCTTTGGAACCGGCTTCCAGCCCCAGCGGCTCCCCGGCATTTACCAGGGTTTCAATCACGCGGCGCTGCTGATTTACCTTAATCGGGTAAACCAGGAAATAATCACCCTTGTAACCGTAGGATTCACGGGCGCGTTTAAATGCAGCATTAATAGAACGCAGACGATGTTGCAAAATCTGCGGAAAGCAGAACAGTGCCGGTAAACGGATGTGTTCACGTTCTTTCTGTACTTTACTGACCAGCTCTGCCAGGTCGATTTTCGCCTGTGGCATATCCGGATTAGGGCAGACGGTGACATGACCCAGGTCATTAACACCATAATAGCTGCCGCCCCAGTACTCAATATTATAAGTCTGCTGCATCTTCAGCGCGATATTATCATTCATTGGTCATCTCCTGATTCTGGAGTGAAACTTACCTGTATGGCTGACATAAGCCTATCCCCCTTCACCGTGGGATAAATCTGTCCTGTTGACAAGTAAAAATTCAAAATGGATTACATCATCCGGCAAAACCGGACACAGATTTTACGGATTCAGCCGGCTGCTCCGTCTGCTTGCGTTGTTCTGTCTGCCCGAATGAAGCAGATACGAATAACATCGCGCAGAAAACACGTCAGCCGGAGAGGAAGACAGTACAGGAAAAGAAGAAGTGGAAAACGACGCGGACACATGCATTACCGCACGTGGCTGTTGAACGTCAACAAGCAGCAGATAATGGTTTATCAACCCATTTACCCCCACACAGAGTTACTCGCTGTAACCCCCGCCAGAATCACACAGAAAACCGGAGTTTCTGCCATTTATAACTGCAGGAAAACTGACAGCTATTGGGCGCAGTTTATACCGTTAATGACACAAAAATGCAAAATCAAAATGACAAACAGGTGTAAAAAAATAAGACATACCGGTAATACATTCTGAGGACAGAGAAAAAAAGGTGAAAAATTTGTCGTCGCTATAAAATTTCTGGAACCGCTGCCGATTTTAACTTAGAATAGCCGTCTAGAAGTTAATACATCCATCAATGTACCGGAAGTTTACTTAAGGTAGAAAAACAATGAGCACACATCTTTTCACTTCTGAGTCCGTATCTGAAGGACACCCGGATAAAATTGCCGACCAAATTTCGGATGCAGTCCTTGATGCGATTTTAGAACAAGATCCCAAAGCGCGTGTTGCCTGTGAAACCTATGTCAAAACCGGCATGGTCATGGTGGGCGGAGAAATCACCACCAAAGCCTGGGTTGATATCGAAGAAATAACACGCCGCACTGTCCGCGAAATTGGTTATACCAGCTCATCAATGGGCTTTGATGCTGATTCCTGCGCCGTAATCAGCGCCATCGGCAAACAGTCTGCTGACATCAATCAGGGCGTTGACCGCGAAGATCCGGCCTCACAGGGTGCCGGCGACCAGGGCTTAATGTTCGGTTATGCATCAAACGAAACCGACGTATTAATGCCCGCGCCAATCACTTACGCACACCGTCTGGTTGAGCGTCAGGCTAAAGTACGTAAAAGCGGTATCCTTCCGTGGCTGCGCCCGGATGCAAAAAGCCAGATTACATTCCGGTATGATAACAACAACATTGTCGGTATCGATGCGGTTGTTCTGTCAACGCAGCACTCTGAAGACGTTACTCAGAAAGACCTGCATGAAGCGGTAATGGAAGAGATAATCAAACCGGTTCTGCCGGTTGAGTGGCTGAACCCGACGACCAAATACTTCATTAACCCGACCGGTCGCTTTGTGATTGGCGGACCAATGGGTGACTGTGGTCTGACCGGACGTAAAATTATCGTCGATACTTACGGCGGCATGGCTCGTCACGGCGGCGGTGCATTCTCAGGTAAAGATCCGTCTAAAGTTGACCGCTCAGCGGCTTACGCTGCACGTTATGTGGCAAAAAATATTGTCGCAGCCGGTCTTGCTGATCGTTGTGAAATCCAGGTTTCTTATGCGATTGGTGTGGCTGAGCCAACCTCAATCATGGTGGAAACATTCGGCACAGGAAAAATCAGCAATGAACAACTGACGCTGCTGGTGCGTGAATTCTTTGACCTGCGTCCGTATGGTCTGATCCAGATGCTTGATCTGCTGCATCCGATGTATCAGGAAACAGCTGCATACGGTCACTTCGGCCGCCCTCAGTTCCCGTGGGAAAAAACAGACAGAGCAGAACAGTTGCGTGATGCGGCAGGTCTGAAATAAGACCCGCACCACACGCACCTGAATGCTGAAAGACAAAAACCGGCCTCCGTGCCGGTTTTTTTATCAGGTATTCATTCAGGTCCGGCATACCATTAATTACATTTCGGTATTATTTTTAATCCAAACTTGTTTTGTTTAAAATACCTTTAATTCTGATTTTTGTTGCGGGAATTTATATGAAATATATACATTCCTGTCATCATCGAAAAAGTAAAAACGATACCTTTTATATTTCCCATACCCGACAATAATATACCGGGTCCCGGACAAATACCTGCGAGCCCCCAGCCAATCCCGAACAATAATGCGCCGGTCAGCAGAGGTTTATCGATTCGTGTATTGGACGGTAATTGTACCTGCTCACCACAGAACGACGTTTTACGGCGTTTTGCAATAACAAAAGCCACCATACTGATACTCATTGCGACAGTCATCGTCACAAATAAAGAGGGATCCCAATTTCCGGTGATATCCAGAAAAGAATGTATTTTTTGCGGATTACCCATTCCGGCAACCAATAATCCCAGCCCGAATAATACACCGCTGACTAATGCAAAAATAACCTGCACAAATGCCTCCTTACTTCATTAACCATACGGTCAGAAATGCACTGACCATAAATACCGCAACCGCTGCAAAAGAGCGCTTCGACAGTCTTGCCATGCCGCAAATGCCATGTCCGCTGGTGCAACCACTGCCCAGGCGCGTACCAAACCCGACCAGCAAACCGGCAACAATCAGCAGCGGATAGTCCGCGGCTATCACCACATCAGGCTGCCCCTGAATCAAAAAATAAATCCACGGGGAAATAATCAGCCCGCCAACAAAGGCTATCCGCCAGCCGCTGTGCGGTGAAAATGCATTGGCGAGAATACCGCTGATCCCGGCAATCCGCCCGTTCAGCAGGAGCAGTGCTGAGACAGCAAGGCCGATAATCACCCCCCCGAGTGCAGCACTTCCCGGCGTAAATGCCGCCATATCAATAGTCATCCGGTTTATCCTCTCTTTTCGGGCAATAGAGCTGATATAAGGTATTCAGCAGCGCCAGCACTTTTTCATCTGCCACAGAATAATAAATGCGTTTTCCTTCGCGACGGGTGCTGACCAGTCCCTCATTGCGCAATACAGTCAGTTGCTGTGAAAGTGTCGGCTGACTGATGCCTGAGCGTGCTTCCAGTTCACTGACATTGCACTCACCCTGACTCAACTGGCATAACAGCAGTAAACGGTCAGGATTTCCCAGAGTTTTCAGTAATGCCGCGACACCGGCGGCGGCTTCCTGCATATCGGCAAGCTGTGTGGATATCATCCTAATTGTTCCTTATTACATTATATATAATTATATTATATTGTTTTTAGATATATTCAATGCCCTGATAACGGTTGCAGCTTTTTCCGGGTGTCGTTAAGCTGCTTTCATGAAACCAATCCGTGTCCCCACTGCATTACAACAGGCGTGTATGCAAACGCTGCGCGACTATTTAGCCCGCGCAAATCTTGCGCTTAATGAAACATTTCCCGAACCTGAACTGAATTACCGCCAGCGCGGCACCACTGCGGGCAGTGCTTGTCTGCAAAAATGGGAGATCCGGCTGAACCCGGTTCTGCTGACTGAAAATGGTGAACAGTTTATTCAGGATGTTATCCCGCACGAGCTGGCGCACCTGCTGGTTTACCGTCGTTTCGGGCGGGTCGCACCTCACGGGAAGGCGTGGCAATGGATGATGAGTTCCGTGCTGGGCATGCCCGCGGCAAGAACACATCAGTTTGATGTGACATCTGTACGCAGCCGGACATTTACTTACCGCTGCCAATGCAAAACGGCACATGAACTGACTGTCCGCCGTCACAATAAAGTGTTACGCGGGGAGAGCCAATACCTGTGCCGTCATTGTAAAAGTGTTCTTGTTGCCGATACTGTCTGTGTTACACCAGATCCGTCATAACGTGTCTGGCGATTTCGAAATAGATAATCAGCCCGGTGCCGTCAATCAAAGTGGCAATAAACGGCGCGGAAACAACCGCAGGGTCAACTTTCAGTCGCTGAAGCACCATCGGAATGATGGATGAAACAACCGCACTCCAGACAGTAATACAGACCAGTGTCAGACTGACCACAATCATTATTTCCGGACCAACGCCAAGGAACCAGGCACGGATCATCCCGGCACAGCCCATGGTGAATGCCACCATCAGTGAGGTGGTCAGCTCTTTGCGCAGTACCGCACCGATATTTCGCAGCCCCACTTCCCCGAGCGCCATTGCACGCACCAGTGTCGAGGTTATCTGTGTACCACTGTTACCACCGGTGCCTATCAGCAACGGAATAAAGAATGCCAGTGAAATAGCCGCTTCCAGCTGATCCTCAAATGCCTTGAGAACCGTTCCGGTGTACGCTTCTGCCACAAACAGCATCAGCAGCCAGACTGCACGCTTGCGCCACAGTGTGACCGGGCTGGTACTCAGATACGGCTCATCCAGCGGCTGTGACCCCCCCTGCAATGCCGCATCCTGCGTATTCTCATCCTCAATCAGTTCCGCGATATCCTGCGGGCGCAGAATACCGGTCAATTTACCGAACTGTACCACCGGTACAGTATCAATCCCGCTGTTGTTAATCAGCTCATACACGTCATGGCGTGTCTGTTCCGGTGAAACGAAGAAGTAATTCTGACGCATCACCTCCGCAACAAACAGCTCTTCCCCGGATGTCAGCAATGCTTTCACCGGCAGAATACCATTCAGGTAATTATCCTCATCCAGTACATATAAATAGGTGGGAATTTGCTCGCCTTCAAGCTCTTCACGCAGAACGTGTTTTACCTGTGCGATGGTGTCAGATACTGCCACGCGGATGTAAGCCTGGCTCATGTAAGCACTGACGGCGTCTTCATCGGTATGCGTCTGGCGTTCGGTTTGATGTGGCGGATTGACGGATGGCGTGGTCATGACCAGCGTATCCGCTTTTTCGTAGTGAGTTAATTTCATGATGTGTGACCCTAATGTCTGTTATGAACTTCAAACAGCACTCCAATAGGGGCGAAACCAGATGAGAGAATGCGTAGGCTATCTCACGTCTCGGTTTTAGCACTATACAACGTATCCTGCAAAAATAAGCAGGAAGTTACTTCGGGTTATACCTTCATTCGATATAACCTGTCCTAATCTTGGGCGTCTCGCGACGTCGTCAGATCAGCAACCTCTGTTTGTATAGGAGCCTCGCCTAACGAGATACTGCACCTTAAATGCGGTGCGAATTATAACTCCCGTAAATTATATGGCGAGGATTAAACCGTTTTCGTTTAGAAAGCATTTAACTAAAAAGCATTTATTAAATATACCCAACGTCATTCAAGATGCAGGAAGGCGGCAAGCTCCGATTGCCGGGGAGCATACATCAGTATGTGACCCGGCTGGCGGAGTGCGGCCAACGAACCTGCAGTTTGAATGAATAAGGGTATAGTATTTCAGATGCGGGAGCCCAAATCACTGTCAGCCTCATCGCCGGAAAGCTGCCGGGTCACTTCTTCACAACGGATAATTTTACCGTCGGCCAGATGAAAACAGGCAAAAACCTCAAAGATGACAAACTCACCGGTAATTTTTTCCGCTTTTGCAATATGCTGTGTATGCACGCACTGTTCGCCCTGTGCGATAGATTTTATCTCGATAACAATAGACCGGGTGGCCATTTTAAGCGCATTAAGATGGGCAAGAAATTCAGGAAACTGAATTGTCTGACCATTCACCACCTGAACATAATGACGGGAGAAATAGGTATCGACTAATGCTTCATCCCCGATATGTTTACCGAGAACATCAGTCAGTGCGCGGGTGACAAATTCTGCATTGTTCATTATCCAAAATCCTTTTTTTGTTATCAACAGTATAGCATAGCGACAAAACGGATTTATTGCTGCCTGAAATGAAAAAAGTGCCGTCAGACGGCACTTTTTTATCACTACAATGGTGTTGTACCCAACGTCATCCGAGATGCAGGCAGGCGGCAAGGGAAGATAGACGGGGAGCATACATCAGTATGTGACCCGGCTGGCTTCACGCCGCCAACGAACCTGCAGTTTGAATGAATAAAGGTATATACGGGTCGGGATCAGGCTAATTCAACATTACCCTGTAACTGGCAACTGCATGCCAATACATAACCCTGTTCAATTTCTGCCGGCGTCAGTGTCATGGTGCTGGTTGTGGTGTATTCGCCACTGCGGATCCGGGTTTTACAACTGCCGCAAACACCGGCACGACATGCCGCCATTACCGGTACACTGTTGGCTTCCATTGCCGCCAGCAATGTCATTCCCACCGGTACAGTCACCTGACGCAACGGAGACTGAATAGTCATTGTGATCGTTTTTTCACCGGTTTCAGCTTCCGGTTCCGGTCCGAAACGTTCCATAAAGAAACAGCCCGGTGCCACATTCAGTGACTGACAAAATGCCTGCACATTTTTCATATACGGCGCGGGGCCGCAGGTCATAACAGTATGTTGTGCAATATCCGGGATCAATGAGCGCAATTTTTCCTCTGACAAACGACCCGCCAGTAAATCATCTGCTTCATCACTGTTTTCCACCATCAGGATCAGACGCATACGCTCAGGAAACACGCTCAGCAAATGCTGCCATTCCTGTGCAAAAATCACCTGCTGCTTATCACGCACATTAAAAATCACAGTGACCTGACTTTCCGGCTGACGATTCAGTATCCAGCGGGTCATCGACATCACCGGTGTCACGCCACAGCCCGCCGCCAGCATCAGATAACGGTCTGCCGGACGGGATGCACAGGTAAATTCACCCTGCGCATCAGACAGCCACAGAAAATCACCCGGCTTCACATCATGTGTCAGCCAGCCGGAACCCTGTCCGTCATCCAGACGGCGGACCGTCAGGCTCAGAAACGGACTGAGTTCAGGTGTGGAAGATAAGGTATAAGCACGCAGCGTTTCGCCGCTGTTACGGATGCTGACCAGCGTATACTGTCCGGGATTGTACTGATAGAAATCGTTATTGATCAGATTGATAGTCCACACATCCGGGGTTTCCTGCTTAACAGAATGGACCTGCATGCGGTTCGGACATAAAGACGTCGGCATTGTCATCGGGCTCTCCTGACTCCGTCCGGAGAACGCCGCGCGGGCACTCTCCGGTTATAACAGTTACAGCGATTACTCGCCTAAAATAGCGTGTAAGTCGTTTTCAACAGTGGTAATCGGGCGCATACCGAATTTTTCATTCAGTACATTCAGCAGATTTTCGGTCAGGAATGCAGGTGCGGTCGGGCCGGTAAAGATATTTTGCACGCCTAATGACAACAGGGTCAGGAGGATAACAATCGCTTTCTGCTCAAACCAGGATAACACCAGACTTAATGGTAAGTCGTTAACACCGCAACCTAATTTTTCTGCCAGTTTCACTGCCAGCATAATCGCAGAGTACGCATCGTTACACTGACCGACATCAAGCAGACGTGGTAATCCGCCTTCCAGAGTGCCGAAATCCAGTTTATTGAAACGGTATTTACCACAACCAAGAGTTAAAATTACGCAATCCTGCGGAACTTCACGCGCTAAATCAGTGTAATAGCTACGCTCACCCAGGCTGCCGTCACAACCGCCGATCAGGAAAACATGACGCAGTTTTTTCGTTGCAACAAGGTCGATAACCGCATCAGTTGCACTCAGCAATGTTTCACGACCAAAGCCGACAGTGATCAGGTGTTCGATTTCGCTGTACGGGAAACCGTCCATGCCCTGTGCCTGTTCGATAATATCGCTGAAATCATCACCAACAAGATGCTTCGCACCCGGCCAGCCGACAATACTGCGGGTCCAGATACGGTTGGTATAATTACCGACATTCGGGTCGATAATACAGTTGGATGTCATCACAACCGGGCCCGGGAATTTAGCAAACTCAGTTTGCTGATTCTGCCAGCCGCTGCCGTAGTTTCCGACTAAATGCTTGTATTTATTCAGTTCAGGATAACCGTGAGCAGGTAACATTTCACCATGGGTGTAAACGTTGATCCCTTTGCCTTCGGTCTGCTGTAACAGCATATGCAGGTCTTTCAGGTCATGACCTGAAATTAAAATTGCTTTACCCGCAACCGGGCGCACATTCACTGTGGTTGGTGACGGGTTACCGTATAACGCGGTTTCACCTGCATCCAGAATTTCCATCACAGCAAAGTTCATCTGACCAATTGCCATTGAATTATTTAATAATTCATTCATATCTGATGGCGTTGTACCCAGCCATGCCATCAGTTTATGGTACTGGCTGTAGATATCATTGCTGTATTTGCCCAGCACATGGGCGTGTTCCATATACGCTGCCGCACCTTTCAGTCCGTACAGGCAAAGCATACGCAGACCGTGAATATCATCACCGACTGTCTGTTTATCTTTATTCAGTGCAAATTCTTCAGACTGTTTCACCAGTGTCGCAATATCCGTGCCCTTCAGTTGCAGGTTTGCTAACGGGTGATCCAGAACCATTGCCGGATTTTTTTCCATGCAGAGTTTCATCAGTCTGTCGCGCAGGTAAACCGCTTCCTGTGCATAACCGATAATGCGCTCTGAATCAAAATTGACGTTGGTTAATGTTGAGAAAAAAGCACGCGGCGCAAAGCTGTCTGTGTCGTGATCGATGATACCCGATTCACGTGCAGCAACTGCCCACGCAGAAAGACTTTCCAGCACCGCGACCAGCAGATCCTGTAAGTCTGATGTTTCTGATGTTTTACCACACATGCCCTGGGAATAAGCACAGCCATTACCCACCGGCGTACGCATCGTTTGTTCACATTGCACACAGTACATGCTCTTGCTTCCTTATAAGTTGTATTTCATATGCAACATAAGGATACGCCAATTCAGACCGGATAAAAGACGTTTTACCGGCAATCACAACTTTGCTTGATCTAAAGCAAATATTAAACATCGCAACACATTTAAAAAAACGAATGATTAACATTCTCAATATTTCCCGACGTGATACAACTGCGTAAAATCAGCATTTGTGTAACCTTTTGTTAAAAAAACATTGCGTTATAGTAATGGTTATTATTATCATTGCGCTTCTTATTTTCTTACGGAATACTAAGCAATTATGACAGCCCGTCACACACACCACCGACTTACTCTGCTGGCTTTTTCCCTTTCCTCTGTCTGCTTTGCAGGATCTGCCGGAGCAGAAAACAAAGAAGAGCCGATTGTTGTTGTCGGCAACTGGCTGGATAACGCTGACAACAGTGACATATTGCTGAATCACGGCGGTGCCAGGACCATCAGAAATAAAAAACAGATTGATGAGTCCGGTGCACAAACTGTTGCAGATGCACTGCGTGGTATTCCGGGGGTTCAGGTGCGTGACAGTAACGGCACCGGTGGCAGTGATGTTTCATTGAATGTCGGGATCCGCGGGCTTCCCGCACGGCTTTCCCCGCGCTCCACCATTCTTCTCGATGGTATTCCGCTGGCAGCCGCTCCCTATGGTCAGCCTCAGCTATCAATGTCCCCGCTCTCTTTAGGGTCAATAAACAGTATAGACGTTATGCGCGGCGCGACTTCTGTCCGCTACGGGCCACAAAATGTGGGCGGTGTGATTAATTTTGTCACCAAACCAATTCCGGCAACCTTTGGCGGCTCCGCATCGGTTAAAACACAGGGTGCCCGCACCGGCGGGCTGAAAACACTGACAGATGCCTCTGTGGGTGGCTCAAAAGAAGATGGCTCGGCAGGTGCACTGTTGCTCTACTCCGGCCTGCACGGTCAGGGATACCGCAAAAATAATGATAATACCGATATCGACGATATTATTCTTAAAACCCGCTATGCCCTGAGCGAGACGGATGAATTACTGGCTAATTTTCACTATTACCATGCTCAGTCCGGGATGCCGGGCGGGCTGACCGATGCACAATATAAAGCAGATCCCTATCAGTCTG
Source organism: Morganella psychrotolerans (assembly GCF_965118875.1). Lineage (GTDB taxonomy): Bacteria > Pseudomonadota > Gammaproteobacteria > Enterobacterales > Enterobacteriaceae > Morganella > Morganella psychrotolerans_C. Next base: position 14,678 of record NZ_CBCPJD010000015.1, read on the forward strand.
TCCGCTCATTTGACCGCTTTGAGGGTAACCGGCAGGATATGTCATTCAAATACCGTCATCAGGAAGATGATAAGCAATTTGAATTACTGACCTGGTTCAGCAAAAGCTATCGCGGCAGCTATATTGAGAGTGAAGGAAAAGATAAAAATGCCGGTAACAGCCGCCTGATATCTTATCCGCGTCATTACACCGCGTATGCCATCGAACCGAGCTATTCGCAACTGTTCCGCTTTGATAATCAGTCTCATGAGATCACCTTAGGCTATCGCTATCTGAATGAAACCGCTGATGAAAAAGCCTATCGCTCCGGCTGGTATCAGACAGGGTCACAGAGTTCACGCCCGGATACCGGTGATTATTATCAGCACACATCCGGCGGTACCGAAGCCCATGCTATCTATATTGATGATACGATCAATGCAGGCAACTGGACGATTATCCCGGGGCTGCGTTATGAAAACATTAATATTCATCTGGATGATGGTTTCCGTAATCAGTATCGCAGCAAAAGCTACAGTGAGCCTCTGCCGGCACTGTCCGTTATCTATCATATTGATGACCAATGGAAAATTTTTGCAAATACCGGAAGCTCTTTCGGTAGTCTGCAATACTTCCAGCTCAATACCGGTGGTGCAGGTAATGATCCGGCAAACGGACTGAGTGCGGAAAAAGCGCATAACTATGAAGTCGGCACCCGGTTTGATAACGGATTGCTTTCTGCTGAAGCAACAGTTTTCTATATCGATTTTAATGATCAGCTGCAATATATCGAAAACTCCACCGGCTGGACAAACCTCGGCGCCACAACACATCAGGGTATTGAGCTGGCGGTAAATTATGATTTGAGTGAGATTGCCCCGGTGCTCGACGGCACCAGTATTTACAGCACTTACACCTACACCAAAGCCGTCAGTAAACGCGGTAATTTTGCTGACAAAGACCTGCCATTCTATTCCCGCCAGGTCTTTACCGCCGGAACCCGTTATGAAACCGGCAACTGGGTCTGGAATCTCAATACTTACGCACAATCAAAGCAGCAATCACCGGGAACCGGGAAAGACTATATCACCGAAGGCAGTGCTGACGGGCGTTACGGCATAATCCCCGGGTATATGATGTGGGATGCGCGCGGAGAGTATCATTTCGGTCCGCAATGGTCAGATCTGACACTGTCCGCCGGGGTAAAAAATCTGTTTGATCAGGCCAATTTTACCCGATCCACAGATAATAATTACGGTATTTATGCCGGACAACCACGCACCTTCTTTGCTCAGGCATCCGTCACCTTTTAACAGATAAGCGTTTAATATGATGAATCAACATACTCACGCTGCCGGACATTTTCCGGCTCGTTTTCTGAATACCTGTATAACAATGCTGCTGATACTGCTGTCATTCAATGCGACTGCAAAACCGGTAACCGTCACCGATATCGCCGGGCGTACCGTTACTGTTAATGCGCCTGTCTCCCGCATTATGCTGGCTGACAGCCGGGTACTGGTTGCTCTGAATATTCTGCACCCGGCGGAACCACTCAAAGGCATTGTTGCATGGGATGATGCGCTGACTAAAAAAGCGCCTGATCTACGCATCGCCTATGAGAAAGCGTTTCCGCAACTGGCCGATATTCCTGTATTTCCAAACCCGTACACGACAGATTTCAGTGTCGAGAATGCACTGACATATCAGCCGGATCTTGTTATTTTTGATACCGGATTACACAGTAAAGTGACCGAAAGCGGCACATTGGATCTACTGGAAAAAAGTGGTATTCCGGTCATATTTGTCGATTTTCGTCAATCCCCGCTGAAAAATACACCACCGGGCATGACACTGCTGGGACAGGTATTCGGGCAGGAGAAACAAGCTGAAGCCTTTAATGATTTTTACAACCAGCGCCTGACCCTTATCCGCTCACGCGTCGCACAAATCCCCGCAGATAAACAACCAACCGTCTTTATTGAACGGGCAGCCGGTCTTGCCGGGGAAAACAGTTGCTGCAAAACATTCGGCAACGGCAATTTCGGGGAGTTTGTTACTGCCGCAGGCGGTCATAACCTGGGTGCGGACTGGTTTAAAAACACAATGGGCGGTGAAGTCAGCGAAGAGCAGATCATTGCCGCTGATCCGCAATTTTATCTGATGACGGTAGCAGACTGGGAAAGTACCCGCAAAGGCAGCGCCTCAGTCCCGCTCGGTTATACAGGCTCTGTCGCCAGGGCGGTTCCGGCTCTGTCAAACCTGATGGCGCGTCCGAAACTGCAACACCTGAGTGCTTATCAGGAAAAACGCGTATTGGCGCTGTATCAGCAATACTATGATACTCCGTTCAATATTATTGCCGTTGAGGCGATAGCAACATTTCTGCATCCGGAAACTTTCCGGGATTTAGATCCACAGGCAGACAGCCTGATGTTGCATAAAACCTTTACGGCACTGGATGGCAGCGGATTGTTCTGGCTCACTCCTGAGACAAATTAATAGTTCAATTACATCAGCAAGTGCAGCCGCGGCTGCACTTGCTGATGATCCGACCCACCGACTGACTATTTTTTGTCGTATAACTGATTTGTTATATCCTTACTGTCCGCAGCACTGTCCGTAATACTGTCTGCATTAATATCACGGATATGATCCCGCGTCAGGCGGTACACCACAGGACTGAGTAACATCAGTGCAATCAGGTTCGGAATAGCCATCATCGCATTCAGCGTGTCCGCCAGCAGCCAGACAAAATCGAGAGACTGCGTGGCACCAATCGGTAAAGCAATAATCCATAACACGCGGAATACTTTGATCGCTTTCAGACCAAAAAGATACTGAACACATTTCTCACCATAAAAACTCCAGCCGAGGATAGTGGTGAATGCAAAAATGGTTAGCGCAACCGCCACAATATAATTACCGCCCGGAATTGCGGCTTTAAAGGATGATGCGGTCATTGTTGCACCGGTTTCGCTGGTTAACCAACCGCCCATAATCACAATCGTCAGTCCGGTGACGGAACAAACAATAATAGTATCAATAAAGGTGCCGAGCATGGCGATCAGTCCCTGACGGATAGGGTTTTGTGTTTTTGCCGCAGCATGGGCAATCGGCGCACTACCAAGACCCGCCTCATTGGAAAACACACCGCGCGCCACACCAAAACGGATAGCTGCCCAGACTGCGGCACCGGCAAAACCGCCCTGTGCTGCCACCGGGGTAAATGCAGAGGTAACAATCAGTGAGAATGCCGCCGGAATTTCACTGACATTCAGCGCCAGTACCACTAAACCCGCGCCGAAATAGCCGACTGTCATAAAGGGCACAAGTTTACCCGCAACATCAGAGATACGGCGGATCCCGCCAATCAATACTGCGCCAACCAGCACCACCAGCACAGCACTGGTTACCCATTTATCTACACCGAAGTTACTTTCCAGCACATCCGCCACTGAGTTTGCCTGAACCGTATTTCCGATACCAAAACTCGCGCAGGCACCAAAGAAAGCAAACAGTGTACCCAGCCAAATCCATTTCGGACCTAAACCATTTTTGATGTAATACATCGGGCCGCCAACGTATTGCCCGTATTTATCCACTTCACGAAAGCGGACTGCCAGTACCGCTTCTGAATATTTTGTTGCCATGCCGACCAGTGCCGTCATCCACATCCAGAACAGTGCGCCCGGCCCGCCCATCACGACCGCCGTTGCCACACCCGCAATATTACCGGTTCCGATAGTTGCGGACAGCGCGGTCATCAGCGCATTGAACGGCGAGATCTGCCCTTCCCCGCGCGATTCATTACGCTGAAACAGTAATTTAAACCCGGTACCCAGTTTACGGATCGGCAAAAAACTGAGTCGTACCTGCATAAACAGCCCTACGCCCAGTATCCCCACCAGCATTGGTACGCCCCATACAATGCCGTTTAACGTCCCCAGCCACTCTGTAATTAAGTCCATTCATTCCTCCTGACCGGCTCTGTTACTTTTTTATTTTACGCATCACAAATGGGTAACATTTATTTATCATTTACTAATAAAGCCGAAAAATTCGTAAACTGCGAGCAGAAAACAGCCAAAACCATGTCGGATGTTTGATAGTGTGAGAGGAGTCACTCGTCCCGATAAGAACTAAAATAGTGCGTTATTTTTTCAGGGATGGATAAATCAAACTTATATGGGGTATTTTACTGCGCGGAGAAGTGAAAAAACGCCATGCTGCCGGATAGCCGGCAACACAGCGAGAAGATCTGACTATTTACGGGTTATCAGGCTTTTTTACGGGCAATCAGAGTGGCAAAATTCAGGCGGATCCGGTTACCTGCAGCATCAGTGCGGTGCAGATGACCCGGATTTTCATTGTATTTCAGGATTTCCCAGTCTGCGTAAGCCGCGGAAAGCTCACCCGGCTTCAGGAAACAGTCAAACGGCAGTTCATCGTACGGCATATTATCTGTCTCTACCGGACAAACAATCAGGTTATAACCACCGGGACGGGTATGTGCCTGCATATCGGCGATAATCGCAGCAATATTTTCTCTTTTCAGGAACATCAGCACCACTGTGGAGATAATGATGTCGTAATTATCCTGCAAGGTATGCTGATTGATATCATACACAGCAGTGCGGATATTGCTTATCCCGCTGGCGGTTTTTACATCTTCAATCGCCTGAATATGCTGCGGATTAATATCCGTGGCAGTCACATCATAGCCGAGCTGTGCCAGGAAAAAGCTGTTGCGCCCGCGGCCGGAGCCTAAATCCAGGGTTTTTCCGGGTTTGGTCATTGTCACCAGTTCGCGGACTTCGGAGTGCGGACGGGTCAAACCATGAATTTTATAAAATTCATCTTCCGGTTTACAGTGAAAGGCGAGCTGACAGGAAATATCATCACTGACAGACTCAATTTTATGCCACACCTGCGGATCAAGGCGTGGCGGCTGATGTTCAGTATCAAAGTGGTAGCGGGTCTCTTCACCGTTTTCGCCGAAAACGACAAAATCCATCTCTCCGGCCAGCACAGATAATTGTGCCCAAGTGCCTTCCGCCGTATTGTGGCGATCCATAAATGCCATCGGGATAGTGGTTTTTTGCCAGACCGGCAGAGTTTTATAACAGACCAGATTTTCCATTTTACGCCTCACCATAAAGATGCATTTTAAATACATCTTATACACTTTCCGGTGAGGCGTAAATGACTTTTACTTTTGCTTAGCGATCACTTGATTAATACCCTGAAAAATAAAAGGTTTAGTCTCAATAAAGTCATTTGCCACATCACCGGAGTAAATGTTTTGTTGCTCAGGCCCTAAATCCAGTTTCTTCACTTTGCCATTTTCTTTGCTGAAATCCACTTTTTTCAGGTCAACCCAGAAAATATTGGGCGTCAGTGCAGATTCAAAGAAATAAATCTGGCGTTTGTGATCCACCACTGTGCGCCAGCGGGTAGACGAGATATTCGGTTCTTCTTCCGTATTCAGCCCGAACGGCACAGAAACATTGCGGATTACACTAAAGACGGATGCAACCGCTTTATTCGGTGTGGTTAATTTCGGAATAGCGTTGATATAAAAAGATCCGCGCGCAAAGCGGTCGGCAGAACGGTTAGTACCCGGCAACATAACCGTGCCGTTAATCTGCTGCCAGTAACTGTCCAGCGCCAGTTGCTCACTGAATACCGGAGAATTGGTCATCACCTGATATTTTTTGTTGTGATGAATGACCTGCTTACCATCAATGTATTCAATGATAGCGCTGTCACCGGATGCATCAGACAGTGACAAATGCAGCGTCGCCAGACGCTCTTCGCCCGGCACTTTGTCCGTAATCACAGAGAACGGCTCTTTTTCCAATGCCGCAACAGCCTCTTCCACTGTCGCGTAATTATCCAGCACATACTGCGCCCATGCAGAAATACTCAGAGTCGGTTTATCATTTTCCGGCGTCGGATACACGGATTCCACCAGCCAGAGCAGGTTTGCGACTAACCCTTTTTCGTTAATCCCGTCAGTGGTGGCAACATCATATCCGGATGCAGTCACACTGCCGTATTTAGACACCCACTTAACTGAGTTTGGTCCGGCGGCACCATCACGCGCCATGCCCCGCGGGAAAATCCATAAATTAGTGCCGACATCGCTTTTCCAGTCCATCGACCGTGCCGTGATCACCTGCGAATCATCCCCGAGATACACCAGGCGTGTGCAGGCCGAGGCTATCTGTGCTGCCAGCAATGTAGCCGACGCAATCGCACCGGCAAGCATAAATTGTTTAAATTTCATGGAAAAATCCTCTTCATTGCGTCCGGCAACCGGTACATTACCGGTTACGCATCCTTGTTACTGTAACGGTTATCAGGACTTAGCGGTAAAGGGTGGTTTAGCAAACCAGACCAGCACAATCAGACCGATAAACACCCCGCCTGAAAGCCAGAAAATTTCATTCGCACTGATAATTAATCCCTGCGCAGTTATCTCTTTTGCGAGGTACGCCGATGTCTGTATCTGCGACATACCGTGCTGCGCCATTTCCTGATACATCTGTACCGATTCAGGATTATACTCTGTGATCGACTCAGTTAACTGAGAATGATGTAACGATTCGCGTCGGCTCCACAATGTTGTGGTGATCGAGGTCCCTATCGAGCCTGCCAGTGTCCGGAAAAAGTTTGCCAGTGCAGATGCCGATGCCAGCCTTTCCGGCGGCAATCCCGAAAGAGTGATGGTTGTCAGTGGCATGAAGAAACAGGCGACCGCAAATCCCTGCACCAGTTGCGGCCAGACAGACGCATAAAAATCCATCTGAGGCTCAAATGTGTATGCCCGCCAGTAGAAACAGATGGCATATATCACGAAACTAAAGGTTACAATCCAGCGCAGGTCCACCACATTAGATATTTTGCCGACAAACGCCGAGATCAATATAGGCACCAGCCCGATAGGCGCCAGTGCCAGCCCCGCCCACTCCGCCGTATAGCCGTATACCTCCTGCAACAACTGTGGTAACAGAACAATTGCGCCGAAATAGACCATATATGCCAGACTGACAGAAAGTGTCCCGACCGTAAAATTTCGCGACTTAAACAGGGACAATTCTACAATCGGGTTTTTATCTGTCAGCTCCCAGATAACCAGGAACACAAGCGCAACCGCAGCAATAACCGCCAGTGCAACAATTTCATCGGATTCCAGCCAGCCGAGATCTTTTCCTTTATCCAGCAGGATTTGCAGACAACCGATACCGACTATCAGCAGGGATAATCCAATCACATTGAGCGGTACTTTCGTGGTTTTCGACTCCATGCCGCGCAGCAGCATCAGACTGACAATCACCACGGATATCCCGATAGGGATGTTGATAAAGAAAATCCATCCCCAGTGAAAATTATCACTGATATAACCGCCCATAATCGGCCCGCACACAGGCGCCAGAATGATGGTCATCGACCACAGCGCCAGCGCGGTATTGCGTTTCGCGGGAGGATAGCTTTTCAGCAACAGGCTTTGTGACAGCGGAATAATCGGTCCTGCAACACCGCCTTGTAATACGCGGAAAAAAATCAGCATCCCGAGACTATCAGATAACCCGCACAACAAAGATGCCAGGGTAAACAGCGCGACAGACCAGATAAACACGCGGACTTCACCGAAACGTTTAGCCAGAAACCCGGTGATCGCAATAGAAATGGCATTCGATACCCCGAACGAGGTAATAACCCAGGTTCCCTGCGAAACAGACGCCCCGAGATTGCCCGAGATAGTCGGAATAGCCACATTGGCAATAGTGGAATCCAGCACCTGCATAAAGGTCGCCATAGCCAGTGCGATGGTCGCCCAGACCAGTCTTTTTCCTGTTAACGGTTGATTATCCACAATAAACCCCCGTACAACTTAACTGGCATTGTCTGTAATGATTTGTGCAATCACAACATTCACCGGCGCAAGATCCGGAATAAGTACATCGCTTTTAAACGCCGGGGTATCACGCTGCACATTAGCCAGAACCTGACCGCCGGTATTTTTTGTTTCAATAGTGACATTCATGGACAACCCGATACGCAGCGGATATTTTGCAATCTGCTGAGGATCTAATTCCACCCTGACCGGCAGCCGCTGCACCACTTTAATCCAGTTACCGGTCGCGTTTTGGGCCGGAAGCAGTGAAAATGCGCTGCCGGTGCCCATATCCAGCCCGGCGACCGTGCCGTTAAATATCACTTTACTGCCATAAAAATCACTGGTGATCGTAACCGGTTGCCCGATCCGCACATCACTGAGCTGCGTTTCTTTAAAGTTAGCATCAATCCACACCGGCTCAGCCGGAACAATCGCCATCAGTGACGCATTCGGACTAACCTGCGCGCCGACCTGGACATTGCGCCGTGAAACATATCCGGTAAACGGACTGCGGATTTGTGTACGCTGAAGGGTTATCCAGGCATCGCGGACTTTATCTGCCGCCTGTAATACTGCGGGTTGATCCGCCAATGCGGTTGTTTTCAGCAAGGCTTTCGTCGCATTAAATTGCTGAACTGATGCATTCAGGGAAGCCTGTGCTTCTTCCACGGCTTCGCGTGAGTGCTGCAAATCCTCTTTGGAAATAGTCCCCCGCTGCCCCAGCACACTTCTGCGCGCATAATCACTTTTTGCCTGATTAAGCAGCACGTTTTTCTGTGCAATCACCGCACTGAGCTGGTCACGATTATAATAAAGCTCCTGTGTCTGGCGCACTATTGCCGCAAGATCATGGCGCGCCTGTGCATAAGCCAGTTCAGCATTGGTTTTATCCAGCACTACCAGTACATCCCCGGCGCGCACCAGATCGGTATTCTCAAAATTTACCTGCGTCACATTACCGGTAGTTTGCGCCACAACCGGTACCTGAAGCCCGACCACATAAGCATCATCGGTATATTCCTGATAGCGCAGAACCATAAACCAATAAATCAGATACCCCGCCAGCAATATAATAAACAGCAGAGTTGTACCGAGAAGCCAGGCTTTTCGTTTTGCAGGATGAGTCGAAGATGTGTGTTTATCGGAAGGTTGGGCGGCAGAAGACTGCGTTGACGTGTTGTCCATCAAAATACCCCGGTCATTAAAATTAATTCAATACAATATTCCGCATAGAATAGCCTGAATAACGGCAAAAGTAACGATAAGTGAAATAATAGGGTGAACGGATGAAAATGAAATAAACAGAAATAAAATATCCGTCTGACACAATGAATTATGTGATTTATTTGTCAGTTTATGATGCTATGCGATGCAATATAAAGAAATATCCGGTAATGAAAGTAATATACGCTTCACACTTTGATATTTTTCTGTGCCGGCGCTTCACAGAAAAAATAACCCTCAGAATGATATTCTGAAAAAAAACATCCTGATTATTCGATTAGCAGGTTCATTTTCGGGTACAAACGTATTTTATTTTCAGGTATTCCTGTTCTCAGACAAAGTATCGTTTTTTACTGAAATAAGATTATTTTGTTATGTTTCAGAAAAACAGCACAATTTGCACATGGGTCACACCGGATAAACTAAATACCGGCGGTTGATTTACTGTGACCACCGGAAAATTAATCAGATAAAATCTGTCGCAATGCCTCTGCGGTGGCGGATTTATCCGGCTCCTGAGTAAATAATTCATAAAAATCACCGACAATACGACAGGTCATTACCGGGTCTTTTGCACCCTCTTCAGGGTTTGATAACAAATTAACCTGATCACCGTATTTCTCACTCAGTTTCTGTGAAACAGCGCCTAATACGCGATAAGCATCGTGCTCAGACACTGAATGACTATTTCTGTTTTCCAGAGATGACGTCAGGATCAGATTAACCGTTTTCAACATCCGGATGTCAGCTTCATTATAAGAAACAGCCAATTTATCCTGCGGAAATTTATTCAGTCCCGGAAAAAAATTATTAAAACACAGTTGCCCGGACGGGTCTTTTATCAGATATCCGTCGGCCTGCTCTTTAACCGCTACAGCAAAGGCGTTTAACGCCTCGTCAGAAGCATAAGGAACACGATCGATTAATAATACCGCCGTCAGCCCGGTGATTTTATTCACCCATGCCAGTTTTTGCTCATAGGTCATTGAATCATAATCACCCATCTCACGTTTTATTTCTTTATATTTTTCAGGTGAGATTTTACGCAGTGACTCAAGAAACAGAAATGATTCCGCCATCATTTTTTTTTCAACAGTAACAGGTGTTTTCTCCGCGCTGCTGCTGAAAGCCTCCCGTAGAACAGGCGGCTTCGTTTCCGACGTTCCCATATAATAGCCGGCACCTGTAAATGCAGCAGCGACAATCAGCATCAACACCAGCTTTATTAATTTCCCCATACTTTCCTCTGCTCTTACCGTCAACATATATACCCTCCGTTATTCAAGATGCAGGCAGGCAGCGGGCTGAGTACAGCCAACGAACCTGCAGTTTGAATGAATAAGGGTACAAAAAGATACTGACAAAAATAAAGAAAACCCGCTATAGCGGTCGCCATAGCGGGTCTTACATACTATTACAAATTGCAGGTTCGTTGGGTATAAAAATCAGTCAGATAACGGAAAATGTCAGATTTTCACGCCTTCAACAGAAATAATTAACTCAGCATCCTGTGATTTCGGGCCTAAATCGGCATTGATATTAAAGCTTTTCAGGGACACTTTTCCTGTGGCTTCAAAACCTGCGCGATAGCCGCCCCATGGATCTTTACCTTCACCCGTCAGTTTTGCATCCAGCGTTACCGGTTGTGTCACACCATTGAGGGTCAGATTGCCGGTGATGATATAGTCATCCCCTTTCTTTTCCACTTTGGACGATACAAATTTAGCTTGCGGATTTTTGTCCGTATTCAGGAACTGAGGGCCACGCAGGTGTTTATCACGCTCGGCGTGGTTGGTGTCCAGGCTGCCGGTTTTAATCGTCACATCGACGTTGTCTTTTGAAGGATCTGCTTTATCAAATGTAAATGTGCCGTCAAAATCCTTAAATGTCCCGTAAAGCCAGCTGTAACCCAGATGCTGAATGCGGAACTGAACAAACGCGTGCTGTCCTTCTTTATCAATCTTATAGGTATCAGCCAGTGCCGCACCTGAACCCAGCAGCATCATGCCTGCGCTTAAACCAACCAGTGCTTTCTTCAGCATTATTACTTCTCCGTCATAATAAAATTACGGGCTTCCCTGCATTCAGGGTTTCATGCCCAGCATACGTTTTAATGTGGCGTCTTTATCAAAGAGATGATGTTTGAATGCGGCCAGTGCGTGCAGCGCGGATAGCACAACAACAGACCAGGCAAGATACAGATGAATAGTTCCTGCGCTGTCCGCCTGTGATGCACCGTCAGCCAGTGAGGCTGGTATCTCAAACCATCCGAAAACAGAAATGGCCTGACCATTTGCCGTTGAAATAAAATATCCGGTTATCAGGATGGCAAATAAAATACCGTACAGCAGCCAGTGCGCCAGTGTTGCACTGATCCGGGTAAGCCGGGTATAGGTGGTTAACGCGGGCGGCGGCGGGGAAATCCAGCGCCAGACCATCCGGATAACCAAAACAATAAACAACAGAATGCCGATACTTTTGTGGATCTCCGGCGCACTGTGATACCAGATATCATAATATCCCAGCGATACCATCCACAGACCCAGGGCAAACATCCCGTAAACAGTTAGTGCCACACCCCAGTGAAGCAAAACGGAGAGGTGTCCGTATCGCTCAGCACTATTTTTCCATTGCATTGATAAATACCCTTTAATAACCCATATCAGTAACAACCCGGTAACAGCCTGCTACTTTACGTGATTTCAGAATAAATATCGGACAAATATCTTGCATAAGTCAGTCAAATTAAGTCACTAACATACTCATTTAATTATGTTTTTTAGTTTATTTGCCATTTTAACAGCAGACAAGTCTGATATAACGGCATCAGATAAGAATCATTTCGCAGGGTATATAACTTATTGTTCGCAGAAAGCTCCCTCTCCGACGGTTTTAAATAAAAAATAGTTTAATATTTTAAAATATAGTTTATTAAAAATTTGACATCGGTCACATAAATGGTATGATACCTCCATCGAAGCGAAAGACGCTTTAACCCTTAATTCAAACGCAGGAGTTCATTATGAAAAGCATCAAAGTTTTCTTTTCTCATCTGACCCATGCTGCTGCTATCATTGCTAAATACAGCAAAGCATTCTGATTATCAGACAGATTAAAAAAAGCGCCTTCAGGGCGCTTTTTTATTGCCTGTGATTTGTCATCTGTCCACAATAAAAACTAAAAATAATTTTAATTAAATTAAGTTTATTTTATAAAAAATTTGACCTTTGTCACAAAATTGCTATAGTACCCCCATCGAAGCGAAAGACGCTTTAACCTCTAATTCAAATGCAGGAGTTGATTATGAAAAACATCAGAACATTCATTTCTTATCTGACCCGTGCTGCTGCTATCATTGCTAAATACAGCAAAACATTCTGAGCAACAGACATAAAAAAAGCGCCTTCAGGGCGCTTTTTTTATGTCTGTCTTATTTTGCCAGCGATGCAAACAACCAACGCAGCCACCAACGGGTTTTCCAGCCGGGTGTTTTTTTCCGTTCCGTCGGTTGCGGACGGGAAACTGATTTTAGTATTTTCCATTCAAAATCAAGGAATAACCTAGAGTGCCCTGCTTCTGCACCATAAGTGCAAATTTCATCATGCTTGCGCTTATCGACCGGGGTGTTGTAACTCAGATCACGCTCCAGGGTGTGATAGGATTTTTCACGGTCAACAATCCGCTCTTGTGCATACACCGATTTAGGTAAGTAGCGCTGACGGGAACCGTTATATTTCTGTAACTTAACGAAGCGGTAATCTTCTGCGCCATAGTGACCACAAAACTCTTCATCATAACCATAAAAACGGAAAAAACGCGCACGGGACATAAAAAACAGATTTGAGTGTCCTTTATACGTTTTGCCGTTTTCATCCTGACGATACAGTTTATAAAACGTCCGTCCCGGATTGCCCGCATTGATAAGATAAGTAAACGTAGATACCGGCAGGACATGATCCAGATCGGTCATCAGAATTTTATCTGATTTGGCATAAGTCACTCCCAGATTACGGGAGCCGCCCTGGTTCCACGGGATATCAGTCGTGATCCGTAACCAGGTCAGATTTAAATCAAATTCGGGGATCTCATACTCAACCGGAGAGCAATCATCAACAATCACAAACTGAACGTGATCGAGAACGGCCGCCGGCATTTTTTCATACCCGCGCAACAGATTGATTACTTCAGAAATATCCTGCTGATTACAATAGAAGTGAGTAACATAAGACAACTTAATATGCTGTTTATCAGCAACTTTACGGAAGAATTCGCGTGACATAATACCTGTAGCCCTTTACCACATTTGACTGGCCGGCTATTAACAACCAGTGCGATGTTAACTGCCGGCTATTTTCACATACGGTTAGTACCATGTCACGACTTAACTACCGGGGAACTATTCTTTATTGAAAAAGTATTCCACCGGAACATGAAATAATTCAGCCAAATAGATTAGATAATGAATACTAATGCGGCTTGTTCCACGTTCGTAGCGGTTAAATTGCTGCTGGGTTATCCCCATATCTTCAGCTAACCGGACAACACTTAATCCTAAGTATTTTCTCTTTTCTTTAATCCGGCTTCCGACACAAGAATAAATATATTCGGTCTCCATAAGATACTCCATTCGCTTATATTGACAATGTGATAACAAAAAAATCCATTTTTAAGGCCATGCCTGTAATACCGAAATCCACGGCAAAAAAAAGCCAACATATTGAAATAAAATAAAAATATATCAACTTCCCATTATAAAAACCAAGCATTCTCTGAATCAGCAAATAGAATTTAACCTTATCGGTTCATTGAAATCAATATCAATATTCCTATTTCCTGTAATATTACCTACCTAATCACACTTAACCTCTTAAATCAGAAAAAATAAGATTTATCACATTTCATGATCAGGTATATATACCTGGTCATTGCAAAAAACAATAATAATTAATTATATTTTCCATATAGAACGGAAAATATATACTTAAGAATTTATTACCTTTTTTTGATTTTTATCGGTTTTTATATCTGATGCAATCATCAGAAGATATGTTATTCTCATCACAGATGCAATACAAATGTATAGTTATAATTTACATTTGTAAATTACTCCTTTTTGTTTCTGAGGTTATCTTATGACACGAGTAACGCCCGCCGGATATGCCCCGCAAACCAGTAAAACGCTTCCCGCTTATCTTGCCGCGCATCTCCCTCCTGATCTGCAATTAGACGGCTCGCCCGACGACTGGCGGGTAGAGGAAGTGGGGGACGGTAATCTCAATCTGGTTTTTATCGTCCGGGGAAGTGAAAATACATTAGTGGTAAAACAATCCCTGCCATACGTCCGTGCCGCAGGCGAGTCCTGGCAGCTCTCTTTGCAACGCAATTATTTTGAATACCATGCTCTGTCACAGGAAAAACGTTTTGCACCTGATTATGTGCCTGATGTGTATTTCTATGATGAAACAATGGCGTTGTTTGTCATGGAATATCTCGATGACCATATCATTCTGCGTAAGGCACTGATTGCCGGTAAATTTGTTCCTGAGCTTGCAGAGAAAACCGGTTTATTTATGGCGCAGACGCTGTTTCACACATCTGATCTCGGTATGAATGCACAGGATAAAAAAGCCCTTACCGCACAATTTTCTGCAAACCATGAACTGTGTAAAATCACCGAAGACCTGATTTTCACCGAGCCTTATTATCCTGCACCACGCAATCAGCACACCTCCCCGCAGTTGGATAAAGATGCAAACGCCGTCATGCTTGACCGCGAAATGGTGCAGGTTGCCATGCGTTATAAATATAAATTTATGACACAGACCCAGGCGCTGCTGCATGGTGATTTGCATTCCGGCTCCATCATGACGGGTGAAAACTCCGTACAGGTGATTGATCCTGAATTCAGCTTTATGGGACCTATGGCATTTGATACCGGTAATTATATCGGCAACTTATATATGGCATGGTTTTCTCAGCCGGCGCACCGGAAAAATGAGAATGAAACCGCGCAATATCAGCAATGGCTGCTGTCACAGATAAGTCAGACCTGGTCTGTCTTTGAGACAGAATTCCGCCGTCTGTGGACAGAAAAACAGCAGGGTGATGCCTGGCCGCGCGTACTCTATCAGGAGGGATTATTTGACGATAAATTTCTCAGAACCGCGCAGAACAATTTTTTTGCCGAACTGTTTCAGGACACGCTGGTTAACGCCGGTCTGGAAATTAACCGCCGCCTGCTCGGGTTCGCCGGGGTGGCAGATTTTAAATCCATTAAAGATGCCGACCTGCGCGCAACGCTTGAACGCAAAACACTGAAACTCGCACGTGAACTGATTGTCAACGCCCGTCATTACAGCAGTTTTGACGATATCACACCATTTCTTTCTTATTGTTAATCGCCACCTGCTTATGAGGTCATAATGAAAATTCAGGGAAAACACTACCGCTCCGTCTGGTTAGCTGAAAACGGCGTTAATGTTTGTATTTTTGATCAGACAAAACTGCCGTTTGAAATTAGTATACTTCAGTTAACCACACCGGAAGAAGCGGCAACCTCCATTAAAGATATGTGGGTGCGCGGTGCGCCGCTGATTGGTGCGGTTGCCGCTTATGGCGTGGCGCTGGCAATGCATCGTGACAGCAGTGATAGCGCACTGAAAACCGCTTACGATACCCTTGTTATCACCCGCCCGACCGCAATCAACCTCAAATGGGCGCTGGACAGGATCTGCACCGCACTCACACCGCTGACGCCAAATGCCCGTTGTGAAGCCGCTTACCGCATTGCCGGTGAAATTGCAGATGAAGATGCTGAGATCTGCCACCGTATTGGTGAGCACGGACTGACAATTATCCGTGATATTGCCGCCCGTAAAAAACCGGGAGAACCGGTCAATATTCTGACTCACTGTAATGCAGGCTGGCTGGCAACAGTGGACTGGGGCACGGCGCTGTCACCCATTTATCAGGCATATAATGAAGGGATTAATATTCACGTCTGGGTGGATGAAACCCGTCCGCGCAACCAGGGCGGACTGACCGCTTTTGAGCTGGGTTCACACGGCGTGCCGCATACCCTGATCGCTGATAATGCCGGGGGGCATCTGATGCAGCACGGCGAAGTGGACATGTGTATTGTCGGAACTGACCGTACCACGGCACGCGGGGATGTCTGTAATAAAATCGGCACCTACCTGAAAGCACTGGCAGCCAAAGCAAATAATATCCCGTTTTATGTGGCACTGCCCTCACCGACTCTCGATTTCACGGTGTGGGATGGCGTAAAAGAGATCCCGATTGAACAACGTTCCGGCGAAGAGCAATCCCATGTATTTGGTATCACGCCCGAAGGCACGCGCAGTTGGGTAAATACTGCACCACAAGGAACAACCTGCGGCAACTATGCGTTTGATGTCACACCGGCGGAATATGTCACCGGGCTGATTACCGAGCGCGGTATTTGTGATGCTACACCGGCAGGGCTTAAAGCCATGTTCCCGGAGATCTGGCCGTCAGAGTATGAGGTATAACCATGACCCGCACAGAGCTGGCACAACAGATTATCGATACCTGCCTGAAAATGAATGCAAGCGGGCTGAACCAGGGAACATCCGGCAATGTCAGCGCCCGCTGGCAGGACGGTATGCTTATCACCCCGAGTGGTGTGCCGTATGAAAAACTGACACCTGACAGTATTGTGTATATGGACAATTCCGGGCAGACTGAAGCGGATAAAATTCCGTCCAGCGAATGGCACTTTCACCTGAGCTGTTATCAGGCACGTCCGGAGCTGAACGCGGTTGTTCATAATCATGCGCTGAATACCGCCGCCGTTTCTATTCTCAATGAATCCATTCCGGCCATTCACTATATGATTGCCGTCTCCGGTACTGATCATATTCCCTGTGTGCCTTACGCAACTTTCGGCACACATGAACTGGCTGATATTGTGGCGGCGGGCATCAAAACCAGTAAGGCGCTGATTATGCAGCATCACGGTATGCTGACGATGGAAGTTAACCTGGAAAAAGCCTTGTGGCTGGCGCATGAGACTGAAGTACTGTCCGCGTTATACCTGAAAATCCGCGCGATCACCCCGGATGTTCCGGTACTGAGTGCCGAAGAGATGCAGCGGGTGCTGAGGAAATTTAAAACCTACGGACTGAAAACTGAGTAACGGAAAGCAAGAACGGCGCAACGCGCCGTTCTTATTGCTGTATACCCAACGTCATTCAAGTTGCAGGAAGGCGGCAAGGGAAAATAGACGGGGAGCATAGATAAACTATGTGACCCGGCTATTTGAGTGCAGCCAACGAACCTGCAGTTTGAATGAATAAGGGTATATAACTCAGCACATTGTTCATTAGTTATTCTGATAAATAACGCCAGGCAATTAACCTCTTTAAATGATAATCATTTTCAATATAATAAGACTTTAATATATTTATGATTTAAGGTTTTTATGAAAAAAGTGATTTGTTATTCAGCCCTGACAGCCGTCATTCTGATGATCTTACCCGGATGCTCAACCATAAAAAAAGAGACTGAATTTAAAGAGACTGAATTTAAAGAGACTGAATTTAAAGAGAAAAGCATTGAAGATTGTGCAAAATACCTGCCTGACGGCATTGCTTATCACGTCATCATTGAAGGTGAAGTTGACTTAAATAAGAAATTTAACGGCAATATCAATGTTACCGCACTACAGAACAGTGCGCCCAGTGTCGTATTTAACCGGGATGTGATTGAGGCAGGCACCAATCAGTATATGGATTGTGCAATACAATTACTGAATGACGGTAAAGGCGATACCCGCACTGAAGCCGAAAAAATAAATCCGGCAAAATAGTAAGCACGTCATAACCCTGATAAGCCGCCTTACGGCGGCGTATTATGACTATTGTCCTGACAATAAACCCGCCGCTATCACCGGATCTACAATCAAATCTGACACATATCCGCCGAGCAATGCACCGCGCGTGGCCGCGATATTCTGTTCACCGGTGGCGATAAAAATCCGCCGTGCAATCTGCTGCAACTGCGGCAGACGTATTCCCAGAATGCGGGCATCCGTATGCGTATCCAGCGACTTGCCGTCTTTATCATAAAAACGTCCGCAGATAACCCCGACCGCGCCCTTGCGGCGAAAATCCGCCATTTCTTCCGCCGTAATCACACCGGCACGGGTAAGCGGGTTTTCTTCGGTGACATTGCCCGCCACAAATAATGATTTGGTACAGCGGTCAAGCTGGGCAAAATTAGCGCGGATAATCGGCTCACGGCGCAGTGTATCCGCCAGTTCTGCCGAACTGACAATCGCCGGCACATGCAGGTAAGCACATTCACCGCCGAATTTACCGGCAATCAGTGAAGATGACTCCACTGTCGTAAAATCCGGCTGAGACGGCACAGAGCCGAGCATCTGCAATACCGTCACGTTACGTACGGTTTTCGGCATCAGACACTTTGCCAGATGGTGAATAGTCCGCCCCCATGCAACGCCGAGCACATCGCCGTCCTCAATCACCTGACTGAGATAAACCGCTGCCGCCTGCGCCATATTTTCACGACGGCGGGCGGAATCTGCGGCGGCATCCGGTGCCGGGTTATCCGCCACCACCAGCACACTGGTCAGACTGAACTGTTTTTTCAGTGACAACGCCATGTCAATCCGGCTGTAGCGCGACATATCAAGGCTGATATTAACCACGCCGCTTTCCCGTGCAATCTGCAGATATTTCACCACCGTCACACGGGAAACGCCCATCGCATCAGCGACGTCAGTCTGGCTCAGACCGGACTGATAATAGAGCCACGCCGCCTGCAAAACGGGATCGTTACCAAACATCAGCCGGTTAAACACACGGTTGTCACCGGTTGTCATGCTTCGCGCACCACACTGCCCCAGAGATCGTACTCATCCGAGTGTTCAATCTTAACCATCACAATATCACCGGGCTGCACATCAAACTCACCGTTCAGATAGACCATACCGTCAATTTCCGGTGCATCCGCCATGCTGCGCCCGACAGCGCCTTCATCTTCATCCACTTCATCAATAATAACCGGCAGAATACGGCCGATTTTTTCAGCCAGACGTTCGGTGGAAATTTTCTGCTGTAACTGCATAAAGCGATGATAACGCTCTTCTTGTATTTCTTCCGGTACAGGGTCCGGCAATTCGTTTGCCTTTGCACCTTCCACCGGGCTGTATTTAAAGCAGCCAACGCGATCCAGACGCGCTTCGGTCAGGAAATCCAGCAGCATCTGAAAATCTTCTTCTGTTTCACCCGGGAAGCCAACAATAAAGGTAGAGCGCAGAGTCAGCTCCGGACAAATTTCCCGCCAGCGTTTGATGCGCTCAAGTGTGCGCTCTACCGCGCCGGGGCGTTTCATCAGTTTAAGAATACGCGGACTCGCGTGCTGCAACGGAATATCCAGATACGGCAGCACTTTACCTTCTGCCATCAGCGGGATCACATCATCCACATGCGGATACGGATACACATAGTGCAGGCGTATCCAGACACCCAGTTGTGACAACTGTTCACACAGACCGATCATACTGGTTTTCACCGGCAGACCATCACGGAACCCGGTGCGGTGTTTGATATCCGCGCCATAGGCAGATGTATCCTGCGAAATCACCAGCAACTCTTTTACGCCGGACTCAACCAGGCGCTGCGCTTCACCCAGCACTTCGCCTACCGGACGGCTGTCGAGATCGCCGCGCATGGACGGAATAATGCAGAATGTGCAGCGGTGATTACAGCCCTCTGAAATTTTCAGATACGCGTAATGGCGCGGGGTCAATTTCACGCCCTGCGCCGGCACCAGGCTGGTGAACGGATCATGCGCCGGTTTCGGCACATATTTACGGACACTTGCCAGTACCTGTTCATAGCTGTGCGGACCGGTTATCTCCAGTACATTCGGATGCACCTGACGGATTTGATCTTCTTTCGCGCCCAGACACCCGGTAACAATAACTTTACCGTTTTCTGCCAGCGCCTCGCCGATAGCTTCCAGCGACTCCTGCACGGCGCTGTCGATAAAGCCACAGGTATTGACGATCACCACATCGGCATCGTCATAACTTGGCACGACCTGATAACCATCAGTACGCAGTTCAGTCAGGATACGTTCGGAGTCCACTAAGTTTTTCGGGCAGCCTAAAGAGACGAAACCGACTTTCGGCACGGTGTTGGTATTTTGCGACATAAGCTCATTTACTCAAAAAGGCAGGATACACAGTAAGTTACTGCAAAATCCGGCAGATATTAGTCATTATCGGGAAGGAAAGGTGGATTTTAGCAAACAAATTAACCTGACAGCCAGCTTTCTCAGTAAAAAAAACCGGTTCTGACTGAGTATCAGAACCGGAGGTCTTATCCATGCATCTCAGCTAAAACACCTGTTATCAGGATTTGATTGTATTCACAGGTATTTTTATAGTGAAGTCACTATTATTTCACATTACTTTTATCTATCACGATAAGATCCTGATAGAAACGCTCAGGTACTTTTTCTTTATTAATGCGTTTAACGGCAAATTCCAGACCTTTTGCTGCCTGAGCTCCGGGACCCTGGTCAATAGTATTGAGCATTTTTCCTTCTTTAATATACTGAAGTGCCAGCGGCAGTGCGTCATAACCGGATACTAATATTTTACCTTCAAAACCGGCATTTTCAATCGCGGTAATCGCGCCGATTGCCATATTATCATTGGCTGCGAATACACCGTTGATATCCGGGTTTGCGGTTAAAATATTGGTCATTACGTTTAAGGCCTGTTCGGTTTCCCAGTTGGCTGTTTGTGAGGCTACAACTTCAATACCCGGCGCTTCAGAAAAGGCTTTCATTGCCCCGGCTTTACGTTGCTCGCCATTATCGACACCCGGAATACCTTCTAAAATAACGACTTTACCTTTACCACCTAACTCATCCACCAGGCGTTTTGCTGATTTATAACCACCTTCAAAGTTATTCACACCAACATAATAGTAAGTCAGTCCCGCAGATTGCGCGGCCGCTTTATCCAGTTCCACATCTAAGTCAATAATAGGAATACCCGCTTTTTCTGCATCTTTAAATACAGAAACAAAGGCATGTGAGTCATTCGGTGTTACTACAATCGCATCTATTTTAGAAGCAATCATATTTTCGACTAATGAGACTAATTCTTCTGTCGAGTTTTCTTTTTCAGCAACCTGAACAATTAAATCAATGTTTTGCTCTTTTGCCGCTTTGTCTGCGCCTTCTTTCATTGCAATGAAATATTCATTACTTAATGTTTTCATAATAAGGGCGACTTTAGGTTTTTCTGCCTGGGCAACAGCAGTGAATCCTACTAATACGATTGCGGCTAATAGTGATTGGAATAGACGTTTCATACCGATGTACACCTCTAATTGATTGATGTAGGATACAGAAGGCACAACATAACAAAAATAACATTATAGTAAAGATAATAAGCAATCAAATCTGGAATTATAATAATATGACTGAGATTAATAAAAAGATTGTTTTTGACATGCATCACATTATTAAATCCTTTAATCAGGTAGAGGTTCTGAAAGGTGTTGATTTTACACTGTATGCCGGAGAGGTTCATTGCCTGGTCGGGGAAAATGGCGCAGGAAAATCAACGCTTTGTAAAATAATAGCCGGAATATACCCCGCAAACGGCGGCAGTATGACGTTATTTGAACAGCCCTATAACCCGCTGAATGTAAAAGAGGCACAGCTGAAAGGAATCGGCTTTATTCATCAGGAGTTATTGCTGGTTTCTGAATTAACTGTATTAGAAAATATATTCTTAGGCAGTGAAAAGCATAATATATTCGGACAAATGAAATGGCGGGAAATGTACGACCTTGCCAAAAAAGTCATTGACGAACTTGAGCTTGATATATCCCCGGATGCAAAAATAAGTTCTTTATCTCTGGCTCAGCAGCAAATGGTAGAAATAGCTAAAGCAATAATCCATAATTATAAAATAATCATCTTCGACGAGCCTACTGCATCTATCTCCCGTAAAAATACAGAAACACTATTCCGGATCATCCATCAGTTGAAAGAAAAGGGTGTCGGAATGGTTTATATTTCCCATCGCTTAGAAGAATTTAATCATATTGCGGATCGCATCACAGTTTTAAGAGATGGAGTGCGGACCGGCACCATGCTGTATAAAGATACTGATAATAATGAAATAATCCGCTTAATGGTCGGGCGGGATATTAAAGCATCTGATGAAGTGGATCATACCAATTTCAGTCATATTAAATTAAAAATCTGTGACCTTCAAAATGCACATGTTAAAAAAATATCGTTCAATGTGCATCAGGGCGAGATTCTGG
Source organism: Morganella psychrotolerans (assembly GCF_965118875.1). GTDB lineage: Bacteria > Pseudomonadota > Gammaproteobacteria > Enterobacterales > Enterobacteriaceae > Morganella > Morganella psychrotolerans_C. The sequence goes on from NZ_CBCPJD010000015.1 coordinate 37,148, forward strand.
GGTTTGCAGGATTAGTCGGTGCCGGAAGAACTGAAATTCTGCGCGCCATATTTGGTGCTGACGAAAGTACCGGCGATATTTATATTGATGATATTAAGCAAAAAATCCGCTCGCCTAAAGATGCGGTAAAAGCCGGTATCGGTTTTTTAACGGAAGACCGCAAAGGACAGGGTTTGGTTTTAGGTGCCAGTATCCGGAAAAATGTGACATTACCCATCTTACACCGGTTATGGAATGGTTTATTTATTAACCAGTCAAAAGAAAAAATATGCGTACAAAAGAATATGAAAAAGTTGCGCATTGTTGCCAGCAGCCAGGAGCAGACAGCAAATACATTATCCGGTGGTAATCAGCAAAAAGTCGTATTAGCGCGGTGGATGGAAAGTAATGTCAAAATCTTATTTTTTGATGAGCCGACACGCGGTATTGATGTCGGTGCAAAAGCTGAAATTTATGATTTGATGCGGGTATTTACAAAAGACGGCGGCACCGTCGTGATGGTTTCTTCCGATTTACCCGAGCTGTTGTTGCTGTCAAACCGCATTATTGTTATGCGCCAGGGATCAATGGTGGGCGAAATTTTACGCAAAGATGCCTCAGAAGAAAAATTAATGCATTTAATGGTGGGTATATAAGCCCGGAACAACCACAGAATTGACCAACAGTTGGTGACATAATTATGCAACGTATCACTAAATCATCCGTATTATCCCTTATATCCAGTCTGGGCATCGGGTTGGTTCTTGCCGCACTTATTGTCGGAATGAGCTTTGCCTCACCTGTTTTTCTCAAAACGAATAATATCGTCAATATATTGCTGCAAGTGGCGACTATCTCCATTATCGCAACAGGTATGACTTACGTCATTCTGACCGGCGGGATTGATTTGTCAGTCGGGTCAATCGTGGCGCTGAGTGCCGTCAGCCTGGGAACATTTATTCATGCCGGTATGGAATGGATTGGGCCGGAGCCCTCATTCATGATGGAACTCACCGTCGTTATGTTATCCATTGCCGGGGCCATTCTGGTCGGCACACTTTGCGGGTTGGTGAACGGGTTTGTTATTGTTTGCATGAAAGTACCGCCTTTTATTGCCACATTAGGCATGATGGGAATTGCGCGGGGATTAGCACTGACAATTGCCGGCGGGAAAACACTGTACAGCTTTCCGCCGTCATTACGTTATCTCGGTAACGGGAAAATAGCCGTGACAGAGAGTTTTAATCTGCCGGTTCCCGTTATTATTGCCTTTTTCGTGGTGATGATGAGTTATTACGCATTAACACAGACACAATTCGGACGGCAAACCTATGCACTGGGCGGCAACCGCGAAGCAGTCCGGTTATCCGGTATCAATGTATCCTGGCTGGAGATCCGCGCCTATGTTATTAACGGCGGACTCGCTGCTTTAGGGGCAGTTATTTTAGTCGGACGTTTAAATGCAGCACAACCTATTGCCGGGGAAGGTTATGAACTTGATGCCATTGCTGCAACGGTTATTGGCGGTACAAGCTTAGCCGGCGGTATCGGCTCTGTTATCGGCACGGCTATCGGCGCTCTGATTATGGGCGTATTACAAAACGGTTTAACACTTCTCAATGTGGCATCTTATTCACAAAGGCTGATTATCGGCGTTGTGATTATTTTAGCGGTATTTTTAGACCAGGTGCGCCGGGGCAGAGTTTCCTTTACGTTTATATCCCGCTGGTTTAAACGCTGATATACCCTTATTCATTCATTTCCTTATTTACTCAAAAACGGGATGCGGCGGCTTATTTTGCTGCATCCTTTTTTTCGTCTGCCAGTCCTGCCCCCGAAACCTCTTAAGCTAAAAACCAACCGGTATAAACCTGAGTAAAATATATTTCCTTTATGATGAATGTGATACATGCAGCAGCATTATTCCTCTGATCCGGCTATGCTTTATTTGTCAGCATTTAATTTCAACATTATATAAATACACAGTGATATTATTCATCACTTATGTATTGAAATGCTGCCGTTGTGTTTATCTCATTATTATTAACAAGAAGAGTAATCACGGTGTCTATGCAAAAATCAAAACGTAAAACGTGGATCCTTTATCTCCTGCTGGTTATCGCCCTCATTGCCGGAGGCTATCTGTACCGGCTGATGAGTCCCTCCGGGCTGCCCGCCGGATTTGCACAAAGTAATGGCCGGATAGAAGCAACCGAAATTGATATTTCAACTAAAATTGCCGGACGTATCAGTACCATCAATGTCCGGGAGGGGGATTTTGTCCGTGCCGGTGATGTTCTGGCACAGATGGATACCCGGACACTTGAAGCACAATTAAGCGAAGCACAGGCACAATACCGTCAGGCGACCAGCAATGTGGTTTCCTCCCGTTCGGCGCTCGCCCAGCGGAAAAGTGAAAAAACAGCCGCAGAAGCCATGGTACGCCAGCGCCAGTCTGAACTGAATGCGGCACAAAAACGTCTCGCCCGCTCTCAGGCACTGGTAAAAACCAATGCCATCTCCGTTCAGCAGCTTGATGATGACCTTGCGGTGGTTCAGGGCGCCCATGCAGCTGTCGAGGCTGCCAAAGCCCAGGTTGCAGCGGCCTCTGCAGCAATTGATGCCGCGCAGTCCGGTATTATTCAGGCGCAGACCCGGGTTGATGCAGCACTCGCCACGCAACAGCGCATTGAGGCCGATCTCGATGACAGTCAGCTGAAAGCCCCGCGTAACGGTCGTGTGCAATACCGCGTTGCCGAGCCGGGCGAAGTGCTGGGTGCCGGTGGCCGTGTCGTGAATATGGTTGATCTCAGTGATGTGTATATGACCTTTTTCCTGCCGACTGAACAGGCGGGACAAGCAGCTATCGGCAGCGAAGTTCATATTATCCTTGATGCCGCACCAAATCTGGTGATACCGGCGAAAACCTCGTATGTTGCCAGTGTTGCGCAATTTACTCCGAAAACAGTGGAAACAGATAACGAGCGGCAGAAACTGATGTTTCGTGTCCGTGCGCGGATAGCCCCTGAATTACTGGAAAAAAACCTGGAATACGTGAAAACAGGTCTGCCGGGACGTGCATACATTCGTTTGGATCCCAGGCAGGAATGGCCTGCTGAACTGGAGGTGAAATTACCTCAATGACATCATCACAGAAGCTTTCCGCCACCGCGATCGTCACACTTGAACAGGTTACGCATCATTACGGTGATGTGTGCGCCCTTGATGATATCAGTCTGCATATCCCCGCCCGTCAGATGGTGGGGCTGATAGGCCCGGACGGTGTCGGGAAATCGACGCTGATTTCCCTGATTGCCGGCGCCCGCAAAGTGCAGCAGGGGAATGTGATTGTGCTGGACGGTGATATCCGTGATGAAACTCACCGCCGCGCTGTGTGCCCGCGTATCGCGTATATGCCGCAGGGGCTGGGGAAAAACCTCTATCACACCCTGTCGGTTTTTGAGAATGTCGATTTCTTCGGGCGGCTGTTTGGTCAGTCAGAAGCCGAGCGGCATCTGCGCATTGATGATTTACTGACCAGTACCGGGCTTGCGCCCTTCCGCGACCGCCCGGCAGGAAAATTATCCGGTGGCATGAAACAGAAGCTCGGGCTTTGCTGCGCCCTTATTCATGACCCGGAACTGCTGATCCTCGATGAGCCAACCACCGGTGTTGACCCGCTCTCCCGCGCCCAGTTCTGGGATCTGATTGATCGCATCCGTGAGCGCCAGCAAAACATGAGTGTGCTGGTTGCCACCGCCTATATGGAAGAAGCAGAGCGTTTTGATTATCTCGTTGCGATGGATGACGGCAAGGTTCTGGCGACCGGGCACGCCCGCGAACTGAAAGCACAAACACACACCACCGAACTGGAAGAGGCGTTTATCGCCCTGCTGCCGGAAGAGAAACGCAAAGATCATGAATCCGTGGTGATCCCGCCGCGCAACGTTCAGGATAATGAGACTGTGGCAATTGAAGCACAAGATCTCACTATGCGTTTCGGCTCATTTACCGCCGTCGATCACGTCAATTTCCGCATTCCGAAAGGAGAAATATTCGGCTTTCTCGGCTCCAACGGTTGCGGCAAATCCACCACCATGAAAATGCTCACCGGACTGTTACCAGCCAGTGAAGGCAAAGCATGGCTGTTTGGTCAGGAAGTTGACCCGAAAGATTTGAATACCCGGATGCGCGTGGGCTATATGTCGCAGGCGTTTTCACTCTACAGTGAGCTGACGGTGCTGCAAAATCTGGTGCTGCACGCCAAACTGTTTCATGTGCCGGAGCACGAAATTGACGCACGCGTCACTGAAATGATGGCACGCTTTAAGCTGACCGATGTTGCAGACGCGATGCCGGAAGGTCTGCCGCTCGGGATCCGCCAGCGGCTCTCACTTGCTGTTGCCGTTATCCATCGCCCCGAAATGCTGATCCTTGATGAACCAACCTCCGGTGTTGACCCGATTGCCCGTGATATGTTCTGGAATCTGATGGTGGGCCTTTCACGCGATGACGGTGTGACTATTTTTATCTCCACTCACTTTATGAATGAGGCGGCGCGCTGTGACCGGATGTCTCTGATGCACGCTGGGAAAGTGCTGGTGACAGACACCCCGGATAGTCTGGTCAGAAACAGTGAGTTTGATACCCTGGAAGCGGTATTTATCGATTATCTGAAAAAAGCCTCCGGTATTGAGGATGACGCCCCGCCTGCCGCCGCGCCTGAGCTGCCTGCCAACTCAGGAGAAACCGCAGCCACCGCGCTGAAACGCCGTTTCAGTCTGCGCCGTCTGTTCAGTTACAGTCTGCGTGAAGGACTGGAGTTGCGCCGTGACCCGGTCCGCCTGACACTGGCGCTTCTCGGCACGGTTATTCTGATGTTTATCATGGGTTACGGCATCAGTATGGATGTGGAAAATCTGCGTTTTGCAGTACTGGATCGCGACCAGACCACCACCAGCCAGAGCTATGTACAGGATCTCTCCGGCTCGCGCTATTTTATCGAACAACCTCCGTTGCGCGATTATGATGATATGGAACGGCGTCTGCGTGGCGGGGAAATTGCTGTCGCGGTCGAGATTCCGCCGAATTTTGCCCGGGATATCGCCAAAGGCCACAATGTGACCCTGGGTGTCTGGGTGGATGGCGCAATGCCGAGCCGCGCAGAAACCATACGCGGCTATGTGCAGGCAATGCACCTGAACTGGCTGACCCGCATGGCATCACGCCAGCCGGTATCAACACCAACCCAATCAGCGGTCAATATTGAAACCCGCTACCGCTATAATCCGGATGTAAAAAGTTTGCCCGCCATAGTACCTGCGGTTATTCCGCTGCTGCTGATGATGATCCCGGCAATGCTCAGCGCCCTGAGTGTGGTGCGGGAAAAAGAACTAGGATCCATTATTAATCTGTATGTTACGCCAATTACCAAAGCGGAGTTTCTTATCGGTAAGCAACTGCCGTATATCCTGCTGGGAATGTTTAACTTTTTCCTGCTCTGCATACTCTCCGTTTATGTATTTGGCGTGCCGCTCAAAGGCAGCCTCCTGACAGTGACGCTGGCGGCACTTTGCTATATTACGATTGCCACCAGCATGGGATTGCTTATCTCCTGCTTTATGAAAAGCCAGATTGCCGCCATTTTCGGGACGGCGATTATTACCCTTATCCCGGCAACACAGTTTTCCGGAATGCTTGACCCGGTATCATCACTTGAAGGTATGGGCTACTGGATAGGGCATATTTACCCGACCACGCATTTCCTGACCATCACCCGTGGTACGTTTTCCAAAGGGCTGGGACTGATTGATTTGTATCAGTCCTTTATTCCGCTGCTTATCACCATCCCGTTGGTGCTCGGATGCAGCATCTTTTTCCTGAAAAAGCAGGAGGGATAATGCGGACACTGAAGAATATTATTTATCTCGGCATGAAAGAGCTGCGCAGCCTGATGCGGGATAAAGCCATGCTGGCACTGATTGTGTTTGCATTCACCGTATCAATCTATTCCTCGGCTACGGTAAAATCAGACTCACTGCATCTGGCACCCATTGCGATCGCAGATCAGGATCGCTCGCAGCTCAGCCAGCGCATCATTAACAGCTTTTATGAGCCTTATTTTCTACCCCCTGTTGATATTGAGATAAACCAGATGGACGGGCTGATGGATACCGGTGCTTATACTTTCACCCTGGATATTCCGCCCAATTTTCAGCGCGATGTCCTGGCAGGACGCCATCCGGCAGTCCAGTTAAATGTCGATGCCACCCGCATGAGCCAGGCGTTTCTCGGCAATAGTTATATTCAGAACATTGTCACCGGCGAGGTGAATACTTTTCTGGCTAAAAATCGTGAAAACAGTGTGCTGCCGGTGGGTTTGGATATCCGCGCCCGGTTTAACCCGAACCTGGATCAGATGTGGTTCGGCTCTGTCATGGCGATTATCAATAATATTACGATGCTCTCGATTATTCTGACCGGGGCGGCGCTTATCCGTGAACGCGAGCACGGGACTATTGAGCATCTTCTGGTGATGCCGGTAACCCCTTTTGAGATAATGATGTCAAAAATCTGGTCAATGGGATTAGTGGTTTTACTGGCCTCTCTCGGCTCACTGCTGCTGGTTGTCCGGTTTCTGCTGCAGGTACCGATAGAAGGATCGATTACCCTGTTTATGTGCGGCGTGGCACTCAGTCTGTTTGCCACGACATCAATCGGGATTTTTATGGGGACGATTGCGCGCTCTATGCCGCAGTTCGGGTTGCTGATGATAATGGTGCTGCTGCCGCTGAATATGCTGTCCGGCGGGATGACCTCGCGGGAGAGTATGCCGCAGTTTGTGCAGGATGTGATGCAGACAATGCCGACGACGCACTTTGTCAGCCTGGCACAGGCAATTCTCTATCGTGGCGCGGATTTCCTGATAATCTGGCCGCAATTTATTTATCTGATCGTTATTGGTGCGGCTTTCTTCTGCGCGGCGCTGCTGCGTTTTCGCAAGACGATCAGTGCGATGGCGTAACCCGGACTCATCCGCTACCTCAATGATACCGGCCATATTATCATTGCGGAGATTCACAATTAACCCCGCGCTGTGTAACCATCCTGTTTACACAGCGCTTTGTTATATACCCTTATTCATTCAAACTGCAGGTTCGTTGGCCGCACTCAGCCAGCCGGGTCACATAGTTTACTATGCTCCCCGGCAATCAGAGCTTGCCGCCTGCCTGCATCCTGAATGACGTTGGGTATACATTCAGTATAAATTTTGTTTGTTACGGACAGTTTGGAGATAAGGATATGAAGAAGGTGGTGCTGATGTGTGACACTGGTATTTCTGCACGGATGCTGGTCAGTAAAATGCAGGATGAAGCACAAACCAGGGGTATTGATATTGAGATTACCAGCCGCTCGGTTCATGACTACCGTGAATGTGCCGGAGAGTATGATCTCGCCCTGCTCGCCCCGCAAATCCGTCACCGCCTGCGTGAATGTCAGCAGAGCGCTACCGCCGCAAAAAAAACGGTCGCCTGCATTGAGATGGATCCCTTTTGGAATCTTGACAGTGGTGCGGTATTAAATCAGGCTCTGGAATTACTGGATTAATCAGTGACACAACAAACAACTGAAACCGATATCATTACACTTATCACCTGTGCGGGAAGCGCCCGCAGTCTGGTATTTCAGGCCATTCGTGAAGCCCGTGAAAACCGGAATTTTCCGCAGGCAGAAACACTGATGCAACAAGCAAAAGAAATGCTTTCCGGTGCTCACTGGATTCAGACTCAGCTTATCAGCCTGGATGAGGGAGAAGGAAAAATCCCTGTTACCCTGGCGCTGGTACACGCTCAGGATCACCTGATGAACGCTGTTCTGCTGACAGAGCTGGGTACAGAGATTATTGCCCTGCACCAGCAGATTGCGGAAAACACCAAAAAATAAAAGATAAAAGATAAAACCCTCTTCTTTTATATTCGGGCGTCGGGATAACCAGCAAAGCGGAAAGTCGCTGTAAACACATCCCTGTTCGCTCGGATCGCGCCATCCATGGCGCTATACGCTTTCCTTTTTTTGCCGGTTAGCCCTTCTGAATTTTTGACAATGCAGAGAAATAATTATTTTAAAGCTCAGCGATCCGCTAAATCATCCGGTTTGTGGCAAGGCGGCAAGTGAAGAATTCCGGGGAGCATACATCAGTATGTGACCCAGAATTCTGAGCGCAGCCAACACAGCCACAGACCGGAGGATGACGCGGATCAGGATTGGAGGACGCCGCGGACAATCACCTTGCTCGCCGGGGCGCTGCTGTCAGTCGCCCGCCGGACTGCCATATTAATCGCCTGCCAGGCTATTTCCTGTAAATCATGAGAAATACACGGAAAATCAAACCCATAAATATCAGCATGAGAAACTTCATCAATACTGAACAGTGAAACATCTTTTTGCGGAATAAGATTATGTCTGATGCAGGCTTTGATAATCCCCAGTGAAATCTGGTTGTTGCAGCCGACAAAATAGTCCGGTGCCGCATGGTATTTCAGATAATGATCTGTCACTTTAAAGGCTTCATCCATCAGAAAATCAGCATGAAGTACATTCACACTGCTGACCTGTCCGTGTAATCCTGCCACCATACCGGTAACTCTGTCCTGGGCAACATTAGAATCTTCAGGACCTGAAATAATGACAACATTATTCACTTTCTGAGATAACAGATAGCGCCCCGCCTGTAACCCGCAGTCAAGGTTATCGATATATACGCCGCTGCACCCTTTTGCATCCAGTTCCCGGTCGACCAGAATGACCGGAATATTGAGCAGTGCCAGTTGTTTAACATAGTCCGGGCGATATACCCGTTCAGCGGAAACAACCGATAAAATGATGGCATCGACGTTATAACCAATCAGTTTATCAATGATACGCGCTTCATTTTCGCGTGATTCGTATGAATCAAACATCAGGGTGTCATAGCCGGCTTTGTATGCTTCCTGGGTAATGCGTTTTGCCAGCCCGCCGAAAAACGGGTTGCTCATATCCGGGCTGACAATCCCGATAGTACGGGAGGATTTTGCCCGCAGATTGCGTGCCGCTGCGTTGACGACATAACCAATTTTATCTGCCGCATCAAGAATGCGCCTCAGCGTTTCCGGGTGAACCTTATCAGGTTGCGAAAATGCGCGTGATGCCGTAATTTTACTGACATTTGCAATTGCGGCGACATTTTCAAGTGTGACCTTTTGTGTCCGGGGTTCCGCCAATTTTATCTCCTTAGCGCCAAAGCATCATTTTGTACCATTATATTATCATCTAAATCGATTCAGTCACGCGAAAAGGTGTCTTTTTGCTGAGAAAAACCGTGTCAGCTATTTTAACATTCCAGCCGTTTTATCCGTGGGTCAGTAAATATATCGTATTCATCTGTGTTCTCAGTCGAGAACTCGGAAACAACCGTCCCCTGCGGGCCGGCTTTAAACCAGTGGCGGGTATTTGGTGCAATGGTGTACTGCTCACCCGGGCGCAGTAAAATAAAGCGGTCACAGGTATACCACTGTTCATCACCTTCCGGCGGGCTGCAAACCGGATTTCCCTGTGCATCCTGATTGAGTGTCAGTGACGGGGAGTCAACAAATAAATACACTTCCCCCCAGCGGCAGCGGAAGGTTTCCTGTTTGCCCGGGCGCGTTTTATAAGGCGGATGGCGGTGTTCGGGGCAGGTCTGGTCTGCAAACAGTACCAGCTCTTTCGCACAGTAATGCGGGCTGTTGTAGTACGTCAGCAGTTGCAGGCCTGAACGGGGATAATCAGGCAGATTAAAATGAGCAATTTCGATGTTATGCTTTTCAGCTTCTGTCAGGACAATGTGTCCTTTCTCCAGTATTGCCAATGATTCAGCGATATAGCGTTGTTTATTCATCTGCATCTCTGCACCTCCGCGAAATGATATCGGTATCATTATACCCTTACCGTGAAGCACAAAAACGTGATCGATAAGACCATTCGTCGAACCTGTTATAAGCAAAAACGTCTTTTTTTAATAAAAATTTAACCAACATCACATAATTATAATAAAGATTGGTCTACTATCCGAATCATAGTAATGATATCGATATCATTTTAATGAAAGGAAGTGATCATGAAGGCATTAGTGTTAGAGAAAGCAGGGAAGATCGCGATTCAGGATTGGCAGAGCAATGAAGTCCTGAGCGACAATGACGTTGAGATAAAAATTCACACCGTCGGTATCTGCGGCAGTGATGTCCACTATTACCAGCATGGTCGTATCGGACCGTTTGTGGTTGAAGCGCCGATGGTGCTGGGCCATGAAGCATCCGGCGTGGTTACGGCAGCCGGTAAAAATGTAAAACATCTGAAAGTCGGTGACCGCGTGTGTATGGAGCCGGGTGTGCCTGATTTACAGTCTCCGCAGTCGCGTGCTGGTATTTACAATCTGGATCCGGCTGTCCGCTTCTGGGCAACCCCGCCAATCGACGGCTGTCTGCGTGAAAGCGTGATCCACCCTGCTGCATTTACCTTTAAACTGCCGGATAACGTCACCTTTGCCGAAGGCGCAATGGTTGAGCCGCTGGCGATTGGTATGCAGTCTGCTACCAAAGCCGGGATCAAACCGGGTGATATCGGTCTGGTAATTGGTGCCGGGACTATCGGTATTATTACTGCGCTGTGCGCACTGGCGGGCGGTTGTTCTGATGTGATCATCTGCGATGTGTTTGATGAGAAACTGAAAATTGCTGAAAAATATCAGGGCTTACATGCCATAAACAGCAAAGATCAGCAGGCACTGACTGATATTGTCAACAAACTGACCGGTGGCGAAGGTGTGAACGTGCTGTTTGAGTGCAGCGGTGCAAAACCGGTTATCGCCTCAATCTCTGATCATATTGCCCCGGGCGGTACCGCTGTCCTCGTAGGGATGCCAATCGATCCGGCTCCGCTGGATATCGTGGCAGCACAGGCAAAAGAAATCACCTTCAAAACTATTTTCCGTTACGCCAACATGTACCCGCGCACCATTCGTCTGCTCAGTTCCGGCAAACTGGATGTCGCCCCGCTGCTGTCAGCAACCTATAAATTCAAAGACAGTATTGAAGCGTATGAGCGTGCTGCCGAAGGCCGCGCGACCGACGTGAAAATCGTGCTGGAAATGGAGTAACACATGACGCTCTATGCCGGTATCGACTGCGGAACACAAAGTACCAAAGTCATTATTGTCGACAGCCAGACCGCACGTATTTTAGGTGAGGGCAGTGCGCCTCACCTGATTATCAGTGAGTCAGGCGGACTCCGTGAACAGGAAGCCTGCTGGTGGACTGATGCACTGGAAACGGCTTTTGCACAGGCAATCCGTAGTGCCGGTATTGACGGGCGTGAGATCCGCGCCCTGTCTGTTTCCGGTCAGCAGCACGGTTTTGTACCGGTCAGTCAAAATGGTGACGTGCTTGCCCCGGCTAAGTTATGGTGTGATACCTCTACAAATGCGGAAAACCAGTGGTTTATCGATGCGCTGGGCGGTGAAAAAGCAGCAATTGATCGCCTCGGGTTGCTGCCGCAGACCGGTTATACCGTTTCAAAAATCATCTGGTTTAAACAGCAGCATCCGCAACTCTGGCAGCAACTGCGCCATATGTTGTTACCGCACGATTATCTGAACTTCTGGCTCACCGGCAATGCCTGTGCAGAATTCGGCGATGCGTCCGGCACCGGGCTGCTGAATATCCGTACCCGTGAATGGGACAAAGAAGCTGCCGATCTTATCGATCCGGAAGGGATTTTATGGCAGGCGCTGCCGCCGTTAGTCCGCGCTGAACAGATGATCGGCACTGTTCGCCCTGAAATCGCTGAAAAACTGGGGATTTCGCCGCAAACTCGTGTGGCATCCGGTGGTGGCGATAATATGATGGCGGCAATCGGCACCGGTAATATCAAACCGGGGATCACCACCATGAGCCTCGGGACATCCGGCACCCTGTTTACCTTTGCTGAGAAACCGGTTGTGGCTGATTCCGCTATGATCGCGGGCTTCTGCTCCTCCAGCAATGGCTGGATGCCACTCATCTGTACGATGAATGTCACATCCGCCACCAGCACTATTCAGTCATTATTAGGACTGGATATTCAGTCCTTTAATGATGCATTGAACAGCAGTAAACCCGGCGCGGATGGTCTTATCATGCTGCCGTTCTTTAATGGCGAACGCGTACCTCAGTTACCCGATGCCCGCGCCAGCCTGCATAACATGGACGGTAGCAACCTGACACCGCAAAACCTGAGCCTGGCTGTGGTTGAAAGTGCCACATACGGGCTGCGTTTTGGTATTGACCTGTTCCGTCAGCAAGGCGTAACCACCCGCGAAATCCGCCTGACCGGCGGCGGTGCGCGCAGTGCAAAATGGCGTCAGATTGTCGCGGATATAATGGCAACGCCTGTGGTCTGTGTGACCAACCAGGAAGCCGCCGCATTGGGTGCCGCTGTTCAGGCCATCTGGAGCGATACCCTGACTACAGAGACAACACCGGAAATACAGTTAGCCGCGTTATGTGAGCGCTTTGTTCAACTGGATGAAAACACCCGCACGCAGCCGAACCCGGCAAATGTGCCTGTGTATGAGTCTCTGTATCAGAATTACCTCACTTTACTGACATCAGAATACCCGGAGGTCTCATTATGACGGCATCTGTGGCAAACAATGACGAGTTACTGCGGGTTGAGGGTGTGCGCAAGGCCTTTGGTCAGGTTGTGGCACTGAAAAATGCGCAGTTTTCGCTGAAAAAAGGCTCTGTTCACGCCCTGTGTGGCGGGAACGGTGCCGGGAAATCCACCTTTCTCAGCATTCTGATGGGGTTTATCCGTCCGGATGCCGGTGAGATTTATGTTAAAGGCAAACGCTGCGAATTTCATCAGCCGATTGAAGCGCTGCACGCCGGTATTGCTATCGTTCAGCAGGAATTGAGTTCAATTCCTGACCTGACGGTCGCGGAAAATATCTGGCTGGGACGCGAACCGCGCCGTTTTGGTTTTGTCGATTTCAAAAAGCTCAATCAGCAAACCACTGAATTACTGGCTGATTTGCATTTTGATATCTCCCCGACGGAGAAAATGCGCAACCTGAGTGTTGCCGAGCAGCAACTGGTGGAAATCGCCAAAGCGCTCTCTCATGCTGATGCTGACATCATCATTATGGATGAACCGACCTCCGCCATTGGCGAGGAAGATGCACGGAAGATTTTTGATGTCATAACCCGCCTGACGGAAAAAGGTAAAGGCATTATTTATGTCTCTCACCGCCTGTCCGAGATTTTTCAGATAGCTGATACCTTCACCATTTTTCGTGACGGTACCTTTATCACTGACGGACCGCTGGCAGATATCAATCGTGAGAAGCTGATCGAGCTGATTATCGGGCGTGAAATCAAAGATGAATTTGCCAAATTCAACGAACCGACAAATGAAACCATTATGGATATCGCCGGGCTTTCCCGTGATAACCATGTGCATGATATCAGTCTGAACCTGAAAAAAGGCGAAATCCTCGGGATTTATGGTCTGGTCGGATCCGGGCGCACTGAGTTTCTCGATCTGATTTTCGGGATCGAACATGCTGACAAAGGCACCATTCATATTAACGGGCGGCATCTGGATAAACATTCCCCGAAAGATGCGATCAATGCCGGTATCGCCTATGTCACAGAAGATCGCAAAGAAACCGGGCTGATGCTCGGGCGCTCCATTAATGAAAACATTAATATTGCATCCTTCCGGACCATCAGCAAGGGCGGCTTTATCAATGACAAGAAAGAACAGGCGCGGTCGAATGACATGATTGAGCTGTTCAATGTGAAAACGCCGGATGCCGGACAATTAGTCGGCAATCTCAGCGGCGGCAACCAGCAAAAAGTGGTTCTCGGGCGCTGGGCGCTGATTGAGCCGGAAGTGATGCTGCTCGATGAGCCGACACGCGGCGTGGATGTCGGCGCCAAAAAAGAAATTTACCGTTTTATGTCCGAGTTTGCATTACAGGGCAAAGGTATCGTGATGGTCTCTTCTGAGCTGTCCGAAATTATCGGAATGAGTGATCGCATTATTGTCTTTCGTGACGGGCGGATCGCCGGAGAGCTGACCGCAGCGAATGCCACTCAGACTGATTTAATGAAACTTGCGGTGTGATGATGCACAGCCGTTCACCCGCCATCGTATGCATGAATAAAGAGAAGTGACCATGAATACAACAAATACTGCGCCCTCACCAGGGATCTCATTTATTGCCCGTAACAAGAAAAATATGCACAAATACGGCATCATTCTGGCGTTCTTTGTTCTGTGCCTGATTGTTGCCGTTGTGGGTGAAATTCAGGTCGCCCGCGGCGACTGGAGCAATAACTACTTTCTGAGCCAGGATAATATGATGATTATCCTGCGCCAGATTTCGATTAACGGCATTCTCGCCATCGGTATGACCTTCGTTATTATCACTGCCGGTGTCGATTTGTCTGTCGGCTCTGTACTGGCACTGAGCGGCATTGTGGCGGCGCGGTTTGCCACCAGCAATACCGGACTGGCTATCGGTGATACCGCCAATGCGGTGATGATCCCGATGATTATCGCCCTGGGGATCGGGATTGTCTGTGGACTTCTCAACGGAACCATTCTGGCGAAATTTAATCTCCAGCCGTTTATCGTCACCATGGGGATGTTATCTGCCGCGCGCGGTCTGACGCTGCTGACAACGGACGGCAACCCGGTATCACAGCTTAACAGTGATTTCCGCTGGTTAGGAAACGGCTATATTTTCGATATCCCGGTGCCGGTGGTTATTCTGGCTGCTATTTTTATTCTTGCCTGGATTTTACTGAATAAAACCACATTCGGGCGTTATGTTTACGCCGTCGGCGGAAATCCGAAGAGTGCCAGAACCTCAGGTATCAGCGTAATTAAAATCAAAGTGCTGGTTTATACCCTGTGCGGTGCATTAGCCGGTATCGCCGGTCTTATCCTCACAGCCCGCACCGGTTCAGCACAGACAAGCGCCGGGAGTGCTTACGAGCTGGATGCCATTGCCGCCGTTGTTATCGGCGGAACCAGTATGGCAGGCGGCGTCGGGACATTAGTCGGCACCCTGTTCGGCGTATTAATTATTGGCGTAATGAATAACGGCCTTGACCTGCTCGGTGTTCAGTCCTATTACCAGCAGATTATCAAAGGCGCATTAATTGTTATCGCCGTGCTTTTAGATCCGTCACGCAAACAACGTCGTGACTGACAGCAGTACCCACGCGGATTTTTTCAGCCTGCCACATTCTGTCGGTGCGCTTCCTGTAAAACAGATTTACGCAAAATCATTCGTTTTGCAGGAAGGCGGCAAAGTGAGGACATCCCCGGTCACATACATCAGTATGTGACCGGGGTGGACGAACGCAGCCAACGCACCTGCGGAGCGAAGGATGAAGCGTAAATAAAGACTATAAAAACAGCTACCCTACAAGGAACAACCATGAACAAACTGACCAAGATCGCAGCACTGACCTCTGCTTTGCTGATGGGCGGCCAGGCATTTGCTGCACAGGATAACCCGGTAAAAATTTCGGTACTTATGTATGGAATGAAAGCTGAGTTTGTCCAGTTAATGGAAAAAGCCGCAAAAGAACATCCGGCTGTGAAAAGTGGTGATGCGGTTATTACTGTTTATGACGGTCGTTACGACCCGATGGTACAGAATAACCAGGCTGAAACCGCTATTCAGACCAAAACTGACGCTATCATTATCAACCCGATGGATTATGAAGCGAACATCGACGTCGTCACTATGGCGAATGAGGCAAAAATCCCTGTTATCGTCACCAACGCCCGTCTGAACACAGACAAAATGACGGCTGAAGTGGTTTCTGATGACGTCCTCGGCGGTTACATGGAAGCCAAAGCGGTTCTGGCAAAAATGAATTGTGAAGGTAATGTGGTTATTATCGAAGGGCCGAAAGGCGGCAGCGGTGAAATTCAGCGCGGCGAAGGTAATGACAAAGCCATTGCAGAATGTGGTCCGGGCAAAGTGAAAGTGTTAGAGCGTAAAACGGCTAACTGGTCACGCGCTGAAGCCATGCCGCTGATGGAAAACTGGTTACAGAAGCACCGTGGTAAAATCGGTGGTGTTATCGCGCAGAATGACGAAATGGCATTAGGTGCTATTGAAGCTATCAAATCTGCCGGTCTGAATGTCAGTGATTTCTCTATCGCAGGTGTGGACGGCGTGTCTGATGCTATCCGTTCCGTGCAGGAAGGCGAAATGGTTTCCATCCTTCAGGATGCAAACGCACAGATGCAGGGCTCTATCGACCTTGCAATGAAAGCCGTCAAAGGTGACAGCTATCAGCCGCAGTCCAAAATCTGGGCACAATACGCGGACAAACTGCAATGGAATGATGGTAAAGATAACCACTATGCTATTCCGTGGACAGAAGTAACGACAGAGAACGCAAAACAGTTACTGGATGCCCGTAAGTAAACGGATTACACCTCTTTTTCTGAACAAACCGCTGTTTTCCTGTGAAAATGGCGGTTTTCTTATTCTTTATCACATATTTCCTATGGCGGATAACTCTGCCGGGGTCACTGTTTATGCTATTTTCTGAACAGATAAAAAAACCGGTGTTTGACTGTAAACATTAACCACTGAATACACCTGTCCCCCCTCCGATAACTTCACATAGCGTAAATTCACAGTATTATGTAATTACTTAAATAACATAAGAACAACATCACATTTTATAACATGATGACTGATCGGGATAAAGCAATCGCAAAAGTACAGAAATTAATGTCTCTTGCGGAAAACGCTGGTAATGAGAATGAGGCAGCAAATGCCTTTGCGAAAGCACGGCTGTTTATGAAAAAGCATAGTCTCTCTTTATCCGATATTTATGCCGCTGAATCAGCACTTTCTCCATCCGTGCCACCTGAAAAATCACCGGTAAAACCCCCCTCTAAGCCCATGACCGCAGAAGGGCGCCACCGGGAAATGGGGCGGCAGAAACAGCAGGAAGAGCAGCGGCTCAGAGAATTACAGGCGCTGGTTGCACAGCAAAGACAACGGGAACTGCAACGACAGCGGGAACAACAGGCGCTCCGCGAACTGGAAAAAAGACAGGCGATAAAAAAACAGCAACAACAAACACCGCTGGAGCGGGAAAACCAACCGGAGCCGGTAAGGACTGAGCCGCAAATATTACCGCAGCAGACATTACCGCAACAGCCGCCGATCCCACCGGAGTTCCCTCATTTCAGCCGGGACAAAACACCATCAGAAAGTAATGTGCGCCAACTCATCATCAGCAAAGTAAAAAATGTGCTGGCAATGCGTAATATTCCGCTGTTATTAATCGCGGCAGTAATGATTTTTTTTGTTATTTATATCGTCTATCTTCAGTAAACTATTCAGTAACGTCTTCCGTAAGTTCCGCATTATTCCCCTGTTCTATTCCCAGTTTTTCTCTTGCCAGCGCATTCCAGGCACGGCAACTGCGGCTCTGATACCCTTTCACATTAGCGAGCGCCAAATCATAAGAGAGCACCGGAGAGGTCACCGGGATAATCGCCAGTCCGTCAACCCGCCTGTCGTGCCACATGCTGTCAGGCAGTAATGTAATTCCCACCCCCGCACGCACCATCGCAATAATCAAATCCAGGTGATTACTCCGGCCAGCCACTATTGGTTTGCTGTGATAAATTCCGCAGGCGCTGCGGATAAGATCGTTAATCCGGAAATCTTCCGAGAAAAAAACAAATTTCTGATCCAGTAATTCCGTAAACAGAACCCGCTCTTTTGTCGCCAGCGGATGCTGCTCATTGACCAGCAACATCAGCTGATTAGTGGTAAACCGCTGTAAATCAAACAGATTATTATCAAACGGTAACATTACAGCGGCAGTTTCAACACTGCCTTCCGTCATCGCATCCAGCATCTGTTTGGTGCCCAGTTCAAAGATTTTCAGCTCAACCTGCGGATGCCGGGAACTGAATGCCATAATAATATCGGCGAAATAGGTTGATGCGATAACCGGTGGTAATCCGACATTTAATGTCCCGGTCAGCGGACCTGATTTATCCTGTAATGCTTTGTTCATACAATGAAACTGCGCCAGAATTTTGGTAGCGTGATCAAATAAAATCGCCCCTTCATCTGTCAGTTTTACACCATCCGTTTCACGGGTCAGCAGTGTAAAACCGAGTTCATCTTCCAGCTTCAGAATACTGCGGCTGATAGCAGGTTGCGTCACACATAATGACTGTGCAGCCCGGCTGAAACCATTGAGTTGTACAACCTCGGCAAAATACCGCAGTGCCCGGATATCCATCCTTCACCCCTATTACATTTGGTTATAACCGCAATGAGTATAAACCATTTCCAATCATTCCGAATAATCGCTAAAAATCATTCATACTGTTAATGATTTGACGCTGATAAATCAGCACCCTATTTACCGGAGAAGAAAATGATAAAAACAGTGATTGAGCATGTGCTGGGGCGTTTGCAAGATCTCGGTATCCACCATGTATTTGGTGTCGCCGGTGACTATGCATTCCCGGTTGAAGATGCCGTTTGCGAAAGCAATACCATGAAATGGATAGGAAATTGTAATGAACTCAACGCCGCCTACGCCGCCGATGGCTATGCGCGCATCAACGGAATGGCGGCGCTTTCAACCACCTTCGGCGTCGGGGAATTAAGCGCCATAAACGGTATTGCCGGCGCTTATGCCGAAAACCTGCCGGTTTTTCATCTGGTTGGTATGCCGGCAAGTGGTGTGCAAAAAAGCGGGCGCCTGGTTCACCATACATTAGGTGACGGGAATTTCAGCCTGTTTTATGAACTGGGGCAGCGACTGTCCTGCGCCCACACGATAATGACACCGGACAATTGTGTACAGGAAACAGAACGGCTGATCACCAGCGCCCTGCGTGAGCGCCGCCCTGTCTATATCGGCTTTCCGTCTGATTACGCCGTATTACCGGTTAAGATACCTGAAAATGTCTCTCCGCAGGCGCTGCCGGTCAGTAACAGCGACTCCCTGTCTGCAGCTGTTGCCGCCATCAGCGCTAAGCTGGCGGCAGGCAAAAGTACCTGTATTTTACCCGGCATGTTATCTGCCCGATCCGGGTTAATTGAAGATGTGCGCGCACTCATCAGTAAAACAGGTCTGCCATACGCCACCATGTTTATGGATAAAGCAATTATCAGCGAATCCAATCCGCATTACACCGGCATGTATGACGGGAAACTGATGAATCCGCAGGTCAGGGAATTTGTCGAAAATTGTGAATGTATCCTGAGTGTCGGTGCCGTTATGACTGATTTCAATACCGGCAGTTTTACCGCAGAGATTGCACCACAGAAACTGATCAGCATTTTCGCGGATAACGTCAGTGTCGGTGCAGCCGTTTTCCATGATGTGTATATGCGGGATATTCTCCCGGCGTTAATCGCCGCGTTACCCCACACTGATTGCCCTGTTCCGCCGGCAACCGGGCTTGGTTTGCCGGAATCTGACGCAACAGGCGAAATAATACCGCAATATCTTTATCCGCGTTTTGAGCAAATGTTCAGAGAAAACGATATTATTATTGCTGAAACCGGGACAGTTTCAATGGGGCTGGGCTTTACTCTGCTGCCGGAAGGGGCACAGTTCCATAACCAAACGTTATGGGGATCAATCGGCTGGGCAACACCGGCCGCATTCGGGGCTGCGGTTGCCGCACCGGACAAACGAATTATCCTGATAACCGGGGAAGGCGCTCATCAGCTGACCGCACAAGAGATAAGTCAGTTTGACCGCGCCGGACTGAAACCGCTCATTTTCGTGCTGAATAATGATGGTTATCTGATTGAACGACTGCTGTGCAAAGACCCGGAGGCTGTTTATAACGATTTACCGCAATGGCGTTATGCACAATTGCCGGAAGCACTGGGGTGTGATGACTGGTATTGCCGCCGCGTCACCACCTGCACTGAACTGGATAAAGCGATTAAAGAAGCAGAGTCCGGTAACCGTGCCGCTTATATTGAAATCATAACAGACCGGTATGCCGCCTCTGAACTGGCTGAAAAACTGGGAGAATCAGCGGCATCCCTGTATTCGTTTTAACGAAACCTGACCGCAGCCACAAATAAAGAACGCCACATCTGCATGTGGCGTTCTTTATTTCAAAATCCGTTCTTTTTACACAGTGCCTTGTTTGCATGCAGTGTAAATAAAATATGCTGCGGATAGTCATCATAATACTGATGGATCTCAGCCAGCCCTTTTTCCTGAACCAGCTGCACTGTTTTCAGTGAACATGTCCGGTAAATCAGATCTTTTTGCATATTTATCTGATCCTTTTTCTGTGAGGATGCGGATTTTTTCAGCCATGCAGGTGACAGCGAATAGTGATAAATAACATTGTTATCTTTCGCCTCAATATTTTCGATATAAAGGGAATCATCTATTTTCATGCGCGACTGCCCGTTCATTTTAGCTCTGTCTTCCTGCGCACCTGTCACTGCCAGTTCATTCACACTCATAGTGCTTATTTTTTGTTTATAGCCCGCAATATACTCAGGGGATTGATAATAATGATCTGCATACGCTGTTTTAAGCTCCGCATCACTCATTACACATCCGGTAAGAATTAAAGCAGGTAAAATAATGAATAGTTTTTTCATTGTTAACTCCATATCAGATAGATTACCTGGTATCCGATTCCGGATAGTTCTTATACAAAATAGCCGTAATAACCAGGTTATCATCGAAACAAAACCAGAGCTGACGGTCAAACCAGGTGTAATAATAACAGGCACTGCCGGCTACCATATTATTGTATTCCCCGTAAGCGGCAATCATCTCGTTATAGGTATCACCGACAGTGACGCCCCGGTACGTCTTATAACGGTCATCTTTAAACGATATTTCAGATATATATGCATCCTGTCTGCCGGTGCGTTTCTCCACAATCGTATTAGTCCGGGAAATTGTGACATTAAACCCGGCGATATCAGAAATCCATGATTCAACACCGTGAGAAAAATCATGAAATACAGGTTTTGATACACCTTCCCGCTGCGTTTCAAGCCAGTGGGTCACCGTATTATCTGTTACTGGTTTGCCTAAAAAATCAATCTGACCATTACCTGACTTCAGAATAAAATCCCGGTAATCTACTTTATCAGCAATATTATCAGCAACCTTTAATGCTGAGTTTTTTATCCAACCCTCAACCACTTTATTTTTGCTGTTAATGTAATTAATGTAAGCATAATCGCCGTGTTGCCGATACTGTAATACACGGTCTCCACGGATAATAAATAACTCTGTTTTACACTTCTCATCAGGTTGCAAATAAAGCCATACCCTGGCCTGTGATATCACTTCTCTTTGTACCGGAATAATAAAGGGCACTGCTGACCAGTTATCACTGTTTATTGTACAGTTCACCATTCCCGGTGCATTCAGGAGATACGTAATCCGTTTTATTTTTTTATCTTTACTGACCTCAAAAATAAGACTCATATCAATACTATGATAAATAAGTGATTCTGTACTCTCATCAGCCGAATAATCATCATGAAGTCCATAACGTTCAAAAAGCAGACTGAGAGGATCACCCACG
Source organism: Morganella psychrotolerans (assembly GCF_965118875.1). Lineage (GTDB taxonomy): Bacteria > Pseudomonadota > Gammaproteobacteria > Enterobacterales > Enterobacteriaceae > Morganella > Morganella psychrotolerans_C. The sequence continues at coordinate 58,781 of NZ_CBCPJD010000015.1, forward strand.
CCAATACCGCGATGTGTTTTATATTTATCAGAAGACAATGTTATCTGATTGATAACATCCTCATCAGTATTATCATTGATAATATAGGTCGCATAAACAGAAAGGGAATCCTCAGGAAATGAAACACCGACGGTTCTGCCGGCCCTGCCATAGCCAATAAAGACTAACTCAGGCTCCCGGTGGTAGTTTCTGAGAATATCACGACTGACTTCACTTAATGGTTCTCCGGGGCGCAGAGCCATCTCATTGACAGTCAGCCGGTAATCATCAGTGGTCAGCGGATTATTTTTTTTGTTATCGTGAGAACGGTTAACATGATCAACTTCCTCAGCAAGAGGAACAATTCTCAGATTCGTCTGCGTCAGCTGAGATAATTCCAGCCAGCCGTCTGTTATTTCACCTTCGCCATTAACATAGCCCGAAAATAAGTAATCACCATTAACCCGGTAACCAATAACAGAATCATTTTTTACCAAAAAGCTGATTTTACTTTTACATCTGCTGTCCGGGGCGGAATGAAAGTACAGCCGCCCCTCAGACATAACTTTGTAAATCACTCTTTCACTGTATATTCCCTCGTTTTCCGCACGTCGGGAAATATCTGAGCAAGTCTCAGCCGCGAAAGTAATGAACGGATAAAAAAATAGCAGTGCCATTAATAATATTTTCACAGCCCGCTCTTATGTTCTGCTTAATCATATTATCCTTATAACCGATTATCCTTTTTCTTTCTGCAATATTCAGTGTTGTTTTACCTCTTTTTGTGACAATCCTCTTTTTCAGCCTTTCACCAGTATCACTTCCACGCCAATACGGCGCAGACCGGTCAAACTTGCTTCCGGAATACCGTCATCGGTAATAATGGTATCAATACGCTGAGTATCAATAATTTTATGCAGACTCGAGCTGTTAAATTTACTTGAGTCAGTGACAACCACAATCTGCCCGGCGACTTCACACATCCGCCGGTTTAAACGCGCCTCATCTTCATTATGCGTGCTGATACCGCGTTCCAGGTCAATCGCATCCACGCCGAGAAACAGCATATCAAAGTGATAATTATGCAAAGATTGCTCAGCCTGATCGCCGTAAAATGACAGGGACTGACGGCGCAGTTGCCCGCCAGTCATCATCAGTTCCACCCCGGGCGCTTCCAGCAGGGCATTCGCCACATTCATACCATTGGTCATCACAATCATATCCTGATGATGACGCAACTGACGTGCAATCTCATACGTTGTCGTGCCGGAGTCCAGGATAACCCGCAGACCCGGCGTTATCCGCTCCGCCGCAATGGCTGCAATATTGCGTTTGATTGTCGTGTGCCGGGTACTTTTATCTTCCAGTGAGGGTTCATTAACCAGTGCAACGCCTTCACAGATAAGCGCACCGCCATAGGCACGGATAGCAATTCCCTGTTTTTCCAGAAAAGCCAGATCATTGCGGATGGTTACCGTAGAAACGCGAAATTGCTGTGATAATTCATTAACCTGGACGCTGCCGTTAGAACGCAGTAACTGGATGATGTGTTCGCGTCGCCCGCTCGTTCCCATAATCCGGTTATCCGTACCGGTATCCGGACTATTCATTACCTTATCCTTACTATTCATTCAAAAAATCTTTCATTTCATTTCGTTTCATCTATTAACGCTTTTCTTTATGCAGAATGCAAGCCCGGAAAAATGCGTAACTACACTTAGTCAAAGAAGCCTTACTTTCATTATATTTCTTTTGTGATGCGGATCAGGATTTTAAAACCTTTCGTTTTGTTTTCTTTTTCCTTTATAGCAGTATGCATTACAAGACTTGAAACAAAAACAAACCACGCAAGACTGTAAGGAGAGGAAAGTGAAACTTTTAACTGATATTGTTGCACGCCACAAACGGGGAGATAAAACGGGCATTTATGCTGTCTGCTCCGCACATCCGTATGTTCTGAAAGCCGCGATAGGCTTCGCCCGTGAGCAACAGACTCCGTTACTGGTTGAAGCAACATCCAATCAGGTGGATCAATTCGGCGGCTATACCGGAATGACACCGGCTGATTTCCGCGATTTTCTGTGGCAACTGGCGGATGACAACCACTTTCCCCGGGAAAATCTTATCCTCGGCGGCGATCATCTCGGACCAAACCGCTGGCAGAATGAACCGGCTGACGAGGCGATGGTAAAAGCGGACGAATTGATCCGTTCTTATGTCACTGCCGGATTTAAGAAAATTCACCTCGATTGCAGTATGTCCTGTGCCGGTGACCCCGTTCCGCTGACAGATGAAATTGTGGCACAACGGGCTGCACGCCTGGCGGCTATCGCTGAAGAAACCTGTCAGCAATGTTTCGGAACACGTGATCTGGTTTATGTTATCGGTACTGAAGTCCCTGTGCCGGGTGGCGCTCATGAAGAACTTGCTGAACTGACGGTCACAACAGCAAAAGCGGCTGAAGCAACATTACTTGCTCATCAGCGGGCTTTTTCACAACAAAATCTGACCGACATCTGGCCGCGGATCATCGGACTGGTGGTGCAACCGGGGGTAGAGTTTGATCACGTAAATGTGATTGATTATCAACCTGAGAAAGCACGCGCACTGAGTAATATGGTCACACATCACGACCATCTGGTGTTTGAAGCGCATTCAACAGATTATCAGATGCCACATGCGCTCAGTCAGCTGGTTGATGATCACTTCGCGATCCTTAAAGTTGGTCCGGGGCTTACCTTTGCTCTGCGTGAAGCTCTTTATGCACTGGCAGCCATTGAAGATGAGCTGATAGCACCTGCGGGGCGTTCCTCACTGCGTCAGGTGACAGAGGATATCATGCTGAAAAAACCGGGCTACTGGCAGAGCTATTACACCGGTGATGAGCAGATACAGTACATTGCACGCAGCTACAGTTATTCAGACCGCATCCGCTATTACTGGCCGGATAAAGCGATCAGTGCGGCGGTTGACTGCCTGCTGAAAAATCTGACTAAAACACCGATTCCGCTGCCGTTGATCAGCCAGTATCTGCCGCTTCAATACCCGCAAGTCCGCGCCGGACATATTACGGCTGCGCCGGAAGATTTAATCATTGCGCACATTCAGACAGTGCTGCGCCACTATCACAATGCCTGCCGGTAAGGAGCGAGTACCATGCCAAATATTGTGTTAAGTCGTATTGATGAACGATTAATCCACGGGCAAGTGGGTGTTCAGTGGGTTGGTTTTGCCGGTGCCAATCTGGTACTGGTTGCAAATGATGAGGTTGCTGCCGATCCGTTGCAGCAGAATCTGATGGAAATGGTATTAACGGAAGGTATTGCGGTGCGTTTCTGGCCGCTGCAAAAAGTAATAGACAATATTCATAAAGCCGCAGACCGGCAAAAAATTCTGCTGGTCTGCAAAACTCCGGCTGATTTTCTGACCTTGGTGAAAGGCGGCGTTCCTGTGGAACGCATTAACGTCGGCAACATTCACTATGCGGAAGGTAAACGTCAGATAGCCAAAACAGTGTCTGTGGATGAAGCGGATCTCGCTGCATTCAAAGGACTCAACGAAGCCGGTGTCGCCTGTTTCATTCAGGGAGTACCGACAGAACCGGCGCAGGATCTGTTTAAACTGCTCTGAGGATACATATATGGAAATCAGTCTGTTACAAGCTGTCGCCCTCGGGCTGGTAGCTTTCATCGCCGGATTGGATCTGTTTAACGGGCTCACGCATATTCACCGCCCGGTTGTACTGGGGCCGATTGTCGGGCTGATACTCGGTGATCTCAATACCGGGATACTGACCGGTGGTACCCTGGAACTGGTCTGGATGGGACTTGCCCCGCTCGCGGGCGCTCAACCGCCGAATGTAATAATCGGCACTATCGTGGGCACCGCTTTCGCTATTTCCACCGGAGTGAAGCCGGAAGTCGCCGTCGGCGTTGCAGTACCATTTGCTGTGGCGGTACAGATGGGGATCACGTTCCTGTTCTCTGTGATGTCCGGCGTCATGTCCCGCTGTGACAAAATGGCTGCCAATGCCGATACGCGGGGTATAGAGCGCATCAACTATCTGGCGCTGCTTGCCCTTGGTATTTTCTATTTTCTCTGTGCGTTTCTACCTATCTGGTTCGGCGCAGATCACGCAAAAAACCTGATTGATGTTCTGCCGACCCGGTTAATCGACGGGCTGGGTGTCGCGGGCGGTATCATGCCGGCTATCGGTTTTGCCGTTCTGCTGAAAATCATGATGAAAAATACCTACATTCCTTACTTTATCCTGGGATTTGTCGGTGCCGCCTGGCTTCAGTTGCCGGTACTGGCAATCGCTGCCGCCGCATTGGCAATGGCTATGATCGATTTTGTCCGCAAACCGGCGACAACCGAACCGGCACATCCGTCACAAGAGGAATTTGAAGATGGCATCTGAAAAGACTCATTCATCTGCGCCCGGTCAGGCAGAAACCTTGCTGCCCGCGGACTGTAATCAGAACGTTTATGAGGATCAGACAACCGGCGCTGACCTGACACGCAAAGATATTAACCGGATAGCCTGGCGCTCCATGCTATTACAAGCCTCATTTAACTACGAGCGTATGCAGGCTGCGGGCTGGCTTTACGGTCTTCTGCCCGGACTGAAAAAAATCCATACCAATCCGCGTGATCTTGCCCGCGCCATGAAAGGCCATATGGGCTTTTTCAATACCCACCCGTTCCTGGTGACCTTTGTTATCGGCATCATTCTGGCAATGGAGCGCTCCAAACAGGATGTAAACAGTATCCAGAGCACTAAAATTGCTGTCGGTGCACCACTGGGCGGAATCGGGGATGCCATGTTCTGGCTGACACTCCTGCCTATCTGCGGTGGGATCGGCGCAAGCCTCGCATTACAGGGCTCGATTCTCGGCGCCGTGGTTTTTCTGGTGATGTTTAACGTCGTTCACTTAGGGCTGCGTTTCGGACTGGCACATTATGCTTACCGCATGGGTGTCGCGGCTATCCCGCTGATTAAAGCCAATACCAAAAAAGTGGGTCATGCCGCCTCGATTGTCGGTATGACGGTCATTGGTGCGTTGGTTGCAACCTATGTGAAATTATCGACCACACTGGAAATCACCGCCGGTGATGCAGTCGTCAAATTACAAAGTGATGTTATCGATAAACTGATGCCGGCCTTTCTGCCGCTGGTCTATACCCTGACAATGTTCTGGCTGGTTCGCCGGGGCTGGAGCCCGTTACGTCTGATTTTGCTGACCGTGGTGTTAGGAATTGCCGGGAAATTTGCACACTTCCTGTAAACAGAAATATAAAGGAGAGACTGATGCCGGGAATTATTTTATGTGGTCACGGGGGTTTTGCCTCCGGACTGGAAAAAGCCATGCTGCAAATCATCGGGAAACAGGACGATTTCATTGCCATTGATTTCCCGGCTGAATCCACCACCAGCCGCCTGACGCAGGAACTGGAAGCTGCACTTGAACAACTGAAACAGTGTGACTGTGTGATTTTTCTGACGGATATCCTTGGAGGAACGCCGTTCAGGGTATCCGCCACACTGACACAGGGACGGGCAGACCGTGAGGTGATCACCGGCACGAATCTGCAATTACTGCTGGAGATGTCACTGGAGCGGGATACTCTCTCACGGGATGATTTTCGCAGGGAAGCGCTGGCCTGCGGGCACCGTGGCTTAACCAGTCTGACCGATGAATTACAGCGTGCGCGCTGCTGTGAAACAGAGGGCGAAGGAATATGACACAGCAGATCCGGGCCCGCAGAGTGCTGACAGAATATGGCTGGCGTGAAAATCAGGCGATAAGCATCTGTAACGGCATCATCACCACTATCACCCCGCTGCCCGCAGGGGAAAACCGGTTTGATGCAGAGCAACTCTGCCCTGCTTATATTGATACCCATGTTCATGGCGGACAAGGTATGGATGTGATGGATGACTCTCCTGATGCGCTGGCAACCATTGCCGCTTTCAAAGCGCAACAGGGGGTTGCTGCCTGGCTGGCAACAACGGTCACCGCACCGCTGCCGGACATCAAATCCACCCTCGCCCGCATTGCCCGCTATTGTCAGCAGCAGACAGTATCTGTACCGGTAGCTGAAGTACTGGGCAGTTATCTGGAAGGTCCGTACTTTACGCCGGAAAACAAAGGTGCACACTCACCGGAACTGTTCCGTGAACTGGTTATCAGTGAACTGGATGAATTAATTGCGATTTCACAGGACACCCTGAAAGTGGTCGCGCTGGCACCGGAAAAAACAGATGCCCTGAATGCTGTCCGCCATCTGAAAGCCCGCGGGCTGAATGTTATGCTCGGACACAGCGCTGCTTCATATAAACAGACCGTGGCGGCTTTCGATGCCGGTGCCGATGGCCTTGTTCACTGTTTCAACGGCATGACCGGTTTGCATCACCGCGAACCGGGAATGGCAGGTGCCGGGTTATCTGACGCGCGCGCATGGCTGGAACTGATTGCGGACGGACACCATGTGCATCCCGCAGTAATGCAGATTACTTGTCAGTGTGCCGCACACCGCACTGTACTGATAACGGATGCGATGAGAGCCGCCGGACAACCTGACGGTATCTATGACATCTGTGGTCACGATGTCACCATGGACGCCGGCATTGTCCGGACTGCCGCCGGGGGTCTTGCCGGCAGCACGCTGGCGCTGGATGATGCTGTCCGCCGGATGATAACCAATACCGGTACATTACCGGAAACCGCAATCCGCATGGCGTCACTGCACCCCGCGCAACTGCTGGGAATAACACAGACTCACGGCACGATAGCACCCGGTAAACGGGCGCATTTTAATGACCTGAGTGCTGACTGGCGGGTCAGACAGACCTGGGTCCACGGACTGCCGGTTTATTGATTTTCTTTCATTATAAGGCGTAGTAAAACTACGCCTTTCTTTTCCTTATTATTTCCCGTTAATTATTTTTATATAACAGACTAATAAACAACAGCTTAATCATTTCACCTGTGGCACAAGTCACACTTTTCGTTTTCTTTTCATTTCGTAATTGATCCTTCAATTTCATTCCTGTAAATTGAATTTAAATACCAATCGAAACCAATCGAAAGACAAAAGACTTGCTTTATCTTTTGACTCATATCACTTTCGGATTGAACGAAATGTTAAGGATAAAACTATGCATGCCCCTCTAGCTCCCGCCACACCCCACTATTCCACCTGGACTGAAACCGAAATTCGCCAGCAACCGGATTGCTGGATGAATGCGCTGCACTCAATTGACTCACAGCGTGCTGCGCTGGACACCTTCCTTGCGCCTCTGCTTGCACAGGATAATCTGAATATCATTCTTACCGGCGCGGGAACCTCTGCCTTTATCGGTGAGATGATTTCGCCGGTACTGCGCCGCCTGACCGGAAGATCCGTCACCGCCATCCCGACCACCGATATCGTCACAAACCCTGTGGATTATCTGCCGCAACATCAGCCGGTACTGCTTATTTCATTTGCCCGCTCCGGTAACAGCCCGGAGAGTGTCGCGGCATTTGATCTTGCCAATCAGTGTATTGCGGACTGCTCTCATCTGGTGATCACCTGCAATAAAGAGGGACATCTGTATCAGCGCGTGCAGGGTAAAAAGAATGGTTTTGCACTACTGATGCCGCCGCAGACAAATGATAAAGCGTTTGCTATGACCAGCAGCATTACCTCCATGATGTGCAGTTGCCTTGCCGCACTTGTCCCGCAAAAATTCAGCACACAACACTTTGCCCGTGTGGCTCAGCGGGCGCGTGAGACTATCGCGGCACATGGAAACGGCACACAAAATTTACCGGGAAATGACTGTTTTTCGCGGGTTGTTTATCTCGGCAGCGGCAGTTTTCTGGGGCTTGCCCGTGAATCAGCCCTGAAACTACTGGAACTGACTGCCGGTCAGACCGCCGCGTTTTACGATACCCCGACCGGCTTCCGCCATGGTCCGAAATCACTGGTCGATGAAGAAACCCTGGTGGTCATGTATATCTCAAACCAACCATACACCCGTCAGTATGACCTGGATCTGCTGGCCGAACTGCGCCGTGACCGCATAGCGAAATGCGTTATCGCCATTGCGGATAAACCGGATGACACCATCAGCGCCGGTGAACACTGTTATCTGCCCGCCGGTGACACACTCAGCGACACAGAACTTCTGTTCTGCTTCCTTCCTTATGCACAGCTTTTTGCTCTCAGCCAATCCGTTAAGGCCGGGATAACCCCGGACACACCGTCTGCCAGCGGAACCGTTAACCGGGTTGTTCAGGGCGTTATTATTCATCCGTGGACTGACCAACACACAGGAGCGTAATCATGGCCATCATCTCAACAAAATATTTACTGACCCACGCACAAACCAATGGCTATGCCGTTCCGGCCTTTAACATTCACAACGCCGAAACGATTCAGGCTATTCTGGAAACCTGCGCGGAAATGCGTTCACCGGTTATTCTGGCAGGGACACCAGGCACATTTAAACATATCGGATTTCAGGAAATCTATGCCCTGTGTCAGGCCTATTCGCACTCTTTTGCCATGCCTGTCGCACTTCATCTTGATCACCATGAAACCCTTGATGATATCCGGACCAAAGTCGGTGAAGGCGTGCGCAGTGCAATGATCGACGGCAGTCATTTCCCGTTTGAGGAAAATATTGCCCTGGTGAAATCTGTCGTCAGCTTCTGTCACGCACACGATTGCAGCGTGGAAGCAGAGCTCGGTCGCCTGGGTGGCGTGGAAGATGATATGGACGTTGATGCGGAAAGTGCATTTCTGACCTCCCCGGAAGAAGCCCGCCGCTTTGCACAACTGACCGGTATTGACAGCCTGGCGGTCGCCATCGGTACAGCTCACGGACTGTATACCCACCGCCCGAAAATTGATTTTGCCCGGCTGGAAAAAATCCGCAGCATTGTGGATATCCCGCTGGTACTGCACGGTGCAAGCGATGTGCCCGATGCCGATGTGCGCCGGACCATTGAGCTTGGGGTATGCAAAGTCAATGTCGCCACTGAGCTGAAAATTGCCTTTGCCGGTGCCGTCAGAGAATGGTTTGCTGCAAACCCTGAGGGTAATGATCCGCGCTACTACATGCGCACAGGAATGGATGCCATGAAAGCCGTTGTCCGCGACAAAATCCGCGTATGCGGTGCGGACGGACAGCTTTTGTAGCCGGTCAGACAGCTCCGGTTCCCCCGCCGGAGCTGTCACCACCAGAAACACAATAAAATAATAAAAAACAACAAAAAATACTGTCCCGCAATACCCCTTAACCAATAAATTATAAAGAAGCTGAGGAGTACTCTACGATGTCGCAGGAAAAGTCGTTTAAATCTAAACTCTGGGCATTTTTTCAAAGTCTGGGAAAAACCTTTATGTTTCCCGTCTCATTACTGGCCTTCATGGGATTATTACTGGGGGTCGGCAGTTCAGTCACCAGCCCTTCCGCAATCAGCAGTTTCCCGTTTCTCGGTAATGAATTTGTTCAGCTGACGTTCGGTTTTATGGCCATGGTCGGCGGCTTCGCCTTTACCTATCTGCCTGTCATGTTCGCCATGGCGATCCCGTTCGGTCTGTCAAACCGTAATAAAGCGGTCGGCGCATTTGCAGGGTTTGTCGGCTATATGCTGATGAATATGAGCATCAACTATTATCTGACCGTCACCCACCAGCTCGCCGACCCTGCCATGATGAAACAGGTCGGGCAATCCATAGTACTGGGGATACAGACTCTCGAAATGGGCGTGCTGGGCGGAATTGTTGTCGGCATCATTACCTATTTTCTGCACGAACGCTTTCAGGATACCGTGCTGCATGATGCTTTCGCGTTCTTCGGCGGGATCCGTTTTGTTCCTATTATCACCGCACTGACGCTTTCTCTCGTCGGGCTGGCTATTCCGTTCCTGTGGAAATATGTGGCAATGGGCATTGCCGGTATCGGGCATATTATTCAGAGCACTGATGTATTCGGTCCTTTCCTGTATGGTGTCGGAGTGCTGTTACTGAAGCCTTTCGGATTGCACCATATTCTTCTGGCAATGGTCCGCTTTACCCCGGCAGGCGGCACAGAGATGGTAGATGGCTATGAAATCGCCGGCGCGCTGAATATTTTCTATGCCGAGCTGAAAGCAGGGCTGCCGTTCAGCCCGCATGTAACCGCCTTCCTGTCCCAGGGCTTTATGCCGACCTTTATCTTTGGTTTACCGGCGGTTGCCTATGCTATTTACCGCACAGCAAAACCGGCTAACCGTCCGGTTATCAAAGGATTATTACTCTCCGGTGTGCTGGTTTCTGTCGTCACCGGTATTTCAGAGCCGATTGAATTTCTGTTCCTGTTTATCGCCCCTGTGCTTTATATCTTCCATATCATTATGTCCGGCCTCGCATTACTTGTCATGGCACTGCTCGGCGTCACGATAGGCAACACGGATGGCGGTATTCTGGATCTGTTGATTTTCGGCATAATGCAGGGTACTGCGACCAAATGGTATCTGGTGTTCCCGGTCGGGGTTATCTGGTTCACAATCTACTTCTTTGTCTTCCGCTGGTACATTTTAAAGCATGATGTCAAAACCCCGGGACGTGAAGATGAGCCTGAAGGTGCGGAACAAGCGGTTCAGGCTAATACCCGTGTGCGCGGGAAATCAAAATACGATCATAATCTGATCCTGACAGCGCTTGGTGGTAAAGAGAATATTGACTCACTCGACAACTGCATCACCCGCTTGCGTCTTGTGGTAAAAGACATGAGTAAAATCGACAAAAAAATACTGAAAGATGCCGGTGCATTGTCTGTTGTGGTACTGGATGCTCACAGCGTTCAGGTCATTATCGGACCGCAGGTACAGAGTGTGAAATCCGGCCTTGAAGCCTTAATTTAAACAGGAAGTGAGCATGTACAATTTTGACGAAATCATTGAGCGAAAAAGTGACCGCTGCCGGAAATGGGATCATCAGTATGTCTGTTCGCGCTTCGGTGATGTCCCGCAGGATTTCATTCCGTTGTGGATTGCAGATATGGATTTCAAATCACCTCCGGCCGTTATTGAGCGTTTTTCTCAGATAGCACAGCACGGAACATTCGGCTACACCTGGTGCTTTGATGAATTCTATGCGGCCGTCGTCCGTTTTCAGGCACAGAGGCATCAGGTACAGATTACCCCGGACTGGATAACCCTGAGCTACGGCACCGTATCTACCCTGCACTATCTGGTGCAGGCATTTTGTCAGCCGGGTGACTGTGTGATGATGAATACCCCGGTTTATGACCCCTTTGCCCATGCCGTTACCCGGCAAAATGTCACTATACTGACCAATCCGCTGGTTGTGCGTGATAACCGCTATCATCTTGATTTTGATAATATCGAAAAACAGATGCGGGAGTATCAGCCGAAAGTATGGCTGTTTTGTTCTCCGCATAACCCGTCCGGGCGGATCTGGACTGCCGCGGAGATAAAACAGGTCTCTGATTTATGTCAGCAATATGGCGTTCTGCTGGTGATTGATGAAGTGCATGCCGAGCATGTTTTATACGGAACATTTACCAGTTGTCTTCAGCCGGACTGTGCTGCACCGGAAAACCTGATTTTACTGACCTCACCGAATAAAGCCTTTAATCTCGGCGGATTGAAAACCTCATACAGTATTATTCCTGATCCTGTATTGCGCGCGCAATTTCGCCGTCAGCTGGAGAAAAACTCCATCACGTCACCTAACCTGTTTGGTGTATGGGGGATTATTGACGCTTACAACAAAGGTACCGCATGGCTGGATGCACTGAATATCTATCTGAAAGGAAACGCGGATTATCTGGCGCAGACTATTTCGGATAATTTCCCTGACTGGCGCATGATGCAACCGGAGTCATCTTACCTTGCCTGGATTGATATCAGTGCAACAGGGCGGACGGCTACAGAGCTGACACACTATTACGCACAGAAAACAGGTGTGGTAGTGGAGGACGGCAGTCATTATGTTGCTGACGGAGAAAACTATCTGCGGATCAATTTTGGTACACCACGACGTTTACTGACAGATGCGTTTGAACGCCTGTGCCGGACAACGTAAACTAAAAAATTGGCGACCATGCTGTATTCCATCAACAGGGTCGCCATAATTACCGATGTTTTACCTTGATTCTAACAACACTTAACTGCTCTGGTTTGTCATGCTCTGCTTTACTGAAAAGCCATTTTCATTGAAGCATCCGGGGCATGACACCCGTCTGCTTTTACATCCTTGTAACGGTAAAATCCATTTAACCGCCCCCGTCCCGGGGTAATTCCTTTTATTGCCTGCGGTATAAACCGCAAACTTCCTGATAAAACGTCCGTGTGGTAAATCCTTTTACATCGGACTTCCGTGTCCGGCAACATCCGTTTACGTCCCTGAGGGATAAATCCGTTATCCCGGTAAACCATTAAAAAATAATTCCTTTATTTTTTAAGATTCAGTTTCGTTGATCAGGTTATATTCGCATCCTTACTGATATATTGACTTATAACAATCCGGTTATAAGAAACATCTGTAACAACAGTACTTTAAAAAAACTCAGAGAGACAACTAAATCTATTTTATGATTCACGTCCGATGTGAGGTTATAAAATCAATAACCTGGTTTTTAATTCAATTGAGCGTAATAACGTGAACACAATATTAATTTACAGACAAACAAACAAAATACCAATAAGAATAGACTCAATTTACAACGCGCCGCCTTTACTTAAATACGACTCAGACTTACTCCGACGCTCTATTACGGGATAAAGACTAACACCTTAGTTTATATCGTCAATAAGAAATGGATTAGCTTTTATGTCAAATATAGCTCTATCTATCTTTATTCCATTTAATCAATTTTCCTTCTTTTTTATCTTCCAAAATGAACACCGGATAATTATCAAAAACAAAAATAATGATGCTGATAGAATAAGAAAATAAAGTTAATTACTCTGATTTATATCATCAAATGCTCATCGACATATTATTTATAATCGAATTGATTTTATCCTGCCTTCCTGTTTTTAGGATAATACTCAGATGATGATTTACCCACCATTTTCATAAAATCAGCATAACTAATTAATTTAGTTATAAAATAACCATAGTGACGCAAATAAATCATTATTAAAAAAACAATAAACGACCTCTTTACTTACAAATAAGCAACACTCAAACATTAGTTGAAATAATCATTCAGAGGAAGAACACGTAATCCTAATCTACTTAAAATAAAAAAACCTGCGTTAATAGTCATTATATTAAAAACAAAATAACTAATAAGGAAAATCCTAATGCAATATCATTGCATTATAATGGCAATACTTTATTTAAATAAAAGTTAATTAACGACTGGTTAATAATATAAATACTCCGGCTACGTGAAATTCCTTGTCGTACGGTTATGACTTTAACCCGTTACTATTATCATTATTGTTTTATTATCAAAATGAGATGCTATCATTTTTATACAATACGCGAAGCGGTTAACCGTCTTTCGGTCTGTGTCATATTGTTGTCACCGGAACCTGCCCACAATTATCAGGTGACGTATTTCACAAATCAAAGCTGATTTAAGAGCTCTCTCACATTTTCATTTATTCCCCGCGCCGGTGGTTCATATATTGCTTTATTCCTTATGACCTATGACCCGCTGAGGCCGACGTATGACCTCTCATTCCATTTATTATAAAAGGAGAGAAGGATGTCAGATCTCAACCATCCAACCTCTGATCTTATTTATCAGCTGGACGACAAACCCCCGTTTTTTCAGGCCCTTCTTGGTGCAATCACCCATTTATTGGCCTTATTTGTTCCGATGGTCATGCCTGCGCTTATCGTTGGTAAAGCATTAGATCTGTCTGCCGATACCACGGCATATCTGGTATCGATGGTTATGATAGCCTCCGGAATCGGTACCTGGATACAGGTTCACCGCTACGGCCCGATGGGGTCCGGTCTTTTATCTATTCAGTCTGTTAATTTTTCATTCGTGACTGCTATGATTGCTATTGGTACAACCATGCGCAGTGATGGTTTACATGAAGAACTCATTTTATCCTCTTTGCTGGGCGTTTCTTTTGCCGGTGCTTTTCTGGTTGTCGGCTCCTCATTTGTACTGCCTTATCTGCGCCGGATAATCACCCCGACAGTCAGCGGCGTGGTCGTACTGATGATAGGTCTGAGCCTGATTAAAGTCGGTATTATTGATTTCGGCGGCGGATTTTCCGCCAAATCGGCAGGAACCTATGGTAATTATGAAAATATCGGCGTGGGATTACTGGTGCTTCTGGTGGTGATAGGCTTTAACTGCTGTAAAAGTCCGCTGCTGCGGATGGGCGGTATCGCAATAGCGCTGGTCGCCGGATATATCGCCTCTCTGTTCCTGGGATTGGTTGATTTCAGTACTTACCAAAACACTCACTTTATTACAGTGCCGATGCCGTTTAAATTCGGATTTTCCTTCGATTTCACCCATTTTCTGGTAATCGCTATCATTTATATACTCAGTGTGCTGGAAGCGGTCGGTAACCTGACGGCCACCGCAATGGTATCAAATCAGCCGATCAAAGGGGAAGTGTATCAAAACCGGCTGAAAGGCGGTGTGATGGCGGATGGCGCAGTTTCTGTTATCGCCTCCGCACTGGGTTCTCTGCCACTGACAACCTTTGCACAAAATAATGGCGTGATCCAGATGACAGGCGTGGCATCCAGTTATATCGGGCGCTTTATTGCCGTGATCCTGGTTTTCCTCGGGCTGTTCCCGACTATCGGCTGGTTCTTCACCACTATACCCGCTCCGGTGCTGGGTGGCGCGATGACACTGATGTTCTCGATGATTGCGATTGCCGGGCTGCGCATTATTATCTCCAACGGGCTGCGCCGCCGCGAAACACTGATAGTGGCAACCTCTCTCGGGTTGGGCCTGGGTGTGTCTTACGACCCGCAAATTTTCAGCATTCTGCCGCCATCATTATATATCCTTGCAGAAAACCCGATTTGTGTCGGCGGCCTGACCGCAATTGTTCTTAATCTGCTGATCCCGATGGGTCAGCGACGTAATGCTGCCAATGAAGAAGAGCCTGATATGCTGGCCGATGAGCTTGAAACTATGCTGGATGTCCCTGATTCAGAGCGCGACCTGCCGGATATGGCGATGCAGGCAAAAAGAAAACGGGTCGTCTGACACAATACCGTCACTCATTTCTTCCCGTAAAAAAACGCGCATCAGCGCGTTTTTTGTGTTTAATCATATGGTTAAATCAGATATTACTGACTCTGTACTGCGGTGCATCTGACTGCGCATCAAACATCATCAGCATTTCACGGGCAGCATGACGACCCGCCGCCATGGCGGTCACCACAAGATCCGCACCATGCACTGCATCACCTGATGCAAAGACTTTGGCATTGGTGGTCTGATTATTTGTGCGTCCGTTTCCGCCGGTCTTAATCTGTCCCCATTTATCCAGCTGAATATTATAGCCACTCAGCCACGGCATTTCGTGGGACTGAAAACCAAAGGCCATAATCAGCACATCGGCATCCAGAACAAATTCTGACCCTTCAACCGGCTGCGGACGCCGGCGCCCGTCAGCGCCCGGCTCACCAAGCTGTGTACGGATAAGCCCGATGCCGGTGACCGCGCCCTGCTCATCCCGCGAAATAAACTGCGGCTGGACGTTAAACAGAAACTCCACACCTTCCTCGCGGGCATTAACCACTTCTTTTTTCGAGCCGGGCATACTGGCTTCATCACGCCGATAGGCACAGATAACACTTTCCGCTTCACGGCGGACAGCCGTGCGTACACAATCCATTGCGGTATCACCGCCCCCCAGCACAACCACTTTTTTACCTTTAACATCAACCCACGGGTATTCATCAGCCACAGGTAAATCCATCACATCGCGGGTGCTGGCAATCAGAAACGGCAGTGCCTGAACCACGCCGGGGGAATCTTCATGCTCAAGTCCGGCTTTCATCATACCGTAAGTACCAACCCCCAACAGAACCGCATCATAGTCATTCATTATGCGGCTGAACGGAATGTCTTTGCCGATTTCACAGTTAAGATGAAAAGTGATCCCCATATCAGTAAAAATCTGTCGCCGTTGTGTAAGCAGTTGTTTATCCAATTTAAATGGTGGGATCCCGAAGGTCAGCAGTCCGCCGATTTCCGGATGGCGCTCAAACACATCAACTTTCACACCGGAACGCGTCAGAATATCCGCACAACCCAGTCCGGCAGGACCTGCGCCGATAACCGCTACCCGTTCAGTGCGCGGCGTGATGTCTGCTGCCACTTTTGGTCGCCAGCCCATCATAAAGGCGGTATCGGTAATATAACGTTCAATATTCCCGACTGTTACCGCACCACCGTGATTGCGCAGCGTGCAGCGGCTTTCACATAACCGGTCCTGCGGACAAACCCGCCCGCAAATCTCAGGCAATGAACTGGTTGAATTACTCAGTTCCGCCGCTTCAATAATTTTGCCTTCGCGGACTAAACGAATGAGATCAGGAATGGAATTGTGCAGTGGACAGGATAAATTACACATCGCTTTCTGTGAGCAATAAAGGCAGCGCTCACTTTCATAACCGGCGCAATGTTCATCCAGACCACGGTAAATCTCCCCGAAATGCACTTTACGCAGGGCGGCACTCTGTTTTTGTGTTCCTTCACGCGGCGGACGTTTGAGGATCTCAAAGCGGATCTCCGACTGACGGGCTTTGTTATATGCGCCTGTCGCTGCCCGCATCAGGCGGTCATTGCGCAGGATAACCAGTTTGTGCTCATCCAGAATACTCAGTGCGTTGGTCGGACAGTTTGCCACACAAGCCGGTGAGCCACCGGTGGTTTCACACAAATCACATTTTTGTGCCAATTCATGCTGATAATCAAACGTCATCACCATTTCCATGGCACCGAACGGGCAAGCCAGAACACAGCTTTTACAGCCGATACATTTTTCCTGATCGAGCTTCACAACATTGTCAGTCAGGCGGATTGCGTCAACCGGGCAGCTTTTCGCACACGGTGCATCTTCACACTGACGACAGGTCACAGCCAGACTGTCATTTTCTCTGAACATGACCCGGATACGGGGTGAATAATCGCGGCTGTCATGTGGCCAGTGGTGATCGTTATGCGCGACAACACAGGCAATTTCACAGGCATGACACCCGATACATTTCTGACTGTCCGCAACTATACATTTATTCATGTTCACCTATCGCTTTCCGGTTTCTCAGTAATGATAACCATGCAATAACCGGGCTCATTTCCACATTTATACGTATTTTCTGGTCATTTTGTGGAACAGCTCAAATTCTGCCGGTGCCGGGAAGGAATAACACCACGGCAACAGAGTTATCAGATTTTTTTACTTTAACGGGGAGCGGGATTTTGTTTTTTGACCTGAACCGGCCTTAGGCAGAATAAAATAAATTGAATCGAATCAGCTAATAATAAACACACAGAGAAACAGCGTCCCCCGGATTTCCGGGGAACGCAAATTGCAATCAATGATAAAGCATCTCGTGAACAATATCGTTTCCGCTCATTGTGTACGGATAGAATGTCGGCCAGTTATCCATCTCAGCCAGCAGCGCGTCCTGAGACTCATCTCCCATATAAAGATGGAAATGCTCTGCCTTTTCCGGTGAAATAATATGATCACTGAACTGAATAAATTTCGGTGCCTGACTGTTTTTATCTTTACATTCAAACAGGTAACGCGCACCTTTTTTCCCCGATGTATAATTCAGGACACGGTAACCTGCGTAGTGATATTCACATTGATCCACCTTGTCTCCGCGATGAAATTCAATGATATTATTTTCAATACCAATCATATCCACATCTGTTTTATATCCTTCAGCATAATAAGCTCGGTATTCTTCTGTCGTTTTATCCTTATTTTTCGTGGCTTTAGCCTGCATCACAGAGTCCAGTTCACCACTGGCAAGATAAGGTTCAACAGATTGCCAGACCCCGTCCCAGTCACTCAAAGTACGGTTCTGAACATCTTTAGCGTCAAATATCCCTTCTGCCGCTTTACGCTGAGCCGGCGTTTGCGGTTTATCATGATGATGACCATGAGCCATCGCTGTACTGCTTAACAGCCCGCCCATCAGCAATGCAGAAATAATCGATTTTGTGATCATGCTTACCCCTGTACTGCTTTAAAGCGCGGATTGGATTTGCAAATAACATAAATCCGACCACGGCGGCGGACTATTTTGCAATCCGGATGGCGTTGTTTGGCTGACTTCAGCGAGCTGACTACCTGCATTATTTTTTCCTCTTTCCCATAAAACGAACTGGATATGTTATAACATAACAATATCGTTTTTTGAGTCTGATAACTACTATTTTTTTAACTTTGTTTTTTATACGGAAAAGAAGAAGAGGATAGAAATGCAGGTAATTGATTGAATATATACCCAACGTCATTCAAGATGCAGGAAGGCGGCAAGGGAGAACAGACGGGGAGCATACATCAGTATGTGACCCGGCTGGATGAGCGCGGCCAACGAACCTGTAGTTTGAATGAATAAGGGTATAAAAACCGACCGGAAGCCCGGCCGGTTACTGTCAGCGATCAGGATTGAGCAAGAAAGGCCTTATCATCCAGAACCCTCAGGGGTTCAATCGCGCTCTCTTTTTTGATGACAAGTGACGGGTCAGAGCGCAGACAAACACCACCATAGTGCCCGCCGACAGTGAATGTACAGACCTGGATATAGCGCTGTGCCACATTAGGCAGACACCAGAGCTGCTGGTAAACATTCTCCTGACCACCAAAGTTACCGCTGGTTTCATCCAGCATTTTATCCCGGCTGTCCACCAGCCCGATATTGTTGCCGCAGCGTCCGGCAATCGGCTTCACGGCATAGCCGGTACGGCGCAGTTCATCACTGATTTCGAACTCCGTATCCAGCAGATAAGGATGGTGCGGAAAAAGTGACCAGAGGATCGGAAGAATGGCTTTATTGCCGGGAATGACTGTCCATAACGGCTCAAAAACACTGATTTCAGGTCGCAGCAACACATCAATCAGCCGGACATCATTATGGTGCGGATGCCCGGTACGGATTGGCAGCGCAGAGTGTACGCGGTCACTTTCACTCTCTTTGCGCAGTTGCTCAAGTGCAGTTTCCCATGCCCAGGTTTTCCAGACGCATTGCAGCACGCGCCCTTCGCCATCAATCACCTGTCCGGTTTCATTCCAGGTCAGTTCATCCAGCCCGTGAATAATCCGGCATCCGTAACCTGCGGCAATAATGGTTTGCGCCATAAAGAGCGCATGGTAATTCTCCTCACCATCCTGGTCCTGCATGATATGAATAAACGGTTTTGCTGAGGTATGTTTCCAGGTGTCGGTCAGAATATCACGGAGATCTTCCCCCGGATCACGGCCTTCGGTCAGTCCGCCCTGCTCCGCCCATCGTTTGATAATAAGGCTGGTTTCTGTATGGCAGGATGCGGAGTCTGCATTATATTCATAGACTTTCAGCCCCCGCTCATCCATACAAAAATCCAGGCGTCCGGTCACCATATCATGACGTCGTCCCTGCCATGAACGGCGCAGTCGTGGCCAGAGGATCTCAGGGATATTGAACAATTTAAGCAGATTATCATCTTTCAGGACTTTTTCTGTGGCATGCAGATACATCAGGTGAACTTCATTGGTCGCCTGAATCAGTGCGTGTTCTGCAGTATCTGAAATAGTGAAATACTCATGGGGATCTGCATTCAGAATGCATCCCTTTTTAGCATTGATATAGGTCTGTTCCAGCGGATCCGATTCATTCAGCCATGTGCCGGTGAAATCGGCGCTGTCGCTCAGTCGCGCAGCATGAAGTGTCAGCAGCTCAGGATTAATTACCGGCTCATGATAAGCGTGCTCATCATCATCCGTCTGAATCATCCAGCCAAGAATATGTGTATCAGAGAACGTATCCGTCAGTGTGTAACAGCCATTTTCGATTGTCATTGGTAATTCACGGGTCCATTGCTGACCCTGCGGTAATTTATGATGAATAACATTCTGTTCCGCAACCCGGACTTTACCGGCACAAACCTGAGTGATAACCGCCACATGACCTGTGCGCTCAAACTCCCCGCGCGCCTGCCAGATAAGCAGACTGCCCGCGACTGGTTTCCGCCGGCTGCCGTTAGTAAAAGCGCGCAGCGGCAAAATACCGTCGTCCGTTACATGACGCAAAAAACGCAGTGAAAAAATCTCATGCGCCATGCCGACATCAGTAAATACCACACCGTAATTGAGATACAAAAAGCGGCGCGAAAATTCAACACACTGCCATTTATATCCCATGTATTCATTGCCGATATAACTGCGGAAAGAGATATCATCCTCTTTCTCCGCGTCAGTCATGGAATCGTAATCTGATGAATAGATAGCCACACCACCGGGCGCATAGCCCAGCAATGCCCCGAAAGGTTCATGCTCCGTGATTGTTATACTCATAATGCGGCCTTACTAAAATTATTTATACCCTTATTCATTCAAACTACAGGTTCGTTGGCTACGCTCAGCTATCCGGGTCACATACTTGTGTATGCTCCCCGTCTATCTTCCCTTGCCGCCTTCCTGTAGCTTGAATGACGTTGCGTATAGATTGCACATATGTGCTTGCTAATAATTCAGTATACGCCCGCTCATAAAAAAACACCGGGGCTTTTCAGCACCGGCGCCAATTACTCTGTCGGGTTATATTTTGCGATTTAACTCACAAAGCCGGACTTTCTTTTTTCGGATGATAACCATTAAAAAAGACATTCAGCACAACAGCACTGACAGTTGCCAGTAGTATCCCGCTGTGCAGTAATGGCTGTAAAAATAGTGGTAATTTGGCAAAGAATCCGCTGGATAATGTCGGTGTCAGACCAACCCCCAGACTTATCGCCACAATATAAAGATTGTAGGAATTCCCGTTGTAGTCCACACGGGACAAAATGCGGATCCCGGTCGCCAGCACCATGCCGAACATCACCAACCCCGCGCCACCCAACACAAATTGCGGAATAGAGGCGATAATCACTGCCATTTTCGGCAGCAGCCCGAAGATTATCAAAATCACGCCGGATGCCACACACACCCAGCGGCTGTGAACTTTTGTCACGCCCACCAGCCCGACATTCTGAGAAAATGAGGTATGCGGGAAACTGTTAAATAAACCACCGATGATAGTTCCTATTCCGTCCACCCGCAGTCCGCGCACCACATCGTCTTTGGTAACAGGTCTGCCGACAATTTCACCCAGCGCCAGGAACATCCCCATTGATTCAATGAAAACAATCAGCAGTACAATACTGAGCGTGATAATAGAGACGGGCTCAAAAGTGGGTGTTCCCAGCGCCATCGGCGTGACAAATTTAAACCATGGCGCATCGGCATAGCCGTCAAAACTCACTTCATTGCACAGCAGCGATAACACAAAACCAAAGATGATCCCCAGCAATACCGAGATATTGCACAGAAAACCTTTACAAAAACGGGTGACACACAAAATACACAGAAGAACAGCAAAGGAAATACCGAGGTAGAGCGGATGACCATATTCGGGATTGCCTTTTCCGCCTGCCGCCCAGTCAATGCCCACCTGCATAATACTCAGACCGATAGAGGTGATAACAATGCCGGTAACCATGTTCGGGAAAAGCGGCATCATTTTTCCCATCAACGGCACAATCAACGTGGTAATAATCCCGGCGGCAATAGTTGCGCCAAAAATCCCCATCAGACCGATATCCGGATTTGCCCCGATAGCCAGCATCGGCGTTACCGCGGCAAAGGTCACCGACATAATCACCGGCAGGCGGATACCGGCAAATTTACCGATACCAATACACTGAAGCAATGTGACAATCCCACAGCAAAACAGATCCGAGCTGATAAGCAGGGTCACAACCTCCTTACTCAGCCCCAGCCGGTCACCGATTACCAACGGCACCGCTACCGCACCGGCATACATCACTAACACATGTTGCAGCCCTAACATCAGTAACTTACCGGTGGGCAGTATCTCTTCAACTTCGTCTATAACGGGTTTTACCGGTTCCTGCGCTTGATCCACACTATGATTGCTCATGAAACAGACTCCCTTACAACCGGGGCCCCCCGGCTTCGATTCGAAGATCGCGGAAAATGACACCCGGCAGCAGGGTGTCTCACTGTGATTCACATTGAGAACAAACCCGGCCCGGCATCTGTTCATCATTTAATCAATTGAGCAAAATCCAGACCAAACCCGGTTTCAGGCAAAATAAAAGCCGCATTCCGTGACGGCATGCGGCTTTTTGTACCTGATTGCGACATAAAAACGCGATGCATCCCGCATTTTTATTGATCGTATTTTATGTAATATTTCAGGCAGGTAACGGTGATAATCGATTGCCTTCTCAATTTAATAATGTCGTTATCACATTGATATCGGGATTTCTCCGGCTGTTTCTGCCGTTTATTTCTTACCTCTGAATCAATCAGTAAAAATACAATAAAAAAACGGTCTGCCGGTATTATTCCCGGCAGACCGTTTTACATTCGGCTCAAATGAGCAAAACGGACAGAATAGTAGCAATCAGAACAGTGTGGTATGCGTTTCCGCTAACAGCGTGAGATCCGGACTGACCATATCATGAGCAATAAACTCCGCCGGAGACAACGTATCGTTCTGCACGTACTCCGTGACACCATTTTGTACGGCGGATTCCTCATTGCCGGGTAAATGTTGCAGCAGATGATCAACAGTCAGTGAATCCTCATTATCAGATAATAAATCATCCGGTAATAATGGCGATCCCACATCATCATTCTCTGGCTGTACCGGTAGTTCAGTTCCGTCATGCTGACCTGTCGTGTCATACATGATTTTAAACACATCAGAGTCAGGTCCGGTCAGACCATTACCTTCAACACATGCAGTGTAATTATAGGTATGACTTTCTTCAAAGCGCCCGGTGACATCATTAAATGTCCATTTACCATCATCATTCACTGTTGCATGACCAATTTTGATCCCGTCACGAAATACCGTAACCGTCTGATCCTCACTGAGAACACCCTCAATATGTCCGCTTAACACAGGGGTTACCACTGGGTTTTCCGGGTCAGGCAGACCTGAATCAGTCACCGCATCAATATTTACAACGGTAGTAATCGCCGGTGAAATATCGGTGTTACCGTCATCTTTGCCGTCAGTGCCGGGCTCTTTGCCGTCAGTGCCGGGTTCTTTACCGTCGGTACCGGGTTCTTTGCCGTCAGTGCCGGGTTCTTTGCCGTCAGTGCCGGGTTCTTTGCCGTCAGTGCCGGGTTCTTTGCCGTCAGTGCCGGGTTCTTTGCCGTCAGTGCCGGGTTCTTTACCGTCAGTGTCGGGCTCTTTGCCGTCGGTGCCTGGCTCTTTGCCGGTATTTCCGTTATCTTTACTGCCTGAGTCTGTATTACCGTTTGATGAGTCATCATTATTATGATTATCACCTGACTTATGGTCTTTTGATACGGCAACCGCAGCACCCGCGGCGGCTGTCAGACCGAGGAAAGCCAGTAACTCCCAGCCGATACCGGATGATTCCCAGGTAATCGGCGCCAGGATCTTGTCACCCTGCTGCTGAACGGATGCTTGCTTATCGGCCATATTACCGATGTTGTCATGCTCCACCGCAGACTGAGGCGTATAATCATGAACCTGCTTACCCGCCGTTTCTCCGATAATCTGTCCCGGAACCAGATAATAATCCTCAATAATAATGGATGGCTCTTCTTCACCCATCAAAAATAATTTCAGATTATTACCATCACGAACCATAATCACTTTCTGAGGCGCCGCACCGGTTTGTTTATCCACTAATACATAATCCACACCGGGGATGGCCTTCAGTACACTTACCCCATTTTTTACGGATGGGCCGGCTTTTTTCGTAATGCGGGTTGTTTTATCAACAACACCTATAACGATAGGCATGTTACGTAACTCCTGTATATAAAATGAAGCAGATGCCTGTCGAATAAATCTCTGATGAATAAGATCTGATTATTCCCTGACATAGCGATTGGTTTTGCATCATTATTTATTAGCTGTAGCAGTATATATAACAAGAACACTCTATTTTCATAAATATGTATACTCTGTATAATCCGGGATGCCTGCAAGTGTCAATCTGAGCGTAGTCAACTACCCGGGTATACTGAAGCATCACCTGCATATAATGTCAGTGTCACTGCAATAGTGAGACCGATTTTACATACAAAGGAAGGTAAAATAAATCATGTTTTTTATCCGGTATATTCCTAAATATATCCTGCCATCCACACCAGTCATAAAAAATACGCATATCATTTTCATGATAAGACAAAACACCCTGCATATGATGTTTTTATTTTAATAACAGACATTGTAAAAGCAGATAGGAGATGATTGCACCAATGGATTTTCAGTGAAATAAAATAAAACATCACTAACAGTGAAAATATCCGGAATTATCTTATAACCAACCATTAGTTAATTTTATTATAAAAAACCATCTTACTGATTTTAAATGCATTTAATAAAACATGCTGATTTTCATTAAACACACATCAGGCACAACTGATTTTCGTTAATTCAGGTATAATGTTATTATTGCAGGACAATCATTTTCATTATAGCCCGCACAATAGAGTGCCTGTAAAGAGCACCTGGATTTTAAGTCATGGAAAATAATACATCACGTGAATGCGATATCTATACAACCAGTGACGGCTGCCACTACCTGCTCACGTCCGGTCCGGATTATATTAGTACCCGCCTGCGTAACGGTGAAGCCTGGGAAGAATTTACTGTTAACACCTGTAAAAAATTAACAGAAGATATTGATTCTGCTGTTCTGATTGATATCGGCGCTAATTTAGGTGCATGGTCAGTACCGATGAGTAAACATGTCAGCAAAAAAAATGGCACAGTTTACGCTTATGAACCTCAGCGTCAGGTATATAACCAACTTTGTGGAAATATATTTTTAAATAAAATAACCAATTGCTTTACATTTAATTCTGCAATAGGTGACCATAATGGTGAAATTGACGTTCCTGTTTTAGATGCATTCGCAGATCCTAATCTTGGCGCTCTGTCACTGGATATCGATATACTTAAAGAGCAACGTGCGACACTACCGGAAAAAACAGTAAAAGTTCAGATAAACACCCTGAATAATCTGAATCCACCTCTGGCTCATTTAGTTAAAATAGATGTGGAAGGCATGGAACTGGAAGTCCTTACCGGTGGAAAAGAGTGGTTAATAAAATCAGGATATCCTTATATTCTTTTTGAAGCCTGGGGTGACTACATGAAATCCACAATAGAAAAGAAAAAGAAAATACTGACGTTACTGAAAGATGAACTGGGCTATGAAGTGCTGGAAATTGGCGAGTTATATATTGCACAGCACAGTGAAAACCCGGGACCAAAGGTATTTAGCACAGAAAATGGCTATAAAATAAAAAAAGAAACCATCATGTATGGTATGGATTTCCTGTCAATGTAATTAAAATAAAAAGGGCATATCATAATATGCCCTTTTTACCGGGATCTGATACCACACTTAAAACGTAATAAAGATCAGGAGATGATATTAATTTCCCTGTCATATGAGAAAGACTTACCGGTAACTTAAACTAACCTGCTGCGTTTCCATATCATACGTTCCGTTAATACGTAAATCTAACGGATAAGGATCCCAATAAACCAGGGTTCTTATTTCAAAAATGATCACTCCGTATTGAGCATACTGGTCTTTATCCGCCAGGGGTGAAATAATCAGTGAGTCCGGAATAATTCTGCTTTCAAAACGTAATATCGCATTACGTAGTTTTTCTTCGACCTGTTCCCAGGTCAATTGGCGGGCATACGCCCCGGTTAACGGAGCGATGCCATAATTAATAACTGAGTCTACAACCGGCGATTTACTGTAACGCTGTAATTGCCCTTCTGTATTTTCAGTGCCGAGAATATTAAGAAGATCACGCAATATCACCGAACGCATTTTACGCGAATCGAAATAAAATTTATCGACAGGCTCACGCCGCTCTTTCGGATGTTCATCAATCAACCGATCAAGCAATGCAGGCAGATATTGTTTTTTGTTATCCAACATTTTCGGTTTCAGTATTTGCCATTACCATAGAAACTTTATTCAGCTCAGATAACGGATATTCACCCATATCAGTGATAACCATTTTCCCGCCTTTACCTGTCAGGAAATATTCAGAGATCTGATCCCACTGAGTTTCAAAACCCAGTTTGATTTTATCACTGTCTGTATCACGGACAGGATAGCGAGCCGGGATATAGCCATAAAAAATATCACTTTTGACTTTAACCTGAGCATGAATCCAAATAAGATCCAGCAAATCGCGGGGTTTTACAATATTGATGGTTTCAATGTCTGCAAACGGAACCCAGCGATAACCACCGGCAACAATAAATTCGCAAATCGGCCCTAAACGGCTGTCGTTATCTGCCATCCAGGCAAAATCACCAATCGTTTCACCACTACCGCCAACAGCCGGGGCATTTTCAAATGCCTGCAAACGCAATGCTTCTGATTTATCTAATTTATTTTCAATCAGTAATTTATTCGCTTCCCAGATAGATTTCATCCACTCAGGTAATTCCTGCTGCAGCGTCATTGGCTCACGCTTTCCTTTCAGGATCTCTTCACGTAAAATTTCGCTGAAGACTAAATTTTTATACAGCTCAAGCTGCTTATCATCATTGTGATCATCAATTAATGACCATGTTTCCAGCTGAACCATTGCCTTTTCCCAATAACCTTTCAGGCAATAGAGTTTAAACAGTGTTTCACGAAAAACTAAGTCACTCGGCTGTTGTTTTACCTTATTAAGCGTCTCTTCAAAAAATTCATCCAGTGATGAACCAGAGAGAATATCAGAGAGTTTTTGCGTTGTGGCCATTATCAAAATCCTTAATTAATTATAAACGGCTATCTAAGCCTAATTTATAGAGTTCCTTCGAAACAAGTGATGAAACCGAGTCTTTTGCATACGGAATAATTCCATCCGGAGCCAACATTCTGAGAATGTCGTAATCCTCATGCTCATCCTGTGTTAAATCGACTTCTTCCATAGTTGATAGTTCGCGCCAGACACGTTCCATAAATGCGGACGTTTCAAAAATACACTCAGTCAGATTCAGGTCTTTTATTTGCTCACAAAGTGAATCAAAACTACCATCATCGTCTGTTGTTAATTTTGCTTCCTGTGCAGTGCTATCTTCATTCTGAAGAGAATCAATTTCTCCCCATAAAAGAAATTTCTTATATTCAACTTCCAGTTTTTTTAATGCATCTCCATTTTTTCTGCTTTCTTCACTTGCATATTCCATTGAAATAAATCCCGCACCCTGCGGTAATATTTCGTGAATTTCAATATTACTGAAATCTATTTTTGTCGGTGTCAGCTCAGTTAAAGCTTCAATAACAGACGCTGACTGACTATTTTCAGCTGCAACAAATGAAAGCGAAAAATGTCCGATCTGAACCGTAGACCCATATATTAAACGGACTTTTGTACCAAAAGGAACCTGCTGTTTATTTACAAAACACACCAGGTCCTGGCAGGTATTCTGTAAAACCGGCCCCGTATTGGTGTAATAAAATAAAACATCAGTATCCTGATCGTTCCTGGACTGTAATGATACATTCGCAGTGAATGCATTAATAATCACCGGATTATCAATGGTATTTTGTTCAGTCAGTTTGACCGACCCTTTCCGGGTCGGCCAGTTAAAATGCAATAACATGATTCAATGACCGATAAAAACGTTACATGAACCACTTGAAATAACAGTACCACACCCGCCACAATCTCCTGCACGGGCAGCCGGAATATTGTTTACAAAGACAGAACATGAAGCACTGGATATACAACATTTAACGTGGATAGAGCAGCAAACCGGTGCTCCGATAAATGTTTGCGGAATATTATTGGTTGTTACATTACATGACCCTGCTTCCACACATCCGCCGTGACAGGCAACATCACCCATTCGTGCTGCTGGTAACATATTCTCTCCTTATACTTCCATATTTGTGCAGGGATATAGCCCCCTGAGGGGCTATACCGATCAGAACGGTATTGATCCCGATACTGTTATGCTTGGGTCTGGTGTCGTTATCGGCGGCGTTACCGTCGTTATCGGCGGCGTTACCGTCGTTATCGGCGGCGTTATCGTCGTTATCGGCGGTGTTATCGTCGTTATCGGCGGCGTTATCGTCGTTATCGGCGGCGTTATCGTCGTTATCGGCGGCGTTATCGTCGTTATCGGCGGTGTTATCGTCGTTATCGGCGGTGTTATCGTCGTTATCGGCGGTGTTATCGTCGTTATCGGCGGTGTTATCGTCGTTATCGGCGGTGACTCTGTCGTAATTACCGGCGACGTAGCCGTTGCCGTTTCAGTTGGCGGCGGTGTTGGTGGCTGTTTTGTCGGTACAGGAACAATTGCAAAGAAGAAGAATCCCGGTAACCCCGGTACTGCCGGCGCAGCGATAGCTACCGGGCTGCCCGGCTGTGTACCAAACCCACGGGCATGAGCATTATCTCCCGGGTTAATTTCAGTACAGGCACCATCGATAATCAGGCCACTTTTAGCTTTAATTTTGATAGAGTCAGCGGTAATAACCAACGACCCCAGACAACCAATAGCCAGCTCCCCGCCGGATGTCAGTGCAAATGCACCACCAACACCCATCTGCATCGCACCGCCAACCGCAATGGAGTGGTAACCTCCGACGTTAGTTGAATACGCACCTCCGACGTTGATAGCATAAGCGCCACCTACGTTCATCGAGCTGGCCGCCGCAATATTAACGGCGTGTGCAGCACCAAAGTTACCTAAATAAGCGCCGCCGATAATAACCGTATCTGACAGACCAACAACACGGTTTGATAACCCGACAACATCCTGACTGTAGTTTGCACCCACAATCTCACTGCGGTTTGCACCAACCATGTTGCTTTTGTTAACGCCCACCGTCTCACTACGGTTTACCCCGATGGTCGAAGCAGAATTCACACCAATGGTTTGAGTGTGGTTCACACCAATTAACTGATCTTCATTCAGTTTTGTTACGCGGTGCATATTTCGTTCGGCTTGTTCCCAGTACTCTTCAAGCCCCGGTTTATCGTCGAAACGAATACCGTTATAGTTGGTTTTACCTCCGCCGATGGTCCGGCTGATCAAACCACTTTGCGTACGGTTTGCCGGCAAATCCCATGGTGGCGGTGTCACGTTGTTATACAGACTGCCGATAATCATCGGACGATCAGGATCTCCGTGCAGGAAGTCAACAATCACCTCCTGGCTAACACGCGGAATATAGATCCCACCGTAGTTATCCCCGGCCCATGCCTGACCAACCCGGATCCAGCAGGAGTCAGCATCCGTATTATCGCCATAGCGATCCCACAGGAAACGAACTTTTACGCGGCCGTATTCATCAGTCCAGACCGTTTCACCTTTTGGCCCCACAACCAGTGCTGTTTGCGGACCATGAGTAACTGGTTTGCTAATTGTCTGTGGCGGACGATACACTTTTGTTGTCGGTTGAACCACAAAGCTGGTATAGATGCTGAAGCCGTCACTGTCCGTCTGCTGGTTAATTTCTGTCGCACGCAACTGGTTGGAAATAACCAGATATTCACGGTTTGCTTTCGACTGCGGGAAATTCGACATCGTAAATGTCGTACCGCAAACCACGGAGCGGATTTCACCGGAACCAGTAGAACGAGCACCAAGACAACCTTGTTCTTCACTGCGCACACGCGCCAGGAATTCACCCACACCCGGATCATCATAGTCACCCGGCCATTGGTACATTTCAAAGTTGTTATAGTTAGTTTTACGCGGCTTTTTATCCAGTGCGGAAATATCTGCACGGGATTTTTTAAAGTCATAATCCGATGTCAGCCATTGCCCCGATGTAATTGTTTCCTGAGCATGGAACTGATCAATATATTCCTGACCATCTTTCGGCTTATCTGATTCATAGCGCAGCTTATGGTAGGCAGGGCTGATGGTGCGTTTATGAGCACCGACGTGGTCAACCAGCACCAGGCGGTTTTTCATATCGTCATGTTCAAAGAACCAGTAAATACCCCACTCTTCCATCAGGCGCTGGATGAAATCAAAGTCCGTTTCACCATACTGAACCTGGAAATCGAGCGGCGGATACAGCGCCGACAAGCGCTTTTCAATCGGGAAGTGATAGGTTGATAACACTTCATCAATAATATCGACGACTGATTTCTGCTGATAAATTTTATAGTCAGACGTCAGTGTGGTCAGGTTGAGCCAGGGACGTACGATAAACTCATACATTGCCTGATTTTCATCCCGGCCGACAAAACGGGCCCGCTCAACAAGACCTGAGATCTCACGATGACCTTTACCGGTTCCGCGCTCAGTGTCCAGTCCGTTACCATCAAGTTCGATGGTGACTGTCATCTGCTGGCCGATAAATTTCTTCAGATCCAGATTTGCCGCGGTCTGCCACGGAATGTTCGGGTTTGCGGGTGTTTTCGCAACCACCTTATACTGATACAACGTTGAAAGGGCTTCCTCGCCCTCAAACGTCGATATTGCTAATCCCGGCTCACCCAGTAAGTTGGGCATTGCCGAGCAATGCAAGGTTAATGTTCGAGGCATATTCACACCTAATTGGTTTGATACAAATCAAATTTGTATTAAGCTCATAATTAAACGGAGACATCCATGTTTCTGATGTCTATTTTGACTGAGTCTAAAATGTTTCCCTGCCGATTCAGACGCCATAGCCAGGCAGAGTCAAAAGACTTAATACAATAAGGCCAATTCATCCATGGCATCGCGCTAACCCCTCCATTGTCATTGATATTACAATCCAGATAAGTCGTTTCAGATATAAGTACGTCCAGGTTGTTCTTAAACTGAAACTGTGACTTTAAGAGTACTGACTCCCATAACGGTGAGTAATATCGTTGCAGCGACGTAACCCAACTTCTTAATTTCTTTTCATCTATCACACTGTTTTCATTTTCAATATGAAATGCTATTATTCTGGAACACCAAAAAATAACATTAGATATATTACTCAAATTCTTAATCATCCATTTATCTGAAGTCTTTGTGTACAGAACAATGCATTTCCCATCGTCGAGAAGGCTGAAAGCACCAAGATAAAATGTGTCTTTCTTTACTGATGCCGGTACAACAAAACACCACGGAAAATGTTCAGCAATCACCTTACTATTCAGTGAATGATTTATATTCAAATGGCTGCATTGCCGGATAACACGCTGAATCACGTGATTACTCTTCCGTTTTTTTCTTCCGGAACTATTTCCTAAGCCTGAGAAAATTATTTTTATTTTCATAATGAGCAGCCATTTATCAATATAAAGAAATTGCTCTAATAATTAATAGGAAAAGTCCACAATTAAATAAGTGGACGAACAGTCTTAATTATAAATACCTATCATTAAATAGAAGTCGGACATCTGAATTTCTTTAACATTGTATTAATCGGCTTTCCTTTATAGTTCAATCCATTGATATTTATGCTGACCTTCTGATCACCAAACTTATAAACCATTATCTGTTTAGCGGCTGATGTCATTTTCTGCTCGCTGGCCATATCCATCCAGCGTAATAACGACCACTCTCCCATGAGCACCCGTTCATCACTACTTTCTGCGTTATCTGCAGAAACGGAATTCATCGTAATCGTATTTTCAGAATCCGCCTCAGGCCATTTAAATGATTTTGGCCAGACCGGCCCGTGTTTATACGTCAGATTTGTACCATTAATATTCATGCCAAACTGCAATATCCTCGGCGACAGGGCCGGAATACTTGCAGTAAAACTAAATGATATGTTTTCACTCATCCCATTACGAAAAAAAGCTTTTTTGATCTCCTGGGCCTGCTCGAAAAAACGCAGAACCTCCTTATCTTCATTTCCGCGGAGATCTTCGCGCTTATAGCGCCATGGTGAAGTCGTGGTATCAACCAGCTTCACCATATTCTCTTTAAAATAGGCATCAACGATGCCATTCGGCCCGAAAAAGACTTCGAACTCCTCAAGACTGACTTCCTCTTCGCTGTTTGCAAAGGGATAGCTTCCCTGAAAAGAGGCGACACACATGTCGCCTAATTCAAGTTTTACTGCTTCATTGCTCTGCGCGGTAAATTGCTGGCTGAGCTTTGTTGATATCCCGCCCAGCAGCGGCATGATTATCGCTTTAAGCGGTGCCGGCCAGAGCCTGGACTCCGCTTTCAACCGTTTTTCAGCTTCTGACGGAAACGGCAGCGCACTTCCGTCTTCCATGGTTGATTCTTTAATAACCAGATAGTTATGTTGATCACCTAACATGTTGATAATTTTAACTAATCCGTTATCACTACCCTGACCGGCCTGCATCACCCTGTTGCCCGGTTTTGGTGATGTATCCAGATTAACTAACCGATGCAGCGCAGCAAACCGGCGATCCACATTGTCGTACAGGATCTTTTTCTCACGTTGTGATAACGCATCTTTTACTGTTTTAATATCTTTCAGGTTACGGGCAACCGATCCCATCCGTCCGGTAGTCAGATTCCTGCCTGCCTGCGTCTGGGAAAGATCCGGCATTTCAGATTCCTGTTTTGCAAAATCAACCGATACCGCAGTCTCATGTGCGATCTGCGTCATCATGTCAATCAGCGGAGAATCCGGCGAGCTGAGGATTTGCAACGCATACATATCAAACGTTGTATCGTTTCCCACCGCCCCGTCCGGGACCAGTTTTTTTAACTGGATCCCGTTAAGGAACTGATTCCACGTTGCCACATATTCCTGAAGATAGAGCTTCAGAACGGCTTCTTCGGTTTCCGTCATATAGAAGCCGTCCAGTTGCTTAATCTCAACTTTACGGCCTTCGTTTTTTTGTCCGGTGATCCAACTATCCTCAGACTGGATAGTTTTCACATACTCTGTCAGTTTTTTTTTAAAAACCTGATGATAGCCGGCATTGGTAAAAATGCCGGGAATACCATTAACTGCGAGTGTTTCATCGCTGACTTCCAGAATACTGCCTAACTGATCACCACTAAGCTTATACAAGGTTATGTTCTCAGGCGCCTCTGTCATCGCCTGTTCTTTAACCTTTTGATACAGGCGGGAGGCTAACGGCTTTTTTTGCAGAACCACACGGGCTGCCGCAACAAGACGGTCATTAATCTCTGAGTTGTACTGATTCCATTTCGGATCGTTAAACAATTCTTCCAGATGAGAAACAAAGACAATAGTCTGACCATAATTCTCAATCATATGTGTTGTCTGTGCTTCTTCTGTCAGTGATTTAATCAGGTAATCTTTATCAAATTTCCCTTCACCGTGCAGAATCAGATACGTTTTAAGCTTATCGTAAATAATGTCCTGGTTATCAGTCGTCACCGCATCAAACAGGGACTTCTCTGCCATTTTTTCCAGAGAGAAAAGCAGCCAGCGTTGCAGGAAATACTGATAAATCTTGTCCGATTCTTCCTGAATATCAAACCCGACATACAGGCCGTAACGATAAGAGAGACGCGGATCTTTAAAGTCAAACACACCCAGAACCGGAATATCCTGCGTCAGTGACAGCATTTTCGCCAGCAGACCGTCGCTGTTCGTTTCCAGATACTCATTCACGACTGTCGATACCTGTTCGACTTTCTCGTTCGCTTCATCCAGATAGACACGGTTATTGTGATAACTGTTCACCAGTGCATAACATAACCAGATAGTCAGCAGGATACATAACAGATGTCCGGCAAGCGTCTGGAAACGGTACTTCGCAGTCAGTGCCAGGTTATAGCGCACCAGATTGCGATCACGGATAAAGTTATCAAACAGCTGTTTCAGAAAGAAATGCTTACCGTTGACGGTTTCCTGAACGAGACGATCTTCCGTATCCTCAGCCTTATCAGTAATAACATCTTTACCTTCCAGGCTGCTCGCCATATCACGCCATTTCTGAACAATGGTATGCGGATTAAGCAGTGACTGCATCGTTGACTGCGTGCTGCTGGCAAAGTAAATACCGCGCAGTGACGTATATTTCTGCGTGTCATCATAGCGGGATGGTGAGAAAACATTCTGACCAAACTCGGTGATGGCATCCGCCAGTAAACGGAAATCCTGTGGCAGCTGATACATGCGTTTACGCGTGGTGACATCATATTCATCCAGCATACGTGCGGTCATATCTTTATCGAGGCGGCTCTCCAACCCGGATAATTCATTGCGCAGGACATCGCGGATCTCGACAACTGCATCCGATTTCTTCTTCTTCTCACCGAACGGCAGTGTGAAGCCCCAGATCTGATCACGCTCTTCGAGTGTCAGGGACCGGAAGTATTCATCAAAACCGGACACCATATCCATTTTGGTGATCAGTACATACACCGGGAAGCGGACACCTAACTCATGACGCAGAAAATCCAGCTGTGTTCTGAATTTTGACGATAATGCATACAGCTCTTTTTTATCTTTGCCCATCAGATCAGTGACAGGAATTGTCACGACCACACCGTTGAGTGATTTCAGCGGACGGTTTTTCTTGATGGCTTTAACTAAGGCATCCCACTCACCGCTGTTTTCATCAAGTTCATTGATGTATTTACCGGAAGTATCAACAAAAATAGCTTCGTTGGTAAACCAGCATTCACAGTTTGTGGTCGGGGTGCTCTCTTTAGAGACACGCAGCAGTTGTTCCGGCAGCGGGAATTCCTGACCCGATGACAGGATAGCGGTGGTTTTCCCTGCGTCCTTCGGACCCAGCATCATGTACCACGGCAGGTCGTAAACTACTTTTTTGGGACGCCAGAAATGGCTCCAGCGGGAAATTTTGCGACCGGTGTATGCGACATACCGTGCGGCGTTGTTAATGATAGCAACAACCTCGCGGTAACGTTCCACCCTTACGGAATCGTCTTTTCTGCCTTTAAAGAAGCGATCCAATTTTTCCGGATTGAAGCGCAACATAGAGATCAGCAGCCAGACGCAATACAGCAGCGTCGCCAGCGTGATAACGCCGATAACAATCAGACGCGGGGTCGTCTCCTCAAAAGGATAAGACTCGCCAAGCAACAGGTATGGCGAGAAAACCCAGAATGTGACGCAGACCGTCAGTACCCCGAGCAGGAAACACGGAACACGGCACCATAGCCCGACAAATACGACAGCCAGCAACACGATATACGTGATCCGTGATGTGCTGTCTTCGAGCGGACGGATTTCGCCGTAGCCGAATGTCGGTCCCAGGTACCATATAATGGCGGCTAATAACAAAAAGAAGAGAAAAATCAGGACTCTTTTTGTAAACCGTAGTGCAAATGTTCTATTCCAGAATGACATTTTTAAAACTCACAGATAGGTAACATAAACTTCAACACGCCGGTTCAGCGCACGCCCCTGCTCATCTTTATTACTGCTGACAGGTTGTGAAGCCCCCATGCCTTTTGTCTGAATGTCCTGAGAAGGGATCCCGGTCTGTACAAAGAACTGACCCACAGATTCTGCCCGTTTCAGTGACAATTCTTCATTACTCGCAAACTTCGCCCGCCCGATAGGAACCGAGTCAGTATGGCCGGAAATAACCACTTTACCGTCGACGCGTTTCACTTCATCAGCTACGCGAACAAGGATACTGTCCATTTCAGGTTTAACTTCCTGTTTCCCGGAGAGGAACATGGCATCACCACGGAACGTCACAATACTTTGCGGACCTGTTTCATCCACTGTGACCAACCCTTTGGCGATTTCATCTTTCAGCAGAATAGCCAGGCGCATCCGTGGTACAGCTATTGCCAGTTGGGTCTGTTTCAGTTCACCGCGTTTGAGCGAGGCGACCCGGTCATTAAATTCACCGAGATCAACCATTAGCCAGTATTTGAAGAGTGCAAACAGACTGATCAGAATAAAGCCGCTGATAATCATTGAGATACGAACAGGTAAATAAACCCGGCGCACTTCATTATCATCCTGAGTCACTGTCGCATTCGGCGATAAGGCTGCCGGTACAGAGTCTCTGGTGCTCTGCTGTAATGAAAGCAGGCGCTGACGGATTTTATTCAGCTGACGATCGCCGTTTTCAATAATACTGTAGCGGCCTTCAAACCCGAGGCCGAGAATACGGGAAAGGATATCCAGTACATCCGTGTATTCCTGCGGGTTCATGGATAAGCGGCCAATCAGCAGGAAAAATTTATTCCCCCCGTCGTTATCCCCTTCAAAGTGGTTAAGAAGGTTACTCTGAGACCAGCCGGAGGCCAGACCCCAGGCTTTTGAGTGAACAGATTCATCGATTGCGGTACAAATGGCATAACGTATAATCGCCATTTTCTGCCACGCAATACTCACGGCATCACACACTGCCGTAAAGGTGGCAATTTCGTTCTTCAGGCTTTTTTTAAGAATTTCCACCTGTTTCAGGTCAGAGACCTGATCGGGCAGTTCACTGAGCGCCCGTAGTAATGGCTGCACAGCTTCAAGTAACGGATCTTCTGCCCGGCTTACACGCTGAATCCGGGCCTGGATGCTTTCACTCTTAATTGCAAGATCACGGTAATCGATCGCTTCCGCGCCCATGCCCAGTGGATCACTGTCCAGCGGGGCAAAGAAACTACCGTCATCATGCAAAAAAGCCCCCATCGACTGGGGGGTCTGCTCTTCCTGATTATCCGTTAATGCGCCGTCAGACCCTTTTTTGGTCTGATCCGGATCATCACCGTAATTGTCATTAAACAGATTCATTAATCCCTCACGCCCCAGAGCTCAAGCCGTATCCCCGGGAAGTCCCCGGCAACGTGAAGGGCAAGGGATCCACTGTTGAGAATATTTTCCCAGTAAGGCCCCTGCTTCATCAGTTCAAAATACAGATACCCGGAGGTATAGGGTATTTGTCTTGGTGGTACAGGCAGGTTACGTAAAATCAGGCCCGGCAGGTGAGAACGTACCAGTTCCTGGAGTTTATGCGGCGAACTGATCTTCGTCTGTGCCACAAACTGATGCTGCATAACATCCAGCGGTAACTGAGATGATGCGGCCAGTACCAGGTTGGAGAAGCCGCGCAATTCGCTCGGAATAACCGACGCAGTCCAGACACCATGCTCCTGACGTACCAGCGGAATACTCTGACCGGAACGGACGAGCATCTGATTGAGCAGGCCATGAACTTCATCCACCAGCGGGCGGATAGAGGCATATAAATTGGCATGATCATAGCCCGGGGCAACATTCGGCCGGCGGGTTTTTGCCCGCAGGAATGTAGATAATTCTCCCGCGAATTTTGCCAGTTCTTCATAAATAATGATGGGTGCCGTTTCCGGAATATGGCGCAGATGGTTTAAAATCGGCTCATATTTATTGAAAATCTGTAATAACAGATAATCCACAACTTCCGCACTGGCGCTGGCTTTACCATCACTGGATGCCAGACGGGATGCCAGCATATCCGCACGCATTTTTACCAGACCGTTTAAGTGGGTTATCCACTCCATCAGCAGGTAGTTTGCGGCGTAGCCGGTAACCGGAGGGATATGATCTTCAAAGTGAAGCAACACGCTGCCGTCAGGCTGAATCGCTTTAACTTTAGCCAGCGCAATACCAATCCATGATTCCGTCATTTCTGTTTCCGCCATCAGGCGCAAACGCATACGCGCCAGCTGGATCGGTTTCGGTCCCTGGCGTACGGAGTTGGTATCATTAATCTCTTCTTCAAATGAATTGAAACGTGCTAATGAACTTGCATCAAATTCATCAAAAATAGTTTCATCACTGTTATCAAGACGCAGTGGTACAGCCAGATATATCATCTTTCCGAGATGCTCGGCTGTAATGGTTAAGGGTTCCGGTTGCTCATCATGACCGGGGATCCCGAATGGTGTACCATCCGGAAAAACGCCCTGCCCTGAACGTAAGACTAACTTGCCATAAGACAGCGCCTCACGGTCAATCTCGTATTGTGCAAAACCCCAGAAGAATGGACTAATGGTCGCTGCACGTTTATGAGCAATATATTCAAAATAACGTTCTTGCTGTTGGAATAGCTGAGGGCGCAGGAACAGTCCCTCACTCCATACGACTTTATTTGTTCTCACAACTCATCCATTCTCTTTGATTGACACAACTGAATTTGAAAATAAGACTTTAATTTCATGTTCAGGCTCGGTAAATAAAATGTATTTTTCAGTCCATGTTGCACTGCGCAGATTGTCCAGCGAATAAACAGTGCTCCATTTTGCATTACTGATATCTTTATAAGCAGCAATTATTCCGATATAGGGATAATCTGAATTAATCTTGTAATCTATTGTTTTTGTTTCACCCGGCCTGATAATATATTCTAAAATAAGCATTTCATTTTCAGGGTTAGGCTTGTTTTTATATAAGTACGTCAAATAGTCCGTACTTAAAAATGATTGTTTAGATTTAACAGCATAAACAAATATATTCAGTGGCGATGGCAACCGGTTTTTACTTTTATTAATTTCAGCACTGGCCACTAAAGTAATCTTGAGATCTGATGCTGATTTAGCTTCAGACGGAGTTGATCCGGAAAAATTTAAAATACTGCACCCTGTTAATAACAACGATATCACAAGGACACACAAGATATTTACTACCTTAAAATCGGTATGTTTCATGACTGTATTAATCGACATATAACCATGCCTGGCATTATTGAAAATGCTTATATGTATAAATAACTAAGAGTGTGTAATAGTATTGTCCGCCATGTTAAATTGCAAACAATTAAATATGTATTAAACCGAGAGTTGGGAATAAAAACCTGCCACCCGAAAATGGCAGGTTTTAATTCAATACAAAATGTTATCAGCCAATCAGGTTAGCTTTAACATCGTAGGTTGCTGCGATAGTACCAGATTTGTTACCATCAGCATTCTGAATTACATATTCCTGAGTCATCTTAGTGAAAGAGAATTTAACCACTTCACGAGGACGGCTTTCATCTTCAACAGAACCCTGCATCGCAACATCTGTAACGATAACATCAGTAAATTTGATGATCAGGTATTCCAGTGGTGTACCACCCGCTTTACGAACGGTAAATTGGATGTCTTTGATGTGTTTACCAGATAAGCAGTAGCTCAGCAGGTTTGGACTTGCACGGTCGGTGTAGTGAACAAATGTGAAATCTTCCACAGTTGCTTTACCAGAACCACCACCTGAACCACTGTGCATGTTGGACTGCTGGTTAACACCCCAGCGCCATGACAGAACTTCAATTTCATCCTTGTGTGCGTGATCCAGTGCTTCACCGTCGATGCCTGCGATTCTTAAAAACATATCTTGAGCCATCTGTATTTCCTCTTATTAATGCATTAATCAAATTAACTTTGACTGGTAATCACGCCCTGTGATTACCGCTTTTGTTGTGCCGGATATTGAATCTGATATCCTTATGAATCTCACCGGCAACTAACTGCTATTCCCTTTGTGAAGCGAGAGAATTTTTCTTACCGATGCGGTTACGCAGCACCTTTCAGTGATGGTAATTTCGCAACCATACGTAAAGATACAGTCAGACCTTCCAGCTGGAAGTGCGGACGCAGGAAGAATTTAGCCTGGTAGTAACCAGGGTTACCTTCAACATCTTCAACAACCACTTCAGCCGCAGCCAGTGGACGGCGTGCTTTCGTTTCCTGGGAAGAGTTAGCAGGATCCCCGTCAACGTAGTTCATCAGCCAGTCATTCAGCCATTTCTGCATATCATCACGCTCTTTGAACGAACCGATCTTGTCGCGGACGATACATTTCAGATAATGCGCGAAACGGGAGCAGGCAAACATGTATGGCAGACGCGCAGACAGATTGGCGTTTGCTGTTGCATCCGGATCATAATATTCAGCCGGTTTTTGCAGAGACTGTGCGCCGATAAACGCTGCATAGTCTGTGTTTTTACGGTGAATTAACGGAATGAAACCGTTTTTGGACAGTTCAGCTTCACGACGGTCAGAGATTGCGATCTCTGTAGGACATTTCATGTCCACGCCGCCATCATCACTCGGGAATGTATGGCAAGGCAGGTTTTCAACAACACCACCACTTTCCACACCGCGGATAAGCGTGCACCAGCCGAACTGCTTGAATGAACGGTTGATATTGACAGCCATCGCGTATGCCGCGTTTGACCATGAATATTTGCTGTGATCAGCGCCGTCAGTGGTTTCTTCGAAATCGAATTCTTCAACCGGGTTGGTACGGATGCCGTATGGCAGGCGGGCCAGGAAGCGTGGCATTGCCAGACCGATATAACGGGCATCTTCAGACTGGCGCAGGGAGTTCCATGCTGCGTATTCCAGGTTCTGGGTAAAGATTTTAGTCAGGTCACGCGGGTTAGAC
Source organism: Morganella psychrotolerans (assembly GCF_965118875.1). GTDB lineage: Bacteria > Pseudomonadota > Gammaproteobacteria > Enterobacterales > Enterobacteriaceae > Morganella > Morganella psychrotolerans_C. The sequence goes on from NZ_CBCPJD010000015.1 coordinate 99,228, forward strand.
AGTTCCTGCCATGAATCCATCTGCATGACAGAAGGAGATGCACCGGTAATGAACGGCACGTGTGCAGAGGCAGCAACTTTCGCGATTGAACCCAGCAGATCAACATCCGGCGGAGTATGATCAAAGAAGTAGTCAGCAACCAGGCAGCCATACGGCTCGCCACCTAACTGGCCATATTCTTCTTCATAAACCTGCTTGAACAGCGGGCTCTGATCCCATGCAACGCCTTTGTAACGTTTCATGTTACGACGCAGTTCATCTTTAGAGATGTCCATGAAACGTAATTTCAGTTTCTCGTCGGTTTCAGTATTGTTGACCAGATAATGCAGGCCGCGCCATGCGCTTTCCAACTGCTGGAATTCTTTATGGTGCAGGATCAGATTGATCTGCTCTGACATTTTCAGGTCGATTTCGGCAATGATTGACTCGATATTTTTATACGCGTCATACGAAATCGTGATTGAGTTGGCTAATGCTTGTTCAGCCAGTGTTTTAACTGCGTTCTGTACCGCAGTTTTAGACTGTTCAGTCTTTGATTTAAACTCCTGCGCTAACAGTGAGCTGAAATCACTTTTTTCCTGAGTCTGCGTCGCTTTAGCGCCCGCATTTTTCTGAGTATTTTGAGCTAACATATTTCTGGCACCCTACAATTCTTAATCGTCCTGAGACGGATCTGCAACTTTGTCTTCACGCTTTGGTGCAGACGCCAAGGTTTTCAGCAGTTCTTTATCCTGCAGAATTTGCATGATCAGACCTTCCGCCCCTGCTTTACCATCCATGTAAGTTTGCAGGTTAGTTAACTGAGTGCGTGCTTCAAGCAGCTCAGCCAGCGGTTCGATTTTGCGGGCGATTGCATCCGGTGCAAAATCATCCATGCTTTCAAACGTAATATCGACCATCAGCTGACCGTCACCGGTTAAGGTATTTGGTACAGCAAAAGCAACACGAGGTTTCATGCTCTTCATGCGGTCATCAAAATTATCGATATCAATACTCAGGAATTTTCTGTCTGTAACAGGCGGAAGCGGCTCTAAAGGCTTACCAGATAAATCCGCTAACACACCCATTACAAATGGCAATTCAATTTTTTTCTCACTACCGTAAATCTCGACATCATATTCAATTTGCACGCGCGGAGCGCGGTTTCTTGCTATGAACTTCTGAGCACTACCGTTATTAATTCGCATACCGTGATTCTCTTATTTTGTTTAATTTGATTAGTAAGAATACTAATATTACTTCACTCAAATTAGCCGGTTTCATTAGTCATAATAAACAGCTGACTTTTGATAGAAGGCGTATTTACATATTAAACGTTATTAATGAAGATATACTAAGATAAATCTGTTTGTTATGAACAAAATATATTCATAACAAACTTTTAGGATTATTTGTAAACTACTTCCAAAATGGTCTTAGATTGAACCTTACCAGCTAACACACTGTTAGAACCTGCAAAATAACTCACATAATAATCTTTGCTTACTGACGAATATAACCCCGGAATGATATAACGCTGAGCACTGTTCGGGTCGTCAATACGAATATGAGTTAAATTCATATCTCTTAATTTGAGCTCTACATCTTTCGCAAAGTCAGCGCCCGGACTATTGAGTAAATTCATTGTTCCCGGTGCTAAATTACCTGCACTTTTAAAGTACAAGTCTACATTAATATTTACAGGACAATTATTTAAGGCAACAGTAAATTTAGTTGAACCGGCTTCATTCCCTGCTGATGATAACGTTTGAGCTGAAATAGTTGGTAATTTAACTGTTTCATTTTCAGATCCGCCATTAACAGAGATTGTACAAGTTTCCTCTTTGTAGATTCCTTTAAACTCTACATTTATATTGCAATTATCACATATAAACTCTGCCTTCGAGTATGTAAATATTCCTAAAAAAACAAATAATGATAATGCACTAGTAATTACAAAAATCATGCGTCGATTAATTAAAGATATTAAATACATTTAACCTCCAGTTGGACCACTGAGTCCCCGGAATCAGATATTTTCTTCGCAATAAATGGCTCCGGATTAATAACACACTCTCCGAGCGTACCTGATTTAACAGATAACGCTTCGCTGGTACCATCCCAGCCTCTTAAATATGCCATCCCTGCCTGACCAACTATTGTCTGATAATCTCCGCTGCCACTATAAACGTTCGTACCGATAGGCAAATAGTTACCACTTTTATCTCTGATAATAAGAACAACAGGCTTACCAACAACTGTTTTTATCTTAACAGCAATAATTGCCCCATCCCGCGGAACAACGGTTGTCTGGTCATCAATAAGATCAACATCCGGGCTTGCCTTACTTACATCAAGACCAACCTGGTTTTCTCTGTACGAATTCAAACCGGGAACAATGGCATACCCTCTGCTGTCAACCTCACTGCCGTAGCCATTCAGAGCGGCACTACCGCTTGCACCTTGCGCTTCAATAATCGCAAATGCCGAATCACCAACAGAAGGACCTAAAGTCACCCCACCGGCGTGTGCGACAACACTACCGTTAGCCGAGATAGAGGCTTGTCTGTTAGAGCGGTTATCCATAGAAACCGTCGAACCAAAGCTCCCGACAGAAGATCGGTAGTTAGCTGAAGCATTCAGGCTGTCACTGGTCTCTGAATGTGAGTTAGCCGTCGCACCAACTGAGTAATTCAGCTCACTTTGATCACCCTGAGAACCGGAAGCTGTTGTCTGGAAAGAGGTATTACTATCAGCATTTCTGGTTGCCGTCAGTGTCAGGTTATCAAACGCAGGCTTATCCAGATAAGAGCGGAAGAACGGTATATTGACACTAACCATGTAGGTATTGTCGTACGAATCTTCACCTGTTTTTGCACGTTGATATGCAAGGCTGTAGGAGAAATAATCCAGACTTTGCTGATAAGAGACTGACCACTGCGTAGATGCTGCGCGGTTAACCCAATAATCATAATAATTCCCCAGTACTGTGATCGAGCTGCGATCCCATAACCGTTGGTTTACATTTACCGAGTATTGATTTTTTGCTCTGACGCCAAGGTAGCTGTTAAAAAGCTCTCCATCTGAATTATGCTTATTGCTATAATAGTTTTCGCCTTTTTCTTTAAGCATGACTGCATCACGAAAACTCAGATAACCATCGTTTGAATAACGATAACTGGATACCAGTATATTTGTATCTGTTTGTTCAAAAAGTTTACTGTAGCTGATACGGAATGACTCACCTGATTGTGATTTATCTTTTAAATCACTCTGTGCGTGAGTCATATCAAGTGAAATACCACCCAACGGTGTATTCAGCGCATTACCAATTGCGGCAGCCTTATAATTTTCAGATAACTGGAAACCGGTATACCAGGTTAAAAAGTTATTTATTCCCTGAACAAATTCACCTTCTACAACAACAGGAGAGGCACCAGAGGAATCATCACGGAGTTCACCGGCAGAAAGTGAATACAATATTGTATCCGGATGCAGCATCATCGGTGGTGCCGAGAAGACAATATCCTGTACTTTTTCGCGTCCGTCGGCTTCAATAATAACTAACTGAAGTGTCCCGTTATGACCAAGAGCACCATAGTCTTTAATTTCAAACGGACCTGGTGTTACAGTTGTTTCGTAAATTGTATAATCATTCTGTCTCAATAAGACGCGGGCATTGCTATCCGCTATACCAGCAATAGTCGGTACAAAATTATTGAGTGAGTCCGGCAGCATTTTTGTGTTTGAACCAAGCTTTACCCCTCTTAATCCATGCGCATCAAAAATACGACCCGATGTAAATGTTTCACCAATTGTTAATCGGCTTTTTAATGGCGTAATATCGGTTTCAGCATAAAGTAAAATATTTTTATTACTGAATTTATTATTCTTCGACCACTCCGAGTTGCTCCGGTTTCTGAAACGCCATCCCCCGTAGTTAAACCCGGCCGTCCAGTTAATATTGGTATTGTAATCCGTTTCTTTACCTGCGGACGATTTATTGTTTGACATATAGCTGTTCAGGTTATAATCGACAAATAGCGCGGTAACCCCTTCATCCCAGCGGGACGGATCAATATAGTCAGCATACTGATGATGTAAATTAGCTTGTGGTACTGTAATATTCAGCACTAAATCTGCCGTGTTGTAATATACTTTCGCATAATTGACAAAATAGCCGATCGGATGACATCCCCCGTTAGCAGTATAATCAGTTTCTGTCTTTGGCTGGCTGCCGACCTTATTGTCCGGGATAATACCTAACGCTTCAATCTGTTCCAGAGTGAAACAGGCTTCAGCGCGTTTATTATTTTCATTATTCTTAAAAAGAACGCTCTGTTTACCTCTGTTAACTTCATTCAGAACTAATTCTGCTGTATAGTTTCCCTCCGGAATGGGGTTACCATAGCTATAATCGTCAATATCAACATCCATCCCCTGAATAAAACTGGCGTTATATTCAATTTTTTCATTATCACTCTTACCACCAGTCAATGAAGTAGTGTTACCGAATGATACTGCCGGAAATAAAAACGAATAGAGCATTAATCTCCATTGACATTGTCTCATGCTAATACTCCTGTTATTGGCAGTTACACTCCCTGTCAACTGCCTGTGTTAAATCCCTTTAAAACAGCATTATTTAACGATGGTAAATCCTGAGCCTGATTTAACAACTTTTGTTGCAACCTGGCTGCCAAAGTCATTTAAAATAACAAAGGTAAACTCAGATATATCTCCATTTATTTTTTGAGTGTTATCATCCTGAAAATACTCTGAAGATGACATAGGGCTGATCATATCAGCTCTCATGTCTACATCCTTACCATTAATTTTTGTTTTTATCCCAATTACAGAAATGTAATATGGCGATGTACTTTCAACTTTTAACCCAGTTCCTTTACTACCGTTATTTACAACACTCCACTTAAGCTTATCCAACTCACTGGTAACTGTACCTTTCAATAACGACTCAGGTCGGTAAAAAAGTTTAATTCTTGTTTTAAATGCCAGATCTAAACGCTGAGTAGCATTTTTTGCATCTGTGGTTTCCGGCGGAATCTCCAGAACATTAAAATAATAAACAGATTCTTTATCCTGAGGAAGTGCCATACCATTATAAATGACACGGACACTTTGCCCTTTATTCGGCTCTATGCGGCTGATAGGTGGCGTAATAACAAACGGAAGCTTGGCATTATTGATGTTATTTACTTCAATACCATCATCGGCCCAAACCTGAATAAGTGCCGGCTGAGTCTGATCCCTGTTATTAATTCTTACGACCTGCTCTTTTTTACTTCCATCAAATATGACACGGGTACCCTCAATAGCAACTGCGCTATATGCAAGACCCGAAAAAATGGTATAAATAAATACCGATTGTAGTGATTTAATCAACATGGCAAACCTCAGATAATTGAAAGACAGAGCCGGAAATATGGCTCTGTCTGATATGACTATTACTGATAAACTAATGTATACATAACTTTAGCTGCAACTTTACCCGCAGTAGTTACACCTGTTGCATAATAACCACCAAAGTATTTGAATTCTACTTTACCGGCTGCATCAGGTTTAACCCACTGACCATGGTCGCCAATTTTAATCTGAGTGCTGTTACCGTCACCGGTAATAATTTTAACCTGAACATTTTTGGCATCATTAGCACCAGTTAATGAGTTTTTCAGGTTACCAGTTGCAGGATCCCAAGCTGTTGTTGCACCTGTTGGTTCGAAGTTCATTGCAACTTCATTATTTAAAAGTGCATCGGAAATTTTTGGAGTCGGGCATGTAACACGAACTTTAAATGGTGTATAACCACCTTCTTTACCGGCAACATCTAATGTTTTAATTGATACTGCTGGCAAAGTAACAGTCTGATCTTTATCTGCTGGTTCGATAACACATGTTTCAGTGATCAGAAGACCATCAAATGTTACTGTACCCTGTCCTTCAGCAAATGCGTTAGAACCAGCAAACAGTGCACCTGATACTAATAATGCTAACTTAATTTTGTTCATATCTATATCCTTAATATATGATTAACTCACTTCATTACTTTTATATAAAACGGAATACCTGACATTACTCTGATGTCACAATAAAGCCGTTTTGGTTATCACTACTCAAACTAATTTTTTGAATAGGCGATTCTGAGTTCCGGTTTAAAATATATAAACCGATTTTTGGTAAAATATGCTGTTCAATGAAACGGATCAGAATACGGGCACCCGTTTCGGCAACTGAGCACTGACTGATAATGGAATTAACCACGTCATCGCTATATTCAAATGCAGCACCGTGATGAGCAAACAAACGTTCACCAATGCGATCCAGATGAATGCGTACAATACGACCCAAAAATTCATCCTGTAACGGATAATAGGGCACAACACTCAGGCGTCCCAGGAACGCGGCCGGGAATACTTTCAGCAGTTCGGGCTGGAGCGCGGTACGCATTCCGCTAAAATCAGGTGCGGTATCAGGGTCAGCATGCAAACTTGAAATCAAATCACTACCGGTATTACTGGTCAGTAAAATCACCGTATTTTTGAAATCAATGACTCTTCCTTCACCATCCTCCATGCGCCCTTTATCAAAGACCTGGAAGAACAGCTCATGAACATCCGGATGTGCTTTTTCCACTTCATCCAGCAGCACGACGCTGTACGGTTTTCTGCGGACAGCTTCCGTTAACACACCACCTTCACCATAACCGACATATCCCGGAGGTGAACCTTTCAGTGACGAAACAGTATGCGCTTCCTGGTATTCGCTCATATTGATGGTGATAATATTTTGTTCGCCACCATAGAGCTGCTCTGCAATAGCCAGAGCCGTTTCTGTTTTACCGACACCGGAAGGACCTACCAGCATAAAGACACCGATAGGTTTCTGCGGATCAGCCAATCCCGCACGGGATGTCTGGATAGATTCACTGATGATATCCAGCGCGTGCTGCTGACCGATAACCCGCTCTGCAAGATGATTAGGCAATTCCAGCACCGCATTTAATTCATCTTTCATCATCCGGCCAACAGGAATTCCGGTCCAGTCAGCGACGATAGCAGCAACAACAGAGGCATTTACTTCAGCCTGAATAACCGCATCCTCGCGCTGATTATCCTGAATTGCGCTGAGTTCCGTTTCCAGCTCTGCCAGCTGCTTCTGCAATTCCGCCAGTTGCTCTTTATCACTGAGAACAGCGGCTTCTGTTACTGTTTCAGCTTCCGCCAGTGCAACATCACCACCAGTTTCAGCAACTATTAGCGTTTCCTGAATAACCGCTGCCGGTTCTTCAGTACGTTCACCACTGATTAATGCCTGAATCTGACTACGGATTTCCACAATCGCGGCAACCGTTGATTTCTCTTTCAACCAGCGGTTTTCCATTTCTTCGGCAAGTACAGACTGCTCTTTAATGTCATCGCGGAGCGACTCCAGCGTACTGTTCTCTTCACGACCGAAATGCAGGGCTTTTTCTGCCAGTGACAATTCAGATGATGCCGTTTGGGTTTTGTATTTCAGTTCCTGCAAATCTCTCGGCGCAACATTTTGTGCAACCGCAACACGGGCGCAGGCTGTATCGAGCAGACTGATTGCTTTGTCCGGCAACTGGCGGGCAGGAATATAACGATGGGATAAACGCACCGCTGACTGAAGTGCTTCTTCCATGATCCAGACACCGTGATGTTTCTCCAGCATCGGAACCAGACCACGTAACATCGCAACACTCTTCGCTTCAGACGGTTCTTCAACCTGTAATACCTGGAAACGGCGGGTCAGCGCGGGGTCTTTTTCAATGTGACGCTTAAACTCACTCCAGGTGGTTGCACCGATGGTTCTCAGTTTGCCACGCGCAAGAGCCGGTTTCAGTAAGTTTGCCGCATCACCGGTTCCGCTGTTACCACCGGCACCAACAAGTGTATGAACTTCATCAACAAACAGAATGACCGGGTTCGGAGAAGACATCGCTTCTTCCAGAACCGCTTTCAGGCGGGACTCGAATTCACCTTTCATGCTCGCACCCGCAGAAAGTGCGACGATGTCCAGGTTCAGCAGGCGCACTTTTACCAGTGCAGGAGGCACATCACCTGCGGCGATGGCCAGCGCCATCCCTTCAACTAATGCCGTTTTACCGACACCGGCTTCACCGGTCAGTAACGGGTTGTTCTGACGGCGGCGCAGCAGAATATCAATCATTGTATTGATTTCATGCTCACGACCGATAACCGGATCAATTTTTCCTTCACGGGCGAGTGCAGTCAGGTCAGTCGTATACTGAGCCAGGGTTGCTTTACCTGATTCTCCGCCCATTGCATTGCTGGCTTCTCCCGGAATACTGTTTTTACCACCCAGTTCACTGTCATCTGTCGCACTTTGATCAGCTTCCGGTGAATCTTTTGTGATAAAAGTCAGGTCTGCCGCAAGAATATCCAGCGGGATTTTATCAAATACAGGGGAGATGGCGGACAACGCACGACGCAGCTCCATTGTAGTCAGACAGGCGAGTAATAAATGACTACTGCGGATGGCATTTTCTGAATATTCCAGACTTGCACATACCCAGGCACGTTCAATAGCCATTTCAATATGATATGAAAAATCAGAAATAGAACTGGCACCGCTTGGTAAACGGATTAACGCCTGTTCCATCCCTTTTTCCAATAATTGGACATCAAGCTGGAAGTGACGGGCAATCTGCCGGAGATCACTTTGTTCTTGTTGCCACAGCTGAATCATCCAGTGAACGAGTTCAACGTATGGGTTACCTTTTAATTTACATAGTGTCGTTGCACTTTCGATACTACGGAAAAGTGTGGTATCGAGTTTTCCAAATAGACTCTGTCTGCTGAAAGCCACAATTATTACCTAATCAAGTGTTGTTTATACTAATAATTCATCCATAACAGGATGTTCGATTTATAAAACATATTATGTTCCTGAATGCCGTAGCCGTTAATTCGCATAAATAACTAGTCAAATATAAAAAAACCAGCAGAAAACATATAAATGTTAGCTTCTCTATTTTCAGAAACGTTAAGTTATAATAAAAACAAACAATGTTACTTAGCAATAAGATTTTCACCTAACTTTACTCTCAATGCATTTACCTGAGCAACAAATCTCTATTTTTATATGTACTACACCGTCTTGAGGTTCACTACGCGTCTTTTATATAATGAGACTATTACGCGCCAGAAAAAAATACAACTGTCCGTACGAATAAACTTACTAATTTGGACAATTCCTAAGATTTAACGAAATAAATATAAAAATAATTGTTTTAATACACGAAAATTAATTAAAAAACAAACAAAATTAATGAGTTAAACCAAAACTACCGGCATGACCAGTAATGAATACCAAATGAGTAACTCACACAATAAAAAACCAACTTAGTTTAACCCACAATCAATGGTAAGATGAAATCAGCTCAATGAAATAATGATACAAATTATCACACTCAGTTACAATAAACGAATACAAATACACGCACCCCACCTTACCTCATCCTTATTTAATAAGTTTAAATTCAGAGGAAAACCGGACGCAACATTGAAAATACGAACATCCGGAATGAATACAACATATTCAAATGGTGATCATATAATGTTCATCACTATTGTGATTTATTTTATCTATCACATAATTGCCGCATAGCAGGGTAATAACACGGTAATGCAGACTTATCTGATATCGATTAAAACACCCTCGTTTTATTTTGTTCAGGAGTTTACTTCAGCGTCTTTTTTTTATATTAATAGTCTTTTATAATTTGAAAGGTGGATCACCGCCTTTATTACTCATTTTTTTTCAGAGGTATATCCGTGGATCAGAAATTTCTTGATTTTTACAATCGGGAACTGACGTTTATGAAAGAAATGTCCGGTGAATTTGCGGAGAAACATCCGAAAATTGCCGGGCGTCTGGGCATGAATGGTATCGAAGTTGCTGATCCTTATGTAGAACGACTTATCGAAGCATTCTGTTTTATTTCCGCCCGTTCACAAGTGAAGCTGGATGCGGAATTTCCGAAATTTACGCAACGTTTTCTGGATGTTATTTATCCGAATTACAACGCACAAACCCCTTCTATGGGTGTTGTCCGGCTTCATCCGAATACAAAGGAAGGTGACCTTTCAAATGGTTACCATGTGCCGAAAAATTGCCAGATGTTTACCCGTTTATTACCGGGAGAGCAGTCCCGCTGTGAGTTTCGTAACAGCCAGGAACTGACATTATGGCCAATCGAAATTGAAGATGTCCGCCTGACATCTATTCCGCCGGATATCTCCAGTCTGGAAAAATACCGTATCTCTTATTCACGCCTGAAAGGCGCACTACGGATCAAACTGAAACTTGACGGCGATAATCTGTTTTCTCAACTGGAAAATCTGGACAATCTCCCTTTCTATATTGACGGGGACGAGCGCGTAGTTTCACATATATTTGAACTGATCCACGCACATTATGTTGCCATGATAATCCGGACCGGCGGCAGTGAAAAACAAGATACAACGATTGTTAACGGCGGCATTACCTTTGAAGGCCTTAAACCGGATCAGGCGCTGTTACCGGTTCAGTGGAATATGTTCCAGGGCCATAATCTGATACAGGAATACTTTGCCTGTCGTCAGCGTTTTTATTTCTTCACGCTCAATCATCTGCGTGAAGCAATGCGTAACAATCATACCAATGAAGCAGAAATTATTATTCTGCTGGACCGCTTCCCGCAGGATCTGATTAGTCACATTGATAAAGATCGCTTCCTGTTATTTTGCACACCGGTCATTAACCTGTTTCCCAAGCGAATCGATAAAATTGAAATAAACCGGGCATTAAATGACTTCCACGTTGTGCCGGATCGCAGCCGCCCGATGGATTATGAAGTTTTTTCGATCAGTAAGGTTATGGGGCAGCAGGCAGAAAACAGCAGCGAAGTTATCTTTAACCCTATTTATCAGACCCGGCATTGTGATTCCGGTAACTTCGGGCGTTATTTCTCACTGCGCCGGGAAACACGAGCCAGCGGCAGCGCCCGCCGTAAATATGAAACACTGACGCCGTATATCGGTACAGAAGTGTTCATCTCCCTGGTGGATCAGCAGGAAGCGCCATTTGATGACGATATCCGTTATCTCTCCGTGGAAGCACTTGTGACCAACCGGGATCTCCCCCGTCTGATTGACCGGGGCAATGAATACGATTTAACACTATCTGATTCCGTGCCGGTTTACGGTGCCAATTTTCTGTCACAGCCAAGCCCTCCTCACCCGCCGTTTGCACAGGGTGAGTCCGCCTGGCGCCTGATCCGCCAGCTCAGTTTTAACTATCTGCCACTGCACGATATGGATCACAGCCAGGGCGGGGAATCGCTGCGTAATCTGCTGCGCCTGTTTGTCAGCCCGGCAGATCAGGAATCAATGACACAAATTGACAGCCTGGTCGGCAGCAAAACCAAACCGGTTATCCGGCGACTACCGGGAAATGAGCTTCTGGTATACGGACGCGGCGTTCAGTGCGTACTGACAGTGGATGAAGTCGGGTTCTCCGGGTTAAGTCCTTATTTATTCGGGTTAGTGATGGAAAATTATTTATCCCGCCATGCGGCAATTAATGTCTTTACTGAGACTGAGCTGCACTCAATGCAGCGCGGGCTGGTCGCCAAATGGGCACCACGTCCGGGTAAGCGCGGGATCTTATAATGAGCCATTTGCACCATAATATGTTAAGCGAACTTTCGCACTGGTATGACGAAGCCGAGCCGTGGAACAGTGGTTTCGTCAGCCTGATGCGGGCGGTTGCGGCAAAATATCCGGATATGCCGGCTATCGGAACCGCGGATCGTCCCCAGCAAGAGCCTTACCGTCTGGGGCAAACCCCCAATATGGTGTTTGCCCCGCGCGAAATTGCAAAGATTACCCATGAAGATAACCTGTGCCACGTTGATCTCTTCAGTTTAGGGATCTGGGGTCCTCAGGGTGCAATGCCAATAAACTTTACCGAGCAGGCATTTATCCGCATGGAGCACCAGGACACCCTGCTCCGTGACTTCGCTAATATCTTTCATCACCGGGCGCTCTCACTGTTTTACCGCAGTTGGTTTGTTTCACAGGATGTCGCCACACTCGATCGCAAAGATGATGAAAAGTTCTCTTTTTATATCGGGTCACTCATCGGGCTGGTACCGGATGAAATCCGTGACTCGGTTCTGCCGACACACGCCAGACTCTCCTCTTCATCTCACCTGATCCGCGAAGCACGTAACCCCGAGGGACTTGTCGGTGCGCTGGAATATTATTTCGGGATAAAGGTCGGGCTGAAAGAATTTACCAAGCAATGGATTTTTCTGGAAACCTCAGACCAGACAAAAATAGGGGATTTAAGCTCCTCTTTACTGTTATCGGAAGGTGCCATTTTAGGTAATACCGTTCAGGACCGGCAGCATAAATTCAGTCTGGTTCTGGGACCGTTAACATTAGAACAATATATGCGCTTCAGTTTATGGGGTGAGGATCTGCCAATCCTTAAAGAGTGGGTCCGAAACTTCATTGGTTTCGAATATGCCTGGGATGTCCAGTTAGTACTGGCGCCGGATGCAATACCACAGGCGAACCTTGATGGCAGCCACCAGTTAGGGTATGCCGCGTGGCTTCCCCGTGAAAAACAGGATGAACCTATTTCGGGGATGAGTTTTGATCCCGAAACGCACCTTAACTGATTACTGATTTTCAACAGATAATGGAATATGACCGTGAGCGAAGAACTGCAATCTACTTTTCAGTCCGATTTTTATAAAGACGTACTCAAACCGCTGCCGGGTAAATTCGTCTGCGGTGAAGGTATTGAATATGACCCGTTATTCATCACATTGCAGTCCAAAATGACACCAAAAATCGGTGCTGAGTATGGTGATTTCGTCGAAACGACCGAACCGGTTAACTGGCGTGAAATTGAAAATGACTGCCTTGAGCTTCTGACGAAAAGTAAACACGTTCGCCTGATTATTCTGTTAATTCGTTCACGCAGCCGTCAGATAGGTCTTTTTGCCCTGGAAGAAGGTCTGATGGCGATGTATCAGTTGCTGAAAGATTTTCCCAATGAAGTTCATCCCCAACTTTACGATGAAGGGGAATTTGAGCCGTTTATGCGGGCAAATGCTATTTCTGAGCTGGATGATATCGATGGCTTCCTGCTGGATTTACGCCAGCTCACACTGCCGAAGATTAACGGACTTCAACTGACAGTTAAAGAAATTGAACGCGCCTTTGCTATCCCGAAAGACGAAAATTCCTTAGCGGAAGAGAGTGTCGTCGGGATCCTCAATGAATGGCGTACCAAAAATGATAAGACACTGGCATCACTGAATAATGCGGCATTCATCCTGGATGCAATTAAAAAGCTGGCTCGTGAAACCTTAGAAAATGAAACACCGACACTGCCGGTACTGACATTAATACTGGCATTGTTTAATAAAGATCTTACTCACAGCGGTAATAAATCAGCCGCTGCCGCTGCGGTGGCTGAAAGTGAAAACTCGATGTCGGCTTTAGTCTTTTCTGATGAGTCCCCGGACAAAGACAACAATAATCAACCCGAAGATTCTGTCAGCACAACCACTGAAACAGTGGTTGATGGTGATACAACAACGGTGACAACTGAACGCATTGTCTACCGTGAAAAAGTGATCAATACCCGGCAGGATGCCCTGGAAAAGATCCGCGAAGCGCGTGCATGGTTTCAGCAAACCGAACCCGGTAACCCGATTATTTTGCTGCTGACCTATGCCGAAGGAGCGGCAGGAAAAAATTTCGTTGAACTCAGTAAATTATTCCCTGCTGACATGCTTGCTATTTTAGATATTAACAAGGAAATGTAATGAAACTAAAATTACTCGTGTTGTTAGCTGCAATGGGAATGGCCGGAAATGCAATGGCTGCCGATTGTAGTATAAGTGAGCCTGCGGGTTATATGCCGGAACATTTACTCGCCTCGTCAGCACCAATCCGGTTACGTGCTGACGCGAAAAAAAACGATAAGACACCTATCGGCCGGGCCAATTCTGCAACAAACAGTACGAATATGACCGTCCTGTGCAAGGGGATTAATGGTGTCAACGGAAGCCGTCCTATCACGGGACCCGGTCTTCAGGTCTATCCGGGCTATACCAATTATTACCGTACAAATATTGATGGTATTGGTGTTAAATTTGTTCTTACCGGCCCCGGTGGTGATGTCGGTGTAGAATTACCTGTAGATTCATACGTGGCAACACCTGGTAAACCAAACGGGAATGCAACCACCACTCTAATTGGACAGGGTCGTCTCGTCGCTTATTTCTATAAATTAGAAGATACCGTTAAATTAAAATCAGCGTATCAAAATACAGTTAATCTGATGATGCCTACCCCCGTTGCTGAATCACGAATAGAAGACTTCACTTACGCTTATTATAGATTAGATAAAGTTGATATTGTCGGCATTCCGGTTTGTACCGTTGATAAACCACTGCCTGTCGATTTTAATACCGTGAATGCTGAGTCAGTAAGAGCAGGTGTATCACGTTTGTTTAATTTCGGTATCACCTGTATGACTGACTACAATGATTACAATGCTGTTGCTTCAATTACTGCGGCACAACGAACACCTGATGGAAAATTTATAAAAGTTGATGATGCAAAAAATAATAGCGACTCATTAATAATCGAAATTACTGACAAAACCGGTAATAAAATTAATGTAGATGGATCAACAAAGATAGAGTCCGGAACAAAATCAAGTGGTGTAAAAGCAAATTACGAATGGAATGCAATACTGAAAAAACAAGATGGAACACCTTATCCGGCACAAGGTCCTTTTAAAGCATCCGCTATTATTACCCTTGATTTACAATAGTACTAAGTGACATTGATGATATGAATAATACAATTTTTGTCAGCATCGCCAGCTATCGGGATAATGAATTAATTCCGACCATAAAAGATATGGTTGCAAAAGCGGAGCATCCGAAACAGTTATTTATCTCAATCTGCTGGCAGGTTGAAGAGCGGGATTTTTCCATTTTTATGGATATGGGAGCCCGGCAGGCAGATTACAAAAGCGATAATCCGGACGTTGTTCGCCTGGAATATCTTGGTGCAACACTGAACATTCATTTTGTTCAGATATATCAGGCTAAAGGTGCCTGCTGGGCCAGATACTGCTGTGAACAATATTACACAGATGAACAGTACTTCCTGCAAATAGACTCTCATTGCCGGTTTATTAAAAACTGGGATACAGAACTGATTAAATACTATTTATCCCTGAAAGAAAAAACAGAGAAACCAGTTATTTCAGGCTATCCGCCGGGCTATACACCAGCAACGGAAGAGAAAGAAGAAGTATTGCATCAAGGCTGTGCACGGATGGTTTTTAATGCCTTTAATGATAATGATATCCCTTCATTTCTCCCGATCGCACTTCTTGATGCAACACAACCCAGCCGTGGCTGTTTTCTTGCCGGCGGGTTTACCTTCACTTGCGGTCGTTTTGTTCTGGATGTCCCCAATGATCCGTTGGTTTTTTTCATCGGTGAAGAAATATCGATGTCCGCAAAAGCATTCACTCATGGATATGATATTTTTTATCCGGAAAAACAATTTCTCTGGCATTTTTACGGGCGTGAAGGCTGTGACAAAATCTGGGGGGATCACACCCAGGAAAAAAAAGAGGCAAAACAGGTTGAGCAAGGCTGGTGGGAACGGGATATTGTCTCTAAACAACGGGTTCGCCGGGTGCTGGAGATTAGTCAGGAGAATGAAATAGATCTCGGAAAATATATCCTGGGCACTGAACGGACACTGGAAGAATATGAATATCTGACCGGTATCTGTTTCAATGAACAATTGCTTTCTCAGGAACTGCTTTGTGATATTAAACCCTGCTATTTTGATAAAAAGCCGGTATCCAGAGAAGAATGGATTGTGACACTTTACAGCCCGTATTACCGTTCTGTCGATATCCATAAAAATGAAATTGCGGAAAACAGTGACAATATAGATTACTGGTCATTAGGTGTATTCACAGAAGATGATTCTCTGCTTGCTATGCAGCGGATTACACCTACGCAACTCAGTGCGCTGATGTCTGAGAATAAGCCTGATATTTATTCTCTGCCGATAAAATTAAAAGACAAACCTCTGAAAATTCCGGGAAAAATCAGATTGGCGCCTTTTTTTGGTCATACCGGCTGGGGTGAAACACTGGAGAAACCATGGTAAGCAGTCAGGATGTCTTTAATAAAATAATGAGTATCGATGCTCTTATTGATTTAGAGTCAATTATTCCCTCGTTATCGGAATTACAACTTAATTTATCTACTTCTGTCCAACAGTTCCGGGATTGCCTGGAACTGGAGGATCCTTATTTTGAGCATTCAGAAGATTTTTGCCGGTTACTTTGTCTGTATCTGGATACCATTATCCTGAAATACACGGACAGCCAGCAATTATCCTGGGCGCCCTATCTGCTGGAAAATTATTTTTACGGTTTCGATCGCGAGCCATTTGATATGGTGCAGCAACTCACTTTTTTTTCAACCGTAAAGCGCAATGCTATTTTTTTGCCGGCCTATCAGATGGCACTCCGGCTTGCTACGTTTCCGGCTCATAGTGTAAATCTGAAACCGGTACTGCCCCTTTTTGAGCCGCGTCTGCCAAAACCACCGGTCATTAAAATTGTTCCGCCACCGCCACCGAAAGCCGCAGAAGAAATAGCCTATCCTGAGCCGGTTGCTTACCGGACAGTCAATCTGCCGCTTATTTTTACCACTGAAATCCTTTGCCTGATATTTATTCTGATTTTTGTCTGGCTTTATATTCGTGATACTTTGGATATGCTGATTTAAATGAAAACCTTCGCTTCATTAAAAAAATGGCTGATAATTTTATTCAGCATCATTGCGCTTATCATGGCCGGTATGGCCTTTTATGATAAATCAAACCTGTTTATCTGGCTGAGCGGATTATGCGGTACTCTATTTATGTTCACTGTTATTTATTCAGTTCGGATAAATGAACATGATGAGGTGATTGTTCACCAGGAAGATGACGTTAATGAAGCGCCGGAAATTGTATTTATTCTTGGCCCTTATGCCAGAACCTGGTTTAGTCAGCAGGATGATGATGATACTCTGAGATTTGATAATAAAATCATCTGGATGCTGATAAATAAACCAGAGGATTTGCATAAACAAGTCTCCGCGATTAAACAGCAGCATACCCATTTTCAGCTCAGTGCTATTTTTCCGGTACTTCCGGATGGTCATGATACTGATGCTCTGCTATTAAACAAAATACGCGGCTGGACAAATTCATTTTCACAAAACCAATTTGAACATAAAATACCCTGTACCTTAATTTTATATTCGCGCCTGAGCAGCCAGCGGTTTGCTCATGATCCGGATAAAGCTATCTGGTTAGGTCAGTTTAATATTTACAATACTGAACCAAAAATATTACGCAAAGAGGTCACCTCTCTGCGGCAAGATCTTGCAGCTATTTATCAGCAACCTCATGCAGTTGCAGCGCAACATCGCAATGCGATGGCATTATCAACACTCAATTGGCTGGAAGATGCCGGGATTCTACCGGAAATAGAGACATTATTCAGCGAAAGTATTCTCGATTTTACCAATCTGCTATTTTCTGATTACGGAAATGGTCCGACCCGGCACGGTGCCTGGTCCCGTTGGGTTCAGAAAAAATTTGCTGTATTACCACGGATCTCCGCTTATCTGACACTGCCGCCGTTACCGGTAAATACCGGTGAAGCACCAATTAAGGTAAGGAAAAAAACCGTCGAAATGACACCTGTTCCTTATCAGACACTGCGCTATTCACTCCTGATTGTCCCGCTGCTGATTGCTGGTGCAATGGTCAGCACACTGCTCTGGTCACTTAATTTTCATGTACAGAGAAATGAAACGGTTAATACACTGGTACAGCAATTTGATATTACTCCGCCAAATGCATTACAGCAGCGGGTTGAAATAATTCAGCAGATGAAAAAGCTATCTCAGTCTATAGAAAATCACGAAACTCCCTATTTCTTTGTTATTGAACTTACACAGCCTGAAATATTTACTGAAAAACTGAATAAATCAATTGCAGAATTTTCCCGTAGCCCGCTCTATATCGCTCATGATAAAAATATTGTTTTTGATATCGGTAGTTCAAAATTAAAACGGGAAAGTACAGAATATCTGATGCCGCTTCTGCAATTTATTAAGCAGAATCCGGAACTGAAGATTTTAATTGAAGGTTACACCGATAATACCGGTAATGATAAAAATAACATTAATTTGTCACTGAACCGGGCAGAACAAGTCAGACACTGGTTACAGGAATCGTCCGGATTACCGGAATCACATTTTGTGACCCATGGTCTGGGTGCCCAAAATCCGATAGCAGATAATGATTCTCAGGATGGACGGGATCAAAACCGCCGTGTTGAAATCAAAATTTATCAGGAAAATCGCTAGTCATATCTTTTGAGGATTATTATTTATGAGTAAAAGTAACGAATACATTATTCCTGAAGGCAGTTTCATTACGTCTACGCCTAACCTGGATAATACATTAAATATCCTGATTTACCGGGACCCGACATTAAATGAATATAATATTGTCGTACACCGGGCTTTTTTAGATGAAGATGAAACTGTTGAAGAATTTTGTGAAAATGAAGTAAAAACCTTCACCAGAAATCTGGCCGGATTTAAAGAAGAAGGGAAAATGATCACCCATGAATTAGGGCCGATGAAATTAAAAGTTGTACAGATTGCTAACAGCTATCTGGATGAAGGTGAGCGCTTGCAGCAGGTACAATCTATGATTAAGCTACCTTACCACAGAGATAATAACCCGAATAATAACCGCATCATTATTTTTACGCTGAACCGTAAAGGCGAATTTACTGAATATCAGCGTAAACATTATGTTCGTGTTCTGAACAGCTTTGCGCCAAACTCAACAACCGGATTATTAGGTTAATAATACCCCCCTATAGCTAATATAGGGGGCAGTTTTATTATTTTTAATATATTACATTTCGTCGATAGTTCTGCTGAAATAATTTACCCGGTCTGTCGTATACCCTTCAATATCACTCATATCAATCAGCTGATATCCGACACAAGGATAAATGGCAAACCAATTATCTCTCCACATCAGATGATGCCAATAAACATCCAGGCTGCACTGATAGCGACTTATACCTTCATTCATTTTTTCAATAGAGACATCAAAGACAGCAACCAACTCATCATAATAATGCTGATTAATGATATAGCTATTAGAAAGATAAGAGCGGGATATTTTATAAAAACAACCATGTTTCTGTTCAATATCAAAATAACTTCCTGACAGAAAACCGGCATCCCAGTCGGTTGATATCAGACTACTGAAAAAATAATTGATTCTGTCGTGTGATTCATCATCATCATTAAAGACCATATCATCTTCAAGAATGAGTACATTCTGCCAGTTATTCTCTTTTGCCATAGTCAATACAGCAACATGAGACATCGCACAACCCAGCGCCCCCTCATCACGTTCTATCGCCTCAAAGCGAATTATTTTTTCCGGGGGAACGGCCATTTTTTTCAGCTGAGATTCAATATTTTCCCGTCGGTCTGTCCGTTTTGCCAAATTGATATACACAATTTTATCGACAAAACCCCAGTTAACTCTAATCATCCGTGTTCTCCAGGACATTTACATCACACTGTAAAATGTAGTTCAGTAATGAATTTATCTGTAACATTACATAATCAGTGCAGGAATATTATTTCCTATAAATCTCTCATAATTCACGTTATTTTTTGAGCAGATTAATCCGTTATAATTTTATTTTTATAATCTGTTTATCTTTATCACTATGCTCATTAAAAAAAACAGCTGCGGGTTTCCCGGCAGCTGCTTTATGCTCTCTTATACTATCAGAACATTATTTTTTCTTTGTAAAATCAATTACCATACGGCCGGTAAATTTACCCTGCGCCATTTCTTCAAAAATGGTATTGATATCTTCCAGCGGACGTAATGCCACCTTCGGCACAACTTTTCCTTCTGCGCCGAAACGGAACGCTTCTTTCAGATCTTCACGCGTGCCCACCAGCGAGCCAACCACTTCGATACCATCCAGTACCAGACGCGGAATACTCAGATCCATCGTTTCAACCGGGAGACCCACTGCAACAACACGTCCGGCAGCACGAACACTGCCAACTGCTGAATTGAATGCTGATTTAGCCACCGCTGTCACAACTGCAGCATGTACACCACCGAGGTCTTTTTGGATTATTTCATCCACATTGTCCGTTTTCGGATTCAGTACCAGGTCAGCACCCATCTCTTTCGCCAGTTCAAGCTGCTTGTCATTCACATCAATGGCAACCACTTTGGCATTAAACACATTTTTAGCGTATTGCAGCGCAAGGTTACCCAGACCGCCGAGACCATAAATTGCCAGCCACTGGCCCGGTTTAATACCGGAGACTTTAATTGCTTTGTAGGTTGTCACACCCGCGCAGGTAATACTGCTGGCAGCCGCTGATTCCAGGCCATCCGGCACTTTTACCGAATAATCGGCGGTCACAATACACTCTTCTGCCATACCGCCGTCAACGGTATAACCGGCATTTTTCACTTCACGACAGAATGTTTCTTTGCCGCTGTTACAATATTCACAGTGACCACATCCGCGGAAGAACCAGGCGACACTGGCACGATCCCCGACTTTCAGTGATGTAACACCCTCACCGATTTCTGTTACTATCCCAATTCCCTCATGTCCGAGGATCACACCGGAGACATCACCAAAATCAGCATTTTTCACATGCAGGTCTGTGTGACACACACCACAGCATTCCATTTTTAATAAGGCTTCACCATATTTCAGCGGACGTAATTTTTTTTCTTTTATTTCCACTGTTTTATTTTTTGCGACGACAGCAGCTTTCATAGTTCACCTCAATAATGAAACAACGCCCATGTTATGTTCATAAACATAACGACCATTAACTGTTTCAGTGTAACCTGTAATAAGAAGCAATACTGCACTAAGAATGCCAATAATGTGAAGTATTATTAATATAACGAACTATATTCAGACAATTATACCTGAGTATCCGAACGTCGGTGTGCCACCGGATATAGTGGTGCCGGTAACGGCTCACGCAACTCATTTTCCATTACTCCGAAACGGATATCGCCACTGTTCCAGTCACTGACAGCCTGTTGTAATGACAGAGAATTGTAGCCGGCAAAATTCCACCACAGCATAATTTTTTCCTGTACCGGCGCGCCCCCCAGTAAGAGTATCCGTGTCCCTTTCATCAATGTCAGAGTGAGTGAGGATAACCCTTCGCCAAGGTAAACTAATTCATTTGTCGTATAAATTTCATCACGGTAAGTTAATTGCCCTTCCAGAATAAATACACCGTATTCAAAATCGGGACGGGTATCCAGAATGGTTTGAGCTGACTGTTGTGCCTGTAAATCTATGCCGAACAACGGAGAGAAATGCAGTACCGGAGAGCGTTTGTTCCCATATTCCCCGGCAAGCAATGTAAAACTGACCTGATCCGCATTCCAGACAGGTAAATCCGGATAGTGATCAAACCTTGGTGGCATCGCACTCTCAGCAGGCGGCAAAGCAATCCAGAGTTGTGCTGCGTGCAGGCGCGGATGTCGCCCGGCAGAATCTTCGGTATGCGTGATCCCATATCCGGCGGTCATCAGATTGACCTGTCCCGGGCGGATAATCTGTTCTGAGCCCAGGCTGTCACGGTGCAATATTTCCCCCTCCAGCATCCAGGTAAAGGTCTGCAAACCGGTATGCGGGTGCGGGCCGACTTTCATTCCGCCCTCACCTTTAAATACCGCAGGCCCTGCGTGATCAAGAAAGCACCAGGCACCTATCAGCCGCCGGTCTTTCACCGGTAATGCGCGGGAGACCGGCACGCCGCCGACCTCTTTAATATGCGCGCGCAGGCGCTGAGGCAAAACCCCGTGTCTGTCTGTCATTGTGTTACCTGTCTGTTCTGGTGAAATAACGCCGTCAGTATACCGGACTATTACCCTGAGGTATCAGCAGGACGTTAGCATATGCAAGGTAAATAAAAGGAAGTACCTCCGCGTATCACGATGTAACCACGCGGAGGTCTGGAGGTATATGGGAGGATTATCGCTCGCGCAGGGCTTCATTTGCCCGGTTCAGCGGTTTCACCAGATAACGGAGAATCGATTTACTGCCGGTTTTGATGTCTACTTCCGCAACCATCCCCGGGAAAATCTGAAACTCTTTACCTGCTTTATTAATAAGCGCATCTTTACTTGTCCGGATAAGGATCCGGTAATAAACATGATCGCGCTGAATTTCGTCCTGAAGGGTATCCGGTGAGATAAGTATTACCTCCCCTTCCAGTCCGCCGTAAATCGCATAATCGTATGCCGTGATTTTCACCAGAGCAGCGTCATTCAGGCGGATATGCGCAATATCCTGTGGTGAAATTTTCGCTTCCACAATCAGCTGATCATCCAGCGGGATAATATCCATGATTTTACCACCCGGTGCGATAACCCCGCCGATGGTATTCACTTCAATGTTTTTCACAATCCCGCGTACCGGCGAAACAACTGTTGCACGCTGTAATGAGTCATCACGGGCACGCATAATGGACTCCAGCTCTTCCAGTTCTTTATTAGATTCTGCAAGCTGTTCACGCGCATTCACCACATATTCATTATACAGTTCCTGTTTCTTGCTATTCAGTTCAGAGATTGTCCGCTTCAGACGGATTAATTCTACTTCACTTGATGCCCCTGATTTTACCAGACGTTGCAGGATCATCTCTTCACGACGGTAAAGTTGCAGGGAATCATTAACACCTTTGATTGACTGTCCCAGCCTGTCTTTGCGTGATTTATACAGCCTCTGTTCTGCGTTAACCAGTTCAGTATCTTTCTTAACCAAATCCGGGATAATAAATTCACTGCCGGAGACTTCGGCATTCAAACGGGCAGACTTAATCAGATTAGCTTTATAGCGGCTGCGGCTCTCATCCAGAGAAGACTCAAAGCGGGTCTCATCCAGATACGCGATAACCTGTCCTTTTTCAACAATCGTGCCTTCGCGGACTTCCAGTGAAGAGAGAATACCGCCTTCAAGGGACTGAATAACCTGCTCACGGGACGACGGAATAATTTTCCCCTGTCCTTTGGTAATTTCATCCACGTCCGATAACGCGGCCCAGATAAGTAAAATAATAAAAAAGCCTAAAATAACCAGTATCAGGCGGACCAGACGGGGCAGGCTCGGCTCATGCTGACCACCATAGAAAAACGGAACTCCGCGCAGGTTAGTTTCAGGCGTCGGCACCGCCCCCTGAGTTTTCATTTTTTTCATCTCAGTTTCCTGCCTTAGCCGGTGCCGTTGTACCGGACATCAGGTTCTTGAGAACCTCGTCACGGGCACCATCAAGTGCAATTCGTCCGTTATTCATCACTATTATCCGATCAACCAATTGCAGAACACTTGTCCGGTGCGTGGTAATCACCAGTGTTTTGTCCTGCGCCCATGTTTTCAGTCCGCTGATAAGGCGCTGTTCCGCGATTTCATCCAGTGCGGATGTTGGTTCATCCAGCAGCACAATATTCGGATTTGTCAGGATGGTACGGGCAAGCAGAACAGCCTGCCGCTGTCCGCTGGACATCCCGATCCCGCCTTCCCATAAGACCCGGCTCAATCCCTGCGGACTACTGCTGACCAAATCAGCCACACCAGCAATCTGCAATGCGTTAATAATTTGCGTATCATCTGCTTTCGGCGCACCCAGAGTCATATTATCGCGCAATGTGCCGTGTAACAGACGGGAGTTCGCCCCGAGATAACCTATATCACGGCGCACATCGTAAGGATCAATCGCTGATAAATTGACATCATCCAGACGGATTTGCCCGGCTATCGGGTCTAATAACCCGCTCAATGCATACAACAGTGTCGATTTTCCGGAGCCGTTACGCCCGAGAATGGCAATTTTTTCACCCGGTTTAATCGTCAGCGAACCAATCGTCAGTACCGGGTTTGCCTGCACATCATAGGTAACAGCGACATTTTCAAATTCATAATGTCCGGTCAGTGACGGCTTATGAATAAGTTTCGTGCCGTACTGAGCATCAACCGGTTTTTCCATCAGCTCATTCAGGCTTTTTAATGAGACTTTTGTTGATTGCCAACGCGCCAGCAGCCCGGAGATCTGCGCCATCGGCGCCATCATCCGTGAACTGAGAATAGATGCCCCGAGCAGTGCACCGGTGGTGATCGCGCCATCCATCACCAGGAATGCCCCGCACAGTACTGTCACGGCAAAAACCAGTGTCTGTACTGTCTGGCTCCAGGTCATCAGCCCCTGAGTGATAAATTTTACTTTCAGGTTTGTATCACCCACTTTCTCATTCAGGTAGTTCCACTCCTGCTGAAAACGCGGCTCTGCACGGTGAAATTTAATGTCTTCCGCACACTGAACCGCTTCAATCAGAGAGGCATTACGCAGTGTGCTTTCCCGCATCGCTTCATTGGCAAGCACACCCAGCTTAGGCTGAAGCAACAGACCCGGCAGGATCATAAAAAACAGCGCCACAAGCGGAACCAGCGCCAGAGGACCGGCGATCAGCCACAGAATGACCAGGAATAAAAAGAAGAAGGGTAAATCAGATGCGGCCGTTACCGTCGTTGAGGTAATAGTTTCACGGACATTTTCCAATTCCCGTAACTGGGAAACAAAGGTCCCGGTTGAGCGCATGCGCTCTTTCATACGGATACGTAACGCATGACCGAACACGGTATCCGTAATTTTCAGATCCGCCCGTTTACCGATAAGGTCAATCAGCCTTACCCGCATGATCCGCATAGTAAATTCAAATCCCATCGCAATCAGTACACCAATAAAGAGCACCAGCAGAGTAGGAATTGATTTTCCGGGAATAACCCGGTCATAGACCTGCATAGAAAAGATAATCGAACTCAGTGCCAGAACGTTAGCCAGTAACGCGGCAATCAGTACGGACACAAAATATTTGCGATCCCGCAGGACAATATCCCAGAACCAGCTTTTCTTAAACGGCTTGATATAGTCATCCACGCGCGCATCCGGTACATTTCTTTCCGGTCGCGCAAGGATAACATCCCCGCCCTGAGTCAGTTTCAGTAACTCATCCAGTGCAATATGATTTTTTTTCTGTCCGCCGTGCAGTAACTCCACCTGAACACGCCCGTCGGCAGAGATACTCTCTGCATACAGTGCCTGCCCGTCCGGCAGTGCCACAATAAAAGGCAGATACCAGGGATTGAGCATCTCTTTGGTCAGCGGCACCCAGTCAAGCGTCAGACCAATATTACGGGCGATGCGCTGAAGCTCGTTTTTTTGTCCGGTTCCGCTGCTGTACGTAAAATTGACTCTGGCATTCTCTTCCGAAACCGGTAAGCGATAATGACGGGCAGCCAGGAGCAGCGCCTGCAACCACGTTTCATTATATTCACTCTGTTGTTGCTCTGAAATCACTGGAGACTCCGTAGGGATTCATTGGATAATTGTAAGCTTTCGCGGAACCGCCCTAACTGAGAGGAACAACTGATGCTGGTTGCTAAGTAGTCATATTTTGCCGCTGCATAATCGCGCCGTGACTGATGCCATTCCTGATCCGCATTCAGCAAATCGATAATACTGCGCTGACCCAGAGCAACGTATTGCTCCTGATACAGGCGGGTTACATCCTTGAGGGAGAGGTTCCGTGAATCCAGTAATTTCATCCGTTCTTCCAGTTCATTAAGCCGGATTTGCTGGTTACGCCAGTTATTCTCAACAATATTCTGTGTATGGCGAATTTCTGAATTGGCTGCATTTTCCTGATAAACCGCCATGCGCTGCTTCGAATTACTGGTATAGAAATTCGACAACGGCACATTAACGGTCAGCTCAACACTGTGATCTTCGCGCCCGTAACGATCGGTATCTTTTGCATCAAAACGCTGCTGATAAGTGCCCTGTAATCCGATACTCGGCATCGCTTCACGTTTGGCTACTTCGCGGTCACTTTGTGCGATAGTCAGTCCGGCCCTGGCGACCAACACCACCGGAACTGCATTAAAATCAATATTTTGCGCGTAGCACTGCCGGCTATATAAAGATGAATCAACCGGCTGCTCTGATAACAAGCTGACAGAAACACCGGTCATCCGGTTCAGATTGAGGATCTGGTTTTCATGTTCAAGCTTCAGGGTATTAAGCTGAAGTTGTGCGCTATCCTGGCGGGCTTCCGCCTGAACCAAATCAGCGCGGGACGCCGCACCCGCGGCTGTCCGCTCACGGGCAAGGTCGGTAATGTGACGCACGGAACCCAGTTGCTCCTCTGCCAGCACGATATATTCCTGATAGCGTTTTATATCGAGATACAGCATCGCCGTTTTCTCGGCCACTTCATCTGCATTTACAAACACCCGTAGCATAGACTGATCACTGCGTGCGACTAATGAATCTATCTGTGATGAGACTTTGCCGAATGAATAGAGCAACTGGCTGACACTTGCTGTTGCCACATAGCCTTTGTCGCTGTTATTCAGGCTCCGGGAAATCCCTGCCCCCGGTTGCGGATAATATTCAGTTTCTTTCTGATATACCGCTTCTAACTGAGCCCGGTATTGGTTAACCAGTCCGGACAAACCGGCATCCCAGTCTAACGATTTTATAACGGCATCCTGCAATGTCATCCCGCCGGGCATACTGTCCTGCCCGGCAACAGCCGGAACCGCAGCGGTGACGGAGGCATTAACCGGTTGTGATTTCGGCATATTACTCTGAATAGATCGCTGGCGGATAATTTCGCTCTCCGATGCCACCGGATCCCCTGTCAGCGGAACCAATGGCGTTACCAACGGAACATCATCCTGTTTCGCGGTAACCACACGTGCAGATGAAACATCCCGGCGACTCGGTTTTTCCGGCAAGGTGGTTATTTTAGGTGGCGTTTTCACCGGCCGCTGTTCTTCACCGCTGTCCCCGGTCAGTTCGGGTTCCCGTTCAACTTCCTGTGCTGCTTTATAACCAAATGCGCCGAACGAGACTGCCGCAGAAACCGGATGTATACAAACACCGGTAATAATGGCGGCCACAGAAAGGTTGCGTACAAACCAATTTACTTTCACTGCTCAGACCTTTTATGCTGACGAATACCGGTGAATACATAAAAATGAAAACGAAACAGATCCTGATACAGTCAGACTGTGACAGGCAACGCATTTCCGGCCGGAATAATTATGATTATCAGCCTCCTGACTATTCTGAGAAGAGAGAAAGTCAACAGACTGATGAATAGCCCGGAGATGTTGCAGGCGCACCATAACCTTGTCTGCACAATAATGCAGAGTGCAATATCCTGCTCCGGGAAAATTACTGAATAGCGGGTAGCTTATCAAAAAGCCGCAGGGATTTTACGGCGATAGTGATAACATAAAATGTTAATGGCAGGTTGAATAACCTATAATCCAACCTGTAAACAAAAATATATTTTGTAAATGGTTTTTTATTATTCTGAACACAATAATTTCGCTTAGTTATTTAAACGTAGTGTTATTTTAAATAACATTAATGCAAAAACAACATTACAATACAAAGCCATCATTATGTGATGAATAGTTGAGTAAACTCAGTACCCATCACATAACGACAGGTTAATACGCCGAAAATAAAATCAGCGACCGCAATAATATTTCGCTGCATTATAAGCATCTGTATTTGGAAAAACCGATACTTTTTCAAGGTTATCGATATTATAGTTATCAAGTTTAAGTTTGCGGCTGTAGATAACATTATTATTCATCAGATAGGTTTTAGATAGCTGATAACCGCTGAAGTCACGGCAATCCATCACCCAGGTATCGATCACCCGGTTAAAGTAAATACCACTGGGTTTACCCTCCTTTTTAAATTCAACTTTTTTGTCACCAATCCCCTGAGTCATAAAAGAAAACTGAACTTTACGGCCTGCATTCTCTGTAGGAATATTTTGTGTAAAAAACAGACTGAATTCATTTTTGCTGTCACGGATACCGGAATCGATCCATTCAGTATTAAGAAGACTGGTCGTATTCAGATTTGCAGACGATTTTGGTGTAATTCCTGAATTAACCGGATCGGGTACATTAGTTTGCTCAGATGCAGCAATCTGCGCAGGTACAGGTTTAAGAAATTTTTCTGCTGAGGAAAAAAAACTGACTGCCGTTAATGAAAATAAAAGTACACTACGTCGCATCACTATACTTACTCTGTTCATAAGCGTTAATATCCATATATTATAACTTCCGTCGTCTGACAGAATAGTGTGAAAGAAAATGAAGCTCGCCCGACCTGAAATATCAGAGCGATACTATTAATAAAAGGTCAATCTGACCATTATATTATACCACTATGTATTTTTCACTCTCTATAGATGAAATTAACATCATATTTTATATTGAAATAAAAAACACAGATAATAAACGTGTTAATAATTAATAAAATCACAATCATATCTTAACCGTTAATAACCGGGCCAAATAAACAAGTGTAATAACTTATATTTATTTAATTAAAAAATTATTAGTTTATATTTAAATCGATTACCCGGTCTGCCGACTCAATGGTTGACTCGCGGTGAGCAATAATCAGGCGGGTTATCGGCAGTCGGCGGATAGCCTGGTTCACATAGAATTCGCTGTCTTTATCCAGCGCGCTCGTGGCTTCATCCATAAACAGAATACGCGGCTTGCGGTACAGGGCGCGGGCGATAAATACCCGCTGTTTTTGCCCGCCGGACAGACCTTCGCCCAGCTCACCTATCAGCGTTTCATAGCCCATCGGCATCTGCGTGATAACATCATGAATAAAGGCCGCCTGTGCGCAGGCTATCATCAGCGGTTCATCCGGGTTTTCGGTAAAGCCGCAGATGTTTTCACGGATGGAGCCGGAGAACAGTTTGTCATCCTGCATAACGCAGGCGATCATTTTATGATAGTTATTCACACCGAGCTGGCGGATATCAATATTATCAAGAAAGACCTTGCCCTCTGTCGGCTCAAACAGCCCGCACAGAACTTTCATCAGTGTTGTTTTCCCTGAACCGGATGCACCAATAATCGCAACACTCTCTCCGGGCTTTACCGAAATATTAATATTGCGGAAAACCGGCGGTGACTGGCTGTCGTAACTGTAAGCCAGATCGTTGGTTTCCAGCCCGGCGGCTTTCATCTGCGGCTCATACGGGATATCCGGTTTTTTATTTTCCGGTTCACTCAGGGCGATATCTGAAATACGCTCGTTGTGCAGGCTCATCATCCGCAGTTGCAACAGGAATTCAATAACGGACGAGGCACGCGCAGAAAATTGTTCCCGATAAGCACCAAACGCGACAAACATCCCGATAGTCATCGCATTATCAATCACCAGACTCACACCGACCCATAAAATAGCTATCTGGTCACACGCCATAACAAAAGTATTGACCCCGCCGAACAGCATATTCATTTTTGTCAGACGAATCCCTGTATTGATGGAATCTACTTTCAGATTCAGCCAGTGATTACCCCGGCGCTCACTCATTCCCTGGGTTTTCACTGTAGTGATGCCGTAGAGAGACTCCATAAAATACGATCCTGCCCGGGCATTTTTAATCAGGGATTCTTCTGAGAGCCGGCGGTAATAACCATAAGTCACCAGCCGCATAACGATATAAATCCCTGTAAATGCAAGAACAATCCAGGTCAGATATCCGCCGTAGAGAAGCATCATCAGAAACACGCCGATCAGCATAATACCGTCCATGATCGCCCCGACCACACTGGTGGTAAAGGTGGACTGCAGCACATCAAGAGACGCAAAGCGGGAATGGATGTCCCCGAGCTTCCTTCGCTCAAAATAACTCAGCGGCAGGCGCAACAGGTGGGTAAACAGCCCGGATTGCCACTGAACATTAATAACCGTCCCCATCACCAGTGTCGACCATGCCCGGCACATACTGACCGCAGCCCTCAGCAGAATAAAGAAAATAAGCCCGGTACAAATAAGAGAGAGCAACCCTTTTTCTCCCGCCGGTATCGCGTGATCCATCACCAGTTGTGTTCCCGCCGGCATAATCAGCCCGATAGCTTCAATCACCACCGAAAACGCAAAAATTTTCAGCAGGGCTTTTTTCAGCCCGTGAATGTTACCGACAAGCTTGCGCAGGCTCAGTTTATTGACCACTTCCTGGCGGGTAAAGGTACTGCCGGGCCAGGCTTCCAGCGCAACCCCGGTGAAATTGCGGGACATCTCCTCCTTCCCCGCAATTCGGCGACCGTATGCAGGGTCGTGCAGGATAAAACGATTTCCTTTTATTTTTACCAGCACCAGGAAGTGGTTAAAATCCCAGTGTAAAATACAGGGCAGACGCAGGTTAGTCAGATCATCCATATCCAGTGACAACGCACGGGTCGTCATACCCAGCCCTGAGGCAATACCTGTCAGCCCGGCCAGTGTTGCACCACGGGCTGACAGATTAAACTGCCGGCGCAGAGAGATAAGGTCGGTACTTTTGCCGTAATGCGCACAAATCATTGCCAGACTGGCAAGCCCGCATTCAGAGGACTCAGTCTGATGAATAACCGGAACGCGGCTGAGGAGCGTAATATCAAGTTTTTCAATGATACTTTTAATGGATAAACGGCTCATACGGCTCCCCTGTCAGCTGACAAACCAGGAGAGATAACAGTATCTTCTGAGGGTACCACCGGCTCAGAGGCACTTTGTTTCATGTTATAAAAAGGCGACACCATCCACTGATAAATTTTCCGTTTTTCCAGGAAAAATGTCGTTTGTACTTTCATTCCGTTTTGCAGGCTCAGTTGACGCCCGTCATAGGTGATCCGTTCCTTTTCCGGATGCACAATGACTTTGTAATAAGGAACAGACTGAGCCCGGTAATCGTTCGGAGCCCCTGCATACGTCATCATTTCCTGCGGGGAGGCGGGTGCCGTGGAGATAAGCCGGATCACTGCAGCAAACAGTCCGAATTTTTCAGCCGGAAACGCGTCATAGCGGATATTGACGGCATCACCGACTCTCAGATAGGGCAAAGCATCGTCAGGAACCCAGAGCACCAGCCGGTACCGGCTGGCATCTTCCGGTAAAATCTGCAGCAATGTGTCACCGGGATTGACCATCTGGCCAACGGTTACGCCCAGGGAGTCCACCCATCCGTCCGTCAGCGCCCGCACAACAATTTCGCTGCCGGCATCATTATTTACCTGCTCTTTTTGTAACTCAAACCGCTGTAATTCCATCTGATAAATCCGGTTATCAAATTCGGCGGCCTGACTGAATATTTGCCCTTCCAGGGCGGTAATCTGCAGGGCATTTTGTTCATTTTGTCCGCTCAGCCCCAGCAAATTGTTTTGTTGTGAATAATAAAGTGCAACCTGATTAAGCCACTGGTCTTTATTTATCAGTCCTTTTTCCCGGTACCCACGATAATTATCCATATTCTGTTTCATAATACGGATCCCTTCTTCGGCCCGTTTAATAATACCGGCAGAACGGGCATGGGCATCAATATAGAGGTTTTTCTGTTTCTCCAGTGCGGCCAGTGTGGTCTGTTTATTTTCTTCAAGGCGGGTGATCATGTCTGTGATACGTTGTAACTGATTTTGTATTTCACGCCGCTGGTTGTCACTCACCACACCGCTGGTTGTTGCTTTATTAATATCAATAATATAAATGGGATCATTTTTTTTAACAGCCTGCCCTTCGCGGACATATTGCTGCGTAATAAATCCCTGTACACCTGCATAAACGGTGACGGCACGCGGGTAAGTGGAAACCTCACCGATGGCATTAACTTGGCGTGTGTAAGAGCCTGAAATAATGAAGGTCAGAAAAGAGAACAGAAATACCGTACAAAGAATAGTAATTACCCAAAGCGGAATACCGGGTAATAACAGGGCTTTACCCTGCCATTTCATTTTTCTGTTATTAAGCGCTTCCTGCCGGAACAATATCGGCCTCTGCCTGTCGGCATCAGGTTATTCAAGATATTTAGTATTAGCAGAAAAAATAAAAAAACGGGATCTCATAAAATAATGAGATCCCATAATTTATGATATTGACCAAAATAAAGTCAATACCATTAATCAGTGGTATAGATTAACCAAGCAGCTTTTTAAATAAGCCACCAACGCCCGGAAGAGCAGTTAAGCGGGATTCAATTTTATCCACGATGCTTCCGCCAATCTGTGAACTCAGATCTTTACCTAAGCCCGCATATTTTTCTGCGATATTAATTTGACCCAGAACCGGTACTTTTACGTTCATGAATTGACCGAGCGCCTGAAATACAGCATCACCAGCTTTACTGCCAAAACCAACTAAAGCATCTTTAATAAAACCAGCACCAGATGCATTTTCAACTTCCTGAATATTTAATTCTCTCATTTTCAAATATCCCTTTTATTGTTAGTTAAGTGGCGTCATTCATATCTGAGCTTGTACTTATTTTAAATGAAACTATAACCAACAATGAATAGAGAAAAATACGTAACGAAGAAACACACAGAGTTATCTTATTTTTATCCACCATGCATCCATATCGTTTTTTACAATAATACATCTCTTAATTATCATATATATATAGATGTAAATCATGTTTCATATTATTTCAGGATGTATATTTAAGCCTAAAAAACAATAACTACGTATTAATTAGCAATACTTAATTTATTGTAAATATTTTATTATTTTCGTAATAAAAAAATACCGGATTACAACATAACCAGAACCAATATCAATGCAGGCATTACAATATGAAGGGATAAGAATAAGTATATAACATTCAAATCGGATAGTAGATATGATTAAATGAAGAGCATGACTCATAAACTATTTTTAACAATTTAATTCAACCTGATTTATAGTGCCCCCATAAATAATACAGACTATTCTTATGAGAATAAGACTACTCTCTGAATAACTCCGGATATCTGTGGGCAATAAACGAAGACAAAATGAAGCATAAATAAACTATTTAATCCGGCAGGGATTAACATAGTCGACGACATCCTGAAATATGACAGGTATATAACTAAAAATCCTCTGGAGTAATAACCACAGAGGATCTTATTATGACCAGCATTCTGACATTGCGATATTATAAATATTACATCATTGCTTATTTACAAATACCACCGAGGTCGACAAAACTGCCTAATTTATCTTCAATCACACCACCAACCATTGAGCCAACACGCCCTCCCACTTCTTTACCCAGCCCCGGATAGGCATCAGCAAGACTGACCGTACCAATAAGAGGCAGATCAACCGTCAGATAAGGACCAAGAAGCTCATATCCCCAGCCGCCAATTTTTTTACCAAGCTCGGTAATTGTATCCTGAACACAACCTGCACCGGAAACCTGTGTAATTTCAGCGTAATTTAATTCTTTCATGATTATTTCCTTTTACTAAAAATAAAATATAACTTAAATAATATAATGACTATGAATATAGATATTATTACGGGGAACGCTTTCCCGATAGAAACCAACTATCTAATTTACAAATCATTAATTATTCGTTAAATATATTACTGACTATTTTTATACTTAGGTAAATCAATATAAATTATATAGGCATCTATAAATATAAAGGCTGCAATGTAATTATCAGGATGATAATGAATAAAACCGTCATACGCTATTATATGGCCGCTATTTATGCGCTTATCCCTTCAAACTACAGATTCATTGGTTTCAGTTTGAAGGACGTTAAGTATAGGCAGTATTTTTTGTTCAGAATATAATTGTCCGGTACCATAAATCAAAACGGGAGTTCATTTAATAATGAGCTCCCTTGAACTATATTATTGAATTAAAGACCAATATGTTTATATACCCTTATTCATTCAAACTGCAGGTTAGCTGGCTGAACTGCATCTTGAATGGCGTTGGGTATAGCACTGATTCAATTAAGCAAAAATACCTTTAAATAACCCACCAATGATAGGAAGTCCACTTAAATTAGTTTCAATTTTGTTACCAATACTTCCACCGATCTGAGAACCAACATCTTTACCTAATCCGGGAAATTTGCTGGCAATGTTAATTGAACCAAAAATAGGAACGTTAACATTCATGTGCTTACCAAATTGTTTAAATGCAAAATCACCAATTTCCCCGCCAAGACTGATGAATCCATCTTTGATAAAACCAGCACCGGAAATAGTTTCAATTTCATTAACACTTAATTCTTTCATGTATAAATATCCCTTTTATTTATTGCTTAATAAGTACGCCATATGACTTTGATTACTCTGCGCTTATTTTAAATGAATTACCGAACATTAATAATAGGTAAAGAAACGTAATTCAAAAATCAGTACCCCCCCCTTAACGCAGGCAATTAACCAATAAATACCGTTGACATTAAAAACCCTTACCTATCAACATGATGAAATTATTTTATTTTTATTTTTATTTTAATGACAAATAAGCACATGGATTTATGGTTATCGCGACATGCAGTTACTTTACCTATATGATAAAATTTTTGTAATTAATTAGATAAGTAATAATTTATTTAAACATCTCATTGTGAACAATTAATTATGATATCCAGCAAAAATCAATACCTTTGATACATAAAAATGCACTGCTAATATCTTTCACGAAGAAGCAATCATTAAATACACTTAACAAAAACAGACATTGCTACTTAGCTATAAATTACAAGAAAACAAGATGATTCTTATGCCTGAATTACAAGTTACGCCGTATTTATTTCCCGTTACAACTATGCAGAATCATCACTATGCAATGTTTTTCCGGTGTTTTATTTATGTCCCTCCCCGGAGTCAATAATATTAACTGATATTCAGACAACCAATAACACCACCTGAAAACACAAACAAATTATGTAAAAATGATAACGTCTATTTATTTACCAACGCAGACCACCTTATTAAGGATACAATAGGTACCAGAAACATAGGATATTTATATTATGAGTTCTGGTATAACTTAAAATTAATATGATTGCAGGATAATTCATGCAATCATATTGAATATCAGGCAGGATTAATAAAGCTGAAGTTGCTGAGTATCGGTCATATCCACAAAGACCGGCATTGCCTCCGTATACAGAGCATAAGATAGCACCCCATTATCATGGCTGGTTTCTGTTTCCTGCTGATGTTCTTTCTGTTGCTCATCAGAAAAAGAAGCCAATAGTGTATTGATATCGTTACCCGGAATTACTGCATTAAGTAACTTCGGAATGGACAATAACTGAATATCCTCAGTCATATCACTCTGCCCGTTAGTTTCCGGCTGCTGTTTATCTGACATCAGCAGCACTTTACCGATAAGTCCCTCTGCTGACGATAATGACTGAAAATCATGCACAGTGCTATCATCCGCCGGCGCTGCGGCCTTACCGGAGATAGTGATATCGTCACTGTTACCTGCGATTTTACTGGTATTACCGGCAGCATCAGTCTGGCGGACCTGAATAGTACCACGCTCATAATCACCATGGGCCAGCGCAAAGTTATCACCCTGACCTTTCAGCCAGCTCTTCCCGCCATCAACTGAGTATTCCCAGCCTGCTTCTTTTTCCAGTCCGGTAAGAATGATTTTACCGCCGTTAAGCGTCTGTCCCGGAGCCGATGGTGCAACAGTATCAATAATAACTTTATCAAATTTACTCACCTGGCTGGCATTTCCGTTATCATCAAAATAACGTACCTGAACCTGATGGGCATCGTAAGTACCGTCTTTGAGCGTAAATGCCGTTTGTGAGCCTTTACTCCAGGTTTTTCCGCCATCTGCGGAGTATTCCCAGCGCTTTGCATCCGTCATCTCTTTCACAACAATTTTGCCGTTGGCTGTAATATTATCGTGATCAGAAATCCCGGTATCCGCTTCCAGCGATAAAACTGCACCTTTTGATGGAGCATGCCCGCCGGTGACCGTCATTTTTACACCTTCATTTCCCTGCTTGTCTGTGCTGCTGAGAGTCCCGGTGTCTCCGGATTTAAACGGGTTCGGCTCTGCAACCCAGGTGCCGTCCGCTTTTACCTCAACTTTTTGCAGCAGATTGCCTTTTTTATCTTTGATCAAAATATAGCTGCCGGCATCCCCTGTTCCGGATAGTTTAAGTACGCTGTTTTCCTTAATCTCAGGAGAGGAAGGCGGTAATTTGGCGCCACTTTCAACCGCAAGATCCCCCGTCACATTTCCGGCAGGATCCTTACCGACCATGGTACCTTTGCTGTTTTCAGTGAACGGATTAGGCTCAATTTTCCAGTTTCCGTCTTCATCAACACGGGCTTTTCCGATGATCTTTTTATTGTCATCTTTAAAAATAATTCCGGTTCCCGGTTCTCCGGTTCCTGACAGGTGTGTACTGTTGTTTTCCGTAATTACCGGGTTTTTCGGCGGAGTATGGTCACCACTGTCAAATTCAGTGCTTTTACTGTTTGCAGAGCCCTCTTCCGAGGCCGTTATTGTGCCTTTCTGACCATCACCCAGCGGGTTTTTATCAAATTTCCATTCGCCTTTTTCATTGGTTTTGGTGGTACCAATGACTTCGCCCTGCGCATCTTTCAGGGTGATCGTACTGCCCGGTGTAGCTTTTCCGCTCAGCCCTTTGCTGTTATTGGTATCAATAACGGGTGAAGGTAATGCTGCATCGCCGTGTCCGGTGAGTGTCTGTTTTGCACTTTCCCGGCCAGCATTATTGATAACATGAATGGTTCCGCTCTCTCCTTTTGCAAACGGGTTAGAGGCAAAATGCCATTTACCGGTTGCATCCGACATCGTCGAGGCAATGAGCTTGCCATTGGCATCCATAATAATAATTTTGCTGTTTTCAGGTCCGATACCACTGAGATACTCGCCGTTTTCCTGAACTGATGGCCCGAGTGGCAAGGCATTATCACCGACGCGAATGCTGACTGATGCGCTGTCGTTTCCGGCAGGATCCCGCGCAATAACTTCAACAAGTGCGCCGTCCGGTAACGGGTCTTTAATAAACCAGGTACCATCCGGTTTGACTGTTGCATTTATGGCTACCGGTTTTCCGGCATAATTAACAATCACGCGGACGCTGCAACCTTTTTCCACCGTCCCCGTCATAGTGAACTCATCATTCTGAGTGATAACAGGAACATCAGGCAGGCTCTGTTTGCCACCGGTAATATCCTGATGAGCACTCTCTGTACCATTTTCACCTTTGGCATAGATTTTACCGGCTTCCCCTTCTTTCAGTGGATTCGCGCCGTTAATTGCCCAGTTTCCGTCTTTATCAACTTTGGTTGTTGCAACTTGTTTACCACGGCTGTCCAGCACAATAACGGTACTGCCCGCCGTCCCGGTACCGGTTAGTCCGCGCGCGTTGTTGTAATCCACTTTCGGGGTATCAGGTGCTTTACCGGAGTTATCATCACTATCTGAATTTCCGGAACCGCCACGGTTACGTGCCAGCGCGATACCACCACCAATCCCCAGTGCACCGAGTAACAACCAACCGGCATCCACTTCCGGTATGCCGGATTCCCAGCTGAAATTATCACCGGCAGCCTCTGCCTGAGTCAGCGTGACCGTCGAACTGCTGCTGAGTGAGTCGGCTGACAGACCAGATTCAGCCTGATAAATAACTGCACCACCGTTTGTGGTTTCGGCCAGGATATCCCCTTTATAAAGGTAATAATCCTTAATAATAATGTCCGGTTCATCTTTATCAGGATCGGTATAAATCCAGAGATCACTGCCCGCGCGGCTGACATTAATTGAATCCGGTAACTGACCGGTTCCTTCATCAGTTAAGAGATAATCAGTATCTGCCTGCGCCTGAATGACCAGAGTTGCGGCTTGTGCTTTACGCCCGCCCAAACCGGGCACGACAGAGTCATTTATCTGCACCAGGGGTTTATCCCCTGCCCCGATATTCATGACTGATTTTGAAATATTGGTTGCCAGGGTTGTTTTGTGGGTCGTTTTATTTACTAATCCGACGGAAATGCTCAAATCTCACCTCTGAAAATACTGGCGTTTTCTGCGTTACCCGCTAAAAACGTTAAATACGAAAAAGAGCCGGGGGTTATCCCCCGGCTCCGATCACTCATGATATCTGTCAGAATACGATCTGGTGGTTTGCCAGCAGCATTGCCAGGTCAACCTTATCCGCATCAACATTATCAAAATGAAGATCCGCAATTTTCACTGAGTTATATTCCCCGCCTTTACCATCACGATCTAAAAGCAGTGAACCATTTTCCAGTTTCAGGTAATCCGTGATAGTCGTATCTGTTATCACTGCTTTACCATTTACATATTTAGCAACGTTATCAAACGAGCCACCTTTATAACCGACAAGCAGGTCACTGATGTTCACAATATCTGCGTTGGCGGTCGCTTCTACCGTACCGACCCAGAATTGATTGAGCTGATCCACACCGTGGCCACCCGAGTTATTATCTGCCAGCAGACGGTACATAATCGTATCCTGTCCGCCAGCTCCCAGATGGAAAGTGTTATTACCCGCGCCGCCATCAAAGAAGTTATCTGATGAGTTAGAGTAGAATGTATCATCCCCTTCACCGCCACGGATCCCTTCGATATTGGAGAACTTCTGGCTACCGTAACCGGTATTCTGATAATTCGTTTCACGCAGATCGACGGTGATATTCGTTTTCCCGGCCAGTTTGAAGTCAACGATATCAATACCGCCTTTATCACTCCACTGACGGGCACCATTCACCAGATAACTACCACCACCGCCTTCATAGGCATTTTCACCCAGGGTTGCAAAGAAGGTATCGTTATAGCCTGTACCCACAACGCCTTTACCTATGTTGGCATTACTTGCCGAATTTCCTGATTCAGCCGTCAGAACATAGGAATCCCAGTTCTTCCCGGTGGTCAGTCCGCCCCAGCTTGCATTCACGTTGGCGATGGAGAAATCACCCACATGACTTTCAGCCCCGATATTCTGCTGAACACCATTAACGTTACGCAACAGAACCGCATTATAGGTTTCATCGGCTTTCAGACCGTAGAAACTCAGTAAACCGGTGCTGTTACTGGTCTGGTTACCCGCCTGGTGGTTAATCACCTGTGTGGCGACCAGATTACCGTTGGAGTCATACAACTTCACAGTATTACCGAAGAATGCATTAATCCCCTCATGGTCGAGGATCTTAATGTGCATCGCAGTACCTTCTTTCAGCTCATTATCATTTTTAATAAACTGAGCACCGTTAGTCCCGGTAAATATCATCAGATCCTGACGACCGTCCCAGTCCACGTCGATATTAAGCAGACCGGAATAGCCTGTACCGGATACACCTTTTGCTGACGAATACAGTACTTTGCTTTCAAATTTAGATACAGGCCCGGAAGAGCTGTTTGTATACAGCGTAACATCCTGTTTTCCTGAACCTAATGGAGCACCTGTATAAGCCAGACGCGGGATAGTTACTACATCAGTTTTACCATCCATATTCCAGTCAACGGACAGTGCGCCACCGACATCAGAACCATCTTTAAAGTTATGGAAATTATTTGCCTTACCTACAGATCCCAGTGCGGTATCCTGACTGATATTCCCTTTACCATCGTTGTAGAAAATATAACTGTCAGTACCGGTACTGTTATAATAAGCGTTTACTGACCCGAGGAATAAATCCAGGTGACCATCACCATTAAAGTCAGCCCAGACCAATGACTGTCCGTTGAAACCGTCCACATCGCCATAACCGGCAATGCCGTATCCCATATTTTTATCCGTTGCACTGGTCAGAACCTGAGTGACTTCAAACCCGCCTTTACCGGTATTTGAGGTAATAACCAGCCTGCCATTCTGAGAAGAATAAGCACTCGTATCAGTACCAATATAGTTTCTGCCGAATGTGGCGTTATAAACAATATCAACATTCCCGTCATTATTCAGGTCAACACTGGAAACCAGTTTATGCGGCGTTGCCTGACCTTTCTGACCATATGCGATAT
Source organism: Morganella psychrotolerans (assembly GCF_965118875.1). Taxonomy (GTDB): domain Bacteria; phylum Pseudomonadota; class Gammaproteobacteria; order Enterobacterales; family Enterobacteriaceae; genus Morganella; species Morganella psychrotolerans_C. The sequence continues at coordinate 139,328 of NZ_CBCPJD010000015.1, forward strand.
ATTCCGGATCTTTATCCGCACCATTAACGGTATCATCAAGATAAGTAGGATCCTTACGGAACTGACCTTTATCGTTGATGATAAATTGAGTATCGTACCCGCGCCCGCCGTTAGCATCATTCGGAGTCCGGTCACCGAAAACAAGATCAACAAAACCATCACCGTTTTTATCGTAGAGGGCAGTCCCTCCCCACCATGACCAGGTGTTGGCACTCGTTGTTCCCGTACCGCTGTATTTCGGATCTACCGGATCACCATAGATACCGGAATGGTTAGGATCACCCATCTGGAAAGCATAATATTCATCATTGATTACCTGATTATTAACTCTTCCATCTGCACTTGTTATATTGTGCTGACCCGGCATATACCTGAATGCCTGCTGCCCGTCAGCGTAGTACGAATCGAGCCCGACCAAATCCATATAACCATCACGGTCAAAGTCCACAAAAGACATAGAACCATAAACACCTTTCTGACCGTTTGATTTCAGGGCATTCGTTTTGAATGACGAGGTATTAGTAATATCCGTACCATTCTGATCCAACACGTTCATATTGGAGAAGATACGCCATGCACCGTTTTCACCGATAGTCATGCCCGTTGCTTTATTCGCCGCGTCATTACTTGGCGGAATAACCGGCGCCTCAGGCTCTTTACCAATATGGACTTCATTCAGTGTCTTATCCTGAACAACAATACTGTTATCTGTATTCAGTAACTTCGCGACAACATCATAGTTTTTGTCTGCACTTAATCCTGCGTTTGCCGGTAATTTGACATACCAGGTGTTATTCAGCGGATCAACAACTACGCCGCCATCCAGTGATGTATAGGTTTTACCATTAATGGTAACTTCCAGGTGCTCATCGTCATAGATTTGGAAACCGACAGACCCGGAAACAATCGGATGCGTATCCAGCGTATTGACCTGATTAACTTTGATTTCAAGGTCAACATTCAATGTGAAGTCATCGGAATGCTTACCCAAACCCGCGCCATTACTGACAACTGCTTCAAATTTAGGCGATGAGCCGTTCACCAGGCGGTGTGCTTCCGGTATAAAGAAGGACCAATTTTTATCTGCATCCATCGTCGCAGTGCCCATCAGCACTTCTTTACCGCTACCAATCGCACCTTTTGTTGTGTCATAAATCAGGACTGATTCACGCACCTTCAGTGTCTGCGATACCTTACCAAACAGTTCAGGGTTACGGTCATCGGTAGTCGTTCCGTTACCAAATTGTCCCTGTTCATTACCAACATGGTCGTTATACCCGGCAATAGTGACCAGTACTTCAGGAATAGAGGTATCCAGATTGATATCATATTCATCGGATGCACCGGGAACACCAGCCAAAGTTTCAACAACCGCTTTCCAGGTGTAATGTCCGTCATTAACCAAGCTGCCGGTATACTGCCAGGTCAGATCATTATTGACCGTTATAGTGCCGACTCTGACGTCATTCAGATAAAGAGCCAGAATCTGATTTGCTTTCAGAGCGGCACTTACCGTACCGTGCAGTTCAGGGGTTTTATCATCGGTATAACCCCCTTTGGCAATATTTCCCTCGAACGGCTTCACATCATCAAGAACTGAGATAATTTTGACTGTCTGATCCGGCACAGTGGTATCGACATTAATAACGTATTTACCAGACTCCGTTCCTGTATTACCGGACTTATCAACAACCAGAGCGGTATAGCTATACTTGCCGTCGTTAGTCAGCGTATCGGAAAATGTCCAGCTTGTTCCGGTGACTTTTGCATAATCAAGGAATACACCGTCACGGAACACGGCAACCATTTCAGTATTGCTCAGCGCCTGACTGACAGTACCGTTCAGAGTTGGTGTCTTATCATCGGTATAACCGTTGTTATCCACTTTACCTGTTACCGGTTTCACATCATCCATCACCTCAGTGATAGTCACCGTCTGCGTT
>NZ_CBCPJD010000016.1:0-2818 GCF_965118875.1 Morganella psychrotolerans
AACGGTAGTGATTGCAGCTGTCAGGGTAGTTTTACCGTGGTCAACGTGGCCGATAGTACCAACGTTAACGTGCGGTTTTGTACGTTCAAATTTTTCTTTAGACACGACTCTATTCCTTATAGAGTCCCTTCTTCACTGTGAGAAGGGACTGAAATTAACGAGTTAAACCGGTGATAACCGATTATTTTGCATTACGCGCTTCAATGATAGCCTGAGCTACGTTGTTCGGCGCTTCATTATACTTCAGGAATTCCATGGAGTAAGAAGCACGACCCTGGGTCTGTGAACGCAGGTCAGTTGCATAACCAAACATTTCAGACAGTGGCACTTGCGCACGGACGATTTTACCGGTAGGCATGTCATCCATACCTTCGATCATACCGCGACGACGGTTAAGGTCACCAATTACGTCACCCATGTAGTCTTCAGGTGTTTCCACCTCAACTTTCATGATTGGTTCCAGCAGCACAGGTTTCGCTTTTTTGAAGCCGTCTTTAAATGCCAGTGATGCAGCCAGTTTAAACGCCAGTTCAGAGGAATCGACATCATGGTATGAACCGTAATGCAGACGAACACCCATATTTACAACAGGGTAGCCTGCTAACGGACCAGATTTCAGCTGCTCCTGAATACCTTTATCAACCGCAGGGATGTATTCACCAGGAATCACACCACCTTTAATTTCGTTGACAAATTCATATTCCATGTTAACGCCGTCAGCATTCTTTTTGTTCAGAGGGAACATGTCGATAATAACATGACCGTACTGACCACGACCGCCTGACTGTTTCGCGTGCTTACCTTCAACATCAGCTGCTTTAATCGTGATCGCTTCACGGTAAGCAACCTGAGGTTTACCCACGTTTGCTTCAACTTTAAACTCACGACGCATACGGTCAACCAGAACATCCAGGTGAAGTTCACCCATACCTGCGATGATTGTCTGACCAGACTCTTCGTCAGTTGATACACGGAAAGATGGATCTTCCTGCGCCAGACGGCCCAGTGCGATACCCATTTTTTCCTGGTCAACTTTAGTTTTCGGTTCGATAGCAACAGAAATTACCGGCTCAGGGAACTCCATACGTTCCAGGATGATTGGCGCATCGATGGCACACAGAGTGTCGCCTGTCGTTACGTCTTTCAGGCCGATTGCTGCTGCAATGTCACCAGCGCGAACTTCTTTGATCTCTTCACGTTTATTAGCGTGCATCTGAACGATACGACCAAAGCGTTCTTTTTTCGATTTAACCGGGTTCAGTACGGTATCACCAGAGTTAACAACACCAGAGTATACGCGGAAGAACGTCAGGTTACCCACGAACGGGTCTGTTGCAATTTTGAATGCCAGCGCAGCAAACGGATCTTCGTCAGTTGAATGACGTTCCGCAGGTGTGTCTTTACCATCATCCAGAATACCTTTGATTGCAGGTACTTCAGATGGGGAAGGCAGATACTCAATAACTGCATCCAGCATTGCCTGAACACCTTTGTTCTTAAATGCAGAACCGCAGGTAACCAGGATAATTTCGTTAGCCAGAACGCGCTGACGTAATGCTGATTTAATTTCAGCTTCAGTCAGTTCTTCGCCTCCGAGATATTTTTCCATCAGTTCGTCTGATGCTTCAGCTGCGGCTTCAACCAGATTCTGGTGCCATTCTTTAGCTAATTCCTGCAGATTTGCAGGGATATCTTCGTAGATAAAGCTTGCGCCCTGATCTTCTTCACTCCACTGAATCGCTTTCATTTTGACCAGGTCAACAACACCGGTGAATGACTCTTCAGCGCCGATAGCAATCTGAAGAGGAACCGGAGTTGCCCCTAAGCGGGTTTTGATCTGATCAACAACTTTCAGGAAGTTTGCACCCATACGGTCCATTTTATTAACGAACGCGATACGTGGTACATGATATTTGTTCGCCTGACGCCATACGGTTTCAGACTGTGGCTGAACACCACCAACAGCACAGTAAACCATCACAGCACCATCAAGAACACGCATGGAACGTTCTACTTCAATTGTGAAGTCAACGTGTCCCGGGGTGTCAATGATGTTGACGCGGTGTGGTTCAAATTGTTTACCCATGCCGGACCAGAACGCAGTGGTTGCTGCGGAGGTGATAGTAATACCACGCTCTTGTTCCTGCTCCATCCAGTCCATTGTTGCAGAACCTTCGTGAGTTTCACCAATTTTATGGTTCACACCTGTATAGAACAGAATACGTTCTGTGGTGGTGGTTTTACCGGCGTCGATATGTGCACTGATACCGATATTACGGTAACGTGAAATGGGTGTTTGACGAGCCATTATTTCCTCTCTTAGGTCGTTCGTTTGATTTAGTCGGGTAGCCAATTGGCTACCCTATACTCAATTCGCTACCGTTTGATTACCAACGGTAGTGTGCGAACGCCTTGTTAGCTTCTGCCATACGGTGAACGTCTTCACGTTTCTTAACGGCAGTGCCTTTGTTTTCAGCTGCATCGGATAATTCATTTGCCAGGCGCAGAGCCATGGATTTATCACCGCGTTTACGGGCAGCTTCAACGATCCAACGCATTGCTAACGCATTACGACGGACCGGACGAACTTCAACCGGAACCTGGTAGGTAGAACCACCGACGCGACGGGATTTAACTTCCACAGTCGGACGGACGTTATCCAGCGCTAATTCAAACGCTTCCAGGAAGTCTTTACCTGAACGCTGAGCCAGGGTATCAAGCGCGGTATAGACAATTGATTCTGCAGTAGATTTTTTACCATCTACCATCAGGATGTTTACAAATTTAGCCAGCAGTTCTGATCCGAACTTAGGATCTG
>NZ_CBCPJD010000017.1:0-122039 GCF_965118875.1 Morganella psychrotolerans
GGCTTCTTCACACCGTACTTGGAACGAGACTGTTTGCGGTCTTTAACACCTGAACAGTCCAGTGCGCCACGAACTGTGTGGTAGCGAACACCTGGTAAGTCTTTAACACGACCACCACGGATCAGGATCACGCTGTGCTCCTGCAGGTTATGGCCTTCACCACCGATGTATGAAGAAACTTCAAAACCGTTGGTTAAACGAACACGGCAGACTTTACGCAGTGCTGAGTTAGGTTTTTTAGGTGTGGTGGTATATACACGGGTACATACGCCACGTTTTTGCGGGCAGGCTTCCAGTGCCGGAACGTTGCTTTTCACAACTTTCGAGCTACGTGGTTTGCGAACCAGCTGATTAATCGTTGCCATTATAAAAAAAGCTCCTGGTTTTTTGCTTCGTAAACACGGATTTGTACCTCGTATCTGTCAGAGACAAAACACGAGGACGCGAAATTTTATTGCTGACGCAACAGGGTGTCAAGAAATATACAATGATATTTGCTATTCCCACGCAAAATGCTGCGAGTGTGTGACAGTAAGTTCAATAAAACCATTATAGTCTATGATTTTTACTTTGCCGGAGAGGAACGGTAGTAAACCGCGTGCTTGCGCATCCTCCCGCAGCACACAGGGAATATGACCCGACTGAATAAGCGCCAGCAACAACGGGTTTTCGTTCGTTGCTGCTATTACGCCATCTTCGGTAAACAGGATGTCATCCTCAGGGGATAACAAATTCAGTAATGATTGAATATCAGTACGAAATGGCGATTGACTGACAGTATATAGCATCTTGCTCACCGTAAGTAGATCAAAATGACAGAACGATATCGAATGTCGCCAGTTTACGGGCAAACTCTGCTGAATCCAGACAGATTACCGGAAGAATATACGGCGTTTCCGGTGATAATCCGCGAGCGGCCATATCCTCAGCACACACATAATACTCATCAATATCATAGAGCGGCAGCACTTTGAATGTCGCAATATAGTCACGGGCCAGGATCTGATCAGGCTGTTGACCGGGTAATAATTGCCAGACACCATCAGAGACAAAAAAAGCGGCAACCTGCTCAGTATAATTACTGGTTGCCAGCAATGCATCCAGCCCTTCCCTGCCGCCACTGCTGCCGTGAGGTGCATTTTTGAAAACAAACGCAATACGTTTCACCGGCTCTCCTTAAAACTGGATCACGCGATCACAGGTTATCATCGCTTCCGCCAGTGTACCCAGGCCGCTGAGTGTAAATCCACCGGCAATGTTAGCACCGGCCAGTGCCTGAGTCTGTGCCTGTGCTTCATCCGTCACACCACGTCGCAGCGCTGCCGCCACACAGACGGACAGCGTAAACTGCCCTTCAGCGGCAAGCTGCTGCCACCGGCGCACCATGTCAGTTTCATCATTCGCCGGTGAGGTCAGTCCGTTAGCATTACTGACCCCTTCGCGATAAAAAAACACGCACTGAATACGGTGTCCCGCTGCCAGAAGATGCTGCGCAAACAATAATGCGCTGCCGGCACGCTGAGTGCCGTAAGCCGGACCGGTAACCAGCAGACAGTAAGATAGCGGAGTCATGTTGTCTGCACGCCTTACTCGCCGTTTTTAAACTGACGGATGTACAGATAAACGGTGTGCTTGGAAATATTCAGACGCAACGCAACAAGGTTGATAGCATCTTTAATATCGAATATTCCTTTTTCATACAGGTTCAGTACAACCTGTTTGTTCTTTGCGTTATTCGCCACATTGCGGTCAGCATTGACCTCTTCGATGGTCTGTTCCAGCGTCTGGGCAACCAGGTCTTCAACAGAAGAAGCAAAGTTCACATTGGATGTCTCTTCTGCCAGTTCTTTTGGCATAAACGTCTGCACAATTTGTGAAAACGGAACATCCAGGTTCATATTGATACACAGTAACCCAATGATACGTCGTGATTTATTGCGGATAGCAATAGTCAGCGATTTCATCAGCGCACCGGTTTTTGCCCGCGTGAAATACGCTTTTGACGTACTGCAATCTTCATCGGTAATATCATGAAGCATGCGCAAAGCAAGGTCCGTTATCGGAGAACCGACTTTACGTCCGGTATGATGACCATTTGCGATTTTCACCGCTGAGCGCTTCAGGTCTTCCAGAGAGTGGAGAACGATTTCACAGTGCTCACCGATGAGTAGCGCGAGGCCATCAACAGCCGCTTCATAGGATTTCAGGATTTCATAGTCCGTTTCAGTAAACGGATGATTTACAATGTAATCCGAATCATTGTCATTAAATAATACTGGGTTAGACATTTAATACACCACTCTTTGTAACGTGTGAACGTCGTTGGTTTTACTCATCTGTAATCTTTCACCGCAGGAGGAGGATTACCCTGTCAACATGTTATAAATTATATACCCGAATTTGTCCGGGTGCAGGAAGGCGGCAAATGACGGGTTTCCCGTACTGCACAGATACCCGCTATAGTGTTATAGCGAAAAACAGACAGTTTTGCGCCTGAGGTGATCAAATTCTGGTAAAAAATATAAAAAAAACTAAAGGTCTTGCAAATATTTCATGAATAAGGATATATCAAAAATAAAAACCCGCACAACAATGTGCGGGTATCTTACAAAATGACTATCAGAATACTTATTTTGATGCAGGTTTGATATCCAGTAATTCAACATCAAAAATCAGTGTGGCGTTCGCAGGGATACCCGGAACACCATCAGCACCGTAAGCTAACTCCGGCGGGATGACTAATTGCGCTTTACCGCCTTTCTTCATCTGCTTCAATCCTTCAGTCCAGCCTTTAATCACGCTGTCCAGGCGGATAGTCAGCGGGTCTTTGCGATCATAAGAGCTGTCAAACTGTGTACCGTCAATTAACGTCCCTTTGTAATGGACAACAACGGTATCGGTCTCTTTCGGTGATGCCCCGTTACCGTCTTTTTCTGTTTTATACAGCAGACCGGTTTTGGTTTTCACTACGTCTTTTTCTTTGGCGAATGCTGCACGGTATTTGTCACCGGCCGCTTTATTTTCAGATCCTTCACGCGCCATTTTTTCCTGAGCAGCACCTTTCACCTGCTCTTCAAAGCCATGCAGCGTTTGATTGATCTCGTCATCACTCAGTTTGCTTTTATTATTAACGGCATCCTGAACACCCGCCAGCATCTGGTCACGATCGAGATCCAGACCAATGGCTTTCTGTTCATTCAGTGCATTTTCCATATAGCGGCCCAGGGACGCACCCAGTGCATAAGCATTCTGCTGACCTGCTGTTTTAAATGCGCTGTTAAGTTTTACGTCTTCTTTTTTTGGCGCGGTGTCCGCATAAGCCTGCGACATGCCTAATGTCATCGCCAGCGAAGTCGCGACAACAGTCGCTTTAAACAATGATTTCATTCTTTTCTCCAATCAATTTTGCAACAGTTGCAAGAGGTACTGCTTAGCGAAGCACGCCAGAGAGTAGTTGCAGCCGCCACCGGGCGACATCATAATGTCACAGTTTTGTGATGCTGAGACAACCTTAGCAAAAAGAGGTTTCATAGTAACCCCCCAATAAAAGATATCCTCTCACACTAAGCGTATTTCACAGGGATATTACATATTTTTACACAGTCAGCCCCGTCTCAGACAGGAGAAACCCCCATGGATTTTCACGAATTAGAACAGCGCCTTGAACAGCTTGAGAGTAAAATGGCATTTCAGGATCTTACTATTGATGAGCTGAACCAGGTTGTCACGCAACAACAGATGGATATCACCCGGCTGAATGAAACGCTCCGCCTGCTGACTGAACGCCTGAAAGCAACACCCGGCTCAAATGTCGCACCACAGTCAGAAGAAGTTCCGCCACCGCACTACTGAGTAAATTACAGTCGAAAAAAAAGCGCATCAGAGTGCGCTTTTTTTATCCGGTTCAGTCGCGGGTTATCAGTGACAACCACAACCGCCGTTACCGTGACCTTTACCCTGACCACCGCCACAGCAACCGCCTTCTTCGCCATGTTCATGATCGTGGTCATGATGACCGCCGCCGCAGCAACCGCCTTCTTCACCATGTTCATGATCGTGGTCGTGATGACCGCCGCCGCAGCAACCGCCCTCTTCACCGTGACCGTGACCACCGCAGCAACCGCCTTCTTCACCTTCGCCGTGAACATGTCCGTGCTCCAGCTCTTCCGCTGTTGCTTCACGCACACCCATCACTTCGACGTGGAATTTCAGGTTCTGACCTGCCAGCATATGGTTTCCGTCGACAATAACTTCGTCGCCTTCAACACCGGTGATTTCAACCGGTACAGGACCCATATCGGTATCAGCCAGGAAACGCATGCCGACTTCCAGCTCTTCAACGCCCATAAAGACATCTTTCGGAACGCGCTGAACCAGGTTTTCGTCATACTGACCGTAAGCGTCATTTGCGCCTACATCAACATCAAAAACATCACCGGCAATACGGCCTTCCAGTGCACTTTCCAGCCCGCTGATCAGCGAGCCGCGACCGTGCAGATAGTCTAACGGAGCACTTGCCGGAGACTCATCAACTAATACGCCGTCTTCTGTTCTTACCTGGTAAGCTAAGCTCACCACCAGGTCTGTTGCTACTTTCATGGTATCTCCTACATCTGCGGGGATAAATTTTAATTAACGCGCCGATTGTAGCGGAATTTCCGGGCACTGTATCTGTTTTGGGACAAATTCCCCCAAATTCCGTGAGAAAAATGGCTGTTTATTATTCCTGCGGAGTGAAAATACCAATTACCTGTTCATCTTTGCGCACATGAGGGTCAACACGGGCATCAGTCTGCCGCTGCATGTGCCCGCACTGCACACACTGCACCACATCCACACTGTCCTCACGCCACATCGCCAGGGTATCCGGTGACTGACACTCAGGGCATACTGCCCCCGCAATAAACCGTTTACGATTTTTCACACTCAGCTCCTGTCATCAATCCGTGTTTTACCCGGAGAATCGTCAATACTGTTCCAGCCGTCCGGCTGACCTTGCTCCCGCTTCATTTCATTGCTGAACAAATTTTCCAGCTCCCGGCGGGCTTCTTTCACACGGGAAATCTGTGCGATTTCTTCCTCTGCCGGCGGGATAAGCTCACGCAGCAGCTGCATATCCAGGCGGCGGAATAACTGCTGCGCCCGGTAAGCTTCTGCCGGATGCACACCCAGCCCCGTCAGGGCTTTGCGTGCCAGCTCCAGTGCCGAGGAAAATGTTTCACGGCTGAACTGCGTAACACCATGCTGCAACAGCTCATGCGCCTCTACCCGTCCCCTGGCACGCGCAATAATTTGCAGATGCGGGAAATGCTCCTGACACAATTGCACAATCGTCATCGTGTCTTCCGGTTTATCACAGGTAAGTACAATGATTTTTGCGGTTTCTGCGCCGGCAGAGCGCAATAGTGCCAGTTCAGTGGCATCACCGTAATACACTTTATAGCCATAGCGGCGCATAGAACTGACCGCGCTGACATCTTTTTCCAGCACGGTCGGGTGGATTTTATTTGCCATCAGCAGGCGGCCGACAACCTGCCCCATCCGCCCGAATCCGACCAGAATCACATGCGGATGATTATCCTCCACAAACGGCGTTTCGTCTGTGCCCGCGCCCGCATTGTAACGACGTGCCAGAATCAGATCGATTCCCTGCATCAGCAGCGGCGTGGTCATCATGGAGAGAGTGACCACCACCAGCAGCAGAGCCATCTGGTGATCTGTAATCACGCGGCTCGCCAGTGCGGCGGAAAAGAGTACAAAGGCGAATTCCCCGCCCTGGCTCAGCACCCCGGCAAACTGTAATCGCCCGCTCCGGCGGCAACTGAGGCGCGCCAGCACATACAGCACCAGCATTTTGGCACTCACCAGCACAATCACACCCAGCAAAATTTGCGGGAGATACTGCCACAACACGCCGATATTCAGCGACATGCCGACAGAGATAAAAAACATCCCCAGCAGCAGACCTTTAAACGGCTCAATGGTGATTTCCAGCTCATGCCGGTATTCCGTATCCGCCAGCATCACCCCCGCGATGAATGTGCCGAGCGCCATGGAAAACCCGAGCTGCTCCATAAACACCGCCGACCCGATAACCACCAGCAGTGACGCGGCGGTAAACACTTCACTGACACCCGATTTCACCACCAGCCGGAACAACGGACGCAGCAGATACCGCCCGCCGACCAACAACCCGGCGAAAGCCAGGATTTTTATACCGATGCGATACCAGTCACTGCCCGCCGCTTCCCCGCCCAAAAGCGGAATAACCGCCAGAATCGGGATCACCGCCATATCCTGAAATAACAAGACAGAGAAACCCAGCTGACCACTTTCATTGTTGGTCATGCCTTTTTCATCCATCAGCTGTAATGCCATCGCAGTGGAGGACATCGCCATTCCCAGACCGCCGACGACTGCCGCCTGCCAGGAAAAATCGGTCAGATACAACAGAACACCCAGGATCAGCGCGGAAAAAACAACCTGCGCCGTCCCGGTGCCGAAAATAGAGCGCCGCAGTTTCCACAACTCACGCGGATTCAGTTCCAGCCCGATAAGAAACATCAGGAAAACCACACCCAGTTCTGAGAAGTGCAGCAGTTCATTGACGTTTTTAATAAAGCCCAATCCCCACGGGCCGATAGCGATCCCCGCCAGCAAATACCCCAGGACAGCGCCGATGCGCAGCCGTTGTGCCACCGGCACCATAATGACCGCCGCCGCCAGAAAAATAATCCCTGCATGCAGTAAGTTACCGTCATCCATTGTCATCCGTGCGCCCTCCTGTCAGTTGCGGGGTGCGAAGCCAGTCACACCATGCCTGAGTCTGTTCATGTAATACCGACTTTTCCTGACGACGCGCCTCATAAATTACCACCGGCGCCAGCCAGTGCATTTCACACATGGATGCGGTCAGTTCAAAGGGGCGCAGTAAATCACTCAGCGGAAAACGATTATAGCCGCCGGGCTGATAGGCATCTGACGGCTCGCCGGTGGTGATAACCTGCCGCCAATATTTACCTGATAATTGTTTTCCGCCCTGCTCACCGGAAAAATCACGGGTGAGCACCCGGTCAAACCACTCTTTCAGTAATGCGGGGCAACTGTAAGTATACAGCGGGTGCTGAAATACGATGATATCGTGCTGACTGAGCAATGCCTGCTCATGGCGGATATCAATAAAAAAATCCGGATAGGCTCCATAAAGGTCATGAACAGTAACATGTTCCAGCTCAGACGCGCCGCTTATCAGCGCCTTGTTTGCGATGGAGTGATGCGGCTCCGGATGGGCATAAAGCAGTAATATAGTCGGATTATTTGTCATCACTTCCTCTTAAACACGTGAGAATTGCTGTGATTTTCGCTACTATGCCTGCTGCAACGATACCTCCACGCCTGCTGCCGGGTGATTTGCTGCCGACAACGCACGAATTACATTAATTTTACTCTCAATTGCGTACCCTATCGATATTTATGATTGTTTTCTCTTCACTTCAAGTCCGCCGCGGAGTCCGGGTTTTACTCGATAACGCAACGGCTACCATCAATCCCGGACACAAAGTCGGATTAGTGGGAAAAAATGGTTGCGGCAAATCCACCCTGCTGGCACTGCTGAAAGGCGAATTGCAGGCAGAAGCCGGCAGTGTCACCTTTCCCGGTAACTGGTCACTGGCCTGGGTTAACCAGGAAACACCGGCTCTGGATGTCCCGGCGATTGATTATGTGATTGACGGGGATCGTGAATTCCGCGCACTGGAAGCAAAACTGCATCAGGCGAATGAACACAATGATGGTCATGAGATTGCCCTGATCCACGGTCAGCTTGATACGCTGGACGCCTGGACCATCCGCGCACGCGCAGCCACGCTGCTCAGCGGCCTCGGCTTTTCACAGGAACAGCTCGAAACGCCTGTCCGTTCATTTTCGGGTGGCTGGCGGATGCGTCTGAACCTGGCGCAGGCACTGATCTGCCGCTCTGATCTGCTGCTGCTGGATGAACCCACCAACCACCTGGATCTCGATGCCGTGATCTGGCTGGAAAAATGGCTGAAGAGTTATCCCGGCACCTTGATTCTTATCTCTCATGACCGTGATTTCCTTGACCCGATAATTGATAAAGTCCTGCATATTGAGCAGGATACGATGTTTGAATATACCGGAAACTACTCCTCATTTGAATTGCAGCGCGCTGAAAAAATGTCCCAGCAGCAGGCACAATATGAGAGCCAGCAACTGCGCCGCGCACATCTGCAACATTATGTGGATCGTTTCCGCGCACAGGCAACAAAAGCCAAGCAGGCACAAAGCCGGATCAAAATGCTGGAGCGGATGGAAAAAATCGCGCCCGCACTGGTGGATAACCCGTTTCATTTCAGCTTCCGCCCGCCGGAAACCCTGCCAAATCCATTGCTGAAGATGGAAAAAGTCACCGCGGGATATGGTGATAAAATTATCCTCGATGCCATTAAACTCAACCTGGTACCCGGCTCACGTATTGGTCTGCTCGGGCGCAACGGCGCAGGTAAGTCCACTCTGATAAAAATGCTGGCAGGGGAATTAAAACCACTGCACGGCGAAATCGGGCTGGCGAAAGGCATTAAGCTCGGCTACTTCGCACAACATCAGCTGGAATTCTTACGTGCAGATGAATCCCCGCTGCAACACATGGTGCGCCTCGCGCCGGAAAAAACAGAACAGCAACTGCGGGATTACCTCGGCGGCTTCGGATACAAAGGCGACCAGGTGACTGATGTTACCGCCCGTTTCTCCGGCGGTGAAAAAGCGCGCCTGGTACTGGCAATGATTGTCTGGCAGCGCCCGAACCTGTTGCTGCTCGATGAACCGACCAACCACCTGGATCTGGATATGCGCCAGGCACTGACAGAAGCGCTGATCGAATTTGAAGGTGCGATCGTGGTGGTTTCCCATGATCGTCATTTACTGCGCTCAACAACAGATGATCTCTATCTGGTGCATGATGGTCAGGTCGAACAGTTTGACGGCGATCTGGACGATTACCAGCGCTGGCTGTCCGGCAGCCAAAAGCAGCAGCGCCAGTCAACAGAAACTGCAATCGGTGATAATGACGAAGAGAAAACCACTGTCACCGCGCAGGATCGTAAAGAACAAAAACGCCGCGAAGCAGAATTTCGTCAGCAGACTCAGCCACTACGCAAGCAATCAGAGAAACTGGAAAAAACCATGAGCCGGTTATCTGATGCCATTGCCGCGGTTGAAGAAAAACTCAGCGACAGCGGGTTGTATGACCAAGCGCGCAAGGCTGAGCTGACAACCTGTCTTCAGGAACAGGCGCAGCTCAAAGCAGAACTCGAAGAAACCGAAATGGCCTGGATGGAGATACAGGAAAACCTCGAAGCCATGACGCAATCATTAGAAAACCCATAAGTTATCTCAGGCGGTACAATCATGTACCGCCTTTTTTATCAGCCATCCAGGCTGTTAATCATGGTCCGCGCATTGTTCACCAACTGCCGCGCCTGCTCTTCCCGCCGCTGTAACAGCGCCATAAACAGTAAATCTGTCACTGTATTCTGCGCCGTCCGTGATGAAATGGATGAGCTGCGCCATTCATTTTCTTCAGCAACAGTTTCCAGTACATAATCGGCCATTTTTGCCAGCGGTGACAAACGGTTACCGGTGATGGCGATCAGCGTTGCATTCTGCTTTTTTGCCGTCGCTGCTGTCACCAGCATGTCTCTGCGCTTTCCGCTGAAAGAGAGCACCACCAGTACATCCTTTTCAGTCAGCGTCTGGGAAAAGGCAATCTGCACATGGTGATCGGCTTCCGCCAGCGTCATCAGCCCGATTTTCTGGAGTTTATACGCCAAATCTTTCGCCGTCAGCCCTGAGCCGCCGATCCCGGCAACCTGAATACAGCGGGCGCTGTCCAGACAGGCAACAATATGGGCAACCTGTTCAAAATCAAGACGCCGCGTGGTTTCCGCAATTGAATTTTGTTTTTCCTGAGCCAGTTTTTGCGAAATAACCAACAGCGAATCATGTGTTTCGATCCGGTTATGCAGTGCATTTTGCTGATTTACCGCCAAAACCCGGTTGCGGCCAATCTCTTCACTGATCGCCATTTTTAGTGCCGGAAATCCCTTAAAACCCATTTTCTGGCTGAATTTCACAATAGCGGACTGACTGACACCCACACGCTCCGCCAGTGCCTGAGAGGAGAGCGTTACCGTCATTTCCGGCTGCGCCAGAATGAAATCAGCAATATATTGCTGATTTGTCGCCAGTTCGGATCTTGCCCAGCTAATTTTTGTCAGGATCGCCATCTGTTTTTGCTTTCTCCGTCAGGAAAACCGCCATGAAAGAATAAATTATTTATATAAGCCTGGTTAAATTATCCCTCTGGAATAATTTGTTATAAAAAAGATAAATACAATTAAATTCAATATAATAATTAAACAAACAAGTTAAATGTCATAGAAATATTCCTCACATACCATCACAGGAGAATAGATTAGCCTGTGATAACCCTCACATAAAAAGAATATTTAATTCCTTAGCATGCAGATTATATCTGGTTCAAAGGATTACGTATGAAGATTGACTTAACCACACTTGTTACCGAAAGCCGCAACCCCGCCAGTGCAGAAATCGACAGCCTGCCGACCCTTGACATGTTGCGGGTCATCAACCACGAAGACCAATCCGTGGCACTTGCCGTGGAAAAAACACTGCCGCAGGTCGCGCTGCTGGTGGATGCAGTTGCTGATGCTTTCCAACACGGCGGACGCCTTATCTATATGGGTGCGGGAACCTCCGGGCGGCTTGGTATTCTTGACGCCAGCGAGTGCCCGCCGACGTTCGGCACCCCGGCAGAGCTTGTCGTCGGTCTGATTGCAGGCGGACACAAAGCTATCCTGAAAGCCGTTGAAAATGCGGAAGATAACCGGGAACTTGCTGTCAGTGACTTAAAAGCGCTGAATTTCAGTAAGAAAGATATTTTAACCGGGATAGCCGCCAGCGGGCGGACACCCTATGTGCTGGGCGGAATGGAATACGCACGTTCTCTCGGCGCAACCGTGGCGGCAATCAGCTGCAACCCGGACAGTGAAATGAGCCGCCTGGCAGATATCGCGATAACCCCGGTTGTCGGCGCGGAAGTCGTGACCGGCTCATCACGGATGAAAGCGGGAACCGCTCAGAAACTGGTGCTCAATATGATCACCACAGGGGCGATGATCCGCTCCGGCAAAGTGTACGGCAACCTGATGGTGGATGTTGAAGCGACTAATGCCAAACTGGTTGAACGGCAAAAACGTATTGTGATGGCAGCAACGGAATGCGACAGAGAGACTGCGGAGCAGGCGTTATCTGCCTGTAACGGACACTGCAAAACCGCCATTGTTATGATACTGGCGCACCTGAGTGCCGGTGATGCCACCGCCCTGCTGGCACAGAATCAGGGATTTATCCGTGATGCTCTCGCCGGTACGGCACACGCTTAACACAAGGTAATAACCATGGCAAAAATCACGCAATCAACAATTATACAGATCCTGACCGCCATCGGCGGTCCGGGTAATGTGGCACACAGCGGTAACTGCATGACCCGTCTGCGTCTGACACTGAACAACTCACAGCTCGCTGACAAGATAGCTATCAAGAAAATTGAGGGTGTACTGGGTGTTATTGAAAGTGATGAGCAGTTCCAGATAGTCCTCGGGCCGGGCAAAGCACAAACCGCAGCAGAGCTGATGCAGCATCAGTTGGATGAATACACCCCCGGTAACCATTCAGAAAACGGTAATGAAAACCGTAGTCTGAAAGAGATCGCAGCAGAACAAAAACAACATCTGAAAGAGAAGCAAACTAACCCGGTACAGCGCTTTCTGGCAAAATTTGCCACTATTTTTACACCGCTGATCCCGGGATTTATTGGTGTTGGTCTGTTACTGGGGCTGGCAACGCTCGGTGAGCAACTCTGGATAACCGGCAACGATGCGCCGAGCCAGACACTGGCGGAAGTGCTCGCCTATATGAAACTCTTCAGTAAAGGGATGTTTACCTTCCTGAGTATTCTGATTGGTTACAACGCGCAAAAAGCCTTTGGCGGCTCCGGCGTGAACGGGGCAATCATCGCGGCACTGTTTGTATTCGGTTATGATCCGCAGGTAACCAAGGGATTCTATTCCGGCATGGAAACCTTCTTCGGTCATGCTATCGATCCGCGCGGAAATATTATCGGCGTACTGATCGCCGCGATCCTCGGCGCATGGGTGGAGCGGAATGTCCGGAAAGTCATCCCCGCCACTCTTGATATTATTCTGACATCAGCAATCACGCTACTGATTATGGGGGCAGTAACCTTTGTCGTCATCATGCCGGTCGGCGTTTATCTGTTTGACGGCATGTCATGGCTGTTCACGCATCTCAACGGAAACCCGTTCGGAACCGCGGTGTTAGCGGGTCTGTTTCTGATAGCGGTGATGTTCGGCGTGCATCAGGGCTTTATCCCTGTGTATTTCGCCCTGGTCGATGCGCAGGGATTCAACTCACTGTTCCCGATCCTCGCTATGGCGGGAGCCGGTCAGGTGGGTGCGGCACTCGCTCTCTATATGAAAGCTAAAAAAGATTCACTGCTGCGCACACAAATCAAAGGTGCGATTATTCCGGGCTTTCTCGGCATTGGTGAACCGCTGATTTACGGCGTGACATTACCGCGCCTGAAACCGTTTGTGACTGCGTGTCTCGGCGGCGCTGCGGGTGGTTTCTTTATCGGGCTGGTTGCCTGGATGGGATTACCGGTCGGGTTAAATACGGTATTCGGACCATCCGGTCTGGTTGCTATTCCGCTGATGACATCAAACAGCGGGATCTTTGCCGGAATGGGTGTATATGTTGCCGGTCTGCTGGTCGCGTATCTGGCGGGTTTCCTGCTGACATTGCTGTTCGGCAGCAAAAATGTGGATTTACGTTAGTTACCCCGCAGCGTATACAAAAACAGACCGCAGTGCGGTCTGTTTTTCGTTCAGCTTTTGTTTTTGTTCCGCAGGCTATACTATGTCCGCGATTCCGGTACCCATTATTCCAGCCAAATCAGCGGGACACATGCAGCCGTCAGTAATCCCATAACAATATTGAACGTAAACCAGGCATTACGGCTGCGCAGAAAAAGCCCGATAAATGCCCCAAAACTTATCCAGAGCAGCCCGGCGACCAGATTCACGGTGATCATTACAATGCTCATCACCCCGACGGACATCATATATGCATCACCGCTCAGGCTGTAACTACCAACAGCACCCAATCCCATCAGCCAGGCTTTGGGATTAATAAACTGCAACAGGGCGCCCTGATACCAGGTGATGGCTTTACTGACCTGCGGTTTATCAAGGTGCTCATACGGCGCGGTAGCCAGTTTTTTTGCCAGCCACAGAAGGTAAAGACTGCCGGCAATTTTCATAGCAGTATGCAATTTCGGATAAATCAGTAAAATAGCCGCGACACCGAAAGCTGAAAGGTATAATACTGTCTGCATTCCAAGCATAATACCCGCCATCAGGATCAGTGTCCGACGGATCCCGAACTGCGCACCGGAGGCAGTCAGTAACATATTATTAGGACCGGGCGTAACTGCTGCGATAAACATGAATACCGAAAGCGAAAGTAAAAGATGAGTAGTCATTTGCAGCCTTGCGCAAAAGTGGACATTTTCTTTCCACAAAATTATCAGTATGTTATTAATTAAACAAGAGACGTTTTTTCATTACGAATTCAACTATGTCTAGTCATTTTGAACCGATTTCCTGGGCGACAAATCCGCACCTGCAAACACTGCTGCCCCGGATTTTCCGCCGGAAACCGATGATAAAACCATTCTGGCAGCGCCTGACGCTGCCGGACGATGATTTTATTGATCTCGCGTGGAGCGAAGATCCGGACACAGCACGCCATAAACCCCGGCTGGTGATTTTTCACGGGCTGGAAGGCAGTTTTCGCAGCCCGTACGCTCACGGGATGCTGGCAGCGGCTGCCCGTCAGGGCTGGCTGGGCGTTGTTATGCATTTTCGCGGGTGCAGCGGTGAACCAAACCGCTCCAGACGTATTTACCACTCCGGTGAAACTGAAGATGCCCGTTACATGCTGAACTGGTTACAGGACACCTACGGCAAAGTCCCGACCGGTGCTGTCGGCTATTCCCTCGGCGGTAATATGCTGGCGTGTTATCTGGCTGAAGAGGGCGAACAGGCGGCAATCGATGCCGGAATTATTGTTTCTGCCCCCCTGATGCTGGAGCCCTGCTCATTTAAGCTGGAGAGAGGATTTTCCCGTTTCTATCAGTGGTATCTGCTGAAAGGGCTGAAACGCAACGCCACCCGAAAATTGGTGCGTTACCCTAACTCGTTACCGACAAATTTACTGCACATCCGCGCCATTAAACGGATCAGGGAATTTGACGATATGATCACATCGCCAATCCACGGCTTCCGTGATGCATCAGATTACTACCGTCAGTGCAGCGCATTGCCGAAACTGCCCGACGTCCGTAAGCCGATGCTGATCATTCATGCAAAAGATGATCCGTTTATGGCACAGGAAGTGGTGCCGGATCTCTCTTTGCTGCCGCCGTGTGTGGAGTATCAGATGACTGAGCACGGCGGACATGTCGGGTTTGTTACCGGCAGCTGGCGTCATCCCCGCTTATGGCTCGAAGAACGCATACCTGAGTGGCTGGCACCTCATCTGGCGGCTAAGGATACAAAATGATTATTCCCTGGCAGGAGATTGATGCACAAACATTGCAAAATATCCTGGAAAGTATTGTATTGCGCGAAGGCACCGATTACGGTGAATATGAGAAGTCACTCAGTGATAAAGTGACTGATCTGTGCAACCAACTGAAAAACGGCGAGATTGTGATTGTCTGGTCGGAATTACACGAAACACTCAATATCATGCCGTCGGCGGAATTCCGCGGCTGATACGCCCGGAGGAACTGACCCATGTCCCGGATTCACCCGATTATTGCGGTTACCGGCTCCAGCGGAGCCGGTACAACAACCACCAGTCAGGCTTTCAGGAAGATATTTCAGCAACTTTCCGCGACACCGGCAACCCTGGAAGGCGACAGCTTTCACCGCTACACCCGCCCGGAAATGGACGCGGCTATCCGTAAAGCGCGGGAACAGGGCCGTCATATCAGCTACTTCGGTCCGGAAGCGAATGATTTCGGGCTATTGGAAACCGCATTCCGCCAGTACGGTGAAAACGGGAGCGGAGAACGCAGAAAGTACTTACACACATACGATGAAGCCGTGCCTTATAACCAGTTGCCCGGTACGTTTACCCCGCGTGAACCGCTGCCGGAAAATACCGATGTTCTGTTTTACGAGGGTTTGCACGGCGGAGTGGTCACGCCGGATCATAAAATTGCCGGTCATGTGGATTTACTGGTCGGCGTGGTGCCGATTGTTAATCTGGAATGGATCCAAAAGCTTATCCGCGATACATCAGACCGGGGACACTCACGGGAAGCAGTGATGGACTCTGTAGTGCGCTCAATGGATGATTACATTCACTATATTACGCCACAGTTTTCCCGTACCCATATTAATTTCCAGCGGGTGCCGACCGTAGACACGTCAAATCCGTTCTCTGCCAAAGCCATCCCGACACAGGATGAAAGCTTTACTGTGATCCGTTTCCGCGGTCTGAAAAAAATTGATTTTCCCTATTTATTGTCAATGTTACAAGGCTCATTCATTTCTGCCTCAAATACCATTGTTGTGCCCGGCGGAAAATTGGGACTGGCGATGGAATTAATTATGGCGCCACTTGTAGAACAATTATTACAAGGTAAACAAATAAATAAGCTATAAAAAAACCGGGTAATTATCATTGCCCGGTTTATTCTCAAAAATAAAAATAATAATTCAAAAAATCATTCAATATTCTTCACTTCGAAACTATGTGTAATGTTAACGCTCTCACCTAACATTAATGAAACAGAACAGTATTTTTCAGCGGATAACGCCACAGCACGCTCAACTGTACTCTCTTTCAAATCACGGCCGGTGACAATAAAATGCAGATTAATATGCGTAAATAAACGCGGTGCAACCTCACGGCGCTCTGCGGTAAGTTTTACATCACAATCAATGACTTGATGACGACCTTTTTGCAAAATGGAAACAACATCGATCGCGCTGCATCCGCCGGTTGCCATCAGTACCATCTCCATCGGATTCGGGGCTTTTTCACCGGCATTACCATCCATTGTAATCTGGTGTCCTGAGGCGGATTCCCCTAAGAAAGTCATGTTTTCAACCCACTTTACACGCGCTTCCATTTTTATATCCTCATCATCATTATAATTGGAGATAGCCTACCCTTTCATTCACAGGCTGGCAATCTCCCTCATAGTTTATTATGCTGAACCGAGACAGTAGAAGACAGGACGCCTTTCCTATGCTAAAAACACGGCAAGGATTTATCTATGGCTAAGATCAATATCTTTTAATGTAGATTATTATACTATTTTAATAAACTAACTTGCCGGAAATTCAGCAAGTTAATATGATAAGCTAAGACTTTATATAATTGCAGAGTGTAAACAACAATTTGCAATAACAACAACAGAGGATAACGCGAATGGTTCTCGGCAAGCCACAAACAGACCCCACGCTTGAATGGTTTTTGTCTCACTGCCATATCCACAAATATCCATCAAAAAGCACCCTTATCCACCAGGGTGAGAAAGCAGAAACACTCTACTATATTGTAAAAGGTTCTGTTGCGGTGCTTATCAAAGATGAAGAAGGCAAAGAGATGATTTTATCCTACCTTAACCAGGGGGATTTCATCGGGGAACTCGGATTATTTGAGGAAGGACAGGAACGTACCGCGTGGGTACGGGCAAAAAGTCCCTGCGAAGTTGCAGAAATTTCATATAAAAAGTTCCGCCAGCTTATCCAGGTTAACCCGGATATCCTTATGCGCCTCTCCGCGCAGATGGCAAGCCGCCTGCAAACGACATCAGAAAAGGTCGGAAACCTTGCATTCCTTGATGTGACAGGTCGTATTGCTCAGACGTTACTGAACCTGGCTAAACAGCCGGATGCCATGACGCACCCGGATGGTATGCAGATCAAAATTACCCGTCAGGAAATTGGTCAGATTGTGGGATGTTCCCGCGAAACAGTCGGCCGTATTCTGAAAATGCTGGAAGATCAAAACCTGATCTCTGCACACGGTAAAACAATTGTGGTATACGGCACCCGTTAATCCGGATTGCCCATATCACCAAAACAGGCGCATTTTGCGCCTGTTTTATTTTCTGATTTACTGCATTTTCTGAAAATCAGCCAAGGTTTTCCCCAGGCGTATCATCCCTTCTTCTACATCCGCTTTTTCAATAATAAGTGACGGCGTGAAGCGCAGTACATTTGTGCCGGCATTAAGCAGCATCAGACCATTTTTTGCCGCCAGTCCCAGCAGGATTTTAGATTGGTCCCGGTAAATACCCGTCAGTTCTGCACCGATCAGCAAACCTTTTCCACGGATCTCACCAAATGCCTGATATGTTTTATTCAGTGATTGCAGTGCATCGGTAAACCATTGATGGCGCTCATTTACCCCGGAAAGTAATGCAGGGTCGTTGATCAAATCAAATGCAGCATTGCCGACAGCACAGGCCAGCGGATTACCGCCGTATGTTGTGCCGTGTGTTCCGGGACCCATCACCTGTGCAATCGTTTCTTTCGTCAGCATCGCACTGATCGGAAAGCCGCCGCCCAGCGCCTTGGCAGTGGTCAGGATATCCGGCTCAATACCGTAATCCATATACGCAAACAGTTTCCCGCAGCGCCCCATGCCGCTCTGCACTTCATCAAATACTAACAGTGCCTTGTGCTTATCACACAGTTCCCGCAGCCCCTGCATAAACGCCTGAGTTGCAGGTGTTATTCCGCCCTCGCCCTGAATCGGCTCCAGCACAACAGCACAGGTGTGGTCATCCATCACCGCTTTGACGGCATCAAGGTCATTAAATGGTACATGAATAATATCCGCCGGTTTAGGTCCGAAACCATCGGCATATTTAGGCTGTCCGCCGACAGATACCGTAAAGAGTGTCCGCCCGTGAAAGCCGTGATGAAAGGCAATTATTTTTGTTTTATAGGGATGATGGCAGGTCAGTGCATAATGACGCGCCAGTTTGAATGCGGCTTCGTTAGCTTCCGCACCGGAGTTGGCGAAAAAAACCCGATCCGCAAAAGTATGCTTTATCAGCTTCTGTGCCAGGGTTAGTGCGGGTTCATTTGTGAAAATATTACTAACGTGCCAGAGAGATTCGCTCTGATTTTTCAGTGCCGCAACCAGCGCCGGATGGCAATGCCCCAGCGCCAGCACAGCGATACCGCCGGCAAAATCCACATACTCAGTACCATTCTGATCCCACACCCGGCTGCCCTTTCCTTTCACAGGAATGAACTCTGCCGGTGCATAAATTGGCAGCATGACATCGTCATAGGTGCTGCGCGTTACAGGGTTCTGTTTTGTCATCTTTCCATACCTGATCCATCCACAAGTGAAAACATAATCACTAAATATGAATAAAAAATCAAATACAAATAAATAAAAAAAACAGAACCGGGGACAAAGTAAGAGCTAACGGATTAATATTTAAGAAAATTATTCAACAGTTCATGACCCTGTTCACTGAGAATACTTTCCGGGTGAAATTGCACACCTTCGATCGGCAGCGTTTTATGCCTGATGCCCATAATTTCATCCACATTACCATCATGCAGACTCCACGCGGTGACCTCAAAAGAAGCGGGCAGTGTTTCAGGCGCGATAACCAGGGAATGGTAGCGGGTAACCGTCAACGGACGATTCAGCCCTTTAAATACACCCTGTTGATTGTGATGGATAGCGGTAGTTTTGCCATGCATCACCTTACGTGCTTTAACAACCTGCGCACCAAATGCCTGGCCAATCGCCTGGTGGCCCAGACACACGCCGAGGATCGGAATATCCCCTGCAAAATGGCTGACGGCATCCAGTGAAATACCGGCGTCCGATGGCGTACACGGACCGGGCGAAATCACAAGATGAGTGGGCGATAGCTGTTCAATGTCACGGAGGCTGACGGCATCATTTCGTTTAACCTGTACATCTGCACCTAACTCACAGAAGTATTGATACAGGTTATAAGTAAATGAGTCATAATTATCGATAATTAATAGCATGATTATCTATATCCGACTGATATTCTTGTCTTTATTATTTTAAACTGCGGTACCGGGTACCGGTTGACAATACCCTGTGATCATCACGATCACACCGTGGTTTCAAGAAGTCGGCTATCATACCACAGCCGGACAGAGAAAATAGCCCGAATGCGGCACGCAGCCGCAGAGGCAGATCTCATCATATTCAGACTATCAGGAAGCCTGTTCATTCCAAGGGGAATATAAGGAAATATTCCCCTTAGTCTGCGATAAAATAAGGCTTATTTTATGATAGTTGCAGAGATAATTTTGATTGGTACAGAAGGGACATTCTGATAGGGACCGATGTCATCTGTTTTCACTTTTGACATTTTATCAACGACATCCATACCGTTCACAACCTTACCAAATACGGCATAACCAAAATCGCGCTGTCCGTGATCCAGGAATGCATTATCCGCCACATTGATAAAGAACTGGCTGGTTGCGCTGTTTACATCGGCAGTACGTGCCATCGAGAGCGTTCCGCGCACATTGCGTAAACCATTATCCGCTTCATTTTTAACAGGGGGACGGGTTGGTTTCTGGGTCAGATCAGCGGTAAAACCACCGCCCTGCACCATAAAGCCCGGGATAACACGATGGAATGTTGTATCGTCATAAAATTTGTCGGTAACATATTGTTTGAAATTCTTTACTGTCTCTGGCGCTTTTTCATCATCCAGTGCAATTTCAAAATTACCCGCTGAGGTAACAAATTGAATATGAGTCTGCTCCGCAGCAAAAGCGAGCGAAGACGCACTGAGAGTACAAGCCGCCACAAGTGAAACTAAAACACGTTTTAACATTCCAAATTCCTTTCAACGAAATATGCTGACACTGTTCTTATCGATTTTAATGGGCAATGACAGGAAGTGCCACCGATTTACCTTAATTTACCTTCACAATAGATATTACTGATTATGGCATGGATTTTTCACGTATTTCCACTAATGATATTCTGTCGGTTGTCATTAATTTATCAAAATACGACGAAATAATTCCCTGTTTTCAGCCATGAGTACCGTCATCGGATACAGTATCACTATTTCATTGATTTTATTTACTATTATTAATAACGGCTCGTTACTACTTACTTATGTCAAATAGAAAATATCCGGTATATACATCGCCTGAAAATACGTAATTATGCTTTATTATTTAAGCGATTCGGCATATTAGCCTGACCAGAGGAAAAGCGGCATCATTGTGCTTATTTATATCCGGGTCTGTTGCGTGTTGCATTTTTACTGTTTCTTTTTCATTTCTGATAATAAACCCGCCGGGTAATCTGTGTACCGCAGTTCTTAAACGGCAGGCATTAGGCTATAATCGTCACGCTTTCGATCTGAGGAGACGGATTTTGACTATTAAAACGCACAACTATCATATGACCCACTTTGTCATCAGCGCACCGGACATCCGCCATTTACCGGAAGATACGGGGATCGAAGTGGCGTTTGCCGGACGCTCCAATGCCGGAAAATCAAGCGCACTGAACGCACTTACACAGCAAAAAAGTCTCGCGCGGACAAGTAAAACGCCCGGACGTACTCAGTTGATCAACCTGTTTGAAGTCAGCGAAGGCTGCCGGGTTGTCGACCTGCCGGGTTATGGCTATGCCGAAGTCCCGGAAGCAATGAAACGTAAATGGCAGGCCGCACTGGGTGAATACCTTCAGAAACGCGACTGTCTGCGCGGTCTGGTGGTTCTGATGGATATCCGTCATCCCCTGAAAGATCTGGATATGCAGATGATCGAATGGGCGGTGGCAATGGAGGTTCCGGTTCTGGCACTGCTGACCAAAGCCGATAAACTGGCAAACGGCGCACGTAAAAAACAGTTAATGGCAGTCAGAGATGCACTGGCGGAGCTGAACGAGACAGGAGATATTCAGGTCGAATATTTTTCAGCCCCGAAAAAAATTGGTATCGATAAGTTAAGTCAGAAACTGGATTTTTGGTTCAGCGGGCAGACAGACAACGATATACAAACAGAAAGCTGATCCCCCGGATAACAACTCTGCGGACAGATGGCTACCTGATATGCCATCTGTTTTCTTTCGTCATAACAGCCGCCTCAGATAGTCACTCCGGATATCTTTATTTCCGGTGACACATTCCGTCCCGTACTTTTCTTTATACAAAAAAAATGCTCCGGTCAGAGAATATCTGACCGGAGCAGCTAATATTCAGCTAAATCCGATTACGTGAAGTAAAAGGTCTGAAAGATAGAACATCTTACCTCTGTACCCTACGCGAATAACTTTACCGTAAATCATCCGGCAAAAAAACCTTTTTTGTAGTTTATTTTCAGTTTACTCACGATTCAGCTAGTCATCATCCTGACATACGCCCCTGTAATGTTATTTAATTACATATTAATGCGATCTGGATCTATAGTTACATTCCGCTATGCCGCACAAAATAGCAACAAAACAGCACAAATGGTGCCGTTTTCTCAGGGCATTGTTATGATAGTCTGAGCATATCCGGGGAATAACCCTCCCCATTAAATTTATTTATACCCTTATTCATTCAAACTGCAGGTTCGTTGGCTTCGCTACGCTCGCCAGGTCACATAGTTTATCTATGCTCCCCGGCAATCAGAGCTTGCCGCCTTCCTGCATCTTGAATGACCTTGGGTATATATTAGTGAGTTAGCAATGGCATTACTGACACTACGGCATTTTCCCGACCCTTGTCTGCGGGAAACGTCCAAACCGGTCACTGTTTTTGGTGATGAACTGAAAGCATTTGTCGCGGATCTGACAGAGACAATGTATGCCGAGCGCGGTATTGGTCTTGCCGCGCCCCAGGTCGGCGTTTGTCAGCGCGTGATTATTGTGGATGTTTCAGAGAACCGTGATCAGCCAATGGCGCTGATCAATCCGGAATTTATCCGGTGTGACGGCGAAATGATGATGATGGACGGTTGTCTGTCATTACCGGAAAGTTACACCGAAACACAGCGCTACTCAGCAGTAACAGTGCGTTACCAGGACATCTGCGGTGATACGCACACTTTAGAAGCAGAAGGATTACAGGCGGGCTGCCTGCAACATGAGACAGATCACCTCAACGGCATGTTGTTTATTGATCACCTCTCTCCAATGAAACGCCAGCGCATTGAAAAGAAAGTAAAAAAAATCCTGAAAATGAGAGCAGAAGATACTAACGACTGATACCTCAGTTACTCTTCACAAATAAAAACCGGCGCTGAAATCAGCGCCGGTTTTTTTATCATTCCACAGTACCTTTACGCTATAGATTTCAATTTGTGGCAAGGCGGCAAGTGAAGAAATCCGGGGAGCATACATCAGTATGTGACCCGGATTTCTGAGCGCAGCCAACGCCGCCACAGATTGAAAGATGACACGTAAGGGAGCATACATAAGTATGTGACCCGATTTCTGAGCGCAGCCAACGCCGCCACAGATTGAAAGATGACGCGTAAGGGAGCATACATAAGTATGTGACCCGATTTTTGAGCGCAGCCAACACCACCACAGATTGAAAGATGACGCATTAATGGGCTTCGTCCCAATTGAAACCCACTCCTGCCTCTACTTTTAACGGCACATCCAGCGTCATAGCCGCTTCCATCAGTGCTTTTATCTTCTCTGCCATGCTTTCGGTTTGATCTTCGCGGACTTCGAACACTAATTCATCGTGTACCTGCATGATCATCAGCGCATCGACTTTCTCTTTCTGCAACCAGTCATCTACTGCAATCATCGCTTTTTTGATGATATCGGCTGCGGTGCCCTGCATCGGAGCATTGATCGCTTCGCGCTCTGCGGCTTTACGGCGCATTCCGTTGCGGGAATTAATTTCCGGCAGATACAGACGACGCCCTTCGAGGGTTTCAACATAACCTTTTTCAGCGGCATGTTCGCGGGTGCGTGCCATATAATCCAGCACGCCCGGATAGCGCTCAAAATAGAGATCCATGTAGCGCTGCGCTTCTTTGCGCGCAATACCGAGCTGGCGCGCCAGACCAAAGGCACTCATGCCGTAAATCAGCCCGAAGTTAATCGCTTTTGCACTGCGGCGCTGATCGCCGGTGACCTGCTCAAGCGGTACACCAAATACCTCTGCGGCTGTCGCGCGATGGATATCTTTACCTTCGGCAAATGCTTTCAGTAAGCCTTTGTCCTGTGATAAATGCGCCATAATGCGCAGCTCAATCTGTGAATAGTCCGCCGCCAGGATGCGGTAGCCCTCACGGGCAATAAATGCCTGACGGATACGGCGGCCTTCATCTGTTCTGACAGGGATATTCTGGAGATTCGGATCACGGGAAGAAAGGCGCCCGGTTGCCGTCACCGCCTGGTGATAAGAGGTATGAACACGGCGGGTTTTCGGATCTACCATTTGCGGCAGTTTATCCGTGTAAGTCGTTTTCAGTTTGGACAGACTGCGGTGCTCCAGAATTACGCGCGGTAATTCGTGATTATCTGCCAGCTCTTCCAATACTTCTTCATTGGTTGATGGCGCGCCACCCGGTGTTTTTTTGACAACCGGCAGGCTGAGTTTTTCAAACAAAATGGTTTGCAATTGCTTTGGTGAAGAGAGATTAAATTCTTCGCCGGCAATAGCAAACGCCTGTTTTTCCAGTTCATCCAGACGCGCGGTAATTTCCACAGACTGTACCGCCAGTACAGAAGCATCAATCAGTACCCCGGTGCGCTCCATACGTGAGAGAACCGGCACCAGCGGCATTTCGATATCACGATACACATGCAGCAGCGTTTTTTCTGCTTCCAGCTGCGGATAGAGTGCCTGATGCAGGATAAGCGTAATATCGGCATCTTCCGCTGCATAATTGGCGGCTTCTTCCAGCGGGATCTGATTAAACGTCAGCTGTTTTTTGCCCTTTCCGGCAATCTCTTCAAATGTCGTGGTTTTATAATTCAGATGGCGGTCTGCGAGGCTGTCCATATCATGGCGCCCGGCGACACTGTTGAGCACATAGGATTCCAGCATAGTATCAAACGCAATCCCGCGCAATTCGACGCCATAATTCGCCATAATACCGCGATCAAATTTCAGGTTCTGCCCGATTTTGCGTAAATTTGCATCTTCCAGAATCGGCTTCATTACCGCCAGAACCTGCTCAGGAGAGAGCTGATCCGGTGCATCCAGATAATCATGCGCTATCGGCAGATAGGCAGCGTGTCCGGCTTTGGCGGCAAATGACATCCCGACCAGGCGCGCGGAAAGATTATCCAGGCTGTCAGTTTCGGTATCAAACGCAAATTCACCGGCACTGCGCAGAATATCTGCCCAGCGGTTTAGCGCGGCTTCATCGAGAATTGTTTCATAGTTCTCACGGCTGATATCCGGGATATCTGCCGCCGGAGCAACTGCCACCGGTTGTAAGGGAGCAACTGCAGACGCTGCCGCTTTGGATGGTGTGCTGCGGACGCTTTTCTTCGCCAGCCAGCCGCCGTTTTCCAGGTCACTAATCCAGCGTCTGAATTCATACTGCGTGAATAATGCATGAAGCTTATCCAAATCCGGCTCGGCAAG
Organism: Morganella psychrotolerans; assembly: GCF_965118875.1. GTDB lineage: Bacteria > Pseudomonadota > Gammaproteobacteria > Enterobacterales > Enterobacteriaceae > Morganella > Morganella psychrotolerans_C. The sequence continues at coordinate 24,785 of NZ_CBCPJD010000017.1, forward strand.
TGTCAGAGAATCCCAGGTGCGATCAAGCCCGACATCGGTTTTAATGGTCGCCAGTGTATAAGAGAGATAAGCCATCTCTTTATTGGCTTCCATTTTCGGTGCCAGGGTTTTCGCACCACGAAAGCTCAGTGTCGCGATTTTATCCAGGTCTTTATAGATATCATCCAGGCTGCCCATGCCCTGTAACAGCGCCTGTGCGGTTTTTTCACCGACACCCGGTACACCCGGGATATTATCCGAGGAGTCACCCATCAGTGCCAGATAATCAATAATCAGTGATGGCGGCACGCCATATTTGGCTTCCACTTCCTCCGGCCCGAGAATAGTGTTGTTCATGGTATTGATGAGCGTGATATCCGGCGTAACTAACTGCGCCATATCTTTATCACCGGTACTGATAAGCACAGGGCAACCCTGTGCTGCGGCCTGTTTTGCCAGCGTACCGATAACATCATCCGCTTCAACTCCCGGGACAGACAACAGCGGCATTCCCATCGCCACCACCATTTCATGCAGCGGCGCTATCTGCTCACGCAGATCGTCCGGCATCGGCGGGCGGTGTGATTTATAGTCTTCAAACAGTTCATCACGGAATGTTTTTCCTTTCGCATCAAACACGACCGCCACATGCCCGGATTCATACTGCATCACCAGGCTGCGCAACATGTTCAGGACGCCGTACATGGCGCCGGTGGGCTGCCCTGCGCTGTTTGTCAGAGGAGGAAATGCATGATATGCACGATAGAGGTAGGATGAACCATCGACTAAAATCAACGGGTTGTCTGCAATCTGAGCCATAATTGCCTTCACGATATTGAATGAATGTCCGGAGGGTAGGATGCCACAGACCGCCGCATTAGACGACATTTATTGCCCGTCACCGGAAATTCAGAAATGCATCAGATTAAGACACTTCCACTTGCAGCATAAAAAGGGAAAAGCTGTGGATAACTTTGTGCATAAATTTATGAATGCTATGTAAATCGCGGGCGGCAGCGCAGATCACTAAAATCACACTCAAAAAAATCAATAGGTTATAAACTAATACCGCAAGATAATCTATCGCGCTAATCAATTGATTAATGTGGATAGCCTTTTTGCTCTCTGCATTATTCTTGTATTATTTTTGCATTGTTCTTTAATGCCGCACACGTTGTAAAAAGAAGAAGGAAACCGGTCGCCCGGTTTCCTTCTTCTTTTTACGGCCTGCAACAGAGAATTACTTCTGTTTCAGCAGGTAGTTCACAGTGTCAGAGAATGCTTTACCGTATTGCGACACGTCTTTTACTTCCAGACCACCATTGTTGATCTGGTATTTACCTTTGACGAAGACCGCAGGAACGCCACGCAATTTATAATCAGCGGCCGCTTTCTGCTGCTTGGCAATCAGGGATTTAACAAAAATGCTGTTCGCGGCGGCGTCATAATCATCGCCGGTGATACCCGCCTGAATGAACGCTGCACGCACATCATCTGCATTTTTGATGGTGCCGGTTTCCTGGATACCTTTGAACAGAATCGGGGTCACTTTATCTTCCACACCCATCGCCATCGCCACAGACCAGGCTTTAGTCAGTTCAGAACCCATAGGGCCGCCTAAGAAATCAACATGATAACGTTCATGTTTAGTTCCTTCCGGCAGGTTTTTATTGATGGCTTCCGGTACTTTAAAATTTTCTTCAAACTGGTAGCAATGCGGGCAGTAGAAAGAGAAAAATTCCACTACCTCAGGCTGATTCGCAACCGGGGTTTTAAGTTCAGTATACTGTTTGCCGGCAACTGGTGAGGCGAACACACTGAATGTCATCGCGAATCCCATCATTGCTAACCAAAATTTCTTCATCATTATTTCTCCTGAAAATCAATAAGGCTGATAACGCGTCAGCGGTGGTTCCGCCAGTACGGCTATCTGTTCAGTAATCAGTGACTGCTGTTGTGACCAGAAATCACTATCCGCCATCCATGGAAAAGCTTTCGGAAAAGCGGGATCCTGCCAGCGGCGTGCTACCCAGGATAAAAAGTGAACCATACGCATGGCGCGCAGCGGCTCGATTAATGCCAGTTCCCGCGTATCAAAATCACAAAATTCCTGATACGCCTCCAGCAAAATATCTAACTGATAACGGCGTGAATCATTATCCCCGTTAAGCAGCATCCAGAGATCCTGCACTGCCGGACCATTGCGGGCATCGTCAAAATCGACCAGCCACGGCTCATCACGCCACAAAATATTCCCCGGATGGCAATCGCCGTGTAACCGGATAGATTGCCATTCGCCGGTCCAGCGGGCAGTTACCTCCCGGATCAGGGTATCCAGCGCCTGTAAAAAACTATCCCGTACTTTTTTCGGAATAAGCGGACACCCGGCAAGGATGTCACGGGGGGCTATCAAATACTCCTGCGGCGTAATCGACGGGCGATACTGAAACTCACGCTCCCGTCCGATCTGATGCAGTCGTCCCAGCAAACGCCCGGTACTTTCCAGCTGATCAATATTATCCGTTTCATACGCCCGCCCGCCTATCGACGGAAAGAGTGCGAACATATACCCGTCCTGTGACAGTAAGGTTTCGCCATCAAACACCAGCGGGGCAGCAACCGGCAGCCCGGCATCAGCCAAAGACAGTGTCAGCTCATGTTCCTCGCGGATCTGCTGCTCACTCCAGCGCGCCGGACGATAAAATTTCACCACATAACGGGTGCGGTTTTCATCCATAAACTGATAGACCCGGTTTTCGTAGCTGTTCAGCTCGGTTAAACCGGAGTCCAGCCAGATACCGTAGCGGCTCAGGCTGTCTATCAGGCGATCAGGCCGGAAATCCTGAAAGGTAAAAACCGGCGGTGTGATAGTCTGCATTACTCTTTGATAATGCCGCGCGCACGTAACAGTGCGGTTTTAAAATCGTCTTCGTAATCTTTTTTCAGCCCCGGAATTTCAGCCGTTGCATCAGATCCACGCATTTTCAGGTGGTAAATCAGAATATCATCCGTCAGATCAGATAGTTCGCCCTCAAACCCGGCTTCATCTGCCAGCATTTGCAACATCTGCATCAGATTCAGATCAGAGTGCTGCTGCCAGACAGGGTGCAGAAGTTCGATAACTTCATTAAGACGATGACATTTCATAATAAATTCCTTATAAGCAAGACGTAACACATTACCAATTATCCGCAGTCCCGGAAAGAACAGGACTGTCAGTATGCGTAAATATTGACGCGTTGTAATAACAGCGGACATATTATCCGCGATTATGGCGTTCATTGCATTTATATTCGCGCTCACTTTACCCTTATTCATTCAAACCGCAGGTTCGTTGGCTGCAATTTGAATGACGTTGGGTATATACCGGAATCATTGTTAAGATAAGATCAGAATTTTTATCGCAGATAGTCAGAGAAATTAAAAATGATGACGCAACTCAGCGGCTGTATCCTTGCCGGCGGCCGGGCAACCCGGATGCAGGGGCAGGATAAAGGCCTGGTTTTACTGGGCGGTATCCCGCTTTATCAGCACAGTGTGAAGCTCCTGGCTCCCCAGGCGGATGACATTTTTATCAATGCAAACCGCCACATACCGGCGTATCACGCCACCGGTCTGCGCGTGGTCAGTGACACTCTGCCTGATTTTCCGGGTCCCCTTGCCGGTATGCTCGCAGGATTAGAAAATGCCCGCCACGACTGGGTATTATTTGTGCCGTGTGATGTCCCGGTTTTTCCGGAAAATCTTGCCCGCACGCTCTGGCAGCAAAAAGGGGATTCGCTGTGCACCTACGCCTGTGATACCACCCGCGCGCACCCGACATTTGCGCTGTGTCACCGCTCGCTGGCGGAACCACTGAGAAATTACCTCACCAGCGGTGACCGGAAATTATTGCTGTTTATGGAGATGATCGGCGCGAAAGCCGTCACATTCGATACATCTGCTGACCAGTTTGTTAATCTCAATACTCTTGCAGAGTGCCGTGAATGGGAAAAACAACATCAGTTACCCCACCCGGTTCCGTTACTGGCTGTCACGGCTTACAGCGGTACCGGCAAAACGACAATGCTGAAAAAACTTATTCCGCTGTTGCGGGATGCCGATCTGCGGATTGGTCTGGTTAAACACACGCATCACGATATGGATGTGGATACCCCGGGGAAAGACAGTTACGAGCTGCGCAAAGCAGGCGCGTACCAAACCCTGGTGGTCAGTCAGGAACGTTTTGCGCTGATGACGGAAACCCCGGGCGGTGCGTCGCCTGATCTCACACAGCTTGCTGCACGGTTTGACAGCAGGCAGTTAGATCTTATCCTGGTGGAAGGGTTTAAAGGCGAAGCGGTGCCGAAAATAGCCCTGTACCGTGATGTGGTTGACCGTCCGTATCAGACACTGCTTGATGAATTTGTGATTGCATTTGCCTCAGATATTCACCGGAGCGATGTTTCAGTACCACAGCTGGATATCAATGACATAGCAGCTATCCGGGATTTTATTGTGCGCTGGCTGACGGAGAATCCGCTTAATCCGTAACCATTACTCATATCGGGACTGATACAAAATGGTGTCTGCCGGCCCGATATGAGTGTTTCTCTGTGTCACATGCTTTTTATTTTAAAATAACCCTTTAATATTATTATTTTCATTTTAAAAAATCCGGAATATTGAATAAGGCCGGATTTGATCTATTCTTAATAACGTCTTTATTCTGTTTCCTGAAAATAAAAATGAGGTTTATTTATTATGAAAAAGTATTTTGTTACCGCATGCCTGGTTGCAGCAAGTGCGTTTTCGTCTGTGGCACTCGCAGAGCCTGCTGATATTCAGGTGCCTGATAAAATGACCTGCAAACAGTTTGTCGATTTGAACCCGCAAAGCTGGGCACCTGTTGCCTTGTGGGTTATCAGCAAAGATACACAATATCCGGGCGGTGACTTCGTCGCACTGTCTGAAAAAGGGGTCGCAGAAGCACCGAAAATCGTTGAATTCTGTAAAAAATACCCTGAAGGCACCTTACAGGACTACTTAGCTGCCCGTAATAAATAATCCCTGCCACTAAATTATATACCCAACGTCATTCAAGATGCAGGAAGGCGGCAAGGGAAGATAGATGGGGAGCATAGATAAACTATGTGACCCAGCTATCTGAGTGTAGCCAACGAACCTGCAGTTTGAATGAATAAGGGTATAAAACGCCGGAAAATACCTTCCGGTATTTTTTGCCACTATTCCCACAACCTTTCCTTTACAGATTTGATAAAGTACGTCCCTCTGATAATACTTTTCCCGGAAGAATAAATTAATGAGTGACGAACTGATTCTGGTTGATAAGCATGATGTCGTTACCGGGCATGACGAAAAACTCCGGGTGCACCAGCTTGGTCTGCTGCACCGCGCATTTTCTGTGTTCTTATTTAATGACGCCGGTGAATTACTTCTCCAGCAGCGCGCACTCACCAAATACCATTCAGGCGGATTATGGGCAAACAGCTGTTGCAGTCACCCGCGCCGGGGAGAAACATTGGCGCAGGCAACACAGCGTCGTTTACAGGAAGAGCTGGGGATCACCTGCCCGCTTCACGCTGCGGGACATATTATTTACCGCGCAGATGTTCCGCCTGCGCTGATTGAGCATGAATACGATCACCTGTTCACCGGACACTATAACGGAGAGTTTGCCCTGAACCCGGAAGAAGTCTCCGCTGTACGCTGGATCTCACTGCCGGATTTGGATAACGAAGTGAAAAATCATCCTGAGCAGTTTGCAGAGTGGTTTAAAGTGATTTTGGAAAAAACCGGTAAAAAAATCACACCTGAAATCCCGGCGTAAGGTTAATACCGAACTACCGGCTTTAAGAAAAAGAATCATTTTAATTTAGTTTGTTTACGTATTAACCGGATAATCAACCATAGGTTATAAAGTACAAATATTAGTAATGCCAGTACCACAAAGACGTACAATGTACTATCAACATTAAAATTCCATAATGATAACTGGCTGTTACGGATAATTCGTACTGCAGTGGGTAAATTTATATAAAACAGTAATAAAAATGAAATAAATATAGGAAATACTATCAGCCAGAGAACTGAACACACCGATTTCGCCGCTCTTTTCCTGGCTTTATCTCCCGCTATAGCCTCATCCTGTGCTAATGCTGCACTTAATTAAATATCTCATCGTCAATATCAAACTGTACGTTCATAGACTCTCCGTTAATTGTTTTATTATAAATAACATCATCCTATATAGTGGGTTATATCTAATAATAACTTCATATTATTAATATATGTACAAAATACAAATTTATATTTATGAATTAATATAGCTTAGAATATAAATGTAAAAAATATTTAATTTTCAGCATAAGAGAATAAGGTATAAAAAAACCGGAGTTCTCTCCGGTTTTCTATATTTTATAAAAAGGCAGTACATCACCGCATCGTTACAAATTCTTCTGCCGCAGTCGGGTGAATTGCTACTGTATTATCAAAGTCTTTTTTGGTTGCACCCATTTTCAGTGCTACCGCGAAGCCCTGTAATATTTCATCCATACCATAGCCGATACCGTGGATCCCGACGATTTTTTCCTCTTTTCCGGCGCAGACCAGTTTCATTTTACATGGCTGGCGGTGGTTGGTCACAGCAGTGTACATTGCTGTGAAAGAGGATTTGTAGCATGTCACATTATCTGCGCCATACTGCTCAATCGCCTGCGGCTCAGTTAAACCAACAGTACCGATTGCCGGGTGGCTGAATACCACGGTCGGGATATTGCTGTAATCCAGATGCTCATCCGGCTTATTATTGAAAAGACGCTCGGAGAGACGGCGACCCGCCGCAACCGCAACCGGGGTCAGTTCAACCGCACCCGTATTGTCGCCTACCGCATACACACCGGAAACAGAGGTATTCTGGAATTTATCCACCTGAATAAAACCACGGTCATTGCGAGCTACACCGGTGACATCCAGATTAATGTTATCCGTTGCCGGTTCACGTCCGATAGCCCAGATAAGGCAATCCACTGTCTGCTCGTGACCATTTTCCAGTTGCAGTGTCAGGCTGCCGTCTGCATTTTTCACGACCGCTTTCGGTACAGAATTCGTATGCAGAGCCGGTCCTTCCGTATTCATGACTTCCACCAGCGTTTCCACAATCAGCGGATCAAAACTACGCAATGGTGCATGTTTACGGACAAACAGATGTGCTTCACTGCCCAGGGCATTCAGAACGCCGGCCAGCTCTACCGCAATATAGCCCGCGCCGACAATCGCCACACGCTTGGGCAGGGCTTTCAGCGCAAAGAAACCATCAGAATTAATACCGTATTCCGCACCCGGAACAGATGGCGGCGCTACAGGACGCCCGCCGGTCGCTATCAGGATATGATCCGCGGTATAGGTTTCGCCGTTCACTTCCACAGTATGCGCATCTTTAAAACGAGCAAAACCGGTTATGACATCAATTTTATTGTTGCCCAGAACGCGCTCATAAGACTGGTGAATACGATCGATATACGCAGAACGGCTTTCCAGCAGCTTTTCCCAGCTAAAGTGATTTACCGTGGTATCAAATCCGTAATCCGGACCATACTGGCGGATAGCTTCGGCAATCTGAGCGCCATACCACATCACTTTTTTCGGGACACAACCGACGTTAACACACGTACCACCGAGTGCTTTCGCTTCAATCAGGGCGCATTTCTGCCCGTACATCGCTGCACGGTTCACAGAGGCAATCCCGGCACTGCCGCCGCCGATTGCAATATAGTCGTAATGTTTGCTCATAGTTGGCTCGTTCCATTTATCAGTCAATACATAAACACCCGCCGCAGAGTTGTACAGGCGGCGGAAACTAATTATTCCGGCGTAATCCATTCAACCCGTGTATGACCCGTACCTTCCGGCACCAGTACATTATGCAGCCACGGTAACACGGCTTTCATTTGTGATTCCAGTTTCCACGGCGGATTGATAACAATCATGCCGGACGCTGTCATGCCGCGCTGATCACTGTCAGGGCGTACCGCCAGCTCAATTTGCAGAATCTTGCGGATACCTGTTGCCTGAAACTCTTTTACCATACGCTTGATTTGCTGGCGCATCACAACCGGATACCAAATTGCATAAGTACCGGTTGCAAAACGGCGGTAACCTTCCTGGACACCTTTTACCACATCCTGATAATCCGTTTTCATTTCATACGGAGGATCAATCAGAACCAGACCACGGCGGGACTGCGGCGGTAATTGTGAGCGCAGTTGCTGATAACCATCTTCGCGGATAACACGGGCGCGGTAATCACCACTGAATTCGCTGCGCAGCAGCGGAAAATCAGACGGATGCAGTTCACTGAGACTTAGTTTGTCATCGTAGCGCAACAAATGTGCGGCGATCAGCGGTGAGCCCGGATAAAAACGCAGTTCTTTGCGCGGATTCAACGCACTGACGGCCTCCAGATAGGCGGTCAGTTCTTCAGGACAGGCTTCCTGTGCCCAGAGCCGTCCAATCCCTTCCAGGTATTCCCCGGTTCGTTCGGCATGCTCACCACTGAGCTGATAACGCCCGGCGCCTGCGTGCGTATCCAGATACAAAAACGGTTTGTCTTTCTCTTTTAATGACTCAATGATCAGACTCTGGACGGTGTGCTTTAACACATCCGCATGATTGCCGGCGTGAAAGCTGTGGCGGTAACTAAGCATACATGGGCCTCAGATGGTCGGGTGTGAACCACCCGGAACAAGAATATCAGTACAAATTTAATTGTTCAGTATAACCTGATTTCAGCAGGAAAGAACCAACGCCCTTTCCTCATCTGTGCAGATGCACAGTGAACCGTTAACAATATTAAAGGTCATAAAAAGATGAATGGAATTAATCACGAGGTAAATATGACACGATTTAAATCTGCCGCCCTGCCGGTTCTGGCTTTCGGACTGGGCGCGTTACTGATGAGTACATCTGCAATAAGTGCGCAGAATGGCTGTGAAATCAAAAAAGATAAAGTGACAGAACAGATCCGCTACGCCAAAGCACACGGTAATACTTATCAGGTGCAGGGGCTCGAGCGCGCATTGCAAAATATAGAAACTTACTGCACACCTGACAGCTTACGTAATGATGCCCGCGACGAAATTAATGACCGGAAAAAAGAGGTTGCGGAACAAAAAGCAGATTTGCAAAAAGCCATCGATAAAGGCGATAAAGCAAAAATTGCCAAACGGGAACGAAAACTGGCAGAGGCTGAAGCAAAATTAAAAACAGCACAGTCAGAATTGGATGCATTATTAAAGTAGAAAAATGATAGTCGGCACAAAAAATATTGTGCCGACTGTTGTATCAGTATTCTGTCGCCCGTAACTGCCCGAAATAATCAATCAGCTGAAAGCGGGCATCAAAGTTTCGTGTGGTCGGGATAATCTGAAGACGGCGCTTAATATCTGACTCCACCGTAATCAGCGCAGTATAGGATTTTCCGCTTCTGAACGGATAATTCAGTGTGGAAATACAGCGGTGCTTTCCGATAACCGCCTGTTGTGGTGTAAATGTATGCGTCAGCAATCGCTTATTTTCACTGCCGATTTCATCAATATCCAGCCTGGCTAGTTTTTCATCCCCATCAGGGGACGTGATAATACACACTTGATTGGATACAATAATAACCCTGGCAGGCAAATGCGGACCATCCGGTTTATACACGCACGCACCGGCACTTAATCCGGCAAGCACCATCAACAGTGCACGCCCTGTTTTTTTATTAAAGATATGCATTTTCATTTATTCTGTGTGAGTGTAAAAGAAAAACAAAAATAATAACGCCCGATAAATACACATTACTTATTCATTCGGTGAACATATTATTACGTCATATTTATTCATCTTATTCTGCGTAAGAATAAGTGCGGATAATAAAGTATTTTTACGTGCACTAATCAATCGGGAAATTCTTAAGCCCGTGAAAACCATATAACATATCGTGTTTTTATCTCTATATTTGCTGTACGAACCTGAATTGTTCATCGGGTTTGTCATGTAGTAAACTTAAACCGAATCAATTGTTGAACAAGCGAGGATACATGACCCGGGAAAATGACATACCGGAGAACGGCAACGACACATCATCAATAAAACCCCTGCGCAAAAATTTTGATGAGGGAATAAAACAGGGAAAAAAAGCCCTGAAATGGAGTGTGAAAGCCGGAAATTATATCCGTGATATTCCGTTTATCGCCCATCTGCTCCGTACCGCCACCCGGTTTAATGACCGGATGGGAAGCCAGTTTGGCGCGGCGATTACCTATTTCTCCTTTTTATCCATGATCCCGATTCTGATGGTGTCTTTTGCAGCCGCCGGTTATGCCCTTGCATTTAATCCGGAACTGCTGACAAAACTTATCCGTGGTGTTGCCAACAGCATCAGTGATCCGACTCTCGCAAATACTATTGAGCGCAGTATTGATACGGCTATCCGTCAGCGTGCAACCGTCGGGTTAACCGGTCTGGCACTGGCACTCTATTCCGGGGTGAACTGGGTCGGTAATCTGCGGATGGCAATACGCGCGCAGTACCATGAGCAATGGGAGCCGGATATGGAAATCAAAGAAAATATGCTCCTGCGTTACCTGCGGGATTTTCTGGCGCTCATCGGACTGCTTGTCGCTCTGATTATTACCCTCTCACTGACATCGATTGCCGGCTCAGCACAGGCAACGATTGTGCAGTTTTTAGGGCTGGATTCGATTGAGTGGCTGCGCCCGGTCTGGACAGTTATCGGGCTGACAATTTCGATTCTGGCAAACTACCTGCTGTTTATGTGGATTTTCTGGTTCCTGCCCCGCATGAAGCTGAACCGGACATCACTGCTGAAAGGAACATTGCTGGCGGCAATCGGGTTTGAGATCCTGAAAACAATTATGACCTGGCTGCTGCCGAATATGGCGGCATCCCCTTCCGGAGCAGCATTTGGTTCGGTTATCGGATTGATGGCGTTCTTTTATTTCTTCGCCCGGCTGATCCTCGTGTCTGCGGCCTGGATTGCGACCGATATTCAAAAAAATAAAATAGCCTGATACTTTTTACGGGGGAAACATCCTGTTTCCTCCGTCCGGCCCCGCCAACTATTTATTATTTGTCTCTCCTTATTTTTACCGGCTTTTGCTGTTTATTTATCAGGCTATAGTCATCCCGCTTATTTTTCTGAAGAAACGGGAATGTCATAATGAAAGTATTATTCTCTGCACTGCTGTTTTTAAGCTTTGCGGCCAGTGCAGTAACAGAGCTTGACGGCCGCTCACTGACTCCGGAGGCGATAGCCCGCGTAGCTGATGGCGGGCAGGTAAGTATCTCCCCGCAAACAAAAGCGGTTGTACATCAATCCTATATTACCCTGATGGCGTCTGTGGCAGCCGGTCAGCCGGTTTACGGGATGACACACGGTGTCGGATTAAATAAAGATAAAAAAGCCGCAGAAGATGCCGCACAGTTTAACCGGGATTTACTGCGCGCCCATGCCGCCGGAACAGGCAAACCACTCAGTATCAGAGCAGCACGGGCTGTAATGGTCACACGGCTGAATATGCTGCTGACCGGCGGCAGCGGTGCTCATCCTGATGTGATAGAAACATATATCCGTTTTCTGAATCAGCAGGTAACGCCGCTGATCCCCTCCTCCGGCTCAATCGGGGAAGCTGATATCACATTGCTCAGCCATATCGGACTGGCAATGATAGGTGAGGGAGATGTTTATTATCAGGGAAAACAGATGCCCGCCCTGATTGCCCTGAAAAAAAGCACCATTCCGCCTCTGCAGCCGGTTGCCAAAGATGCCCTTGCGATCATAAGCTCGAATGCCTTTTCCGCGGCCCTTGCCGCACTGGTCCTGCATGATATCTCCCGTCTGATAAACCTGAATTTTTTATCTTACGCCCTCAGTCTTGAAGCGCTTAATGGTCATATTTCACCCTTCAGGTCTGAAACACTGCAACAGCGGCCTTATCCGGAAGTGATACAAAGCGGAACGATACTCCGTTCATTACTGAACGGTTCTTCCCTGACAGAGCCGGATACTTCACGTCCGTTACAGGATCCGCTGAGTTTCCGCTCCGGTGTATATCTTCTGGCAGACCTGCTGGACAGTTATCGGCGGGCTTACCGTCAGTTATTTATCCAGCTCAACAGTGCTGATGACAACCCGGTTGTTATCCTGCCGGATGCCGCGACACCTGCGGGAGCAGTGCGCCCTTCTGCAAACTTTGAATCACTGCCTGTGGTAACTGCGTTTGAGCAACTGAATATGTCAATGGCCCGCTATTCTCTGGCGGAGGCTCAGCAACTCGTTGTATTAAATACGCCTGCATTCACTGGCCTTACCCGCTTTTTAGGTACTGAGAATACCACTCATGCTTTTGGTGGCGTGGAAAAAACAATGATGTCTGCCGCCATACGTAATAAAAGCCTCGCACTTCCGGTTTCCCTTGATTATCTGCCGGTCGCCGGCGGGCTGGAAGATATCGCCACCAATGCTCCGCTGGTCATTGACCGCTTACAGCAGCAGGTTGATAACAGCTATGAATTACTCAGTATTCTGCTTATTCACAGCGCACAAGCTATTGATTTGCGCAGGCAAAAAAATCCGCATTTCAGGCTCGCACCTGACACAGCTTCACTCTATGATGTGGTGAGAGCATCAGTCAGCTTTATGGATAATGATAAATCATTACAGACTGATATTCAGACAATTGCAAACATCCTCCGGGATAATAATAGCCACACTATCATCAGGAGCCACTATGCCATTTGTACACATCCGCATCACCAAAGAGGGTGCGACAGAAGAACAAAAACAGAAACTGATTGAAGGTGCGACTCAGTTACTGGTTGATGTGCTGGGGAAAAATCCGGCATCCACATTTGTGATTATTGATGAAGTGGAAACAGACAACTGGGGTGTCGGCGGAAAAACAGTGACACAATTGCGTGCTGATGCGAAAAAATAGCCTGTACCATCCTGAGGCGGGTATTCCCGCCTTTTTATTTCTGTCATATTGTTGTCATCTCACATATTTTTTGATTTGTTAATGATTGAGGTGACCTGACTATGCCGACTCAAAATCTGTCTGCTCTGTTGCAGAATGTTCAGCCCGCCGGTTTTGCAACGGCAATGTATTTTACCGGCGAAGGTTGCGAACTCCCTGACGGGCTGGCACACGGCGGTCTGAGTAAAACAGACCACACACCCGTCACACCGGATACCCCGATCCGGATAGCCAGCAATACCAAAACATTTACCGCCGCAGCCATCCTGCGGTTATATGAGCTGAAAAAACTTACACTGAATACCCCGGTCGGGCCGCTCATCACTCCGCAATATGCACAGTGGCTGACACAAGCAGGCTATGACCTGACAGCAATTACTGTCTACCATCTTCTCAGCCACAGTGCCGGGCTGTATGACCATGCAGACGAACACTATGTTAAAGAAGTGCTTGCCGATCCCTGTCATCTCTGGACGCGGGATGAGCAGATCTGCCTTTATATCAGCCGCGGATATCCGCTGATGGAACCCGGTACCTGTTTTCTCTACTCAGACACCGGCTATTTATTACTGGCGGATATTATTGAGCACATCACACAGTTGCCGCTGGCGCAGGCTGTCCGCGAACTGCTGCGCTTCGATGAGCTGGAAATGACATCGGCATACTGGGAAGTGTATGAGCCGGTTCCGGCAGGGCTGCCGCCACGGGCGCATCAGTATCTCGGTAGTATCGACGGCGATACCATCAGCCCGACAATGGATCTCTACGGCGGTGGCGGATTGGTCATGTCGGTAAAAGATTTAGCCATGTTTATGGCGCATCTGTTTGAAGGTCGTATTTTTGACAGTCCCGGCACACTTGAAGAGATGCTGAAACAAGGTTCGCATGATGGCGCAGAAGATTACCGCGCCGGAATGATGGTCACTAAAAGAGAAGGACAGACACTCTGGTATCACCTGGGATTCTGGGGCACGGCGGCCTACTACCATCCGCAGAAAAAGATTGCCGCCGCAGGGTTTGTTAACAGCAGGGATACCCGACCGTGGCTGATGAATCTGCTGGAAACCCGTCTGTGCGGGAGTGATGATTAAACGCTCTGATTTCCCGGAAAAATACAATAAAAAAGGGCATCCGCAGATGCCCCCTCAGGCCGTCAGTAAACCGGCAATATTTTCAGTCTCAGGCGCTGACACCATCGGCGCCTGCATTATCAGCGGCCGGCGGCTCAGCATTACCGGGCTGCTCACCTTTTTTTGCCGGTGCGACAGCCGGTTTTTCCGGTTCAGCCGGTTTGACGACAGATAAAGGTGCCTGCACTTCAGCAGGCTGTGCCGGCTGTGAATGTGCCTGCTCTGCGGCTATTTTTTCAGCGGTAGCTTTCTCTGCTGCTTCAGCAACTTTTTCTGCCTGTTCCGCTTTAGCCTGTTCTGCATCCGCAGCTGCTTTTTCAGCTGCTGACGCGGCTTTCTCCGCTGCGGCAACCGCTTTGCCCGGATGCATTACTTTATCAAACTGCTCACGTAACTGTTCCACGTTCATTTCCGGCTCCCCTTTCGGCTGAGTGAAAATAAACCCGGTATCCTGCTCTAAAATCGCATGAATTTCAGCATTCAGAACTTCCGGCGTCAGGCTGTTCAGAAATGACTGACGCAGACGCTGATACTGTTCCGGCGGAATATCAATAATATTACTCTGCTGAGACATCAGACGCTGGTTAATCAGAATGTCGGTGGTAGTCCGGGCGTAGATAGCAAACAATTGCTGAAGCTGCGCCTGTTTCAGGGCGATCAGTCCGTTAAAACTGTCGGCAGAAATGCCCTTTTCTTTCAGAACTGCCAGCTCACCTGCCAGCTCCGCCGTAATCGCCGGCATTTTTTCATTCGGAGCCTGCACACTCAGCATGCAACTGGCACGCTGATATTGCATCCGGCAATCCATATTCATCGCCATGAATTTTTCGTTTTTCTTGCCCATGCTCTGTTGCAATGTGCCGAAAAGCGCCTCACGGGCCAGGTCGTTCAGCCAGTAGCGGTTGAGCGCCGTGGAATCTTTGACAGATGACCAGTTAAGATCCCAGACCAGTGACAGAACATCCTCTTTCTGATTTTCGCTTACCGCATGGACAGACAGGGGCTTCATCGGTGGCAGCGTTGCCACACTGACAGGAGTTTGCCGCTTACCTTCCAGCCCGGAAAATGCTTTATTGATACCGTCTTCCAGCGCACGTTTATCGACCGGCCCGGCAACATACAGCGTTACCATGTCCGGCGTGTACCAACGCTGATAAAAACTATTCAGTGCATCCACATCAATTTTATCCGCAACCGGTGGCAGCGGATCAAAACCTTGTAATGTGGTGCCTTTTATCCGGACTTTCCAGATAGGATCGTTAATATTCGGCGGATAAGTGGCAATTGGTGAATTTGGTGCGGCAAGTGCACCGGCAACCGTATCCTGATTAAAGATACCGTGTCCTGATACATCAGCCATCCAGCTCAATGCTTCTTTCAGCAGTTCCGGATTATTATTCGGAAGACTCAGGTTATATAAGGTGAAATCATAAGAGACAATAGCCGGCGGCAGCGGCATATTCGGGTCAATAGCATTACTCAGCAAATGAGAAAGTTGCTGAGTATTCAGGCTCTGACTGTTGAACATCACCACTTTCGGAATGAGATAAGAAAACCCTTTTTCAGCGGATTTTTCCATCATCGAGCCGGTCTGTACAGAAAGACGCAACTGGACCCGGTCATTCGGACGCTGCGGGGTTTGCAGTAGTTGCCAGTTAAATCCGTTTGCCAGCTTTCCCTGCTGCCATGCCGGATCAGGCTGTAATGCTTCTGCGTGTAACTGTGATGTGGCTGCAATCAGGATGCCACCGAGTAAAACACGTAAATAAGAGCGTTGCATACTAACCTCTTTTGATATGAATCCCTGGTATGCCTTCTTCTGAGGTTTACCACTGATGCCGGAAATAATATGACGTCAGGCGATAATGCGCTGGCAAAACTGACCGGCTTCCGGGACGTCCTTACAACTCGTCTGGGTTTAGACAGCAAACTGACCGGGAAGTTTTCATGATGGCCCTGATTTATGCTTATTAAGCTGATTTTGATAGCCTTTTGCTAACAAACCAATCTCATCATCTTCATGATACGGTGAACAACTGAGCATATCTGCCGGCTCAGCACTGTTCAGCTCACGGGCCATATTACGTAACGGGCGCACCATCAGACGGTTAATACACCAACTTATCGCGATCACCAGGACCAATACCAGTAACAGATAACTGGTTACCATCAGTGCCAATACATTCATTGCGAAACGATATATCCGGTTATCATCCACCTGAAGAATAAGATACCCCTGCGGGGGTTTTGCAATATGTGCCACGCCGTATGCGTAAAGCGGAACCCGGATTTCAACCGGGATCCCGAAGATCATTTTTGCTGCAGCCGGAATAGGCCGGTATGTGGCAAAATCCAGGCTGATAACCTGAATATTATCCGGTGTCATCACGATTGCCCGGCCTAAAATACCACTGGCGCGCAATGTTATCAGGATGGATTTAATTTCATTTAAATCAGATCCTAACAATGCATCTGCCAACGGTTTTCTGACCTGCACTGACGAATTAAAAAGCTGATTGGTGTAATCATCTTTCCGCTGTTGTATCAAATGCGATAACTGAAGGGTAATAAAAAGTGCGACAGTCACCAAAGTCACTACTGCAACAACTGACATCTGCTTAATTGTCAGCGACTTTTTGACTTTTACACGCATATTTCACGCCTTTCGTTGCAATTCAGTTATCACATCTTTCGTCATACGCAGTGATTATACGTCATCATTGTGCTTTCTGCTGAGCTAATCTCACCCCGTTAACAGTAAAGGCGATAATGAGGCCTCTCATTATCGCCTTTTGTCTTTCAGGAAAACATGTTTTTCTGTAATTTGCTGTAAAACAGCGCGTTTATTTCGCCATTTCTGCCTGCTCTTCCCTATCAACCGCAAAGCAGGCAATAAGCTGTCCGCCATAGGATTTCAACTGCGGCTGAAACTGTGTGCAGGTACTGAATGCATGACGGCAACGGGCGGCAAACGCACAGCCCGGTGGCGGATTCAGCGGGCTGGGCAGTTCGCCGGTCAGCTTGATCCGCTCACGCCGCTGCGCCGGGTTCAGACGCGGCGTTGCAGAAAGCAATGCCTGCGTGTACGGATGACGCGGATTCTCAAAAATCTGCGCTTTAGTCCCTTTTTCCACACAACGCCCCAGATACATCACCATCACATCATCGGCAATGTGCTCCACGACAGACAAATCATGAGAGATAAAGACATACGACAGACCTAATTCATCCTGCAAATCCATCATCAGGTTCAATACCTGCGCGCGGACAGACACATCCAGCGCAGAAACCGGTTCATCGGCGATCAGTACATCGGGTTCCAGCATCAGACCACGGGCGATAGCAATACGCTGGCGCTGTCCGCCGGAAAACATGTGCGGATAGCGGCTGTAATGCTCTGTTTTCAGTCCGACTTTTGCCATCATTGCCAGCACTTTCTCTTTGCGCTGTGCCGCACTCAGTGAAGTATTGATAATCAGCGGCTCTTCCAGGATCTGCCCGACTTTTTTACGCGGATTCAGCGAGCCATACGGGTTCTGGAAAACAATCTGGATTTTCTGACGGCGCAGTTTTTCTGCCTGCTTGTCTTCAACCAGTAAATTCTGTCCCTGATAAAACAGCTCACCACCGGTGGGCTTTTCTATCATAGTCAGTAAACGCCCCAGGGTGGATTTTCCGCAACCGGATTCCCCTACGACCGCCAGCGTTTTTCCGCGCGCAAGGTCAAATGAGACACCATCGAGCGCTTTCACCATCCGCTCCGGTGAAAAAAAACCTTTCTTCACCGGATAATATTTTTTCAAATCTTTTACGTGCAGCAGTGGTTGTATGATTTCACTCATGGCCTGGTCTCCCTTGATCATCCAGCGGCGTGTGACATTTCACCTGACGTGACCCGACAGTACGCAGTGCCGGTTCTGTCTTACGGCAGACCTCTGTTGCATAGGGACAGCGCGGGTTCAGCAGACACCCGTCAGGGCGGTCATACTTACCGGGCACAACGCCCGGCAGTGATTCCAGCCGGCTTTTATTACCCGCAAATTCCGGCAGCGCCCGTAACAGTGCCTGAGTGTAAGGATGCCGGGGCGCACGGAAGATATCCGCCGCTTTACCGGATTCCACCACCTGCCCCGCATACATCACAATAATGTGATGCGCCGCTTCCGCCACCAGCGCCAGATCATGGGTGATAAGCACCAGTGCCATATTTTCCTGCTGCTGTAATTCAAGCAATAGCTCAATAATCTGAGCCTGGATAGTGACATCCAGCGCCGTTGTCGGTTCATCTGCAATCAGCAGTTTCGGGCGGCAGGCAATTGCCATCGCAATCATCACCCGCTGACTCATCCCGCCGGATAACTGATGCGGATACACATCCAGCCGCGATGCCGGGTCCGGAATCCCCACCAGCAGCAGCAAATCAATGGCCCGCTGTAACCGGGTTTTGCGGTTACCGCCCTGATGCACTTTCAGGGCTTCCATTATCTGAAAGCCGACGGTGTAGCACGGATTGAGGCTGGTCATAGGGTCCTGGAAAATCATCGCCACATCCGAGCCTACCAACTCACGCCGCTCTTTTTCCGAAATCGTCAGCAGATGGCGGCCGTCAAACTCCAGGTTATCCGCCATCACGCGACCGGGAAAATCAATCAATCCCATAATAGCCAGTGAACTGACCGATTTTCCGGAGCCTGACTCCCCGACAATGCCCAGCACCTGACCTTCATCAACCTGGTAGCTGATCCGGTCAACAGCGCGGAATGGCATCTCTTTTTCACCGAAGTGAACAGATAATTTATCAACTGTTAATAACGCCATGTCTGCACCTCTACTGCTTCAGCTTAGGATCAAGGGCATCACGCAATCCGTCGCCCATCAGGTTAAACGCCAGTACCGTCAGTAAAATCGCCAGTCCCGGGAAGGTCACTACCCACCAGGCACTTTGCGTAAACTGTAAAACATCGGAGAGCATCGTTCCCCACTCCGGTGTCGGCGGTTGTGCGCCCATTCCTAAAAAACCTAACGCCGCCATATCCAGAATGGCATTGGAAAAGCCCAGAGATGCCTGCACAATCAGTGGCGCGAGACAGTTCGGCAAAATATTCACAAACATCTGGCGTGCAGCACCTGCACCTGCCACGCCGGAAGCCGTGACATAATCACGGCTGACCTCAGTGAGTACCGCTGCCCGCGTCAGACGGATATAGTGCGGCAGTGCGACAAAGGTCAGTGCCAGCGAGGCATTCACAATCGATGGTCCGAAGATAGCCACCAGTACCAGCGCCAGCAGCAGGCTCGGCAGTGCCAGCATGATATCGACGATGCGCATGATCAGGGCATCAATCCAGCCGCCGAAATAGCCGGCGACCAATCCCACAACCACGCCCATCAGTAATGAGAGCGCAACCACCAGACAGCCCACCAGAAGAGAGAGACGGGCACCAAACATCAGGCGGGACAATATATCCCGTCCGATATCATCAGTACCGAGCATAAATTCCCACGAACCGCCCTCCTGCCAGACAGGCGGCTGCAATAAATGTGTTCGGAACTGCTCATCCGGCAGATGCGGGGCAAGCAACGGGGCGAAAATCGCAATCAGCAGCATCAGCAGGATATAAATCAATCCGATTAATGCACCTTTGTTGCGGCTGAAATAAACCCAGAATTCACGCAGCGGAGAGAGAGGCTCAGGCGCGCGGGTAACAACATTGTTCGTTGAATCAGACATCGTGCGCTCCTCTTATTTTTTGTGGCGGATCCGCGGATTAATGACACCGTAGAGTAAATCCACACACAGATTAACCAGGATGATAAGAATGGCGATTAGCAGTACGCCGCCCTGCACCACCGGATAGTCACGGCGTTGCAGTGCATCAATCAGCCAGCGCCCGATACCGGGCCAGGAGAAAATAGTTTCTGTCAGAATCGCACCAGCCAGCATCACTCCGACCTGTAAGCCAATTACCGTCACGACAGGTAACAATGCATTACGCAGCGCATGCACCACAATCACCCGCAGACGGCTCAGCCCTTTGGCGCGCGCGGTGCGGATATAATCTTCACCCAGGACTTCCAGCATCGCGGAGCGCGTCATACGGACAATCACCGCCAGCGGAATAGTGCCGAGGACAATGGACGGCAAAATAAGATGCATCACGGCATCCTTAAAATCCCCGTCTTCACCCCAGACCAGGGTATCAATCAGCATAAACCCGGTGAGCGGCTGAGTGTCATCCAGGAAAACACTGTCGGCAAGCCTTCCTGATACCGGGGTAAGGTCAAGATTGACCGACACCAGCATAATAAGCATGATGCCCCACCAGAAAATCGGCATGGAATAGCCCGTCAGTGAAACGCCGATAACCGTATGATCAAATACCGAACCGCGTTTGACCGCCGCCAGCACACCTGCCGGAATCCCGACCGCAATAGCAAAAATCATTGCGCAGGTGGCAAGTTCCAGTGTGGCTTTAAAGCGGGGAACAAATTCATCCCACACCGGCTGACGGCTCTTTAATGAGATACCGAGGTCGCCGTGCAGGACACCATTAATGTAATGAAGGTACTGTTTCCAGTAAGGTTGATCTAATCCGAGTGCCGCCATTAACTGTGCGTGACGCTCCGGAGAAATCCCGCGCTCACCCGCCATAATAGTGACCGGGTCGCCCGGGATCAGATGAACAAATATAAACGTCAGTAATGTTATACCGATAAATGTCGGTATAACCATCCCTACCCGTCGGAGGATAAATTGCAGCATATCCCTGATTCCCTTGTAATGCCCGCTGACAGCGCTCAGGTCATAAAGACCGGACGAAAGGGAGGACTTTCCCTTATATACTCTAAATAATTCGGGATGCGTGCAGGCGACAAGCGAAGACTGACGGGGAGCATAGATAAACTATGTGACCCGGCGGGCTTTGCGCAGTCAACACCCAGGCATACTGAAGTATGACGAGTATACTCACACCATGAATAATATTATTTTAATTATATGTTCTGCATCAACCGTACTATGCGGTGCGATACAGGGTTCGCCGCCCTTACAGAGACGGCGAACCGGAGACACTAATTACTGACTTATTATTTTTCGATTGAAACTTTATCAAAGTGATGTTTGCCCAGCGGATCAACCACATAGCCTTTCACTTCTTTACGGACAGGCTCATACACTGTGGAGTGCGCAACAATCAGCGCCGGTTCCTGCTCTTTCATCACGACCTGAGCCTGCTCATACAGCTTGGCGCGCTCTTTCGGATCAGCGGTGGTACGCGCCGGCAGGATGATATTTTCAAAGGATTGATCACACCATTTCGAGTAGTTCGATCCCTGAGTTTTCGCGGCACAGCTAAAGAGTGTCGCAAAGAAGTTATCCGGATCCCCGTTGTCGCCTGTCCAGCCCATCATCACTGTCTGAGGCTCACCCGCTTTCGCGCGCTTGAGGTACTCACCCCACTCATAGGTTACGATTTTGGCTTTCACGCCGACTTTCGCCCAGTCAGCCTGGATCATCTCAGCCATACGACGTGCATTCGGGTTATACGGACGCTGAACCGGCATTGCCCACAGGTCAATTTCAAACCCGTTTTCCATTCCGGCTTCTTTCAGCAAGGCTTTTGCTTTTTCAGGATCGTACGGATAGTCCTGTAAGTCTTTGTTATAGCCCCACATGGTTGGCGGGATCAGATTTTTCGCTTTTTGTCCTGCGCCCTGATAAACCGCTTCGATAATAGCGTCTTTATTCACTGCCATACTCAGCGCCTGGCGGACTTTGACATTATCCAGTGGTTTTTTCTCAACGTTATAAGAGAGATAGCCAACATTCAGACCAGGCTGCTCTTTCAGTACAATGTTTTTATCCGCGCGCATGCGATCCAGATCCGCCGGGTTCGGGTACGGCATTACCTGACATTCGTTTTTCTGCAATTTAGCATAGCGGACAGAGGCATCAGGCGTTATAGAGAACACCAGGCGATCCAGTTGCGGACGACCATTCCAGTAATCATCATTAGCTTTATACAGGATGCGGGAATCTTTCTGATACTGCTGTAATACAAACGGTCCGGTACCAACAGGGTTCAGATCTACTTTTTCCGGCGTTCCGGCTTTCAGCATCTGATCCGCATATTCAGCAGAAAGAATGGAGGCAAAATCCATCCCGAGGTTTGCCAGGAAAGGTGCTTCTGAGCGACTCAGCTGAAAACGGACGGTGTTATCATCGACTTTCTCGATTTTCTCGATGATCTTATCCATATCCATGCCGCTGAAATATTCATAACTGCCGCCGGACACTTTGTGATACGGATTCTCCGTATTTTTCTGACGATCAAACGTAAAAATCACATCATCAGCATTAAAATCACGGGTTGGTTTGAACTCTTTAGTGGTGTGGAATTTAACCCCTTTACGCAAATGGAAAGTGTACGTTTTACCATCCGCACTCACGTCCCAGGTCTCTGCCAGACCAGGTTCCAGTTCTGTCGTTCCGGCTTTAAACTCGACCAGCCGGTTATAGAGCGGAACCGAGCTAGCATCATAGGTTGTTCCGGAGGTAAACAACTGCGGGTTAAACCCTTCCGGTGCCCCTTCAGAACAGAAAACCAGCGTGCCTGCCGCGTTAACACTTGCAGATACTGCCAGTGCAATCAGTGTGACACTCAGCTTCATCAACCCTGTCTTACGTTTGGCGACTTTCATCATCGTTATCTCCGCCTGTCATTGTATGTTGTGTTTATCTGCAGTCCGGTAAAGCAGTGCGTACCACAGATTTCAGTTTGATTATTATTTTTTGACTCTTCACTAAATCAACTGTCACACAGGCAGTCAATACTATTGACTGTAGACCCCGACAACACATAAGGCACATAAACTAAACGGTTTTATAACAAAAACAGGTAAAATGTTTGAATCAGCGCACATTAGCGCGTTAATTAATCCGGTTGAGAAAAAAGGGGCAGAACAAACAACTGTTAAAAATTATACGATTTTTGTGACTGGATGCTTAATTACTATCCGATTATTTTGCCTGCTCTCCCTGAACCAGGGTTTTCCGTTGCCCATTTCATCACACCGCGATACATAATCCGCATCTCATCTGCGTCAGCGCGGTATTATCACGCAGCAAAAGTATGCGGCAGATAAAAAGGCCGGATAACATATTATTGCCGCGCATATCGCGGCAATATCCGGTAAACAGAAAAATACTCAGTAATTAAAACTGACAGAAACCCCGACATACGCGGAGAATGCAGCCACATTCTCTGTTGCTTTAAAGGGAACCCCGGTAAATAACTGGTAATTAAGCGGTTTATAATGGCCTTTAATACCTATTTCACTGCCTGCCAGCCAGCGCGGAGAATAAGCCCTGCTTATAATATCCGTACCGGGTACAGCAATATCTGCCGCGATATAAAGGTTGTGATAAGGCAGCGCCTGCTGCCATACCATTTCATTACGATTGATGAATGCGCGTGGTGCATTAATACTATAATGGAACGGATAGCCACGAACAGAATTGCGATCACCTAATGGCACATGATCCATTTGGTCTGTTTTATCGGCATTAATAATACCCCGGATGATACCTTCATAATAAAAAGCCTGCCCGGCGGCGCGAAAGGGCACTGTCATGGTTGTTTCTGCGATCACTTGCCTCGTCGGTGCAATTTTTTTAGGCGATAAGGGCATAGCCCCGAACAACGTCAGTGAATGCTTGTATTGCAACTGGTACTGAAAGGTAAACGCCGGGTGAAGATAACGGTGATTCAGCATAATATTTCCGTATACCGAGCGACGAGCCATCACCGACAACGGATTATTTGCAAGGGTGACATTGCGCGCCACCGCAGATATTCCGCTGCTGAGCGTCATATCATGCTCTGGTGTCAGAAACAGTTTGCGGGCAATATTGATATCCAGCATTTTGCTGCGGATAAAATAATCCAGCGTATCGTTTACCACCGGGTATTGCTGTTTCTGTTCGCTGTAACTGCCGCCTGCCGTAAATTCCCAGTGCTGATAAGGCATCCGGTATTGAGCATAGACAAACTTTGTTCCGGCAGAATGGTCTTTATCTATATCCCGCATTGTATAAATAAACAGGCGATCATATAACTGAAGTGGATTTTCAATGTTGAGCCGGTTATTGATTTGTCTGCTGCCGGTTGACCGGTTTCCATGATTATTTATTTCGAGTGAGCCGCTCACGCTGCGTTTTTTCTGCTGAGAGATCATAATAACCGAGCTGCCGGGCTTATCAGGATCAGGCACAACCACAGCCCGCGCACCCAAACCCGCTATCTGATTCAGGTGATTCATTCCCAGTTCAGTATCACGGATATTCAGTTGCCTGTCTGCTCTCTGCGGAAAAACCAACCCCATCGCAAAACGGGACTGTCCGCTCTCTTTATTACGGTAGCCGCTCAGATAACCGGGCTTATATTGCAGAGTCAGTATCCCGTCACTGACATTTTGTGGCGGCACATTGACCTGCGCGGTAATAAAGCCAGCCTGATGGATACCAGATTCCAGGCTCATGATAGCTTCTGCCATCTGCTCTGATGTCAGGCACTGTCCTGTCACCTGATGCTCAAATTCATCTACCGGATGAGAAGGTATTATTAATTCACGCTGCTCAATAACCACCGCTGAAAGTGTGGCGCAAGGTTCTGCTGAAGGTATAGATGGGGTATTTTCCGTGCTCCACGCACAAGTGCTGACTGCTATCACAATAGCAGCAGCTGTTCTCTTTATCATGTGTCAGTCCGCTTGACGATATATCCATTTTGAACAGGTAGTTAAGCGGAAACAGAAGAACGGTGATATCAAAAAACACCGTAATTTTACAGGAGATAATAAGGCGGAAGGATAAAAAGAACGCACCGGAAGCTGAAAAGCAAAAAGCCCTGCCATAAGGCAGGGCTTTTCTTGAATATGGTCGGCGAGATAGGATTCGAACCTACGACCCACTGGTCCCAAACCAGTTGCGCTACCAAGCTGCGCTACTCGCCGAAGCGGGAGGGATATTACTGCCGGAAAGGTAAAACGTCAAGGTAAGAAACCGAAAATATTCACTTTCCGACGCTTTATTTTCACTTTGTCGCTTTATTATCCAAATTGATGTTTTTAATCTGCTTATTCGTAAAATATATGTTTTTTATTTGCTATCAAAATGCGTAAAACTGACAAAAAATAACCACGGATTTATATCGGACCTTTGCTACTTCATTTATTGTACTTGTGTTTTTACTCATCAATCAGAACCAGGGAAAGGTTATGCAAACTATTTTTAAGCTCTCCGTTATCAGCAGTACACTTTTAATCAGTCAGTTCGCGCTGGCAGCACCTCACAATAATATTATTGTTAATCCGGCGTCTGCGAATACAACCCGTATTGTTACTCAGAATAATAAAATCACTGTTGATATTGCACTGGCAAATAATCATGGTGTTTCTTATAATAGTTATAATGCATTTAATGTAGATAAGAATGGTGTAACATTCAATAATCGAACAGCAGGTGCCGGCCTTATTATTAATGAAGTGGTAACTGATCAAAAATCACATCTGAATGGTAATATGCATATAGATGGCCAAAAAGCACATCTTGTTATTGCTAATCCTAACGGAATCACCTGCAATGGTTGCAGTGTTTCCGGTGCAGATCAATTAACATTGACAGGCGGGAAAATTATATTATCTCAGAATGATGCATTGCTGGGTTATCACAATGAAAATCATAAAAGCAACATTCGTATTAACAACACAAATAAAGATGACTTTTCCTCCGTAAACAGATTCAATGTTATTGCTGAAAATATTATTGTTCGCAACAGTGATATAAACACACCTAATCTGACTGTATTTACAGGTCATGAATTAGTAAAATATTCACCAAATACGGTACGTGGTCTGGAAGCGTTGCCTGGCACAGATGGTGCTCAAAAAAGCAAACTGACTATTAGTCAGGATAGTCATATTAAAACTGATAATATGTATATCCGTGCAAATAACACCAACATAAAAAACCATGGTAATATTGAAGTTGGTCCTGTTGGTTACCCGCAGAAACAAAAATACATGAACAGCCATTTAGCAATGGATTTAGTAAATTCCAAATTAATCAATGGTAGCAAAGGTAATATACAGACAACTGCGGTAAACTCAATACTGGAAAATAGTGACATCACCAACAATGGCACTATTAACATTGACAATAACCATAAAATGCTCTCAATAGGTAACGCTGTTATTAATAATAAAGGTAGTATGTCTTCAGACATTACTGAAATTACCGGGTCAGATGAAGTTAAATCTGGTGTCGGTATTAATAACTATGGCAATCTGACAGGCGGTTTATTGGTTAGGGCAAATGAAATCGCATTTAACAATCAAAAATATCTGGAAGCATTAGATATATCAACTGACAGTGATGTTCTTGCCTATATTAATAATGGTGAGATCATGAATGAAACTGCAAAGTTCAGAGCTGATGTGCTTTATCATTCCGGTAACGGGAAAATCACATCCCGGCCTGCATTTGAATACAAAATAAAAAAACCACTTCAGTAAAAAATAAAACCCGGTACTGTCATCAGACAGACCGGGCTTTTTATCTTATTAAAAATGACGTATTACTGTAACAGCGAAATATCTGCTACTTCCAGGAACAGATTACGTAATTCATTTAATAAAGTCAGGCGGTTACGGCGGATATTGTCATCCTTATCCATCACCATCACACTATCAAAGAATGCGTCCACGGCTTCACGCAGGGATGCCAGCTCAGTCAGTGCTTCCTGATATTTACCTTCAGCATACAGCGGTGTCAGCTGTGCTTTCAGATCAATAACATATGCAGCCAGCCTGATCTCTTCCGGGGCATTGAGCAGAGATGCCTGAACAGCATCATTCAATACATCACCACTCTTGGACAGAATATTAGACACACGTTTGTTTGCCGCCGCCAGTGCCGCCGCCTCTTCCAGAGAACGGAAATGCGTCACCGCTTTCATGCGGGCATCAAAGTCCGCCGGACGGGTCGGGCGACGCGCCAGAACCGCCTGGATAGTATCAATCGCATAACCCTGCTCCTGATACCATGCGCGGAAACGGCCTAACATAAAGTCAGTGACATCCGTGACCACATTCTTATTGGTCAGTTTATCGCCGTACAGACGAACCGCTTCCTGTGTCAGCGTATCGAGGTCAAGGTTATACCCTTTCTCAACAATAATACGCAGCACGCCCAATGCAGCACGGCGCAGAGCAAACGGGTCTTTATCCCCTTTAGGGTGCTGACCAATACCGAAGATCCCCGCGAGGGTATCCATTTTCTCGGCAATCGCCAGCGCAGCGGAAACCGGTGTGGACGGCAGAGTATCACCGGCATAGCGCGGCTGATACTGCTCTTTCAGTGCCAGTGCCACATCTTCAGATTCACCGTCGTGACGCGCATAGTGCATACCCATCACACCTTGCGTGTCAGTGAATTCAAAGACCATGTTGGTCAGCAGGTCACATTTTGCCAGCAGACCCGCACGGGTCGCATGATTAACATCTGCGCCAATCTGACCGGCAATCCAGCCGGCAAGGGCTTCCAGACGATCTGTTTTATCACGCAGGGTACCCAGTTGCTGTTGGAACAGCACAGTACTCAGGCGCGGCAGATTATCTTCAAGGCGTTTTTTACAGTCGGTTTTAAAGAAGAATTCCGCATCCGCCAGACGCGGGCGAACCACTTTTTCATTACCGGAAATAATCTGTATCGGATCAGAGGATTCGATGTTGGCGACAAAAATAAAGTTCGGCATCAGTTTGCCGTTTTTGTCATACACCGGAAAATATTTCTGGTCCCCTTTCATGGTGTAAACCAGTGCTTCTGAAGGAACCGCCAGGAATTTCTCTTCAAATTTGGCCGTCAGAACAACCGGCCATTCCACCAGCGAGGTCACTTCTTCCAGTAAACTGTCTGTCAGATCAGCCACACCGCCAAGCGCCTGTGCCGCTTTTTCCGCATCACGCTTAATAATGGCTTTACGTGCATCGTAATCTGCCATCACTTTGCCGCGGCTTTCCAGCACAGCCGGATACTCGTCCGCGTGAGCAATCGTGAATTCCGGCTCACCCATAAAACGGTGACCACGGATAATACGATCAGATTTAATTCCCAGGACTTCGCCCGGGATAATATCCGCGCCCATCAGCATTGTGACTGTATGAACCGGACGCACAAAGTGCGTGTCTTTATCACCCCAGCGCATCAGTTTCGGGATCGGCAATTTTGCCAGCGCGCGGCTGACCATATCAGCCAGTAATTCTTTGGCGTTATTCCCTTTTTCCACCGCACGGTAAAGCAGCCATTCGCCTTTATCCGTCACCATGCGCTCAGCCTGACCGACAGTAATACCACAGCCGCGCGCCCAGCCTTCAGCCGCTTTGGTTGGTTTACCCTCCGCATCAAATGCCTGTGCAACGGCAGGACCGCGTTTTTCAACTTCACGATCAGCGGCAGAATCCGCTAATGCAGCAATTTTTACCGCTAAGCGACGTGGTGCGGCATACCATGCCACATCACCGTGTGTCAGATTGGCGGCTGCCAGTTCAGATGTTAAATTCGCTGCAAATGACTCAGCAAGAGAACGAAGCGCCTTCGGCGGTAACTCTTCGGTGCCGATTTCCACCAGGAAAGTCTGTTGTGTCATGACGGCCTCTCAGTTCTTTTTACACATCGGAAAGCCCATTGCCTCGCGGGAGGCATAATAGGCTTCTGCAACGGATTTGGTCAGGGTACGGATACGCAGGATATAACGCTGACGTTCAGTCACCGAAATCGCTTTTCGCGCATCAAGCAGGTTGAAAGAGTGAGCGGCTTTCAGAATACGTTCGTAAGCCGGTAACGGCAGCGGTGTTTCCAGCGCTAATAACGACTGTGCTTCTTTTTCATACTGTTCAAAACAGGTGAATAAGAAATCCACATCCGCGTATTCAAAGTTATAAGTAGATTGCTCAACTTCATTCTGGTGATAGATATCGCCATAGGTGGTTTTACCCAGCGGGCCGTCGCACCAGACCAGGTCATAGACACTGTCCACGCCCTGAATGTACATTGCAAGCCGTTCCAGACCATAAGTGACTTCGCCGGTAACCGGTTTGCACTCCAGGCCGCCGACCTGCTGGAAATAGGTAAACTGGGTAACTTCCATTCCGTTCAGCCAGACTTCCCAGCCTAATCCCCAGGCACCCAGCGTCGGGTTTTCCCAGTTATCTTCAACAAAACGGATATCATGAACCGTCGGGTCAATACCCAGCTCTTTCAGTGAGCCAAGGTACAGTTCCTGGATATTATCCGGAGACGGTTTGATGATGACCTGAAACTGATAATAGTGTTGCAGGCGATTCGGGTTTTCCCCGTAACGGCCATCCGTCGGACGACGGGATGGCTGAACATAGGCTGCCGCAATTGGCTCCGGCCCTAAGGCTCTTAAGCACGTCATCGGGTGTGAAGTGCCAGCGCCGACTTCCATGTCCAGTGGTTGAACAATGGTACAGCCCTGACGCGCCCAGTAATCCTGTAATGTCAGGATAAGCCCCTGGAAGGTTTTGGTATCAAACTTTTGCATGTTAGATCCGCACGCGAGAGAGTTAAAAAAATAAAAGTCATTCAGTATACCCTCTGACCGCCTGACGGGACAGCGCTTACCCGATCATTTTTCCGCACAAAAGGAAAAAAGAGTAAACACCTCATTTACATGTATGCATATACAGTATAAGTTACAGGGAAGCCTCTCTCCACAGGAGAAAATAAATGACACTATCAGCCGCTTCACTGGTGCGCTGCGCCTGGGTTACTGATGATCCGCTCTATATTCATTATCACGACAATGAATGGGGTGTGCCGGAACGGGATAATCACAAATTATTTGAAATGATCTGCCTGGAGGGTCAGCAGGCAGGGCTTTCCTGGCTGATTATTCTGAAAAAACGGGAAAATTACCGGCAGGCCTTTTTTAATTTCGATCCGGTAAAGGTCGCAGCAATGACTGAAGATGATGTGGACAGACTGATGCAAAACCCCGGTATAGTCCGTCATCGCATAAAAATTAAAGCCATTATCAGCAATGCCGCAGCCTATCTGGCGATGGCGGAAAAAGGGGAAGATTTCAGCCGGTTTGTGTGGAATTTTGTCGGTAATACACCTCTCATCAACAAGCATTCAGACAGTGGCAGTATTCCGACTGATACCCCGCTTTCACACTCGTTGGCTAAGGCACTGAAAAAACGTGGATTTAAGTTTTGCGGACCTGTGATTTGCTACTCTTTCATGCAGGCCATAGGCATGATTGACGATCACCTCCCACACTGCCGCAACCGCCATTAAAAAAATGCCCCTGTTGTGCAGTAAGAACACAAAGGGGCAAAAGTATAACGAGGACTTCGGATCTGTTAATTTACACAATTACTAAATATGCATCACAAGGCTTATGTGGCTCATATCGTCAACTAACAATACCTATTTTACCCGGTGCTGCGATATACAATGCCGTTGGTATACCTTATTTTATCAATGTATTAACGCCAATGAACTTCACTTATTAACAAATAAATGAATACTTTCTTACAGATATATACCCTTATTCATTCAAATTGCAGGCAACGAACCTGCAGTTTGAATGAATAAGGGTATAAATACGGCAATAAAAAACAAAGACTTTTCAGTGCGATCTATTTATGGAATAGTACGCCGGTGTGGTAATGAAGCATCACTACCATCTGCTATAGTCTGAATAATTCGGGATGCGTGCAGGCGACAAGCTCCGATCGCCGGGGAAACATAGATAAGCTATATGACCCGGCTGGGTGAGCATAGTCAACGACCAGTCATTCTGAAGTATGACGAGTATATACAGGGATATATAATGACACGTACCTATATACATAACTGCATAATAGTAAGTGGATTACTGAGCTTAAGCACTGCACTCAGCGGCTGCTCAAGCATCATGACCCGGACCGGTCCTACTGAGGGCTACTATGCAGGAACAAAAAACAGTATTGCGATGTTGCAGGATGACGAAACCGGCTGGGTGATGAAACCCGTTATCGCCATCGATTTACCCCTGTCAGCTGCGCTGGATACGCTGCTTGCCCCGGTCGATTATGCGCTGGAAGGTAAAGATAACAGCCTGACATCCCCGGCCGCGCGGGTAAAACAACTTGAAGCCGCGAAAACAGCACAGCATCAGACTGATGCGCAGCCGGTGCAGGACTAAAACAGCCCGGAGTTGCCAGAGATAAATATAATATCCTGCCACCGGGTTCTGATACTGTACCGGTTACAGCAACCCGGTATCTGCCACCCAGATTTGCTGCCAGCCATCAGTGTTTCGCAAAAAAGCCACCTGCCGGTTATCCGGTGAAAATACCACTGCATCACCGGAAATTCGTGCCTCTGAATGTGCGGTAATTGCCCGGCATACTCCTGTTTCAACACAGCACACCACCACCTGCCCCTGCCGGATAAAAGTCAGATACTCTCCGTTGCTGTCCCAGTTGAAAGCCGATCCAATACCCTCTGCCCCGGAGGTTATCTGATGCATATCGCCGCCATCAGGAGAGAGTGTCCAGAGCTGAGCCACACCCTGCCCGTCCTGCATCAGAAACGCGATTTTATCACCCTGCGGTGAACTGCGCAGCCAGAACCGCGGACGCTTTGCCAGCCCGGGATATACGCGGTCATGAGTAAATGTCAGGCGGGTCTGAGTCACGCCTGCCGGTGGTGCCGGCATTGTATACTCTGTGCCCTCAAGAGGGGACGAACCGGGCTTTGCATAATCCCCGGCAGCTTCCGGCAGATCAAGACGGAAGATTTCCGGGATGACATCGCCATTATCAGCCAGCGTATCACCGATAAACGCGATAGCCCGGCGCTGATGTGTACCATCAGGTTTTATATATCCGTCCTTACCAATCCAGCCCTCTTCATACGCCCGGCTGATATCATCGCTGCCTGGTAAAGGAGCCGGTGTGGTCTTTGATACCACACAGCAGAAAAATTCACCGTTATATTCACGCGGATGATGCCCGCCTACCGTCACCGGATGCAGCGGAACGGCGGCTGCCACATTGCGTAAATCCAGCGCCGGGTCCAGTTCATGCAAAACATGGTCGTTATACGTAAAACTGAGCCATTCTCCATCCGGACTGAACATATGAACATGCGTTCCACCCCGCAGCGCCCCCGGCTGATATGGCGAGGTAATACAGAGAGCATCAATGTTATGTGCGGTACCGGGTGCATCATCATTAACAATAACGCCCTGCCGGTGATGAAAATCATAGTGCCACTGCGTATCCGGATGCTGCGGTCCGCGAATAAACGCGTAACGTACCGGTAATTGCGGACTGACAGTCACAACACCCACATGAGCACCCGCCGTTCCCCGGTAAATTTCAGTGATTCTTTTTGTTTTTACATGAATTTTTTCTATCGTTTCACCGGTAAAAGAAGCCCCTTCCGGGCGGACATCATAAACCAGCCATTGGCTATCCGGCGTCCATACATTACTATTAGTAAGCTGATGATTACGGGGTGTTGTTGTTATCTGATATTCATTCATTAGGGTGATACTCTCTTTTTATACCATCAGTTCGGATAACTAAAGGTAATCCGAATGTGTCAGACTAAAAAAACTCAGTCGAGACTTCCGGCTACACTGACTATGCTAACCTTCCGATAACCCGGCAATGATAAAATTATGTTACTCAGTATCCTGTACATTATTGGTATTACCGCTGAAGCAATGACCGGCGCACTCGCCGCAGGCCGCCGTAAAATGGATGTTTTCGGTGTTATTATTATCGCCTCCGCAACCGCCATCGGCGGCGGCTCTGTACGCGATATGCTACTGGGTCACTACCCGCTGGGCTGGGTTAAACATCCCGAATACATTATTACGGTTGCCTGTGCTGCCGTCATTACTATCTGGGTCGCACCGATGATGAAACATCTGCGTCGTCTTTTCCTGATACTTGATGCCATCGGTCTGATGGTATTCTCTATTATCGGCGCACAGATAGCACTCGACATGAACTACGGCCCCGTTATTGCCGCTATTGCTGCGGTTATCACCGGGGTATTCGGCGGTGTACTGCGCGATATGCTCTGTAATACGATCCCCCTGGTTTTCCAGAAAGAGTTATATGCCGGTATTTCATTTGGTGCAGCATGGCTCTATATGGGATTGCTGTTTTATACACCGCTGCCCCGTGATGCGGTCATTATTATCACCCTGGTAGCCGGGCTCAGTTCCCGCTTAATTGCCATCCGCTACCGACTGGGGCTGCCGGTCTTTAATTATGAGAATCAGGATTAGTGCCGGTAAATCCGTTCACACCCTGTAACTGTAATGACGCAACCACACCTTCCGCTTCCAGCGCCTGTGCATAGTGGTTGCGTTTGGTCTTTAACCGGCTTTCCTGTCTGAACAGTGACCAGTCAGCCGGTAACGGGCTCTTTCCCGGCACACCCAGCGCGTTTATCCAGACAGAAAACGGCTTCTGCCGTGCCGCATTACCCTGCCGGTAAAAATTCACGCCTCTCACTTTACCTAATGCGGCTTTAAGCTGTTCTTCATCCAGTAACATCCAATCCAGCAAACCGGAAAATGTATAGTGATCCACCAGCTTGCCCCAGCTGCGTACACCGGTTCCGGTCATTCCGAGCTGCTTTCCCAGCCAGACCAGACGGGCCAGGTACTGCTGACGACATACAGGAGTATATGTCAGACAGCTGGTACGGTGAAAATCAGCTTTACCGGGTACATTTAATTCCGGCGGTGTTTCTGTTTTCCGGATAACCTCCCGCACTTTCGGGATCCCGTGTCCGTGCAATCCCACCACAATCAAATCGCCCGGGTAAATACGTTGTTTCATCCAGACCGCAAGCGACCCCATGGCTACCCGTTTAATCGTTTTCCCGTCAATAATAACTGGCTCAACAGAAAGTAATACCGTGATCCGCCCTGTCCGCCCGACCGGAAACTGTACATGGCGAACGTCGGTCACTGCCGTTTGTACCGGGTATTTCCATGCCAGTGACCAGTGGTTATAACCCGACTGCCAGCGGGAAGTATCCTCCGGCGGCATTTGCTTGAGGACAACACCGTCACCGGCAAACGGCATCGGCTGGCGATACCAGGCTTCCCGCTGCTCTGCGGCGCTCTCCGGGCCACTGACCGGCTTTGTATATTGCGCAGTCAGCAGAAATCCCCATTCCGTCAGGGTATTCAGATAGTGCTGCATCTCTGTTGTGCCCCCCGGCCATGCCCAGATAAAAATATCCAGCTCCCGCAGTTGTTTGTCATTTGCCTGCCTCATAAGCAGACCGGCGGTGACTGAACGGAGATTTTTCCCGCCGTCACGGGACTGCACATGACCTTCCCGGCGCAGAAAAATTTCACCCTGCAAAACAACATCCGCAAGTTCCGTTGTAATTTCCTGCGGGATTGCGGGGATATGCCGGGCTTTCTCTGTCCAGTCAAGGCCGTGACGCCCGTCTCCGCGGCTGATCATGTGAGTCAGTTTTCCCTTGCTGTACACCAGAGATACCGCCACACCATCTACTTTAGGCTGAATCAGGACATTTTTCCGGTGGCGCAGCCATTGTTCAACCCCGTTATCTGATGCGGTTTTACGCACACTACTGTGTACCACCGGATGTTTCACTTTATAGCGTACTGAAGACGGCAGGATAACCGGGGTCTGCGGCCCGTAACACTGCTCAAGCCTGACCAGTCGCGCCCGCATCTGATCATACGTTTCATCACTGACCTCACTGATCCCTTCCGTATGATAACGTTTATCCCAGTGAGTCAGTTGGTTACGTAATTCTGCCAGTGCCGCTTCCGCCGGCTCCACCGTGTGTGGCGGGCATCCGGATGGTGCTTTCATCCCGGCAAACGCCGTTACCGCACAGAATAATCCACCGGATAAGATACCGGTAATAAAAACGCGTTTTATAAATAATAATTTCATCCTGAACATTATATTACTCCCTGTCCGCCTGAATTCAGGACATTACACAGCCGCAGACTATCAGCCCAGAGCCACTGAACCGTTTTTCCTGTTGTGCCGCACAGTCATGTAAATAAAGGAGCAATACCTACATTTTTTTCGATCCGGACGGAAAAAGCGTAAACACAGGTTCATCTGAACGCAAAAATAAGAAATTTTCAGCGGATAATCACCGGAACGCTGCATGTCGCTTCGGGTGCGTGTATACTATATGTGGGGATTTATTTCCTCATGGCTTTTTCAACCTCCAATCAGACAAGACATCAACATGACCCAAGGTACGTTATATATTGTCTCTGCGCCGAGTGGTGCGGGAAAATCAAGTCTTATTCAGGCGTTACTGAAAACACAGCCTTTGTATGACACCCAGGTTTCTGTTTCGCATACAACCCGTGGTATCCGTCCGGGTGAAACGCACGGTGAGCATTATTTCTTCACAACCGAAGACGAATTCAAAAGCATGATCGGTAACGGTGAGTTTCTCGAACATGCCTGTGTATTCGGTAATTATTACGGTACGGCCCGTAAAACAGTTGAAGATATACTAAACTCCGGTGTTGATGTTTTTCTTGATATTGACTGGCAGGGAGCCCGCCAGATCCGGGAGCAAATGCCGGCAGCACGCAGTATTTTTATTCTGCCGCCGTCCCGTGATGAGTTGCTGCGCCGTCTGCGCGGCCGTGGTCAGGATAGTGATGAAATCATTGCCGGACGCATGGCGCAGGCTGTGAATGAGATGCAGCACTATGGCGAGTACGATTATCTGATTGTGAACGATGATTTCAATGTCGCACTGACTGATCTGCAAACGATCATCCGCGCTGAACGTCTGCGTTCAGGTCGTCAGGTTCAGCGACATGATGCTTTAATCGCCAAATTATTGGCACAGTGATACAACTTTCAGTATCATGCCGAGTCATTTATTTATCTGTGGAGTAGTACACTTATGGCACGCGTAACAGTCCAGGACGCAGTAGAAAAAATTGGTAACCGTTTTGACCTCGTATTAGTGGCTGCACGCCGTGCGCGTCAGTTACAGACTGGCGGAAAAGAGCCTCTGGTTCCGGAAGAAAATGATAAAGTCACCGTTATCGCCCTGCGCGAAATCGAAGAAAGTCTGATTACCGCCCAGATCCTTGATGCTCGTGAGCGCCAGGAACAACAGGAGCAGGATGCTGCTGAAATGCAGGCAGTCTCTGCTATCGCTGAAGGACGTCGTTAAGTTAAGGTAGGTCTGCCTTGTACCTGTTTGAAAGCCTGAACCATATTGTAACGGACTACCTGCCTTCTGAGCAGATTGCGCTGTTAAAACAAGCCTTTGTCGTTGCACGGGATGCTCACGAAGGGCAGACCCGCTCCAGTGGTGAGCCGTATATTACTCACCCGGTTGCTGTCGCCTGTATCCTGGCCGAGATGCGTCTCGACCTCGAAACACTGATGGCAGCACTGCTGCACGACGTTATCGAAGATACGCCTGCAACATTTCAGGATATCGAACAACTGTTCGGCACAACGGTTGCCGGGCTGGTGGAGGGAGTCTCAAAGTTAGATAAACTGAACTTCCGCGATAAAAAAGAAGCTCAGGCTGAAAACTTCCGCAAGATGGTAATGGCGATGGTAAAAGACATCCGCGTCATCCTCATCAAGCTGGCAGACCGCACGCACAATATGCGCACGCTCGGTTCCCTGCGTCCCGATAAGCGCCGCCGTATTGCAAGCGAAACCCTTGAAATCTACAGTCCTCTGGCTCACCGTCTCGGTATTCACCATATCAAGACGGAGCTTGAGGAGCTGGGATTTGAAGCACTTTATCCAAACCGCTACCGTGTCATCAAAGAAGTGGTAAAAGCCGCCCGCGGCAACCGCAAGGAGATGATCCAGAAGATTTTATCTGAAATAGAAGGACGTCTGACAGAAGCCGGTATTTCATGCCGTGTCAGCGGACGGGAGAAACATCTCTACTCTATTTACCGTAAAATGCACCTGAAAGAGCAGCGCTTTCACTCCATCATGGATATTTACGCCTTCCGCGTTATCGTGAACAGTGTGGATACCTGCTACCGCGTGCTGGGTCAGGCTCACAGCCTGTATAAACCCCGCCCGGGACGGGTCAAAGATTATATCGCTATCCCCAAAGCCAACGGCTATCAATCCTTACATACTTCTCTGATAGGTCCTCACGGCGTACCCGTGGAAGTTCAGATCCGGACAGAAGATATGGATCAGATGGCGGAAATGGGGGTCGCTGCCCACTGGGCATATAAAGCACAGGGTGAAGCCGGGACTACCGCACAGGTACGCGCGCACCGCTGGATGCAAAGCCTGATCGAATTACAGCAGAGTACCGGTAACACCTTTGAATTTATTGAAAGTGTTAAATCGGATCTCTTCCCGGATGAGATTTACGTCTTCACTCCGGAAGGGCGTATTGTCGAACTGCCGACCGGCTCCACGCCTGTCGATTTCGCCTATGCCGTACATACCGATATAGGGCACTCCTGTGTCGGGGCGCGTGTTGACCGCCAGCCATATCCGCTGTCTCAGCAATTAACCAGCGGACAAACTGTTGAGATTATTACCGCACCCGGTGCGCGTCCGAATGCGGCGTGGCTGAACTTTGTCGTCAGTTCCAAAGCCCGTGCGAAAATCCGCCAGTTGCTGAAAAATCTCAAGCGGGATGATTCCGTTAACCTGGGTCGCCGCCTGCTGAATCATGCTCTTGGTAACGGACGAAAAATTACTGATGTGCCTCAGGAAAATATCACCCGCGAACTGGTGCGTATGAAACTTGCGACAGTGGATGACCTGCTCGCCGAAGTCGGGCTGGGCAACACCATGAGTGTGGTTGTCGCCCGTAACCTGCTGAATGAACCATACGTCAATACGGATGAGAACTCGTCCCGTAAACTGCCGATCAAAGGCGCGGATGGTGTTCTCATCACCTTTGCAAAATGCTGCCGTCCTGTACCGGGTGACCCGATCATTGCCCATATCAGTCCCGGAAAAGGGCTGGTTATTCACCATGAATCCTGTCGCAATATCCGCGGATATGAAAAAGAGCCGGAAAAATTCATGGCTGTTGAGTGGGACAGTGATATTGACACTGATTTTATTGCTGAAATTAAAGTGGATATGTTTAACCACCAGGGCGCACTGGCGAATCTGACAGCAGCGATTAATGATGCAAACTCAAGTATTCAGAGCATGAATACGGAAGAGAAAGATGGTCGCGTATACTGCGCCTTTATCCGGCTGACAGCAAAAGACCGTATCCAGCTTGCGAATATTATGC
Source organism: Morganella psychrotolerans (assembly GCF_965118875.1). Taxonomy (GTDB): domain Bacteria; phylum Pseudomonadota; class Gammaproteobacteria; order Enterobacterales; family Enterobacteriaceae; genus Morganella; species Morganella psychrotolerans_C. Next base: position 63,298 of record NZ_CBCPJD010000017.1, read on the forward strand.
GTAAGATCCGGATTATGCCGGATGTCCTGCGCGTCAGCCGCAACCGGAATTAAGCATGAATCCCCAACGTTATGAGCGCATCTGCCGGATGATGGCGATGCGCCAGCCAGACCTCACACTGTGCCTTGAAGAAGTTCATAAACCCCACAACGTCTCTGCGGTTATCCGCAGTGCTGATGCGGTCGGTATTCATGATTTACATGCCATCTGGCCGGAAAAAATCAGAACCCGGATCTCTTCAGCCGCAGGCAGTAACAGCTGGGTCAATGTCCATAACCACGCCACACTCAATGATGCTGTCTGTATGCTGAAATCACAGGGGATGCAAATACTGGCAACCCATCTGTCTGACAGCGCGGTGGATTTTCGTAACGTCGATTTTACCCGGCCAACCTGCATTATCATGGGATCAGAAAAGTACGGTATTTCACCTGATGCCATTAATATTGCCGATAAGCATATTATGATCCCGATGTCCGGTATGGTGCAGTCTCTGAATGTGTCTGTTGCGGCCGCCGTGATCCTGTATGAAGCCCAGCGTCAGCGTGAAGCCGCGGGTTTATATACCCATCCCCGCTGTGCATTACCGCAGAATGAACAACAGCGCCTGCTCTTTGAGCGCGGTTATCCGGTTCTGGCTCAGGTTGCGCTTGAGAAGAAACTTCCCCGCCCGCAGATTGACGATCACGGCCATATTATTGCACCGGACAGTTGGTGGGCTTTGATGCAACAGAAAAAAATATCCGCCTCATCACAATAAACGGAGCAGAAAATGAAAGGGCAACTGCTTGATACTATCCCGCTCACGACGTTACATGGCGTCGGGGCGAGCCAGGCGGGTAAACTTGCCGGTATCGGTCTGCATACTCTTCAGGATCTGCTGTTCCATCTCCCGCTGCGTTACGAAGATCAAACCCGTCTCTATTCAATAACCGACCTTCTGCCCGGACTTTACGCTACTGTCTGCGGCGAAGTGCTGCGCACCGATGTTGTTTTCGGACGCAAGCGGATGATGACCTGCCAGATAAGTGACGGCACCGGGGTATTAACACTGCGTTTTTTCAATTTTTCAGCCGCAATGAAAAATACGCTGTCTGCAGGCGTTCAGATAACGGCTTACGGTGAGGTAAAGCGCGGAAAAAACGGACCGGAAATTTTTCATCCCGAATATAAAATCCGCCGGGACGATCACGACGTTGCGTTGCAGGAAACCCTTACCCCGATTTATCCGACAACAGAAGGTGTCCGCCAGACCACACTGCGCAAGCTGCTTGATCAGGCGCTGGAATTACTCGATACCTGCGCTATCCGCGAATTATTACCCCCGGAACTGGTACGCCCGCTGATGAGCCTGCCGGAAGCGCTGAAAACACTGCACCGCCCACCAGCCGATACACAACTTGCAGAGCTGGAAAGTGGTCAGCACCCGGCACTGAAACGTATTGTGCTGGAAGAACTGCTGGCGCATCACCTAAGTATGCTGGCAATACGCGCAGGAGCACAACGCTGTCATGCCGAGCCACTGGCACCACAGGAAAAGCTGAAAAATCAGTTTCTGGCACAACTCCCCTTTACCCCGACCCGTGCCCAACAGCGCGTAGTAGCAGAAATTGAGCTGGATCTGGAAAAAAACGTACCGATGATGCGTCTGATCCAGGGCGATGTCGGCTCCGGGAAAACAGTTGTCGCCGCACTGGCTGCCATCCGTGCAATTGCTCATGGCAATCAGGCGGCACTGATGGCACCGACTGAGCTGCTAGCCGAACAACATGCCAATACTTTCCGCCAGTGGCTGGAGCCGCTGGGGATCAATGTAGGCTGGGTTGCCGGTAAACAAAAAGGTAAAGCCCGCCAGACACAGGAAGAAGCGATTGCCTCCGGCGACGTCGCGATGGTTATCGGAACACATGCTATTTTTCAGGAACATATCCGCTTTCATTCACTGGCACTGGTCATTATTGATGAGCAGCACCGCTTCGGGGTGCATCAGCGTCTGGCACTGCGGGAAAAAGGTGAACAGCAGGGCTTCCACCCTCATCAGCTGATTATGACTGCCACGCCTATCCCCCGCACTCTGGCGATGACCGCGTATGCGGATCTCGATACGTCTGTTATCGATGAATTGCCGCCCGGCAGAACACCGGTTACCACTGTCGCTATCCCGGACAGTCGCCGGGGCGATATCATTGAGCGGGTTCGCGGTGCCTGCATGGATGAACACCGCCAGGCATACTGGGTCTGCACACTTATTGATGAATCAGAAATGCTGGAAGCTCAGGCCGCACAGGTTACCTTTGATGATTTATCCGCCGCACTGCCCGGTCTGCGGATTGGTCTGGTTCACGGACGTCTTAAATCAGCGGAAAAACAGGCAGTAATGGCGCAATTCAAAGCCGGTGAATTAGATTTGCTGATCGCAACCACGGTTATTGAAGTGGGGGTTGATGTTCCGAATGCCAGTCTGATGATTATCGAAAACCCGGAACGGCTGGGGCTGGCACAGCTTCATCAGTTACGCGGACGCGTCGGACGGGGAGCAACAGCATCCCACTGTGTACTGCTGTATAAAACACCGCTGACACAAACAGCAAAACTGCGTCTTCAGGTATTACGGGACAGTAATGACGGGTTTGTTATCGCACAGAAAGACCTCGAAATCCGCGGACCGGGGGAATTACTCGGTACACGCCAGACAGGGAATGCAGAGTTTAAAGTCGCAGACTTACTGCGTGATCAGGCCATGTTACCGGAAGTGCAGCGTATCGCCCGTCATCTGCACCAGAATTACCCGGAGCAGGCAAAAGCCCTGACCGAACGCTGGTTGCCGGAACGCAGTCAGTATACAAACGTATAATATACCCAACGTCATTCAGGATGCAGGCAGGCGGCAGCCAACGAACCTGCAGTTTGAATGAATAAGAGTATAATGAAAAAAGCCACCCGAACGGATGGCTTACCTGCTTTAATAATGACGTTCTGTTATCCGCCCACAGTCGGGAAGATAGGTAATGCCAGGAAGAACGGAATAACAAGTGCGTTGATCAAATCAAGGAAGAACGCCCCCACCATCGGCACCACCAGGAAAGCGACATGAGAAGGTCCGAAACGATCGGTTACCGCCTGCATATTAGCAATCGCTGTTGGTGTTGCCCCCATACCAAAACCACAGTGACCCGCTGCTAATACCGCGGCATCATAGTTTTTACCCATCACGCGGTAAGTAACGAAAATGGCATACATCGCCATCACAACAGTCTGTACCGCCAGAATAACCAGCATCGGTATGGCCAGCGAAGCAACTTCCCAGAGCTTCAGGCTCATCAGTGCCATTGCCAGGAAGAGTGACAAACTGACGTTACCGAGAACGGATACTGCCCGCTCGAATACGCGGTAAAAACCCATTAATGACAGGCTGTTACTCAATATAACGCCGATAAATAACACACACACGAATGTCGGGATCTGAACTTTCCATCCTCTGCTGAAGAAGAAATCAGATAACACGCCAAACAGATACGAACCCGCCAGCAGACAAATCGCGATCAGTGCAATGGTTTCCAGCAATACCATCGAGGTGATCATGCGCCCGGCCTGCGGTTTTTCAAACGCGCTCGGTGCTTCATCATCCTGCTGATTTACATCATTCATTGCTGTTTTCTTGATAAGAAAACGGGCAACCGGACCACCAATCAGACCACCGAGTACCAGACCGAATGTTGCACAGGCAATAGCTACTTCTGTCGCCGAACTGAAACCGTAGCTGTCTGTGAAGATTTTACCCCACGCAGCACCCGTACCGTGTCCGCCGGATAATGTAATCGATCCTGCCAGTAAACCAATCAGCGGATCAAGACCCATCATTTTTGCCAGCGAAATACCGACCGTGTTCTGCACAAGAAGCAGACCCACAACAGCTAATACGAAGATAAATAACGTTTTACCGCCTGCCCGCAGGCTGGCAAGATTTGCGTTTAACCCGATAGTGGCGAAAAATGCCAGCATCAGCGGGTCTTTCAGCGAGTCATCAAATTTAACTTCCAGATCCATCCCCGATTTGAACCCAAGTAATACAATTGCGACCAGAAGACCACCGGCCACAGGTTCAGGAATAGTATATTTTTCGAGGAATGGTACTGATTTTACGAGTTTACGTCCTAATAAGAGGACGAGTGTGGCCGCTACAAGCGTGCCGTAAACGTCGAGTTGATACATTCACGTACCCCTTTTATTGTAGGTATTTATTACATCAATAGTCGCGCTAAAAACATCCTTATTACGCAAGAAAAAAGCAGGTACCCGGATTAGAGGGAAAAAAGGTGATAAAGACAAGTTAAAATAAATAAAAGTGTGATTATATTCCACTATAAAAAATAACATTACCGGCACGCAATCGATTGCTTTTGTGGCGCAGATCATTAAAATACGCTCATTGCTTATCCCGGATACCAAAATATGAACAGCACTGCACCCGATAAAAACACCATAATTCCCCCGGTAAATACCAATAGTGAGCTAATCTATCACCTGGAAGATCGCCCGCCGCTGCCACAGACGCTGTTTGCTGCCAGCCAGCACTTACTGGCAATGTTCGTTGCCGTGATAACACCGGGACTGCTTATCGCACAGGCGCTCGGTCTTTCAGCACATGATACCCAGCGCATTATCAGTATGTCACTGTTTGCCTCCGGACTGGCGTCATTACTGCAAATCCGGACCTGGGGACCGGTCGGCTCAGGATTACTGTCTATACAGGGAACCAGCTTCAATTTTGTCGCCCCGCTGATTATGGGGGGGATGGCACTGAAAAATAATGGTGTGGATACCGAAGGAATGATGGCGGCGCTGTTCGGCACACTGATGCTGGCGGCAATGACGGAGGTTATTCTCTCCCGCTTTCTGCACCTTGCCCGCCGGATTATCACGCCGCTGGTTTCCGGTGTGGTCGTGATGATTATCGGACTGTCACTGATTCAGGTGGGCCTTACATCTATCGGCGGCGGCTATGCCGCTATGTCTGACAATACCTTTGGCTCTGCCGATAACCTGATCCTCGCGGGGATTGTCCTTGCGGTTATTGTGCTGCTGAACCGCCAGAAAAATCAGTATTTACGGGTTGCCTCGCTGGTGATCGCCATGGCGGCCGGATATCTTGCCGCCTGGTGGATGGGCATGCTGCCGGATAATCATACCCAACTTCCGGAAGAGCTGCTGGTTATCCCGGCACCACTTTATTATGGTTTATCAATAGACTGGAATCTGCTGGTGCCGCTGATCCTGATTTTTATGGTGACGTCACTGGAAACTATCGGCGATATCACTGCGACTTCAGATGTCTCTGAACAGCCGGTTTCCGGTCCGCTTTATATGAAGCGCCTGAAAGGCGGCGTACTGGCAAATGGTCTGAACTCTGCTCTTTCTGCGGTATTCAATACCTTTCCGAACTCCTGTTTCGGACAGAATAACGGTGTTATCCAACTGACCGGGGTTGCCAGCCGCTATGTCGGCTATGTGATTGCGCTGATGCTGATTGTGCTGGGGTTATTCCCGGCAGTCGCGGGATTTGTTCAGCACATCCCGGAGCCGGTGCTCGGCGGTGCGACCATTGTTATGTTCGGAACCATTGCCGCTTCCGGCGTGCGTATTGTCTCCCGAGAGACACTTAACCGCCGCGCGATTATGATTATCGCACTCTCATTGGCGGTAGGAATGGGCGTTTCCCAGCAGCCACTGATACTGCAATTTGCGCCGGACTGGCTGAAGACACTACTCTCTTCCGGTATCGCCGCCGGCGGTCTGACCGCAATCGTACTGAACCTGGTTTTTCCGCCGGAAAAATAATCACTCGTTTGACTGCGTGACCGGGAACGGTCACGCACGCCACATCACACAGAAAAACAGCAATAATCCTTGTCACCGCAAAGAGCCTCACGCTAGTATGCCCAACGAGCTGCACTACGGAGAGAGCAAATATGAAATGGTTGGGACGAACTGTTTTCCGTCTGATAATACTGGCAATTGTACTCATTATTGCCGCAGGTATCCTGATACAGACATCCTGGGGCACGCGCCAGCTTGCCGCGCTGATCAGTGACAATACCCGCTATAAGGTGTCGCTGTCTGCGATCGACCACTCCCTGTCTTCTCCTTCACTCCTGTCACTGCGCGATATCAGTATCAATACCGTTTCCGGTGACATGGCACTGGACGCTGCGAATATTGAGCTGACACTGGATTGGCGCAGTTTCACCGAGCCGGGCTGGTTTTCCCGGATCATTATTCAAAAAGGGGAGATTGAGATCTCCACTGCCGCTGACAGCCGGACATTGCCGGTCAGCGCCGGGCTGTTACAGCTTAATCAGGTAAATGTGCGCCGCACTGATGGTAATCAGAATATTACCGCCGAAGGTGTCACCGGCGGGATCACGCCGTGGCAGCCACAAGACAGCGCCATTACCGGCGACGGTAAATATCAGTTTTCTGCCAAAGGTCTGGATTATTACGGTCTGCCGCTGAAAAATATACTGGCACAGGGAAATATCAGCGGCGCACAGTTCACCTTCGATAATCTTACCGCCACGCTGGAAAACGGGCTGATCACCGCAACGGGACAACGCACCGCCGAAGGCCGCTGGCTGCTTGATAACCTGCTGCTGAATGATATCCGCTGGCAGACGCCGTTATCCCTGGCGCAGCTGACAGAAAACAGCGGGCATCTGCCGGATATTCAGATAAAAAATATTACCGCGACAAATATTAAACTCGAAGGGGATCAGTGGGCTGTCAATTATCTGGAAGGCACACTGAAAAATCTGGCTTACGGGCAAGGCGCCTGGCAGACCGATAACGGATTAGCAGACTTTGGGATAGCCGACCTGACGTTTGGCGGACAGCACTTTTCCGATATTCTGGGAACACTGGAATTTACCGGTGACCACATTGCGGTAAAACGGCTGAGCGGGCGCTACGATAAAAGTATTCTGCGCTTCACCGGTGACTGGAACCGAACATCACGGACACTGGATATCAGCAGCGGCGTTGTGGATAACCTGCTTTTCAGTTTACCTGAACAATGGTTTACGCTGTTACAGGAAAGCGCCCCACAGGGGATAGACACTATCCGCGTGCAGGATCTGAAAGTCTCCAATGCGTTACTGATTGATACCCACCCGGCGTTTCCGTTCCAGATGACCAACGTCAACAGTTATATTAAAACCATGCAGATCCTGAAATCAGGACAGTGGGGATTATGGAATGGTGAGCTTTCTGCCAGCGCGGGCAGTGCTACTTTTGCCCGCGTAGAATTACACCGTCCGTACCTGACACTCACGGCAGGCGAAACCGGCGCTGAAACCACACAATTTTCCGCGTCTGCCGGTGACGGTCTGCTGAAAATGCAGTTTCAGATAACCCCATCAGGTACTGCACCGTTCATATTCAACTTGCAGGCAACCAGTGCCGACAGTCAGATCCTGTCACAATGGGGATGGGCATCCGCACCACTGAACGGCAATGCAAATTACACACTGCGTCTGAGCGGACAGCTTCGCACTGATGATGTCCGCAATACACTGAGCGGCTCGCTTTCCGGGCAAGACAAGCAGGGAAATCAGATAAACCGGGCAATTACGCAGGGACAAATAAGTAACTCACCTGCACCGGCAGAAAATACCCCGTCAGCACCGCCGGTTCAGAGGGTTATCCCGGATGCACCTGAGAACAGTGATATTCTGTAATACTGATTAGTTATATAAGAACAGCGCCTTATGGCGCTGTTCTTGAGCTTACAAATAAAGCTACAGCATCGTAAGATACTGTTTACGCAGCTATTCCGCGCTATGTTTCTGTCCGGGTAACACCATATAAGTACCGGTAAAGACAGCACCGACCTCATTTCCCTGACCGACAGTCACGTCCAGTTTGATCCGTGCCTTGCTTCCGCGTGCCAGGCGGTCAAGATCGCCGCTGAGCTTATCACGGGATGCAATGGCTTGCGGGCGGCCTGTCACAGCCTTACGGTAGCGGATATTGGCATCAACTAGCACGATGTCCCCGTTCAGTTCGTTTTCCTGAAGCAGCAGCCAGATGAGCCCCCAGCCGGTAAGTGTCGCCATCGAAAACTGGCTGCCGGCAAAAATAGTCTGATGCAGGTTTTGGTTCGGTCCCTCAGGCATGGTTGTCATAAATTCCTGCCCGGTATACTGCGCGATACGGATCCCCATTTTTTCGCTCAGCGGAATAGTTTCATACCATGCTTTTTGTAATTCAGCGCACCAGTCAGGGCGATGCAAAATTGTATCAAGGGTTTCAACGGATTTAATCATAAAAAAATGTCGAACAGGCGTCGTTTGCGGGCCTGTAATCGTTCCCCGGTTTTCAAAGCCTAATTTTTCAAAAAATGCGACCGCTTCCTCACGCGCACTGCATACAATCCGTTTGAGTCCTTCCTGACGAGCCACCGATTCCAGCGCACGCGCAATCAGTGTACCCAGCCCACGTCCCTGTAAATGCGGATCGACAGCCAGAAAGCGGATCGCACCTTCATTTTCTGCATTTATATACAAACGTCCGGCAGCAACAGGTTGCCCTGTTTCATCAACCACCATCTGATGGTGTGCGAGTGTATCATACCCGTCTTTCTCCGATCCCTGCGGCTGGTTCAGCGGTTTACGCAGCATCTCCCAGCGGAAAGAAAAATAGCTCTCCAGCTCCTGATCGGTTTTTGGTACACGTAAATGATACATCACACTTTCTCCTGTCAGTGGTGACCGGCGGCCGGTCTGAGACTGTTGTATCATACCTGAAGCCAGAAAGTGACCGGGCCATCGTTCGTCAGGCTGACCTGCATGTCCGCCGCAAACTGTCCGGTTTCTGTCACCATACCTGTCGCGCGGCATTGCGCCACAAAGTACTCATATAAAACATTCGCTTTTTCCGGCTCAGCGCCGCCTGAAAACCCCGGTCGCATGCCCTTTTGTGTATCTGCCGCCAGTGTAAACTGCGAAACCACCAACAGCTGACCACCCGCCTGCGCCACATTCAGATTCATTTTCCCGTCAGCATCGCTGAAAATCCGGTATCCGGTCACTTTGTCACACAAGCGCTTCGCTTTCTGCTCATCATCATCCCGCTCCACACCCAGCAGGACTAACAGCCCCGGTCCTATTTCACCGGCGATGTCACCGGCTATGCGGACATCTGCGCGGGTTACACGCTGTATTAATGCAATCATGTCCCGTCCGTTCAAAAATAATGACTATTTTATTATTCAGATACTTCAACAGAGAAATCATGATCTGCAAAATACCGGCTCACGGCGTCGCGGTCATTCACGTACACACCTTTGATGCCCAGTTCAACCGCGGCATCCACGTTTTCACGGATGTCATCAAAGAAAACCGCATCCTGAGCCTCAAATTCTTCGCTTTCGAGAACATACTGATAAATATCCGGATCAGGTTTGCGTAACCCTAAATCCTGCGATAAATAAAGGAAATCCGCGGACGCGGCTATTTCCGGATAGTGCTGCGGCCAGTAATCCTGATGCAGCCGGTTGGTATTAGAGAGCACAACCACACGGTGTCCCTGCTCACGTAACTTATTCATGATATCAATAACATCAGGACGGACAGACATAAAAATAGCCTGCCAGCCTTCGGCAAATTCATCAAAACTCAGCGACATGCCCAGTTCATCATTAATTGCTTCGGCAAATTCAACATCCGAAATTCTGCCGCGTTCATGCTGCTTAAATGTCTCACCAGAAATAAAATTACTATTCAGTTCAGATAACGGCTTACCGCTTAAATTACTCCAGACTGATAAAACACGTTGGAAATCAATATCAATAATGACATTGCCCATATCAAAGATATACAGCATACCATCCTCCGGGTTGATGAATTATTTTTACTCTACCCGCAGATCTGCCCGCTGAACAGAGTGAAAATGACATTCAGACAGAAAAAAGATCAATGTCTGCGATCTCCGCCCACATTTCTGACCCGTTACCGGTCTGTGACAGTATTGTGATCAGGGCAAAAAAATGAAACATAGCAAGAAAGGCGGCGGCAGGAAATGCATTTATGTGCAAAATTTTTGGCGGGATAGTCCTGAAAAAGCTCAGGGCGCCCGAAAGGCGCCCTGAGTGGCATTGAATAAAAACGACGATTAATCTTTACTGCGGTGTGCGCGCTTGCGGTCGTTTTCAGTCAGGTAACGCTTACGAAGACGGATAGACTTCGGTGTTACTTCCACTAATTCGTCATCATCAATGAACTCTAACGCCTGTTCCAGCGTTTTTTCAAGGAATGGTGACAGTGTTGTTGCTTCATCTGTACCGGAAGCACGCATGTTAGTCAGTTTTTTACCGGTTAAGCAGTTCACGGTCAGGTCGTTAGAACGTGAGTGAATACCGATGAGCTGACCTTCATATACTTCAGTACCGTGACCGATAAATAATTTACCGCGATCCTGGAGGCTGTACAGTGCGTATGCAACTGCTTTACCCTGACCGTTAGAGATCATTACGCCATTCTGACGACGACCAATTTCACCCTGCTTCACATCACCGTAGTGACTGAATGTTGCGTACAGTAAACCTGTACCGGATGTCATTGTCATAAATTCAGTACGGAAGCCAATCAGACCACGGCTCGGAATACTGTAATCTAAACGTACGCGGCCTTTACCATCCGGCATCATGTTGCTTAGTTCGCCTTTACGCTCACCGAGTGCACGCATGACATCGCCCTGATGCTGTTCTTCGATATCCAGAGTAACCTGCTCGAACGGCTCTTGTTTACGGCCATCGATATCACGGAAGATAACGCGCGGACGGGATACCGCCAGCTCAAAACCTTCACGGCGCATGTTTTCAATCAGAACAGATAAGTGCAGCTCACCACGGCCTGATACACGGAATGCATCCGGGTCTTCAGTCTCTTCGACACGCAGTGCCACGTTGTGAACCAGCTCTTTCTTCAGACGGTCTAAGATCTGGCGGGACGTTACAAACTTACCTTCTTTACCGCAGAATGGTGAGGTGTTAACGCAGAAATACATGCTTACGGTCGGTTCATCAACAGCCAGTGGTGTTAATGCTTCAACACAGCTTGTTTCACAGATGGTATCAGAGATACCCAGTTCGCCCAGACCGGTCAGCGCGATGATATCACCCGCTTCTGCCTCAGCTGATTCAATACGCTCCAGACCCAGGTGGCTCAGAACTTTACCGACTTTACCGTTACGGGTTTTGCCTTCTGAATCAATCACTGTGATTTGCTGGTTAGGCTTCACTCTACCGCGTTTGATACGACCAATCCCGATTACACCCAGGTAGTTGTTGTAATCAAGCTGGGAGATTTGCATCTGGAACGGACCGTCGAGATCCACTTTTGGTGGTTCAACGTATTTAACAATGGCTTTGTACAGCGGAGTCATGTCTTCCGCCATTTCATTGTAATCTTCTCCCGCGATACCCATCAGCGCAGATGCGTAGATGATCGGGAAGTCGAGCTGCTCGTCAGTAGCACCAAGGTTAACAAACAGATCAAAGACCTGGTCGATAACCCAGTCAGGACGTGCGCCCGGACGGTCAATTTTGTTAATAACAACGATAGGGCTCAGGCCGTTTGCAAACGCTTTCTGCGTTACAAAGCGGGTCTGCGGCATCGGACCATCGATTGCATCAACCAGCAACAGTACGCTGTCAACCATGGACATAACACGTTCTACTTCACCACCAAAATCGGCGTGTCCCGGGGTGTCAACGATGTTGATGTGATAGTCTTCCCACGTAATCGCGGTATTTTTTGCCAAAATAGTAATGCCGCGCTCTCTTTCCAGATCGCCGGAGTCCATTACGCGCTCTTCCGGTTTTGCACGATCGTCAAAAGTACCGGACTGCTGTAATAATTTATCGACCAGCGTGGTTTTGCCATGGTCAACGTGAGCGATGATGGCAATATTTCTTAATTTCTCGATAGACAAAGACTTGTACCGTTTTCGTTAATGGATGGGAATTACGTCACAGATAGCATTCTTTTCAGCAACGCCCATCTATGGAGTAGATGATTGATGGTATTTTACACGTTATCTCAGGCAAGTGAAAGAAGTGTGATAGATCTCACTTAAAAAATAAATCTTTATAAAACAAAAAGATAAAATTCATCCTGCCATTTTTTACAAATAAGCTGCGCATACCACGCTCTGCGACGAATTCAGAGGCACTTATCATAAACCTATTCAGGAAAAAAGAGATACTTTTTTTGTGACAGTCAGTCAGGAATCTGACCGGGATCAGCATAAAAGCGTGTCATATCAGAAAAATGTTACTTTCACATTAGCTATTCTGCTTATTTGCACCATTATGATGCGGACCAGCCAGGATAACGATCACTCCGATTGCACCAAAGCAGTGCAATTCGGTCTGTTTCCGCTATCCTTATGTGAGTAACATACTGGTGTAAGGCGCTTTACGGCGTTACAAAAAAGTTGGCACGTTTTTCGCTTTATGTTTATCAGGTAATTTGAGAACCGCAATCAGCGTCCCCCCGGGTGACCACCAGAAGATTGCCGGGTCATCCCAAACCAGGAGAATTGACTATGTCCGTTGAACATGTACTGACCATGATGGAAGAGCACGGCGTTAAATTCGTGGACTTACGTTTTACCGATACCAAAGGCAAGGAACAGCATATGAGCATTCCTTACCATCAGGTAAATGAAGATTTCTTCGAAGACGGAAAAATGTTCGATGGTTCCTCTATGGCTGGCTGGAAAGGCATTAATGAATCTGACATGGTGCTGATGCCAATTGCGGAATCTGCCCTGATCGACCCGTTCTTTGAAGTACCGACACTGGTTCTGCGCTGCGATGTGTTAGAGCCGAATACTATGCAGGGTTATGATCGCGACCCACGCTCTATTTCAAAACGTGCCGAAGATTATCTGCGTACCAGCGGAATTGCCGATACCGTCCTGTTCGGACCGGAACCGGAGTTTTTCCTGTTCGATGACATCCGTTTCGGCGCAGATATTTCCGGTGCTTACTACCATATTAATGATATTGAAGCTGCCTGGAACACCGGCACCGAATATGCAGAAGGCAATAAAGGCCATCGTCCGCGTGTGAAAGGCGGTTATTTCCCGCTGCCGCCGGTTGATTCTTCCCAGGATCTGCGTTCTGAAATGTGCCTGGTTATGGAAGAAATGGGTCTGGTTGTAGAAGCGCATCATCATGAAGTCGGTACTGCCGGTCAGAATGAAATTGCGACCCGTTTCAATACCATGACGCTGAAAGCTGACGAAACGCAGATGTACAAGTATGTCGTCCAGAACGTGGCTCACCGCTACGGCAAAACCGCTACTTTTATGCCAAAACCTCTGGTCGGTGATAACGGCTCCGGTATGCACTGTCACATGTCTCTGGCTAAAGATGGCGTCAACCTGTTCTCCGGTGACAAATATGCCGGTCTGTCAGAAATGGCGCTGTATTACATCGGCGGTATCATTAAACACGCCCGTGCGCTGAATGCCTTTACCAACCCGACAACCAACTCGTACAAGCGTCTGGTTCCGGGCTATGAAGCCCCGGTCATGCTGGCATATTCTGCCCGTAACCGCTCAGCGTCTATCCGTATTCCGATTGTACCAAGCGCAAAAGCGCGCCGTATTGAAGTCCGCTTCCCTGATCCTGCCGCAAACCCGTATCTGGCCTTTGCTGCACAGCTGATGGCGGGTCTGGACGGGATCATCAATAAAATCCATCCGGGCGATGCGATGGATAAAAATCTGTATGACCTGCCACCGGAAGAAGCGAAAGAAATTCCGACAGTTGCCCCTTCTCTGGGTGATGCACTTGATGCCCTGGCCGCTGATCACGAATTTTTAACCCGTGGCGGTGTATTTACTGAAGATGCAATCCACACCTATATCGACCTGCTGCGTGCCGATGTTCAGCGCCTGAACATGACCCCGCATCCGGTTGAATTTGATATGTATTACAGCGTGTGATCCTGTCTGTGCCTCCCGTTGAGGCACACAGACTGACACGCTCCGGTTTATTTTGTTGCCGTGAAGCACTTGACCCGCCGTTGGGCGGGTCCTTTTCTCTTACGGAGTAAATACGCTACAATGCACCGAATTGGTGCAGCCGGGGGTAGTTACAATGGACAGGGATAGTAAACCGCAGGCAGAACAACTTCTTAACTCACTGATCAATTGTGTACTGTTACTGGATACGGATTTAATCATCCGCTATGCCAACCAGGCCGCAATGCAGCTGTTTGCCCAGAGCACCCGCAAGCTCTCCGGCACCCCACTCCCCATCTTATTCAGTTATCTTTCGCTCGACAGCGCCACATTGCAGGCGACACTGGCGGAAGGACTCAGTTTTACCGATAACGATGTCACCCTGGTGGTCAATAACCAGATGCACGCCCTTTCTCTGAGCGCCCAGCCGGTTTCCGGTGATTTTATTCTGCTGGAGCTTACGCCGCTCGACAGCCACCGCCGTATCAGTCAGGAACAATTGCAACAGGCGCAGCAGACAGCAGCAAGAGACCTGGTTCGCGGGCTGGCACATGAAATTAAAAATCCGCTCGGTGGACTGCGCGGAGCGGCACAGCTTCTGTCCCGCGCACTGCCGGACCCGGCGCTACAGGAATATACACAAGTAATTATCGAGCAGGCAGACCGCCTGCGGGCACTGGTTGATCGCCTGCTGGGACCACAGCATCCGGGACAAAAAAGTCTGCAAAGTATTCACCATGTGGCAGAACGGGTATTTCAGCTGATCAATCTGGAAAAACCGGAAAACATCACGCTGATTAAGGATTATGACCCCAGTTTACCGGAGTTATCACATTATCCCGACCAGATAGAGCAGGTTGTGCTCAATATCATGCGCAATGCACTGGAAGCCCTGAAAACACCGGGCGGAACCATCACATTGCGTACCCGTACTGCATTTCAGGTGATGCTGCACGGTGAACGCTACCGGCTGGCGGCACGCATTGATATTGAAGACAACGGACCGGGCATTCCGGCACACATCAGAGATACCCTGTTTTACCCGATGGTCAGCGGGCGTGAAGGCGGTTCCGGTCTGGGGTTATCCATTGCCCGGAATCTGACCGATCAACACCACGGCAAGATAGAATTCACCAGTTGGCCGGGTCACACCTTATTTTCACTTTATTTGCCAATCCGTCAGTAACCGTATTTAAGGGGAGATTCACATGCAACCGGGAAAAATTTGGGTCGTCGATGATGACAGTGCGATCCGCTGGGTACTCGAGCGCGCGCTAAGCAGTGCGGGCTATGCATGTGTTTGTTTTGACAGCGGTGAAAGCGCGCTTACCGCACTGGAGAACGCGTCGCCGGATGTACTTATCTCTGATATCCGGATGCCGGGTATGGACGGTTTTTCTCTTCTCTCTGCGATTAAACAACATAACCCGTTGTTACCGGTGATTATTATGACCGCCCATTCTGATTTGGATGCTGCCGTCAATGCTTACCAGCGGGGAGCATTTGATTATCTGCCCAAGCCGTTTGATATCGATGATGCCGTTGCGCTGGTTGCCCGTGCGCTGGAGCATCACCGCGAGCAACATCAGCCATCCCGCCGCGAAGAACCGGCAGACCCGGTATCTGATATTATCGGCGAATCCCCGGCGATGCAGGAGGTTTACCGGGTTATCGGCAGGCTGTCCCGTTCCTCAATCAGTGTACTTATCAACGGTGAGTCAGGAACCGGAAAAGAGCTGGTTGCTCATGCGCTGCACCGCCACAGCCCGCGGGCAGGTGCGCCGTTTATTGCACTGAATATGGCCGCTATCCCGAAAGACTTAATCGAATCCGAACTGTTCGGACACGAAAAAGGCGCATTTACAGGGGCAAACCAGGTTCGTCAGGGACGTTTTGAGCAGGCTGACGGCGGTTCACTGTTTCTCGATGAGATTGGTGATATGCCGCTGGATATTCAGACCCGGCTGTTGCGGGTGCTGGCGGAAGGTCAGTTTTACCGTGTCGGCGGTTATGCGCCGGTACGGGTGGATGTCCGTATTATTGCCGCCACGCATCAGGATCTGGAACGCCTGGTAACAGGCAGAAAATTCCGCGAAGATCTGTTTCACCGCCTGAATGTCATCCGTGTACAGTTGCCACCACTTCGGGAACGCGCCGGTGATATTCCGCGCCTTACCCGTCATTTTCTGCAAAAAACAGCAAAAGAGTTGGGAACAGAGGCAAAAACACTGCATCCGGATACCGAAAACCTGTTGATGCATCTGCCCTGGTCCGGAAATGTCCGTCAGTTGGAAAATGTGTGCCGCTGGCTGACAGTGATGTCCGCCACTCAGGAAGTGTTGCCGCAGGACTTGCCCGCTGAACTGACCGCCATGTCCGGTACCAGTCAGATAAATAATGGCGCGATTCATTATGACACCATAAATTCCACACAAACACAGTCATGGGATAAGCAACTGGCACTGTGGGCGGATGCGCAGTTACGCGCCGGGAAAACAGATCTGCTGACAGAAGCACTACCGCTGTTTGAACGCACACTACTGCAATGTGCACTGAATCACAGCAGTGGTCATAAGCAGGACGCAGCCCGGTTACTGGGCTGGGGAAGAAACACACTGACAAGAAAACTGAAAGAGGCCGGGATTGATGACATCACATCAACCCCGGACGCGTCTCAGATAACGCGGGAAAACTGACGCTGGCGCATCTGATTACGCAGATAAGTATCAAAACACATACAGATATTGCGGATAAGCAAACGCCCGCGCGGTGTGACCACCAGGGCGTTATCCCTGATTTCCACCATTCCGTCATTCACCATCGGCTGTAATAATTGTAAATCCTCGGCGAAATGGGCTTTAAAATCGAGATTATACAGAGATTCAATCTCTGAATAGTCCAGGCGGAAATTACAAATCAGCGCCTTGATCACATCACGGCGCAGGCAATCTTCGTCTGTCAGCACTAAACCGCGCCACAGCGCGTTTCCGCCCTCTTCCACCTGTGCATAATACGTTTTCAGGTCTTTCTGGTTTTGCGCGTAATGGTCACCCAGCATACTGATTGCCGACACGCCAAAGCCGAGCAAATCACACTCTTCATGCGTGGTATAGCCCTGGAAGTTGCGGTGCAAAATCCCTTTATTCTGCGCAATCGCCAGCTCATCTTCCGGTTTGGCAAAATGATCCATTCCGATAAACTGATAACCGCTGCCGGTCAGGCTTTCAATGGTCTGTTGCAGAATAATCAGTTTCTGCTCCGCAGACGGTAAATCTTCATCTTTAATTTTCCGCTGGGCAGCAAACAGATTCGGCAGGTGTGCATAGTTAAAGACACTCAGGCGATCCGGGGAAAGCTCTGCCACCCGTTTCAGCGTGAATGCAAAACTTTCCGGGGTCTGTTTAGGTAAACCATAAATCAGGTCAATACTGACGGAGTCAAACCCGGTCGCGCGGGCGCGCGCTACCAGGGCAAAAATAGTGGCTTCGTCCTGCTCGCGATTGACCAGGCGCTGAACCTCTTTATTAAAATCCTGCACGCCCATGCTCAGACGATTAAAACCTTCTGCCCGCAGATGGTCGATAACATCCAGTTCAATTTCGCGCGGATCAATTTCAATTGAGAGTTCGGCATTATCCGTAAAATGAAAATACCGGCGCAGCATACCGGTCAGACGGCTTATCTGTGCCTTATCAAGATAGGTTGGCGTACCGCCGCCCCAGTGCATCTGATGCACGTCACGCCCGGCAAACAGTGCTGCGCGGGCCGCTATCTCTTTTTCCAGTATTGTCAGGTATTCATCCGCTTTATGTTTCTGCCGGGTGACTAATTTATTACAGCCGCAGAAATAACAGAGTTTATGGCAGAACGGAATATGCACATATAACGACAGCGGGCGCTGCGGGTAGCGGTTTGCCGAGGCGAGAAAATCACCGTCACTGTATTGCTGGTTAAACTCCAGCGCAGTGGGATACGAGGTGTATCGCGGGCCGGAATAGTTATATTTCTGGATCAATGGCAGATCCCAGATGATCGCGTCGGACATGCTCTCCCCTTTGCTTCGCCTTAAAAAATCACATCAATGTGTTTTCCGCTCTGTGACGGACTCACCTAATCACACAGTTTATCGGATCTACCTTCTGATTCATATGGCAGCACAGCAGACCGTCCGATCTTCGTTGCACCATTATAGTGCAGACACAGTGCGGCTACAGCGCGGTGAGTGCTGCCACCAAACCAAAAAGTACACCGGGTGCATTAGCAATCGCCACCGGCAGATCTTTCACTTTTATGCCGTAGATAACCCATAAGGTACAGTTAAATGCGGCGGCCAGAGGCTGCAACGGCAAGGTTTTGTGCCCGTCAAGGTTATCGATAATCTGAGGAATATAAGAGACATACATGCAGAATGCAGTAAACGTGGCAATCCAGCCCAGATAGCGGATAAAACGGCTGTGCCCTCCTGGTTTACTTTCAGAATCACTCATTCATTCCTCCGGAAAAGGCATTATCAGTATGATGCTATGTTGTTAACCTAAATTATTTATTATTTTCAGTCATATATACCCAACGTCATTCAAGATGCAGGCAGGCGGCCAGGGAAGATAGACGGGGAGCCATACATCAGTATGTGACCCGGCTGGCTGAGGGCAGCCAACGAACCTGCAGTTTGAATGAATAAGGGTACATCTGCTATTCACATCACATAAAAACATGGGCTATGTTGCAAATAACCGCCCTTCCGGAGGCTCTTAATCCGCTATTAAGGCAAACAATGCCGGTCCCGCGTAGGCTTAAATGAAAACCGGAACAGCAAAGAGGTCTGCCGTTCCGGTTATAAAATAATACTGTATTGCATTCGTTACGCGATGCTAATAATCGCAATAACGGATCAGCGTCCTTTCAGGAGCTGCATGATATCATCGGTTTTCTCTTCGTCATCATCTTCATCAAGAGAAATACCGAGCTCTGCCATCAGGGTATCAATGCGTTCCAGCATGGTATCCACATAGGCGTTTTCATCTGCGTTCAGGGTTTCGTCCTGCTCAAGACGTAACAGTAACGCGTCGAGGCGCTCGTCGTTCTCGAGTTTTGTCAGCTCATCCTGAGGCGATAATTTGATTTTTGCCGGTTCAGCCGGTTTTTTCACAGCAGTTTTGACAGAAGTTTTAGCTTCCACGATAAGCGGAACCGGTTTTTTACTGCCGATACGCGGATCAGCTACGGCATTATCCGTACCACGACCACCTTTGCGGGCATTATCCTGCTGGCGGGCACCGGATGGATTGCCGCGATGCTTTTTCTGCTGCTTACGTTCACGGCCTTCCGTGTTGAGCTCTTCACGGCTTTTTTTCGTTGTCCGTGACCGGGCTGGTTTTTTCTGAATAGCGGCCATATACCTTACTCGCTTAAAAAATAACAAATTAATATGTGTTAGCATTCATAAAATGAATGAACAGTACAAAACTATACGATACCCAACGTCATTCAAGATGAGGCAGGCGGCAAGGGAAGACAGGCGGGGAGCATACATAAGTATGTGACCCGGCTGGCTGAGTGCGGCCAACGAACCTGCAGTTTGAATGAATAAGGGTATATATTCATGGCGCATTTCTATCTGTAGCCATGACAATGATTCGCTGACGACTAGTTTACCCTGATTTTCGTCAAAACGATCCATCATTTCGCCGGAAACGGTGTGATGGGTCACCACCCTTATTTTAAACAAGATATATACGCGTCATACTTCAAGATGTCTGGGTGTTAACTACGCTCAGTTCGCCGGGTCACATAGTTACCTATGCTCCCCGTCCATCTTCGCTTGTCGCCTACATGCATCCCGAATTATTCAGAGTATAGAATTATGCATTTTTCACAACAAACGTCGCGCCGCCCCCTGTGGTTTTGGATAGTGAGTTATACCGCACTCTGGATTATGGTCAGTTGGTATTTAGATCCGACCGTCCCTTATGATGCCGTCGAGGCGCTCAACTGGGGAAAAAACGGTGAATGGGGATCACCGAAAAATCCGTGGCTGGTCGGTATGCTGATGTATCCGGTGATTGCCTTTCCGAATCAGATCCCTGCTGATTTTTACTGGTATTTTATTCATTTTACGGGGATCGGTGCCGGGATGGCAGGTGTCTGGCATCTGACGTACCGTATCACGCAGCGTCTTGATTATGCATGGCTGGCACTGCTGTCACTAAATCTGTCGGGGATAGTTAATTTTGATGTGATCCCATATAACGACAACTATATCCTGGTGACATTCTGGCCGTGGGTGCTCTTCTTTTTTGTCCGCGCTGTTTATGATAACCCGGTATGGTGGATAGGGTTTGCCCTGTGTTCCGGGCTGGCAACCATGGGAAAATACTCCACACTGGCACTGGTCGGTATCGTGTTTCTGTTCTCCCTGTTTGTACCGAAAGTCCGTGAAAGCTACCGTTCCCCCTGGTTTTATGCCGCTATTGCACTCTGGTTTGCGCTGGTTATCCCGAACGTTATGTGGCTGATGGATAATGATTTTGCAGCCTTTAAATGGGTTGATTCACAGATAGAAACCGGCTTTACCCTGAAAACAACCGGGTCGCTGGTGATGGTATTTTACCCACTGATTATTATTGCCGGAATTATCAAACTCAAAGGTGGTGGTTTCGGATGGTCAAAAAATCAGGCTGTGCGTCTGATCAATATCATTATTCTGGTACCTCTGATCTTTATCTGGATCTGGTTCACCTTTCATAAAGGCGGGCGGATCACGGAGTGGTTACAGCCCTTTGTGCTGCTGAGTATCCCGGCACTGATCTGCTCAGTGACCACTGCACCAACCCGTCCGCTGAAAAATATCATGAATGCCCTGATGGTATTCGCCTCTGTGATTCTGGCGGGATATGCAACGATAATGAGCTTTGATATCAAAGGCGCGGGGCAAAAAAACATCGGACTAAAAACCTTCACTACCGAAGCCGAAAGCTGGTGGGAGAAAGAAACGGGTCATCCGCTGAAATACACAGGTGGTGAATACCTGCATGAATGGGTAACCTTTTACGGTAAACATCAGCCGGAAACTATCCAGCCGTGGATCAACGAACACGGTCATATTTACCGCGCCACCAACATCTATAACCTGCATGTTACCCGTGATGATATCCGCCGCGACGGCGCATTGCTGGTCGGGAAAGTCGGTCATACCTGTGCGGATGAATCCTTTATCAATGCACTGGAAGACTGGCCTGATCTGATTATCACGCAGCGCAGACAGGTTATTTATCAGCCACAGGCGGGCGCAAAAGAGCGGGTAGTCTGCCTCGCGATTGTTCCGCCGGAACAATAAACAGACCGTCAAAGAAAACAAAAGCCGCGTGAGAATAAACTCACGCGGCTTTTTTATATCGCTGTATTTAAGTCACATTGTCGCCGGTATCAGGCAGCGTCAACAAACACCATCTTCAGAATAAACATCAGCGAAACAATAATCACGCACAGGTTCAGTTCACGCCAGCGCCCGGAGCCCAGTTTCATCGCGCAGTAGGCGATAAAGCCCAATGCAATCCCTTCTGTGATAGAAAAACTGAACGGCATCATCACGGCGGTCACAAATGCAGGCACAGATTCTGTCAGGTCGTTCCAGTTCACGCGCACAAGACTCGATGTCATTAATACACCGACATAAATAAGCGCCCCGGCAGTTGCATAACCCGGCACCATTGCCGCCAATGGTGAAATAAAGATAGCCGCGAGGAACAGCAGACCAACCACAATAGCAGTAAGCCCGGTGCGCCCGCCGACAGAAACCCCGGAGGTACTTTCGATAAATGCAGTGACGGATGATGTTCCCATCGCGGAGCCTGCCACAGAGCTGATACTGTCAACATAGAGCGCTTTTTTCATATTCGGGAAGCGCCCTGTTTCATCAGACAGCCCGGCTTTGTCTGTCACACCAATCAGTGTACCGGAGGAGTCAAACAGGTTTACCAGCATGAAGGAGAAAATAATACCGGCGAGGGATAAATCCAGCGCACCCATAATATCAACGTGCCCGACAACCGTCATCATGCTCGGCGGCATATCAAACACACCCTGGTACGTGACATCACCGAGGAGAAGCCCGGCAACGGTTGTCACCACAATCGACACTAATACTGCGGCATGAATATTACGTGCCGCCAGAATGGCGATAATAAAGAAGCCCAGCGACCCCAGCAGAACACTGTGCGAGGTGAAATTACCGACGGCGACCAGTGTGTCCGGATTTGCCACAATAATACCGGCATTTTTCAGCCCCATCATGGCAATAAACAGTCCGATACCACTGGTGATCCCCACGCGCAGACTCAGCGGAATATGGGCAATCAGCCAGTAACGGATGCGCAGTAACGTCAGGATAAATAACCCGACCGCGCCCCAGAAAATGGCACCCATCGCCACTTCCCATGAATAGTGCATCGCGCCGACCACCACAAAGGCGAAAAAGGCATTCAGCCCCATCGCAGGTGCGACAGCAACCGGCAGATTAGCAAATAATCCCATACCGATACTGCCGATAGCCGCAATCAGGCAGGTGGTGACAAATACGGCTTTGATATCCATCCCGGCAAAAGAGAGAATTTGCGGGTTAACGAAGATGATATACACCATGGTGAGGAATGTGGTCAGCCCTGCAATGATTTCAGTGCGGACAGTTGTGCCGTGTTCCTGTAATTTAAACACGCGCTGGAGCAGGCTCTGATGAGGATCAGTGCCGGAGGTCGGAGTAGTCATGAGTAAGGAGTCCCGGAAATTTATTTTTTTCGGCTTATCCTACCGCATCGTTTTAAAAAAGAAAACGTTTGCGTTACACCGGAAGAAAATCCCGGCATTTATCCGTACCGGGATTGTCACCGATCAAATTTAAGGTAAACAGGTAACGGAGTGAGATTGTTTCTCCGGCAAAACCGCCGTTTTCAACCTGCGATACCCTGTCAGGCGCGAAAACCAGGACTGCTGTGGCTGCCGCTGTAATGACCAGCGCCGCATCAGCGCATTGGCGCTTAACTCCAGACCAAAGCACATCACAAAATAGATAAATGCCACAAACAGGAAAATCTCCAACGGATAGACCATGCTGCGGTTATTAACCTGTGTCGCGAGGAAAGAGAGTTCCCCCACACCGACAATATACGCCAGCGAGGTATCTTTAATCAGCGCAATCCACTGATTAATAAAGGATGGGATCATCATCCGCAGCGCCTGTGGCAGAACGATATGCCACAATACCGCCCAGCGCCCCAGACCAAGCGACATGCCTGCCTGCCACTGTCCTCTGCCGATAGCCAGAATGCCGGCTTTGACGCCGTGCGCAATATACGCCGAGGTGATCATCGCCAGCGCGCACACAACCGTGGTAATTTCCGGCACATCCACACCAAAGGCTATCGGCAGCAGGAAATAGACCCAAAAAATCAGCATAATGACGGGGATCGCGCGGAAAAATCCGAGAAATGCCGCAAACAGGTTTACCCACCAGCCCCGCAGCATAGCCAGCATCACACCGCCAATGATCCCGAATACCACCGAAATGGCTCCCGCGATCAAGCTGATCACCAATGTCAGTGCAGCGCCCTCTAACGGACCATCAGGAAATGTGCCGAACAGCAGATATTCCCAATTTTCCTGAATAACCGTGAAGTCCATCTTAATGCTCCTGAGCGATTGCCCGTTGTGTCCGCCACTGCCCGAACGCTTCCATCAGTGCAATAGTGAAGATATACAGCACGGTTGCCACCCCGAAGGCTTCAAAGGTTTGTAAGGTCTGGCTTTCCACCTGACGCGATGCATATGACAGCTCTGCCACACCAATCGCCATCGTCAATGAGGAATTTTTCACCACATTCATGTATTGCCCCAGAAGTGGCGGCATGGCAATTTTAACCGCCTGCGGCAATATCACATAACGCATCGACTGCCACGGCGTAAGCCCCAGCGCGAGTGCGGCAGATTTCTGCTGCCGCCCGGTGCCCGCGATCCCCGCCCGCAGTTCTTCCGCAATAAACGGAGCGGAATAGAGAGTCAGCCCGAACCAGCCGGCGATAAATTCAAAGGATGGCCACGCCAGCGTCAATCCGGAAAATTCAATTTCATGAGGGGTATTCAGCCAGATTTTCAGCACCTGCGGTAAAATTTCGCCGGAGGCGAAATACCAGAAAAAGAGCTGAACCAACAGTGGCGTATTACGGAACACACTGGTGTAAGCACTGACTAACCAACGGATCAGAAACATCTGACTGTCCCGCCCCGCCACCAGTAAAAAGCCCAGCAATGTGGTCGCCAGAATCGTCCAGAATGAGATAAAGAGTGTGATCACAAACCCTTGCCCAAGCCAGCCCAGGTATTCCGGAGCAAGTAAGTGCGTACTTATAAATTGCTCAAACATCCGATATCCCCATCATCATACTGTGGTGCAGGTTACAAAAAACGCCTGAAGCCCCACCGGAGCGGGGCTTCATCACATGCAACTACACTCTTATTTTGCCTGGTTTTCCAGCGGACCGAATTTAAAATCGCCGCGAGACTGTTCTGCTTTGGTGCCGGGACCAAACCACTGGTTATAAATCTGCTGAGATTTACCGTCACTTTCCAGTTTCGTCAGTGTTTTGTTCACGGCTTCCACTAACCGGGTTTCCCCTTTTGGTGCTGCCAGCGCCTGGTATTCACGGGTCAGACTGAACGGAGAGAGTTCAAACTCTGCTTTAACCGCTTCCGGCAGGTTGCCCAGCAACCCGACCAGTTTGGCATCATCCTGTGTGATAGCATCTACGTTACCATTACGCAGTGCTGCGAATGCCAGTGGCGTATCATCATAAGAGATGACCTTTGTACCCGGGAATTTCTCACGCAGAGTCACTTCCTGAACTGTGCCTTTATCCGCGCCGATGCGCAGTTTTGCTACATCATCAGGCGTTTTCAGCACACCTTTGCGGGCAATAAATTTTTGTCCGGTCTGAAAATCAGGAATGGAGAAATCCACCTGTTTGGCGCGCTCATCAGTGATAGTGAAGTTAGCGCCGATTAAATCCACTTTACCGGATACCAGCAAAGGAATGCGGTTTGCCGGGTTAGTCGGACGAAGCTCGAGTTTCACACCTAAATCATCGGCTACGGCCTGTGCGATATCCACATCATAGCCAGCAAGTTTTTTAGTTTGCGGATCAATAAATCCGAATGGCGGGTTGCTGTCAAAAACCGAAATGCGGATAACACCGGCTTTCTGAATATCATCAAGCTTGTCAGCCTGCGCGGCACCACTTACTAATGCTAAACCGGCGAGCAGTGCCGGAACAAAATAGGTCGGTTTCATACACACCCCTGAATCAGTCTGAGATAACGTCAATTTGTGTAAATCACACTCTCACGCTATCAACTCCCGCTTAGTTCCTGAAATACTAAGAAGGCATAATTCTATAACTGATTGTTCTAAGGTGAACGTAAGGACAGGGCACACTGTTGCAATAACAAGCTATTATTTTTAATTCACCAATTTTTATTAAAAAAAGTAATTACATTGCTTATAATTACTTATAAAAATAAAATCACGTGTTATTTTTTCATGAGTAACATTTTATATTTATGATAATAAAACCTTAATGCCGGACATTCCAGTTAATTAAAATTAATATCAAGAAGAAATTATCTTTCCGCAACCCATTAATAAACAACCACACATCATTATTTTCATATTTACTTTACCAACACCAATAAAAAATGGACATAAACATTATAAAAAATACAAATTATAAAAATAAAAATTTATAATTCTTGATGAATGTCACACATCTGTAAAATTAAAGACAATGCACTGGTAAACATACTTAATCATTCTAAATTTAAAGAGACCAATCTGATTTGGTTTCTTTAAATAAAAACCCGCAAAAATAGTATTTTATTTTTGTCAGTCTGGTATTTAATTTTTACCGGAGTTAACCATGTTAAAAAAAACGTTTATTATGGCATTAGTTTCTGCTGCTTTTTTTTCAGGCTCAGCTTCTGCAATAACAGCTGCGGGCGGTATTATTAACATCACAGGTGCTATCAGTGATACTACCTGTACTATTAACGGAGGAAACAGTGCCGACTTCGCCGTATTACTCGAGCCGATTACCGTAACGGATGCAGGGGTGACAGCAAATACTGTCATTACCAAAAACCAAAAATCATTTACCATGACATTCTCTGATTGTGCCCCGGCATCAGTACCGGCCGGCAGTAATCTGAAAATACACTTCGCTTCTCCTAACAGTATATCGTCAACCGGAAACTACCTGATTAACGATACCGTTAATGAAGGGGACCCGTCTGTTGCGAAGAATGTCGGGTTCAGTTTATCGTCAACATCAGCACCAGCTGTTGCACTCTCACTTAATGCCGCTTATGACACCGGTATTAAAGGCGATAAAACCGCACCTGCATCGGATCAGGTAACATTAATCGCCAGTTACTACAAAACTAATACGTCTCCTGCAAAAGTCGGGCCTGTACATTCCAACGTTATTTATACAGTCTCTTATTTATAACCATTGTCTGACAGTCAGGCTTGTCAAAAAGCCTGACTATTTACAGGTGAACATAATGAAACACCGATTCTTTTTTCTGATAATGTTTATTATATCCGGTAATACTTCCGCCAACATTGTTATTAATGGCACACGACTTATTTATCATGAAAAAAATGACAGCATTACTGTTCAGCTAAATAATAACAGCCAGTCCTCATCATTAGCCCAGAGCTGGACTGATGACGGTGATATTAATGCAACACCTGAAAACAGTAATTCCCCGCTTTATGTTTACCCGCCGATTGTCAAAATAGACGGTATGCAGGGACAGCAACTTAAAATAAAGAAAAATAATGAAAAGTTACCGGATGACAGGGAGAGTTTGTTTTATCTCAGTGTCCTGGACATTCCGGCCACACCCGCCAATGCCAAAGGAAAAAGTGTGTTACAAGTAGCCGTCCGGTCGCGGATAAAGCTGTTTTATCGCCCTTCCGGGCTGACTGTAGATCCCGAAACGGTCATTGATAATATTCAGTGGCGGCTTAATGGTGACTATCTTTCAGTTACTAATAATTCTCCGTACCACTTTACGATTGCAGCGGTAAATGCCAATGACAGCAGTCGTACATGGCTGGCTGCTTCAGAAATGATCCCACCCTTTTCTGAAAAACAGTTGTCCCTGAAAAATAAACTTCCGACCCGTAATGCCTCAGTAACCTATGTGGATGATTACGGGGTGTATAAGTCGAAGAATATTACATTCTGACGGACGATAATAACGTGAAAATACAACATTGCCTGCCGATTCTTATTATTACCGGATTATGGAGCTATCCCGGCGAAGGCTTTACGGAAGAATTCGATACATCTCTGCTGGCCGGTGAATCCGCTAAAGGAGATATTTCACGTTTATATCAGGAAAATACACTGCCGTCCGGCGAACAACTGATGGATGTTTATGTGAATAACACCTGGAAAGGCCAGTTTACCGTTCAGGTGGGAGAACATAATAATTTCCTGAGTTTTCAGCCCGAAGATATCAATAAGCTCGGGCTGAATCTTTCTGATAATGCAAAAAAATTATCTGCAGAGAAACAACCGGTTCCGGCAAATAATCTGACTTCCGGACTCACTTACCACCTGAATAAAAGTACATTGCGGCTGGATCTGGCTGTACCACAAATCGGGGTAAAGACAGCCGATGCCGGTTATATCGATCCTGAATTATGGGATCATGGACAGCCTGCATTGATTCTCGGCTATAACGTTAATTACTATAACTACAAACAAAAAAAGAATAATAAACAGAATAATGACAGCTTTTTTGCCACCGTATATACCGGGCTGAATCTCAGTGTCTGGCAATTTCGTGATGAGTCGGTTTACTCTTCTTATTCCGGCGGAAGCAAAGGCTGGAAAAATAACAGCCGTTATCTTTATCGTCCGATTAGCCGTATTTCATCTGCGCTGACGCTGGGGGATTTTTATACTCCGCCTTCCTTATTCGGCAGCTTTAAATTCAGGGGGGCATCACTGGCAACTGATATGAATATGCTGCCGCCGTCCGGTCAGGGGTTTGCACCAATCATCCGCGGTGTTGCCCAGACCAACGCCCTGGTCAGTATTTACCAGAACGGTAACCTTATTTTTCAGGAAAATGTGCCGCCGGGTGAGTTTATGTTCCGCGATATTCAACCGACAGGTGGCAGCGGCGATTTTTCTGTCATTATTCAGGAAGCCGACGGCCGGAAGGAATCATTTACCGTACCGTTTTCTGCCGTGCCCGATATGCTGAAAGAAGGGATTTATAGTTACAGTCTGACCGCCGGTCAGGCCCGCCCGGAGAATACCCATTACCGGCCTGAGTTTATTCAGGGGGAATTCCGTTACGGGCTGAATAATACCGTGACGCTGTACACCGGCGCAATTGCCGGAAAAGATTACCGTTCCGTGCTGGCGGGTAGTGCCTGGAACCTGTCGTTCGGAGCACTTTCCGTGGATGTGACTCAGGCGGATGCAGATTTTAAAACCGGCCGGAAAAACGGCCAGAGCTATCGTGTCGCATACAGTAAGTTTGTCAGCACCACATCCACAAACCTGACGCTCGCGACATACCGCTACTCCACCGGGGATTTTTACAGTTTCACGGATGCTATCTATCAGCAGGATAACTACCGGGCCTGGGATGCTTACCGCAATGCACAGGAAAATACCCCGGATAACACACCGGGTCAGATACCGGATCTGATGACTATGGATGCCATGCGCGGCGCGCGGGCTAAAAATACCTTAACTGTGAATTTAAATCAGTATCTGGGGGAAAGCCGGGGCGTGGTTTATATCTCCGGCACACACCGGGATTACTGGAATTCCGGTGGTAATAACCGGGAATATCAGCTCGGATATTCAAACAATTATAACGATATCAGCTATACCGTGTCTGCATCACGGACCCGCAATTTTGATGATAAAAATGAAACCAGGTTTTACCTGAATGTAAGCGTACCGATTTCTGTTTTCGGTAAAAATGCATCACTCAGCAGCGGTATTTACGCCACGGATTCCCGTTATCAGCAAACTACCGTCAACCTGAGCGGAACCGCCGGTAAAGATGACCTGGTCAACTACACGCTGACCGGCTCAAACCAAAATGGCGGCAGTAATCTGGTGGGTGCGAACCTCAGTTACCGTAATCCGTACAGCACACTGTCCGGCTCACTCAGTGAAGGCAATGATTACCGTCAGGCAGGTGTAGGAGCAAAAGGGACCATCGTTGCGATCCCGGGCCATATCGCCATGTCCGGCGACACAGGCAATACCTATACCATTATTGATGCTCCGCAGGCCGATAACCGAATGGTGAATTCTGATAAAGCATCCCTGACAAACAGTGATGGTGTTGTGCTGATGACACAATCCGTTCCTTACCGAGCCAACTCTTACACTCTGTCAGACACAGAAAAAAGTTCCGGTGCCGAAGTGACCGGCAATATCGGCCAGGTCAGCCCGTATAAAGGTGCGGTCAGTTATATCCGCATGGAAACCGACTCCCGTCAGACCTTTATTCTGCGGGCTTCACGGGAAAACGGCGGCACACTGCCGTTCGGCACAGAGGTGACGGATGAACAGCATCAGCCACTGGGGTATGTCGGGCAATCGGGGCTGCTCTATCTGAAAAGCGGGCAGTTGCCGTCATCACTGGTCATAAAACTGACGGCGGACGGAAAACAGCAGTGCGTTATCCGCAATCCTGTGGTCACGCCGGATAAAAACCACAATATCTGCCGGTAAAAGGAAACAATGATGAAAACATCTGCCACTGTATTGCTTTTATTCCTGATAGTGATAAGCAGCCGGGCGGCTTATGCCGCCTGCTCAGCAACATCCCCCCAGACCGCTACGGTCGTGGTGCTGGATCTTTCTGCTGATCTGATAGGTGCCACAACCACAGTATTAAAAGTATCTCAGACCAATTTCAGTGGCCCTTTTACCTGCACAACAGCATTGCCGCTGTTTCCGAATACAATTGGGATCAACTCACCATTTAATGGCCGGACAGCAACAATCGGATTTAATAACGGTACGCAGCTCGTTAATATCACCCTGACCGCGCTGGCAAAAAATAACGTCACTAACCTGGCGGTTGGTGCCCACAACGGGACTGAACTCAATACCGGTTTTACACTGCGTTTTGATCTGACGGATACACCAACAGGAAACTACACTAAAACCCCGGGTAGTACGATTACTATTACGCCGGTTATTTTTGCCTCCGATGCGACCACGCTGGGACTTGTGGGCTGGCTGGCTGCGCTTCTCAATAAAATTCTGACATTTTTACTGACACTGCAGTGGCCGGTCGATGCGAATGACATGTTTTTGCAACCGGTACAGATTACTTACAATCCACCGATCACCACCTGCACCTTTACTAATGCCGGGCTGACGGTGAATCTGCCGCTAATGAGTATTAATGCCGTTAAAACCACAGATAAGGCAGGATATACCCCGTTCCGGCTGAATTTTACCTGTGACAGCCTTCTCTCAGGCAATACCACATCACGGAAGATTGACGTTTTTCTGTCCTCATCCAATTTACAGCCATCAGATAAAACCGTGCTGACCAATACCGTTTCCGGCGGAGCAGGCGGTGTCGGCTTCCGGGTGGTAAAAGCCAGTAACCCCGGCAGCCCGGTACTGTTTTCTGACAGTGCCAATACCCAGGGCAGCGCCACCCCTATTTTCAGTGCTGCCAAAGGAGGTGCGGTCTCACCGGCTTTCTCTGTCGATCTCGGCACTTATTACTATCCTTACAATCCGGGTGCGGTAACACAGGGGAAGATAAGCAGCTCCGCGACACTGGTTTTCTCCTACAACTAATAAACAGCAGGAGAACAATATGCGAACAGGTATTCTGATCATCCTGCTCCTGTACATTCAGGCGGGATATGCCGGTGTCATTATCAATACCACCAGAGTTATTTTTCCGGGAAATCAGGACAGCACAGAAATCCAACTGACCAATAGCGGAGAAATGCCGTCACTGGTGCAGAGCTGGGTGGATGAAGGGGATATCAATTCTTCGCCGGAAACCACCGGAGCGCCGTTTATGGTAGTACCACCGGTGACGCGTATCGCCGGGAGCGGTGGCCAGCAGTTGAAAATCCGTATTCTGGAGAACAGCCTGCCCCGCGACCGGGAATCTGTTTTTTATCTCAATGTGGTGGATATTCCGGCAAAAACTGCCGTCACCGGCAATATGCTGCAATTTGCCCTGCGGACACGGATAAAGCTGTTTTACCGGCCGGATACTCTGCCGCTGTCGCCGGATGCCGTCCCTGAGCAGATTTCCGTTTCTCTGTCAGGAGAGACTCTGATTCTGAAAAACCCGGCGCCTTACTATTTCACATTATCCGCGCTCGTTTCCGGTGACAGCGATACGCCGTCACATATCAGCACCGTGATGCTCGCCCCTTACTCAGAAAGCCGGGCGGCATACACAGGGGTATTATCTGCGGGAGAGTCCGTCACATTGGTCAGTATTAATGATGAAGGGCGCAGTGTCCGGACAGAGAAAAAACTGAACTAAAAAAGCCCCCGGTAATTGGTAGTCCGACTATCGGGGGTCACTTCATTATGCCGGGTCATTCCCTTTTTCGCCGTTATTACTGTTCGCAGCGACTTCAATCACATGCTCGCCCAGCAAAATGCGCTCCACATCATCCCCTTTGACGTGACGGAAATCCTGTCCCTTCACATAATAGAAGATAAATTCGCAGATATTCTGACAACGGTCGCCGATACGCTCGATAGAACGCGCACAGAACAGTGCGGTCAGCACACTCGGGATAGTGCGCGGATCTTCCATCATGTATGTCATAAGCTGGCGGACAATGCCTTCGTACTCCTGGTCAACTTTTTCGTCTTCCCGGTAGATACGGATAGCTTCCTGGATATCCATACGGGCAAACGCATCAAGCACATCATGCAGCATCTGAATGGCATGGCGTCCGAGTGATTCCAGGCTGACCAGCAACGGCTGATGCTGCTGTGAAAATTTTTCCAGTGCGGTTTTGGCGATTTTATCACCGACATCACCAATACGCTCCAGCTCGGCAATCGTTTTGGAAATGGCCATAATCAGGCGCAGATCACTGGCGGTCGGCTGGCGCTTGGCAATGATACGGACACAGGCTTCATCGATGGCAACTTCCATCATATTGACCTGTTTATCACCGGCGATCACTTCCCGCGCCAGATCTTCGTCCTGATGGTGCATCGCCGTAATTGCTTTACTGAGCTGCTCTTCCACCAGCCCGCCCATGGTCATCATTTCAGTGCGGATATGTTCTAATTCGGCATTAAACTGCCCGGAAATATGTTTATTATGATTCAGATTTTCCATGATTGTCTCCGCATCAGCCATAACGACCGGTGATGTAATCTTCAGTTTGTTTCTTGCCCGGTGTGGTAAACAGTGTATCGGTATCACTGAATTCAATCAGTTCACCCAGATACATAAATGCAGTATGGTCAGAGCAACGCGCCGCCTGCTGCATGTTATGGGTCACGATAACCACGGTATAATCAGACTTCAGTTCGCTGATAAGCTCTTCGATGCGCCCGGTGGAAATAGGGTCGAGCGCAGAGCACGGCTCATCCAGTAACAGCACTTCCGGACGGATTGCAATACCGCGCGCAATACATAAACGCTGCTGCTGACCGCCGGATAAACTGTAGCCGCTCTGATGCAGTTTGTCTTTGGTTTCATTCCACAGCGCCGCTTTGGTCAGCGCCCACTGCACGCGCTCATCCATTTCGGCACGCGGCAGTTTTTCAAACAGACGGACACCAAACGCGATATTGTCATAAATCGACATCGGGAACGGCGTCGGTTTCTGGAATACCATCCCGACTTTGGCGCGTAATAATGCGATATCTTGCTTATCTGTCAGGATATTGGTGCCATCAAGCAGAATTTCGCCTTCTGCACGCTGCTCATTATACAGCGCATACATTTTATTAAAGGTACGCAGTAAGGTCGATTTTCCGCAACCCGACGGCCCGATAAAGGCCGTGACTTTATTCTTTTCAATATCCAGCGAGATATTTTTCAGCGCGTGGAACTGACCGTAATAGAAGTTCAGATCGCGGACCCGGATTTTGCTTTCGGTTACGTCTTGAATTTTACTCATGACTCTCTCTCATTATTCCGTAATCATTCAATCAGTGCGCTTTCTTAGCAAACAGCACACGCGCCACGATATTAATTAACAGTACACACAAGGTTATCAGCAGAACACCCGCCCATGCGAGGCTCTGCCACTCGGCAAACGGGCTCATGGCAAATTTAAAGATGGTTACCGGCAGATTGGCAATCGGCTGCATCAGATCCGTACTCCAGAACTGGTTGGAGAGGGAGGTAAAGAGCAACGGTGCGGTTTCACCGGCAATACGGGCAATCGCCAGCAGCACCCCGGTGATAATCCCGGAGACAGAGGCTTTCAGGGTGATTGCCGAAATCATTTTCCATTTTGGTGTACCCAGGGCATACGCGGCTTCACGCAGGCTGTCCGGTACAAGGCGCAGCATATTTTCTGTGGTCCGGATAACAATCGGGATTTGCAACAGTGCCAACGCGATAACACCCGCCCAGCCGGAGAAGTGCTGCATCTGCATCACCACAATGGTGTAAACAAAGAGTCCGACCACAATGGATGGCGCAGATAATAGAATATCGTTAATAAACCGGGTGGTTTCCGCCAGCCAGGAACGGCGGCCATATTCCGCCAGATAAATCCCCGCCAGAATACCCAGCGGCGTACCAATCACGGTCGCCCACAGGATAAGTAATCCGCTCCCGACAATGGCATTTGCCAGACCACCACCTTCTGTATTCGGCGGCGGTGTCATTTCAGTGAACAGCGCAAGAGACATACCGTCCATGCCTTTTGTCACTGTAGAGAACAGGATCCAGATTAACCAGAACAGCCCGAACGCCATGGTGGATACAGACAGGAACAAGGCAACCCGGTTCTTCTGACGCCGCCAGTGCTGGCGTTTTTCCCGCGCTTTCAGGTCTACTTTTGGTTGTTGAATATCCATCTCAGCCATTCTAGCGCCCCTCGTTCTTATTCAGCCGCATCACCATAAATTTGGAGATAGCGAGGACGATAAAGGTGATGACAAACAGGATCAGCCCCAGCTCCATCAGTGCCGCCGTATGCAGCCCGGATTCCGCTTCGGCAAATTCATTTGCCAGCGCCGAGGTAATACTGTTGCCCGGCATATAAAGCGAAACACTGTCCAGCTGGTAGGTATTACCGATAATAAAGGTGACCGCCATGGTTTCACCCAACGCGCGTCCCAGACCCAGCATCACACCGCCAATCACACCATTGCGGGTATAGGGCAGAACAATGCGCCGGATAACTTCCCACGTCGTACAGCCGATGCCGTATGCGGATTCTTTCATCATCACCGGCGTCTGTTCGAACACATCACGCATGACTGACGCGATATACGGGATGATCATAATCGCGAGAATAACACCCGCCGCAAGAATACCGATACCAAACGCAGGACCGGAA
The DNA here is from genome assembly GCF_965118875.1 of Morganella psychrotolerans. Taxonomy (GTDB): domain Bacteria; phylum Pseudomonadota; class Gammaproteobacteria; order Enterobacterales; family Enterobacteriaceae; genus Morganella; species Morganella psychrotolerans_C. Next base: position 97,952 of record NZ_CBCPJD010000017.1, read on the forward strand.
AACAGCTCGCCGACAATCGGGATGCTCGACATCACATCGCCGACCGGCTGCTGGAAATAGGTGGCAAACAGCGGAGCAAAGACAAACAACCCCCACATGCCGTAAACAATACTAGGAATAGCTGCCAACAGTTCAATCGCGATACCCAGCGGGCGACGCAGCCATTTCGGCGCAAGTTCAGTCAGGAACAGCGCTATCCCGAAACTCACGGGGACCGCAATCAGCAGCGCAATCACTGAGGTGACAATGGTGCCGTAAATCGGTACCAGCGCCCCGTACTCTTCCGCCGGCGGGTTCCACTCTTTGTTCCATAAAAATCCCAGACCGAATTTCTCAATACTGGGCCATGATGCAATGATCAGTGAAATGATAATTCCGCCCAGCAGCAATAGCGTAATCAGCGCCGCCAGTTTTACCAGGGCACTGAAGATTTGGTCGCCGCGCTTTCCGGGTGGTTTCATTGCCGTTTTAAGTTCGGCCATAGTCGCTTCCGTTTTTACATTGATCCCCCGCAACCGGGGGATCAATTACTGATGAATTGCTGTATTTCCGTTATCCACTGTATTAATACAGTGGTTTACCGCTGCTGTCTTTAACGCTGGTTTTCCATGCTGCACGGACTTGTTCAATCACTTCCTGCGGCAGAACTGCATAATCGAGTTTCTCTGCCTGTGCGCCGCCGTTCTTATAAGCCCAGTCAAAGAATTTCAGGATTTCCTGACCTTTGTCTGCATCTTTCTGGCTGGTGTGTACCAGGATGAACGTGGTGGATGAAATCGGCCATGCATTCGCACCCGACTGATTAGTCAGATCCTGAGCGAAGCTCTTCGACCACTCAGCTTTACGCGCTGCATTACTGAAGCTTTCGCCGCTCGGGGAAACCGCTTCGCCGTCTGCAGAAATCAGTTTGGTGTAAGCCAGTTTATTTTGTTTCGCGTATGCGTATTCCACATACCCGATTGAGCCCGGCAGACGCTGAACAAAGGCGGCGATACCGTCGTTACCTTTACCACCCAGACCAACCGGCCAGTTTACTGTGGAGCCTGCACCGACTTTTTCTTTCCAGTCAGGGCTGACTTTCGCGAGATAACTGGTGAAGACAAAAGACGTACCGGAGCCATCCGCACGGCGGACAACAGCAATATCCTGATCCGGCAGTTTAACGTTCGGATTCAGTTTGGTGATTGCCGGGTCATTCCATTTTTTAATATTACCCAGGTAGATATCACCAAGGGTTTTTCCGTCTAACACCAGCTCACCGGACTTCAGTCCCGGCAGGTTGACGGCCAGCACCACACCGCCAATAACGGTCGGGAACTGGAATAAATTATCTGCGGCGAGTTTATCTTCGGATAACGGCGCATCTGACGCCCCGAAATCAACAGTATTTGCCACAATCTGTTTCACACCACCAGATGAACCAATTCCCTGATAGTTAACCTTATTGCCTGTTTCTTTCTGATAAGTATCAGCCCACTGCGCATATACAGGCGCCGGGAATGTTGCGCCTGCCCCGGTAAGACTGGTCGCGGCAAATGCAGAAAATGCAGAGAGAGAAAGTGTCGCTGCCATAACAGTGGCTACTGCGGTACGCATCGGTTTCATGATCCCTCCTGACGGGATTTTAGATAATGACATAAATGTTGTGTCTGATTAACGTCGGAACATGAGGGAAAATAGGTCAAACTGGTGACAATAATATGTAGGTTGTGTGACAGTTTTATGACATCACCGGCGCGCGGGCGCACAAAACAGGATATCAACGCTCGGGCGGGCATTACCGAAAAGATAAATAACAAATTGATATACAACAATTAAAATGCAAAAAAAACCGTAAACCCGGGTTATTACAGGCATGTGTGACAGTAAAATGAAAATGACATTCCATTGTCATATTTCTCAGTTATCTCAGTCGTCTCTGTCATCCGGCAGCGCCAGCAGAACCCGGATACGGAATCCGCCACGCTGACTTCGCCCGACCTCAATTTTACCGTCATGAGCATCCACAATACGCCGTAAGATTGCCAGCCCCAGACCAGTTCCTTTGTTACTGCGCGCTTTTTCACCCTGAACAAACGGCTGGAACAAATTCGGAATATCCGCTTCATCAATGCCACTGCCGTCATCTTCCACCTGGAACCAGGCGAAATGTTCATCTTTGCCGCTGGTAACCCTGATCCACCCGTTACCATAGCGCGAGGCATTCACCAGCATATTGCCCAGAGCACGCTTGACTGCGATTGCATTTCCGGTGACATACACCGGCTTTTGCGTGACATCATTGTGAATTTCATACTCAGCACTGCTTTGCGCGCCGATCACTTCATTGAGAATACCGGTCAGCTCAAGCTGTGCCATCTCCATTTCCTGACCGGTCCGCAGATAGGCCATAAACTGTTCGATGATAGCATCACACTCTTCAATGTCATGATTAATGGACTCCGCCAGATACTCATCTGCCGGACCCATCATTTCTGTTGCCAGACGGATACGTGTCAGCGGAGTACGCAAATCATGACTCACACCGGCCATCAGAACCGTGCGATCCTGATCCAGCATTTTAATGTCCCGCGACATCTGATTAAACGAGCGGATCACTGAGCGCACTTCTGCAGCACCTGCTTCGCGTACCGTCGTCTGTGGTCCGCCGGTACCCATTTGCCGGGCGGCAGATTCCAGCTCCGTCAGCGGGCGGTTCTGATAACGGATAAATACCCAGACGCCGGCGAACACAAACAGCAGAAAAGCAAAAATATAACGAAAAACCGGCGAGAACTGATCCTGACCAATTTCAGTCAGCGGAACCCGCACCCACACATCCGGTGAAATATACGAATTCAGCCACAGAACCGGGTAATCCCGGTTAATTTCCAGCCTGACATCCGCATACCCTTCCAGATAATGGCTCATCTGCCCGCTGAGCGACTCAAAATGACGCGCCCAGCGCAACCCGGCATCATCGGCTTCTTTTTCAGTAAAAAAGGTGATCCCCAACTCTTCATAAATTTTCTTACGCAATGCCGGGGAAACACGGACAACGGTTCCGTCCTTCAGCACCATTTTTTCGCTCATCAATGTGCGGACTTCATACGCCAGAACCCGGTTAAACTGTTGCAGGCTCGGCATAACAATGAAGTTCACAACCGCCAGATAACTTGTTGTCAATGTCGCAAACAACAGAAAAATGACTAAAAACAATGAGCGCGAAAAGGTGCTCCTGGGGGAGAACCGGAGCCGCTTCATGACTTATTGCCGTCCGGCACAAAGACGTAACCCAAACCCCACACCGTCTGGATATAACGCGGATGAGTCGGATCTTCTTCAATCATGCGGCGCAGACGGGAAATCTGCACATCGATTGAACGCTCCATCGCACTATACTCACGACCACGCGCCAGACTCATCAGTTTGTCACGGGACAGTGGCTCGCGCGGATGTGAAACCAGCACTTTCAGAACCGCAAATTCCCCGCTGGTCAGAGGCATATTCTCGTCATCGTGGAACATTTCACGCGTACCGAGGTTCAGTTTAAACTTACCAAACTGAATAACCGCGTCATCCTGTGACGGTGCACCCGGCAGTTCATTTGCCTGACGACGCAGCACCGCACGGATACGGGCTAACAATTCACGCGGGTTAAACGGCTTGGGAATGTAATCATCCGCACCGATTTCCAGACCGACGATACGGTCAACTTCTTCCCCTTTCGCCGTCACCATGATGATCGGGATCGGATTATTCTGACTTCTCAGACGGCGGCAAATGGATAAACCATCTTCACCCGGTAACATCAGATCAAGGACAATAAGATGAATAGATTCACGCGTCAGCAGGCGATCCATCTGTTCCGCGTTAGCCGCAGTACGTACCTGGAAGCCCTGCTCACTCAGATAACGCTCAAGCAGAGCACGCAGGCGCATGTCATCATCAACGACAAGGATCTTATAACTTTCTTGCATGTTTGACTCTCCAGATTCGTTTTTGCATACAAATACTCAGGTTATTTCGTTTATTCAGTGACGGGCTGATACCGAATAGATAAAACGACGTAATTTACTTCGCCGTCAGGTGTTATTACTGTTATTTCATCATCCGTCTGCTTGCCGATTAATGCCCGGGCCACAGGGGAGTCCACAGAAATCCATTTCTTTGCCGGTGAAAACTCATCAGGTCCTACGATGCGAAAAGTCTTAATTTCTTCATCATCATTTTCAAGCGTGACCCACGCCCCGAAGAATACCTTTCCTTCCTGGCGGGGATCAGGATCAACTATCTTTAAACTATCCAGACGTTTTGCAAGAAAACGGATCCGCCCGTCTATTTCACGCAGACGCTTTTTTCCGTATATATACTCGGCATTTTCAGAGCGATCCCCTTGTGCAGCCGCTTCTGATACAGCCTGAGTGACCTGCGGACGCTCCGTTTTCCAGAGATATTTAAGCTCTTTATCCAGTGTATCCCATCCCATACGGGTAATGAGGTTACTTTTTGCCATATATTACCTAAACAAATAGTAAATTATTTAAATAATTGTAATACGAAATACTTTTAACGAAAGATAACAGACACACATATTACTCTAAATAATTCGGGATGCATGCAGGCGACAAGGAAATCCGGGCACCCTGAAGTATGACAGGTAATCCATTTATATTACCTTTATGCGGCTGGTAATTCCCTTTCTGAGCACGTATAACTGTTTCCCGGACTTTTTTAAGTCACTTTATTTAAGCCACTTTATCGCAGGCAGAAAGAATATCATGATGAATGACACTCTGAGTCAGATTATTGCCGGTGAGCTGAATGCGCAGACAAAACAAGTCACTGCCGCTATTACCTTGCTGGATGAGGGGAACACGGTTCCCTTTATTTCCCGTTACCGGAAAGAAGTTACCGGTGGTCTGGATGATACGCAATTACGCCAGTTGGAAACCCGCCTCAGTTATCTGCGCGAGCTCAATGATCGCCGTCAGACTATCCTCAAATCAATTGAAGATCAGGACAAACTGACACCGGAACTGGCAGGTGCTATCAACGGCACACTCAGTAAAACGGAACTGGAAGACCTCTATCTGCCCTATAAGCCCAAGCGCCGCACGCGCGGGCAAATTGCCATTGAGGCCGGGCTGGAACCACTGGCAGACAGCCTGTGGCAGAACCCGTCACAAGACCCGGAAACGCTTGCCGCTACTTTTACTGACAGCGAAAAAGGCGTGGCAGATACCAAAGCCGCGCTGGATGGCGCCCGTTATATTCTGATGGAACGTTTTGCCGAAGACGCAGGTCTGCTGAGTAAAGTCCGCGATTATCTGTGGCGCAATGCGCATCTGGTATCAAAGGTTATCAGCGGTAAAGAAGCAGAAGGCGCAAAATTCAGCGACTATTTTGATCATCACGAAGCTATTGCCAAAGTTCCGTCTCACCGCGCACTCGCGATGTTCCGTGGGCGCAACGAGAGCATTTTACAACTTGCCCTGAATGCTGACCCGCAAAGTGAAGAGCCACCGAAAGAGAGCTACTGCGAAGAGCTTATCCGCGATCACCTGGGTATCCGCTTTAACAGTGCCCCGGCTGACGGCTGGCGCAAAGCGGTCGTGAGCTGGACATGGCGTGTGAAGGTGCTGCTGCATCTGGAAACGGAGCTGATGTCTGCGCTGCGCGAGAAATCAGAAGATGAAGCCATCAATGTGTTCGCCCGGAATCTCAGTGACCTGCTGATGGCGGCCCCTGCCGGAATGCGTGCCACCATGGGGCTGGACCCGGGTCTGCGTACCGGCGTCAAAGTCGCGGTGGTGGATGCCACAGGAAAATTGCTGGCAACCGATACTATTTATCCGCATACCGGTCAGGCTGCCAAAGCCGCTGCTGCAACAGCGGCACTTTGCATAAAATATAATGTGGAGCTGGTGGCAATCGGTAACGGAACCGCGTCCCGTGAAACAGAACGTTTCTTTGCTGATGTGCAGACGCAGTTCCCGGGCGTAAAAGGGCAAAAAGTGATTGTCAGCGAAGCCGGTGCCTCTGTGTATTCCGCATCAGAGCTGGCGGCACTGGAATTTCCCGGCCTGGATGTCACCCTGCGCGGCGCTGTCTCTATCGCCCGCCGGTTACAGGACCCGCTGGCAGAACTGGTGAAAATCGACCCGAAATCTATCGGGGTTGGTCAGTATCAGCATGATGTCAGTCAGACGCAGCTTGCCCGCAAACTCGATGCCGTGGTGGAAGACTGCGTAAACGCCGTGGGTGTGGATCTCAATACCGCCTCTGTTCCGCTGCTGACCCGCGTTGCCGGGCTGAGCAAAGTAATAGCACAGAACATTGTGGACTGGCGCGATGAAAACGGCCGCTTTGCTGATCGCAAACAGTTGCTGAAAGTCGCGCGTCTCGGACCGAAAGCCTTTGAACAATGTGCCGGGTTCCTGCGCATTGTCGGCGGGAAAAATGCACTGGATGCCTCCACGGTTCACCCGGAAGCGTACCCGGTGGTGGAAAAAATCCTGCTTGCCACAGAAAAAACACTCAGTTACCTGATGAGCAACAATGATGCACTGCGCGACCTGAAGCCACAACAGTTTGTTACAGAACAGTTTGGTGTGCCGACTGTCACTGATATCCTGAAAGAGCTGCAAAAACCCGGGCACGACCCGCGCCCTGAATTTAAAACAGCGACGTTTGCCGACGGCATTGAAACCATGAATGACCTGACACCGGGTATGATTCTGGAAGGTGCTGTCACCAACGTGACTAATTTCGGAGCATTTGTGGATATCGGCGTACACCAGGATGGTCTGGTTCATATCTCGTCACTGTCAAACCGCTTTGTGGAAGATCCGCATACCGTGGTGAAAGCCGGGGATATCGTCAGTGTTAAAGTGCTGGATGTGGATATCGCCCGCAAACGCATTGCCCTGACCATGCGCATGGATGAAGAGCCGGAAACCATGACCCGCAGGGGTGCGGCAAGTGATAAACCGCAGACAGAAAAGCGTAATGAAAAACGCAATACGTCCCGTCCTGCCCGCAATGATACACCTGGCGGTAACAGTATGATGGGCGATGCCCTCTCTGCTGCATTTGGCAAACGTAAGTAATTACCCGCAATAACCGCACGCGGCAGCTCAGGCTGCCCGTGCCGGTGCCGCTTTAGTCATGAATTGCGTTAACCAGACGTAAAAAATGTTACTAACGTAAATCCATACGTAAAATATCTGCTCTCAATTCCTTCATACGCTGAAAATTTTGACGTACATCAAACTTTACTGGTCACTTTTCGGGCTAAATAGACAAAATATTGTTGGTTATGATTCGCATTTGCAGTATCAATTAAATTTGTAAGGGATATTTTCCTGATTCATAGTTCATGCGATAATTATTCTCAATATCATTTCAGTTTGTATGGTTAACGGGAGCCCTTATGACACTTTTGCCACAACACAGTTATAAAATCCTGGGCTTTTCCAACCAAATCAGCCCGGCCTACCGTCAAAAATTATTGTCACTGGGCATGCTGCCCGGTTCTGTTTTCCGGGTGATACGCAGCGCTCCGCTGGGTGATCCGATCCAAATCGAAACCCGGCACGTCAACCTGATGCTCAGGAAAAAAGATCTGGCGCTGCTCACACTTGATAATGTACCGGCATAATCCGCCCCACCATTATCACTGACGCAGTCTTTTCCCTCCGCCCCCGGAGGGTCTGTTTTTTATTGATTGGCATACGACACTATGAAAGCACTCACCCTGGGACTTATCGGTAATCCCAATTCAGGGAAGACCACGCTGTTTAATCAGCTGACCGGTTCAAAGCAGCGCGTCGGCAACTGGGCCGGCGTGACGGTAGAACGGAAAATTGGTTACTTCACCACACCGGAACATAAAATTGAGCTGGTGGATTTACCCGGAACTTACTCGCTGACCACTATTTCTGAACAGACCTCTCTGGATGAACAGATTGCCTGTCACTTTATCCTCAGTGGTGAGGCAGACATGCTGGTTAATGTCGTCGATGCCTCAAATCTTGAGCGCAATCTTTACCTTACACTTCAGTTATTAGAGCTGGGCGTGCCGTGCATCGTCGCGCTCAATATGCTGGATATTGCTGAAAAATCGAATATTAAAATTGATATCGATACATTGTCTGAGCGCCTCGGCTGCCCGGTTATTCCGCTGATATCCACCCGTGCTACCGGCATCAGCGAGCTGAAAGCCGCTATCGATAAACACAATATGAAGCCGCATGTGGCGCTGGTCAGTTATCCGGCGGCACTGCTGGACAGTGTCAAAGCGCTGGCAGAATCTATCTCCACCCATGATTTCAGTGCAACCCAGCGCCGCTGGCTCGCATTGCAGAGCCTCGAAGGGGATATCTACAGCCAGGCACGCGCCGGTTTTACCCCGGAGCATGTTCAGTCTGTCCGTGATGCCATGCAGGCACAGCAACAGGAAGAGCCTGAGCTGGTGATCGCCGATGCCCGTTATCAGACCATTGCCGGTATTTGCGGGCAGGCAATTGATAACTCGAATTCTGAACCAAACCAACTCACCGCCTCGATGGATAAAATTGTCCTCAACCGCTGGCTGGGTGTGCCCGTTTTCCTGTTTGTGATGTACCTGATGTTTGTACTCGCCATCAATATCGGCGGGGCATTGCAGCCGCTGTTTGAGGGCGGCTCCGAAGCGATATTTATCCACGGAACACAATGGCTGGGCATCACCCTCGGCTTCCCTGACTGGCTGACCATTTTCCTCGCCCAGGGTGTCGGCGGCGGTATCAATACGGTTCTGCCACTCGTGCCGCAAATCGGGATGATGTATCTGTTCCTCTCCTTCCTGGAAGACTCCGGCTATATGGCCCGTGCGGCCTTTGTGATGGACAGACTGATGCAGGCGCTCGGCTTACCGGGCAAATCCTTTGTGCCGCTGATTGTCGGGTTCGGCTGTAACGTGCCGTCCATTATGGGTGCAAGAACCCTGGATGCACCGCGTGAACGCCTGATCACGGTTCTGATGGCACCATTTATGTCCTGCGGGGCGCGGCTGGCTATCTTTGCTGTCTTTGCCGCTGCCTTCTTCGGCAAAAACGGCGCAAGCATTGTATTCTCTCTGTATATCCTCGGAATTGTGGTTGCTATTCTTACCGGGCTGTTACTCAAGCATACGATCATGCGCGGGGAAGCGTCTCCGTTTGTGATGGAGCTGCCGGTCTACCATGTGCCGCACATGAGAACTCTGTTTATGCAAACCTGGCAGCGCCTGAAAGGCTTTGTCGTGCGCGCGGGTAAAGTGATTATTATCGCCAGTATGTTTATCGGTGCACTCAACAGCTTCAGTTTCTCCGGTAAACCGGCGGACAGTATCAATGACTCCGCGCTGGCATCTGTCAGTAAAGTGCTGACTCCTCTGCTCAGTCCTATCGGTGTCCATGAAGATAACTGGCAGGCGACTGTCGGACTTATCACCGGTGCGATGGCAAAAGAAGTGGTTGTCGGGACACTGAACACACTGTATACCGCTGAAAGCATCACCAATGAGCCGTTTAATGCCGATGAGTTTGATCTGTGGGGTGAACTGGGTGATGCGGTTGGTGAGACAGTGGATTCCCTGAAAGAAACCTTCACGTTAGCGGCATTATCCAACCCGATTGAAGCCAGTAAAGGTGACGGCGAAATGGATGGCGGCACCATGGGAACCATGGCAGCAAAATTCGGCTCCGGTGTCTCAGCTTACAGCTATCTGATTTTTGTTCTGCTGTATGTGCCTTGTGTCTCTGTTATGGGTGCGATTGCCCGCGAAACCAGCCGCGGCTGGATGACCTTCTCCATCCTGTGGGGACTGAATGTGGCCTATTCTCTCGCCGCCCTGTTCTACCAGGCTGCAACCTTCAGCGCACATCCGGGCAGCAGCGCCCTGATTATCGGTATTGTGCTGATATTTAACCTGATACTGTTTGCTGTACTGCGCCGGACACGCAGCCGCGTGAATCTGAACTTTCGCCGGAACATGCACGGCCAGTGTGGCGGCTGCTCCGGTGGTGAATGTCACTAACTGAGAGAGTGCGAAAATGATAAGTCTGATCGCCGTGCGTGATGCTATCGCCCTCAATGGCCGGGCTGACGCCCGGCTTCTCAGCCACCAGCTGAATGCACCGGAAGCCCTGGTGAAAGCCATCATGGAAAAGCTGACGGCAATGGGAAAAATTGAAGCCGTGAATGTCAGTGACTGCCTGAGCAGCAGTTGTAAGCAGTGCCCTGAAAGTCAGGGCTGCGATACCCGGGTGTATCAGATTCATTCCTGAGTACAGTAATCATTCATCTGAAAATACCGCCTTCCGGCGGTGTTTTTTTTATGCTTTTTTTTCTGTAAACCCCAGCAACACATCACAAAATTCATCCGGATGAGAAATAAACGGTGCATGCCCGCTGTTACGCATAACTTCCGATGGCGATAACGGCAGTTGTTCATCCAGCAGTTGTGCCACTTTCCGCGGCACCAATCCGTCCAGATACCCGTAGATACGCAGAAACGGCATTGTCAGTGATGCAAGCTGCTCCCGCTGATCGGCGGTCCGCAGAATCTCCAGACCGGCATTCAGTATCGCCACATCCGGCAATGGCTGTGTCAGTACCACGGATTTCAGCATCCGCGCATCCTGGCGGGCACTGGCGGTTCCCAGAGTTTGTAACGCAAGAAAGCGCTCAACTGTGCGCTGAAAATCGGTCGCGAGCTGATGCTGAAACCCGCTTAAAACCGTGGGTTTGATGCCGGGCCAGCCTTCTGCTTCCTGTGCGGCGAAACAAGGTGAGGAACAGATAGTAACCAGATGACTCACCGCCTGCGGGTGTGTCAGTGCAATCTGTGTTGCCACCAGTCCGCCCAGCGACCAGCCTGCCAGCACAGAATTCTCCGGCATCTGTGCATGCACAACATCCGCCATCTCACTCAATGACATCTCACCAAATTCCTGACTGCGCCCGTAGCCCGGCAAATCAACCTTATGAAGACAAAAATGCGGCGCGAGCCGCGTTTCAATGCTGTTCCATACTTCGCCGTTCAGTCCCCAGCCGTGCAGCAGCACAAGATTGCGTTTGCCCTGCCCGCTTTGCTGCCAAAAAAGAGTCGCCATCGCTATTGTGTCCTTATTTATCCGGAGGGAAAACGGATGGTTATTATTGAGAATTACTGCCTGCTATGCAAACAGCCTCTTGCTATCGCCGCACACGGGATCTGCGGATTCTGTGAACGGGCGCTGCCGGTGATACCGCGCGTCTGTCTGCGCTGCGGACGCCAGCTGATAACACCGGAGCCGGAGTGTGGACGCTGTCTGCATTCACCGCCACCCTGGCAGCGCCTGCTGGCGGTGACCGGGTATCAGCCGCCGCTGACCACACTGGTTCACCGGCTCAAATACGGCAAACAGCCTTTTGTCGCCCGCGCGCTCGCTCGTCTGCTGCTGTGCCGGTTTTTACAGGGCTACCGTGACGGAGATTACCTGAAGCCGGATTTACTGCTCAGTTCTCCGCTGCACCGGCACAAACAGTGGCTGCGCGGCTTCAATCAGAGCGACCTTATCACCCGTCCGCTGGCAAAATGGCTGCGCCGCCCTTATGACAGTTCCGGCGTTATCCGGACTCGTGCTACACTGAGCCAGCGGACGCTGTCCCGTGCTCATCGCCTGACAAATCTGAAATCGGCATTTGCCTTAACCCGTGAAATACGCGGGCTGCATATCGCTGTAACAGATGATGTCATCACCACGGGAGCGACCATGACAGCGCTGTCTGAATTGCTCATTCGTGCGGGTGCTGCGACAGTCCAGGTCTGGTGTCTCTGTCGCACCTTGTAGTGAACACATGAATGGGCGTATTATAACCTACCAGAACAGTCAACTATTTTCGGGCAATGTTATGATTACTATTACTGACACTGCGCAGGCACATTTTTCCAAACTGCTTGCCAACCAGGAACCCGGTACACAAATCCGTGTTTTTGTTATTAATCCCGGTACACCAAATGCAGAATGTGGTGTCTCTTATTGTCCGCCGGATGCCGTTGAAGCTACGGATACCGCGCTGCCGTTTGAGCAACTGACCGCCTATGTCGATGAACTGAGCGCCCCGTACCTTGAAGAAGCCGTTATTGACTTCATCACTGACCAGCTTGGCTCTCAGCTCACCCTGAAAGCGCCGAATGCAAAAATGCGCAAAGTGGATGATGATGCTCCGCTGATCGAACGCGTCGAGTATGTCCTGCAATCTCAGATTAATCCGCAGCTGGCAGGTCACGGCGGTCGTGTTTCCCTGATGGAAATCACTGATGACGGGTTTGCTATCCTCCAGTTCGGCGGCGGATGTAACGGCTGCTCAATGGTCGATGTAACCCTGAAAGAAGGGATCGAAAAAGAGTTATTAAATATGTTCCCCGATGAGCTGAAAGGCGTTAAAGACCTGACTGAACATCAGCCCGGCGAACATTCTTATTACTGATCAATCAAATTTACAGTATTTATACTCTAAATAATTCGGGATGCCTGTAGGCGACAAGCTCCGATTGCCGGGGAGCATACATTAGTATGTGACCCGGCCGGCCGGCTGAGCGTAGTTAACGACCAGACATCCTGAAGTATGACGAGTATTCAGCGGCCATTATCGCGTGGTCTGTTATATACCCGACGTCATTCAGGATGCAGGCAGGCGGCAAGCTCCGATCGGCGGGAAGCATACATCAGTATGTGACCCGGTGGGCTGAGCGTGGCCAACGAACCTGCGGTTTGAATGAATAAGGGTATAAAGCCTGCCCGGTCTGTTTCCGGGCAATATTCCGGTGGTGCTCTGTCACCACTGATATTCACCTGCATACGAAAAATAATTATGGAACAAATCCGGTTAATTTCCCCTGATGCCGCCTACGGGCTGTGGCAGCAGCATATTATGTTAGTCGATATCCGTGATCCGCAAAGCTTTCGTGCCGGACACGCTGACGGTGCCTTTCACCTGACAAATGACTCCGTAAATACCTTTATGGATCAGACAGATTTTGAGCAGCCGATTCTGGTGATGTGTTACCATGGACACAGCAGTCAGGGTGCAGCTCAGTATCTGCTTAATGTCGGCTATGAAACGGTGTACAGCATCAACGGCGGCTTTGAAAGCTGGTCGCGTCTCTACCCGGACACAGTCAGGTCTTTCGCGTAAAAACGAACAGTTAAACGGACAGTTATATGGTTTATTTGATCACCATTGCCAACCCGCGGATAGCTCAGTCATTTATTGATTACATGGCATCCCGTGATATTCAGCTCGTCATGCGTGCAACCCGTGAAGGGAGTGGTGTCGAATTATGGCTGGACGACGAAAGCAAACTGACCGAAACACAGACGGAATTAGAGAGTTTCATGCGTGACCCGATGAACAAACGCTATCTCGCTGCCAGTTGGGCGTCCGGCGAAACAGATTCCCCGTTTCGCTATCCCCCGTCTTACTCCGCCAAAAACCTGATAACCCCCGCAGGTCCGCTGACTATCACGATTACCGTGCTGTGTGCCCTTGTTTATCTGTGGATGCAGATAAGTGGTACTGACGCGGTAATGGATTATCTGGCATGGCCGGATGCCGGTCAGCAGGGTGAACTCTGGCGTTGGGTAAGCCCGGTATTTCTGCATTTTTCCCTGACACATATTTTAATGAACCTTGCCTTGTGGTGGTATCTTGCGGGTCAGGTGGAAAAACAGATGGGCAGCGGGCGGCTGTTTGTTATCACAATTGTTTCCGCACTATTCAGCTGTTGGGCGCAATCTCTGTTCAGCGGCTCCTCATTCGGCGGGCTGTCCGGCGTAGTTTTTGCGCTGATAGCCTATGTCTGGTACACAGGCATGCGCAACCCGTCCGCAGGTATTTACCTACCCGGCGCTATGATGGCTTTCTCCGTATTATGGTTGGTTATCGGTTATTTTGATTTATTTGGTACAATGCCGATTGCCAATATGGCACACGCCGCCGGGCTGGCTATTGGTCTGGTTATGGCCGTGTGGGATAACCGCCGTCCGGCGGCCTGAATAATAATGTAATAATGATCTGCTGCTCCATTCGCGCCGCACCTGTGCGGCGATATTGACCTGACCGGGGGATTTTGTGAAACAAACACAGCGCCATGATGCTATCGTCGAATTAGTCAATAAACAGGGCTATGTCAGCACAGAAGAGCTGGTAGAGTTCTTTAATGTCAGCCCGCAAACTATCCGGCGTGATCTCAATGAATTGGCAGAGCTGAATAAAATTCACCGCCACCACGGTGGTGCCGCTCAGCCATCCAGTTCAGTCAATGCCGCGTATCATGAGCGCAAAAGCATGTGGTCAGATGAAAAACGCCGCATTGCCCGCCGTGTCGCCTCGCAGATCCCTGACGGTGCAACACTGTTTATTGATATCGGCACCACTCCGGAAGCCGTAGCTCACGAATTACTGAACCATAAAAACCTGCGTATCGTCACCAATAACCTGAATGTCGCCACACTGCTGATGGCAAAAGAGGATTTCCGGCTGATCCTTGCCGGCGGCGAAGTACGTTCACGGGACGGCGGTATTGTCGGCGAAGCCACACTCGATTTTATCTCTCAGTTCCGCCTGGATTTCGGAATACTCGGGATAAGCGGCATCGATACTGACGGCTCGCTGCTGGAGTTTGATTATCACGAAGTGCGCACCAAACGCGCAATTATCGAAAACTCCCGCTGTGTCATGCTTGTCACCGATCACTCCAAATTTGGTCGCAACGCAATGGTAAACCTCGGCAATATGGGGCTTATTGATTGTCTGTTTACGGATAAACGCCCGCCGGACAGTATTATCAAAATACTCGATGAGCAAAACGTCCAGCTCGATATCTGCGACTAAACCGTTTTCTCTGCCGCGCCACAATCCCCGTGGCGCGGTGCATTACCATCGTCAGCTATTTCCCCCGTTTCCCTTACCGCTCAAACACTTAATATCATTACTTTTAGTATGGATATGATAATGAGTTGTTATCCTTGTCACGGGAAACGTTTTTTTATGTACAAAATGTTGGATTATCGATCGCATTGAACTATTATGAGCGATAACGAACATAAAAGAATGAATGCGCGCATCAAGGGAGTCAGGATGGAAACCAAAGATTTAATCGTCATCGGGGGCGGAATAAACGGAGCAGGTATTGCTGCTGATGCCGCAGGGCGCGGACTTTCTGTTCTGATGCTGGAAGCCGGGGATCTGGCCTGTGCCACCTCGTCCGCCAGCTCAAAACTGATCCACGGCGGGCTGCGCTATCTCGAACATTATGAATTTCGTTTAGTAAGCGAAGCACTGGCTGAGCGCGAAATATTGTTAAAAATGGCTCCGCACATTGCATTCCCGATGCGCTTTCGCCTGCCGCATCAGCCGCATCTGCGCCCGGCCTGGATGATCCGCGCAGGATTATTTCTTTACGACCATCTGGGCAAACGCACAACTCTGCCCGGCAGCCGCGGACTAACGTTCAACAGTGCATCTCCGCTGAAACCGGAATTCAAAAAAGGCTTTGAATACTCAGATTGCTGGGTTGATGACGCACGCCTGGTGGTGCTTAATGCACAGGAAATTGTGCGCAAGGGCGGTGAAGTCCGCACCCGGACAAAAGTCATCCGTGCATGGCGCGAAAACGGACTCTGGCAGGTAGAAGCTGAAAATACACTGACAGGTGAAAAATTGCACTGGCAGGCAAAAGGATTAGTTAATGCAGCCGGTCCGTGGGTGAAAGCGCTCTTTGATGACGGGCTGCATCTGAAATCACCTTATGGCATCCGTCTCATCAAAGGCAGCCATATTGTTGTTCCGCGCGCTCATGACGAGCCGCAGGCATATATTCTGCAAAATGAAGATCACCGTATCGTGTTTGTTATCCCGTGGATGGATGAGTTTTCGATTATCGGTACGACCGATGTGGAATACCATGGCGATCCTGCTGATGTAAAAATTGATGATACTGAAATTAATTATTTGCTGGATGTTTATAACGACCACTTTAAAAAGACCCTGAGCCGTGATGACGTCCGCTGGAGCTATTCCGGTGTGCGCCCGCTGTGTGACGATGAATCCGATTCTCCACAGGCGATTACCCGGGATTACACCCTGGATCTGCATGACGAAAACGGGCAGGCACCTCTGCTGTCTGTGTTTGGCGGGAAACTCACCACCTACCGCAAACTGGGTGAGCATGCGCTGGACAAACTTGCGCCGTATTATCCGCAGGCCGGAAAAGCATGGACAAAGCAGGCAGTTCTGACCGGCGGTGAACTCAATGGTCATTCACGGGATGAATATGCACGGGTACTGAGTGAGCACTATCCCTGGTTACCAAACGGGCTGGCGCTGCGCTTTGCCCGCACATACGGCAGCCAGACGGCAAAAATTCTGGATGGCGCACAGTCACTGAATGATCTCGGGCAGCTATTTGGTCACAATCTGTATGAAGCCGAGTTGCGCTATCTGGTGAAAAATGAGTGGGTAGTCAGTGCGGAAGATGCGCTGTGGCGCAGAACCAAGCTGGGAATGTGGCTCAGTGTTAATGAGCAGCAGCAGGTTGCACAGTGGCTGGAAAGTAATCAGCTTTAAAAACAATCTGCACTGTCCGGAATAATGCAGACCGGGAACATCACGCCGGTCTGCATATTGTTCAGCGTCGGGACTCCAGCGCCATTTTCACCGCCAGACCGGCAAGCACGGTTCCCATCAGCCAGCGTTGTACCACCTGCCATAGCGGGCGACCGGTCATAAATCCGGCAACGGTTCCTGCCGTAAAAATGATCAGTGCATTGCCTGCAATACTGATGAGCATCTGCATGCTGCCGAAGATCAGAGACTGCGTCAGCACGCTGCCGTGTCCCGGTACAATAAATTGTGGTAGCAGGGAAAGGTATAACACCGCCACTTTCGGGTTTGCCAGGCTGGTCAGAAAACCCATAGTAAACAGTTTTTTGGGTTTATCTGCCGGCAGGTCGCGCACAGAAAAAGCAGAGCGTCCGCCCGGTTTCACTGCCTGCCAGGCAAGGTACAAAAGGTATAATGCCCCGGCAATACGCAACACGTCATAGGCATAAGGAACCGCAAAAAACAGCGCGGTGATCCCGAATGCGGCACTGAGCATATAAAAGATAAACGCCAGGCCGACGCCGGCAAGCGAAACATATCCGGCCTGTTTTCCCTGGCAGAGTGAACGGGAGATCAGATAAATCATATTGGGGCCGGGCGTTAATACCATTCCCAGTGCAACCAACGCAAACGCCAGCAACGATGTTAAATCAGGCACAATACACTCCATGATAAACAATTCACAACGGATTATAAGATAAAATCGCCATTTTTAAGAACATATTACCGGCAACAACACGCGGTCATTAATTATAGTCAGAACAGAAAAAAAGCAGCAACAACATAATTCAGTATGTATTAATAACGTGGTTTACTGCACAAAACAGCAGGCATAAAAAAAGCGCTGTTCAGCGCTTTTTTAAGAATTGACAGATATCAGTGGACCTGTGGCGGGCTGAGAAGCTGATAAATAGTATCCGGTGTGTATTTATCACCGGAGAAATAGATATTCCAGTCAGTCAGCATTGAGGTATCCAGTTGATACACGCCGCCCTCTTCCATTTCTTTCACATAAAATGGCTGGTTAATCAGTTTGCCGGTAAAGGTATCATTTTCCAGACTTTCCGGGACAAACCACATGTGCTCCAGGTCATCAGTATCCCCGTATGGAATACCGCATTTGACCATAAACGCCCGTGGTGTTTCCTCTTCTTCCACTTCTGCACGGTTTTTTTTACTGAAAAATCCCGCCAGCAGACCTTTTTTTTCTTTGACTTCCGGCTGACCGTATTCTGTAAACATCTGAGCAAAATAGTGCCAGCGTAACCGGGCTTTCGTCGCCATCTCATATGTTTCAGTATTCGGCCGGTAAAACATGATCGCCGCATCATCATCAAACCCTTTGAAAAAGGTCTGTAATACAGGAGTACTCTCATTGGTCCGGAACAACATGCAGGAAGGATGATCATGCTGATCGTCCCGATCGCTGCGATCCCCCAGAAATTCATCCTCAGGCATATTATCGTGAGAATAATCAATCTCTTCCAGTGATTTCAACTGCTCAATCGGGGTTTCTTTATTCACCTGACGAATACCTTCCTGATAAGGAAGCGCCACAATATACTCTAATTGTTTCTCTGTCTGACCACACAGTATCGGCTCATTAAACAGTACCTTACCCTCATTCAGGCTCTGTCCGACAAAACTGCGCAGTAAATCAGGGATACCGTAGTACGAATTAATCGTATGCGGCAGCAACAATTCCACCTCCGGGATACCGCAACGCAGTAATCCGTGCGTATGGAACCAATACATGGTCGGCGGGGTATTCTCAGTGTCATAAATCGCATGAATGGTGTACAGCGATTCAATATTCAGTTGCACATCATTTTCGAGCTGAAAATTGAGCCACTCACGGGTAAACCCGCGACCGGCCGCGGAAATATCAATTCCCAGAAGTAAGTCCGGAACCAATATCTGTACAATTTTAAGCTGATGGCGGTAGCTGAGCAGCACATCATTCTTTAAAAGACATTCAACATAGATATCCTGCTCAGTCTGGTTCACTTCTGCGAGTAATTCCGGCGACAGTGTATCTGTTGAATAATAAGGATTAATTTCCAGTTCCGGAGCCCTTGGCGCCAGCGAAATCAGGAACAATAATTCTTCATCACCATAGTGGCACGTATAGTAAAAACTGTGTTCATCGGCATCCCCGTATTCAATATCACCCTGTGTGAAAAAGGTTTGTGATGTTAACCGCTCTTCTAGCTCAGCCAGGTTCAGCCGCGAAGGAGAGAATGTCACTATCTCCGACGTCATCTTCTTTCCTTTACCTTCAGCGACCTCAAGGTAATATTGTTTTATATCCATCGGTAATGCCTTTATCCGCTCTGGTTGTACTGCTGTGCTGTAACAATCTCGGACTAAACGCTAAGCTTTCCCCCCCGGGGAACGTGAGATCTTCGAGCGTCAATTATATTCATTGTTACAACAATAACCTCTGATTTCATCCCGGAGGAACCGGTGAGGTATCTTTAAAAAATGAATATGCTAAAAATAAACTAATTTGTTCATATATATAAGTATCACATTTGGTAAGCAGAATTCACTCAGAATAATCCACCTGTCACAATATGAATTTACATTTTTGCATAGCCGGTACTGACAATTGATAAGACAGACCCGGCCCGATTTTCTATCCGCTCCGCAACAAGGTACAATAATGTGAGTAAAAACAACCAATTAATTATTACAGTTTTGTTACCATCCCACTATCATACAGCGGATTTCCTTGCTTTTCATTTACGGGATACACACAACGTCGCAGAGCAGGTCACTGAGAACCGGGTGATGAAAGGGATTTGTCTGCACGGACATCCTGCACTGCTGACATTGGAAACCGACGCCGGACAGGTGCGGGTGACATTGCATACCGATGGTCCGACGCTGCCCGGCGACGAAGCGGCGCTGCACCATCTCGCCTGTCATATGCTGGGATTATTACAACCGGTACAGGAATTTGAGTCCCTGTATCAGGAACATCCGCAAGTCGGGCAGTTGATCCGTCATCAGCAGGGGCTGCGCATCTATCAGTCTGCCACACCATTTGAAGCGATTAACTGGGCAATTATCGGGCAACAAATCAGTGTTCATGCGGCTATCTCTATCCGCCGCCGCCTGATTCAGCATATCAATCTGCGCCATTCCGGCGGGCTGTGGTGCTACCCGGATGCCGCACATATTCTGAAAACAGATTTTGACGGGCTGCGCAGCTGTGGTTTTTCTGTCGGCAAAGCCAATGCATTGCTGATGCTGAGTGAACAATTAGAAAGCGGTGAGCTGGTGCTGCCGGATGTGGTCACGCCGGACAATGCAGATGCGGTTTCTGCATCACTGATTGCCATCAAAGGCATCGGCACCTGGACGGTCAGCTATGCGTTATTGCGCGGATTTAATTACCTGAATGGCTCACTTCACGGTGATGTGGCAGTGCGGCGCAACTTACAACGCCTGCTTGAGCGTGAAGAGAAACTGACCGCAGAGGAAACGCAGACATGGCTGGCGGAGTTTGCCCCGTACCGCGCATTAATGGCAGCACATCTGTGGCGGCTGGGATCAGCCGCCGGATATTAAGCGGTGTAAAAGTGCCGCAGATACACTGCGGCAAATTTGTTCATATATTCTCAGCGCAACCAGTTGGTTTTTGCCAGCTCGACAATCTCATCACCCCGCCCGTTAATAATCGCGCGCAGCATATAAAGACTGAACCCTTTAGCCTGTTCAAATTTAATGTCCGGCGGCATCGCCAGTTCCTGTTTGGCGGTGACCACATCCACCAGAACCGGGCCGTCATGAGCAAATGCCGTTTTCAGGGCATCATCCAGTGACTCACTGTCTTCAACCCGTATTCCTTTGATACCCATCGCATTTGCCATCGCCGCAAAATCCGGATTATGCAGATCAGTGCCATCGGTTAAATAACCGCCGGCTTTCATCTCCATCGCGACAAAACCCAGAACACTGTTGTTAAAGATGACAATTTTCACCGGCAGTTTCATTTGTGCCAGCGAAATAAAATCGCCCATCAGCATACTGAATCCGCCATCACCACACATGGCCACCACCTGACGTTTGCGATCAATTGCCTGTGCGCCGATAGCCTGCGCCATCGCATTTGCCATCGACCCGTGATTAAAGGAGCCGATAAGCCGCCGCTTACCATTCATGGTGAGATAACGCGCCGCCCAGACAGTCGGCGTGCCGACATCACAGGTGAAAACAGTATCGTCATTTGCCAGCTCACTGATTTTTTTCGCCAGATACTGCGGGTGGATAAGCTCCCGTTTACTTGCTGTTGCCAGCGCATCCAGGTCACTGCGGGCAGTCTGATAATGCTTCAGGGCATTATCAAGGTGCGTGCGGTCTTCTTTAGCCTGCAACCGGGGCTGGATCGCGTTAAGAGTGGCTTTGATATCCCCGATGACAGCCATATCCACAGCGCAGTGCGCGCCGAGACTGCCCGGATTGATATCCACCTGAATAATTTTTGCTTTTGCCGGATAAAATGCACGATACGGAAAATGTGTGCCGAGCAGCACCAGGGTATCGGCGTTTTCCATCGCATAGTAACCGGACGAAAACCCGATAAGCCCGGTCATTCCCACACTGTACGGATTATCGTATTCCAGATGCTCTTTACCGCGCAGTGCATGTACCACAGGGGCTTTCAGTGTTTCTGCCAGTTTAAGTACTTCATCATGTGCGCCGGCACATCCCGCCCCGCACATCAGTGTAATATTTTTCGCGCCATTGAGTGCATCCGCCAGCTTCATCAGTTCATCCCGCTGCGGCATCACCAATGGCAGAGACGGTTCATACCAGACATTACGGGCAGATTCCGGCGCAGGTTTTAACGCCACATCACCCGGGATAACCACAACCGCCACACCCCGCTCAAGAATGGCTTTGCGCATGGCGATCCCCAGTACCTGCTGAATCTGCTCCGGGTTTGACACCAGTTCACAGTAAACACTGCATTCCCGGAATAATTCCTGCGGGTGCGTTTCCTGGAAATAATGGCTGCCAATCTCACCGGAAGGAATATGCGCCGCAATCGCCAGTACCGGCACCCGGTTACGCTGACAATCAAATAATCCGTTAATTAAATGAAGATTCCCCGGCCCGCAGGAGCCTGCACATACTGCCAGTCTGCCGGTCAGGTGCGCTTCTGCGCCTGCGGCAAATGCAGCAACCTCTTCATGCCGTGTTCCCATCCATTCAATCGTGCCTAATTTGCGTAAACTGTCACTCAACCCGTTCAGCGAGTCTCCGGTGACACCCCAGATACGGTTGATTCCTGCATCCGCCAACATTTTTGCGATATAACCCGCGACTGTCTGCTTCATCGTAAACCTTCCCTCTTACTGGTTATCAAATCTGATTCGGAAAATGGTGTGACACGGAGCAATCCAAACCTGCTCAATATCTTTATCCTGTAACCAGAGTGTAGTCCACACCAGGCGCAGATAAAACCACCAGTAATAAGGTAAATTTCCAGTATTAATCTATGGTACATCCTGAAGTATGACGGGATAATATAAAGAACGTAACGATATATAAATAAGTCCGTTTACATTAAGATAAATAATATTAATATTACCTTTATCGCGTCAGGATTTTATATTTACATTACTTTTCACCACAAAATAAGGTGACAATTTAAATATATTTAATTTATTGATATTTATCTACTTTCTTATTTATCGTGAATGGTCTTATTTTCCGACTCTCTGTCATCATCATTATTATTCATACCCCATGCAATACTGATATGATATAAACCCGATCTCCGTCACGCTCACTTTTTTATATCTGACGTTAAAATCACTCCTGCAAATAAATAACGACTATTCACCGATGACTGAATCCCGCCGGTTCTGTCGGAAAGTGTCAGCGTAAAAATAAAATGTACTCATGTTGCGTCAGCGTTGTGGCATGACCGGTGATTTCCGGTCATGCCCGCGTTTACACCAGGGCTTCTTTCACCAGCACGTAAACCGGTTTCAGTAAACGGGGTATAATGTAATGACGAATAAATATAATATCAGTGAGAAACTCTTTGCTCTTGAAGCGTTTAGCAAGAAAACCCGCCAGGACTTACATAAGATCCCTGAGCTGTCCGGTGAAGAGTACAAAACCTCAGAATATTGCCGCAAACTTATGGAAAGCTTCGGCTATACCATTCGTCCGTTTGAAGGATATACCGGGTTTACCGCAGAATTAATGATTGACCCCGCAAAACGTCTGATTGCTTACCGCACCGATATTGATGGTCTGGAAATGCCGGACATGACCTGCAACGAGCATAGTTCGGTGCACGAAGGCTGTGCGCACAACTGTGGTCACGATACACACATGACCATCGCGCTGACTGCGGCAAAATACCTGAGTGAGCACCGCGACGAACTCCTTTGCAACATTCGCTTCATCTTCCAGATGGCAGAAGAAGATATGCGTATTCCGGGTGCGGATAAAATGGTGGAAATGGGGTGCATGGACGGTGTTGATGAAGTCTACGGACTGCACAATGACGGGGCAATTGAGACCGGACTTATCCGCTTCAATGCCGGTGTTATGTCTTCCTACGGCTCGGCGTGGACGCTGGATGTTCACGGTATTTCCGCGCACGGTTCGACCCCGCACAAAGGGCTGGATGCTATCCGCGAAGCCACCCGTATTATCGATTATATGGATTACATCGTTGCCAAAAAAACCGATCCTTTCAGTCCGGCTGTTTTTGGCTGCGGGATGTTCAATGGCGGTACTATTCCTAATGCGCTGGCAGATTATGTTCAGGCACGCGGAACCATCCGTTCAATGGATGAAGAAACCAATAATATCTTAAAAGCCAGTTTTAAAGAAATTGTTGCCCGCAGCGAAGCCGGTGGTTTTAAAACCACACTGGATGCCTGCGGCTACCCTGCTGTTATTAACCACCCACAGGCAGCGGCTGCAATTTACAAAGCCGCTGCGGCGTTCTTACCAGCAGAAAATATTGAATCAAACGGCAAACCAATGACAGGGAGTGAAGACTTCAGTTACCTGGTAAATGCCACCAAAGATAAATTCGGCGCAATGTATTTCTTAGGCAGCGGAAACAAAGCCAAAGGCATTAATAACTATCTGCACGCAAACCCTTATTTTGTAGACGATGATTGTCTGCTGATTGGTGCACAAATTTTTATTAACATCGCCACACATTAATAATAAAAACACACAGCAATATCAGGCCCGGTAACATCATTTGTTACCGGGCTTTTTTTTATCAAAACAGAGTGTTTATATGAACTATTTGACCCGGCTGGCTTCACGCCGCCAACGAACCTGCAGTTTGAATGAATAAGGTATATACCCAACGTCATTCAGGGTGCAGGCAGGCGGCAAGAGAAGATAGACGGGGAGCATACATCAGTATGTGACCCGGCTGGCT
>NZ_CBCPJD010000018.1:0-120371 GCF_965118875.1 Morganella psychrotolerans
AATAGTGTCTGAATGTTGCATAATAGACTCCTGAACGGGCAGCCCGGAGGCCGCCCGGATGAGGACAAAAAATTAACGGATGGTGTAGCGGATATGGACGATAATATCGCTCAGAGTGAGCAGCAGAGCTTTCTGCTTATCACCTGCCGCCCCCGGGAAGCTCAGGATCAGACTGCCGCTGTTATCCACCGGGATCCCTTCAAACGGCAGCCAGTGGCCGTCATTGAAATCCAGTTGGAACTGACCGCTGTCATTCATCCCGTGGGATACCGCAATGGCTTTGCAGCCGTCCGGCAGTTTCACATCACCGCCGTAACTGAGCACGGCACGCACATCCTGATACGGACCGGCCAGGGCCGGTAAGGTCACACTGATCTGTTTGATACGGCGTGTTTTGCCCAGGCCGGCAGGATAGTCATCTGCAATGTTCAGTGCTTTCAGACTGAACGCGGCATGCAGTTGTTTATCCTTCGTCATTGAGAGCCCGGTTGATGCCGGTGTATCCCCGGAACCACTGCCTTTTAGCAGGTCAGCAATTTTATCTGCCAGGTGCACGTCGTCAGCGCTGTACACTTCCGCCAGGGAAACGGTACGTGTGACTTTCAGTGTACGGTGATTCCATTTCAGCCATGCCTGCTCCATCTCGGTCAGGTTCAGCAGCAGAGACTCCCCGGCCATCAGCCCGGCATTACTGCTTTGCCATGCACCCGGTTTGATGTAGCGGGTAGTCTCTCCGGTCTGCCATGTAAACGCGGCTTCTGCCATCATGCAGCGGGCTGCAGTCAGGTCGTAGAAGCGGTAATAGATGGATGCCAGACGGCCACGCAGCCAGCTGTAGAGTGCTTTGTTGCTGAATTTGCGTTGCAGGAACTCCAGTTGTGCCTGTGTCTGCGCCTGCTGAATTTCCAGATGTTCACGCTGCATGTCTGTTGCCGTGCGGCGCACAATCAGGGCGTCCAGCTGTGCATTAATCTGTCTGACGTCAGATTCGGCACTGTTTTTCTGGATTTCCCATTCCTGACGGCGGCGGCGCCATGCTTCAGACTGGCTGATATTATCGGCGGTGATTTTGGAGGCCGATGCGGCCAGTGCGATACCGGAACCAATCGCTTTCGGAATACCGCCCCAGCGGCTGCCGCCCACAGCCACACCGAAGATATTGGGTGCCATATCAGCAACCGCTTCCGCCATACTGAGTGCCTCAATGGACGTGCTCAGCACAGAAGACGAGAGATACAGATCCATGGTGCGTTTTTCAGCGGCACTGACATTTTCATCATACAGATTGCGATAACTGTCAACGCGGGACTGTGCACCGGTACGGCTCTGCTCCAGCACGTTTTTCTCAGCATCCAGTTCGGCAAGAGTTTGCTCCTGCATGCGCAGGGAAGAGAGCATCAGCTCACCGGCCTGGTTTTGCAGCAATTCACTCATGGCTTCCGCATCCCGGCGCTCAATCAGCCCCTGGAGTGTAGAGCCGAACTGCATCAGTTGCCCGGTCAGCGAACGGGCGCTTTCCAGCGCCTGCGGGAAGCGCATTGCCGGAATGGCGACAGACGGTAAGGTTTTACCACCACCGGACGCAGCGGCGGCGGCACTGAGCAGGGCTGCCGGGTCTGCCGGTGCGGCAAAGATTGGCAGAGAGAGCGGCTGACCATCTATTGACAGGTTATTACGCAGATTAAACAGACGCATTTCCAGAGTCTGCCAGTATCCGAGCAGTTTTTCGTTCTGCTGCGGCAGGAACAATCCGGTCAGTGTATTGGCGGTGCGGGTTTCCGGCAGCAGTCCGCCGCTGCGGATACGGCTGATTTCATCATGGAACTGTTTTGCTTGTGTCTTATCCGCCGCGTCACTCAGTGCCGGGTTACCCCAGCCGTTGCCGATAAGGGTGACTGGTTTATCACCCAGTAAACCGAGTGCCTGCATATACCACATTTTTGCTTCATTAAGGGTATCGCGCTCCAACATGCGGTAAGCACTGTCACCACGGGCAACCAGCAGATCCAGCAGTTTCATCAGGGTGCTGACTTTATAGTGCATCGGGTCATTCTGGGCGACCGCATCCGGGTCAACCGAATCCATCGGATCGGCGTTCCAGGACGTATCTTCTTTCAGCGGACGTACCCGCCAGTCACCGGCACCACTTGCGGCCGGACGCCAGATATAGCTTAACCAGCGGTTGGCTTCGGTAAAGTTCTGCTCCTGCAACAGGCGCATGGCGACCATCATCGGGGTGTAATAAAACAGTTCCCAGAAATAGAGGGCATTGGCGCCGCTGAAGTCCATGGGTTCATCGGGCTGTGACAGGCCGGAGACGGACCCAAGGCCCGGGAACGTGCCGCTTTTATAGCCTTTATCAAGAGTCCAGCCATGCGGATTATTTTTATCGGTTGTGGTACGGTGCAACCGGATCCAGTTTGTGGTTTGTTTCTGGTATTCAGCGTTGAGATATATATTGTCTTTTTCGCCCTGTGCGGCGTCCATTCGCGGAATAAACAGTTTTATCTCTGTATTACCGGCAACACTGAGTGTGCCACTGTAAACCGGAAATTTGTCTGTTCTGGTGAAAATATCACCGTAATAAAGTGTAAATTTCCGGTCAGTGCCGTGAATTTCTTTATTATACGGTTTTAGTGTCAGTGTGACATAGGTACCCTGTCCCGGTTTTGGTTCACGCAGATTCTGGGTTTCCGGTGACAGTACCGCCTCAATCCCGCGGTTGGCACGCTCAATTAACTGGCGGGCAAACAGGGTGTTGAGGCGGGTGCGGTAAACATCCCATTCCATGTATTGGGCGCCGCTTTTATCGGTGTACAGGGAGATAAAACGGGTACTGACTTCGGGGGTTTTTAGCTGCAGGTTATACTCGCAGCTTGCGGACTGGCCTGTCGTAAGTTTAAAGTTGGCTGTAACGGTTAAATTTAGTGTGCTGTTGTTGTTTTCTAAACAATCAGTTACATCAACTATTAATTTTCTGAATGGAAAATTCATAGTTCCGTTATCTGATTCAGGAAATCCCGGAACAGTGATGCCGATATTATTGCCACTGATTGTTTGGATGATATTTTTATTACTGGAAAATCTAAGTGTAATATTATCAGCGGTGGCCGGTGTTATTTTTTTTATCTGCTTATCAATGTCAATTTCTGCGATAGAATCACCCGGATAATGGCGCAACGTATATTTTTTTTGATCTTCAATAAACGTACTGCCTGACTCCACTAAAGTCTCGCCTAACCCGATATATACGTAGCCTAAATCGTCATACTGTTGATGTTCAAAATAAAGCTGCCAATTAGTCTGTTCTTGATTTTCTGCGCGTAATAATGATAAGAGGACATGTTTACTGCTTTCTTCTTCGGCAGGAATAATTAGCGTAGCAGTCGATTTTCTATCTGAGTCTACAATGAATATCAGGGTACATTTTCCATCCGGCATAAGTTTGCCTTTTGGGGTGTATTTAGTATTCTCAGGCATATAAATATCACAGCCTGAATTAACTTTTTTTATGTAATGTTTACGATATGGGTAATTGGTAAACTCAAAAAGCTCAGTAGTATCAACATGAATGTGTACTTCAGGGTTTATGACAAGCTCAAATCTATCCTTGTTTCTGGTAAGGAAGAACTCTCCGGATGAAATCTGAGGATGGAGTCCGTACGCGTTATCTGATGATACACTTGTAAAGCTTGAAGAATAGCTGCCGGTTAATAGCATATTCACCCTGGTAACAGACTCAGTATCTAATTGATGAGTAACGGCAGTTATGACATCCATTATCTCCGGTGAGCTTGCACGGGCCATATTCTGCTGAATACGCAGCCCGAAGAAGTCAGCAGGGGGTGTAACACTTTGCATTTTTTCATTTTCAGGCTGTTTTTTATAGCAGGCAACCGTCAGGGTGTTATCTTCCTGATTGGCGGTGCAGTACAGACCTATTTTCCCCCAGCCGGGGTTGAATTCAGCAGTAACATCATAACTGAACGGTGACGCCCAACTGCCGTCATAGTTAATATGCGTCAGTTTCAGGCTATAGGCAGGAATACCTTTTTCGCTGTCTTTATCTTTTTGTATCTGTTCTTCAATCCATAACAGATAAAGACGTGAGCGGTAAACCACCGGACGGATCATATCCTGATACGGATTCACCGCGCAGGTGATTTTTTTCCAGTCACTCCAGGCGTTGGCAGCAAAACGGCCGTTTTTACATTTACTGTGCTCGGCCTTGCGCCAGTAGTATTTTTTCGGCG
Organism: Morganella psychrotolerans; assembly: GCF_965118875.1. GTDB lineage: Bacteria > Pseudomonadota > Gammaproteobacteria > Enterobacterales > Enterobacteriaceae > Morganella > Morganella psychrotolerans_C. The sequence continues at coordinate 4,254 of NZ_CBCPJD010000018.1, forward strand.
TGGTCTGGCTGGTACCGATAAACCAGGTGTTACCCTCATCAATATCAACCGCATCATGATAACCGCTGACCACGGTCAGGTTAGCGACCTGTTCAAAGGCGGTGAGATACTGGCGGAAACCATTTTCCAGGGTATCGCTGTTGAGCTCACTCTGTGAAAGCTGCTCCAGCATGGTGTTCATCATCCCGGTCTGACCAATGCGGAGGGTCGGGTCAATGAAGTTTTCCGGGTAATAGACTAACTGAGATACACCCGCCCAGGTGCTGTAGCGTTTATTATAGGTGTCCCAGTCTTTAAAGAACTGCCGCCCAAGCACGTCGCTTTCCGCTCCCGGTTCATCACCGGCAATGGTGCGGTTGATATAGAGCTGAATACCGGCAATGGCATCCGCCAGCCGCGTGGTGGTGATGGCGGCACTGACTTTGCCGTCAATCAGCAGATTACGCCAGATATCATCACGGTTCGCCAGCGGTTTACCCATGATGCGAACACGGTATTCACCACTGAGGGCTTCACTGCGGCGCGGCTCCGACTGGTTTTGCAGCTGTGCTGTCTGCTGTTCATTCAGACCGGCCTGTAAAAGCCCGGAGAGGGTGGAAAGGTCTGCATAGGAAGGTGTCGCATTTTCAGACACTGTCAGCAGATTGGTGATATCTTTCGGGGTGATATGAAGGATGTCTGCCAAATCCAGCCGTGCCGGCAATGTGGCTAACTGTTGCCATGTAGTCAGCTCAGGTTTCTGCCCGGCCTGTGTCAGTGCCTGGGTAATCACATGCTCTGACAGATTCAGTGCTTTTGCCAGAATGGCGACAGTCAGGGTACCGCTTTGCAGTGCATCCAGTACCGTTCCGGCCTGTTCGCCACAGCGGTTAATCAAATTATGGAAATCACTGATTTCACGCAGTGCGGAAACCGTATCGGCGGACGCACCTTTTGACAGCACCTGAAGTTCGGCAGCACTGAAGGCAAAAGTACGGATAGCCAGCACGCGCTGCGCCAGTGCCTGACACCAGGCGGCGATTTTTTTCTGCTGATCGGCAGACGGTTTTTCTGTGGTGATGAGCGGCCAGATATCGTTTGTCACCGGCACGCTATCAGGGTGGTTATTATCCAGCCAGCGCAGCAGGGCTTCTCCCTGTTCCGGGCTTTCCATCTGCATGGCGGCGGCAATCACCGGCGCTATGGTAGTGCGTAATATATCCGCATCAGTGCTGTCAATGCCGCCGTTACGCAGGGCATCAAGCAGGGAGTTCATCTCTTTGGTCGGTACAGCCGGGGCGTCTGTTGTCAGCAACATAACCAACTGTTCAACAGTGATATTCTGTGCATTCAGCCACTGAGTGGTCTGATACAGGAAGTTAATCAGTTCCCGGCGTATTTCGTCAGTTATCCAATAAATAATGGTTGTTTTGTAAGGTGATATCCGCAGCAGGGCATCCAGTTGTGCGACAGTCAGGTTGTTAACATCCGCCAGCAGTCGCGCCAGATAGATGCAATTTAACTCGGTTAACTGGTTATTAGCTAATTTATCCTTATCAGTCTGGTCATTGATATTAAATATCTGCCATAACCCGGTGTTATCCACGCGGAAAGCCCGTTTCAGTACTTCACGGCGAGGATCTTCAGCATCCGGTTTCATCGGAATACCATTACCGCCTAACGTATAGGTTACACCATTAAGCGGCGGGTTATTAAACAGGTGGTCAAACTGGCTGAGTTGCCCGTCATAGCTGACGGTGCTGATAGATGCTTTGCACAGCATTAACGCGGTTTCAGTATCAATACAGTAGCGATTGCGGTAGTGCAGGGCTTCACAGACGCGATGCAGTATAGTAGCGTCTGAATCTGTGTCTTTCAGTTTCAGGCGGGTTAATGCGCGCTGGGTTTCCAGCGGGGTTAGTCCGGTGGATTTGGCCAGGCGCAGGGTTTTGTTGAGGGTGGCTAGTAAAGGAACGGTTGTTTTGGTGACAGCAAATGTGCTGCGTCCATACCAGCCTACGCTATTATTGGTGTAAACCGAAATGGTGATTTCTGGTATTATTTCAGCATTAATGGTTACCGGGATGCTGTAGTGTTTCCCTTCCTCCATTCTCACTTTACTATCTGAATAAAGATCTTCCGGATATTGAGGTGAGGTTGGTGACAGGATTCCGATATATATACCGTGAGCACTGCTGTCTAAATGACTTATACTAAAATTAATACAAAATTGGTTGTTATTCAGCGGAATAAGGTCAATATATTCGAAAGTCACGTAGCTTGAAGCTTCATTGTGCAGCTTAGTGTGGGTTAATGTATAAAGGATATTACTGCCTGCGTCCTTTGCTTTTATTTTCTGTGTTTTATTTTTTCCGTACAGATTGCGCGTCTCTTTCAGTGATGAACCGGACGGAAAGTTTGATAAATCGATGTAGTCACTAAAATCTATTCCCGTTAATGCCTGAATCTCATCCCTTGGCAGCCCATAATAATTGGCCAGCGCATCAAGGTTCATCAGGCTGTCGGTATCCACCCCCGGGAAGTTTTTCTTCAGCAGTGCTTCTGCTTCTGCCTCACTTAATCCGTCCGTTTTTTCCGTCAGAATCTTATATAATTCCGGTGAAATACCGGCGGCCAGCGCAAGCTGTGCCGCAGATTCTGCACCTTTGCTCAGCACATGGTCCGGTAGTACAAAATCCTGCTGTGCCAGGGCTTCGCGTATTCCCTCAAACGGCGCGTTATACGGTGTGACACCACTGTGGCGGGAGGTTGCCAGGCTTTCATAGTATTTTGTTTTCTCACTCAAACCGGCTTTCGCCATCAGCGCCGTTTCCAGCTGATCATTGGCCAGTGACAGAGTGGAGATTTCTTTATCCAGGTTTTCCTGAGAGAGAACCAGTTTTGCCAGGTCCGGACGGCGTGTGTCCAGGTTATTGATACTGCCTTTCTGATGCAGACCACGGGCTTCACGGTAAAGTTCTGTCAGATAACCGGCCGGGGAAAACATAGAGGAAACTGCACCGGGTGCGGCAAATTCATCCGCGCGCGGCATGATAATGTCATCATAGCCATACGGGATGGCACCGTGATGGCGGGCAACGCCCATCTCTTTTCTCAGCAGCGGGTTGGCGCGGGTCAGTGAACGGGCGGCATACAGAATGTTGTTCTGTTTTTCTTTTATCGCAGCACGGTGAAGCAGTTGCGCTTCTTCCCGTGACAGGCGGCTGCCTGCTTTGTTACGCACTTCAGCAAGGGAAAGCGGCATAAGATCTGCCAGGGTTATCTGTTGGTCGCTGTAATTCAGGTTCAGCTTTTCAAGGGCTCTCGTTACTTTTTCCATTAATGATATACCTTATAAATATGAAATTTACATAACGTTGACTGTTTTATTGAGTTAATATCCTGAAAAATGGCAAATAAGAAGATTTACACCGCAGAGTAATTGTATTTACTCAGAATATATAACTTAATTTCATATTTATCGACTATGGGAAAAGAGTCAAATAAAACCATTAACATGATGTGCTAATTTTGCAATATATTTTTTATTTGTTTGATTTCTAACATATAACTAATTTTATTCCCCATGGTTAATGATAGCTTTGAAGTATGAGTTGCTATTTTAATATGGGTTAAGTTGATGGGTTTTAGATGTATCAGAGAAAGCGCTCTTTGTGTTGAGCGAATATGGGTATTTACATGGTTGAATGAAGTGCTGACAGGATTTTGACGGATGTTGGTGTTGAATTTAATCCCCCGAACACATGGGAATAACCTTATTTTTTCTTTTCATCTTTACTTAGCTTGGCACCAAAACAGATTAGACCAATAGCGAGTATCGTTTCAACGGTGTTACAGATAACTTCGTGGGGTTTATCAAACCATCTCATACCTGCGATAAAGAGCAATATTACGCCGGCGAAGATAAATTTAAATGATTTTTTCTGAAATGGGTTTGGTGTATTTTTAGTCATTAAAGGTCTTTTTCAATAGTATTCATAGGTGTATTTAGTTTTTCTTATCTGTGTAGATTCAAACCCTGAACGAGTACCCATCATTATGTCTGTTAAGCAATTACCATGTGAATCTTTTTCCAGGCACTCAGTCACAGTTGTGTGCTCAAGTTTGCCATTTTCGAATAATTCAATGGTCGTTTTATCTATAAATCCGTTTGCGTCATAGCTATATTTTTTATTGGTTAAATACATATCCATAGGCTTGTTTGATTCACTATCAATAACACTGACTAGTTGTTGAAGAGGATTATAATTGTACTGAAATGATATTTTTGCACCGTAGCTCTTGCCTGTTACGGTATCAATCAATCCATCTTTCCAATTAACAATTGAGGTGGATGATTTTTTATCTGAGTCAGTTGATAATTCACTGCGTACATTGTGTTCATCTTCATCTTCATCTTCATCTTCATCTTCATCTGAATAATATTTATTTATAGTCGTAATATCTTCCTGCTGCTTTATTATTTTTCCTTTTTTATCAAAGGAATAAACATAGATTCCGCTATCGTTGCTGGTGTTGCTAAGCGCCTCAAAGCCAGAAGAAAACGTAATGTGATATGGATTATGACCAGCCAATTCCCCTTTTATAAAGGAAATCACAGGACCTGACGTTGATACCACCCGCTTAGCGGTCCGGTGATAACTAATTAATTTTGTTCCATTATCACGTTTGCCATTTTTATTTTCCGGCATTTCGTGAGTTGCCTGCATGGATTTCACGGGGCCAAAAAGAATATCTTCAGTCATAATATAGGTATTTTGAGCGTTAATACTTCTCTGTTCATCAGTGCATGTTTCGGAGGCTTGTGCATTTGCCATAATAAAAGGGAGTAAAGAGATTAATACTTTATAACTCATAGCGCGAATACCTCAATAATATAAGTTAAGTCTGTACCTAATGTCATTTATACCCTTATTCATTCAAACTACAGGTTCGTTGGCTGCACTCAGATAGCCGGGTCACATAGTTTATCTATGCTCCCCGTCTATCTTCCTTTGCCGCCTGCCTGCATCTTGAATGACGTTGGGTATAGATTATAGTGCAGATAATCCGGGATGTTTTTAACGCCGGAATGAACGTTTCTTTGAGTTGAGAGTCTGTAGCATGTAGAATGCTGGCAATATGTCTGTCAACCAGCAATATAGAGTGTTGGCTTTGTGTCCATATTCGTGTCCAAAGCTAGTTTTATAGGGCATTTTAAAGAAGAATTTTATCTTGAAAACCAACCATATACGAAATTTTTCCATTATTGCTCATATCGATCACGGTAAATCAACGTTATCGGATCGCATTATTCAGATTTGCGGTGGGTTATCCGACCGTGAAATGGAAGCGCAGGTTCTGGACTCGATGGATCTGGAACGCGAACGCGGTATTACGATCAAAGCGCAGAGTGTGACGCTGGATTACACTGCTCAGAACGGTGAAACCTACCAGTTGAATTTCATCGACACCCCGGGCCATGTTGACTTCTCTTATGAAGTTTCCCGCTCACTGGCGGCATGTGAGGGTGCGCTGCTGGTGGTCGATGCCGGGCAGGGTGTTGAAGCGCAAACTCTGGCGAACTGTTATACCGCCATGGAAATGAACCTGGAAGTTGTTCCGGTTCTTAATAAAATTGACCTGCCGGCAGCTGAACCTGAGCGCGTGGCAGAAGAGATTGAAGATATCGTCGGTATTGAAGCGGCAGACGCAGTGCGCTGTTCGGCGAAAACCGGCGTGGGTGTTATCGATGTTATCGAGCGACTGGTGCGTGATATTCCGCCACCAAAGGGTGATCCTGATGCACCATTGCAGGCGCTGATTGTTGACTCCTGGTTTGATAACTATCTCGGCGTGGTGTCACTGGTTCGGATTAAAAACGGCACACTGCGCAAAGGCGATAAAATCAAAGTCATGAGCACCGGTCAGGTCTATAACGCGGATCGTGTGGGTATTTTTACACCAAAACAGGTGGATAAAGATATCCTCAGATGTGGCGAAGCGGGCTGGGTCGTCTGTGCAATTAAAGACATTCTGGGTGCGCCGGTCGGGGATACCTTAACAGGTGCGCGTCAGCCTGCGGAAAAAGCGCTGCCGGGCTTTAAAAAAATCAAGCCACAGGTGTATGCGGGTCTGTTCCCGGTCAGTTCTGATGATTATGAAGCCTTCCGTGATGCACTGGGTAAACTCAGCCTGAATGATGCCTCATTATTCTATGAGCCGGAAAGTTCCACAGCACTGGGCTTTGGTTTCCGCTGTGGCTTCCTTGGTCTTCTGCATATGGAGATTATCCAGGAGCGTCTGGAGCGTGAATATGATCTCGATCTTATCACCACCGCGCCGACCGTTGTGTATGAAGTGCTGACCACCGGCGGGGAAACTATCTATGTTGACAGTCCGTCCAAATTACCGGCACTGAACAATATCGAAGAGCTGCGTGAGCCGATCGCAGAATGTAACATGCTGCTGCCGCAACAGTATCTGGGTAATGTAATCACCCTGTGTATTGAAAAGCGCGGTGTGCAGACCAACATGGTATATCACGGTAATCAGGTTGCGCTGACCTATGAAATTCCGATGGCGGAAGTGGTTCTGGACTTCTTTGATCGTCTGAAATCCACCTCGCGTGGCTATGCGTCACTGGATTATAACTTCAAACGCTTCCAGACATCTGACATGGTTCGTGTTGATATTCTTATCAATAATGAGCGGGTTGATGCGCTGGCACTGATCACGCACCGCGAAAATTCGATGTACCGTGGTCGTGAACTGGTTGAGAAAATGAAGGAGTTAATCCCGCGTCAGCAGTTTGATATCGCGATTCAGGCGGCTATCGGCATGCATATTATTGCTCGTTCAACAGTGAAACAGTTGCGTAAAAACGTCCTGGCAAAATGCTACGGCGGTGACGTCAGCCGTAAGAAAAAACTGTTGCAGAAGCAGAAAGACGGTAAAAAACGCATGAAGCAGGTCGGGAATGTTGAGTTGCCGCAAGAGGCGTTTTTAGCCATTCTCCATGTCGGTAAAGATAATTAATTCATCAGGTTGTAAGGAAATCTAATGGCAAACACCTTTGCGCTGATCCTGACCCTGGCAACATTGGTTACCGGGATTGTCTGGGCAGTGAATAAGTTTAAAATTCAGCCTGCCCGCAAGAAAAAACTGGCGCGCATGGCGGAGTTGACTGAAGGGACAATGGATCAGGCGCACCTTGCCGCGACGGTGGCGAAGCCGACGTGGGTGGAAAGCACCGCATCATTGTTCCCGGTTCTGGCAATTGTTCTGATTGTCCGCTCATTTATTTATGAGCCGTTTCAGATCCCGTCCGGCTCAATGATGCCGACGTTGTTAATCGGCGATTTCATGCTGGTGGAGAAATACGCGTACGGATTAAAAGACCCGATCACGCAAACCACACTGATTAAAACCGGTGAACCAAAGCGCGGTGATATTGCTGTGTTTAAATATCCGGAAGATCCGACGCTGGATTATGTCAAACGCGTGATTGGTCTGCCCGGCGATAAACTGGTATACGACCCGTATACCAAAGAATTACAGATTTATCCTGCGTGTAATAAAGGGCAGGATAACTGCGAAACTCTGCCGGTCACCTACGGTCAGGAATATGAAAGTGAATGGGCAAACCACTGGGAAAAATCCCCGATGGGCGGCGCATTTATGAATGGTTCACGCCAGTTCCCGATTGAAGATGACATGGAAATAGGCTATCGCCGGCAGGCTGAACGCATTGAAAACCTGGGACCGGTGGCTCACCACATTCTGACTGTACCTGAAATCACACCACAGAGTATCGGCGAACAGCGTCTGTTCCGCCAGCCGGGACTGCCGGCGTATACCTGGGTTGTACCGCAGGGGCATTACTTTATGATGGGCGATAACCGTGATAACAGCTCTGACAGCCGCGTCTGGGGATTTGTTCCTGAACAGAACCTGGTCGGCCGTGCGAGTTTCATCTGGTTAAGTCTTGAGAAGCAGGAAGGCGAATGGCCTACAGGCCTGCGCTTCAGCCGTTTCGGACGCATAGAGTAGAAAAACGAGAATTTGCTGAGCATTACTGCGTATCACAGTGTAGAATATGCCCGCTAAATGACTGGCTCTCCGGCAACCGGAGAGCCAGTGCAAACGCAACAGTTTTGTATTACGGTTTTTCCGTCGCTACAGGTCTGTTGCGTGTGCCTTTTATAAACTCCACACTCTTTATTTGGTCGCACATGAACCCGATAGTAATAAACCAGCTGCAACGTAAAATCGGCTATACTTTTACACAACACGATTTATTAATGCAGGCGCTGACACATCGCAGTGCCAGCAGCAAACATAATGAACGCCTGGAGTTTCTGGGTGATTCCATTTTAAGTTTTGTCATTGCCAATGACTTATATCACCGTTTCCCTAAAGTGGATGAAGGCGATATGAGCCGTATGCGCGCTACATTAGTGCGCGGAAATACCCTGGCAGAACTGGCCCGTGAGTTTAATCTCGGCGAATGTCTGCGCCTGGGACCCGGCGAGTTGAAAAGCGGCGGCTGCCGTCGTGAATCAATCCTCGCGGATACCGTCGAAGCACTGATTGGCGGTATTTTTCTCGACAGTGATATTCAGACCGTTGAGAAAATTATTCTCAGCTGGTACGAGTCCCGGCTCAGTGAAATTTATCCGGGCGATAAACAAAAAGATCCGAAAACCCGGTTACAGGAATATTTGCAGGGGCGTCATCTGCCTCTGCCGAATTACCTTGTTGTTCAGGTGAAAGGTGAGGCTCATGATCAGGAGTTCACTATTCACTGCCAGATAAGTGGCGTAGAACAACCGGTTAAAGGTAACGGTTCCAGCCGTCGGAAAGCCGAACAGGCCGCGGCGGAACAAGCATTAATTTTGTTGGAGCTTGAATGAGCGAAGAAAATACCTATTGCGGATTTGTCGCAATAGTCGGACGCCCTAACGTGGGCAAATCCACCTTACTGAACCAGTTACTGGGTCAGAAAGTCTCTATTACCTCGCGTAAACCGCAGACCACGCGGCATCGCATTATGGGGATCGACACACAAGATAATTACCAGATTATCTATGTGGACACCCCGGGGCTGCACATTGAGGAAAAACGGGCAATTAACCGCCTGATGAACCGTGCAGCCAGCAGCTCCCTCGGTGATGTGGAGCTGGTGATTTTTATGGTTGAAGGCACCCACTGGACGCCGGATGATGAGATGGTACTGAATAAAGTCCGCACTCTGCATTGCCCGGTGCTGCTGGCCATCAACAAAGTCGATAATGTGGAAGATAAAAGCAAGCTTCTGCCACACATTGCCTTTTTAAGTCAGCAGATGGATTTCCTCGACGTCGTTCCGCTGAGCGCCGAGAAAAAAATGAACGTGGATACCATCGCGAAAATTGCCCGCAAGCATATTCCGCAGGCACCATTCCATTTCCCGGAAGACTATATTACTGACCGTTCACAGCGCTTTATGGCCTCAGAAATCATCCGTGAAAAACTGATGCGTTTCCTGGGCGATGAACTGCCGTACTCTGTTACTGTTGAAATTGAACGTTTTTTAGTGACAGAAACCGGGTTATTCCATATCAATGCGCTGATCCTTGTTGAGCGTGATGGCCAGAAAAAAATGGTTATCGGCAACAAAGGCAGCCGCATCAAAACGATCGGAACGGAAGCCCGTCACGATATGGAACGCATGTTTGAAGCCAAAGTGCATCTGGAACTGTGGGTGAAAGTCAAAGCCGGCTGGGCAGATGACGAACGCGCACTCCGCAGTCTGGGTTACACTGACGACCTGAAATAATTCAGCGATGGACGGCTGGCAACGCGCCTTTGTGCTTCATAGTCGCCCTTACAGTGAAACCAGTCTGATACTGGATGTGTTCACTGAACAGGAAGGGCGGCAGCGCCTGCTGGCGAAAGGGGCGCGCCGCCGCCGTTCTCATCTGAAAGGGACGTTACAACCGTTTACGCCCCTGCTTATCCGCTGGGGCGGGCGGGGCGAACTGAAAACTCTGCGCGACGCAGATCCCATCTCCCTCGCGTTACCCCTGTCCGGCTCTGTGCTCTACAGCGGATTGTATATCAACGAATTACTCTCCCGCCTGCTGGCAAACGGCGTTATTTACTCCGCACTCTTTTTTGATTATCTGCGCTGCCTTCAATACCTCGCGGCGAGTGAAACCACACCTGAACAGGCACTGCGTCAGTTTGAACTGGCACTGTTGCACCACATCGGCTATGGCGTGGATTTTTTGCACTGCGCAGGCAGCGGGCAGGAAGTATCTGACACCATGACGTACCGCTACCGCGAAGAAAAAGGATTTATCGCAAGCATGGTGGTGGATAACGGCAGTTTTACCGGACGTGAATTGAAAGCCCTTGCCGCAAGGGAGTTTCCGGATGCGGAAACATTACGTGCCGCCAAGCGCTTTACCCGTATCGCTTTAAAACCCTATCTGGGCGGAAAGCCCTTGAAAAGCCGTGAATTATTTCGCCAATTTGTGCGCCCGGCACCGGTTTCGAAAGAAAATAGTCACAGTAGTTCCTCTTCGGTTGAAAAAGGTTAAACTGAACAATAAAAGTTACCCTGAGGATTAAAAAATGAGTGAAGTTTTATTGGGCATAAACATTGACCACATTGCTACTGTCCGTAACGCACGCGGCACCAACTATCCGGACCCGGTTCAGGCGGCATTTATCGCAGAGCAGGCGGGTGCAGAAGGGATCACGGTCCACCTGCGGGAAGATCGCCGCCATATTACGGATCGTGATGTCGAACTTCTCCGACAAACTATTCAGACCCGCATGAATCTGGAAATGGCGGTGACGGATGAAATGGTTGATATCGCGTGTCGTATCAAACCGGTATTTTGCTGTCTGGTGCCGGAAAAACGCCAGGAAGTTACAACTGAAGGCGGGTTGGATGTCGCCGGACAAAAAGAGAAAATCGCACGTGCTGTTAAGCGTTTGACCGAAGCCGGAATTAAAGTTTCTCTGTTTATCGACCCCGATCATACCCAGATTGATGCCGCAGATGATGTTGGCGCACCTTTTATTGAAATTCATACTGGTGCTTACGCTGATGCGGTGACCTCACAGGAAGAAGATAAAGAATTTTTCCGGATAAAAGATGCCGTTGCGTATGCTGCGGGTAAAGGTCTGAGTGTTAATGCCGGACACGGTCTGAACTATCATAATGTTCAGCGTATTGCTGCACTCCCTGCCATTTATGAGCTGAATATCGGTCATGCCATTATTGGTCGTGCAGTATTCAGCGGACTGGCTGCTGCTGTTGCAGAGATGAAAACATTGCTGAGAGAAGCCCGTCGTTAATGGCTATTGTTGGCATTGGTACAGATATTGTTGAAATAAGTCGCATTGAAGCGGTCATCGGGCGTACCGGTGACCGCTTTGCAAAACGTATCCTCAGTGAAGCGGAATGGGATGTTTATTTACAGCACAAACAGCCTGTCCGTTTCCTGGCAAAACGCTTTGCTGTCAAAGAAGCCGCCTCAAAAGCCCTGGGAACAGGGATCCGACAGGGACTGGCGTTTAACCAGTTTGAAGTCAGTAATGATTCGCTGGGAAAGCCGAACCTGACCTTTCTCGGCTATGCCGGGGAACTGGCAGCTGCCCGGGAAGTGACGCACTATCATGTCTCAATTGCGGATGAGCATAACTACGCCTGTGCCACCGTGATCCTCGAAACAAACCCAATTTAATGTAGTGCGCCTGTTTACAGGCGCGCTTACTTAATTAGTTTACCTCTGTCAGATTTTATCTGCGTGATGTATCAACACAAATTTATCCCACAGCATTTCCTGAGTCTCTGTATGCACAGGGTCGATAATAATCGTATTCGTTATCGGGCAAACAGACTGGCAGGTCGGCTTATCATAATGTCCGACACATTCAGTACATAAGTCAGGATTGATTTCATAGATAGAATCACCCATTGAAATTGCGTCGTTAGGGCACTCAGGCTCACACATATCACAATTGATACAACGCTCAGTAATCAGTAACGCCATAGTCGCTATCACCATATAAATCATTTAAAATTCAGCAACTTATATCTTGCACTTATACGTTACTATTAGCCCTTACGTGTAAATATAACCAGTATCAAAACATTGTATTTACCGGCTCAGCAACACAAAATAGCAACACAAGCCTTTACTCCTGCCCTAAAATACCCTGGTTTGTGAGCCGCGCTATAAGTGACTGCAAAATAAGGAGTTTTATGAAACTTTGTGTTACGAATGACCCCGCAGACGCCGGTGAGGCTGATTATATAACCGCGTTATCACGCTGGGAAGCCAGTAAACCCCCCTATACAAGCCGGGACATGAAAATTTGTGTTACTGCTGCTGTCACTATCTTAAATTATCTCAAAAAATCCCGCAGAACGAAGAACGAAGTACGAAAGAGACAATTTTTTGCGGCTCGATTTTAGCCGTGGCGGTAAGGTTACCATTTATGGAGAGTTTTCTGAAGTAATGTGGCTCAACGGGTGTACTTACAAATCCACTTGCTCCTCTGAGCAAGTGGAAAGTCTGAGCGCGAAAATGATACCTGAATTCAGGTTTTCCGGGAACGTAATCACTTCAGGCTCGACGTAATAGTTAATTGAGATTTCTCGTTTCGGACAATGAAGCCGAAAATTTTTGTTCAAATGGCCTATTGAACAGTAAAAAAAATCAAGGATGAAGATAGCTATTAATTGCAATAGAAATTGCCGCAGCAGACGTATCTTTCATGCCATCAATATACAAAATATTTGGATAATGGTTTTTTGTTGTATTATCATATGCACGATATAATTCCCAATTTGCAGTAGTAGCTAACTGAAGGATACTTGACCAGCAACTTATTGCATTTATAGCACTTTGTGTAAGTGTCCATGAAAGTAAGAAATGTCTCCCTGGTGTTTGTTTGTTCATTTTTTCAGTTTGATCGCTGATCATATAGCTTACATCCTCTGTATCGGAATAACTATTATATGTATTAAAATCAGAGTGATAGAAAAACCCTAATCCCTCTTTATTTCCAAGATCTATGTTTTTTCCCTCAAATATTAATAAAACGGATGCCTGTTTGTAGATGAAACTATTTAAATATTTCTCTGTAAGATCTTGTTTTTTATAATTTTCAATACAATAAAGATTCTTGATTGAAGAAAGTTTAGCTATCAATTTATTCCAGTCATCTTTAGTAAAGTCCCAATAATTATTATCTCTGTTTAGAGCGTGTGAAAAGTTCAGAATAATTAATTCCTTGTGTGATGCCGTGAAGGAATTAACTTCATTAATTATCGAACTGATTGATTGACCATTAGCTCCCTGCCATCCTACTGGTGTATTTGTGTTACCATAGTGGCCGGTGTAAAAATCATTCTTGTAAAGAACAGGTCGGACATCAAAGTATCTGGCACCCATTTCTAATTGTTCGAATATTCCTTTATATTGTGTTACCGTATTGCAATGCCTGGCATGTGTAGTGTCGGCGGTATAAAAACTCATTCCTGAGTCATGAGTTCCCGGCATACAAAGTTCTTTTAATTTTGTGTTTTGTACTTGTAATGGGCTATTTTGCATCCAGTCTGAAGCAATTAAGTCACAGCTGGATATATAGCTCCTTTCGATATAGGAAAGTACAAAGTAAACCGTACCATTATGTTCCCAGCCAATTTTACATATAGAGCCTTTGTCATGGCTGGTGGTACTTATATTTTTAAAATGTACCTGTAAGAAAAATTCATTATTCACACATCTGGCCTGGATGGTGAATGACATCGCGTTAGTTGTTCCTTCTAATTCATAAGTTACCTCTCCGGCGTCATTATTTATATCATTACCAAAAGTGGTATTAAATTCAATGTGTGTACCTGCACGTGCTCCTCTGTCGATAATTTCCGGAAACGACCATTCATCCATTTGGTAACTATGTTGATGAATTTTGTACCATTTCGATGTAGTACCATTGATAATTACAAGATTACCGCCGTTAGATGTTTTAGGTGATATTTTAGGTGACATTTTAATTCTCTTTTAGAAGATAAGTAAATAATATAAATTCAAATTAAAATGTACCATAAAAAACTTGAGATGGTTGAATGATTCTTAATATTAATTGAGAAAAATCAACTTTACATAATGTTAGCCTAAAAAACTCTGGTTTAATGAAACGTAAAATATTTATATGTGATTATTTTTTGATGATATTATAACTATATGGATGGATGGTGGGTATTTCATATCGTTATCAATCAGTGAAACAGAAACTTCCTGTGAATTATTAAATCAAAGTAATTGGTATACAATGAAAATATTAACAAGCTAAAGTAAATCATAAATGTGCTGCTAATGCCCTTCTTTGAAAAAGGGACAGTTAATCAGTAATAACTATTTATTTCATTAATATTTCTCTGAGGCACAGATTTAAATAAGAGATTTATATCCGTTCAGTAAATAAGGTGCTAAATGCCAGATCGTATCATTACCGGTAAATTGTACATTCATTTTCAGCAGCATATTTTCTGAAAGACAAAACGGGAAAAAATGATACAGATGCATTGTAAACATAAATACATCACCGGGGTTATCAAATTTTTCCGGATTTAATGTCATTGTCAGAGAAAGACAGCGGTAGGGCTTGCCTTTCATCAATCGATCCTCAAGGGCGGTATTAATATCAGTCAATCCTTCAAGATGCTGATTAATTTGTTTACTGCGTTGCCGGTCATTCTCCTGATATAAAATATAGTCGCTGACCATTTGCTTAACAGATTCAACAGAAGAAAGCATAAATCCATTCGCACTGTAATGAGATAACAGGTTCCAGTAGTATTTGTTATCCGTTATCGGGGGATAGCAGGGTGTGCATGCTGTAATATTTTTAGCTGCAAGCAGATCGGGCAGTAACGGGCTTAAATGACAGATATCACCGGGATTACTCTGTGGGTTATTAATGATACAACGGTAAAAACACCGGAAATGAGGTCCGGGCGGGGTAGTTATCACTTCACCCTGACTATTATAAAAATGTATATAATAATTATTTTTTCCGGTGATCGTTTTATCAATACTGAGCGCATAAAACCAGGCGTCTTTATATTTTGGCAGAAGCCGCGATGATGGAGTGAGATGAGTAACAGAATAAAAATCAGCGACTATACCCCGTTGTTCATCATTATTACCCTGAGTCACTTTGTAACGACCCCGGTAGCCGAGACACAGGCAGAGCCAGATAAATTCAATCAGATCCAGATAACGTTTTGGTTCGCCAAGCAAGCGTTCAATCAGGACAAAGACTTTTCCCCCGCCCCGGGATTCATTATGAAAATGGACCAGTAATGATTTTTTCACCCATCTGTTATCGGTATTCCATCTCAGTCCCAGCGCGGTTTCATCGATGAATGTGCACAATACGTAACGGAATGACACAATGGCGCCCGGCTCATAGCCCTGAGATTGAAGTTGCTGCTCAATCGCCTGAATATCCGTGACAACCTGCGGGTACAACTTCTCCGGGAGCGGGGAACCTGACAAAGTACGCATACGCATCACCATTCCGAGCAACGGTGTGGCGGCATCGATCATCGGGTTAATATTTGCGCCGCGCAGCGGGATCCGGTACTGCTTATTTTCTGCCGGCTGTTGTATATTATGCAGGGTCTGGTTCGCCGGTCATGCATCACCCCCGTTACGGGTGGCCCGGAACTGAATGTCCAGCTCAGGGAAATTACCGGAGACGTGGAATGCAATCGACCCGTTTTGCTGAATTTCCTGCCATGCATTTCCCTGGCGGTCAAGGCGGAGATTGTACAATTTCAGGCGAAAATTCAAAATATTCCAGCAATTCTGATTTCGTTGCGTGGATGATATTAACTTTGATATTTTCACGAAAATCAGTGCGGTCTACCAGCGGCTTCAGTGAGCGCCATGAGGACTCAATTTCCTGAAGCTGATTGTTGTGCAGGATTTCATCCATCTGCACGCTGAGTTTCTTGTCCGGTTCAATGAGCATTTTATCAATCAGCAGCTTATTAATTGGTTCTTCTTTTGAATCTCCGGCAAGAGTATGACTGATAAATGCAGCAACCCCTTGCTTTGCAATATCATAAGCTTCCGTTTCCGGTGTCATCCGGGATTGAGACATAATTTCATCAAGCAGTGATGTTCCGGTATTAACCAGACCGGCTTCCTGTTTTGCATTTACTGTTGCTGTAGACATAACACCATTCCCACCAATTATTTATTACTGACGATATCCAGTTCTTTTAACAGTTGCTCACGGGTCACTTCATTATCCAGCAGAGCCTGAAGTTTTTTCCGGAAAGCAGGAATATTACCGAGCGGACCTTTTAAAGCGACCAGCGCTTCCCGCAACTCAAGCAGTTTATTTAATTCAGGGATCTTCTTGGCAATATTATCCGGTGAGAAGTCACGAAGAGATTTAATATCCAGATTAACCGAAATTTCTGAATCACTTTCTTCTTCGAGATGATTTTTGACGGCAAATGTCAGGTTGATATCGGCATTTTCCATAACTGAATTAAAATTATTCTGATCAATGGAAACCGTTTTGTGTTCTTCAATTGGAGTATCTTCTTCTTTGTTCTTAAAGTCACCAATAAGCAGAAGATTATGAGGAAGTTCAATTTCAGCCCGACTTCCTCCGTCATGAGGGGTGTATTTGATATTAATTCTTTCTTTTGGTGCAACGCTGCCAAGCCTGTTCTTACTCATTGGATATCCTTAATATTACACTTTCGCAAAAAACAGCCACACGCATGTAAATAGTAGATTTCAACATGTCTCTTTTTTTATTAATGTTTTAATTCATATATTTAACTTGGTTATGTAGTTAATGTGTGACTGAATCATTCTATTTTTACATCCGATTTTTGTATGATATCTTATGGCGGAATTTAAGTGGAATAATATAAATAGTGCCGGATAGAACCAATTAATAATGATACATATTGTTAATAATAAGAAGGTAATATGAGAGGGGGAATAAATCAGCAGAAAATCATCATTGAAAATGATAGTGCCAATATAAATGGAACTGTATTAAGCAGACATCTGTTTGCCAAACAGAAAGAAGAAATAGCCTGTTTGGGGGATGCTGTTTATTGCCCGCGATGTGATTCAACCGGTGTTATCACTGAAGGTAGCCCTATGATGAAAATACAAGGAGTTTCCGTAGCACTGGAAGGGCATCATGTGAACTGTGGTTGCTCCGGGGGATGTATACTGGTAGTAAATAATTAGGGCTGTGTGATAAGAAATTAAAATCTATATAAAATAGTAATAACCTGCTGTTGTATTGTGTATTATTTATTATTTATTATTTATTATTTATTATTTATTATTTATTATTTATTATTTATTATTTATTATTTATTATTTGTCTGAATACAATTGTTGTTATTACTTTATACAAACAAGATGATTTTTTGGTGTGACTAATTACCTTTATTTTATAAAGGCAAATGATGTTAATTTGAGGTGGAATATGAGTTCCGGTATTTATACCGTGAGTTGCTTTACTGACGGAACTCCCGGTCTTGCAAGGAACCCTTTGCGTTGCAGAAAAAAATGGGAGATGATGAGAAAATAGTCACTGACAAAAGGTAATATAACTATGTTTCCGGAATATCGTGATTTGATCTCCCATCTGCGCCAGAATAATCTTAACTTTCGTGCGCTTTTTGATAAGCATAATCAACTCGACCATGAAATAGCCCGGTTAGAGCACTCTGACAGGAGAGGCTATGGCGATGAAGTTGTGGAATTAAAGAAACAGAAGTTACGATTGAAAGAGGAAATTCATCAAATCCTCAAAAATCCGCCTGAAGATGAATAAACGCTGTCTGTAGCCATCGGTTAAACCGGTGGTTTTTTTTATGTATCAGTATAAATCGCAGTGAGACGAATTTCCGTTCTGTATTGCCGGTATTGTGCCTCCGGTTTATACCCTTATTCATTCAAGCTGCAGGTTTATTGGCTTCACTCAGCCAGCCTGGTCACATAGTTTATCTATGCTCCCCGGCGGTCAGAGCTTGCCGCCTTCCTGCATCCTGAATGATGTTGGGTATAGTAAAAGGCATAAAATAGCCACCAAAACGGAGACAATATGATCCGCTACCGACTGATGACAAAAGAAGATTGCGCGCAGGTCGCTACATTATTACAGGCTAATGCACAGTCCCGGAAGGGGGGCTTGCTCGGGGAATATCCCCCGGAAAAGGTGAAAAGTATGTTTATGCATTCTCTTCATACGGTTGTTGCAGAAATCGGAAATACCCTTATCGGTGTGCTGTTTAGTTTTTCGCCCGGGGCTGCATCGGTTTCGCCGGTTACACAACAAATATCACGACAGTTTAATGAATTGCTGAAAAATAACTGGTTTTACGGCCCGGTTTGTATTGATGCGGATTATCGCGGCCAGGGCGTTCTTCAGTCTCTTTATAAAACAATGTGTGAGCTGAATAAAGGAAAGCCGGTTGCGTTTATTAATCAGGATAACGTACGGTCTGTTCAGGCACATCTGAAGTCAGGAATGAGAGAGGCGGGCCGGTTTACCTGTGATGGAGTTCCATATTTATTGATGGTTGGCAGTAAATAAGTACATTTCTTTATTAATCGCATATCAATTATTCTGCGGAAACGGTTCGTTTTTTGTAAAAAAGAACCATTTATCTTTTTTTAGTTATCTATTTCTCCTTTTTACGTAGTATTAACTATACTGTTGGAGAAATAACGAATGTCCGCTTTAACATGATTTTCAATTCAAGGAGCTTGTTATGGGGTATTACGAATTAAAGAAATCCACGAAAGATACACCACAGCCGTACTATTTTGTTCTGAAAGCCGGAAACCATGAAATCATTGCAACCAGCGAAATGTATGCCTCAAAGCAGGGTGCATTAAACGGGATTGCATCAATACAGAAAAACGGATCATCTGAGGTTATTAAAGACCTTATCTGATAAGGTTTTATCTTAAATCTATAAGGCTCACGCGGGGTGTTGTTAACCGTGGTGAGCCTTATTTTTTGTATTTTATACCCTTATTCATTCAAACCGCAGGTTCGTTGGCTGCACTCAACCAGCCGGGTCACATAGTTTATCTATGCTCCCCGTCTGATTTCCCTTGCCGCCTTCCTGCATCTTGAATGACGTTGGGTATATATCTGTAGTCATGTGTCCGGAATGATAAAAATCAGGGGATATTAGTACGGCAGAAATATAAGCGCGGTATTCTCTGGCTGAAACACAATGATGGTTGTCTTATATGCAAAAGATTATTGCAGGACTGCCGTTTATAGTGTGATTACAGTTATGATTTCCGGGTTGAATACAATGATTTTACTGTTATTAATATGCGGATGTATTGTCGGGTCGACAACGGTGTTATTTGGTTTCGGTGGCGGTTTTTTTATTGTTCCGCTGCTGTATGCACTGTTAACCACGGGTATTGACAGCAGGACAGGAGACGCAGCAATGCATATTGCTGTGGCGACATCTACCTGCGTTATGATATTCAGTGCATCAATGGCAACTTCCCGTCAGCATCGTGCGGGAATGATTGACTGGTGCCTGGTTCGTCCTCTGATCGGCTATATTTCATCGGGCGCTGTTTTGGGGGCTATATTTGCCATATCGCTGCAAGGTATATGGGTAAAATGGATTTTTATCAGCTATTTGATCATAACGTTGCTTGATAGTTTTTTCCGTCCGGGTTTTATGACACAGGTAGCGGATTCTGCCCGCCCTGTGTCGGAGGGCGTGACGGCAATTACCGGCACAACAATCGGCATTGTTGCTGCATTTTTGGGGGTTGGCGGTAGTGTGATGACCGTTCCGCTGATGCGCAGGCGTGGTGCAAAGATGGCACAGGCAACAGCAATGGCGAATCCGCTATCCCTGCCGATGGCGCTGGCGGGAACCATCACTTACATCGTGATGGCATCGAATGATACTTCGGAGTTTGGTCGCGGTTTTGCTGGTTATGTGGATATTCAGGCGTGTATTTTATTGGTTGCCGGCTCCTGGCTGGGGCAAAAATTAAGCTCGCCGCTAATTGGTCATATTCCTGACAGATTCTATGCCAAATGTTATCTCGGGCTGCTGGTTTTTGTTCTCTTGGTGATGCTCGTTATTTAGAACAATATCGGTAAAATTGGCGATCTGTTACTAAAATACAATAAAGTGGCTTTTTTGCTTTATTATCTGGTTTTGTGATCTATAAGCTTTATTTATATCTTCTGTTGCCTTTAAATAGTTAGCGGGTTCTTTTTTAAGACTCAGGCTATAAAATACTAAGCAAGGTTTACAGGAGGTCTGATCATGATGCCAATCACGAAAAGTACAATGGTATACCCTATTAGTTTCTTCACCTGCATGGCAGTCGTTATCTTTATTATTGCGTTATTGATTAAATAACAAGGTAATACGGATGAAAAACCTCCCGGAAAACGGGAGGTTTTTATATCGCCTTATCAGGCGTTTGAATAACCCATGGATAACAGTTTAATAATGATCAGATCGCGCCCTGTTTGTCCTCTTTAGTTTTTGTACTTTTTTTCCCTTTCTCACTTTTTACTTTAGCGTCATGCTTAATAATCTTTGTGTTATTTTCCGCTTTAGAGGCGGAAATACCGGAGTGTGCTGCTGAAACAGCCGGTGCAGATGTAGATGCCATTGCGCCATAAGAAAGTAAGCTGGCCAGTGTTGCGACAATAATAACAGAACGTTTCATTTTGATATCCTTAGTGTTGGGTTGATACCGGCGTTTGCGGGTATGGATGAAACATATTCCTGTTTTTTTTGCCGCACAACAGAATGTACATAAACAATGATAATATTTTCAATTCTAAATAAAATTGACAAATACTGATGATTTTACATAAGGCAAATAAAGCAAATCATCATAATAAACAACAAGTTAATTTATTTTTTGTAAGATATTAAATGGTTTATAAAATGTTGGTTTTATTTTGTTATGCGTTTTTTTTATTATTAGTAACTTAACTCACTTACTGTCATATATGCCATATTAACTTAAGTTAATTTTAATTTAACTCAAAATATCCGGATTTATAGTAAAAGGATTTATCTCTCACAGCAGAACAGCAGCAGTGTATTTCTGCTGTTCTCTGTATTAATCATTGCGGGTGTTATCTTCTTTTTCTCCTTTAAAACGACCTGATAATACGTCTGATACAAATTGATCCGGTTGTATATCCGGATGATCACACACCCAGGCTTTGACGGACTGTTTTCGGGCAGAAATAAAGCCGGCTAATTCACGGAAAATACGCTTTTCAACATTACACAGTCCGCCTTCTCTCATCTCCATAGGATGGATAAGCACAGCATAACTTTGCGGTAAGAGTTTTTTCCATAACGGGCGGGGAGGGTCCAGTTGTAAAACGGCTTTTTGCAGTGTTTTTACCGCAGAGAGCATATCCCCCACAAGCAGACGACTGGTCGTAAATGGTACTTCAGCTGTTTCTGTCACTTCTCTGTGTGCACAGACATCCCGGATAATCATTTTATTTGGATAAAGCCGGATATAGAGATAAGTTGTATTCATTTTTAGCTTTTTGTGCGCAATTATTCGTAAGTATTATTCTAAATTAGCAGATAAAACAATCAATTGATTTTTCCTGATTCTGTGTCGTCGTGATCATTTTTGATCTTATGATTGACGCTTTTCTGTGCATTGACTACGATATTAATTCATTCAAATGAATTAATTTTTGAGGTCGATAATGAAAACATTACGTTCTGCTATACCGGATAGTTTTTCTTTACAGGAGCGGGATCGCCGCTGGAAGCTGGCACGTGACATCATGCGTCAGCGTAATTTAGATGTTTTGATTGTTTATGGTGACCGGGAATCAGCGGCACCTGCGCCTTTCTGTGTGGATCACTATTTTACCAATGACCGCCTCGGGTCGGTGGTGATTTTTTATCAGGATAATGACCCGATCGTGATGACATTTGCGCCGATGATGATAGCCGACCACATGCAGGCCGCTATGCGGGGAGATAGCCAGTGGTTGTCTCCTGAGCAGATAATGGTCGGGAAAACCGGGCGTAATATCGGCGCATTACTGAAAGAAATTAATGTCCCGGCGACAGCACAAATCGGGGTTATCGGACTTGAGCCATATCCGCCGTTTTATTTTGATGGTGCGATGCCGTTCAATACCGTAACCGGAATTAAAGAAGCTTATCCGCAGGCGGCGATTGTGCCGGTTTACCGGGATTTTTTTGTTCGCGCATCAGTAAAAAGTGAGGAAGAACTGGTACATATCCGCCATGCGGCTGCCATTGGCGAGGCAATGAGTGAAATTATGCGTGTGACAGCAGTGCCGGGTAACAGCGAGGCTGATATTGCTGCGGCAGTGACGGCAACATGCCTTTCTGCGGGCGGCTTCACGGCTGAAATTCTGCTTGGATCAGGGCCTGAATATATCGGTTGGGGACAACCTGCCTGGCAGTATCGTTCTCAGCGTCCACGGGAAATTGAGCGTGGTGATATTGTATTGTCAGAGATTTTTGCACTGTATGGAATGTATGAAACACAGCACCAGGCCGCTGTTGCAGTCGGTAAAATTCATCCGGAACTGGAAAAAGCAGCGCAAGTCGCGCGGGAATGCTATGAAATAGGCGTAAACTATCTGAAAGAGGGCGTGACATTCGGGGAAGTGGTTGATGAGATGGAAAAACCATTACTTGCTTCCGGTGGCTGGCATGTGCATCCACTCATTCACAGCATCAATCCTTACGGGCCAATCGGTTTCGGGACAGCTCCGGGCATTGAATCTCTGCCGCTGGTAAGTCGTTACCGCAAAGTTGAGCGTTTACCAAATCCTGGCCGTGAACTGGTTCTGCAGGCAGGAATGAGCTTTGCATTTGAACCAAACTGCGCCTTTGGCTATCATCTGTGTAACTTAGGCGGCACAGTGATTGTCGGGAAAAACGGCGGGATTGAACTCAACGATAACCCGACCAGGCTGATGCGCGCTGATATCTGACATTCTGATGGGTAATCGCAGTATATGCAAAAAACAAATAAGCACACCACATCATCGGAACACACCAAAGAGAAACTGATACAGACAGGGATCCGCCTGTTTGGGCTCTACGGGCTGAATGGTGTCCGTACCCGGCAGTTGGCGGAGGAAGCGGGTGTTAATCAGTCGGCTATTCCGTATCATTTGGACGGAAAGCAGGGCGTGTATGCCGCGGTTATCCGGAAAATTACAGATGATTTGGCAGCGATGACAAATGCACCGCAGGCTGATGCCGCATTGCAGCAGCTTGCGCAGCAGCCGGGACCGGACAAAGAGTCACTCAGGCGCGTGTTAGTCAGTCTGATGAATGGGTTGGGACAGGCGTTACTGTCGCCGGATCATGCACTGTATGCACAATTGATCCTGCGTGAGCAACTGGAGCAGACTGAGCATTATGATGTTATCTATCATGCATTTATTCTGCCGGTTCACGAACGGCTGACAACCCTTATCCGTCTGGCTGAGCCTGAAAAAGATATGCAGACTGCCATTATTACTGCACATGCACTTATCGGGCAGATTCTGGGATTTGTGGTGGCAAAAAAAGCCTATCTGCGCCGCAGCGGGCTTGAAATGATTAGTGATAATGAACTGCCGCTTATTCTGCACCAGATAACCGGCTTATCCTGTCGTGCGCTGGGACTTTGATGGTAGCGGACTGTCGTGCCGGTTTACGGCACGACAGGTTTGTTTATCACCAACCCGGCACTGCACCGCCGTTAAATAATGTTTCGGCAGCTTTGGCCACTTCAGGTGACTGATAAGATTTAATAAATTTCTGCACATTTTCCGCATCTTTATTATCTTCACGGGTCACAATAATATTGACGTACGGAGACTCTTTATCCTCGATAAAAATACTGTCTTTTACCGGAGATAATCCGGTTTGCTGAAGATAGGTTGTACTGATAATGGCGACGGTGACTTTTGGGTCTTTAATCACCCTTGGTAATTGTGCGCCTTCCAGCTCCATAATATTCAGTTTCAGCGGGTTATCGGTAATATCAAGTGCGGTCGGCAGTAATCCGGTGCCGGATTTTAATTTTATTAATTTCTCTTTTTCCATTAATAATAATGCCCGCCCCAAATTTGTCGGGTCATTTGGCATAGCGACGGTATCTCCGGTTTTTAATTCACTGATATTTTTAATTTTATCGGAATATCCTGCCATTGGAAAAACGAATGTATTCGCGACCGCCACAAGATTATAACCACGGGCATTATTGTCCTGAGCTAAAAACGGACGGTGCTGGAAGACATTAGCATCGAGATCACCATTGGCAGTCGGGTCATTCGGCAGCAGCGAACCACTGAAGCCGACAAGTTCGACATCCAATCCGTATTGTTCTTTTGCCACCTTTTTTGCGACTTCGGCGACATCTTGCTCGGCGCCGTTAATCACGCCAACTTTAATTTTCGACATGTCCGCATCGTTATTATCACATCCGGATAATAAAATGCTCAACGCAATAATAATGCCGGGAAAAAGCCTGAAAGGTCGTTGTTTCATTATGATCACCGTTATGTTTGCTGAATGTATTTATCAGTAAATAGCGGTAAAAAGAGGAAAAGGTCAACGGGGAGGATGATGCAAAAATTTCATCTTGACAAGATAAAAAAAAAGCCCGCAATCCTGCGGGCATAATCACAACATTTCTTCAGGGGTACTCTCTACTTGGATGTGATAACTATACCGTACCAGATGTGTAGTAGTGTCCGGCCTCTTAAAGCTTGTTTAATGTATTATCGTTTTTTGTCAGCAAAGTATGACTAAATGTGACAAAGCCCCTGTTCCGGTATGAAACAGAATAAGAAGGAGAAAAAAGGAATAAGAAATGAAATATAATAACCGGGGATTTAATATTTCATTACAAAATACACGATTATTGACCTGTTCATAAAAGTGTATTCAGATATACTTACTTCATAAGCATCTGTAATATATATTATTCTAATAAATATCCCTTCCCCCCTGTTTACCAGTGAAAAATGGAGTAAACATATGCCGGGTAAGATTTTTTCACCAAAACATAATTCTGTTGAGCGCGTTGCTTTTGATATGGCGCTGGCATTAGCATCAAAAATTGAATCAATCAGAACACCGGAGCAGTTAATGGCAGAGATAGCCGCATTGTATCCGGAGTGCTATGAAGCCGCAGAAAACCACCGTAAGATGGAATACCTCGGCTCTCATGTGAAACTGCATTCAGTCGGACAATACGGTTTCACTAAGTATTAATATCTATAAAACGTCTCTTTACAGAGGCGTTTTATTTTTTCAGCGATTATAAACATTCGTACAGAGATGTTCATTATCTAATTGAATAATTGGTTTTATACGATAATGCAAATGTAATTATGGGAATGTTATGGCATCGTGGGTTATTTAAAACAAAGAGACAGGGGTATAAAAAATAAAATCATGATATTATAGGGTAATGTTAATAAACCCATGAAGGTTGTATGAAAGTAAAATCTTTTTTTATTTATTCCACTATTGTACAAACGGTATTAATCACTCTGATATGGAGTGTCATGTCAGGAGCACTTAGTTATTTTTATGTTCCTAATGCTGATAATGGTTATAGAATACAAAAATTGATTTTATTGAAAAGTTATGCTGAAATATTAAATGATGAAATATTAATGCCTGAGCAGTTTACTATAACATCTAATAAATTATTAGGGTTGTACGTGAACTTGATGACTAATGGATTAGGCAGAGAGTACTCACCTGCCTTTATTGTGAAAAACAAAAAAGGTGATATTTTATATTCAAACAGAACGATTGAAAATACATTAAGTAATGATGCCGATTTAATAGAGGTGAAATACAAGGATCCGAAAAGTTCTCTGGAATTGATAATAAGAGACTCAAAAACAGATGTGAGGGATATTATCGGTGATCCTTTCTGGGATACAGTTATTCCGTTCATGTTAATATTGGGCGTCATGATATCAGCAACTGTTATTTCATCATATATCTGTACCCGTTCATTAAGAAGAGAGTCTCAATATATTGCACACAGGGCTGTAGGTGATTTTGCACCAATTAATCTGGATAACCAGTACTTCGAGATAAAACCTCTGGTAAAAGAAATTAATAAATTATTAAAGCGGGTTGAAGAGGCAACAGCAAAGGAACGGCAACATATAACGGATTCAACACATGAGTTAAGAACACCGATTTCTGCAATAGTTGCACAATTACATATTTTAATGATGACGGATAATGAAAATGAAAAACTAGAAGTAATTAATGAAATGAATGAAACGTTGAAGCGCGTTACGTTGCTTTCGCACCAATTAATTTACTTATCTAAACTTGAAGAAACAAAAGATGTTGCTAAAAAAGATAATGTGGCTGTTTTTAATATTATCAGTAACTCTATTTTGGTTTTGGCATCAAAGGCCAGTTCTAAAAATATAGCTATAACAACAGATATTCCAAAGGATTTTATAATAAAAACAGATGGGGATATTTTGACTCAGATAATCATTAACATTATTGAAAACTCAATTAAATATAGTCAAAAAAATGCAATGATTGAGATTGAATATCAATCATCAAAAAATGAAGTCTCTCTTATTATCAGTGATAATGGGCCGGGTATTCCGGCAGATGTACAGAGCAGAGTGTTTGACCGGTATTACAGAGTAAATAATACAAATGAAAACGGAAGCGGGCTGGGGCTTTATATTGTAACAAAGCTGGCTGCGATGATAGGCGCGGAAATAACTATTGTAAATGGCCTCAATGGTGCCGGTGTGGGCTTTAAAATATCATTTGGTATTGAAAGTTAGTTTTTAGATGTATAGTAAAGTGGCAATCTAACAGGTAGATTGCCATCAGAAATCAGAAGCGATATGTGTAACCTACGGAGGAGAGAAAACCATATTTTTTTTCTGTAAGAGGACTTTTAGCCGCATCGCCAAGCAGATGGTATGCACCAAAACCAAAATTTAAGGATGAATTATCAGTTAATTTGTATTGTAATATACTAAGCGCGCTAACATCTTTAAATCCTGCTGCAGGCGCATATTCGTCAAAATCAGTATTTTCGGACTGAAGTTTAGTGACACCAAAATAGGCCTGATTAAAATCTTTATTTGCCCATGTGGATGCCAGGTTATAGCCAACAGACCAACTGTTATTTAATGGATATATGCCATTTAATCCCATTTCAACTGTTGTTGCATTATTGATTTTTTGTCCGCCATATGTCCTGTTCCGGAGAGCCGTAAGTGATGATAAGTATATTTTACTAATTCCGAAGCTATAATTAATCTCTGCTCCGGCAGCGGCAGATCCTTTGAGTTTACCCATTCCGGCGAAGGTGTCATCTTTCTTACCAAAATACCCGATTTCTTCATCTCTGCCATTAATATAGGTGCCCTGAATTGCCATATTGAACCCCGGAGTATTGCCGGTTTCCCAGCGGATCCCCCCGGTGCCAGCTTCAATATTACCGTACCCTTTACTGTGGTGGGAGTAATTAGCTTCAATGGATGGTGTAGCTTCATATTTTCCGGAACCTTCATATTTTGGTGAAAAATCTGTTCCGATGCCTAATGTAAGCTCATTTGCGCTGGCATGACTACAGCCAAGTATAATTGCAGCAACGATATAAGACAAACGGGAATAAACATTCATAAAACTAAACCTCGTGAAAGTAAGAGGCTTATAATCTAATATAATGATTTTACCAAACCTTACGTATCCGTGAGTTACATTTAATGGAACATTAAGATTCACAATCCGGGCAGAATTATAATGCAACGAAATCAGAGGGGGTGTTATGAAAATACTGCTTGTTGAAGATGATATGTCTTTAGGGAAATCACTGGCAAAAGTGCTTGATCTGCATGGTAACGACACTGTTTGGGTAAGAGATTTATCAAGAGCTTCTGACGCTTTAGGGAGTACGATATTTGACCTGATATTGCTGGATTTATCATTACCTGATGGGTTTGCGACAGGGAGCATAAAAAAATGGAGAGATACAAATATACACACGCCTATTATTGTTCTGACTGCATTTAATGAAGTTCAGATTTTAGTTATGGCACTTGATTTAGGCGCTGATGATTTTATCTCGAAACCTTTTGAGATAGATGTACTGATATCCAGGATACGAACAGTTGTCCGGAGGAGTTGTCATAACAAAGAGAATAAAAACGGAATTATTGTTATAGATGAATTAACATTCAATCCTAATTCACATCAGGCATACCTGGGTAATTACTTGCTTGGGCTATCACCGACAGAATTTACACTTTTGGGTTTATTACTCAAAAATGCCGGAGTACCTGTAAGACGAAGTGAATTGGAAGATATTCTGTACAGCACTGACGCTGATGATGAAACACCTTGCAGTAATTCTTTGGAGGTTCATATTTTCAATTTGAGAAAAAAATTAAATAATAATAAAATAAGAACAAAAAGAAATATTGGCTATCTTTACCTGAAATGAATTTCATCTTATTTTTTCGGGAATAAAATACAAAAACCAAATTAACCAACAAAGTGATAACGCCTCAAACCAGTATGTATTTCCGCTGAATGCAGCCATGGCATCCTCAAATTTATAAAATCCGATAAATCCTGTAAATCCAAGATACCACCGTTTTCTGAATTGCATGTTCCCCCCTGGTTTTTATAGCTTGGTTTATATTTTCAATTAATTATCGGTCACAAACCTTAAATAATCGTTAAGTTAGTGGCGGTAATACAAAAAATCATTATATCCTTATTCATTCAAACCGCAGGTTCGTTGGCTACGGTCAGCCCGCCGGCTATATTTCCCGGGTATTACGGGAGCCATGAACCTGAAGGATATTAACGGGATGGATATCTTGTCGTGCAGAAAATGTACACCATCTTTGATGGTACGTGATATTACCGTAGCAACCCGGTGGAAGAACGGGTTTATCGGATAAACCGCGAACGTCATTACCTATCGTCCTATAGTGCGAATCTTAATGCCATAGTACACTTATTATAGTGAGTATTTTACCAACACTTGACCCGAAACAAAAATATCACGGGTTATTACTCCTATAATTCTCAGCTAACTTCCTTATTGATACCGATGTGATTGTATGGCTGACAAATTGAATCTTAACTGGCCTGAATTTTTAGAAAAATACTGGCAAAAAAAACCGGTTGTATTGAAAAATGCATTTCCTGACTTTGTTGATCCTATCACGCCAGATGAGCTGGCAGGCCTGGCAATGGAGCCTGAAGTTGACAGCCGGCTTGTCAGCCTTGACGACGGGAAATGGCAGGCAAGTCATGGTCCGTTTGAGGACTATAGCGGGTTAGGCGAAACCGGTTGGTCATTGCTGGTACAGGCGGTTAACCATTGGCATATGCCTTCTGCTGAATTGGTGCGGCCATTCCGGGTACTGCCTGAGTGGCGTCTTGATGACCTGATGATTTCGTATTCGGTTCCGGGGGGTGGTGTCGGGCCGCATATTGATAACTATGACGTTTTTATTATTCAGGGAATGGGCCGCCGTCGCTGGCGTGTGGGTGATGCAATACCGATGCGCCAGTTCTGTCCGCATCCGGCATTGCTGCATGTTGACCCGTTTGAGCCAATCATTGATGTCGAAATGTCACCGGGTGATATTCTGTATATCCCACCGGGATTCCCGCACGACGGGTTTACGTTCGAAGATACAATGAACTACTCCGTCGGTTTTCGCGGACCAAACGGGCGTGATTTGCTGAGCAGTTTCGCGGACTATGCGTTGGAAAAAGATTTAGGTGGCGTGCATTACAGTGATCCTGATCTGACAGTGCGTGACAGTGCGGGAGTTGTAGAAGCGCAGGAAATTGAGCGTCTGCGCGCCATGATGGTTGAGATGATAAACCAGCCGGGAGATTTTGAGCAGTGGTTTGGTCGTTTTGCTACCACCGCCCGCCATGAGTTGGATATTGCACCTGCCGAGCCTGAGTATCTGCAGGACGAAGTATTGAGTGCGTTGAATGCCGGTGAACATCTGACCCGCCTGAGCGGCCTGCGCGTAATGCGTATCGGCGATAGCTTCTTTATTAATACAGAAGCCTGGGCTGCCGCAGATGCTAAAGGCGCAGACGTACTATGCCAATTCACCGAACTTGGAATAAACGAATTAGGTGATGCATTACAAAATCCGGCTTTTGTCGCTGAATTAACTGAATTTATCAATCAGGGTTATTGGTACTTCGGGGAATAAAGCGTTTTTTGTCATTGCTACTGTAGTAAAGGTGATCGCTCAGGCGATCACCGAACTTAATAATAAAACAGCTCATGGCAAGCTGCCGGTCTGAAATACTTTATATTTTTTATTGCCTGTCGTTATTACCTGCCTTCATGGTCGGAGTGAACATATCAAAACAGGCAATCATATAATTTAAATTACAGGCTCAATTTTTGCTGAACAATGAGTCAACAAAATGGCCCACCGGTTTCGGTAATAAATCCTGCGGATGATCACCACCGAAAGTTGCCAGACCGCTTTTGCCGTCAATCGTGACAGAAGAAACCGGTTGTCCGCTGACTACTGAAATCACTGTGATTTTTACGGTGACTCTGTCCGGTCTGGCTGACCATTCTGTTGCCCTGTCTTCCCAGTGAAGAATGGAAGAATAAAACACATAATCAGCTTTATTTTGTCTGGCTGACGTCAGTGCCGTCCCATCATCTTCGGGTGTTGCAGCAACCTCAACTTTTATAGTGTGCTTCAGTAACGCTGTTTTTATAATCGTCGCCAACTGTTGACCTGATTTCTTATATGTTGTGTCTCCATAAGATCCATTTTCAGGTAATGAAACATAAATATCACTCATTTTTGGAATTATAACAGTACTATATGAGGCGTCGGGTATTATTTTTGTGCTATCCGCGCAGCCATAAAGAAATATTGTGCTGAGAATAATGGCAATAATTTTTTTCATGTCATCTTCCGCTTATCTAACAAATGAAAAATATAATAGATTCTGATTAGTTATCGGATCTTATCCGGATAACATTATTATTTTTATTCAAATGGTTGTCCTGCATACATATATTGTTATATCTGAACAAAAAACACAATGCATAAGTTCAGCGATCAGGATAGAAATCCTGACTGGCGGTGTAAGCACTTCTTGTTTAACCCAATTTCAGCCAACAGCTCGGAATATCAAAGAACAAAAAATGAATATTATATAAACGTATCCGGAACCATTAGGGCTTCTTGTTTTCTTTTGCTACGTCGCGGGTTGGATAAATAACCAAAAGCCCCGGTAACAATTGTGCAGTGGTTGGATTCATCCCGATTTTGTTGAATATGATAGTATCAATTTACGTTGGAATGGGTCGCAGGCTGATTAACGTTGTTGTTATGAAAGGTTTATTATTGGTTATGCTGAATTTGTACCAGGCACTGGTACGGAGTAGCTGGTGTCCCCTGCAGGAATCGAACCTGCAACTAGCCCTTAGGAGGGGCTTGTTATATCCATTTAACTAAGAGGACTCTGTTTGTATCGTCAGAAAAAAGCGTGCTTATCTTACTCAGTCAGCATGAAATAATCAAATTTTTAGCGTTTACTTGTTCATTTTCAGTACAATAAAAAATATTAAAACGACACCGGTGCAAAATTGCGGGGTGCCGTTCCGTTATAGTACCGGTTATTTTCGGCTCATTTCCTGTGATTTTTCAATTGCGCTGCGCACGCCCGCAATCACTGACCGGCGCAGTCCGGTTTCTTCCAGTTTCGCGACCGCTTCAATAGTGGTGCCGCCCGGGGAGCAGACCATATCTTTCAGGTCACCCGGGTGTTTGCCGGTTTCCAGTACCATTTTAGCGGCACCCATCACTGTTTGCGCTGCAAATTCGTAAGCTTGTTTGCGGGGCATTCCGCCTGCGACGGCAGCATCAGCCATGGCTTCAATAAACATAAAAACGTAGGCGGGGGCTGAGCCACTGACGCCAATTACTGCATCAATTAATGATTCCGGTACTATTTCTGCGCGTCCGAAGCTGCGGCACAGTGACATGACAAGTTCGGTATCTGCTTCCGTTAAAAATTTATTGGGTGTAACGGAGGTCATACCCGCATTAACCAGTGCCGGGGTATTCGGCATCAGGCGAACGATTTTACAGGATGCCGGGACTGCGGCTTCCAGTGTGCTGAGTGTGACACCGGCAGCGATGGAAATAATAATGCTCTCTGTTTTCAGATAAGGTGCAATTTCCTGTAAAATTCCGGTAACAGCATAGGGTTTTACACCAATAAATATAATATCAGATTGTTCTGCGACGGTGGTGGTGTTTGCTGTTCCGTGGACACCGAACTCAGCAGCAACCAGGGCGGTACTGGCCGGGCTGTAATTATGGACGAAAACGGCGTCAGGTGTGAGGATCTGCCCTGAAATCAGTCCGTTCAATATCGCCTTTCCCATATTTCCGCAACCAATAAATCCGACTTTCTTATTCATCATAACCCCTTTATTACCGATGATAACTGACCGGAAAGGCAGGATACCACTCTCTGCCGGTAGGGTAACGCAATAATTTCGGCATCATTTACATACACAAATGTGCTAATACCGGATAATATTGAGTTTATAGATACGTGAAACTGTAAAAAATAACTCACGTTTTGGCATGGAGAAACTTATGAAGTATCAAGTAAGTGGCCTGACACTTGCTACGGTGCTGCTGATTGGCGGATGTGCAAGTTCGGATCAGTCACCGGGAACGCGCAGTGATCCGCTGGAAGGGTTTAACCGCACGATGTTTGATTTCAACTATAATGTGCTGGATCCTTACCTGCTCAGACCAGTTGCAGTTGCCTGGCGTGATTATGTACCTACTCCGGCACGGAACGGTACAATTAATTTCCTCGGAAACCTTGAAGAGCCGGCAAGCATGGTTAACAGCTTTCTTCGTGGCGATGTTTACCAGGGATTCAAGCATTTTAACCGGTTCTTCCTGAATACGGTCTTTGGTCTGGGCGGTCTTATCGATGTCGCATCGATGGCGAACCCGAAACTGGCCAAAGCGGAGCCGGTTCGATTTGGTAATACGTTAGGAAACTATGGTGTCGGTTATGGTCCGTATGTGGTCATTCCGGGCTATGGTGGCTGGACACCGCGCGTAGACGGCGGGGATTGGCTGGATACCACGTATCCGATGCTGAGTTATCTGACTATCTGGATGGGTGTTGGTAAGTGGGCGATTGAAGGGATTGATAACCGCGCACAGTTACTGGATTCTGAAGGCGTTTTACATAACTCCAGTGATCCGTATCTGATGATGCGTGAAGCCTATTTCCAGCGTAATGACTTCCTGGCATCCGGCGGGGAGCTGAAAGCGCAGGTAAACCCGAATGCGGCTGCAATTGCTGATGATTTGGATTCTATCGACGGCGAATAATTGCTTTTACAATTAATCGCAATAAAAAGTTCTGGCTGTTGACCAGAACTTTTTTTATGCATAAAAAACCTGAAAATCAGAACGTATAGTTGAGATTAATACCGTATAACCAGGCTTTACCGGATGAGCTGAACTCATAATTAGGCATCTGCATGTTCGGATTACCCAGCTTGGTGCCGATAGTTTTAAGTTGGTCTTTAGTCAGCAGCGGCTCAGAAATATCGACTTTACGTCCATGCATATAGGCAACACCAACATCCACAGACATATCTTTATTAAAGGCGTAGGTTGAACCAAGGCTAAACCAGATACGATCCTGATCAGGAATAGAAATGGAGCGATTTTCAGCGGGAACAGGGCTGTCATCGAATGCCACACCGCCACGGAATGTCCAGTTATCATCGTGATAATAAGTTGTTCCCAGCGCTACGCGGTACGCATTGCTGAAGCCTTCATGTTTTTCAAACAGAACGTCACCGCTGCCGTTGTCTGTTGCTTTCAGCTCTTTAAAGGTATCCCAGCCTGTATAGGCAAAGGTATAGTGAACCGCCCATTTTGGTGCAACTTTGTGATAGGCTGAGAATTCCCAGATATCCGGCAGGTGGAGATCCAGACTGCCTTTGGTTGAACGATCAAGCAGACCCGGGATATTTTGAGTAAAATCACCGTCTTTAAATTTTACGGTTACTTTTGAACGGTAAGTTAAGCTGAAACGGTTATCTTTATCCAGTTCATATAACATACCGGCATTCCAGCCATAGCCCCAGCCATCACCTTTGAGTTTGGCAAGATTAGAGTTTGCCGGAATTTTTCCCAGTTCAGGTTTGCCGGTAAGATGTGCGGCAACAGATCCTAATTCACCGGTATGGCGTGAAATTTCCGCATCCGCATAAACGGCATTCAGTCCGAGACCGAAACTGAAATTGTCATTCAGGCGATAAGCGCCGGCAAGGTTAAAATTGGCGGTCATCAGGTCAGTTTTACCGGCGATGGCACCTGCCGTGTAGCTATCATTAAACTCAGTTGCCAGGCCAAAGTTTGATGTGGCGGATGCCCCGACAGACCATTTATCATCAACCGGCATAACAAAATGCAGATTCGGCACCACTGCACTCGGGGCAATATCACTGGCATCAGTACTGTTACCTGTGAGAGGGGATTTACCTTTAATATCCACGCCCGGGTTAATGTAAATCGCCCCTGCAGAAAATGAAGGGCGGTCAAATAATGTCATTGCTGCAGGATTACGACTGCCGACGCTGGCATCATCTGCCACGGCACCTTCCCCTGAAAAAGCACGTCCGAGTGCAGAAGTTGAATACTCATTTAATTGAAAACCCGCTGCAAAGGCATTCGATGCTACTAAAGAAACTGCCACTGCCAGTGCTGAACGAGTGAACAGGTTTTTCTGGTTCATGACCAAAACCCTCTTGTTTATTTTGTTTATGTACTACTTTGATAGTCAGAAGTAGCGCTGGATTGTATGTTTGCTTGTGGATATGACAAATCAGACCAGTTGAGAGAGTATAGGATCAGCACATCTGAATGTTATTTTTTTGTACTAAAATAAGCGAATTAAGATGTCAAAATGAGATTCACTTAACATTATTTTAACAAATAAGGGCGTTTTTAGGGCAAAAAATGGCTTTAGCCCGAGTAGATCAAACAATAGATTGAAATTTTATGATTTACTTTGATAAATGGTATGATTCAGCATTGAGATAGTAAGCTATTTTTAACTAACGGGAGATTGAAATGGCTGACGCAAAAAAACTGTGTAGCGCAGAAGAAACCGCCGCATGTTGCTGTGTGGACGTAGGTACTATTATTGATAACGAAAGTTGCACGTCTTCTTTCGAGCGTGTTTTTGCATCAAAAGCAGAAGCAGAAAAAATGCTGGAAACGCTGACAGCCAAAGCTAAAGCAGCAGCTTCTGAGCCTTGCGAAATGCACAGTGAGTTCAAAGATACAGCTGAAGGTGTTGAACTTAAAGCTGATTTTACATTCTGTTGCCAGGCGGAAACGCTGATTTTTGAACTGGGCTTACGTTAATTCGTCAGAAGAATACGTAATCTGAATTCAGGCCTCCGTTGAATACGGGGGCTTTTTTTATACCTGAAATTCAATCGGAGTCTTTAAAAAAAATCATTTCTCTGCGCGGCTTCGCATTT
The DNA here is from genome assembly GCF_965118875.1 of Morganella psychrotolerans. GTDB lineage: Bacteria > Pseudomonadota > Gammaproteobacteria > Enterobacterales > Enterobacteriaceae > Morganella > Morganella psychrotolerans_C. The sequence continues at coordinate 39,929 of NZ_CBCPJD010000018.1, forward strand.
TTTATTAATTTGCATTGCGCAGATGCAACATGATGTTAACAATAATGGCAGGTCAGACCACAGTATGTCGGAATAACCGTTCATAACGTAAGGATAAACGGATGAAACTTGCGCAGGCAGAACGAATTGCAATTATTGACGGATTACGAACGCCGTTTGTAAAACAATCAACGGTTTATCGTGATGTTCCGGCGATTGAGCTGGGTCGCACTGTTGTGCAGGAATTACTTTTCAGGCAATCATTTTCCCCGGAACTTGTTGATCTTGTCGTTTTCGGACAGGTGATACAAATGCCTGCCGCACCCAATATTGCCAGGGAGATTGTTCCCGGGGCCGGACTTGCGGTAACAACAGATGCCTATTCGGTTACCCGTGCCTGCGCCACCAGTTTTCAGGCGATTGCAAGTGCGGCACAGGCTATTCAATGTGGCCAGAATCATATTGCGGTGGCAGGTGGGGCAGATTCCTCGTCTGTTTTACCTATTGGTGTATCCCGCAAGCTCGCCGGGACGTTACTGGATCTCAGCAAAGCCCGCTCTCTTTCACAAAAACTCAGGTTACTGATATCGCTGCGCCCGCGCGATCTCCTGCCTGTCGCTCCGGCGGTGGCAGAGTACTCCACAGGTTTGCGCATGGGCGATACCGCAGAACAGATGGCGAAACGCTACCATATTACCCGTGAAGCCCAGGATGCCTTTGCTCACCGCTCACATCAGGCCGCCACACAGGCATGGGCCTCCGGTGTGCTGCGTGATGAGGTTATGACGGCACGGTTTGCGCCGTTCACACACGTCTGTGAAGAAGATAATACGCTGCGGAAAAATTCACTGGCAGGCAGCTATGCACAACTGAAACCGGCATTTGATAAACGCCACGGCACAGTTACCGCCGCGAACAGTACGCCGCTGACTGACGGTGCGGCTGCGGTACTGATGATGTCTGAGTCCCGTGCACGCGAACTGGGGCTGGTTCCGCTGGGCTTTCTGCGCAGTTATGCGTTCACCGCCGGGAGTATGCGGGAAGATATGCTGCTGGGACCGGCTTATGCCGCGCCTGCCGCATTGACGCGTGCGGGATTGTCATTATCTGATTTGACACTCATTGATATGCATGAAGCATTTTCCGCTCAGGTGCTGGCAAACCTGCAATGTTTTGCCAGCGATGCATTTGCCCGCGAAAAACTCAATCGCTCAAAAGCAATCGGTGAAGTAGATCCGGATAAATTTAATGTACTCGGCGGTTCCATCGCTTACGGTCATCCGTTTGCGGCAACCGGTGCGCGGATGGTCACTCAGACTCTGCGGGAACTGAAACGGCGCGGTGGTGGTTTTGCCATGACAACCGCGTGTGCCGCAGGTGGTCTCGGGGCGGCGATGATCTGGGAAACGGAATAGGCGGAGGGAATAATAATGACTGATTATAATAAAACACGTTCTGATGAAACATCCTCTGCTTTTCATCTGACAGTTCGTCCGGATAATGTCGCGGTGATCACCATGAGTGTACCGGGTGAAAAGGTGAACACCCTGAAAGCAGAATTTGCCGCTCAGTTTGAAGCCATTTTATGTGAAGCACGGCAAATCTCCGGGCTGCGCGGAATGGTCATTATCTCCGGAAAGCCAGGTAATTTTATTGCCGGAGCGGACATTAACATGATTGCCTCGTGTCGGGATGCGGCGCAGGCACAGGCGCTGTCTGCCGCAGGCCAGCAATTATTTGATCTGATCGAAAATTATCCTCTGCCGATTATTGCGGCTATTCACGGTAGCTGCCTCGGTGGCGGGCTGGAGCTGGCAATGGCCTGCCACAGCCGGATTGTGACTGACAGTGATAAAACCCGGCTTGGTCTGCCGGAGGTGCAGTTAGGGCTGTTGCCGGGCTCTGGCGGAACACAGCGGCTGCCGGGGCTGACCGGGCTGATAACGGCACTGGACATGATGCTGACCGGACGACAGTTACGTGCAAAACAGGCATTTAAACTGCGGCTTGCGGATGACATCGTCCCTGAAGATATTTTACTGGAGACGGCGGCCGCAAGGGCATTGTCCGCTCATCCTGCACGGCGGGCTCCGGAATCATTGTGGCAGAAAACTCAGCGGATGAAGGGTGTCCGTTACATTATTCTGCGCATAACCCGTAAAACAGCGCAACGCCTGACTCACGGACACTATCCGGCGGCAGAACAGATTATCAATGTTGTGCAGTGTGGTCTGGATAAAGGGCGGAGAGCAGGATTTCAGGCGGAATCAGCCGCATTCGGCAAACTGGCAGTAACGGCTGTGTCCGGCGCGCTGCGCCATATTTTCTTTGCGGCATCAAAACTGAAAAAAGACGGGGCAGGTGATGCAAAACCGGCAGAGTTACATCATGTGGCTGTTCTGGGCGGCGGACTGATGGGCGCGGGAATCGCGGCAGTCACCCGTCAGCGTACCGGGTTACCTGTCAGGATCAAAGATATTTCACAGGATGGTGTCAGTAAAGCGCTGGCTTTTTTCTGGCAGCACCTGAGTAAACAGGTAAAGCAACAGCGGCTCTCCCCGCGAGAGCGGACACAATTGATGGGGGACATGACCGGCACAACGGATTACCGGGGTTTTCACCGTATTGATTTTGTCACTGAGGCTGTTTTTGAATCTCTGGCGCTGAAACAGCAGATGGTTGCTGAAATTCAGTCCGTCACGCCGCCGGAAACTATTTTTGCCACGAACACATCATCATTACCTGTCCGCGATATTGCTGAAAACGCATTACGACCGGAAAAAATTATCGGGCTGCACTATTTTAGTCCTGTGGAAAAAATGCCGCTGGCAGAAATTATTCCGCATGCGGGAACAGATGCGGTCACGCTGGCAACAACACTGCAACTGGCGCGCAGACAAGGGAAAACCACGATTGTAGTCGGTGATAAAGCCGGGTTTTATGTTAACCGTATCCTTGCCCCCTATATTACAGAGGCGCTGCATTGCCTTATTGAGGGGGAGCCGGTGGAGAAAATTGATAATGCACTGACAAATTTCGGTTTTCCGCTGGGGCCGGTCGCGTTACTGGATGAAGTCGGTATTGATGTCGGGACAAAAATTATGCCGGTGCTGGAGGCGGAGTTTGGTGAACGCTTTGCCTTACCGGCACAGTTGCAGGCAATTTTTCAGGATAACCGGCTCGGTAAGAAAAATGGCCGCGGATTTTATGATTATTCACCACTCCCGTTATGGCGCCGGTTCGGGCGAAAAGCTCCCCGTAAAGCAGATAAACAGATTTACGACTTACTGGGGGCGGCGGCACAAGGACAGCTCACTGCACAGGCGATTGCAGAGCGCTGTGTGATGATGATGCTGAACGAAGCTGTCAGGGTACTGGATGAACAGATTATCCGCTCACCTGCGGACGGGGATATCGGCGCGGTATTTGGTATCGGGTTCCCGCCGTTTTTGGGGGGGCCGTTTTATTATATGGATACATTATCACCACAGGTTGTGGCGGAAAGACTGACGGCGCTTGCAGCCCTTCATGGTGATCGCTTTACACCTTGTGAGGCATTGATGCGACGGGCAGAAGATAATTTACGTTTTTTCTGATGAAGACCGTATTCAGATAAAAATACCGGATATTGATTTTATTTTACTGAGCAGGATCAGCGCAGAATTCGGGTTTATCTCTGTGCTGAATCATTTTAATTATAGTTAATTTAAGGCAGAATGCCTTTGCACCCGAAAACGGGGCAGCAGTAATAATGAAGATAACGATAATGTTAAGCAGTTCATTCTTTGACGTGATGCGGTCCGTGAACTCAGAAACGGTCGTATCCGTCCTGTTCAGACGGTGACGTATGCAAGTTTTGATTATGCGACATGGCGATGCGGCTTTAGCCGCAGCCAGTGATTCAGTCCGGCCCTTAACTGAAAAGGGAATTACAGAGTCCCGTAATATGGCACAGTGGCTTGCCACGCAACATCTGCAAACTGATACTGTGCTGGTCAGCCCTTATCTGAGGGCAGAACAGACACTGACCGAAATCCGCCATGACCTCAGTTTACCAGCAACCGATGAGGTAATGCCGGGTCTGACACCATCGGGTGATGCGCAGATGGTCGCGTCTTATATACAGGTTCTGGCGGAGGAAGGGCATCGTGGCGTGCTGGTTGTTTCTCATCTGCCGCTGGTGGGGTATCTGGTGGCAGCATTGTGTCCGCAGGAAACCGCGCCGATGTTCGCGACATCCTCTGTTGCCTGTATTGAACTGACGGATGGTTGCGGTACATTGTGCTGGCACCGCGCTCCCGGTCAGTTAACCTGATTATTCACGCCGGGCGGTTTCGTCAATTTCGATAAGCAGCAGTAATGCAGCTGTGCCGCCCCATTCCTTTGGTGCCTGATAAAATGCAATAACATCAGGGTGTTGTGCCAGCCACAGCGGTGTCTGTTGCTTCAGAACATGTTTACCGTGCCCGTGCATGATACAGACACAATAGGTATTTTCGCGGCGGGCGGCCGCGACCAGTGCGCCTATTTCCTGCTTCGCCTGAAGCTGTGTTAAACCGTGTAAATCAAGAAACAGTTCCGGTACATAATCACCCCTGCGCAGTTTTTTCAGTTCATACGGACTGGCATTTTCGCGCAGATAGCGGGTCGGGCCGTCCATATCCAGATTCGGGCGGTATTCATCCGAAAAATAAAAACTGGCGTCAATCTGATCCTGCAACAGCCGCTCCGGGGCAATTTTGGTTACATTGGCCCGTGGTTTCGGATGCACCACATTATCCTGCCTGATTTTACGCGTACCGCTGATAGCTTCTTTAAACAACAGCAGGTCATCATCGGTTAAAGGCGGCTTCTTTTTCATAATATCCCATCAGAAATAATTTTCGATAGTGTAACCGATTTCTTTAGTGATGTTGACGTCATCCTTGCAGGTCATGTAATGACGGAGGATCAGGGAGAAAAATTCGTGTGTATTACGCAAGATATGCTGATTTAGCGGCGACTTCGTGGCAAACTATGTCATCAGATATCTTATTTTGGTTTACCCCGCCGGAGGCACTTTTGGATAAAATTTACGTTGATGAAGCCGTTGCCGAGCTTCACACGCTACAGGACATGCTGCGCTGGGCGATGAGCCGCTTTAATGCTGCGAATATCTGGTATGGACACGGAACGGATAATGCCTGGGATGAAGCACTCCAACTGGCGCTGCCGACACTATTTCTGCCTCTTGACCTGCCTGCGGAACTTTACCAGTCCCGGCTGACATCATCTGAGCGCCAACGCATTGTTGAACGGGTGCTGCGCCGTATTACGGAGCGCGTTCCGGTACCTTATCTGACCAATCGCTCCTGGTTTTGCGGGCATGAATTTTATGTGGATGAGCGGGTGCTTATTCCCCGTTCACCGATTGGTGAGCTGATTAACAACCATTTTTCCGGGCTGCTTGATGCTGAACCGGACACCATTTTGGATCTCTGTACCGGCAGCGGTTGTATCGCTATCGCCTGTGCGTATGAATTCCCGGATGCAGAAGTGGATGCCGCAGACATTTCAGCCGATGTGCTGGATGTCACAGAAATGAACATTGAAAATCACGGGTTATCCCATCGCGTGGTGCCGATACGATCAGATCTGTTTAATAATCTGCCGGCAGTGAAATATGACCTGATTGTGACTAATCCGCCGTATGTGGATGCGGAAGATATGAGCGACCTGCCGGATGAATTCCGGGTAGAGCCTGAGCTGGCGCTGGCTGCGGGCAGTGACGGACTGAAACTGGTACGCCGGATACTTGCGAATGCCCCGGATTTTATGTCTGAGGACGCGGTGCTGATTTGTGAAGTTGGTAACAGTCAGGTACATCTGATTGATGAGTTTCCGCAGGTGCCGTTCATCTGGCTCTCTTTCGATAACGGCGGCGATGGCGTATTTATGTTAACTCGTGATCAATTAACAGAACATCATGACGCATTTAAGCTTTTCAAATAGATAATCCTCATGTAGGAATAGACGCATAAAAATAGGTTAAAACCATTCACTTGCACACATTCAGAGACAGGAAAACAGGATGGCCGGAAACAGCATCGGAGAACTTTTTCGCGTAACGACCTTTGGTGAATCACATGGCCCTGCGCTGGGCTGCATTGTTGACGGTGTTCCGCCGGGACTTGCACTGACTGAGGCAGATTTACAGACTGACCTCGATCGCCGCCGTCCGGGAACCTCGCGCTATACCACACAGCGCCGTGAGCCGGATCAGGTCAGAATTCTTTCAGGTGTATTTGACGGAAAAACGACCGGCACCAGTATCGGGCTGCTGATTGAAAATACCGATCAGCGCTCGCAGGATTACGGAGAAATCAAAGATCTTTTCCGTCCCGGACATGCCGATTACACGTATGAGCAAAAGTATGGCTTTCGCGATTATCGCGGCGGCGGACGCTCATCAGCCCGTGAAACGGCAATGCGTGTGGCGGCAGGGGCGATTGCCAAAAAATACCTGAATGAGAAATTCGGTGTGATTGTCCGTGGCTGCCTGACTCAGATGGGGCATATCAAATGTGATATCCGCGACTGGTCACTGGCAGAGCAAAACCCGTTTTTCTGTCCGGATGAACGCCAGTTAGAGGCGCTGGATGAATTACTGCGCGGCCTGAAAAAAGAAGGGGATTCTGTCGGGGCGAAAGTGACCGTTGTGGCAGAGCATGTTCCCGCAGGTCTTGGTGAGCCGGTCTTTGATCGCCTGGATGCAGATTTGGCGCATGCGCTGATGAGTATCAATGCGGTGAAAGGTGTCGAAATCGGAGACGGTTTTGGCGTGGTTAACCTTAAAGGCAGTGAAAACCGGGATGAGATTTATCAGTCCGGGTTTACCAGCAATCATGCAGGCGGTATTCTCGGCGGCATCAGTAGTGGCCAGCCAATCATTGCACATATTGCTCTGAAACCGACATCATCGATTACTGTTCCCGGTAATACGCTGAACCGGCAGGGTGAAGAGGTGACTATGATCACCAAAGGGCGTCATGACCCTTGTGTCGGGATACGTGCTGTGCCGATTGCGGAAGCGATGACAGCGATTGTGCTGCTTGATCACCTTTTGCGTCATCGCGGACAATGTGCGGATGTAACCCCGCCATTACCGGACTGGTCATGATATAACATGTTGTTATCCCGGATACTCACCCGGGATTTTTATTGGCAGGTATAAAATGGAATGGTTTCAGTTCGGGGTTGAAATCTATGTATTGCTGTTTTTTGTTGCACTGATAGCCGGGTTTATTGATGCAATTGCCGGGGGCGGTGGGTTACTGACCATTCCGGCTTTGCTGGCTGTCGGCATTCCGCCGGTACAGGCACTGGCGACCAACAAACTTCAGGCTGTCGGCGGCTCATTTTCTGCCAGTTTTTACTTTATCCGTCGTAAGGCAGTGGATCTCTCCGGGCAGCGGATACCGATAATCATGACGCTGATTGGTGCGGTGATTGGCTCCGGGCTGGTTCAGTTTGTGAACCCTGAATACCTGCGCCAGTTATTGCCTCTGCTGGTTATTGCTATCGGCCTCTATTTCCTGCTGACACCTTCAATTGGCGCAGCAGATCAGAAACAGCGCCTGATGCCGCTGGCTTTCGGCTGCACAGCAGGGATTGGCCTGGGTTTCTATGACGGGGTGTTCGGTCCGGGAGCCGGGTCATTTTATGCGCTGGCATATGTCACGCTGGCGGGATTTAACCTTGCAAAAGCCACGGCGCACGCCAAAGTCCTCAATTTTGCATCAAATGTCGGTTCGCTCTCATTCTTTATTTTCAGTGGTCATGTTATCTGGCTGCTGGGCTTTATTATGCTGGGTGGACAGCTTATCGGTGCACGTCTCGGTGCGCGTATGGTATTGAGCCGCGGACAAAAATTGATCCGTCCGATGCTGGTAACTGTCTCTTTTCTGATGAGCATCAAACTGCTTTATGACAATCACGGCGATACTATAAGTACGTGGCTGTCTCAGCTTTTTCATTAATTTTTAGTGGTTCATATAATCAATGAGTAAACATCATTTTCAGCAATTAATTGACGTTTTTGACGGCGAGTTTTCAGCTGATTTCAATACCCGCCTGGTTAAAGGCGACGAAGAACCTATCTACCTGCCGGCTGACAATAACGTGCCGTATAACCGAATAGTGTTTGCACACGGTTTTTATGCCAGCGGGATCCATGAGATTTCCCACTGGTGCATTGCCGGCAAGGAACGCAGAACACAGGTGGATTTCGGATATTGGTACTGTCCGGACGGGCGTGATGCAAAAACACAATCAGAATTTGAGGTCGTGGAAATAAAACCGCAGGCACTGGACTGGCTGTTTTGTCAGGCAGCGGGTTATCCGTTTAACGTCAGTTGTGACAATCTTGACGGCAATTTCGAGCCTGATCGCGTCAAGTTCAAGCGAATTGTTCACGGGCAGGTCATGGAATATTTTTCACAGAATTTATTACCCCCACGAGCCGCGCGGTTTATTAATGCCCTGCAATCGTTTTACAATACGCCACCGCTGACTGCGGACCAATTTCCATGGCCGGAAGATCCGTTTGCCTGACAAACTGATGTTGCGGACGACTGAACTCTAAGGAATAAACATGCTTGCGGATTATGAAACGCGTATTCTCGCTCAGATTGATGACATGGTTGAACATGCCACTGATGATGAGTTGTTTGCAGGGGGTTATTTACAGGGGCATCTGACCCTGGCGGTAGCGGAACTGGAAAAAAGCGGGGAGCACACTGTTGAGGCGCTGCACGATAAAGTAGAGATGAGCATCCGTCAGGCGATTAAAGCCGGTGAACTGACACCGCCGGATCAGGTACTGGTGCTTGAAACCTGGCAGCGTCTGCTGAAAAATGCACAGGTGCAATATTGACAGAGGCAACAAAATATACTATCCGCCGGGCCAGTCCCGCTGATGTTGCGGCAATGTCTGCGGCGGAGTCCTCTGCCGGACAACTGTTCAGTAGTGTTGCGGGCTACGAATGGATGGCGCAGAGTGAAGGTCACTCTGAATCAGCATTCGGTAAATTTATCATGAACGGTAATGCCTGGGTGGTGACAGACCGGGAAAATAATCCGGCCGGTTTTATCCTTGTATCTAATCTCGGCGCCGGGTTGCATATTGATGAACTGTCTGTTGCCGGTGCACATCAGGGACAGGGGTTAGGACGGCAACTTATTGAGCGGGTGAAGAATGTGGCACTGGCGCGTGGTTGTTCAGCACTGACGCTGACCACGTTCCGTGAGGTTGCATGGAACCGCCCGTATTATGAACGCCTCGGTTTTGAGTTGTGTGATGTCTCCCGGTTACCTGCATTGAAAGCCATTTTACAAAAAGAGGCAGATTACGGGTTACAGCTCAGCGACCGCTGCGCGATGGTGTACCGTTTCTTCTGATCGCAGAAAATAAATAAACTATAGATGTCATCAATTTGAAGAGTGCTTTGCACTCTTTTTTTGTGCCTATTTTTTGTGATCCGGATACGTGTATTTCTGAGATCACCGTCTTTTTTGTTGCAAAAAAGTCAACAACTTTGCGCGATCTTGATAAAATATCATTAAATATTAACTTGTCATTAACATTTATTCTGTCAGAATGAGCCTGTCCCCACAAAAACAGGTATTAAATTATGTTTGAATTACAACCGAAAAATACAGCTCAACAGGCTGTGACTATTTACACGAAGATAGCGGTTGCTGCCGTAGTATTACTGGCACTGTTATTTTCTTTCTGGTTTAAAATTGACGGAATGAGTGTAATTGAAAGAGCAGTCCCTTCAATCGGCATGATTTTATTTAGTGGTTTAATTATTTTTAATGCCAAACGGGAATTAGATTCGCTGTACCGTTCAGAGGAAAAACAGACTGAAAAAGTCATGGCTCTGAATGCCTGATAGTTCGGAAATAGTCCGGAACAGTCGCATTACGCGAATAGTAAAATATAAAGAAGATACGATCACGGGTCATCGGCAGAAATGCAGATGACCCATTTTACGTTAGGGATTACTGATATAGATCAGCTCCGGTTTCCTGTGCAATAAAACCAATAGCAGCCTGTGCTCTGACACTGTTACCGGCTTTATCCAGTGGCGGGGAATACACCGCAACTGCATATTTTCCCGGAACGACAGCCAAAATACCGCCACCAACACCACTTTTCGCCGGTATCCCGACCTGATATAACCATTCACCTGAGCCGTCATATAACCCGGCAATGGCCATTTCTGCCAGCACTTTTCCGGTATTTTCAGTACTCAGAAGCTGTTTTCCGCTGTATGGTGATTTTCCGTGATTGGCGAATACCGCGCCCATCTTAGCAAGATCAACGGTGGTGGCATCGACAGAGCACTGGCGGGTATAGAGATCAACCGCCACATCCGGGTCACCATACAATATGCCGTAAGAGAGCATCAGCCGCGCCAGCGCCTGGTTGTGCTGATTCGTTTCTGATTCTGAGCGATAGACTTCATCATTGATAACCAGGGTATTATCGGCATAGGCTTCCATGTTTTGCATAATCTGCTGCCAGCGGTCATCAGGATTTTCAGCATTGATCAGACTGACCGCACTGATAGCACCTGCATTAACCAGCGGATTTTGCGGACGATCAGGCCGCAATTCAATTGCCAGCCCGGAATTAAACGGCAGCCCTGTGGCATTTGCTCCTAATTTAGTCAGTACAGTTTGTGGTCCCTGCTGATTTAATACGAGGGCGAGTGTGAATATTTTAGACAGGGATTCGAGTGGAAAAAGCGTATCTTTATCTCCCGCACTGTAAATTTTCCCGTCGACAGTAGCGATAACGATAGCGTAATTATCCGGGCTGTATTTTGCCAGAGCCGGAATGTAATCCGCGACAGTGCCGGCTTTTTCTGTTTTAAATTTCTGATATGCTTGCTCAACAATAGTGTCATAGCGGATATTCTCCTGGACAGGATTATTTTTTGCATAGGCTGAACTGAAACAGAGCAGTGAAAATGTAAAGGCAATAACTATTTTATTCTTCATATTATTCTCCGGTTATTATTTCCGGATGAAGCGTAAGGGAATATTAAGTTTTATGTAAATTGATCATTGAGCAAAAGGATGTGCGGATTGCCCGGGAAATGAGTTTTTTTTTGTGGTGAAGAACACAAAACGGGTATTATTTGTGGCGGTGATCAACCTGTTACAGCACTGAAAACCGATTTTTTCAGCAGAAAAAATAATCAATACTGTGATGATAACCAAAAAAACAGATATTTGCATTGCCCTCCCGGTCATCAACTCAGAATCTGTTCTTCTGTTACAGTGCACCTTTGAGCAATTTACGGATATGAAAGCGGTTCGGGTGCAATTCTGCCAGTGTTTCATCATCCAGCGGCAGGGCTTCATCAAAAATCTGTGCCGCGAGCAATTCTGCCGCCAGCGGCGCGGTACATAATCCCCGCGAACCGAGCGCACCGATGATAAATAATTGCGGGATATCCGCAGCGCTGCTGACTGAATCCGGCTTGTGTTTCATCCTTTCGAGTTTTGCATATTGCACCACGAGTTGTGCAAAGTCCGGCACGTTACCGACAACAGGAAGATGATCGCGCACTGTACAGCGGATACCTGTGTGTGCCTCTTTTCCGCTGACATCCACCTCATGAGACCAGCTCACATCCGGCAGGGAATTGATCAGACGCTCTTTGTTGGCGAACTGTTCTTCTTCACTGTATGCGGTTGTGATGTCATTACGCCGGTGACTGGCACCGAGACAGTGCTGCCCGTCTGCCGGGTTCACCGGGGTCAGATAACCTTCATAACACAGCACGGCTTTCAGTTTGGTCATTTCAGGAACGGTCGGCACATGGCTCACCTGACCACGCACCGGTGTTACAGGTAGTGCAGCGGTCTGCGGATATTGTATGATGTGGTGACCATTTGCCAGCACAACCACATCTGCCTGTGCGGTGCTGTTATCGGCAAAACGGATTTGCCAGCCCTGTGCGATCTGCTCCAGATGCTCTGCATTGTGGTTCAGATACAGATGCAAACCTTTTTTTTGTGCGAGAGCCGCAGCGCTGCGGACTAATTCATGCGGGCAGAGCCAGCCACCGGCGGGATAATATAAGCCACCAAAATTAACATCCTGACCTGCAAGCTCACTGAGTTGTTGACGAGACAATTGTTTAAACAGCGTTTCAGGGCGGGGAACAGCCGCAATGGCATTAATTTTTTTACTGTTTTTTTCGTTATACATCAGTTGGATAACGCCGCACCAGTCATGGCTGTATTTCACACCCTGAGCAGACAGCGAATCATAGGTGCGCCGTGCAAACGTAAAGGCGACAGTGAAAAAACGCTCAAGAGGATCGTCCAGACCTGTCAGCAGAGGATAAAGCGCGCCCTGCCGGTTACCTGATGCATTGGTGGCTAATGAGTCATCAGCACAATATAACGAAACATCTGCACCTCTTTGCAGCAGGGCAAGGGCGCTGAGTACACCGGCTATTCCGCCGCCGATAACTGCAATGCACCCGCGGGCGGCTGCGGGGTGGCGATCATGCCAGGGGGTGAGAGAGACTGCGGGTGCGCGGGTATTGATACCGGCAAGACATTCGCGTTTGTGTGCGAAGCCTGTCCGGCGCTCCACATCAAACCCGGCCTGTTGTAAACCCCGGCGAACAAAACCTGCGGCGGTAAAGGTGGCAAATGTTCCGCCCGGGCGGGTGAACCGGGCGATCAGCTCAAACAGTGCCTGCTGCCACATATCGGGATTTTTTGATGGTGCAAAGCCGTCCAGAAACCAGGCATCGATTTTGTTATCCAGCGCGTGGGTGAGAGACGGCAGGAGTGTGTTGATATCGCCCAGCCATAAATCAAGCGTAATTTCACCGTTATCTAAGAAAATCCGGTGGCAACCGGGAACGGCGTGCGGCCACTGAGCGTACAGTTGTAAGGAGAAATCTGCGAATTCCGGCCAGCGCTCATGTGCGGTCTGTAAATCGTCAGGCGTCAGCGGGTATTTTTCAAAACTGATAAAGTGCAACCGCTGCAGCGGGCTGTCCGGGTGTGTGTTACGGAAATGACGAAAGCTCCGGCAGAGGGTCAGAAAATTCAGCCCGGTACCGAATCCGGTTTCTGCCACAGTACAGGTTTGTGTGGTAATCCGGCTGAACCGTGCAGGAAAATCGTTGCCGCTGAGGAACACATAACGGGTTTCCGCCTGTTCGCCCTCGTTTGAAAAATAGACGTCATCAAAATGTTGCGAAACAGGTGTACCCTGTTCATTCAGGGTTAAATGAGCCGTTTCAATTACGTTTTTCTTCACATTCCAGCCTGTATTTTTTGTTCATTTTCCCTGATTTTACTCTGCTTTACGCGGGGTCGCTATGCCGGATGTGACACGGGGCAGGTTCAGTATGTAAAGATGCGAAAAAACATCTGATCGGACTTGTTCAGCGTACAGGTGTAAGCTAAAGTATCGCTAAAATCCCGTAATACATAAATGACAGAGGTAATGAATGAAGCGTGCAGTAATCACTGGTCTGGGGATTATTTCAAGTATTGGTAATAACCAGGAAGAAGTACTGGCTTCTTTGAGAGAAGGTCGTTCCGGGATCACGTTCTCAGAAGAGTTTAAAGAAATGGGAATGCGCAGCCATGTCTGGGGTAATGTCAAACTGGATACTGCCGGTCTCATTGATCGTAAACCTGCCCGTTTCATGAGTGATGCGTCTGTTTACGCCTATCTTTCCATGGAGCAGGCTATTGCAGATTCCGGTCTGACCCCTGAGCAGGTAGGCAGTATCCGTACCGGGGTTGTTGCCGGTTCAGGCGGCGGTTCTCCGCGTAATCAGGTTGCCGGTTCTGACGGTATGCGCGCCAAAGGGCTGCGTGGTGTCGGACCTTATATGGTGCCGCGTGCTATGGCATCCGGTGTGTCTGCAAACCTGGCAACACCGTTTAAAGTTAAAGGTGTTAACTACTCTATCAGTTCCGCCTGTTCAACCTCAGCGCACTGTATTGGTCACGCGGTAGAGCTTATCCAACTGGGTAAACAGGATGTGGTGTTTGCCGGCGGTGGTGAAGAACTGTGCTGGGAAATGAGCTGCGAATTTGACGCAATGGGCGCACTGTCAACCAAATATAACGAAACGCCGGAAAAAGCATCCCGTACTTACGATCAGGATCGTGATGGTTTCGTTATCGCCGGTGGTGGTGGTATGGTCGTGGTGGAAGAGCTGGAACACGCTCTGGCACGCGGCGCGCACATTTATGGTGAGGTTGTCGGTTACGGTGCAACATCGGATGGCGCGGATATGGTTGCTCCATCAGGTGAAGGCGCGGCCCGTTGTATGCAGATGGCAATGCAGGGTCTGGATGCACCGATTGACTACATCAATACACACGGCACATCAACACCGGTGGGTGATACCAAAGAGCTGGAAGCGATTCATGAAGTGTTCGGTGATCATACCCCTGCACTGTCAGCGACCAAAGCGATGACCGGTCACTCTCTGGGGGCTGCGGGTGTTCATGAAGCGATTTACAGCCTGCTGATGCTGGAGCATGGTTTTATCGCACCGAGCATTAACGTGGAAAACCTTGATGAGAAAGCGGTGGGGATGGATATCATCACCAAACCGACTGAGCGCAAGCTGACGACGGTTATGTCGAACAGTTTTGGTTTCGGCGGAACAAACGCAACCTTAGTCATGCGTAAATATCAGGGCTGATTTATCCCCGGATAATTAAAAAATGCCCCGGTTTATTCACCGGGGCATTTTCTTTTGGGGTAAACTCTGTCAGGGTATAGATTGTTATCACGCTGCTACAGAGGTTCTGAATGAAAAAACTGACGCTCGGAGAAATGACTGACGCACAACAAATGCGGGTGAAAACCCGGTTGGGTCAGGAACAAAAAATGCTGGGGCGCCCGTTGACCAACGGGGAGCTGAATAAAGTTAAAGATCAGATTATCACTGAGATCTCAAAAGAGGTTGAAGCTGCAGCCACTAAAGTCAGAGCACAAAAACGTAAAGAAAAAATTAAACCGGGCGGCGGGGATGAAACCTACAGCTGGTCAGCCAAAACCCATTCGCGCGGACTTCGCTGAACGGTAATATCTGTGCGGTTCTGAAACCTTCCTGACCGCCGGTTCTTACTTTTATTACTATACCCAACGTCATTCAAGATGCAGGCAACGAACCTGCAGTTTGAATGAATGAGGGTATATAACCGCCTTTCCGGCGGTTTTTCCGTCAATTCCCCTTGTTTTATTATATTTCGCCGCCGCTGCGGCAATAACACCAACCAAATCTGTCTTTATGCCTTATCCAATGTGATACACACCTGCTCAATTTTAGTTTTGATCACAAAATTCTCCGGGATTACAGTGCAAAACCCGGGCAAAAGCTAGTTTTTTGTCCGCTGTTTATTTGGATAAAAGGAATAGGTTATGGCTTACCGATATGAAAACACCACACCGTGTCGTTACCGGATGGGTCGGGGATAATGTATGGTTTAATCATGGCAGGTATTGGTTTCGTCATTGATGATGAATTTGTAGAAAAAGCCAACCAATTTTTGGGGATCTGATTTACAGGGCCGGGTATGCCTATTTTATTAGCAGCCTTTTTATAATACGGGTCAAAATAAAAATAATTGTAATTGGAATAGATAATAAAAAAGTACTGCAACTGTATATTGCAAGTAATCCCATTTTCCCGGGAGTATCTATAAAAAAACCATTATTCCAAAACTTTCTTGTAGTGAATTTTAAAAAAAAAGCATTCAACACACCATTTAGCAAATGGATACAATATGAAACCAGTGGAAATAATAACTAAAAGAGTCGTTTTATATTTAAACTCATCGCCCCATGATAGATATAAAAGTCAAAAACTAATAACCCATTCCCAACACATATTTTGAATATAATATTTTTTAGTCATTAAATATGATCCTGTGCTCCTGATTGACGGGTATGTTAGCACAATGGTAAATGAGAACGGGAATCAATATTGTTTTTGGTTTATCACTTTGTGATCAAAACGTAAAAATGCAAAGCAGGCGCGTCCCGGGCAGACGCGCTTGTGCTTACAGAGGGGTATTTACAGAGGTTGTTTTTTTAGTTTTTCGGCGCAAAACCTGCGTCAGTGGTGTGCGCAGGCGCTGGGCGAGGATCACGCCAATCAGTACCACGCCGCCGCCGATAATATGATAACTGTGCAGTTCCTCTTTCAGGAAGACGGCTGCGATAATTGCCGTCAATATCGGTGCCAGATTCATAAATATGGATGCTGCATTTGCCCCTAACCGGGTCACACCGAGGATCCACAGAAGCGGTGCAAAAATGGAGGCAGCAATCCCTGCATAAAGAACCAATCCGATATTGTCAGCAGTCAGTGCCACATTATCCGCACTCAGGAAAACCGGGATAAGCAGGATCACACCAAACACAATCTGCATATAAATTGAGTGAATACCAGGCAACGGAACAGACCAGCGTTTTGCCAGTACACCATAGAGGGCATACGCGAGCCCTGCCACAAACATCAGCAGTTCCCCCCGGCCCAGACCATGAGTCAGCAGCTCTGCCGGATTTCCCTTGCTGACAAGCCAGGTTAGCCCGCTCAGCGATAAAATGGTTCCGAGTGCGATGCCGATAGTCGGCGCAATGCGCAGCACAGGGATACTCAAAATAACGGTCAGCAGGGGGATTAGTGAGTTGATAATTCCCATAAATGTGGCGCTGACCGTATACGCGGCATAGTAGGCGAGGCTCTGATAAAACCCCATACCCAGCAGACCAAGAATAAACAGTTTCCATACATGCTGTTTTATCACAGCACGCTGTCGCCAGACGGGCAGGAGAAGAAACGGTGTCAGTAAAATCAGCGCCAGTGCCCAGCGGTAAAAGGAGATGGCTCCGGGATCAATGGCTCCGGCTGCAAGTTTACTCACAACCGAATTTATTGACCAGATTAATACAGCCCCCAGGGGGAAAAGCAGGTTTTTCATCAGTGAACTCATTTTATTTATCAGGCAGGTGCGCTAGTGTAATATGTCTTAATTATTATATATAACGATATCCCGCCAATTTATAGAGAGGATCTGACAAGATGACTAAGAAGTCAGATATAGCATCACTGGGACTGAAAGACCCGGTAACATTAATCTGCCGTCACGAACAATTCTATTCAGAAACTGAGTTTGCAATTCACCGGCACGCCTTCGGGCAACTACTGTATGTTGCCAGCGGCGTGATGGATATGATTGTCGCAGGACAGCGCTATCTGGCTCCGGCGGGGTTTTGTATCTGGATACCGCAGGGCACTGAGCATGCCAGTTATAACAAAGCCTGTGTCTCTTTCAAAATTATTGATATCTCTCCGCAATGGGCGCCGGTACTGCCGGATACTGCATGCGTGATAGAAATGACGCCGGTATTCAGTGCAGTGATGCAGGATTTTTTCAGACGGACAATCCGTGAACCGCAAACCGATGCAGACAAGCGTCTGGCACAGGTACTGACGGATCAACTGATGATTTCCCGTTGTCAGCCGACCTATCTGCCGGGTACGGATGATAAGCTGCTTGCGCCGGTTCTCAGCGCGCTGGAGAAGGATCCTGCGGATAACGCCTCTCTGGCGCAATGGGCGGTACGCTGCTTTACCTCTGAGCGTACCTTGTCACGGCGCTGTCAGAAGAAACTGGGAATGTCATTCAGTGAATGGCGTCAGCGCCTGCGTTTTTTGCGGGCAGTGGCATTATTGCAGGAGGGGCGGAGTGTGCAGAATGTGGCGCTGGATGTCGGTTACAGTTCTTCTTCGGCTTTTATTGCGATGTTTTCTCAATTAGCCGGGGTTACACCGGAACGTTTTCGCCAGCAGCGGACGTTGCAGGATTAATTGCTCTCTTTAGCAACAATCAGTGCGCGGGGCGTAGGTTTTATCACGCAGAAGTGGCAAAATAGCGGCCATCCGTTTTAATTTCGGTTGTGCCGCCGTGCTGAACACGTTTCGCCGGCCGCCGACAGTATAAAGGTGAAGCCCGTGAAAATCGTTACAGATGAAAATATGCCTTACGCCGACGCCCTTTTTTCCCGTATGGGAGAAGTGAAAGCGGTCCCCGGACGTCCGTTACCGGATGGTGTTCTGGATGATGCCGATGCGCTGATGGTGCGCTCAATCACAAAGGTCAATGCAGAATTACTGCAAAACTCACCGGTAAAATTTGTCGGCACGGCGACTGCCGGTTTTGACCATGTGGATAAAGCCTGGCTGGAGCAGAACAATATTGGTTTTTCTTCCGCACCGGGCTGCAATGCCATTGCGGTAGTTGAGTATGTTTTTTCTGCGCTGATGCTGCTGGCGGAGCGTGATGGTTTTCAGCTGACGGATAAAACTGTCGGGATTGTCGGCGCCGGGAATGTCGGCGGTCGTCTGGCAAAACGCCTGGAAGTGCTCGGGGTCAAAACTCTGTTATGTGACCCACCGCGTGCGGATAACGGAGATGCCGGTGAATTTTATGATATCGACACCCTGGTGGCACAGGCGGATATTCTCACGTTCCATACTCCGTTGAATAAATCAGGTGATTACATTACATTGCACCTGATGAATGAAGCCCGTCTGAACGCGATGAAAGATAACAGTATTCTGATCAACGCCAGCCGCGGACCGGTGGTGGATAACAGCGCACTGCTGGCAGTGCTTGCAGGCGGTAAACCGCTGAGTGTTATCCTCGATGTCTGGGAGCCGGAACCGGCACTGTCTGCTGAACTGCTCTCGCTGGTTGATATCGGCACGCCTCACATTGCAGGTTATACTCTGGAAGGTAAAGCGCGCGGCACTACTCAGGTGTTTGAAGCCTGGTCTGAATTTATCGGGCAGCCGCAAAACGTATCACTGACAGAGCTGTTACCTGCGCCGGAATTCGGCTCCATAACTCTCTCAGGTAAAGTAACGCAAAGTATTCTCAAACGTTTAATGCATCTGGTTTATGATGTACGCCGTGATGATGCACCGCTGCGCGCCGTTGCCACCATTGAGGGTGAGTTTGATAAACTGCGTAAATTCTATCCGGATCGCCGCGAATGGTCATCACTGACGGTTATCTGTGATGATGCACAGAGCGCTGCACTGTTATCCGGCCTTGGTTTTACCGCGCAATACTGCGGGTAATTAACTGATTATTAAGAATATATACCATTAATTTTTGACTGTGCGGCGGCTTCGCTGTGCAGTATTTGTTTTGGAGACAACTATGTCAGAAGGCTGGAATATTGCTGTATTAGGTGCGACCGGTGCTGTCGGCAGCGCCCTTGTTACTCTGCTGGAAGAGCGTGAATTTCCGGTCGGTGAGCTTTTCTTATTAGCCGGTGAGCGCAGTGCGGGCGAAACTGTCCGCATGAACAGCAAAAGTTATCTGGTGACCGATGCCCGTGATTTTGACTGGTCACAGGTGCAACTGGCGTTCTTTGTGGCGGGACAGGATGCAACCACCGCATATTATGAAGCTGCAACTGAAAATGGCTGTATTGTGATAGACAGCAGCGGTCTGTTTGCGCTGGAGCCGGATGTACCGTTAGTGGTGCCGTCGGTGAACCCGCAGGCATTAAGCGAATACCGCAACCGCAATCTGATTGCGCTGGCAGACAGCAGTGTCAGTCAGTTGCTCACCGCTATCCGCCCGCTGGTGGAGAGCGCCGGGTTGTCGCGCATTAATCTGACTAACTTATTATCTGTTTCCCGCTTTGGTAAAAGAGCGGTGCAGGAACTGGCAGGGGAAAGCGCGAAATTACTTAACGGTATTCCGCCGGAAGGCGGACGTTTCGGCAAACAGCTTGCATTTAATATGCTGCCGTTACTGACAGATGAACAGGGCAGTGTGGCAGAAGAACGCCGCATTGTGGAAGAAACCCGCAAAGTATTACAGGATGCAGGGCTGCCAATCAGTGTGACTTGTGTGCAGTCGCCGGTGTTCTACGGCAACGGGCAGGTGGTTCAGCTGGAAACATTGCGCCCGCTCGGCAGTGATGAAGCGCGGGATGAACTGGAGCGCGCGGGAGATATTCAGTTATCGGATGAGCAGGATTATCCTACTCAGGTAACTGATGCTTCCGGTAATCATTTCCTGAATATAGGTTGCCTGCGTAATGATTACGGTATCCCTGAGATCCTGCATTTCTGGTCTGTTGCGGATAACGTGCAGTTCGGCGGCGCACTGATGGCAATTGAAATTGCCGAATGTCTGACGCAGGAGCAGTTTTACTGATGACTGACGCAATTTCACCGCCGGACGCGGTAAAAATGACCATTGCGCTGGGCATTGAATATGACGGCAGCCGGTATTTCGGCTGGCAGCGGCAATTAGACGTGGTAAGCGTCCAGGCGCGGCTGGAGCAGGCAATATCAAAGATAGCAAATGAACCGATCGCCGTAATTTGTGCGGGCAGGACGGATACCGCGGTGCATTCCACCGGTCAGGTGGTGCATTTTCATACTGCATCTGTGCGTAAAGATGCCGCCTGGACAATGGGTGTTAATACCCATTTGCCGTCAGACATTGCGGTGCGCTGGGTAAAAACTGTACCGGAGAACTTTCATGCCCGTTTCAGTGCAACGGCGCGGCGCTACCGGTATATTATATTTAATCACCGTTGTCGTCCGGCTGTCCTCGGGAACGGCATTACACACATTCATTATCCGCTGGATGAAACCCGGATGCATGCGGCGGCACAGAGCCTGCTGGGGGAGCATGATTTCACTTCCTTCCGCGCAGTGCAGTGCCAGTCAAAAAGTCCGTGGCGTAAGATGATCCATGCGAATGTCTTCCGGGTGGGGCAGTATGTGATTGTGGATATTAAAGCAAATGCGTTTTTGCATCACATGGTGCGCAATATTGTCGGCACCCTGCTGGAGATCGGCCGGGGCAATCAGGAAATTACCCGGGTATCAGAACTGCTGGCGCTCAAAGATCGCGCCAAAGCCCCGGCAACAGCGCCGGCGAACGGGTTGTATCTGGTCCGTGTTGACTATCCTGCGGAATTTGCATTGCCGTCACCGGTTATGGGACCGCTGTTTTTAGCTGATTAATTTTAGGTTTGTATCACCGGGTGATAACGAACGGGGAAAATGATGGAATTTTTTAACCACATTGTGGATATTGCAAAGTTCTTAATTGATTTTATTCTGCATATTGATTTGCATATGCAGGAGCTGGTGGCGCAGTACGGGATCTGGGTCTATGCTATTTTATTCCTTATTCTGTTCTGTGAAACCGGTCTTGTGGTCACGCCGTTTCTGCCGGGGGATTCGCTGTTATTTGTGGCGGGAACACTGGCGGCACTGCCGTCAAACGACCTCAATATCCATATCATGGTACTGCTGATGATCACCGCGGCTATTATTGGTGATGCCGTAAATTACACCATCGGGCACTTTTTCGGTGAACGGTTGTTCCGCAATCCGGACTCGAAAATTTTCCGCCGCAGTTACCTGAACAAAACCCATGCTTTCTTTGAGACGCATGGCGGTAAGGCTATCGTTCTTGCGCGATTTGTACCGATCGTGCGGACATTTGCCCCGTTTGTTGCAGGAATGAGTAAAATGTCATATCGCCATTTCGCCATGTTTAATGTGATTGGTGCGGTGGTGTGGGTTGTTTTATTTGCATATGCCGGTTATATCTTCGGGGAAACCGAAATTGTGCAGAAGAACTTGAAATTACTCATCGTGGCGATTATTTTTATCTCCATATTACCCGGTATCATCGAGGTCTGGCGTCACCGCCGGGCGGCGAAAAAAGCACAGAAACGTGATGATGCCTGAGTGGTCTGCGCACTTTTTTATCCACAGTGCGTAAGCAATGTGGTTTAATGGCAAACAATAATTACACTGGCTGAGCCAGATTTCAGACGGAAAGGTCATTAATGAGCTGGATTGAAAAAATTCTGAATAAGACCCCAATTAACCAGAACCGTAAGGCAAGCATTCCTGAAGGTGTCTGGACTAAATGTGACAGTTGTGGTCAGGTGCTCTACCGGCAGGAAGTAGAGCGCAATCTCGGGGTGTGCCCTAAGTGTGACCATCACATGCGGATTTCGGCACGCAATCGCCTGGAAACGTTCCTGGATGAAGGCAGCACAACGGAGCTCGGAACGGATCTTGAACCGAAAGATATTCTGAAATTCCGTGATTCCAAAAAATATAAAGATCGTTTAGTGTCCGCGCAAAAAACCACCGGCGAAAAAGAAGCGCTGATTGTGATGAAAGGGACACTGAAAACCATGCCGATCGTGGCGGCTGCATTTGAGTTTGCGTTTATCGGCGGCTCTATGTCTTCTGTTGTCGGTGCGCGTTTTGTTCGTGCAGTTGAACAGGCGCTGGAAGATAACTGTCCGCTGGTATGTTTCTCCGCGAGCGGCGGTGCCCGTATGCAGGAAGCACTGATGTCGCTGATGCAGATGGCGAAAACCAGTGCGGCACTGGCGAAATTACAGGAACGCGGACTTGCGTATATCTCTGTGCTGACAGACCCGACTATGGGCGGTGTTTCTGCCAGCCTGGCGATGCTGGGTGATATCAATATCGGTGAACCGAAAGCCCTGATTGGCTTTGCCGGTCCGCGTGTTATTGAGCAGACTGTGCGTGAGAAATTACCACCGGGATTCCAGCGCAGCGAATTTCTGCTGGAAAAAGGCGCGATTGATATGATTGTCCGCCGTCCTGACATGCGCGATACCATTGCTGAAATTTTGTCAAAACTAACAAACTATCAGTTCCCCTGTGAAGAGGGTGAAATTGAGATCCTGATCGCAGACGAACCTGATACCGCTTTATTTTCTGAAACAACAGCTGACGTTAAAAAACGAGATGTCAAAAAACGCGATGTCTGATAAGCAAGAGAAACTGACGGCCGCGTCATCATTGCTGACGTGGCTTTCTTATCTGGGTGACCTGCATTCGCAGGTTATTGATATGGGACTGGAACGCGTCGGTGCGGTGGCAGATATCATGAATCTGCGTTATCCCGCCCCGAAAGTCATTACCGTCTCCGGAACCAACGGCAAAGGCACCACCTGCCACACGCTTGAATCCATCTTTCTCGCGGCCGGGTTGCGGGTCGGGGTGTACAGTTCTCCGCATCTGATCAATTACACTGAACGCGTCCGTATTCAGGGGGAAAACCCTTCTGAAGCTGATTTCTGCCGTGTTTTCGCTGATATTGACGCACAGCGCGGTGATATCACACTGACCTATTTTGAAGCGGGCACGCTGGCAGCATTGCAGTTATTCCGCGAAGCCAATCTTGATGTGGTTATCCTCGAAGTCGGCCTTGGCGGGCGTCTGGATGCCACTAATATTGTGGATTCGCATATTACCGCGATCACCAGTATCGCGCTGGATCATACCGACTGGCTGGGTGCTGACCGCGAGCATATCGCCCGTGAAAAAGCCGGTATTTTCCGTCCGCACTGTGTGGCGGTGATTGGCGAGCCCGATGCACCGTACACTATTGCCGATGTGGCAAACAAGCTGGAAACGTCAATGTTCTGCCGTGCGGATGACTGGTCATATATAGAGCAGGGCGACCACTGGACATGGCAGTGTGAGGATGAAACCCTGACAAATCTGCCGTTGCCGAATGTCCCGCTGGCAAATGCCGCAACCGCACTGGCGGTTATTCACAACCTGCGTCAGGTGAAAGATAAAACCGGGCGGGCAATCAGTCGTGAGGCGATTGATGCCGGTCTGCGTCAGGCACAACTGCCGGGCCGCTTCCAGATTGTGTCACAGCACCCGCTGACGGTGTTGGATGTGGCTCATAATCCGCATGCGGCAGGATATCTGGTATCAAAACTGGCACAATTGCCGCGCACGGCACACACACGTGTCCGGGCGGTGGTGGGAATGCTGGGAGACAAAGATATTAAAGGCACCCTCACGGTGCTGAGTGAGCAGGTGACAGACTGGTATTTTGCCCCGCTGACCGAGTTACGCGGCGCACCTGCAGAACAGCTTGCTGAGCATATTCCCGGCGCACAATTATTTGCCGGTGTGGAAAGCGCATGGGCACAGGCGCACCTGGATGCAGATGCCGGCGACATCATTGTGGTATGTGGATCATTCCATACTGTCGCGCATGTTATGGACGTTTTATCATCAGAGGAAGGTGCGGGTGGCCAGTAAATTTCAGAATCGCTTAGTCGGAACAATTATCCTGGTTGCGGTGGGCGTGATTGTCCTGCCGGTACTGCTGGATGGCGATAAGAAATATAACGAAGACCAGTTCGCCTCCATCCCGCTTATCCCGAAAGAGGGGGAGCAGGATGAGATTGATGCGGTAAATCCGATTAATCAGACCATGCCGTCAATGCCGTCGGAAGGCGCGTCGAGTGCGATGATAACGGAAGCGGCACAGACCGGCGACAGTGTACCGGCTGATGTGACAAGCTCTGGTACCACGTCGAATGTTCCGCCGGGCGTTGAGCCTCTGCCGCCGGTTGTGGTGCAGGAAAAACCACCGGAGCCAAAACCGGAACCAAAACCGGAACCAAAACCGGAACCAAAACCAGAGCCAAAACCTGAACCTAAGCCGGAAAAAACACCTCAGGGACAGGCATGGGTGGTTCAGCTCGGTGCATTATCCAATGCCCGCCGGGTGGAAGAAATTGTCGCCACACTGCGGCTGTCGGGTTATCAGGTGTATACTGTACCGCGCGGGAAAGTTACCCTGATTATGGTCGGACCGTCGGCATCAAAAGCACAGTTAGAGTCCTCATTAGGCGAGCTGAAACAGCTCAGTGAACTCAGTGGTGAAGTCAGGGCATATAAACCTTAGTAAATTTAATGGATTAGCGGTATCCGTTAATAAAAACAGTTAACTCTTTGCGGCGATTATAATTTTTTATTTCGCCGCAATTTATTTTCTGATAGTGCAAAAATCCGTTACGCAAACGTTTTCGTTTTCTGTTAGAATGCGCCCGTCACTGATGCCGGGCCATCAATTTGGATAGTGATATGGTTTGGATTGATTACGCAATTATTGCAGTTATTGCATTCTCGGCATTAGTCAGCCTGGTTCGTGGTTTCGTTCGTGAAGCCTTATCGTTAGTGACCTGGGTCTGCGCGTTTTATGTGGCCAGCGAGTTTTTCCCGTTGCTGGCGGACTATTTCACGCGTTTTGATGATCCGTTAGTCCGCAACGGTATCGCGATTGCTATCTTGTTTGTCGCGACACTTATTGTCGGCTCGGTGATTAACCATGTTATTGGTTCACTGGTCCGCACGACAGGCTTATCAGGCACAGATCGTGTTCTCGGGGTCTGTTTTGGTGCTCTGCGCGGGGTGCTGATCGTGGCGGCAATATTATTCTTCCTCGACAGCTTCACGCAGATGAGTCAGAGCAGCGACTGGCAGCAGTCACAACTCATTCCCCAATTCAGTCATGTTATCAGGTGGTTCTTTGACTACCTTCAGAATGCGTCCAGTTTCCTGCCGGAGAACTTTCCTTCTCCGCCCGGCTGATGAGGAAAAACTACATGTGTGGTATTGTTGGGATCGTTGGTTTTACACAGGTCAATCAATCAATCTATGATGCGCTCACGGTGTTACAGCACCGGGGTCAGGACGCAGCCGGTATCGCAACCATTGACAGTAACAATGGTTTCCGGCTCCGTAAAGCCAACGGACTGGTGAAAGATGTTTTTGAAACCCGCCACATGCTGCGTTTGCAGGGAACACTCGGGATAGGGCATGTCCGCTACCCGACAGCCGGCAGCTCCAGTGCATCAGAAGCACAGCCTTTCTATGTAAACTCGCCTTTCGGCATCACCCTGGCGCATAACGGGAATCTGACTAACGCACACACGCTGAAACGTCAGTTATTTGAAACAGCCCGCCGTCATGTGAATACCACCTCAGACTCTGAAATCCTGCTCAATGTACTGGCGTATGAACTGGATCGCTTTGACGGACATCCGTTAGAGCCGGATAATATTTTTGCCGCTGTTGGTGCCATGCACAGCAAAATCCGTGGCGCTTACGCCTGTGTTGCGCTGATTATCGGGCACGGACTTCTGGCTTTCCGTGACCCTAACGGAATACGTCCGCTGGTACTCGGAAAACGCGCGCTGAGCGACGGGCGTGAAGAGTACATGGTTGCTTCTGAAAGTGTCGCGCTTGATACCCTCGGTTTTGAATTCCTGCGGGATGTGGCGCCAGGTGAAGCTGTGTATATCACAGAAACCGGGCAGCTCTATACCCGCCAGTGCGCGGCAAATCCGTCACTGACGCCGTGCTTGTTTGAATTTGTTTATTTTGCCCGTCCGGATTCCGTTATTGATAAAGTATCGGTCTATAACGCCCGCCTGCGCATGGGGCAGAAACTCGGGGAAAAAATCGCCCGCGAGTGGGATGACCTGGATATCGATGTGGTGATCCCCATCCCTGAAACCTCCATCGACAGCGCACTGGAAATCGCCCATATCCTGAAAAAACCGTACCGCCAGGGGTTTGTAAAAAACCGCTATGTGGGGCGGACATTTATCATGCCGGGTCAGCAGGAGCGGAAAAAATCAGTGCGCCGCAAGCTTAATGCCAACCGGACAGAGTTCCGTGGTAAAAACGTCCTGCTGGTGGATGACTCAATTGTGCGTGGCACCACATCAGAACAGATTGTGGAACTGGCCCGTGAAGCAGGTGCGAAGAAGGTCTATTTTGCTTCTGCGGCACCGGAAGTGCGCTTCCCGAATGTCTACGGTATCGATATGCCTAACGCCAATGAGTTAATTGCACATGGTCGTGAAACGGAAGAGATCCGAAAACTGATTGGTGCGGACGCACTGATTTTCCAGGATCTGGAAGACCTTGTCGCTGCGGTCCGCGAAGAAAATCCGGATATCCGTGTCCTTGAGGCATCGGTGTTTGACGGTATCTATGTCACAAAAGATATAGACCAGGATTATCTCGATTATGTGGAAAACCTGCGTAAGGATGACGAATTAAAGTTGCGTGATCATACCGACATTGAGAACCTTGAGATATATAATGAGGGTTAATCTCTTTTTTGGCGGGTGATGTGATGAAAAAACTGATTGTGGGACTGACTGGCGCAAGTGGTGCTGTCTATGGCGTGCGTTTATTGCAGATCCTGCAAGATGTGCCGGATATTGAAACACACCTGATTATCAGTCAGGCGGCGCGGCAGACACTGGCGCTGGAAACCACATACAGCCTGCGTGATGTACAGGCGCTGGCTGATGTCGTTCACGATGAGCGTGATATTGCCGCAAGTATCTCATCCGGCTCGGTCAGAACCAAAGGTATGGTGATTTTGCCGTGCTCGGTGAAAACCTTATCAGGCATTGTGCACAGTTATACGGACACCCTGGTGACCCGTGCGGCGGATGTGGTGCTCAAAGAGGGGCGCAAGCTGGTACTGTGTGTACGGGAGACGCCGCTGCATCTCGGGCATCTGCGGCTGATGACGCAGGCGGCTGAAATGGGCGCGGTCATTATGCCGCCGATGCCGGCGTTTTATCACCAGCCACAGACGGTTCAGGATATTATCGACCAAACCGTCAACCGCGTGCTCGATCAGTTTGATATTGACTTGCCACAGGACTTATTCACCCGCTGGAGCGGGGCAAAAACCCCGCGCGGCACACTATAAATCGTCAGGTTACCCCGGCTGGCAGTCGTCAGCCGGGCTTTCCAGTAAGTCCCGTAACGCATCTTCAAGATTAATAAACTGACAGGTAAATCCTGCCGTTTCCAGCCGCTCAGGCAGGGCATTTTGTCCGCCCAGAACCAATACGGCGGCTTCGCCCAGTAACGCTTTAATCACAAACGCAGGTACCCGCAGCAGGTGCGGACGGTGAAGAACCTGCGCCAGTACAGCGGAAAATTGTTCATTGTGGCACGGATAAGGCGCGGTCATATTAAAGGTGCCGTTCATGGCATCATTATCCAGCAGAAACAGGATGGCACTGACCATATCACGGATGTGGATCCACGGCATATACTGACGCCCGTTACCCACAGGCCCGCCCAGCCCGGCACGGTATAACGGCAGCATTTTTGCCAGCGCACCGCCTTCGGGAGAGAGAACAATACCGGTACGTATCAGACAAACCCGGGTTTTATCACTTTGCGCCCAGAGCGCGAGGGATTCCCAGCGGGCGCAGAGTGTATGGGTAAATTCCGGATGCGGCTCCTCTGCTTCCGTCACAACCGCCTGCCCCTGATCGCCGTACCAGCCAACAGCAGAGCCGGAAAGAAATACAGACGGCGGCGTATCACTGGCATTAATCAGTGTGGTGAGCTGTTCTGTTATCTTCCAGCGACTCTCGCACAGCCGTTCTTTCTGTTCTTTGCTCCAGCGTTTGTCCGCTATAGGTTCACCGGCAAGATTAATAACAGCATCAATATCATTAAGATGCGTTAATCCGGCAAGAGAGTTGAGGTGCTGTGCAGCAGAACAAAAGCGGGAATAGACTTTTTGTGGCGAACGGCTGAGCACCACCACGTGATGTTTACGGGCGATAAGCGCCTGTACCAGCGGTGTACCTATAAGTCCTGTACCACCTGTTATCAGGATACGCATAGTCACTCCTTATGCCCGGGTCTTCTCTGACTATAGCAGCAATTGCGGGCGGGATATGTGATCGGGGAGGAATAAGGGTATAAGACTCCGGGATTACGTTTGCGCTCAAATCAATCATAGAACCGCTATCAATTCTTGATATACTGCTGCAATGACCATAATGGCACACTATCATTACCAGTTTAGTATACAAAAGCAGTATAAACCCAATGTCATTCAGGATGCAGCCAACGAACCTGCAGTTTGAATGAATAAGGGTATAAGATGAGCGCGGATAATACAGATAATACATCAGTCAGGGCATATCACTGATAAAACAGAAGCAGCGGCTGTGACAATCACATATTGCTGATAAAAAAGATAAGGTTAGGGGATGGGACAAGTCGGTAATAGCGATATTGAGTGGGTGGATGTGGTTGATGAAAATAATGATGTCATCGGCCAGTCAACCCGCGATCAGATGCGGGCAGAAAATCTGCGTCACCGGGCAACCTACATTGTTGTGCATGATGGCATGGGCAACATTCTGGTTCAGCGCCGGACGCAGAGTAAAGATTTTTATCCCGGATTGCTGGATGCCACCGCAGGCGGCGTGGTTCAGCAAGGCGAAAATATGCTGGATTCAGCCCGCCGCGAAGCAGAAGAGGAACTGGGCATTGCCGGTGTTCCGTTTGCAGAGCACGGTGTGTTTTATTATGAAGAGCCTGTTTGCCGCGTCTGGGGCGGATTATTCAGTTGTGTGACTCACGGGCCGTTTGCTTTGCAGGAGTGTGAAGTCGCTCAGGTTATCTGGCTGACACCGGCTGAAATCACGGCCCGGTGTGACGAATTCACACCTGATTCACTGAAAGCGCTGTCGCTTTGGCTAACCCGTAACAATCAGGTGAGCTATATTGCCGGTGATCGGGTAAAACCAGTCGCACCTGAGCCGGAAGCCATCCGGGAAATGCCGGCAGAATCCATACCGGAAACACCGGTGGAAACCTCTGCTGCTGAAATGAGCAGTGAAAACGAATAAAAAAGAATAAAAATTGGAGAAGCCTGCAATATGCAGGCTTTTTTATATTTAAAATGATTAAAACAAAATGTCGCCGATTTATATATCCGGCAACAGAATAAAAAGCTATTCTTATTAATATAGATTATATGTTTTCCATTTCTGACTTTTGTTTTTTTCCTGTAGAATACCGCGCTGAATATCATCAAAAAAATATATCAACACATTATATATTTTACTTATTAATCGCGTTATTTTTCTGGTGTCAAAACAGGTCTGGTTGAATACAAATTAATTGTAATATCTGCGTATTGATGGTTGTTAAGTGGTTTTTTCTGCTGTTTTATTCATCTCCGGGAAATATTATCGGTAGCTGAAGATATAATGTAAAAGACGATAAGAATCATCCCATAATTAATGTTTGTTCCATGACAGGATATAACGTAAACGAGAGTAACATGAAAAATAAATTATTAAGCTGGTTGTTGTTATTACCTCTGGTGCTCACGGCGTACGGTGCATTCCAATATTGGCGGATGAGTGAGGAATATCAGGCATATCAGTATGTACTGGAAGAGAAAGAAGATCTGCAACGTCTGATTGCCGATGATCCGGATACACAAATAACCTATGAGGACGGCGAAACGGCGTCTGCCGGTGAACAATTAGGAATGATTAACCGCGAGCTGAATAAATACAGCAGCGAAATTATGCTGATAGTGGCGCGTGTCGGCGTCAGTAAAGCAACCATGATAACGGGTATTCTCTCTCTGATATTCGGTGGTATGGCGATTTATTTGTGTATAAGCAGCGGACGCCGGGCCAGGCGCTCCCGCGATGAATTACTGATTGTCTTCGCCCGTTGTCGCAAACAGTTACCGTTTATTCTGACCGGGCAGATGACGCTGGTCGGTCTGAGTATTCTTTGTGCTTTAGTTTATGAAGGCATGTGGTTTGCCGGTAATTTTGAGATGAACGGCGGCGGGGTGAAGATGATGATCTTTATCCTGATCAGTATTCTGCTTATCGCAAGTTACATTATCAAAGGGCTGTTCAAGCTGCGTAAAAGCTTTGCCATGTTCCGCAGTGAGCCGTCTTCTGTTATCGGGCATGCCGTTAGTCGTGATGAAGCTCCGGGTCTCTGGCAGTGGGTGGATGAAACCGCCGGGAAGGTCGGTACGGCGTCTCCGGATCATATCATTGTGGGTATGACTGAGTGCTTTTATGTGACATCACATGCTATCTGCCTGAATGAGACGCAGCAGATTGAAGGCAAAACCCTGTATTTTCCGCTGCTCTATTCCGCGCTGCTTAACCGGGAAGAAGCAACGGCGGTCATTGGTCATGAACTGGGGCATTTCACCGGGGAAGACACCACATACAGCCTGAACTTTGCGCCGATTTACGCGGGAATGAGCCAGAGTATTTCTCTGGTGGCTGATGAGGTACAGGATGTATACAGTCAGGTGATTATGAGCCCGTCAGTGTATCTGGGGCTCTTTTTCCTGGAGCAATTTGATTTTGCGGTCAGCCACTGGAGCCGTATCCGTGAGCTGGAAGCAGACAAAGCAGGGGCTGCTGTCAGTTCCCCTGCGGCGGTATCCGGCTCATTGCTGCGTATTTCGGCGGTCAGTGAGGTTATTTATGAAACACTGGCTGAGTTATATGACGGCACATTACAGACTGATGATCTGCTGCCGGTTGTAATGAACCGCCTGCGTGAGCGCGGCGTTCCGGCGGCTGAGGCCTTTCTGGATGACGCAACGACTCACCCGAGTGATACTCACCCGCAGACCCGAGCCAGGATTGAAGCCCTGTCTCAGGAGATTGATACTGAACTGCTGGCGGCAGCCTCCCGAGAAGTGCAGGCGCAGGATTATGAGAATATTTCTGATCTCTTTACGGATGCCAAAGCTATTTCCATGATGCTGACCGCCTCGCTGTCGAATGAGGCAACGGACTATAATGTGCAGCGCACTGAAGTTCTGGAAACGCTGCTGAATGAATCAACGGCTGCTGATGAAGTCGTGATTGGCGAGCGGCGTAAAACCTTCCGGACAATGTTTATTCTCGGGGCGCTTACCGCAGCAGGAATGGGGATTGCAGCTGCGAAAATGGGGATCAGCAACCTGCTTGATTCCGCTGCGGTTTATGGCGGCGGATTTTTATTATTGTTCTGGGGCGTGGCTTTTATGTACCGCAACCGGGGCAAAGTACCGCTGTTTTCCTTTCGTCACGGGCAACTGGTCAGTGATAATCTGGCACAAGCCTATCCGTTGCACTACATCGTGGACTATGACCTCAGTGAAACATCAGGAATGGTGACGGTCACACTGCATGTGGCTGATAGCGCACCGGCACCGGTTATGGCGGGGAAAAACCGCTTCTTTAAATTTGATGCGAAAAAACAGAAGTTGCTGATCATGATGGGAGGTGTCCGGCTCTGGGAGGGGAAAACGCTGTCATTACAGGAACTCTCTGAGCTTATCCACGAA
This sequence comes from Morganella psychrotolerans, assembly GCF_965118875.1. Taxonomy (GTDB): domain Bacteria; phylum Pseudomonadota; class Gammaproteobacteria; order Enterobacterales; family Enterobacteriaceae; genus Morganella; species Morganella psychrotolerans_C. The sequence continues at coordinate 72,026 of NZ_CBCPJD010000018.1, forward strand.
CAGTTACAAACAGCCCATGCGCGGCATGAGTTGCATAGATAATTATATATTAGGAAAATATTTTTATATTAAAAACCTCCGCAAGGAGGTTTTTTTAATTAAAACACTTTTGTTTATTTATTGCTGAATTAATTAAGTTTTAAGTATGTCGTGATAATTAATAACAATTACAACCTCCGTCTGAATGAGTAGACTTTGTTTCGGAGGTAAGAAATGCAAAAAATTGATATTGCTAAATTAAATACGATCAGAGAACTTAAAATAAGCACGTCCACCCTTGTTGATATTATGGATGGGTTTAAAACCGGCAGTGTATTAAGTTACAAACTAACATCATTTAATCGCCGTGATTATTACCTGGCGGCACAAGCTTATACCGTTCAATGGAAAATTGTCCGTAAAGGAAGCAGTATTCTGGCACCGTCAGAATCGACCTGGGAGCAGGTGCGTGATTTTCTGGTGCCGGAAGTCTGTGACGCAGAGAATATGGTGTATGTCGCGGGCAGCGGAGAGTGTATCCGCGACGCGGCATTAGCGGGCGGCATGAGCTGTACCTATTTCGAAAAACTCGGATTTGAAGGTGTGATATTAGGCGGGGCTGTCAGGGACGGGCAAGATCTTAATGCGCTCTCTATTCCGGTGATCGCCACAAATTTAACACCGACAGATACCCAGGGCGCTTATTATATATCTGAGACCGGCGGTTCATGTCAGATAGAACAAACAACCGTTCATACCGGTGATTTAATTGTCGCAGATATTAATGGTGTGGTTATTGTTCCTTATGGATTTATTGATTCGGTTTTAAATAAAGCACTTGAAATTACCGATATTGAAAATGACATGCTGATAAAAATACAGAATGGTGAACGGCTTCCTGATTTAATCAGTCAAACCGGAAGAATATAATTATCTGAAGGAGAGTTATTATGTTAACAATTCATACACTCGGTCCGAACGGAACTAATTGTGAGAAAGCGGCACATTACTGGTTAAGTGAAAATAACATAAAAGGCAATGTGAAATTATATAAAACACTGGAAAAAGCGGTTGAAGCAGTAAAGTGTGATAATGACGGTGTATTACTTGGCTGCATTGTTTATCCGGATTTACATAATATTGTTTTTCAGAATCTGTTATCGCTGGAATTAACAGCCTGCTTTGTACTGGATACACATAATATGTTATTTGCCAGCCGTCATACTGATTATAACGATATCCGACATGTCGGGTCGCACCCGGCACCGCAGGATCTGTTTAATGCTTTACCGTTGTTGAATAAAGATGTCAGAAAGTCACTGTTTACCTCAAACAGTGAGGCCGGCGTGCAATGTGCGCATGGTGTTGTTGATGCCTGTATTACCACACTCAGTGCGGCACAAAAATACCATCTGCATATTTTACATGATTTCGGACCGGTTCCGATGGGCTTTTCTATTCATGCCCCTAAATAACATTTCTCTTGTTTAATTTTATTAAATTTAATTTACTACTTCAGCAGGAGCACATTATGGGCTTAATACCGGCAGGTGAACTGATTTCGTATGATATGGATTTAATCCGCAAAGAGGGTGAAGAGAGTAAGGCACTGGCAAAATTTATTCATGGTACGGCGTTTACCATGACGTTCTGGACCTTTAAAACCGGCGCTGTTATCCCGGAACACAGGCATGAACATGAAACGCTGACGACTGTTTTATCGGGTTCGCTGCGCCTGGTTGTTGATGGCGAAACCATGATCCTGCGTGCCGGTGATTCAGGTCTTGTTCCGTCGTGGGCAACCCATGAAGCCGAGGTACTTGAAGCCTCTGAAGTGATCGATGTGTATACCCCGGTGCGTGAGGATTATGTTGCGCGTCAGACAGGAAAATTTGAAACTTACCTGGCGACATCACAAGATCGTACATAACTATTTCAGGAGCTTTCAGGTGATAAAAAAACAGGACGGGCTGCTGGAATGGACGCCTTCCTCATGGATGCAATTTCCGGCTCAGCAGCAGCCGGATTACCCGGAGCCGGAGTCAGTCCGGTATGTTGAGCAACAGCTACAGGCAGCGCCACCGCTGGTATCTGCCTCTGAGATACAATCACTGACCCGGGCATTAAAGCAGGTCAGTGACGGACAGGGGTTTATTCTGCAATGCGGTGACTGCGCTGAAGCATTTTCGCAATGCCGTGAGGATGTACTCAGCGCCTGGACCGACACGGTATCACATATGACCGGGCTTCTGCACAGCGGATTATCGCAGCCGGTATTGAAAATCGGGCGTATTGCCGGTCAGTATGCCAAGCCACGCAGCAGTCCGGATGAGGTGCGCAATGGTATTTCACTGCCAAGCTATCGCGGGGATATTATTAATGGCCACGAATTTTCTGTGGCAGAGCGGATACCTGATCCGCAAAGGATGCTGGGTGCCTATTATCGTGCGGCGGTCACTCTGAACGCACTGCATAATAACAGCGCCTGTTCATCATCCGCGGATACAGCATTTGATCCCTTCTATGTCAGTCATGAGGCACTGCTATTGCCTTATGACAGCGCACTGACCCGTCTGAATCCGGCGGATAAGTTATGGTATAACGGCGCGGCACATACAGTTTGGCTGGGGGATCGCACCAGTGAGCCATCTGAGGCGCATGTGGAATATCTGCGGGGAATAGCGAACCCTGTGGGCATAAAATGCGGACCGTCGATGACGGCAGAAAAACTGGGCGAATTATTACAACGACTTAATCCGCAAAACAAATCCGGCAAAATTATGCTGATTGTCAGGCTGGGTGTGGCTCATATACGGGAAAAACTGCCTCTGTTATTACAGGCGGTGGCAAGACTGAAAAGTCCGGCTATCTGGCTGACAGATCCGATGCACGGTAACACCCGCAGCACGGCAGAAGGTCTGAAAACCCGTGATTTTTCCACTGTGTGTGAAGAAGTTCATCTCTTTATGCAGATTTTACGGGCACAGGGTGTTCATTCCGGCGGTCTGCATCTGGAAATGACCGGGCGTGATGTGACAGAGTGTACCGGTGGATTGCAGCAGATTGCGGATGACGATGTTGGCGGGCGGTATGAATCATTGTGTGATCCGCGACTGAACGGTTCTCAGTCGGCAGAGCTGGCGGGGCTGACAGGTCAGTTCTGATAATTTAATGCGACAGATAAAAAAATCCCGGCAGAGTTTCTCCTGCCGGGATTTGAGACTAAAATTTATTTTTTAGCGTCGTTCTGTGCTGCCTGAATAGCAGTTAGTGCGATGGTATAAGCAATATCGTCAACTAACGCACCGCGTGACAGGTCATTAACCGGTTTACGCATGCCTTGCAGCATCGGTCCGATAGATACCAGGTCTGCTGAACGCTGAACCGCTTTATACGTGGTGTTACCGGTGTTCAGGTCAGGGAAGATGAAGACGTTTGCTCGGCCTGCAACCGGTGAATTCGGCGCTTTGGTTTTAGCAACGTCAGCCATCACAGCGGCGTCATACTGCAACGGACCATCGATGCACAGGTCAGGACGTTTTTCCTGAGCAATGCGGGTCGCTTCGCGGACTTTCTCAACATCATCACCCTGACCGGATGTGCCGGTAGAGTAAGAGATCATCGCAACGCGCGGGTCGATACCGAACAGTTTCACTGAGTCAGCGGACTGAATGGCAATCTCAGCAAGCTGTTCAGGATTCGGATCCGGGTTAATTGCACAGTCACCATAGACCAGCACTTCTTCCGGCATCAGCATGAAGAACACAGATGAAACCAGTGAGCTGCCCGGTGCTGTTTTGATTAACTGTAACGGCGGACGAATAGTATTCGCTGTGGTGTGAACCGCACCGGATACCAGACCGTCTACTTTATCCTGTTCCAGCATCAGTGTACCGAGAACCACGTTATCCTGTAACTGCTCGCGGGCAACGACTTCTGTCATGCCTTTGCTCTTACGCAGCTCAACCAGACGCGGAACATACAGTTCGCGGATGTCTTTCGGATCAACCAGCTCAATACCTGCACCCAGTTCAACGCCCTGTGCTGCTGCAACACGGCGGATTTCTTCCGGGTCACCTAACAGTACGCAGGTTGCCAGACCGCGTTCAGCGCAGATTGCAGCGGCTTTAACGGTACGTGGCTCATCACCTTCAGGCAGAACAACACGTTTTTTCGCTTTACGTGCCAGTTCAGTTAACAGGTAACGGAATGCCGGAGGCGACAGACGGTTCGGACGCTCAGAGTCAGCAACCAGGGAATCGATCCATTTGGTATCGATATGGCCGGCAACATAGTTCTGAACCAGTTCAATACGTTCACGGTCGTCAGCAGGGACTTCCAGGCTGAAACTTTGCAGATTCAGCGAGGTCTGCCAGGTGTTGCTGTTGACAGTGAAGATTGGCAGGCCGGTTTCGAAAGCACGTTCGCACAGTTTCGCGATGCTGTCGTCGATTTTATAACCGCCGGTCAGCAGAATAGCGCCGATTTCCACGCCGTTCATCGCTGCCAGGCAGGCAGAAACCAGTACGTCAGGACGATCAGCTGACGTTACCAGCAGGGAGCCCGGACGGAAGTGCTCCAGCATATGAGGAATGCTGCGCGCACAGAAGGTCACAGATTTAACGCGGCGGGTTTTGATATCGCCTTCGTTAACAATTTTTGCGCCTAAGTGGTTCGCCATATCGATTGCACGGGTGGCAATCAGGTCAAAATTCCATGGCACACAGCCGACAACCGGCAGTGGCAGGGATTTCAGGTCGTCTGCGCTCAGGTGCGCGATAACCGCTTTGGACGAGTCATCAAAGATTTCTGACAGGTCAGGGCGGGTACGGCCTTGTTCATCAACCGGTGCATTTACTTTATTGACGATCACACCGGCAATGCTGGTGTTCTTATGACCACCAAATTCATTACGGATAAGTTCCAGACGCTCTTTCACTTCTGCCGCGGTATCATTACCCGGTGCAGTTACGAATACGATTTCCGCGCCCAGGGTCTGAGCGATATCGTAGTTCAGTGATTGTGCGTGAGGATAGTTGCGGGTCGGAACCAGACCTTCGATCAGGATAACTTCTGCACCCTGAGTGTGGTCGTGGTAACGGGCAACAATTTCTTCCATCAGGATATCTTTTTTGTCGCTGGTCAACATGGATTCAACATAATCCATATCCAGCGGCTCTGCCATTTTCAGGGAAGAGTGAGCGCGTAAGATATTGGTGGTCTGATCTTCAGTACCGGCATGGCGTGGTTGCGCGATAGGTTTGAAGAAGCTCAGGCTGACGCCTTTTTGTTCCATTGAGCGGACAACCCCGAGGCTGACGCTGCTTAAACCGACACTGGTGCCGGTAGGAATGAGGATAATAGTACGGGACACATGAACCTCTTATTTTTTCACAATTCGGTGTTCAAAATAAATCCGCCGGCGGGCGCCGGCGGAGAGCAAAGATTATGCAGTCAGACGCGCGGCGTCTTGTGCAATGACTAACTCTTCGTTAGTCGGGATAACCAGTGCGATGCTGCTGTCATCGGTTGTTATCTTACCTGCATTACCGAAACGGGCAGCCAGGTTACGTTCGTGGTCCAGTTTAAAGCCGAGCAGAGCCAGTTTATCTAAAGTGTGCTCGCGGACCATCGCAGCATTCTCACCGATACCGCCGGTGAAGATGATAGCATCCAGACGACCTTCCATCAGCGTTGCATAGCCACCCACGTATTTCGCCAGACGGTGACAAAATACATTCATTGCGCGGGTTGCATCAGCTTTTTTACCGTAGTTTTCTTCAACATAACGGCAGTCACTGGTGACTTCAGTCAGACCCTGCAGACCAGATTCTTTAGTCAGCATAGTATTGATAGCATCAACACTCATACCCATTGAATCATGCAGATGGAAAATGATAGCCGGGTCGATATCGCCGGAGCGCGTACCCATTACCAGACCTTCCAGCGGAGTCAGACCCATAGAAGTATCAACACATTCGCCGTTAACGATAGCAGCAACAGAACCACCGTTACCTAAGTGACAGGTAATGACGTTCAGTTCTTCAACCGGTTTGTTCAGCATTTTAGCGGCTTCACGGCTCACGAAATAGTGGCTTGTACCGTGGAAACCATAGCGGCGGATACCGTGCTCTTTGTACAGGTTGTACGGCAGGGCATACAGATACGCTTCTTCAGGCATAGTCTGATGGAAAGCCGTATCGAAAACGCCGACGTTTTTATCAGCCAGGTGCGGGAACGCTTGAAGCGCTTCTTCAACGCCTAACAGGTTAGCCGGGTTGTGCAGCGGAGCAAAGGCAGAACACTCTTCCATTGCTTTGATAACTTCGTCAGTGACGATAACAGAGTGAGCAAATTTCTCACCACCGTGAACCAGACGGTGACCGATAGCACCGATCTGTGCAGACAGCTCAGGTTTGGCACCCATGATATCTTTCACGATGAAACGCAGCGCTTCGCTGTGTGCAGCACCTGCGCCCAGCTGTGCTTCGTGTTTAGCACCATCCATTTTCCACTTGATACGTGCTTCCGGCAGGTTAAAACACTCCGCCAGACCCGTCAGATATTCATCACCGGATGTAGGGTCAATGATTGCAAATTTCAGTGAAGAACTACCGCAGTTAAGTACGAGTACCAGCTTACTTGACATGGAATTACCTATAATCGTGTTGTGGATAAGTCTTATGTATTAAGACAGTGGTTAAAATGTAATCTATCTAAGCGTAGCGCATTATTTCAGCGCTGTTCATGATTAACATCATGCAAATTTTATATCGGACGATAAAACATTGTTATAATACGTTGTCTGACATGTTAATGCGTAAAAAAACACATTTTGCCCTTGAAAAAGATGGCGTCAGACAAAATAATTACTACAGGATTATTTCACCGTGATTAAACGGGCGTAGCATACCCGCAGATGACAGCAAATTCAAAATATACTTAATCCTACAAAAATATTTTGACTGTTTGTAGCCATATTTTAATTATTATGTTTTTTATTGATTGAGGTCATAATGCCTATGAATGCATCGGAAAAGCAGGGCTTATTCCGTTCTTTGCGCCTTGGTCAGCGCTACGCCACACTCTGGCCTGTGGTAAAGCAGCTTGCACCGGTTTTCCCGGAGAACCGTGTTATTAAAGCGACCCGCTTTGGTATCCGTTTTATGCCGCCTGTAGCTGTATTTACCCTGACCTGGCAGATAGCCCTCGGCGGAGCCTTAGGTCCCGCTATTGCGACAGCTCTTTTTGCCTGTTCTTTACCGTTGCAGGGACTATGGTGGTTAGGACGGCGTGCCGCCACTCCGTTGCCTGCCGGTCTGCTGAACTGGTTTTATGAAATCCGCGAGAAATTCAGTGAAGCCGGTATTACGATTGCCCCTGTGGAAGGAACGCCGGACTATATGGCGCTGGCAGAATTACTCAAACGTGCCTTTAAGCAATTAGATAACTCATTTCTGGATGATTTATAAAAACCCGTCATTTCCCGGTCTTTCATTTATTAATCGATTCAGCTATGTGTTTTCAGGCATTTACTGACCAGGGATAAATACCTGTTTAAAATTCCCCGCCGGGATCAAAAAAGGGGTGCATTTCACTATCTTATAGAATTGAGTAATGCGATGATTCCGACATACACCGGATTACCTTTTCAGGAGATACACCATGGAAATGAATAACGCCCAACGCCTTATCCTCTCTAACCAATATAAAATGATGGCAATGATGGATCCGGATAATGCCGAGCGTTACCGCCGCCAGCAGACTATTATTGAACGCGGTTTCGGGTTACAGATGCGTGAATTGGATCGTGATTTCGGTGAATTACCGGAAGATATCTGCCGCCGTGTGATCGACATGATGGAAATGTACCATGCACTGCGTATCTCCTTTGATAACCTGAAAAACGCGGCAGATATTGATGCGCGCCGTATTCACTTCTTAGGGTTCGATGCGGCGACTGAAGCCCGCTATTTAAGTTATGTCCGTTTCCTTGTGAATACTGAAGGGCGTTATACGCACTTTGACAGCGGCAGCCACGGTTTTAACTCCCAGACACCAATGTGGGATAAATATGTCCGCATGCTGGGTGCATGGCATGGCTGCCCGCGTCAGTATCACCTGAGCGAAGTGGAAATTAATCAGGTACTGAACGCCTGATTTTAGCTGATCCCTTACTTTATCCGCACTCTGAGAGGCACAAATGGCATTGACTGCAAAAGGCTTTCTGTTTGATCTGGATGGTACACTGGCCGATTCTCTGCATGTGGTTGAGCGCGCCTGGCTGGCATTTGCCCGCCGGATCGGGGCGGACGAAGAAGAAGTGAAGCAGTTTATTCACGGAAAACCGGCGGTGGAGTCTATCCGCCATTTTCTGCCGGATGCGGATAGTGCAGAAATTGCCGCGCACCTGGCGTGGGTAACAGAGCAGGAAATCCGCGAAAGCGATGAAGTGACGGATTTACCCGGCGCAAAAGCGTTGTTATTGCGCCTGCAATTTCTTGGTATTCCCTGGGCGATAGTCACTTCCGGTACTGTGGCGATTGCGCGTCCCCGCCATACCGCGGCCGGTTTAGCGGAGCCGGACGCCTGGGTGACCGCCGATAATATTACCCGCGGTAAGCCGCATCCGGAGCCTTATCTGCTCGGGGCGGAAAAACTGGGGCTGGCACCGCAGGACTGTTTTGTTTTTGAAGATGCCACCGCCGGGCTGTTATCCGGTCTTGATGCCGGATGTAAAGTCATTGCTGTGCATGTGCCGCCCGGAACACCGCGCACAGATGAACTGGCGCTGCAGGTGAATTCACTGACGCAAGTACAGGTGGATAAAGCAGCGGACGGCTCTGTTACGCTGACCTGCCTGCCGGGCTGAACAATACCCGGCATCAGACTCCGCACTAATTGTGTGTGAAAGCGCGGGGTTGGTGCATTGACAAAAAAAACTGTGAGACAGGATGTTGGCTGTCCGGGCATTGACGAAAGAGGTCGTTGGTGAATACGGAACTTGCTTGGGTATTAACCCTGCTTTTTATTGCCATTATTTTATTCACCACCAACAAAGTCCGGATGGATGTTGTGGCGTTGCTGGTGATCATCGCATTCGTACTCAGTGGTACGCTTACCTTAACTGAAGCCGTTGCCGGCTTTAGTGATCCCAATATTCTGCTGATCGCCGCCCTGTTTGTCATCGGGGAGGGATTAGTGCGCACCGGTGTTGCCTACCAGATGGGCGACTGGCTGGTGCGCGTTGCCGGCTCCGGTGAAACAAAACTGCTGGTCTTTCTGATGGTGAGTGTGGCGGGGTTGGGCGCGTTTATGAGCTCAACCGGTGTGGTCGCTATTTTTATCCCTGTGGTGCTGAGTGTTTCTGCCCGTATGAAAATTTCCCCCTCCCGGCTGATGATGCCGCTCGGCTTTGCCGGGCTTATCAGCGGAATGATGACACTGGTTGCCACGCCGCCGAATATGGTGGTGAACAGTGTTCTGGAAACAGAAGGGATCAAAGGTTTTAATTTCTTCTCAATTACCCCGATCGGCGTACTGGTTTTACTCGCGGGTATCGCTTATATGCTGGTTGCCCGGCACTGGCTGGGCAGTAACCAGCCGGAAAAAGCAGGTGAGGGTGTGCAGCGCACATTTCGTGATCTTATCCGCGATTACAAACTGAGCGGACGCGCCCGGCGTCTGGCCGTCCGCAACGGCTCACCGCTTATCGGTAAAACACTCGATGAACTCCATCTGCGCACCCGTTACGGTGCCAATATTGTGGGGATCGAGCGTTGGCGGCACTTTCGCCGCGTGATGGTCGGTGCAACCGGTGGTATGGAACTGCGTGACCGTGATGTTCTGCTGATTGATATGTCCGCCGGTGATACAGATTTGCGTGAGTTCTGTGCCGAGCAAATGCTGGAGCCGATGATCCTGCGCGGTGAATATTTCTCGGAGCAGGCACGTAATGTGGGAATGGCGGAAGTCTCCCTGAATCCGGAAAGTGAATTAATCGGTAAAGGTCTGCGCGATATCGGGTTTCGTACCCGTTACGGACTGAATGTACTCGGGGTGCGCCGCGAAGGAAAAGCTCTCAGCGGCAATATTGTGGATGAGCCTCTGCAACTGGGGGATATTCTGCTGGTGGTCGGTGACTGGAAACTTATCCGCATACTTGCCACCAAGCGTCGTCACTTTATTGTCCTCAACCTTGCCGCAGAGGTTGAAACAGTGGTTCCGGCAGCGTCACAGGCACCGCATGCCCTGTTTTGTCTGGCGCTGATGGTGGCAATGATGGTGACAAATGAGATCCCGAATTTCATTGCGGCACTGATAGCCTGCCTGCTGATGGGGAAATTCCGCTGTATTGATATGGAGAGCGCATACCGCTGCATACACTGGCCGAGTATTATTTTGATCGTCGGGATGATGCCGTTTGCCCTGGCATTACAAAAAACCGGCGGGATCACGCTGATAGTTAAAGGGCTGATGGATGTGGCGGGGAACATGGGACCGCATGTAATGCTGACAGCCTTGTTTATATTGTGTGCCACCATAGGGTTGTTTATTTCGAATACGGCAACAGCCGTGCTGATGGCGCCGATTGCTATTCAGGCGGCGTATGAAATGCAGGTTTCACCCCTGCCGTTTGCGATGGTGGTGGGCGTCGCGGCTTCAGCCGCCTTTATGACACCGGTTTCTTCGCCGGTAAATACGCTGATACTTGGTCCCGGGCATTATACATTCAGGGATTTTGTCAAAATAGGGGTGCCGTTTACCTTTGTGGTGATGCTTATCAGTATTGCGGTTATCCCGTTACTGTTCCCGTTCTGACGGTGTTCCCTGATGTGCCCGCAGGGAACTCCGGATTACTGACTTATTTCATCCAGTGACAGACTGAATCCCGGGATAAACACCTCGCGGAAATAGTCCATTTCCGGACTGCGGCGCTCTTCCAGCGTCTTTTCCAGCCGGGCTTTCGCCAGATTAAATTCGGTATTACCGGCACCAATCTCTTCCAGACATTTCAGATATGCACACAGCGCATCAGCCTGTTTGACAATCGCGGCATCGTCTTCTGAATGTGCATCTTCATCGAGGATCGGGGCAAAATCGGCCTGTAATTCTTCCGGGATCATGGCCAGCAATTTTTTCTGCGCCATCCGCTCAATTTTTTTGTATTCATGTGCAATCTGCGGATTGTAATACTTAATCGGTGTCGGCAGGTCGCCGGTGATCACTTCACTGGCATCATGATACATCGCCAGCATGGCAATTTTTTCCGGGTTAAGCGAGCCACCGAATTTGCGGTTCTTAATCACAGCAAGTGCGTGCGCGACAAACGCAACCTGAAGGCTGTGCTCTGACACATTCTCAGCGATAACATTGCGCATCAGCGGCCAGCGGGTGATTAGTTTCAGACGTGAAAGGTGGGCAAAAAAGTAACTCATAAACAGCATTCCTGACAGCAGCATGATAAAAGTAATATTAGTTATTCTGCGGTGTTCCGGACGGGATGTATACCCTTATTCATTCAAACTGCAGGTTTGTTGGCTGCATCCTGAATGACGTTGGGTATGAATAAAAACGGCCTCCTGTGAGGAAGCCGTTTTACAAACCGGTAAACAGATTACTGACGGTAGTGGGAGAGAAAACGCCCGAATTTACTGATAGCCTGCTCCAGCTCATCTTCTCGCGGCAGTGTCACAATACGGAAGTGATTCGGCTCCGGCCAGTTAAAGGCGGTTCCCTGAACCAGCAATACTTTTTCCTGTAACAGCAGGTCGAGGATCATTTTCTGGTCATCGTGGATATTAAAGCGTTTGGCATCAAATTTAGGGAACATATAAAGTGCGCCCATCGGTTTCACGCAGGAGCAGCCCGGGATTTGGTTAATCAGTTCCCATGCTTTGTTACGCTGCTCATACAGACGACCGCCCGGCTGGATAAATTCGTTGATGCTCTGATAGCCGCCGATTGCGGTCTGAATGGCGTGTTGCATCGGGACATTCGCGCACAGACGCATGGATGCAAGCATTTCCAGGCCTTCAATATAGCCTTTTGCGTGTTTTTTCGGTCCGTTCAGTACCATCCAGCCCTGACGGAAACCAGCGACACGGTAGGTTTTTGACAGTCCGTTAAAGGTCACAGTCAGTAAATCCGGAGCCATTGCTGCGATAGAATGGTGAACGGCATCGTCATACAGAATTTTGTCGTAAATTTCATCGGCAAAAATAATCAGGTCATTTTGCCGCGCAATTTCGACAATCTCCTGTAACAAATCTTTACTGTAGACAGCCCCGGTCGGGTTATTCGGGTTAATCACCACAATGCCGCGGGTACGCGGGGTGATTTTCTTTTTGATATCGTCGATATCCGGCATCCAGCCCTGTTCTTCGTCACACATATAGTGAACAGCATTACCACCGGAAAGTGCTACAGCCCCCGTCCACAGCGGGTAATCCGGTGCAGGAACCAGCATTTCATCTCCGTTGTTCAGCAGCGCCTGCATGGATTGAACAATAAGCTCTGAGACACCATTGCCGATGTAAACATCTTCAACGGTCATGTCGCGCATATCACGTTCCTGGTAGAACTGGACAATGGCTTTACGGGCGGAGTACAGACCTTTGGAATCACTGTAGCCCTGTGAGCTCGGCAGGTTGCGGATCACATCAACCAGGATTTCATCCGGTGCATCAAAACCAAACGGCGCCGGGTTACCGATATTCAGTTTGAGAACTTTCTGGCCTTCCTCTTCGAGACGTTTAGCCTCCTTGAGCACAGGCCCGCGAATGTCATAACAGACATTATCGAGTTTGTCGGATTTTCTTATTATATTCATCTGTTCAGGACCTTAGCGCGTAAATGTTCCCTTATTCATTCAAACGGCAGGTTCGTTGGCGGAACGACGCCCACCTGCCTGCACCTTGAATGACGTTGGGTATAATAGGTGTTTTATCAGGAAAAACCTGTGATAAACCACTGTACTCCTCCCGTCCGGCCTTTTGAAGATGGTAAATAGCTTTTGGTTAAAAACAACAGGTTTTGTTTGGGAAAGGATTAGAAGTGGTTATAAGTATCGGCTATGTTGGAATTGTGTGTTGGTATTCGTGGTAAATTCAGAGTGTTTCACTGCGGGGTGGTGGGTGTATCCGGCTTTGTAAAGTTATCTGTGGGAAAATCATAATTAGTAAAGTAATACAGTGTTTTTACTAAATAGTCAGCAGTTGTTGAAATTGTATAATCTTTTCTTATATATTAAATGCTGATGTAGCTAATGATTAGTAGTATAACTAACATGGTTTATCTGCATTAGTGGATTTTCAGAGTATTTGACCTTAAATTTGCCTAAATAAATGGTTTATATTGCATGTATACTTATACACAGCATGGATTTTTAGCGTTTACAAATTGTTTCATTTCGTAATATTAAGAAAATAATGTTGTAATATACGGAAACATAGTGTGTTTGTATACAGGTAGTGATGGCTTAGTTCACCGTAACCTGCAGGAGGGTTACTCACAGTTACGTAGTTTTGTTAGTGTTAGTTATGTTTTACTCCACCCTGAGGTATAGGGTAATGTCTTCGTTGGCGATGCTCTTTTTCACGCCAATAAACACCAGGTAGTATTAAAAATCAAAATTAGTGAAGAAAAAAAAATGATAAATTCAAACCGTCCAGTGTTAAATCTTGACCTCGACCTGCTGCGGACCTTTGTTGCAGTAGCCGATCTGAACACCTTCGCGGCAGCGGCGGCGGCAGTATGCCGTACCCAGTCAGCTGTCAGTCAGCAAATGCAGCGCCTGGAGCAACTTGTCGGACGCGAACTGTTTGCCCGCCACGGTCGTAATAAATTACTGACCGATCACGGGTTACAACTTTTGGGTTATGCCCGGCAAATTCTGCGGGCAAATGATGATGCAACCGCATCACTGGCCTACAATGATGCAGAAGGGGAGTTACGCATCGGTGCATCCGATGATTCCGTTGACTCACTGCTGCCTTTTTTACTCAACCGGATTGCCTCGGTTTATCCGCGTATGGCTGTTGATGTCCGTATTAAACGCAGTCAGTATATTGAAGGTATGCTGGATAACCATGAAATCGACCTCGCACTGACGACTGCGCGGATTGCTCATCACCCGCGTACCGCATTGCGTACCGCACCGGTGCTCTGGCACTGTGCGCCTGATTTTCAGTTACAGGCCAATGAGCCGATCCCGTTAGTGGTTATGGATGAAACCAACCCGTTCCGTCAACTGGCGGCAGAAACGCTGGATGAGGCGGGTGTACCATGGCGCGTGGCGTATGAAGCCGCGTCGCTGTCTGCTGTACGTGCAGCGGTCAATGCGGAAGTCGGGATAACGGCACGTCCGCTTGAAATGCAGAATGCGGATCTGCGTATCCTGAGTGTCAGCGAAGGCCTGCCGCGCTTACCGGAGATTCAGTACTGGTTATACCGCAATAGTGATGAACAGAGTGAGTCTGTGCTCACAGTTTACCAGGCTATCGAAAACAAAAAAACACCGTATGCTGTTACACCGGCTGAAGATGATAAGTCCTCTGCGGAGTAATCATCATCTGACGTGAAACTGACATAATTTGTGACAGTCGGACACGAAGCCGGGGGATATTTTCCCCCGGCTTTTTTGTATGCTCTTCCTGCGCAACTCTCTGCGGAAAATAGCATCATACAAATGTTAACAGCATCACGGCATGTTCTGCTTTTTGATGTGATTTTAAGCGCGGCATCGCAGTTTTATTTACTTGTTTGTTACAATGTTAACAAAACACACTTTCTGTAATTGCTAAAATTAACAGCTCTGATTACATAACAGAGAAACTTTGTTAAAAACCTGACTAATTTTGTCGGGTTTTACGAAATGAGTAAAAATTAAACATTTGTTAAATAATTTTCCATCAAAGTGTGATTGAGATCAAAAATATTGACCCTGTTTACCGGTGGAAAGACAGGTTTTTCCTGAGATAATGGAATGGTAAAAGCGATGTATCAGTTAATATAATAAAGTTAATTTTCAATTTAGTTACTTACTGACACGTTTTAGCGATAAAGTCGCACGGCGTGTTAAGTTAATGTGATTGCAATGTGACTAAACTGAGTGAGCGGGGAACAAAAAAAACGGGTCATCCGTCTTTTTCATCACGATATGTGCTGTGTCCGTCCCGGTATTGTTCCTTTCGTGTGTCGCTGTGGTGCTGTATGCAGGTACGGCAGGCAACACCACCTTTTGATGAGTAAGCAATGAGTATGTCAACAGCCACTGAAGTCCTGGCCCATAACTGGGCATTTGCGGTGTATCTTTTAGGTGCTCTCGGGTTATGTGCATTTATGTTGCTGGGTGCCCGTTATCTGGGCGGCCGCGCCAAAGCCCGTGCAAAACATCTTCCTTACGAATCCGGTATTGATTCTGTCGGCAGTGCAAGACTGCGTATGTCGGCAAAATTTTACCTGGTCGCCATGTTTTTCGTCATCTTCGACGTTGAAGCTTTATATCTGTTCGCCTGGTCTGTTGCTGTCAGAGAAGCGGGCTGGATTGGCTTTATCGAAGCGGCAATCTTTATTTTGGTGTTGTTGGCAGGGCTTTTCTATCTGGCGCGTATTGGTGCGCTGGACTGGACTCCTGCACGCTCCCGCCGTGAGGTGAAACACCCGAGCGTCGTCAGCAAAATCAACAACAATCAACCGTAGTTAATAGTGAGGCACAAGATGGATTATACGCTCACCCGCATCGATCCAAACGGTGAGAATAACCGTTACCCCCTGCAAACGCAAGAGACTACAGGCGATCCTCTGGATCAGCATGTTCACCGCAGCGTGTACATGGGGAAACTCGATCATGCATTACACGACATGGTGAACTGGGGACGCAAAAATTCCCTGTGGCCGTTTAATTTCGGTCTTTCCTGTTGTTATGTCGAAATGGTGACATCTTTTACGGCTGTGCATGATGTGGCGCGTTTTGGTGCGGAAGTGCTGCGTGCGTCTCCGCGTCAGGCTGATTTCATGGTGGTTGCAGGAACGTGTTTCACCAAAATGGCCCCGGTTATTCAGCGTTTGTATGACCAGATGTTAGAACCTAAATGGGTTATTTCCATGGGCGCCTGTGCAAACTCCGGCGGTATGTATGACATTTACTCTGTCGTGCAGGGTGTTGATAAATTTATCCCGGTTGATGTCTATATCCCGGGCTGCCCGCCGCGTCCTGAAGCCTATATGCAGGCACTGATGCTGTTGCAGGAATCCATCGGAAAAGAGCGCCGCCCTCTGTCGTGGGTGGTGGGTGATCAGGGCGTTTACCGTGCCAATATGCAGTCAGAAAAAGAACGAAAACGCGGTGAACGGATTGCGGTGACAAACCTGCGCTCCCCGGACGAAATTTAAGGCTTTCGGGCCACCGGACACAATCTTGCAATGTGTTGTGTCCATTGAACCCTGAACAACTGTTGTGGTGAAGAATGATGACAGAAGATAATACGCAGACCGGACAGCGTCCCGCGTGGCACACTCATGATTACCTGGATGACCCGGTAGTAGAGGAACTGCGCCGCAAGTTCGGACCTGACGCCTTTACGGTTCAGCCGACACGAACCGGGATGCCGGTTGTCTGGGTGAAGCGTGAACAGCTCACGCAGGTGATGTTTTACCTGAAATCACTGCCGAAACCGTATGTAATGCTGTTCGATTTGCACGGCATGGATGAGCGCCAGCGCACACACCGCGAGGGCTTGCCGGCCGCGGATTATTCCGTTTTCTATCACCTGATTTCCATTGAGCGTAACCGCGACATCATGCTCAAAGTGGCGCTGAGTGAAAACGATTTACACATTCCGACCGTGATCCCTGCTTTCCCGAATGCCAATTGGTATGAGCGCGAAACCTGGGAAATGTTCGGTATTATTATCGATGGTCACCCGAACCTGCGCCGCATCATGATGCCGACGACCTGGGAAGGGCACCCGCTGCGTAAAGATTATCCGGCGCGTGCAACGGAATTTGATCCGTTTGTCCTGACCAAACAGAAAGAAGATCTGGAAATGGAGGCGCTGACCTTCAAACCGGAAGAGTGGGGAATGAAGCGCGGTAACGAGAACGAGGACTTTATGTTCCTGAACCTCGGCCCGAATCACCCGTCTTCCCATGGTGCGTTCCGGATTATCTTACAGCTCGACGGCGAAGAGATTGTCGACTGCGTTCCCGATATCGGCTATCACCATCGTGGTGCGGAAAAAATGGGCGAGCGCCAGTCATGGCACAGTTACATTCCGTACACTGACCGTATCGAGTACCTCGGCGGCTGTGTCAACGAAATGCCGTATGTGCTGGCGGTGGAAAAACTCGCGGGGATTGAAGTGCCTGAGCGCGTCAATGTTATCCGCGTGATGCTCTCCGAGTTGTTCCGCATCAACAGCCATCTGCTGTACATCAGTACCTTTATTCAGGATACCGGGGCTATGACACCGGTCTTCTTTGCGTTTACTGATCGCCAGAAAATCTATGATGTGGTGGAAGCTATCACCGGTTTTCGTATGCATCCGGCATGGTTCCGGATCGGTGGTGTGGCGCATGACCTGCCGAAAGGCTGGGAGCGTCTGCTGCGCGATTTCCTCGACTGGATGCCGAAACGCCTGGAATCCTACGTCACGGCGGCGCTGAAAAACTCCATCCTGAAAGGGCGCTCTATTGGTGTTGCAGCCTATAATGCCAAAGAAGCACTTGAGTGGGGTGTGACCGGTGCCGGTTTGCGTGCAACCGGTATCGAATTTGATGTGCGTAAGTGGCGTCCGTATTCAGGTTATGAAAACTTTGACTTTGACATCCCGGTTGCTGCCAATGGCGACAGCTATGACCGTGTGATGCTGAAAGTGGAAGAAGTCCGTCAGAGCCTGCGCATTCTGGAACAATGTTATAAAAATATGCCGGAAGGGCCGTTTAAAGCAGATCACCCGCTGACCACGCCGCCGCCGAAAGAGCGCACCCTGCAACACATTGAAACCATGATTAACCATTTCCTCCAGGTGTCATGGGGTCCGGTAATGCCGGCGAACGAATCCTTCCAGATGGTTGAAGCCACCAAAGGGATCAACAGCTATTACCTGACCAGTGACGGCAGCACCATGAGTTACCGTACCCGTATCCGTACACCAAGTTACGCCCATTTGCAGCAGATCCCGTCAGTGATCAGCGGCAGTTTGGTGTCTGACCTGATTGTGTACCTCGGGAGTATCGATTTCGTAATGTCGGATGTGGATCGCTGATTATGCAAGAACTGAACCCTGAAGCAAAAAAAACACTGCAAGGTGCCGTGAATGTGGCACAACCTGCAGGAAAACAAGCTGATTTTGTGCTCAGTGAAAAAGAGCGCACAGAAATTGAAGCGGAAAAGCATCATTACGAAGATCCGCGCGCAGCCTCGATTGAAGCTCTGAAAATAGTACAGAAACACAGGGGCTGGGTGGAAGACGGCGCCATTTACGCAATCAGTGACGTTCTCGGTATTCCTGCGAGTGATATTGAAGGTGTGGCGACATTCTACAGCCAGATTTTCCGCCAGCCGGTCGGGCGCCATGTGATCCGTTACTGTGACAGCGTGGTGTGCCACATCACCGGTTATCAGGGGATCAAGGCCGCACTGGAGCGCAAATTAAATATTCAGCCGGGACAGACAACCACGGACGGCCGCTTCACGCTGCTGCCGACCTGTTGCCTGGGGAACTGTGACAAGGGGCCGACCATGATGGTTGATGAAGATACCCACAGTCACGTCACCCCGGAGGCTATTGAAACGTTACTGGAGCAGTATCCATGACAGTGAAAACGGTTTGCCGTACGGCGGAAACGCATCCGCTTACCTGGCGGCTGCGTGACGACCACCAGCCTGTATGGTTGGATGAATACCGCAGCAAAAATGGTTACGCAGGCGCAGAGCGCGCACTGAAAGGCATGGCACCGGATGAGATAGTCAATCTTGTCAAAGACGCGGGTCTGAAGGGTCGCGGCGGTGCGGGCTTCTCCACAGGTCTGAAGTGGAGCCTGATGCCGAAAGACGAAAGCATGAATATCCGCTATCTGCTGTGTAATGCCGACGAAATGGAGCCGGGAACGTATAAAGACCGGTTACTGATGGAAGAACTGCCGCACCTGCTGGTGGAAGGCATGCTGATCAGCGCCTTTGCCCTGAAAGCATACCGTGGTTATATTTTCCTGCGCGGTGAATACATTAAAGCGGCGAAACATCTGCGCCATGCAATCGAAGAAGCGAAAGCCGCCGGGCTGCTGGGGAAAAATATCCTCGGCACCGGGTTTGATTTCGAATTATTTGTCCACACCGGTGCCGGGCGTTATATCTGCGGGGAAGAAACCGCACTGATTAACTCCCTCGAAGGCCGCCGTGCCAATCCGCGCTCCAAACCACCTTTCCCGGCAAGTTCCGGTGCCTGGGGTAAACCGACCTGTGTAAACAACGTCGAAACCCTGTGCAACGTCCCGGCTATCCTTGCCCACGGCAAAGAGTGGTACACCGGGCTGAGCGAAGGCAAAAGTGCGGATGCAGGCACCAAACTGATGGGCTTTTCCGGTCGTGTGAAAAATCCGGGTTTATGGGAACTGCCATTCGGCACAACCGCCCGTGAGATCCTGGAAGACTACGCCGGAGGCATGCGTGACGGATTAACCCTGAAAGCCTGGCAGCCGGGCGGGGCAGGAACGGATTTTCTGACACAGGATCATCTTGATTTACCGATGGATTTTGAACATATCGGCAAAGCCGGCAGCCGTCTCGGGACAGCGCTTGCGATGGCGGTAGATAATGAAATCAACATGGTGTCACTGACCCGTAACCTCGAAGAATTTTTTGCCCGTGAATCCTGCGGCTGGTGTACACCGTGCCGTGACGGACTGCCATGGAGTGTGAAAATTCTGCGCGCAATAGAAAAAGGGGAAGGGCAGCCGGGAGACATTGAGACATTAGAGCAATTATGTCGTTTCCTCGGTCCCGGTAAAACCTTCTGCGCACACGCGCCGGGCGCGGTAGAGCCGTTACAGAGTGCAATCAAATATTTCCGTGATGAATTTGAAGCAGGGATTGTACAGCCGGTTTACGGCAACGTGCAGACCATCGCCGGGATCCAGCCGAACCTGCTGAAACAGCGTTGGTGATCCCTTACGGATTTTCGTTTAACGCCTGCAATGCAGGCCTTTTGGAAGCATGCTGACTATGGCTACAATATATGTAGACGGCAAAGAATATGAAGTCGACGGGGCAGATAACCTGTTACACGCCTGTCTCTCCCTCGGGCTTGATATTCCCTACTTTTGCTGGCATCCGGCGCTGGGAAGCGTCGGTGCTTGCCGCCAGTGCGCGGTAAAGCAGTATCAGAATGCCGATGACACACGTGGTCGTCTGGTAATGTCGTGTATGACACCGGCTCAGGATGGTACTTTCATTTCTATTGATGATGAAGAAGCCAGACAGTTCCGGCAAAGCGTGGTGGAGTGGCTGATGGTCAACCATCCGCATGATTGTCCTGTCTGTGAAGAGGGCGGTAACTGCCATCTTCAGGATATGACCGTTATGACCGGGCACTCCATGCGCAAATACCGTTTCACAAAACGCACCCATCAGAATCAGGATCTGGGGCCGTTTGTTGCACATGAAATGAACCGCTGTATTGCCTGTTACCGTTGTGTCCGTTACTACAAAGATTATGCGGACGGCACTGATCTCGGGGTGTATGGCGCGCACGATAACGTCTATTTTGGTCGTCCGGAAAGCGGGACACTGGAAAGCGAATTTTCCGGTAATCTGGTCGAAGTATGTCCGACCGGCGTTTTCACAGATAAAACCCACTCTGAGCGCTACAACCGTAAATGGGATATGCAGTTTGCGCCGAGCGTCTGCCAGCAGTGCAGTGTCGGCTGTAATATCAGTCCGGGTGAGCGCTACGGTGAATTACGCCGCATCGAAAACCGCTATAACGGTACCATTAACCAGTATTTCCTCTGCGACAAAGGTCGTTTCGGCTACGGTTATGTCAACCGCAAAGACAGACCGCGTCAGCCGCAGCAGCGCCGTGGTGATTCCTGGATTGCTATTAACGCAGAGCAGGCCGCTCATGGTGCTGCGGATATTCTGCGTCAGGCAAACCGGACTATCGGTATCGGCTCGCCGCGTGCAAGTGTGGAAAGTAACTTTGCGCTGCGTGAACTGGTCGGCACAGAAAATTTCTTCAGCGGACTGTCAGGTGCTGAGCAGCGTCGTCTTGAGATGATGCTGGAAATTCTGCAACAGGGCGGCGTGTATACCCCGTCACTGCGTGAGATAGAAGGCTATGACGCTGTGTTTATTCTGGGTGAAGATTTAACCCAGACGGCAGCGCGTGTGGCACTTTCTGTCCGTCAGGCAGTAAAAGGCAAAGCACGGGAAATGGCCGCCGCACAGAAAGTCGCGGACTGGCAGATTGCTGCTATCCAGAATATCGGGCAGCGCGCGAAACACCCGTTGTTTGTCACTAACGTTGATACAACCCGTCTGGATGATGTTGCCGCGCTGCATTACAACGCGCCGGTTGACGATCAGGCGCGGCTCGGTTTTGCTGTCGCTCACGCGATTGATAACACCGCACCGGTAGTCAATGATTTATCGCCTGAGCTGAAAGCACAGGCAGAGATGATTGCGCTGGCACTGAGTACGGCTAAAAAACCACTGATTATCAGCGGCAGCAATGCCGGCAGTGATGCGGTGATTCAGGCGGCCGCTAACGTGGCATGGGCGCTGAAAGACAAAGGTGTGCAGGTCGGTCTGACATTTGTCGGCGCAGAGGCAAACAGCTTCGGCGTGGCAATGCTTGAGGCTCAGCCGCTGGACAGCGCATTGGCTCTGTTAGCGGATGGCAGCGCAGATACCGCTATTGTGATGGAGAACGATCTCTATCGCCACGGCGACAAAGCGGTGATTGACCACGCGCTGGATAAAGTCACAAATCTGATTGTGCTGGATCATCAGCACACAGCGATTATGGCGAAAGCCTCTCTGGTACTCTCCGCATCAAGCTTTGCAGAAAGTGACGGTACGCTTATCAACCATGAAGGCCGCGCACAGCGTTTTTATCAGGTGTATGAGCCGTCATTCTACGACAAACACATCATCATGCATGAGAGCTGGCGCTGGCTGGCAGACCTGCAAAGTGAAATGAATGAGCAGGGCTGTGACTGGTCGCAGCTTGATCATGTGATTGACGCCTGTATTGAGAAACTGCCGCAACTGGCAGGTATCAAAGATGCCGCACCGGATGCCACTTTCCGTATCCGTGGTCAGAAACTGGCGCGTGAACCGCACCGTTACAGCGGACGCACCTCTATGCTGGCAGATATCAGTGTGCATGAGCAGCGTCAGCCGCAGGACATTGACTCTCCGTTTGCGTTCTCGATGGAAGGGAACAACAGCCCGGTTGCACCGCGTCAGCAAATTCCGTTTGCCTGGGCGCCGGGATGGAACTCACCGCAGGCATGGAATAAATTCCAGGCGGAAGTTGGTGGACATCTGCGCTTCGGCGACCCCGGTGTGCGGTTGTTCAGTGAAAAAGATGGCGGTATGGACTACTTCGATACTGTTCCGGCGGCATTTGTGCCACAGCAGGATGTATGGACAGTAGCGCCGTATTATCACCTGTTCGGTAGTGAAGAGTTATCCCAGCGCGCGCCGGTCATTCAGGAACGGATGACGGATGCCTATGTGATGCTGAGTGCGCAGGATGCACAACAGCTGAATGTGGCAGAAGGGCAGTCACTGACTATCAGACTGACAGACAGCAACAGCACACTTGCGCTGCCGGTTCGCATCAGCACGCAACTTGGTGCCGGACAGATTGGCCTGCCGTTAGGCATGCCGGGAATTTCGCCGGCGCTGGCGGGTGCGGTGGTTAATGTACAGGAGGTGGCACAATGAGCAGCTGGTTTACACCTGAATTAATTGATGTGCTGCTGAGCATCCTGAAAGCTGTGGTGATCCTGCTGGTGGTTGTTACCTGCGGGGCCTTTATGAGCTTCGGGGAGCGCCGCCTGCTGGGACTGTTCCAGAACCGCTACGGACCAAACCGTGTGGGCTGGGGCGGATCACTGCAATTAGTGGCGGACATGATCAAAATGTTCTTTAAAGAGGACTGGACGCCGAAATTTGCTGACCGCTTCATCTTCACCTTAGCTCCGATGGTTGCATTTACCGCGCTGTTGCTGGCGTTTGCGATTGTCCCGGTCAGTCCGTCATGGGTGGTGGCTGATCTCAATATCGGGATCCTGTTCTTTCTGATGCTGGCAGGACTGGCGGTTTATGCGGTGCTGTTTGCCGGATGGGCGAGTAACAACAAATACTCACTGCTCGGGGCAATGCGTGCATCTGCGCAGACAGTCAGTTATGAAGTGTTTCTCGGATTGTCTGTGCTGGGTGTGGTGGCGCAGGCGGGGTCATTTAATCTGCTGGATATTGTGAATTCCCAGGCCTCTTTGTGGAACGTGGTTCCGCAGATCCTCGGCTTTATCACCTTTGCGATAGCGGGTGTGGCGGTGTGTCACCGTCATCCGTTTGACCAGCCGGAAGCGGAGCAGGAACTGGCGGACGGGTATCACCTTGAATATTCCGGGATGAAATTCGGTCTGTTCTTTGTCGGGGAATATATCGGGATCGTAACCGTTTCCGCCCTGATTGTGACCCTGTTTTTCGGGGGCTGGCACGGACCTTTCCTGCCGCCGTTCATCTGGTTTGCACTGAAAACCGCCTTTTTTATGATGATGTTTATCCTGATCCGCGCTTCGCTGCCGCGTCCGCGTTATGACCAGGTAATGTCATTCGGCTGGAAAGTGTGTCTGCCGCTGACGCTGATTAACCTGCTGGTGACAGCAGCCGTTATCTTGATTGCTCAATAGGGGAGCCGGACCATGACATTGAAAGAGTTAGTGGTTGGTTTCGCCACCCAGGTACGCAGTATTTGGATGATAGGCCTCCACGCCTTCCACAAACGCGAAACTCAGATGTACCCGGAAGAGCCGGTTTATCTGCCGCCCCGTTACCGCGGACGAATTGTGCTTACGCGCGATCCGGACGGAGAAGAGCGCTGTGTTGCCTGTAACTTATGCGCGGCGGTCTGCCCGGTGGGCTGTATCTCACTGCAAAAAGCCGAGCATGAAGACGGCCGCTGGTATCCGGAATTTTTCCGTATTAACTTCTCCCGCTGCATTTTCTGCGGTCTGTGTGAAGAGGCGTGCCCGACGACCGCCATTCAGCTGACGCCGGATTTTGAAATGGGTGAATTTAAACGTCAGGATCTGGTGTATGAGAAAGATGATTTACTGATCTCAGGTCCCGGTAAATATCCGGAATATAACTTCTATCACAAAACCGGTATGGCGGTTGCAGGCAAAGCCAAAGGCGAAGCCGACAATGAAGCCAAACCGATTGATGTGAAAAGTCTGTTGCCATAAGAGGAGCGGAAAAATGGAAATAACCTTTTATGTCGCCGGGCTGATTGCCATTCTGGCAACACTGTGTGTTATCACGCAAACCAATCCGGTGCATGCTTTACTGTATCTGATAACCTCACTGCTGGCGCTGTCTGCCGTGTTCTTTTCCCTCGGCGCGTACTTTGCCGGTGCGCTGGAAATCATTGTCTACGCGGGTGCCATTATGGTGCTGTTCGTGTTCGTGGTGATGATGCTCAATCTGGGGCGCGCGGTGGTTGACCAGGAACGCAAATGGCTGTCACCGTCTGTCTGGATGGGGCCGGGTCTGCTCTCTGCGGTCCTGCTGGGTGTGATGATTTATGGTATCCGCACACTGAAAGACAATGGTATTGCCGGCGACGTTGTTACGGCGAAACAGGTCGGTATCAGTCTGTTCGGTCCGTATGTTCTGGTGGTTGAACTGGCGTCCTTCCTGCTGCTGGCGGGGCTGGTGGTCGCGTATCATATCGGGCGCGATGAAAAAGCGGGCGGTGATTTGGTCAGTCAGCGCAACACGGAGGAAAAAGTATGATCCCTCTTCATCATGGATTAATTCTCGCGGCGGTGCTCTTTATCCTCGGGTTTACCTGTTTGGTTATCCGCCGCAATCTGTTGTTTATGCTGATTGGTCTGGAAATAATGATTAACGCGGCTGCGCTGGCATTTGTTGTCGGCGGAAGCTACTGGAATCAGCCGGACGGGCAGGTGATGTATATCCTTGCCATCAGCCTGGCGGCGGCGGAAGCGAGTATCGGGCTGGCATTGTTGCTGCAATTGCATCGTCAGCGTCAGGATCTTGATATTGATAAAGTCAGTGAGATGCGCGGATGAACTTACTCTTTTTAACCATTTTGCTGCCGCTGATTGGCTTTTTGTTATTAGCCTTTTCACGCGGACGCTGGTCAGAAAATGTGTCTGCCATAATCGGTACCGGCTCTGTCGGGCTGGCAGCACTTACGGCTCTGTGGGCGGGGATGGATTTCCTTGCCAACGGCGGCGGTTTGTATGAACAAACACTCTGGACGTGGATGAGCGCGGGTGATTTCGTCATTCCTGTTACCCTGGTTCTGGACGGATTATCACTCACTATGCTGGGTGTGGTCACCGGCGTCGGTTTTCTTATCCACATGTATGCTTCCTGGTATATGCGGGGTGAAGAGGGCTATTCGCGCTTCTTTGCGTACACTAACCTGTTTATCGCCAGTATGGTGATACTGGTACTGGCAGATAACATGCTGCTGATGTACCTGGGCTGGGAAGGGGTGGGGCTGTGCAGCTATCTGCTGATCGGCTTCTATTACACCAATCCGGCAAATGGCGCTGCGGCAATGAAAGCCTTTATCGTCACGCGTATCGGTGATGTGTTCCTGGCAATCGGCATGTTTATCCTGTGGGACAAACTCGGTACCCTGAGCTTCCGTGAACTGGCGGTGCTGGCTCCTCAGCACTTTGAAGCCGGCTCTCAGATTATCTTCTGGGCGACACTTATGATCCTCGGTGGTGCGGTCGGTAAATCGGCACAATTGCCGTTACAAACCTGGCTTGCTGATGCGATGGCAGGTCCGACGCCGGTTTCAGCACTGATCCACGCCGCGACCATGGTAACCGCAGGTGTGTATCTGATTGCCCGCAGCCATGAACTGTTCCTGTTATCACCGGAAGTACTGCATTTAGTCGGCGTTGTCGGTGCTGTTACGTTAGTGATGGCGGGCTTTGCCGCACTGGTTCAGACAGATATCAAGCGTGTCCTTGCTTATTCGACCATGAGTCAGATTGGTTATATGTTTCTGGCGCTGGGCGTACAGGCGTGGGATGCCGCTATTTTCCATCTGATGACCCATGCATTCTTTAAAGCCCTGTTATTCCTGGCGTCCGGCTCGGTTATCCTCGCCTGCCACCATGAACAGAACATCTTTAAGATGGGCGGACTGCGGAAAAAAATTCCGTTTGTGTATATCTGCTTCCTGGTTGGTGGTGCCGCGCTTGCTGCTCTGCCAATTATTACCGCCGGTTTCTACAGTAAAGATGAAATTCTGTGGGGTGCGGTAGCACAGGGTCAGAATCCGTTGTTTATCGCCGGATTGGTCGGTGCCTTTATGACATCGCTGTACACCTTCCGTATGATTTTCATCGTGTTCCACGGTAAAGAGCATACACAGGCGCACACAGTGAAAGGCTTTACCCATACCTTCCCGTTACTGGTACTGGTTATCTTATCCACGGCGGCGGGGGCATTTATTCCGCAGCCGTTGCACGGGGTCTTCCCGGCAGAAACCATTATCAATACAGCGGCGGACAAAACCACGACAGAAATCACCTCAGGTATTGTGGCTGTTGCCGGTATTTTACTGGCTGCTGCTCTCTGGCTGGGTCGCCGCACGCTGGTGACGGCAATCGCGAACTCGGCACCGGGGCGTTTCTTCTCCGCCTGGTGGTTCCGCGCATGGGGCTTTGACGCCCTGTATGACGTGATTTTTGTTAAGCCGTTTAAAGCGGTGGGCTGGTTGCTGCAAAGTGATCCGCTCAACAGTCTGATGAATCTTCCGGCTGTGTTCGCGCGCTGGAGTAACAAAGGACTGAGCCTGAGTGAAAACGGGCAGGTTCGCTGGTATATCGCCTCTATGGGGCTGGGTGCAGTGCTGGTACTCGCTCTGCTGCTTTTGGTTTAAATAAGGGACACACTGCGCCATGCTATTACCCTGGCTGATTTTAATTCCCTTCATCGGAGGTCTGCTGTGCTGGCAGACCGAGCGCTTCGGCACTAAGTTGCCGCGTTGGATAGCGCTGCTGACGATGGGGATCACGTTACTTCTTGCTCTGTATCTGTGGATACAGGGGAATTACAGCTTAATTAACCCGAAAGGTATCCCTGACTGGCAGTCAGAGTATTTCCTGTCATGGATACCCCGCTTCGGCATCAATATCCACCTGGCACTGGATGGTTTATCACTGCTGATGGTGGTGCTGACCGCACTTCTTGGTTTGCTGGCTATCCTCTGTTCGTGGGGTGAAAATCAGCCGTATCAGGGCTTCTTCCATCTGAACCTGCTGTGGATTTTAGGCGGGGTGATGGGGGTGTTCCTGGCAATGGATCTTTTCCTGTTCTTCTTCTTCTGGGAAATGATGCTGGTGCCGATGTACTTCCTGATAGCACTCTGGGGACACAGCGGCTCTGACGGTAAAACCCGTATTGGTGCGGCAACGAAATTTTTCATCTACACCCAGTCCAGTGGTCTGGTGATGCTGATTTCTATTATGGCGCTGGCGATTGTGCACTTTAACGCGACGGGTCAGTGGAGCTTCGGTTATGAAGATCTGCTGAATACGCCGATGAGCTATGGTGTGCAGTATCTGCTGATGCTGGGCTTCTTTATCGCCTTTGCGGTCAAAATGCCGGTAGTGCCGTTACACGGCTGGCTGCCGGATGCACACAGCCAGGCACCGACTGCCGGCTCTGTTGACCTCGCCGGTATTCTGCTGAAAACAGCAGCCTATGGTCTGCTGCGTTTTGCACTGCCGCTGTTCCCGCAGGCGTCTGCGGATTTCACCCCCATTGCAATGTGGCTGGGTGTTATCGGGATCTTCTACGGCGCATGGATGGCGTTTAAACAAACGGATATCAAACGCCTTATCGCGTACACCAGTGTGTCGCACATGGGCTTTGTCCTGATCGCGATTTACTCGGCAAGCATGCTGGCGTATCAGGGAGCGGTGGTGCAGATGATTGCTCATGGTCTTTCTGCTGCGGGTCTGTTTATCCTGTGTGGTCAGCTTTATGAGCGTCTGGGCACCCGTGATATGCGCCAGATGGGCGGGCTGTGGAAACGGATTAAATATCTGCCTGCGCTCTCCCTGTTCTTTGCGGTGGCAACACTCGGGATGCCGGGCACCGGTAACTTCGTTGGTGAATTTATGATCCTGTTCGGCAGCTTTGGCAGCTACACACTGATCACGGTAATTTCATCGGCGGGACTGGTTTTTGCTTCCGTATACGCGCTGTGGATGATGCAGCAGGTGTATTACGGCGAAGCTAAATCGGATAAACCTATTGCAGGCATGAATCTGCGTGAAATCTCTATCGTGATGTTATTAGTGGTATTGCTGGTTATTCTGGGTGTTTACCCGCAACCGGTTCTGGATACCTCTTCGGCCGCGATGGCGAATATTCAGCAGTGGTATTCTGCTTCTATTTCAACTACAGGGTTGTAATTCGCCATGACAATAACTCCTCAACAACTGATCGCACTCTTACCACTGCTGATCGTCGGGTTGACAGTGGTGGTTGTGATGCTGTCCATTGCGTGGCGACGCGATCACTTTATCAATGCCACTCTGACTGTCGTTGGTCTGAACCTTGCGCTGGTGTCTTTGTATTTCACGGCACAGCAGCCGGCAATGGATGTTACGCCGCTGGTACATATTGACGGCTACAGCATGTTTTACACCGGGCTTATCCTGATTTCGTCACTGGCAACCTCGACGTTTGCGTATTCGTGGCTGAAAACGTATCCGGATAACAAAGAAGAGTTCTACCTGCTGGTTTTGATTGCCACACTCGGCGGTATTTTGCTCGCGGGTGCGGATCATCTGGCGTCTTTCTTTATCGGGATTGAACTGCTGACACTGCCGCTGTTCGGGCTTATCGGCTACGCGCGGCAACAGAAGCGTTCGCTGGAAGCAGCAATCAAGTACATGCTGATGTCTGCGGCGGCATCGTCTTTCCTGCTGTTCGGGATGGCGCTGCTGTACGCGGAGTCCGGTGATCTCTCTTTTGCCGGACTGGGACGCAGCCTGGCAGACAGTCAGCTTCATCAGCCGCTGATCCTTGTGGGTCTGGGAATGATGATTGTCGGTATCGGCTTTAAACTATCGCTGTTCCCATTCCAGTTATGGACGCCGGATGTTTACCAGGGCGCACCTGCCCCGGTATCTACGTTTCTGGCAACCGCCGGTAAAATCGGGATTTTTGCCGCGGTTCTGCGCCTGCTGGCGCTGGCACCGATGGCAGATTCAGACACGCTGCGTATTGTGCTGACCGTGATTGCGATTGCGTCAATTCTGTTTGGTAACCTGATGGCTATCACCCAAAACAGTATCAAACGGATGCTGGGCTATTCGTCTGTCGCGCATATGGGTTATCTGCTGGTGGCGTTTATCGCGATTAATGACCCGAAACTGGCAGAAGAAACCGCAGGGATTTACCTGGCCGGTTATCTGTTTGCCAGCCTGGGTGCATTTGGTGTGGTCAGTCTGATGTCCAGTCCGTACAGCGGGCCGGATGCTGATTCACTTCACGCATACCGTGGTCTGTTCTGGCGCAAGCCGATACTGGCCGCCGTGATGACAGTTATGATGCTTTCCCTGGCAGGGATCCCGATGACCTTCGGGTTTATCGGTAAATTCTATGTTGTGGCAACGGCTGTGAATGCGCAACTGTGGTGGCTGACCGCTGCTGTTGTTCTCGGCAGTGCAATAGGTCTGTATTATTATCTGCGCATGATGGTGAGCCTCTATATCCGTGGTTCACAAACACCGGCACGTATTGCACCATCTGACTGGGCAATGAGTGCGGGCGGTATTGTGGTTCTGCTCTCCGCCATTGTGGTGGTGGCTTTCGGTCTCTGGCCGCAGCCATTTATTACCCTGGTCGGTCATGCGGTATTAGCGTACTAATCCCGGAAACCTGATCAAACAGTAAAAAAGCCCGGCGCTGTCTGTACAGCGGCGGGCTTTGTTTTATGCAATACCGGTGAACGCGGAAAAATAGCGGCGGTGGGCAAGGATAATAGTATCCAGTCCGGGCAGCGGGACTGATTTACTGACATACGGTTCATAGTGCTGAACGCTCTGCAACCAGAACAGCAGCACGGCATTGACCCCGGTATCGAATTCACTCAGTTGCGGAAGCAGTACTAACGCATTACTGATTTCATGGGCCTGGTCTTTTATCTGTTGTAACTCATTTTTCAGTTTTCGGATAACTCCGTGGAGATCATAAATGCGTTGGCTGAGAATAGTGCGGGTTTCAACTAACTGAATATAACTCAGTCCTTCGGATAAGGTATTTATAATAGAGGAAATAACGCGGTACAACTCATTGAGAATAAGGCGTTCAGAAGAGGACAACTGTACATTTTTCAGTTGATCGGTCGTCGGTAATGTTGTCGAACCAAAGAGAGACTGAATTCCCCGCTGATGGATAATTTCCTCAGACTGAATAATGATGGCCAGTTTTTCCTCCCAATAGGATTTATCGTTGACAAATTTATCAATATTCGGCAATGCATTTTCAATTGTCCGGTTAAGGTATGATTGGTAATGAAGTAAATTCCCTTGTAATAACGGGATAGCAGATACGTCATATTCTGCATTAAATTGTTTATTAATACTGTTTACCGAGTGATTGACAGCATTAATTTGCCCGATTAAAAATTCATAGATTTGTTTTTCATGCGGGGCAGCATGAGGATTTGATCCCGCATCAGATGAAATGCTCTGAAATAAATTTTCCAGGTCAAAACTGTATAACTGAGAATAAATCGTGGTGGATTCAGCGGATACCGCATTCAGGATACGGGTCTGCCAGCGCTTTATTTTATGAATTTGTGAATGTAAATTAACGGTCGGCAGCGATAAGGTTTCTATTCCGAAATTAATATTATTAATAACGTGTTTAATTTGCACCAACGTGATTTTTTCAGGAATAAGGTCAGAATTCATCATCATATTCTCCTGTTAAGCGGCTAATATAGCAGTATCAAAAATTGCGAGGAGTTCTTTTGAATATCCGCGCACACGCTGCCAGGGCAGTGTGACTTTTTTCAGCTGTAATGAAAATTGCAAAAGGCTGTATGCATTATTTATCTGCATAAAGGTATTCAGGGATTCGGTGACTTCTGTCAGCATGACCTGCCACATAAAATCGAGATGATCGACTGCAATATGCGCATCTGAAAAATAACCATCCAGCGTACTGAGTTCTTTATCCAGTTTAATGATCAGTTTTTGTATCGCCTGCTGGGCAATTACTTTTTCCTGTAGCTCTGCAACCTCGTCGATCAGTATGTTTTTACGCCGCCGCACCTGTTCTGCGCGGTAACCAAAAATGGTGCCGGTGATAATCAGACCAATGATACCGCCGACCAAACCTGAGAATGACAGTTTTACAAATTGGCTGTATTCCCGTTTGAGGATCTCTATTTCATCATTTTTCATCCTGATTTCAGACATAATTTCGTCAGTTTTTTCACTACTCTGGCTTTTAAGTAATTTTTTCTGTTTACGTTTTACCTCATACATCAGTGACGGAATTTCATTATCAGTTTCATCCAGTCCGCCAATCAGTTCCAGGCGAAACCGGCCGATAATATTTTTCACACGCTGTGTTTTTTTTCTTTCATCAATAATATCTTCTTTCATTGCTGCTAATATTTTTACCAGTTCTCCGGCGATAATACGGTCCTGTTTTTTGTACGTGATACTTTTTAATTTTTCAGATGATGCATCCTGTAAGGTTATTTTTGCCTGAGTGATAATCGGCATTTCATTTATGGCACTTAATATATAATTGCCGGTAGTGGTGATATTGAACCCGGCGATCTCCAGGTCAATAGCCTGCTGTTTGGTTGCTGATTCCACCAGCTCCCAGCTCAGCGCATGCTGATGAATATGCTTAAACAGGGTTTGTATATTATGTGGCTCGAAGCCGGCAAGTTCAGTTTCACGATAGCCGATAAAATCAATAACATCCTCTTGTTCACACGGAAGTGTCAGCCCGTAATTGATATAGCGTTTAATTTGTACTAAATCATCATGGGTAAATATTCCTGCGGAACGGAATGTATTATCTTCCTCATTAAGAAGCAGCTTTAATGTTGCTGGTGCAACTTCATTTGCAGGAATAATCCTGTCAATGGCGATTGTTTGTGTGTGCATAAATATCCCCTTGTTATGAGATACATAAATCCGGGTGGATGTGGCCGAAATAACATCGGTTTCAGCATTAATTGCTTAAAAACGGGTGACATTACAACGATAAAAAAAAGGGATGGTTTTAATAATTTTTATCTCACCGTATAATCACCGTGACCCGCGTGTCTGACATATCCGGAGTAAGCAGTGATTCTTTTTTCTGATTTTATTTCTCAGGTTTGTGCTGAAATAACCCATAACAAAAATGAAACTAATGGTATTTATCAGTATGCCGTGACGCTGCCCCCTGCTTTACAGGCAGCGCTGCCGGTGACGGACTGGCCGGGCTGGCTGAACGGACAGGAGTGCTATCCGCAATTTTACTGGCAGCACCGCGACGGAACGGATACTGCGGCGGTGTGCGGTGAATTATGCCGATTTACTCATATCAATGAGGCGCAGTCGGTACTTGATACATTGCCGGAGCAGAGCAATATCCGGATCTGGGGGCTGA
The DNA here is from genome assembly GCF_965118875.1 of Morganella psychrotolerans. Lineage (GTDB taxonomy): Bacteria > Pseudomonadota > Gammaproteobacteria > Enterobacterales > Enterobacteriaceae > Morganella > Morganella psychrotolerans_C. The sequence continues at coordinate 104,934 of NZ_CBCPJD010000018.1, forward strand.
ACAGTTGGCAGTTTGATGCCATTTCCCCGACACCGGAGCAGGGAACCGGCGGCAGTTATCTGTTTATTCCGCGCGCGGAACTGCGCTGTGTGCATGGCAATATTCAGTTTCTGGTCAATATTGACAGCCGCCGTCCGGCGGAAGAAACAGTGACCTTTCTGCGTTCACTGCGCGGTAATGTTATCCCGCCGGTTCTTGAAACAACGGTGATCAGTGCAGAGCATCAGCCTGATAAAGCCGGATGGATGCGGTTGGTCCGTGAGGCGGTGACCGCCATTTCAGGCGGTCTGATGGAAAAAGTGGTTACCGCGCGCAAAACCGTGCTCAAACTATCCTCACCGGTGCGCCCGCTGGCGTTTATGCAGGCGAGCCGGGACTGCAATCACCACTGCTATCACTATATGCTGGCGACCGCGCCGGATAATGCTTTTATGGCATCCCCGCCGGAGCGGCTCTATCTCCGAACCGGCGCGCAGCTTTGCACTGAAGCCCTGGCAGGTACTGTGGAGGGAGATCCGGATGATGCCCGTGCAGAAGCCGCCGCGCGATGGCTTCTGGCTGATAAAAAAAATGTACATGAAAATAGTGTGGTAGTTGATGATATTTGTCAGCGGCTGTTTGGTGCAGTAAATACACTGAAAGTGAGTGACGCTACCGTTATCCGTTTGCGCAAAGTTCAGCACCTTTACCGGACTATCTCTGCCACATTATATGCCCCCCGTGACAGCGATTGTTTACAGCGGCTTCAGCCGACGGCGGCGGTTGCCGGGCTTCCGCGTACCGCCGCACTGGCATTTTTACGCAAAAATGAACCTTTTGAACGCAATTGGTATGCGGGCAGCGGCGGCTGGTGCAGTCCGTCACAAAGCGAATTTGCCGTCTCACTGCGCTGCGCACAAATTCATGGCAGTCAAATAGATTTGTATGCCGGAGCCGGTATTGTTGCGGGCTCTGATCCGCAGGCGGAATGGAACGAAATAGAAAATAAAGCGGCAGGGCTGCGGACATTGCTGGAGGGTGAATGATGTCAAACAGTGCATTAAACCGGCGTTGGGCGGAGGTGATTTTAGAGGCGCTGAGCCGGCACGGCCTGCGTCATGTCTGCATTGCACCGGGCTCCCGGTCAACACCGCTGACACTGGCTGCGGCGGCAAACGATAAATTTGTCTGCCATACCCATTTTGATGAGCGCGGGCTCGGACATCTTGCGCTGGGACTGGCGAAAAGCACGCGGATGCCGGTGGCAGTGATTGTTACCTCCGGTACGGCGGTGGCGAATCTTTATCCGGCGCTGATTGAAGCCGGACTGACCGGCGAACGGGTCATTTTTCTGACCGCCGATCGTCCGCCGGAACTGATTGACTGCGGCGCAAATCAGGCTATCCGCCAGTCCACGATTTTTTCTTCTCATCCGTCTGCCACACTCGCTCTTCCGCGCCCGACCTTTGAGATAACGCCTGCCTGGCTTGTCTCCTCACTGGATGACATCATGAACCGCCTGCAACATGGTGCGGTGCATATTAACTGTCCGTTTGCCGAACCGCTGTATGATGATGACGGGATCACCGGCAAAGAGTGGCAGTCGCAGCTCGGTAACTGGTGGCAGAGTGATAAACCCTGGTTGCAGCAGACCCGCTGCACCCCTGTTATCAGTGTCGATGACTGGTTTTTCTGGCGGCAGAAGAAAGGTGTCATTATTGCCGGGCGCATGCAGGCCGGTGAGGGAAAACAGTTGCGGCAGTGGGCGGACAGCCTCGGCTGGCCTCTGATAAGCGACGTGCTTTCCCAGACCGGGCAATCGCTGCCGCATGCTGACCTCTGGCTGGCATCTGCGCGTTACCGCGAAGTACTCGCACAGGCAGATGTCATTATTCAGTTCGGCTCAAGTCTGACCGGTAAACGCCTGTTGCAGTGGCAGGCCGCCTGCACACCGCCTGAGTTCTGGATAATTGATACTATTCCCGGGCGCCTGGACCCGGCAAATCACCGGGGTCGTAAATTTGACTGTTCTGTGGGTGAATGGCTGGATGACCATCCGGCACAGAGCCGCACACCATGGGCGCTGCAACTGACCGGATGGACACAGGCGTTGAGCGCACATGTCACTGAAACGCTTAGTGAGGGTTGGGGCGAGGCACAGATAGCCCGCCGCCTTAATGAGCTGTTACCGCTGCAGGGCATTTTATTTGCCGGAAACAGCCTGATTGTGCGGCTGATTGATGCGTTTGCACAGTTACCGTGCGGCTATCCGGTTTACAGTAACCGTGGCGCGAGCGGTATTGACGGGCTGATCTCCACGGCCGCCGGTGTTCAGCGCGGCAGTGCAAAACCGACACTTGCGGTCATCGGGGATATCTCCGCGCTTTATGATTTAAATAGTCTGGCGCTGCTGCGTCATACCAACGGACCCTTTGTATTGCTGATCGTCAATAATAACGGCGGGCAGATTTTTTCTATGTTGCCGACACCGGAGCAGGAACGGCAAAAATTCTACTGTATGCCGCAATCGGTCAGTTTTGCTGCTGCTGCGCAGATGTTCGGTCTTAATTACAGTGCGCCGGCAGATTGGACATCGCTGACGGAGGCACTGAAAAAAGCCTGGTCTCAGCACTGTGCGACCGTAATTGAAGTGGTGACAGACGGGGACACCGGCGCGCGCTGTCTTCAGCAACTCGTCATTGAGACAGCACAATGACGGTGCTTGCTTCGCGCAAATTCTCTGCACAAAACGGTATACAAAAAACGGGTCCCTGGCTGATCTGGCTTCATGGACTGTGGGGATGCAAAGAAGAGTGGCAGCCGATCATGAATAATGCAGGGGATTATCCGTCACTGGTGATTGACCTGCCCGGACACGGGGAGTCCGTTTCTTTCCGTGCGGAAAATTTTGAACAGGTAAATCAGCTGATTAACGCCACACTTACTGCAAACGGTATTGATGATTACTGGCTGATTGGCTACTCCCTGGGCGGACGGCTGGCAATGTACCATGCTGCGTCCGGCAAGCCTGCCGGTTTGCGCGGGCTGATTATCGAAGCGGGAAACCCCGGGCTTGCCACCGCGGATGAACGCAATGCCCGCCTCCGGCATGATAATCACCTGGCGCAGCAGTTACGTGAGCGCCCGCTGGCAGACTTCCTGTATGACTGGTATCGTCAGGGGGTATTTGCGGATCTCAGTGAGGCTCAGCGGCAGCAACGGGTAGCGCAGCATTTGCATCACAATGCATTTGCGATTGCAGATATGCTGTCTGACACCTCGCTGGGGCACCAGCCGGACCTGGCTGATATTCTGAAACAACTTACCGTCCCGCTGTTGTATATTTGCGGTGAACGGGATACAAAATTCTGCGCCATCGCGCGCGCGCACCAATTTACGTTACGGACAATCCCGGATGCCGGGCATAATACCCATCAGGCAAACCCTGCTGTATTTGCACAGGCAATCCGGACATTTTTATTATTACATTCTGTTTAAAGGAACTCACCGTTATGATGTACCCGAGCGAAGAGCAGCTTTGTGCCCCGGTTGAATGGGTTGATTGCACCGGCGATTATAAAGATATTCTTTTTCATAAATCGAAAGACGGTATCGCTAAAATTACCATTAACCGTCCTGAAGTCCGCAACGCCTTTCGCCCGTTAACGGTCAAAGAGATGATCAGTGCGCTGGCGAATGCCCGCTATGATGACGGGATAGGCACTATTATCTTTACCGGACAGGGTGAAAAAGCGTTCTGTGCGGGCGGTGACCAGAAAATTCGCGGCGATTACGGCGGCTATCAGGATGACACCGGTGTTCATCATCTGAACGTGCTGGACTTACAGCGCGATATCCGTACCTGTCCTAAACCGGTTGTCGCGATGGTGGCGGGGTATTCTATCGGCGGCGGACATGTGCTGCATATGATGTGTGACCTGACGATTGCGGCTGATAATGCGGTGTTTGGTCAGACCGGACCAAAAGTCGGATCATTTGACGGCGGCTGGGGTGCGGCGTATATGGCGCGGATTGTCGGGCAGAAAAAAGCCCGCGAGATCTGGTTCCTCTGCCGTCAGTACAGCGCGCAGGAAGCCCTGGATATGGGACTGGTCAATACGGTTGTGCCTTACGCGGATCTGGAAAAAGAAACCGTGCGCTGGTGCCGTGAAATGCTGGAAAACAGCCCGATGGCACTGCGCTGCCTGAAAGCGGCACTGAATGCGGACTGTGACGGACAGGCCGGGTTACAAGAGCTGGCGGGTAATGCCACCATGCTGTTCTATATGACCGACGAAGGTCAGGAAGGACGTAACGCATTTAATGAAAAACGTGCGCCGGACTTCTCTAAATTTAAACGTAATCCGTAATGCGCAGCGCGACTTTATACCGGTTCAGCCTGCCGATGGAGGCAGGCGTTATTCTGCGCAATCAGCGCCTGAAAACCAGGGACGGACTGCTGGTCTGTCTGCGGGAAGCCGGACGCGAAGGCCGGGGGGAGATCTCCCCTCTGCCGGAATTCAGTCACGAATCATTGGATGATGCATTGTCTGCCGCGCAGGCGTGGATAGCGGACTGGTGCAGCGGTTCAGACCCGGTTGAAAGCACACTGCCGAGTGTGGCTTTCGGCATGAGCTGTGCGCTGGCAGAGCTGGACGGTACATTACCAGAGGCATTCAGCACCCGTAAAGCACCACTGTGCACCGGCGACCCGGATGACCTGATCCTGGCGCTGGATGCCATGGATGGTGATAAAATTGCCAAGGTCAAAGTCGGGCTGTATGAAGCGGTGCGTGACGGCATGGTGGTCAATCTGCTGCTGGAAGCGGTGCCGGATCTGCGTCTGCGTCTGGATGCCAATCGCAGCTGGACCCGCGTAAAAGCAGACGGTTTTGCGAAATATGTGGCACCGGAACATCGCGCCCGCATTGATTTTCTCGAAGAACCCTGCAAAACCCCTGCTGAATCATTAGATTACGCACAGGATACCGGTATTGCGATTGCCTGGGATGAATCTGTGCGGGAGCCGGGATTTGTGGTTCAGGCACAACCGGGTGTGGCGGCGATTGTTATCAAACCCACACTGACCGGCAGCATCACGCGCTGCCGTGAACTGATTGATGCGGCACACTGCGCCGGTTTGCAGGCGGTAATCAGCTCCTCTGTTGAAAGCAGTTTCGGGCTGACACAACTTGCCCGTCTTGCCGGATGGCTGACACCGGACACCCTTCCGGGGCTGGATACACTGTCCCTGATGCAGTCTCAGTTGGTTCGCCCCTGGCCGGACAGTCCGTTACCGCTTATTACTGAAGATGAATTAACCGTCACAGGACAATGGTAATGCCGACAGCAGAATGGCCGTGGGTTTCCCGCGCCTCGCAGACGCCGCAGAATATTGCGCTGCGTTGCGGGGTAATGTCTCTGACATGGGCTGAATTAGTCCTGCGCATTGATGCGCGGGCAGCGGGGTTTTATCAGCAGGGTGTGCGTGAAAGCAACTGTGTGGTGCTGCGCGGCAAAAACAGCCCGGAGCTGGTCATTGATTTTCTGGCATTGCTGCGCTGTGGTGCGGTAATCCTGACACTCAACCCGGCATTGCCGCACACACAACTGACGGCGCTTATCGCCTCTCTCGGGGCTGATTTTATCTGCGACCGGCATCCGGATGCCGATATTGTCCCCGGAGTGAAATCACTGGATACGGCGTTGACCGGCAGATCGCCGCCGGATGTTATTGCGCATCCGAAACGCCTGGCAACCCTGACGCTGACCTCCGGTTCGACCGGATTGCCTAAAGCTATCGCGCATCGTCCGGTCGCGCATTTTGCCAGTGCGCAAAGTGTGGTTTCCCTGCTTAACTATCAGGTAGATGATAGCTGGTTATTATCCCTGCCGCTTTATCATGTCTCCGGACAGGGTATTCTCTGGCGCTGGCTGTTGCAGGGCGGGCAGATGGTATTACGGGCAGAAGGCGAAACGCTGGCGCAGTCTCTGCGCGGGTGCAGCCATGCGTCCCTGGTGCCAACTCAGCTCTGGCGGCTGTTGCAGTCACCGGATACACTGCCGCCGCTGCGCGATGTCCTGCTTGGCGGTGCGGCGATTCCGGTTACTCTGACAGATGCTGCGCAAGCCCGCGGGATCCGCTGCTGGTGCGGTTACGGTATGACAGAGTTCGCGTCAACGGTCTGCGCAAAACGGGCAGACGGCAAACCGGGTGTCGGTGAGCCGCTTTCCGGTAAAGCTGTCCGTCTGGATGATGCACAGCAAATCTGGCTTAAAGGTGACAGTTTTGCCGCCGGGATCTGGCTGGATGGCGGATTGCACACCTTGCCGTCAGAAGAGGGCTGGTATCCTACCCGTGATAAAGGGCACTGGCAGGAAGGCGAACTGGTCATTGACGGGCGTCTGGATAACCTTTTCAGCTGCGGCGGCGAGAATGTTCAGCCGGAGATTATTGAAAAGCACCTGATGCGGCATCCGCTGATAGCCGAATGCTATGTTGTGCCGGTGGCCAGTGCGGAATTTGGCGCATCCCCGGTTTTTCTGATCCGCAATTACGCGCAATGGACAGCAGCGCAGCAGCAGCAGTTATGTGATTGGTGTCGTACTGAACTGGCACCGTTTATGCGCCCGGCCGCCTGTTATGATTTACCCCCGGCTGAGGCAGGCAGTGGTATAAAACGTGCGCGTGCGCTATTAATACAGCTTGCGCAATCACGTTTCAATGCCATGTGATTTTTTATAAAAAAAGCCATTGCAGGTATATCTGCAACGGCTTTTACTATCATATAACCCGCTTATTTCTTCAGTTTTGCCATTGCGGCTTCCACACCGGCACCATATCCGGGATGAACCTGTTTAAACAGATCAATCTGACGGGCTTGTGTTTGTGGCGCTGCCTGAATCAGCTCCCCGGCGATACGGGCAAACATACGCTGATGCTCGGCATCGCTGAGTAATTCATACAGTGCACGCGGCTGGCTGAAGTAATCCGTATCTTCGCGGTGGTTCCAGTGATCTGCGGCACCTTCAAGTGACAATGGAGGCTCGCTGAAATCCGGCTGTTCCTGAAAAAGTCCGGCACTGTTCGGCTCATAGGTTTCACTGTTGCCGCTGTTACCATCGATACGCATAGCGCCGTCGCGATGATAATTATGGAATGGGCAGCGCGGCTTATTAACCGGGATCTGGCTATGGTTCACACCTAAACGATAACGCTGTGTATCGCCGTAGGAGAACAAGCGCCCCTGCAGCATTTTGTCCGGTGAGAAACCAATTCCCGGTACTACGTTGGCGGGGTTAAATGCAGCCTGCTCGACATCAGAGAAATAATTCTCCGGGTTGCGGTTCAGTTCGTAATAGCCGACATCCATCAGCGGATAATCCGCATGCGGCCAGACTTTGGTTAAATCAAACGGGTTATACGGCACTTTTGCTGCATCCGTTTCCGGCATAATCTGGATTTGCAGGTTCCAGCGCGGATAATCCCCGTTTTCGATTGCATCATAAAGGTCGCGCTGTGAACTCTCGCGATCTTTACCGATTAACTGTTCAGCTTCATCATCCATCAGGTTGGCAATTCCCTGCTGGCAACGGAAGTGAAATTTTACCCAGAAACGTTCATTGTCACTGTTGATAAAGCTGTAGGTATGGCTGCCGAAGCCGTGCATGTGGCGAAAACTCTGCGGAAGTCCGCGATCACTGACATCAATAGTTAACTGGTGCAGCGATTCAGGCAGATGTGAGAAAAAATCCCATTTATACGCCATATTGCGCAGATTAGTGCGTGGATCCCGTTTGACAACGTGGTTCAGATCCGGGAATTTCAGCGGGTCACGCAGGTAGAATACCGGGGTATTATTACCCACCATATCCCAGTTACCTTCTTCCGTATAAAATTTCAGCGCAAATCCGCGGATATCGCGCTCTGCATCAGCGGCACCACGTTCACCGGCAACGGTTGAGTAGCGGGCAAACATATCCGTTTTTTTGCCGACTTGAGAAAACAGTTTAGCGCGGGTGAAACGGGTGATATCGTGCGTGACGGTAAATGTACCAAATGCACCGGAGCCTTTGGCATGCATACGGCGTTCAGGGATCACTTCGCGGTCGAAATGCGCCAGTTTTTCAAGAAACCAGACATCCTGTAATAACATCGGTCCGCGTTTTCCGGCGGTTATCACATTATTATTATCAACAACGGGTGCGCCCGCCGCTGTGGTTAATCCTTTCTTTTTCATCACATATCTCCAGTCGGTAAAATAAACAAACAAGCTGAGATGCAGAAACTAGCGCGATGTACACAATCAGCAGTGTGGTTAGTCAGAAATTTTGCGCAACATTATTGTTTTTATCTGAATTTTTGACTTGGTATAAAATATAGCACTGTAAGAAAAAGAATGTGTCGATTTGATAGATTGGCTTAACCTATTGGTCGTGGGTATAGATAACTTTACATAAATAGTAAATTATTAACTTTCAAATGGTTAGCATTTCAGAGAAAATGTTCAGAACCTTGTCTGAATTTAATGTGGTGGCATAATGAAAAAATATATGGCGGCTGCGGCTGCATCACTGATGTTTGTTGCTGGTGCGGCAAATGCGGTATCAATGAGTATGCAGGCCGGTAAGAACTATACCGATATGAATGTTGGTTTTGGCAACCCGAATGCCGGTTTATCGTTTGATGGTAACTGGGCGCGCAGTGATCATGCGGGTCAGCTCGGCGGTGCCAGAGCTAAATTTGCCTTTCCGTTAGGTCCTGTCTCTGCCAGTGTCGGCGGGAAAGCACTGTATCTGGACCCGGATTCCGGCAAAAAAGGACTGGCAGTTGCACCCGGCGTGGGTGTGGCATGGAGTATTATGCCGTCACTGAGTGTTTACGGTGAATATTACGGTGCGCCGTCAGCACTGGTATCCGGTAACGATTCATATAAAGAAGCGAATGTGGGTGCTAACTGGACAGTTTTTGCACCGCTGAGTGTGAATGCCGGTTATCGTAAAATTGAAGTGGAATCAAATAACGGTCATGAAAACCGGATTGCCGATGGCGCATACCTGGGTGCCGGGCTGAGTTTCTGATTATTTATACCCTTATTCATTCAAACTACAGGTTCGTTGACTGCATCCGGAATGACGTTGGGTATATTCTTAACTCAGAATAAATAAAAACCCGTTCACTTAGAAGTGAACGGGTTTTTTAATACGGATAATTCAGGGTTATTACGCGTGGCGTTCGCCAATCGGTAAAATGGTCCGGCCGTATTGTTCGTTCAGAACTTCAGCCATGGCCAGATAGAATGCGACCGCACCACACAGTATCCCTTCATAACCGGCAAATTTCAGTATTGCTGCATTACCGGTGGCATTCCCGATAACGAGTAAAGCAAACAAAATAACCAGTAAGAAAAATACCGCGCTCAGCGCAATGTTCGCCTTCAGTGTGGCAATAAACATAAAGAAAGAGAAAATACCCCACAACGCCAGATAAACAGCCAGGAATTCATGGCTGGTTTCAACGCCGAATCCCATTGACGGCATAACCATGATGCCGACAAGACTTATCCAGAAAAAACCGTAAGAGGTAAATGCAGTCGCGCCGAATGTATTTCCTTTCTTAAACTCAAAAATACCTGCAATTATCTGTGCTATTCCGCCGTAGAAAATTCCCATGCTCAGGATAACGGATGCCATCGGGAAAAATCCTGCGTTGTGAACATTCAGCAAGATAGTTGTCATACCAAATCCCAGTAAGCCTAACGGGCCGGGATTCGCAATACGAGTAGAGCTCATATAACCTCAATCAGATAAATAAAAGAGAGACACACTATTCAAAGGCGCGAATCATAATGGGAAATACGGGGGAATACAACTATAAAAAACTGGTATCAGCAGCGATAATGTTAATTATTAATATTTTGTAAAACAAGATGTCTTGTTTACGACAGATTTGTTTAAAAATGTGGCAGTTCCTGTCTGGTCCGGACCTTTTCAGGTGAATGTAAGATATTAACCCTCAGAATGAGTATTCTAAATAAGATTAAGCAAAATTGCGGGGTGTTTATTTATTATATAACGCAGGAAAATAATAAAAAAATGAAGACAATGAAATAATATCGTAAATAAAATGGTGCTATCCATCAATTCCGGGGTTGAAGAATAAAGTAAATAATACGTATATTTCTTTTATTGATTACTGGTTAATACTTATGATAATAATGGGTGTAAATACTGAAAATCTACACTAAATGTTAAGTAATAAAGTGAATCTCTGCTTGTTGAAGAAGTATTGATATTTTATATGATTAATATAGCCATAAGTGAGTACGGCACAGAGGTCTGCATTCATTAAGATAATCATAATATAGTCTGTTATTGGGTCGGAGAAATTTTTATAAATTTATGTATATTGGTGGCGAAAAAGTATATATCGCATGATATAGTATTTATCGAAATGTAACTCAGAAGTAACAATAACAGTCAGGGATAACACTTAAATAGTGTACAGCATTGAAAATCAATGAATATTTTATGTTTTTTGAAAGGTGCTACCTGAATATTATGTTTTTCTTTGAACATTAATCGCAATGTGACGATAATTAATTATTGAGAGTTTTTTGGATTATTCTTACTGACGCATTAGTGAACAGCAATCCCTTTCCTTCGGTACAGAACGGACAGGGGAGTAGTTATATTATAAGACAAATGGGCACAATTATGATTTCAGAACGAGTAAGCGACGCATATGTCTATGGAGAAATTTGCCAGGTAATTGGCAGGGCGGCAGTCCTTTTATGTAAAAGTGGCGAGCCTGTTACCAAAGAAGCCATTCAGGTGATGCTGGAAATATATTCAGAACAGCAGAATGATGATTTCATGAATGTGATTTATGAAAAAGCTATCAATGCGATGGATTGATTGTCTGCGTTATTATTTCTGAATGGTGTTACTGCTTTTACTTTTTCTACAACAGCATACTAATTACATTAGTAAAGGAGAACACAGCCACAGTATTTATTCCTCTTGTGGTTGCTGTACTCCTTTATTGTTTCCGATACTGGTGTTTTTACTTACCTTTCCCCGCCGTGATATCTGACCCGCTATCTGTCAGTTCAATATGCGTCATCAGAACAATGAAAACAGAATAACCACCGGTAATGACATCGGCCAGGTCAGGGCTATCAGCAGACAACTGAGCAGGCGAAAAAGCGGGTTCGGATCTTTTGTCAGAAAAAAAGTCAGAATAAATGAAAAAAGACCCATTGTGGCATAGATAGTCAGTACGAGCTGCAGAGAGGACATAACGGTTACATTAGTTAAACGGATACAGATAGTTTACATCACACGAAAGGCCTGTAACAGAATAAATTATGATAAATTTGTTGCCGTAGTGTGATTGTTCATCGGTGATAATAATATGTCTTTCAGGTAAAAAAATTGCCGGTCAGCTGACCGGCAAAATATATATAAGAGCAATGCATACAATCCGGTATATAACAGATTACATAACGATAGGTTAACGTAAAGTTGCCTGTACGGGAAGTGTTTTTTACCGGGTTTGTGTCTGAACGCAACATCTGCCCCCGTCTTTGGGTAAAACCGGTTTTTCTGTGTTTTCAGAGAACCGACAGGAGAGTTATTTATTATACGGTATCACTGGATGTAATAGCGTAAAAATATATCGCAACTATGATTATTAATATTACGGTAAAAATTAATCATAAATATATAGAGGTTATTTTTCTATTATTTAATTCATTTAAATAATTATTTGGCGGGAGATCGATAACCCTGATTATCTGTCATTATTTGCAGGGATTAAGATTAATGGTAATGCTTAAATCATAACTAACATGAGGAAGTAAATTTAAGATAGCGGAAAAAATACATGACAAAATTAAACATATGTTTTAAATAGAGTGGCGTGATGATTAAGGCTATAAATTGAAAGTGATGTAAGTGTAATTTCATTAGCATCGATTTATTCGTGTTAACATGTTGTTTTTATTTATATTTCAATTATCATTCTTTTGTTGTTATGTGCATTTTTTGTTTTTACGTGCTGCCTTATTTACATTAAACAGTAACGTGAATAAATAGAAAACAAAAAAATTAATAAAAAAATATACAGAAAAATAACTCTTATGGTAAAGTCTGGTTGATTCTTAATAAGAGGGTGTCTTTTTTTTAAACAATAATAATAGTTCAGAGATGATAACACCTATATTACCTGTCATTCGTTAAGGCGATTATTTGCCGAAAACCTGCCATAGCAATATAAAGAGGTATAACTTTGACCGACATAATTAATACGTTAAACGGACTGCTCTGGAACCACCTGCTAATCTATTTATTACTTGGCGTCGGATTGTATTTTACTGTCCGTACCGGATTTATCCAATTCCGTCACTTCGGACATATGTTCAGTGTGTTAAAGCACAGTAAGAAATCGGATAAATCCGGCATCTCGCCATTTCAGGCACTCTGTACCAGTCTGGCAGCCCGGGTCGGTACCGGAAATCTGACCGGTGTTGCGATAGCGCTGACCGCTGGTGGGCCGGGTGCTATTTTCTGGATGTGGGTGGTCGCATTAATCGGTATGGCGACCTCCTTTATTGAAAGTACACTGGCGCAACTTTATAAAACCCGTGACGATCAGGGAAATTACCGGGGCGGACCTGCTTATTATATGGAGCGGGGTTTGAAAGCCCGCTGGATGGGCGTGATTTTCTCTGTGCTCCTGATTATTGCATTCGGGCTGGTGTTTAATGCTGTGCAGGCTAATTCCATTGCACAGGCATCCAAAATGGCATTTGGTGCAGATGCGGGGTACGTCGGTATCGGGCTGGTGGTGCTTTGCGGGATCATTATTTTCGGTGGTGTGCGTTCTATTGCCCGGGTGGCTGAGTTAGTTGTGCCCGTCATGGCGGTTGCTTATCTGATCCTCGCGTTTTGGGTAATGGGGCATTATGCCGAGCGCCTGCCGGAGATATTCCTGCTTATCATAAAAAGTGCGTTTGGCTTGCAGGAAGCGGTATCCGGGGCAGTAGGTTATGGAGTGGCACAGGCGATGATTAATGGTGTGCAGCGCGGACTGTTCTCTAATGAGGCTGGTATGGGGTCGGCACCGAATGCGGCAGCCTCTGCGGCTCCGTTTCCGCCACATCCGGTATCTCAGGGCTATGTCCAGATGCTGGGTGTCTTTATGGATACCATCGTGATTTGCAGCGCGACAGCGATTATTATTCTGTCATCAGGCGTGCTGGATAATCCACCGGATCAGGTGAACGGAATTGAAATCACACAGCTGGCACTCAGCTCAGTGATTGGTGACTGGGGCGCTATTTTTGTCGCGGTAGCTATCTTCTTTTTTGCTTTTACCTCGATTATTGCGAATTATGCTTATGCAGAAAGTAATATGGTTTTCCTTGAGCATAAACACACCAAAGGATTGTTTGTTCTGCGGCTGGCGGCTCTGGGAATGGTTATGTTTGGTGCTTTATCGGAAATGCCGTTAGTCTGGAAAATGGCAGATTTCTCGATGGGACTGATGGCGGTGACTAACCTGATCGCGATTCTGCTACTGTCCGGCGTTGCATTTAAGCTGGCAAAAGATTATAACCAACAGCGCAAAGCGGGAAAATTACCGCACTTTGACATCAACCTTTATCCTGAAATCCAAAAACAGGTTGAGGACGGTATCTGGGAAGATGCACCCGAGCCGCTGGTTGAACAGAAAGCAAATTAGTTAAGATAGATAAACCTTTCTTTTGCACCCGCTCCGGCGGGTGTTTTTATAAACGGGAGACAGTGATGACAAACCCGCGCCTGAAACGGGCAATCATTGCCCGGAGTGATGTATTTTGAACGTGAATGCATTATGGGGTTTGTGATTGTGGTTTAAGGTGTTTTATTGCTCACAAATCATCGCTTACATCCATATAGTGCATTAATATCTAAAGTTATTTTTGTTCATTTCAGTGTTTTCCGGTGCGCTATGTTGGTCTTTCATTCTTACAGGTGCATTCAATTTATGTACACATGTGTGTACATAAATTATAATGGTTCATGATTATTTTATAAGAGAATGATTATGGCAATCACTGACTCCTGGCTCCGTTCAATGAACGGGAAGCCGCAACCAAAAATGATTACGAAAACAGACCGGGATGGGCTATCAGTTCGAATTACCCCGAAAGGCAAGGTTGTGTTTCAGTTTCGGTACCGCTGGGATAACAAAGGTGAGCGGATAGATATTGGTACATACCCTGCTACCAGTATAAAAGATGCCCGTGATATCGCAATCTCTTACCGTGGAGAAATAGAGCGAAATCGCAATCCCAAGGTCGTCAAGCGAATAAAAAAACAGATAGCCGTAACTTCCTGTAGTGTTGAAGCAGTAATCAGAGAGTGGTGGGGAAAGACACTGAAAGATACGAAGGTAAAAGCCGAAGAGATACTGAGGTCTTTTGAAATCCATGTATTTCCCAGAATCGGCGATCTACCTCACAATGAAACTGATTTACACGTATGGTTATCGGTGCTTGAGGATATAACAAGAAAAACACCAACAATTGGTGCCCGCATTTTGTGCTATTCAGCATCTGCACACGAATGGGGGATTCGGCGGGGACTGATTACCGCCAATCCATTGGTGAATTTATCAGCAACAGATCTGGGAGTTAAGAGCGATCCTGGGGATAGGGTGCTTTCGAATGATGAGCTAAGGCTGCTTTTCAGTATCATTGATGGTAACAGGTATAATCCGAGGAACAGGCTGATCGTCAAACTCGCATTGCTTTTCGGTTGTCGGATTGGTGAACTACTGAAGGCTAAAATTTCTGACTTTGATTTAAATACCGGTGTTTGGACTGTGCCACCTGAAAACCATAAAACAGGGAGAAGAAGCAAAAAATCCCTTACCCGCCCAATCACTGAACCAGCAAAGCAAATGGTAACGGAAGCGACATCGCTAAGTGAAAGCGATTACCTGTTTACGGTATCTGGTGGTAATAAAATAGTTGAGGGCGGTCATTATAGTTTCATCCTGGGTTTAAATAAAAAAATGTCGGCAGGTAGCGATGAATATAAAACATGGTCCATTCATGATTTGCGTAAAACCATGCGCACTGGCGTTTCTGAACTGACAATGCCGCACGTGGCTGAAATTATGTTGGGGCATAAATTACCCGGAGTATGGCAGGTGTACGATAAGCACACCTACCTTGAAGAACAGCGTGAGGCGTATGAGAAATGGTGGGATAAAGTTACCCGAATTGTTGACCATCAGCCCATGCTTTAATTTCCTCAGGACTGAATTGATGTGACTTGGTTGTGTGTTTTGGTTTCGGGAATCCTTCTTTTTTTTGTTTTCCGGAACCTATCCATCTGATCACTGTTTTGTCTTTAATTTCCAAATAAGCCGCCACTTCTGATGTACTCCAATAATTACTCATTTTT
>NZ_CBCPJD010000019.1:0-93402 GCF_965118875.1 Morganella psychrotolerans
TGATATTCCCCGGTTATCCTTCTCCTGACCTGATGCAGTAAATCCCGATACTATCCATGAATGAAACAAGAATTTTTATTTTGCACTGCTGATGGTAAATTAAATGTCCATAATAAAAACCGTATAGTGCTGCATTCCTGGTTATATCACCGGGATAATCAACACTGAGGAGATAACCGATGGCTGATTCAACGTATACCCCGCCGGATGTATGGGAATGGAAGCAAGGTAACGGCGGTAAATTTGCTAATATTAACCGTCCCGTTTCCGGGGCGACACATGATAAAGCCCTGCCGGTGGGCAAGCATCCATTACAGCTTTATTCGCTGGGAACACCTAACGGCCAGAAAGTATCGATCATGCTTGAGGAATTACTGGAGTCAGGCATTAAAGGGGCGGAGTATGACGCTTGGTTTATTGATATTGGCAAAGGTGATCAATTTGGTTCCGGATTTGTCGGTGTTAATCCGAACTCCAAGATCCCCGCATTGGTTGATCTCAGTGGCATAGCACCTATACGGGTATTTGAATCCGGCTCGATCCTGATGTATCTGGCTGAGAAATTTGCAGCATTCTTACCGGTAAATCAACCTGCACGGGCTGAAACATTATCATGGCTATTCTGGCAGATGGGGTCCGCGCCATTTGTCGGCGGGGGATTTGGTCACTTTTATGCGTATGCACCAGAAAAATATG
The DNA here is from genome assembly GCF_965118875.1 of Morganella psychrotolerans. GTDB lineage: Bacteria > Pseudomonadota > Gammaproteobacteria > Enterobacterales > Enterobacteriaceae > Morganella > Morganella psychrotolerans_C. Next base: position 697 of record NZ_CBCPJD010000019.1, read on the forward strand.
AGTACCCGATTAATCGCTATGCAATGGAAACCAAGCGACAGCTGGATGTTCTGAATAATCAACTAGCTGAGCATGAGTTTATCGCGGGTGAGCACTATACCATTGCGGATATCGCCATCTGGCCATGGTATGGCGCATTGGTACAAGGAAAATTATATGGTGCGGCAACGTTCTTATCTGTGAGTGATTACCCCCATGTGATCCGCTGGGCAAATCAGGTAGCTGCCCGTCCGGGTGTACAGAGAGGGCACCGGGTCAACCGTACAGGCGATCCATCAGAAAAACTACTGCGTGAACGCCATGATGCGGCGGATTTTGAATAATCACCAGAATGAATGCCGGGCTGATAAAGTATCAACCCGGTGTTTGATTACATTATTGATTAATGTGTTTCCGGCAATTTAAAGGCTGAAACCATCTCTGCAAGCTGCTCTGCTTCTTTTCTCAGGATCTGTGTGCGTGAAGCGGCATCATCAATTAATGTCGCGTTTTGCTGAACCGTTGTATCCATTTCAGATACGGCCATAGTTACCTCAGCAAGACCTTTACTCTGTTCTTCTCCGGCGATGCGGATATCATTCATTAATTGTCTTACCTGAAGCACATCCATTACCAGATCGGCCAATGTTTCACCCGCCTCACTGACCTGGCGGCTGCCGGTTCCCACATTCAATACCGATTGATCAATCAGAACTTTAATTTCCTGTGCGGCCTGCGCACTGCGCTGCGCCAGTGTTCTGACTTCTGATGCAACAACAGCAAATCCGCGACCGGAGTCCCCGGCACGGGCGGCTTCTACCGCCGCATTCAATGCCAGGATATTGGTCTGGAATGCAATGCTGTCGATGACAGACACAATCTCAACCATCTTGCCCGATGATGTACTTACATTATTCATGGTTGAAATAACATTTTGCATCATATCACCGCAGCGGCTGGCTGTTTGCGCTGTACTTTCTGCCAGGTTATCTGCCTGAAGTGTATTTTCTGAATTCTGATGGACAGTAACATTCAGTTCTTCCATCGCAGATGCACTCTGCTCCAGCGCCGCTGCCTGCTGTGTTACCCTGGCGGATAGCTCATTATTGTTATCTGCCAGACTGACAGTATTTCCGGCTACAACAGCACTGCTGTTGCGGACAGTAAGCAACATGGTGGATATTTTATCTGCGAATAAGTTAAACGCCTGCGCAATCGCTGAAATTTCATCTTTGCCCCGCACATCCATACGCCGTGTAAGGTCACCTTCTCCCTGTGCAATATCATCCAGCGCCTTGCGGGTATCATCCAGCCGTGTGATTAACCGGCGTACAACCAGCCAGGATCCCAGCAGCAACAGTGCCATTATAGGTAGCAGGGCTTCCAGTACATCCTGCATCATGACTTTTGCCAAACCGGTGATCCGGTTTTCCGGTGTAACAAGGCCGATAACCCATCCTGTATCTTCCATCGGAAAAAGCATTACTTGTGACGCGCTGTCCAGCAGTTTGTCATCATCAAGTTTTATTATGTCGATACCGGATTGCGGGGAATGTTGCTGCTTCAGCCTTTCTGCAACCGGCGACAGCCATACGGATTGGGCGGCAAGCTCATCAAATGTTTTGAATTTTTTGTTATCGTCGCCGGGAAAATAAATTAATTGCCCCTGCCGGTCTGTCACAAAAGCGTAGCCACCGGTGCTGTCACCATATTGCTGCATAATGGCGGCAATATTATTCAGGCGGATATCCGTTGTTGCGACACCAGAAAACTGACCGCCAACGCGGTAAGGCACACTACAGGTCACCATATTCACACCGGAAACAGCATCCTGATATACATCAGACCACAGGCAGGTATCCGTCGTGTGTTCGCGGGCATTTTTGTACCAGCTCTCGTTATGGTAGTCGCTTGCGTTTTCCGTGTTGTATTCATCAGAGAAAATTAATTCCCCCGTGCTGTTACGTGCCCAGAAGAAGCTGCGTTTTGCCACATTCGGCAGAAAGGCGCCCGGTTCCGGCCAGATCCCACCACCGGTAATAATGGCATTATTCTGTCCGCCGATAAGGTTTGGCGGAATATGTTGATACAACGCTTCGTCATTCGGCAGTACTTCTGACAACCGTGCCAGACTGACTGTTTTTCCGTCGATATGGGATAAAATTGTGCTCACCCGGGCGGTCAGTCCATGTCCGGTTTCTTCGATTAATGCTGTATTTATTTCGACAACGCGCGGCTGCCCCCGCCAGAGCATGATAACAATAATAATCGCAGTGGTGATGGCAAGGAGCAGTATGCCCCCGATGGTCAGGCGGGTTGAAATGCGGGACGGATACAAGGACATATAAATCTCCCGGGAACAGATAAGCGTATATTTACGTTATCGGCGCTTTTGGTGATATCTTTATGGTGTTTTATTGAGCTAGTGAATGATTCGGGCAGATCTGTGGCAGAGAATACACTTCAGTCTTTTTATGATTAGTTTTGTCCGGGCAAGCAGAATAATATTGCACCCGGATACCGTATTTTCACGGGATTATACTGATTATGTTTTATGCATAAAAACAGATGCTATTAATGATAATGCAATTGTTATCCGTTAAGGAGTCTGTTTCTGGTTACGAATTGCTATGTTATATTATATCAATACGTGATGTTGTAATGGGATCCTGCATGGAACATAAGAAGGTAATCAGATATCCGGTATTATCTGTTTTTTTGATTTTGATGTTTTTTTTCAGTCCACGTGTCATGGCGCACCCGCACAGTTTTATTGAGATGGATACCACATTAGTTACTGATAATCATCATCTTACCGGACTGAGCTATGTGTGGGTGATGGACCCGATGACATCCGCAGATATTTTGTATGATTTACTGAAAACAGAGGAAGACAGCCCGCAATGGAAAAAGCAGGCGGCATCTGTCATGGCGAATATTATCGGACAATCTTATTTTTCAGAACTCTATTATCAGAATAAAAAACAACCGCTGAAATTATTTCCCGATGAATACAAGATGACCCGGCAGGGATTACAGATTGTGATGTCGTTTCGTGTGTCACTATTACACCCGATCCCGCTGGCAGGTAGCACGATTGACTTGCTGACATATGAACCGACCTTTTTTGTCAGTATGACGTATACCGACAGCGGGACATTGCATCTTTCAGTGGCGCCAGAATCAGCATGCAAACTGACCTTAGTTGAGGTTCAGCCGTCGGATGAGCTTAAAAATTACGCCTTATCATTAGATACCGGGGAAACCCCGGATGATGATCTTACACTAGGTCGTCAGTTTGCACAGCGGGTCACATTGCAATGCCATTAATAAAGAGACAGGCAATAAAGCGCGGTCATATTGCGCTATGGATTCTATTCCTGATCATTATTTTACCGGGAAGCTACTTACTGTACAGCGCATGGCCATCCTTACTGCATATCAGTACCGGATTACAAAGAAACCTGAATACTGAGCTTGCAACGCTTATCGGACTGGCAACGTCAGATCCGCTGCGGGCTGGCGGGCTTTTGGTATTGTTCAGTTTTTTGTATGGTCTGCTGCATGCGCTTGGACCGGGTCACGGCAAAGTGATCCTGTCTGCTTATATCGCCACACATCCGGCTAAATTACGTCACAGTGCATTACTAAGTTTTCTGGCTTCCCTGCTTCAGGGAACTGTCGCGGTCGTATTAGTTTCGGTTGTATTATTTATATTGCAACTTTCAACACGACAGCTTAATCATATCAGTCAGTTAACCGAAAAAATGAGCTATGTGTTTATTATCGCACTGGGCGGATTTATTATTATCCGTGCGCTCCGCCGGTTAGTGGTAGCTACACCTGTTAAATTATTCGCTATCAAAAAGGTCACACCGCTGCCACTCAAATCATCGGCGGTTTTACAACCGGCGCAGGTTCATCGCGGCGGTCAGCAGATACCAGCTTGTGGTTGCGGGCATCAGCATGTTGTAGCTGACGATGCATTAACCGGACACTGGCGGACACAGGCCGGTATGATCCTTGCGATGGGTTGCCGCCCTTGTTCAGGTGCATTGCTGGTCTTACTGTTCTCTGCTGTTATTGGTGTTTTTCACTGGGGCGTTATAGCCACATTTGCCATGGCGCTGGGAACCGGGATCACACTGTGCGCTATCGCCTTGTTTGTTCACAGTATGCGTTTTCTGGCACTGCGCCTGACACATGCTCAGGGAAGAGGCATGAATCTGCGCTATGGTGAATATTTACGCCTGATTGCAGGGGGAATATTTATCATTGCCGGAATATTGATGTATCAGACAGTCAGTACACCGGGCGCGGGGTTTTTTACCGGCTAACTATCTTTGGTGTATTATTAACCCTGGTTTATGGGATGATGATATCCCTGTAGTTTGAAGGAATACGGATATATACAGATTTAAAAACCGGACAGTTACTGTACAAAAAATACGAAGCCGTGAGCGATTTTTTAATCTTCGCAGCAGAATTAATATAGGCGGTTGGTTACGATAAAATTACTCAACTTACAATCGCAGCAATCAAAATAGTAAATGGAGCGGTATTCAGACACCCCTGAACCACCACGAAGCAATGCTGCAGTCAACAATACAGGAATAGCCGATAGCTCATTATTTATTGATTTTAAAAGAAATATAAAATAAGACATAAATCGGGTAAGCCATTACACAACAAATTGGAAATTGATTATCAGCAACGGGCTATAGTGCTTTATCTGTTATGTTTACTATCAGGCTGAAGAGTACAACTTGGAATTGAATATTTCAATTCGTTTTTACAGAGTTAATTATTCCCGGATATGATAATATTTTGTATCTTGATACAAGATAATTTAATTTAAAAATACTCCTAAACTAAAATTATAAAATAAAATAAAAATACGTCATAGACTGATGAAATTATAATAATATTCTATGTTTATTGTCGAAGTAAATACATTACCCGCAGTTACGAAGAAATTTAATTAATAACGCCTCTGGCGTTATGGTATAAATCCCATTTTACAAATAAATATATCAAATTTTAGTCTTTTTTTGGGTAACTTGGCGTTATATGTCAATTAATATAGGGTAATGCACTGCTATTGGTGGGGTTATTTAGTTGATTATTTTTTATTAATCAGTTGGTTGGTAATTTGTTTGTACGTATTGTAATCAATATTGTTGCGATATAAATAAAATCAGATAATTTGACAAGTTCGGATCAGAGATTAATACTTATGCAATAAAGTAATGGTTATTTCGTTCTCTGTTAAATTTACAGAATTATCGACCATTACATGCCCTGTTCTTTCAAACTGCAGGTTCGTTGGCAGTACTTACGGCCTGCGTCTTGAATGATATTGGGTATACAGTTCTGATAAATAATCTACATTATATATTTAAGGAGCTTTTTAACATGAATAGTAAATCACCAAAGTATAGTGAGTCAGATGATATATATGCTTCATTGGCATTATCATGCTCATTACCGAAAAAAAAATTCCCTGCCAAAGAAAGCGATCCGCGCAATGTATTTAGTGCGGTACGTGATGAATTAATGCTGGATGGAAACTCGCGACAAAATTTAGCTACATTTTGTCAGACATGGGTTGATGATGAAATCCGGCAATTAATGGATCTGTCTATTGATAAAAATATGATAGATAAAGATGAATATCCGCAGACAGCTGAAATTGAAAACCGTTGTGTGCATATGCTTGCTGACCTCTGGCATTCACCCGATGCGGAAAATACATTGGGATGCTCGACTATTGGTTCCTCAGAAGCCGCAATGCTGGGTGGTTTAGCACTGAAATGGCAATGGCGTAACAAACGGATTGCCGAAGGTAAATCAACAGATAAGCCAAACTTAATTTGCGGTCCTGTTCAGATTTGCTGGCATAAATTTGCCCGTTACTTTGATGTTGAGCTCAGAGAAATACCACTCGAAGGTGATCGGCTTATCATGAGCCCGGAAGAAGTCATTAAACGGGTTGATGAAAATACGATTGGTGTTGTTCCTACTCTTGGCGTGACCTTTACTTGTCAATATGAACCTGTAAAAGCTGTTCATGATGCACTTGATAAATTACAAAAAGAAACCGGCTTAGATATTCCTATTCATATTGACGGCGCAAGCGGTGGCTTCCTCGCCCCATTCTGCGCACCTGAACTTGAATGGGATTTCCGTTTACCCCGCGTCAAATCTATTAATGCTTCCGGCCATAAATTTGGTCTGGCACCTCTCGGAGCCGGCTGGGTTATCTGGCGTGAAGCTAAAGAATTGCCGGAAGAATTGATTTTTAATGTGAATTATTTGGGCGGTAATATGCCTACATTTGCCTTAAATTTCTCCCGTCCCGGCGGGCAAATTATTGCTCAATACTATAACTTCCTGCGTTTAGGTCGTGAGGGCTACGCAAAGATTCATAATGCATGCTATGCAACCGCACAATACCTTGCCAGTGAAATTGAAAAATTAGGGCCATTTGAAATGATTTTTGATGGTGACAGCCAAAAAGGTATTCCTGCACTGGCCTGGAAACTTAAAAAAAGTTCAACCGCTTATAACTATTCACTATACGATATTGCAGATAAATTGCGCAGTCGCGGCTGGCAGGTTCCTGCATATTCTATGCCGGCGAACAGAGAAGACCTTGTTGTACAACGTATCCTTGTTCGTCACGGTGTTAGTTTAGATTTAGCAACATTGTTAATTGAAGATTTCAAACGTACCTTAAACTATTTTGATAAGCACCCTGTCAATAAACCACTGTCTGAAGAAGAGGGCGGTGGATTTAATCATAGCTAAATCTGTTTGTATTTATCGGGCCGGAGAACGTAATGTTCTTTGGCCTGTCGGCGAAGCACAGATAAAAGAACCGATTTTATTAAATATATTAGGTGGATAGTATGACAGCGACAGCGTCTGGTGCTAAAAAACTAACTTTACTGGGTTTTTTTGCTATTACCGCATCTATGGTAATGGCTGTATATGAATACCCGACATTTGCAACTTCCGGTTTTAGCTTGGTTTTTTTCCTTTTATTAGGCGGATTATTGTGGTTTATTCCTGTCGCTCTTTGTGCGGCGGAAATGGCGACTGTGGAAGGTTGGGAAGAGGGCGGAATATTTGCCTGGGTTTCTAATACATTAGGTGAGCGTTGGGGTTTTGCTGCTATTTCATTTGGTTATTTACAAATTGCAATTGGCTTTATACCTATGCTCTATTTTGTATTAGGGGCATTATCTTATATTCTTAACTGGCCGGAGCTTAATAACGACCCGATAATTAAAACTATCGGTGCATTGGTTATATTATGGATATTGGCATTTTCTCAATTCGGTGGCACAAAATATACAGCAACTATAGCTAAAATAGGTTTCTTTGCAGGTATTTTATTACCGGCTCTTATTTTGGTATTTCTTGCTATAAGCTATCTCGTCAGTGGCGCACCTTTAGCTACTGAAATCAGTGCATCTACTTTTTTCCCTGACTTCACAAAAATAGGTACATTGGTGGTTTTTGTTGCTTTTATATTGAGTTATATGGGTGTTGAAGCCTCGGCAACACACGTTAATGAAATGGAAAATCCGGGAAGAGATTATCCGGCTGCGATGTTTTTATTGATGATAGCGGCTATTTGTTTAAGTTCAATTGGCGGATTATCTGTCGCGGTTGCCATTCCGGCCAGTGAAATAAATCTGTCCGCAGGTGTGGTACAGACATTCAATGTTCTGGTATCAAGTTTTAATCCTGCGCTTGAATGGACGGTTCGTATCATTGCAGCACTCTTATTATTAGGTGTGCTGGCAGAAATCGCATCATGGATTGTGGGTCCATCACGCGGAATGTATGTTGCTGCCCAGAAAGGTATTTTACCGAAAAGCTTTGCTAAGGTGAATAAAAATGGTGTTCCGGTTACATTAGTCATTTCTCAATTATCGATTACTACCGTTGCCATCATTGTGCTTACCAATAGTGGCGGAGGAGGTAATACGTCTTTCCTGATCGCATTAGCATTAACCGTTGTTATTTACCTGTGCAGTTATTTTATGTTGTTTCTCGGATATATGTATTTAGTCTGCAAACAGCCTGAGAAAAAACGGGTATTTAATATACCGGGTGGTAAGGGCTTTAAACTTGCTGTTGCATCTGCCGGTTTTATTATTTCTGTCCTTGCCTTTGTTGTTTCGTTCTTTCCGCCAAGTTCATTACCCGGAGGCGCAAGTAATGAATCCTATGTGATGTTACTTGGTATCAGCTTTGTGGTCATTTTTCTGGTGCCATTTATTATCTATGCATTTCATAATAAGCAAGGTAAAACAACCGGAATATCGATGATACATATCAAAACTCATAACGCGCCAGCAGGTCATTTCTTTATCCATCCGCGGGCGCGATCAGCATATCATCTGGTTCATGATGATAAAAAAGACCAAAACGAGTAAGACAATAAAATGGGTAAGACCATCTAATGGTGGTCTTATTCTTCAATAAAAACACGATAAATCATAGCTTGAGATAATCACAACATATCGGATTCAAAACAGTATTCAATGTGCATTTGGCCATTTTCATTTTGAAATAGAATAAATTTTCGCTGTGGTGCTTCAGAAATATAGTCACACATTACTGACCGTTATCTAAACTAAATACGACTCAATCCTGCCGATATACCCGGAGAAATAAATATTAAAATAGCTGGGGAGATTAGTTTTTTGTCGATCACAGGAGTCATATTTGATGGGCAAATTAGTTTACTGAAATAGTGCTCCCGAATTGGTTTTTGAGTGGTAGTGGTTGTTAGAGAATCACGAAAAAAAGTGTCTTGATGTTGAGTCTAACAGCCAGATCAAATTTGTGAATAGCGACCAACCAGTATCCCTTTTCGCCCTCTTACGCAGAATGGTGTATACTTGGCGACAAGAAAAAGAAATTTATTCACGGTTAATTAATAATGAAAGAAATCGAAAAAGCACAAATTAAACTTCTTAACGATCGTTTAGACCTTACTCGTCACAAGATGGCAAGTATACAGTTAACGAACGAAGCGGAAAAGCATGCAGAGCTTGAGAAAGAAAAAGCGGCGCTGGAAATTGAAATCGTTCGTTTGAAGGCGGTACGTAACACGAAACTAAGCAAAGAAGCGCAGAAGTTAGTGGATATGCCATTCAAACGCCCTATCACTAAGAAAGAACAAGCTGATATTGGCAAGCTGAAGAAAGCCGTACGAGGCCTGATAATTGTCCATCCAATGACGGCATTAGGCCGCGAAATGGGACTGGATAATATGACTGGTTTTTCTAAGACTGATTTCTAGTCAGAAATTAACCCAGATAAAGCATACCCGGAAAAATAAATATTAAAATAGTCCGGCAGGTTAGTTTTTATAGCAGACTGATTTAGTAATAATTTGAATTTAACATAATTGATGGAATTCTATTGAACCTGAGTGGCGGTATTGTCACTCAATCCATCCCGGACACCGGCTCACCAATGTAAGTGTGTGTGCAGCAGCGGCAGGTCACCTTAACGTCCTTTCCCGTAATCGAAGGATTCACCTGTTGCAGAATTCCATTCTCATCAACAAACAGGCCCGGATAAAAGCTACTTTCGCCAATGCAGACTAAATCCCTTCGCTGATGCTCATGTAGCGCAACCAACCAGAATACCGGCCCGGTGGTATCAAGACGTCCACATACTTCACTGAATATTTCATCCCACGATTTTCCAATCTGTTTGATCAGAAAGTAAAATAATGGCGTGTAGTCCCGGTCGCGCTTTTGCCGGCCATGCATTGTTCCGCGCTTTGCCAGTAGCTCATCTCCGACTTTTTTACAATTGCGTTCCCGGCAATACTCAGCACCCGGATTATTAGAATAATGCCGCGTAGTTGTGTTGACGCTGCGATACAGTTTACGGGACTTGTTCAGTAGATGAATACGCATAGCCCGATCTCTCCGGAAACCTGTCGATTGCCTTCTGGTTGAACTATCCGGAATTTCCGGATGGTTGAGTTTTGAGCAAGTTCACCTTCAGTAAAAATATTAATAAGAAGCTCGTTAACTGTACGGGGATCTTTACCATACAGCTCAGCAATGGATGCTTGAGACAACCACAGCGTATCGGACTCAAAGCGGCATTCGACGTGAGTCTGGCCATCTTCACTTCGGAATAAAACAAATTCGCCCTGTGGTGCTTCAGGAAGATTATCGCTCATTACATTGCCTCCGTTTTACTAACTGTTATCCCAACCAAATGAAAACCAATGCTACCAATATACCCTGAAAAATAAATGTTAAAATAGCCCGGAAGGTTAGTTGTTTGTCGCAGATTGATTGAGTAATGAATTTAATAGAATTAATGGCGTTGCACTGAACTTGAGTGGCGGAAGATCACAGGAGTCGAACCTGCCCGGGACCGCTGGCGGCCCCAACCGGATTTGAAATCCGGCCGCCCCACCGGGGACGATGATCTTCCTTTTCGAGGTTGCATATTATACGCTTTCCGGTAGCGATTCAAAAGTTCTCTTATGGCTTTTCTTCTGCGGCGCATCAGAATAGTGTGATTATTTGCGCGAATGATTTTTACTCAGCGCAATAACACGAAAAATCATTGAACTTGCCGGATAATGTCCCCATGTTATAAGAAGTTTCGGTTTTCACTTCTCATTTGTATATGCGCCGTCAGGCGGATGTACACCAGACAGCTAACAGGATGTTTTTTATGATGAACCCTTTGCTTTCTCCGACTAAGAATCAGTTACCGGCATTTTCTGCCATTAATCCCGAATGTATTGTGCCTGCGGTAAAAGAAACGCTGGATAACTATCGTCAGACGGTTGAGCAGGTGATGAGTCATGCTCCTGATTTTACATGGGAAAATGTCTGTGTTCCGCTGGCGGAAGCCGGTGATAAATTATCCCGCGTCTGGTCGCCGGTCGGTCATCTGAATTCGGTTAAAAACAGTCCGGAATTACGTGAAGCTTATGAGCAGTGTCTGCCGCTGTTGTCAGAGTTCAGTACCTGGATGGGGCAGCATGAAGGGTTATACAATGCGTATAAAGCATTGAAAGCAAGCCCGGAATTTGCGTCTTTATCTCAGGCGCAGCGCAAGTCGATTGAAAATTCACTGCGTGATTTTGAATTATCCGGCATTGGTTTACCGGCTGAAAAACAAAAGCGTTATGGCGAAATTTCAGCACGCCTGTCAGAGCTTGGTTCGCTGTACAGCAATAATGTGCTGGATGCCACGATGGGCTGGAGTAAGCTGATTACCGACGAAGCAATGCTGGCAGGACTGCCGGAAAGTGCTGTTGCCGGAGCTCAGGCACTGGCGGAATCAAAAGGCGATAAGGGCTGGTTATTTACCCTGGATATGCCGAGTTATCTGCCGGTGATGACGTATGCAGACAACCGGGAGCTGCGCAAAGAGATGAGCGAAGCCTACGGCACCCGCGCATCAGAGCTGGGACCGAATGGTGGTAAATGGGATAACAGTGATGTAATGGCGGAGATTTTGGCGCTGCGTTATGAACTGGCTCAGCTACTCGGCTTTAAAAATTATGCGGAAAAGTCCCTCGCCACCAAAATGGCGGAAAACCCGGCACAGGTGCTGGCGTTTCTCAATGATCTCGCTGAACGGGCACATCATCAGGGTGAACAGGAAGTTGTACAGCTGGCTGCTTTTGCTGAAGAGCAGTATGGTGTCGATAAACTCGAGCCATGGGATATGGCGTATTTTGCGGATAAACAAAAACAGCATCTGTTTGCGATAAGTGACGAGCAACTACGTCCTTACTTCCCGGAAGAAAAAGCGATCAGCGGATTGTTTGAAGTGATCCGCCGGATCTACGGGATCACCGCCAAAGAGCGTTTTGGTGTTGAAACCTGGCATCCGGATGTCCGTTTCTTTGATTTATTTGATAGCACCGGTGAGCTGCGCGGCAGCTTCTATCTGGATTTATATGCCCGCGAACACAAACGTGGCGGTGCCTGGATGGATGATTGCATCGGACGTATGCGTCATGCTGATAATTCCCTGCAAAAACCGGTGGCGTACCTTACCTGTAACTTTAATAAACCGGTTGGTAATAAGCCGGCGCTGTTTACCCATGATGAAGTGCTGACATTGTTCCACGAGTTTGGTCATGGTCTGCATCATATGCTGACACAGATTGATGTGGCAGATGTCTCCGGTATCAATGGTGTGCCGTGGGATGCGGTCGAACTGCCGAGCCAGTTTATGGAAAACTGGTGCTGGGAGCCGGACGCGCTGGCGTTTATCTCCGGTCATTATGAAACCGGTGAACCATTGCCTCAGTCGCTGCTCGACAGCATGCTGGCGGCAAAAAATTATCAGTCTGCGATGTTTATCCTGCGCCAGCTTGAGTTCGGTTTGTTTGATTTCACCTTACATGCAGAATATGACCCGGCCGCCGGCGCGCAGATTATGCCGGTATTGTCTGCGGTGAAAGCGAAAGTCTCTGTTGTGCCGGGTGCGCCGTGGAGCCGTTTCCCGCATGCGTTCAGTCATATTTTTGCAGGCGGTTATGCAGCAGGTTATTACAGTTATCTGTGGGCGGATGTGCTGGCGGCAGATGCATTCTCCCGCTTTAGTGAGGAAGGGATTTTCAACCCGGTCACCGGGCAATCTTTCCTGGATAACATTCTCAGCCGTGGTGGTTCAGAAGAGCCGATGGTTCTGTTTGAGCGCTTCCGCGGACGTAAACCAGAGCTGGATGCTATGTTAAAAGGCTACGGAATCAACGGGTAATAAGTGAATATTCGTTTACAGTGTGAGGAGGGCGCAGATAACTGCGCCCTTAACGCGTTAGCTGCGCGGTGGGGTCTGGTGCATGATGAAACGGCACCGATGGCATTGGTACTGACACCGCAAGGGCTGGAACTTCGCAAGTGCGATGAACCGAAACTCGGCGGGATCCGTGTGGATTTTGCGGGTGGTACCATGGCACACCGGCGGCGTTTCGGCGGCGGGCGCGGGGAAGCGGTTGCGAAAGCGGTCGGAATTAAAAAATCCTATGTGCCGTCTGTGGTGGATGCAACTGCCGGTCTGGGGCGTGATGCGTTTGTGCTGGCGTCTCTGGGCTGCCGGGTGCGCATGATAGAGCGACATCCGGTTGTTGCGGCATTGCTGGATGACGGCTTGCAGCGCGCGTATCAGGACAGTGAAATCGGCAGTTGGATGCGTGAGAGGATGGTATTGATCCACGCGTCAGGTATTGATGCCCTTGCGGATATTTCGCCGCCGCCGGAAGTGGTGTATCTTGACCCGATGTATCCGCACCGGCAGAAAAGTGCGCTGGTCAAAAAAGAGATGCGGGTATTTCAGTCGCTGGTGGGGGCTGATGAGGATGCAGATAAACTGCTGTCGCCTGCTCTGGCACTTGCAACCCGGCGGGTAGTGGTGAAGCGTCCGGATTACGCAGAGCCGTTAGCGGGGCAGAAAGCACCGGCTGCGCTGGAGACAAAAAGCCATCGTTTTGATATCTATCCCTGCATGAAAGCAGAGGCCGAAGCTGAATAACTGATGCGGTCAGTGTGAAAGGGGGACAGGGCAGTTCCCGTTTCGCGAAGGGGCAACAAGTGAGACTTCCGTACCGCTTGTTATACCCCCTTCGACACTGTGTTTACCGCGTAACTGACACGACAGACACTTACTGCTGCAACAAATTAAAACTTACAGAACGCCTTGTGCCAGCATTGCGTCAGCCACTTTCACAAACCCGGCAATGTTCGCACCCTGTACATAATTAGTCTGTTTCTCTTCGCTGCCGTACTGCACACAGGCGTTGTGGATATCCAGCATGATGTGATGCAGACGCGCATCCACTTCTTCTGTTTTCCAGCTCATGCGCACTGAGTTTTGTGACATTTCCAGACCGGATGTTGCCACACCACCGGCATTTGCTGCTTTGCCCGGTGCAAACAGCACATTGGCAGCCAGGAATGCATCTGTTGCCGGAATGGTTGTCGGCATATTCGCGCCTTCAGCAACCGCTTTGACACCATTTTTGATAAGCACCTGTGCATCCGCCAGATCCAACTCATTCTGAGTGGCACACGGCAGCGCGATATCAACGGGAACTGACCACGGCGTCTGATCTTTCAGATACACCAGTCCGAACTCTTTCGCATACTCTTCCACACGACCGTAACGGTTTTTGATTTCTGTCAGACGAGTCAGTTTCTCTGTGGTGAAACCATCTTTATCGACAACAGTACCGCCGGAGTCTGATGCTGTGATAACTTTTGCACCGAGCGACAGGCATTTTTCGATAGTAAACAGCGCTACGTTGCCGGAGCCGGAAACGGAAACCTGCATACCCTCAAAACTCATTCCGTGGCGTTCCAGCATGGCTTGTGTGAAGTAAACCAGCCCGTAACCTGTGGCTTCCGGACGGATCAGACTGCCGCCGAAAGAGAGGCCTTTACCGGTGAATACACAAGAGGTGTTGTTGGAGAGTTTTTTCATCATGCCGGCCATGTAGCCGACTTCACGACCACCCACACCGATATCACCGGCAGGGACATCCGTATCCGGTCCCAGATGACGGTACAGCTCGGTCATCAGTGCCTGGCAGAAGCGCATAACTTCGCTCTGGCTTTTTCCTTTCGGATCAAAATCAGAACCGCCTTTCCCGCCGCCCATCGGCAGTGTGGTCAGCGCATTTTTCAGTGTCTGCTCAAAGCCCAGGAACTTGAGAATAGAGAGGTTTACTGACGGGTGAAAGCGCATACCGCCTTTGTACGGACCGATAGCGGAGCTGAACTGCACGCGCCACGCACGGTTAACCTGTACCTGATTCTGATCATCCACCCAGGTGACACGAAACTGAATAACACGCTCCGGTTCAACAAGGCGAGCGAGCAGGTTTTGATCGCGGTATTGCGGGTTATTGCCAAGGAATGGCCATAGTGTGGAGAACACTTCACGTACTGCCTGGAGGAATTCAGGTTGTGACGGATCACGGCGCTGAACACTTTCCAGAAACGTTTCTAAAGAGATAGAGTTACTCATGTTTATTTTCCTGTCTGTCTTACCCTTATGCATTCATACCCAAGATATATAGGCCACACTCATCTCCCGGGAGCAGGTTCTCCGGAACATTCCTGCGAACAACATATCTGTGACACGAATGATGTCGGGTTACGTTACATTGTGAGGTATCCCGGACATTTTTATTTTATTTTTCTGATAATGTGAGATGTGTTTGCATTTACCACTTGAATTTATCTCTTGTTTATATCTGGTTTTCAAGTTGTTTTTTACATATATGACAAAAAAAATTCATTGACGGCATTTTGCGGCGGATCAGCCGCCTTATTTTCAGCTAAAAAAAATGCCTGCATAAGCAGGCATTTTATATGAATAATATTGCAACAGAAGATTATGCGGTATCATCGTCACGCAGCGGAACAATCAACATATCGACATGAACGGTGTTAATCAGCTGACGTGCAGAAGACATCAGTTTGCTCCAGAAATCCTGATGGTGCCCGCAGACAACCAGGTCCATATCATATTTTCTGATAGCATCGACTAATACCTGACCAAGGTCACCGCTGCCGCTGAGCATTTCCTGAATCTCATAACCGGAATTTTTGGATAAATTTTTCAGTGAGTTACTGGTTTCTTCAGTAATACGCTGCTGCATGTCGCCCAGGTTAACATCGATAAGCCCGGTGTATAAGTCAGAATAATTGACATCAACGTGGATCAACGACACTTTTGCATCGTAAGGCTTCGCCATAGAAACCGCTTTGCTCACTAACACTTCACTTTCAGGAGAGAGATCGACTGCGACCAAAATATGTTTATATGCCATAAAGAAATTCCTTCCGTTCAAAGTGTTAAGGGGTTGGCAGGGCTTACGCCGCTATCTTTGATGAATACTATAACTGCTTCATATCATTAAAGAGTGTAATACTGATCACAACTCAACGCTTTTATTATATTACGCAGAATATCTGATTTATAAGATATAACAGTCTGTGTGCTTCTAACAAGGCTGTGAGTGGCAAAACCAATATTTTCAGGAGACTTAACTATTAAACTACAGTGTGAAAGAATGCGATAGTTTGTGGAACCTCACAGCTTTGTCCATACTGAATACATAGAATGTTATCAGTACGCTGTGATTAACACTGATATCACCGGTTCCTTCTCTGCGGATAGTCTGAGGGGTGGATTATGTTCAGCATTGCTACACTGTTCTGGGCGTTATGTTTTCTTTGTCTGATTAACATGATCCGGTTTTATTCTTCAATCCGGGCCTTGCTCTCTGTTTTGCGTGAGTGTGATCCTCTGCTTTACCACGCAGTCGGCGGTAATAATGCTTTTACGGATTATACTCAGTGGCAGAAACAATTGCGCCTTATCCGCTATATTAATCAGCGGGAATATCTCACTCATCATGACCCTGAGGTCGTTTTACGCTGTGGGCGTATTCACCGCCAGTTTACGATGATCAGTGCGATATGCGGTATTGTGATTGCCTCATTACTGATGATGCTTATCTGGCAGTAAAACAAAAAAGACAAAGAGATCAAAAGAAAAAAAAAGCCTGACAGCTGCTGCCGTCAGGCTTTTCAGTTTCTGAGGATAACAACCTGCGGTCAGATAATTTGCAGGGAAATCCAGTAAAGCGAACCGGACAGAATAATAGAGACCGGTAAGGTCAGTATCCACGCCAGCAGGATGTTCTTGATGGTCTTGGACTGAACGCCCCCGCCATCAACAATCATGGTCCCTGCAACGGCTGAGGAGAGCACCTGAGTGGTTGAAACCGGCATGCCGGTATAACTTGCCACACCGATAGAGACCGCTGCAGTAACCTGTGCGGATACACCTTGTGCGTATGTCATACCTTTCTTACCAATTTTCTCACCAATGGTCACCGCAACACGTTTCCAGCCGAACATTGTCCCCAGTGACAGGGCCAGTGCGACAGACATGATGATCCAGATTGGTGCGTACTCAACGGTACTCAGCAGGTCATTAGAGAGACGTTTCAGGAAGCGGGCATCTTCTGGTTTGGTTTCCGGTAACTTCGCAACTTCTGCGGCAGTATCCGAAATACACATCAGCAGACGGCGCATCTGACTACGTTGTTCAGGTAATAAATCACTGTAGGTATGAATATTACTGAGCAGCCCTTGTGCCTGTTGTAATACAATGCCGGTGCGTGAGCTGTCACAATGGAACTGCTCATCAGGAACGGCATTTTCTGCGCCAGCCGCAGGTGTCAGCTCAATAGCGTGTGCTAATGCTTCCCTGTGCGTGGTGTAATACTGATCCAGATTCACGACAGCATCCCGCGTACGGGCGATATCGTAATCACTGGAATTCATATTCACCATAAAGCCGGCAGGTGCGACACCAATCAGAACCAGCATAATCAGACCAATGCCTTTCTGCCCGTCATTTGCGCCATGCGAGAAGCTGACGCCGACTGCTGAGAGGATAAGGGCTGTACGTGTCCAGAATGGCGGTTTACGTTTGCCGTCTTTTTTCTCACGTTCTGCCGGTGTTAAGTGAATGCGGCGACGTTTTTTTGTACCACTCCAGTACCGGCGCAAACACCAGATCATTAACCCGGCGATGACCAGACCGATTAACGGTGACAGAATCAGTGAGAGGAAGATGCTGACCATTTTCGGAATATTAAGCGCATCCACCACAGAACTGTCAGTGACAACTGCGTTGGTTAAGCCGATCCCGATAATGGCGCCGATCAGAGTATGAGAACTTGAGGCCGGAATACCGAAGTACCAGGTGCCCAGGTTCCAGATGATGGCGGCGAGAAGCATGGAAAAGACCATGGCAAGGCCATGGGCTGAACTGACATTCAGCAGTAAATCCGTGGGTAGGAGATGCACAATCGCATACGCCACACTCAGACCGCCGAGCAGTACTCCGAGGAAGTTAAAAACACCCGCCATGACAACGGCAAGCTGAGCCCGCATTGCCCGGGTATAGATAACAGTTGCTACCGCATTTGCGGTATCATGGAAGCCATTAATGGCTTCGTAAACCAGCACGAAAATCAGAGCCAGTACTAACAAAAGGCCGGTATGGAATTCCAGGCCTGTAAATAGATGTAGCATAGACGTTAAGCCAGTTGTTGGACATGAACGCGGCGCATTATCAGCGACAAATGCGTCCCGGGGAAGTGAAATATAGCCTTTTTTTGATTTGATACCTTCTGAAGATCAGGCGTAAAAATCGTTAGCGCTTATATATCATCGGGTTAGGCTCCTAAATAAAAAATGACAAATTTATAGCTTGATTTAAACACTATGACAAATTTAAGACATTTACCGGGATTTCGCCACATTTTTAGCCATAGAGAACATAATTTTGGAAAAGTTTGATGCAATAGTTATCGGCGCAGGTGCTGCCGGATTATTTTGTGCCGCACAGGCAGGGCAGCGCGGCTTGCGTGTGCTGGTTCTCGATAATGGCAAAAAAGCCGGACGAAAAATTCTGATGTCCGGGGGTGGGCGCTGTAATTTTACTAACCTGTATACCGAACCGGCAGCGTATCTGAGTAATAATCCGCATTTTTGTAAGTCAGCGCTTGCTCGCTTTACACAGTGGGATTTTATTGAGCTGGTGCAGAAACATCAGATTGCGTATCACGAGAAAACGCTCGGGCAGCTCTTTTGTGATGATTCAGCGCAGCAGATTATTGATTTACTGCTGGCAGAGTGTGAGCTGGGTGCGGTGACGGTCAGATTGCGCAGTGAAGTGACCTCTGTGGAAAAGCAGGGAGAGGAATTTGTTGTTACGGTCAACGGAAAGCTAGTGAGTACACACTCACTTGTAGTTGCCTGTGGCGGATTATCAATGCCGGGCCTGGGGGCAACACCGTTTGGTTATCGTCTTGCAGAGCAGTTTGGTTTGCCTGTATTACCGACCCGTGCGGCATTGGTGCCGTTTACCCTGCATAAGCCCCTGCTGACAGAGCTTCAGGCTCTTTCCGGCGTGGCAGTGCCTGCAACCGTTACGGCGCAGGACGGAACGCTCTTTGTAGAAAATATTCTGTTCACCCATCGCGGGCTGTCAGGTCCTGCCATTCTGCAAATTTCCAGTTATTGGCGACCCGGCGAGTATGTGAGCATTAACTTACTTCCCGGGGCTGATCTGGCGGAGTTCTTTTCTGTTCAGCGGGAAAAACACCCAAATCTGAGTCTGCGCAATGCGCTGGCAAAACTGCTGCCTAAGCGGCTGGTGGAGTGCTTACAGACAATGGGTGATTTACCGGATGTTGCACTTAACCAGCTGTCAAAAGCGGCACAGCAGGAAATTACGGATAAATTACAGAACTGGCAGGTACAACCGAACGGTACAGAGGGTTACCGGACAGCTGAGGTGACGCTGGGCGGCGTGGATACCCTGGCGCTTTCATCAAAAACTATGGAAGCCCGGGATGTACAGGGTCTGTATTTTATCGGCGAAGTGACAGATGTCACCGGCTGGCTCGGAGGGTATAACTTTCAGTGGGCATGGAGTTCGGCGTGGGCATGTGCGCAGGCGCTGCCGTTTGCCCCGGCTGAGTGCTGAACAGATGAACAAATCCATAGTAACCCTATGGAATTATTAAATTAAGTTAAAATAAACTACCGGATCAGTGAGTTAACGGAAAATGACAGTAATTGTACACAGAACTAAGCAAAAAGTGCTTTACAAATGATACTGATAACCATTATCATTAATTCACTTTCAGATGACCACCTTCAGGGTTCAGATGAAAGAACGACATTGCTCACATTGCTTCCAGTGTTTATTTAGCCGGCCTTGCGCCGGCTTTTTTTTCCCCTTATCCATTCGCGCCGCAGGTGCGTTGGCTTTCCTCGCCTGCCCCGGTCACATACTGATGTATGCTCCCGTGGCCTGCTGCGTCGCCGCCTTCCTGCAACACGAATGGCGTCGGGGAAAGTGTGTGTGGGCCAAAACCAGAAAGTATATTTCGTGGCGGAAACCGGATTATTTAGCAGATGAATCCTTTGGTTTTTACAGTACTAAAGTTCATCCGGGAGTAGCCGGTAAAAAAACGGAAAGCGTAAAGCGCCATGGATGGCGCGATCCGAGCGGACAGGGATGTGTCAGCGTCTTTCCGTTTTACCGGCTATTCCCGCGGCCCCGGTGTGAAAACTATGCGCCGTAATCTCCCGCCCTTAATACTCCGTAATACTTATTCAAATTTTTTGGATCCTTACGTTAATCAGCCCTGCTGGTCTATTTCTGTGACGGACGTAAACTGTTTCTTATCAGATTAAGGAGACAAATTATGATTTATGTACGCTCTGCAAATGAACGTGGTCATGCAACTCACGGCTGGCTTGAAAGCTGGCACACTTTTTCATTCGCTGATTATTATGACCGGGACTTTATGGGATTTTCTGCCCTGCGGGTGATTAATGAAGACTTTATTGAAGCAGGTAAAGGATTCGGTACACATCCGCATAAAGATATGGAGATCCTGACCTATGTCCTGGAAGGGGCGGTTGAGCACCAGGACAGTATGGGAAATAAAGAGCAGGTGCCTGCCGGTGAATTCCAGATTATGAGCGCCGGTACCGGGATCCGCCATTCGGAATATAATCCCGATGATGCGACTGCGCTGCATTTATATCAGATTTGGATAATTCCGCATACAACAGGGCTGGCACCGCGCTATGAGCAGCGCCGGTTTGATGCCGTAAACGGACGCCAGCTGGTGTTGTCACCGGATGCCCGCGACGGGTCGCTTAAAGTCTTTCAGGATATGACGCTGTGGCGCTGGGCACTGACGGGTGGCGGGGAAGGGTCGTATCAGTCACAGAGCGGGCGGATGATCTGGATCCAGGTAGTGAAAGGTGCGCTGACCATTAATGGTCACACAGCGGTCACCAGTGATGGTGTGGCTATCCGTAATGAGGATTTGCTCAGTCTGCGGGCTACAGAAGACAGTGAAATACTGCTGTTTGACCTGCCTGCTGCGGATTAAAACAGAAAGCCCCGGACTTTTGATCCGGGGCTGCTGTTTTGCTCACACTGCTTTTTTTGTTATTCGGTTATGGCAAAGGCCCTGCGCTGACGAGAGCCTGACCGGCCGGAGTATCGGTATACTTATCAAAGTTATTTACAAACCGTTCCGCCAGGTCTTTTGCTTTTTCCTGCCATTGCGCCACGTTATCGTACGTGTTGCGCGGGTCGAGTATATGACTATCGACGCCCGGCAGCTCATGAGGAATGGCCAGATTAAAGATTGGCAGCGTATGTTTTGCCGCTTTATCAATATCCCCGTTGAGAATGGCGTCTATGATAGCACGCGTGTTCTCAATTGAAATACGTTTTCCTGTACCGTTCCATCCGGTGTTAACCAGGTACGCTTTTGCGCCTGCCGCTTTCACGCGTTTCACCAGAACATCGGCATATTGTGTCGGGTGCAGTGTCAGGAATGCCGCGCCGAAACAGGCAGAGAAGGTTGGCGTCGGCTCTGTCACGCCCCGCTCAGTCCCGGCAAGCTTGGCGGTAAATCCGGACAGGAAGTGGTACTGCATCTGTTCCGGGGTCAGTTCCGCGACCGGCGGCAATACACCGAATGCGTCCGCCGTCAGGAAAATCACATTGTTTGCATGTCCTGCTTTTGAAACAGGTTTAACAATATTTTCAATATGATAGATAGGATAAGAAACCCGGGTATTTTCTGTTTTGCTGCTGTCATTAAAATCAACACTGCCATCCGGGCGTACAACCACGTTTTCCAGTAATGCATCCCAGCTGATGGCGTTATAGATATCCGGCTCAGCCTCAGCGGATAAATTAATGGTTTTGGCATAACAACCGCCTTCAAAGTTAAAGACGCCGTCGTCATCCCAGCCATGTTCGTCGTCGCCGATAAGTTTGCGTTTCGGATCAGTGGAAAGCGTGGTTTTCCCCGTACCGGACAACCCAAAGAAAATAGCCACATCCCCCTTTTCCCCGACGTTTGCCGAACAGTGCATTGCTGCAATTCCCTGTAACGGCAGCAAATAATTCATTATGGAGAACATGCCTTTCTTCATTTCCCCGCCGTACCAGGTGCCGCCGATGAGCTGGATACGCTCCGTCAGGTTAAACGCGACAAAGTTTTCTGAATTCAGTCCTTGTGCCTGCCAGTCCGGATTGGTGCATTTTGCGCCGTTCATGACAATAAAATCGGGCTCAAAATTATGAAGTTCATCTTCATCCGGCCGGATAAACATGTTTTTCACAAAGTGTGCCTGCCAGGCGACTTCAGTAATAAAGCGGACTTTCAGGCGGGTATCTGCATTGGCACCGCAGAAGGCATCAACAACAAACAGGCGCTTGCCGGATAATTGCGTGGTGATGAGTTTTTTCAGTGAAAGCCAGGTCTCTTGCGACAGAGGTTTATTGTCATTCTTACCTTTTCCCTGATCTGCCCACCAGACGGTATCGCGGGTGATGTCATCTCTGACCAGATATTTATCTTTCGGCGAACGACCGGTAAAAATACCGGTATCAACGGCGACTGCGCCGCTGGTGGTGACAACGCCGTGTTCATAGCCGGTCAGGCCGGGGCTGGTTTCTTCGTCGAAGAGTAAATCATAACTCGGATTGTAGATTACCTGCGTGACATCAGTAATGCCGTATTGCTCCAGTTCGTTTACAGCCATCGTTTTTGCGCTCATCCAAAGCCTCCTGGTCATCGAATTATCTTCTGATATCATAATTGTTTACGACTGGTTAACAGCGATAGCTATCAAATAAATGAAAATCCGGATTTTTTTTGAGCTTATTTTGTGAGCTGACTCGATACCATAAGAAAAATTCAACAAAAAGGCCGCGCCGGGAAAGACCGGCGCGGCCTGGTGTCAGGACTGCTTAAACGAATCAGTGTAGTAACTGTTCTTTCTGACAACGGATATCACGGATATCCTGTTCATTAAAGATATGATGAGTGCCGCAATATTCACACTCCATATCAATATTGCCATCTTCCTGTAAAATATGGGTAACATCTTCTTCCGGCAGTGTCACCAGGGTGTCTGCGCAGCGTTCACGGGAACAGCCGCAATGAAAGCTTATGGCAGCCGGTTCGTAGAGTACAACCTCTTCTTCATGATAGAGGCGGTACAGGATCGTTTCTGCATCCAGCGTGAACAGCTCATCAGAGGAAATAGTCGCCGTGAGTTGCATCAGGTGGCTGAATATAGTCTGTGTTTCTTCCGGTGTCCGGACTTCGGCTGATGCCGGCAGTGCCTGTAACAGCATCCCGGCGGCCTGTAATTTCCCGTCATGCTCTGCCACGCGGACAAACAGGCTGGTCGGCAACTGTTCTGACTGGCGGAAATAGTTATCCAGGCAGGCTTCGAGCGTTTCACTTTCCAGAGCAACAATGCCCTGATAACGCTCACCTTTTTCCGGGGTTATCGTGATGACCATAACGCCTTTGCCGATAAGCTCTCGCAAACCTGCCCCGGCCGGAATATCACTGTTCATTCGGGCAACACCACGCATCTGCTGGTTATGGTTGCCGTTAATGACCGCCAGATGAACCGGGCCATCCCCCTGAATCTGAACGGTAATATCCCCTTCAAATTTGAGTGTGGCAGTCAGCAGGCTGGTACAAACCAGCAGTTCGCCCAGCAAATGCCGGACAGGCTCAGGATAATTATGATCGCCTAAAATCTGCTGCAATGTGTCGGAAGCGGAAACCAGCTCTCCCCGGATGTCACTTTTGTTAAACAGGAAGCGGTGTAATGCATCGTGTTGTACAGACATAATTTTCTCTCGTGTTGACCGCTTTACTCTGCGGTATCTGAATTACTGTGTTTAAATTTCAATAATGTCCGTCGTTCCTTTTTATCAGGACGTCGTTCCGGATGCGGCATTGTCAGGGCATTCATTTTACGTGCGAGTGCTGTTTTTTCACGCTTTTCAATACTTTCCGGCGTTTCTTCCCAGAGTTGTTGTGCCAGCGGTGCACTCAGACGTTTGTCTGTTATGCCGAGAATGCGGATCGTCCGTTCATCATTTCCCTGACGCAGGACGAGAGTTGCTCCGTTTTCAACCAGTTTTCCGGGCTTGCTGCGCTGCCCGTTATAATGAACCTTTCCGCCGTCAATCATTGTTCTGGCGACTGAGCGGGTTTTGTAAAGCCGTGCCGCCCAAAGCCATTTATCAAGGCGGACAGGTGCAAGAGCCTGTGGTGCCTGTTGCATGGTTACTCCGTTACAGATATACCCTTATTCATTCAAACTGCAGGTTCGTTGGCTGCCGCCTGCCTGAATGACGTTGGGTACAGATGGCGCAGTTTGTTACGGCTGCGCGTCGGTCGGAAAATCGTGGCGGAAGCAGCTGTCGTAATAGTTGCGGATGTTCATCATCCGGCGGCGGCGCTGATGAAAGCGGACAATAACATATACACCATTAATGATGGTCAGCAGAGTTAATATTACCAGTAAACTGCAACTGGCGAGAAAACGCGCAAGCATCACATTATCCGGCTGATAATGCAGCAGAATATGGCGGGTGCCGTTCGCATCGACAGATACACCGGTGACAATTCCCTGAACCTCAAAAGGGGTATGCAGCAGCATATCTGACAGCCGTTGCAGTGCCCGCCAGTGCTCAAGCGGTGTGATATCTCCCGTCCGTTCATTGACCGGCGCATTTTCCACCAGTGATTTGCCTTCATCGCTGATAAGCAGGACGCCTCCCGGCGGCGGGCTGTTCAGCCGCATGGCGGCATTTTCCACTTCTTTGCTTATTGTTGTAGATGTGGTGACGATAACCAGCTTTTCCAAGGCCTCTGCACTGGCAGGACGTAATAAAACATTCGATTGTTCCAGTTTACCAGCCTCTGCGCGGGCTAATAAATTTTCCCAGTTCGGTGAATTACCCAGGTTAACCAGCGCATTTTTCAGGCGTATACAGTCGCTGTTTTCAAATTCACACAGTGCCTGTGTTTTTAAGACCAGCGAGGAGAAATTATCCAGCAGGCTCATTCCTGACTTGGTTATCATATCCCGCAGGCTGTCATTGACTTTGCGGGAGCCGGTATCCGGATGCAGCTGGCTGTTAAGTGCGGTAAGCAGAGCCGCTGCCCGTTCAACCTGTTCTGATTCAGGTACCGGAAGCGGTGAGGTGTTATTCCAGTAAATACCGGAGCAGTCAAACGGCAGGAAATAGGGTTTATCCTGTGCGGAAAGATTTGGTGGCATGTAACACATCCCCACGCCTTTTGCTTCAAGAAAATCACCTAAATAAAGCGGCATATTTTGCAGCTCATTAAAATTTGTCGATACTTTGGTTTCCGTGCCGGTAAGCCAGTTCAGTGCCAGTTTGACAGGTAAATTGACGGGTTGATTAACCGCAAGTACCAACAGGGCGACAGCACTGATCAGGGCAATCAGCAGATTTTTGCTGTAGCGGTGATACGGAAAGCGGATAGCTTCTTCCTGTAAAGACAGATGTTTTCCCTGACGGACCACCTGCTGATCCTCATACATTTCAATCGGCACGACGGATCCTAAATCCTGATGCAGCCATGGCTCCCAGTGCGGCGGGTAGATAAGATCGATACCGCCGAGTGAGATGCTGTGTTTCTGGCTGTGATCAAAATCACCGAACAGCCCCCAGCGTTTGGGTGTACCACGATAGCACTGAATATCTTTGAGTTTACGGCGGATGGGCATCCGGATAAGGGTCAGTACAATACCTGACAGTAACATACCGCTGCCGAGTACGAGCATCCAGTAAAATAAAAATGGCGGCATAAATACGGAGGTGATCGCGGTCAGTACGCCGCAGATAATCAGAGTGCTGCTGACAAACCCGTGGCTGTGCTGCAGGTGATATTCCTGCGGGCTTTCTTTACGGGTGCCGAGGAACTCAATATCAGTACTGCTGTTTTTCAGTATTGCGGCCTGTACCGGTACATCATTATTTTTTGTCATAGGCGTCGCCAGCGGATAATCATCAGTAAATTCACGTAAGTCATGGCCATTCAGCCCGGTTATCATTGGTAACTGGCCGGTAAAAACAACATCGATAACATTTTTGTTCTGAATATATTTTTCCAGAACAAGCGGAAGGTAAACTTCATTGCCTTCAATATAATAATGCCATTTTTGCTTACTTTTTCCCGGGACAGCAAAACGGGTGATACTGTTACAGAGACGATAAACGTGATCACTTTTTTCGGGGATAGCCGGTAATACAAAGTGCTGTTCATCACTAACCGCCTGCCGGGCTGCATGGGTCAGGTGATATTCAATAGCCTGAATTTCTTCCGGGCCAAGCTGGTGGTGTGTCGGACTTGCAAGCGAAGGTAACACATGACCGGCCCGGTGCCGCTTCCGTCTGTGATTGCCGACGGAAGCCATTATAAGACAACTGATCACCAGACCAGCGGCTATAATGACGGTGATATTCATTTTTTCCCCATTGGTAATTGCCTGTGCAGCATAACAGTGAATAGCATCGCTGAAAAATCAGCCTTTTCTTATTATGCAAAAAATTATTTTAAATAACAGTCTGTTATAACGGGCTGTTTTTTCTGTTTCCTGCAAATTATTCAGTAGGTTATCGTAATTTGTTCATTACTGACGGTACTTTTCTTTGTTTCAGGAACAGGTAATATGGATCAGTGCGATGTGTTTATCCGGAGTATATACTTATTCACAACGCGATATATTAATCCGCGTTTTTACAAAACGCCCCGGGGCATACATGACAGCACTACAAAAACCAAAAATTATCCGTACAGACAATATCGCCCAATCCCGTTTGTTCAGCATTCAGTCTGTTGCACTGGAATTCAGTAACGGCGCGGAGCGTGTTTATGAGCGAATGCGTCCGGCTAACCGTGAATCTGTTTTAATCGTTCCGGTTATCGGGAACGAACTCATTTTAATTCAGGAATATGCAGCCGGTATCGAAAAATACGAGCTGGGTTTCCCTAAGGGTGCAATCGATCCCGGCGAGGACATGCTGACGGCGGCTAACCGGGAACTGAAAGAAGAAATCGGTTTTGGTGCGCAGACACTGGCACCTTTGCGTAAAGTCACGATGTCACCGTCTTATTTTTCGGGGCGGATGAATATTTTGCTCGCCACCGGTTTGTATCCCGAGAAACTGGAAGGCGACGAACCCGAGCCACTGGTTCAGATGCGCTGGCCGGTCAGCGATATGATGGATCTGTTGACACATCCTGATTTTAACGAAGCCCGCAATATTACTGCTCTGTTCCTGGCGCAACAATATTTGTCGCGGATTGGGAAGTGATCTATTTTTAACACAAATAAATAGATTCCAATCATTAAAGAAAGGTATAAATTTGTGTTAAGTGCGGACGATTGAAAAAATAAAGGGCTGCCGGATGGCAGCCCTTTGAGATTGCAGATAAACGTCGGATCAGAAAAGCTCTTCTGCCGCGCCATCCTGCTGAATAATGGTTGTACCCACTTCAGATACACCGTAATCGGTCGGCTCCGTGCCTTTGATAAAATACTCTGAACGTGAATTACCGCCGGAAGCCAGTTTCCCGGTACTGCGGTTAATCTGCACAGAGATAATACCCGGTGGTGGCGGATCTTTACGCTCCGGTACGCCTTCCAGCGCAACTTTCATAAAGTCATTCCAGATTGGCTGAGCGCTTTTTGCACCCGCTTCACCGCGACCCAGATCACGGATATTTTCATCAAAACCAATCCAGACTGCCGCTACGATGTCAGGGCCGTATCCGACAAACCAAGCGTCTTTTGAGCTGTTGGTTGTACCGGTTTTACCGCCGAGGTCACGGCGTTTGATATCTTTCATTGCCCGCCAGCCTGTACCACTCCAGCCGGGTTCGCCGTAAATATTTGAATTCATAGCGTCTTTGATAAGAAATGCTACATCGGTGCTGACAACGTGCGGGGCATACGGGGAGTCATTACCCGCCTGCGGTGCTTTTTCCAGATCCACTTCCGGGGCTGCCGGCTGGTCATTTTCCTGTGGCTGATTATCCGATTTTGCCACATCATTTTCCAGGGCATCACTGTTCAGCCCGGTGCTCAAATCATGAGTGCCTTCACCGTAAATAACCGGAATATTGGTGCATTGCGGACAGGCAATCCGGGGTTTTGCGGTGAACAGCATTTTGCCGTCCATGTCGTCAATACGGCTGATAAAGTACGGATCGATAAGGTACCCGCCGTTTGTCATTACCGCATAGCCGCGAACCATTTGCATCGGGGTAAAGGATGAGGAACCGAGTGCCATCGATTCAGTCCGGACAATATTGCTGTCCGGGAAACCAAAGCGCAGCAGGTAGTCTGCTGCATAGTTCACACCCATCGCCCGCATTGCGCGCACCATGACCACGTTTTTAGATTGTCCGAGTCCCTGACGCAGACGGATAGGACCGTCATAACGTGGCGGGGAGTTCTTGGGACGCCAGTCCGTGCCTGAGCCATCGGCACGGACAATCGGCAGGTCATTGAGCAGAGAGGAAAGGGTCAGGCCTTTATCCAGTGCAGCAGTGTACAGCAACGGTTTGATGCTGGACCCGACCTGGCGCAGTGATTGTGTCACCCGGTTAAATTTGCTCAGTTCAAAATCAAATCCGCCGACCAGCGCGATAATTGCACCGTCTCCCGGATTCAGTGCAACAAAGGCAGAGTTAACATCCGGTAACTGTGACAGTACCCAGCGTTCTTTGCTCTGGCGCACCCAAATCTGTTCGCCGGTATGGATCACGCCGTTAACCGCGCGTGGTGCAGGACCCATAGCGCGGTCAGAAATAAATTTCCGCGCCCAGCGCATGCCGTCCATGGTTAAATCAATCGTGCTGCCGTCTTTGAGCATCACCTGCGCGCGGGAGGCATCGGCACTGAGAACAACCGCCGGATGCAGCGGACCGTAGACCGGTAATGTTTTCAGTTTACTCAGGATTTGTTCTGTATCCCACGGCGTGGCGTTCTGCTGCCATAACACCTGCTGCGCACCCCGGTATCCGTGGCGGATATCATAATCAATGATGCCGTTATGTACGGCCGCTTCGGCACTGAGCTGATCTTTACGTTTTACAGTGGTGTAGACCTTATAACCATCGGTATAGGCATTTTCGCCATACTTTTCGATCATCGCCATACGAGTCATTTCAGCCAGGTACGGCGCGGAGAAATCAATCTCCGGGGCATGGTAACTGGCGTTAATCGGCTCGAGGCGGGCTTCATCATATTGTGCGCGGGTGATGTAATTTTCTTCCAGCATCCGGGTCAGTACAACATTGCGGCGTGCCAGTGCGCGTGATTTTGAGTACAGCGGGTTAAATGTGGACGGCGCTTTCGGCAGTCCGGCAATAACGGCTGTTTCGCTCAGTGTCAGCTGGTCGGGTGTTTTGCCGAAATAGACATAGGCGGCGGCTCCGACACCATAGGCACGCTGACCGAGGTAAATTTTGTTCAGATAAAGCTCAAGAATTTCATCCTTGGTGAGCAACTGCTCAATGCGGATAGCCAGGAAGGCTTCTTTTACTTTACGGATGACCGTTTTTTCCGGACTGAGGAAGAAGTTACGGGCAAGCTGCTGAGTAATGGTACTGGCCCCCTGGGATGCCCGCCCTGAGGTCATTGCAACAGAGGCAGCACGGAAAATCCCGATAGGATCGATACCATGATGCTCATAAAAACGACTGTCCTCCGTCGCGATAAAGGCTTTTTTCATCAACGGCGGGATTTGGCTGAGAGTCAGCGGAATACGGCGTTTTTCGCCGAACTGTGCGATCAATTCGCCGTCGGCGCTATAGACCTGCATAGGTGTCTGTAATTTGACATCTTTCAGCGTTGCCACATCGGGCAAGTCCGGCTCGACATATTTGTACATCCCATATATCGAAGCTGCTCCAAGAAAAATGCAACAGACAACAAAGATCAATAAATACTTTAAGAACTTCACCTGAAAGTTTCCGTTAGCCGTGTGGTGGACAGTTAATAAACAGCGACCCTGTAGTATAAAGGTTCATGCCTTTCTTGAATACGTATTTTATAACTAACGGAAAATAAAGAAGAAATAACTATTTCGCACACCAATAATAAAAGGAATTATTAATGCGGATAACTTCACGGGTGGCAGGGTTTGCCCTTCAGGATGGCGCGATAATGATCGCTCTCGGCTATAAATATCGCCATCACTGCTCTTTTGATGACTTTACCACACTGCGTTTTTCTGACGGAGAACTGGCAGGTGGCAGGGTGCAGAACTCCGCTGCGGTGTCGGCAGCTCTGACCCGCTGGTGCCGTCGTTTTCGCGGGCGTTTACAGTGGCGCGTGGCACTGCCCGCTCCGTTGTATCTGCAGCAACGTATCCGTCTGCCGGAAAGCCGGATGGTGCAGGCATCTGTTGTTCCTCTGATCGACACGTATCTGGCGCGCACCTTTCCGGGGCGTTGTCAGGAACTGATATATGACTACTGTATTTTACCGGGGGAAATTGTGCTCACCACGGTACACCGTGCTGTCCGTGAGGTGTGGGGATCGCTGGCGGCAAAAGTGGGAGCGCAGCTGACGGTACTTGATCTTACTCCCTGTGCGCTGCGCTGTTTTGCACATGCCCGGGGCGTGTCCGCACAGGACTGGCTGCTGTTCAGTCAGGGGAATTCTGTCTGCTGGCAGGCAGGAACGTCGCATCCGGCACTCAGCGGCCAGGCAGAGCCGGATTTGCCCTCATTATCAGATGCGTTGGCATTACAGGGGTTTGATAACGCGCAGGCGTCTCTGTGTTGTCTGCATGATACCGCGGTATTACCGGTTGCCTGGCAGCATGAGTGTGAGCAATACCGCGTAACAGAGCCGGATACAGTACCTCCGGGTTATGCGGCGGCTGCCGGAATGGTATTACGCGGGGAAGATCGGCTATGAGCGGATATCATGTCAATCTGACCGAATGGCGTGTCCGGTTGCGCCGGAAAATCTGTCGCGGGATAGTTATCCGGCTTATTTTTACAGGCAGTATTATATTATCCGGCTTGATGATGTTTCGCCTGCAGACCGGGCAGAATGAGGTGCATCTGGGCGTGATGGAAATGGCCGAAGCGGCGCGTGAAATCCGCTGGAGTTCCCGGCTGATTGTGCTGGCGCAGGATATTGCCGCAAAGAAGCAGGCGGAAGATGCGCTGCATCGCCGGGCGCGTGTCGGGCGGGAAAATCACCGGTATCGTGAACTGCTTCATTTTCTTCAGCAGCAACTCCCGGCAGATGCCTGGCTGGTGCGCTATCAGGCAGAGCTGCAGAAGCAGGAAACAGAAAATACGGTGCGTCATACCCTGGCGGTAAACCGCTACCAGGTGATTGCGGCAACACATCCTTTATTGCACCACTCTCCGCCGGGGTTGCTGCCGCTCCGGCTGACCCGTCTGCATTATCATAAAGCGGCGCGTGTCCGGCAATTCACGCTGGTGACCTATGCCGGTGACAGGCATACGCAGGCAGTACCATGAATGCTGACGCATTATGGCGCTGTTTACAGTATCACAGCATGCAATGGGCAACTGCTGTGATGGTCTGTCTGCTGACGGGCGGCACACTCTGGTATTTTTATCTGCTCCCGGCATTCAGTGATACAGACGTGCGGTATCAGCAGTTGCAGAGACTCACCCGGCAGACAGAAATATTTCTCCCGGAGATTGAACATACATCCGGCTCTGCGGCACCGGCGTTACTTACCCAGCTGCCGGAAACGGCACTGCCGATGCTGGCGGGCTGGCAGCAGGAGCCACAGGATGCCCCCTCGCGCTGGATACTGACCTTTGAGGCATATTATCCGGCACTGGCCGGTTTACTGGATACGCTGACCGTGCAACTGACGGAGCTGAACATCACCCGGCTGTCACTGCATCCGGTCACCGGCGGCCCTCAAACATCTCCTGCGCTATTACAGATGACTCTGCACCTGGCATTGCCGGGGGCGGAGAGCCGGTCAGTATCTGAGACTGATTTACCGGATATTAATAAGGAAGAGTATGACA
Source organism: Morganella psychrotolerans (assembly GCF_965118875.1). GTDB lineage: Bacteria > Pseudomonadota > Gammaproteobacteria > Enterobacterales > Enterobacteriaceae > Morganella > Morganella psychrotolerans_C. Next base: position 32,702 of record NZ_CBCPJD010000019.1, read on the forward strand.
ACTAAAAGGCAGGGATGGTTAGCCGGGCTGATTACAGGAGGCTATGCCCTGACGGGGGCAGCGGCACACAGTGAGATGCACCCGAGAGATCTCTTTCTGCCGGCGGAGATCAGCGCACAACAGGCTGCGGTGATGATCCCGCCGGTTTTATCTGCGACAGCGGCAGATACAGCGGATAACAGGCAGAGCCGCACATTTACATTGCAGTATGCAGATGCGGCTTCGGTACTGGAAACACTCCGGTATCATCATGGATCATTGTTTGGTAAGGAGGATGTATTACAGGCAGATTCGCTGACAAACTCCCTCTTTATAGATGCAGGTGCGCAGGTACTGACCCGCACAGAAGCCTGGCTGACACTGATGGACAAGCCGCAGCAGCAGGTACAGATAACCGCACATATTGTTTCCGGCTCCCGCGAGGCGCTGCATGAACTGGGACTGCAATGGGGAACTGTGCTGCCGTCGCCTGATAAAGGAAACCGGCTGCAATTGCATCAGGCGCGGGGCAATAACACCTTTACCTTCAACATTGCCCGTATAAGCGGACATTTGCTGGAGATGGAGCTCACCGCGCTGGAGCAGGAGCAGCAACTGGATATCGTCGCCAGCCCGCGACTGACCACGGCGCATGAACATCCTGCCAGCATTAAACAGGGCTCGGAAATTCCGTATACCACACAGAGCCATGAGTCCGGCTCACAGGTTCAGTTTCGTGAAGCGGTACTGGGAATGGAGGTAACGCCGCAAATTTTACGGGAAAATAAAGTCCGTCTGACGTTGCATATCAGCCGCAATGCACCCGGAGTTGCACTGGTACAGAATGGCAGCGAGCAATACGCGATCGATAAACAGGAAATTACTACGCAGGTGGTTGTACGTAACGGAGAGACACTGATCCTCGGCGGAATTTTCCAGCAGGACAAGGGAAAGCAAGTCACCGGAGTACCGTATTTGTCAGCAATCCCACTGATGGGAAAGCTTTTTACTCACCAATACGATAAACTCAGCCGCCGTGAATTGGTGATTTTCATTACACCACAACTGATTGATATTTAGTAACTTCAAAAATATCAGTCTGTTATGTGATTATTTACGGGAATTATCCGCAGGATAAAGCATTTTTTTATCGATTCTGCGGTGTTATACATTTGACGACTGCAACGATTTAGCATACAAGAGTTACCTAATTTAGTAGGTATGAAATCTTTGTTGCATCAAAACATGCTGTTAATCCGTTGACGGATAACGCCCTAATTTATCAGACTACGCCTTATATCTCTGCGCGGCTCCCGTTATCAGAAGGATCCACAGAAATATAAGGCGCGGTTTTTTACAGGCGTTATGATAGTATGTGCAGATGTTCAGAGGCCGGATTGCGACAGGCATCACACTGCAGTACCTGAGATACTTTTCTGATTTTATACTCAGGTATATACCCAACGCCATTCAAGATTCAGGCAGGCGGCAAAGGAAAACAGATGGGGAGCATACATCAGTATGTGACCCGGCTGGTTGAGTACCGCCAACGAACCTGTAGTTTGAATGGATAAGGGTATGGTTGCAGTCGGGCAGAATATGCTGAGACAGTTTCAGGCTAATCTCACATATTCACTCACGAGGTTTCATTTGAGGTTCCGCCGCTGATCGGGTGAGCGGGGCGGGTTATCATTAACGAATATTCTTAGTTATACCAAAAACATGGCAGAGAAACGCAATATCTTTCTTGTCGGCCCGATGGGTGCCGGCAAAAGTACTATTGGTCGTCAGCTGGCTCAGCAATTAAATATGGAATTTTTTGATTCCGACCAGGAAATTGAACATCGCACCGGTGCTGATGTGGGCTGGGTATTTGATGTCGAAGGTGAAGAAGGTTTTCGCCTGCGTGAAGAAAAAATCATCAATGAACTGACTGAAAAACAAGGTATCGTACTGGCTACCGGCGGAGGTTCCGTCAAGTCACGGGAAACCCGCAACCGCCTTTCAGCGCGGGGTGTGGTTGTCTACCTTGAGACCAATATTGAAAAACAACTGGCCCGTACACAGCGTGATAAAAAACGCCCGTTGTTACAGGTTGATGAGCCGGTCCGGGAAGTTCTGGTCAAACTGGCAGAAGAGCGTAATCCGTTGTACGAAGAGATCGCGGATATCACTATCCATACCGATGATCAGAGTGCAAAAGTGGTTGCAAATCAAATCATTGAGCTGTTAGAAACCAACAGCTGATTTTACATTACCGGCAACATGCGGAGGTGCCATGGAAAATGTGACTGTGACATTAGGTGAGCGTACTTATTCAGTTTCGATTGCTCCCGGTCTCTTTTCCCTTCCCGGCACCTTTGCGCCGCTGACCTCCGGTCAGCGCGCAATGATTGTCACAAACACCACCCTTGCCCCGCTGTATCTCACGACTCTCACCGAAAACCTTCAGCGCGAAGGCATTCAGGTGGATTCGGTGATCCTGCCGGATGGCGAACAGTACAAATCCCTGACAACCCTTGATCTGATTTTTACCGCATTGCTTGAGCACAATCACGGGCGTGATACCACGCTGATTGCGCTGGGCGGCGGGGTAATTGGTGATCTGACAGGGTTTGCGGCCGCAAGTTATCAGCGCGGTGTCCGCTTTATTCAGGTACCAACGACATTATTATCCCAGGTGGATTCTTCTGTCGGGGGTAAAACCGGCGTAAATCATCCGCTGGGTAAAAATATGATCGGCGCATTCTGGCAGCCGGCGAAAGTGGTGGTTGATCTTGACTGCCTGAAAACACTGCCGTGTCGTGAGCTGGCTTCCGGGCTGGCAGAAGTTATCAAATACGGCATTATTCTGGATAACGAATTCTTTGTCTGGCTGGAAGAGAATATCGACCGTCTGCTGGCACTTGAGCCGCAGGCGATGGCATATTGTATCCGCCGCTGCTGTGAGCTGAAAGCTGAGGTTGTGGCGGCAGATGAAAAAGAGACCAGCGGGCTGCGTGCTTTGCTGAATCTGGGACACACCTACGGACACGCTATTGAAGCTGAAATGGGCTACGGTGTCTGGTTACACGGTGAAGCGGTTGCCGCAGGGATGGTGATGGCCGCCCGCACTGCTGAATTACTGGGTGTATTCCACCCGCAGGAGACATCCCGGATAATTTCATTACTGCAACGCACCGGGTTACCGGTTCGCGGCCCTGAATCCATGACGGCGGACATGTATCTTCCGCACATGATGCGGGATAAAAAAGTGCAGGGCGGTAAATTGCACCTGATTATTCCGACCTCGCTCGGACAGTCGGTTGTTCGTGCGGATATTACGCATGAAACCGTGCTGGCGGCTATTCAGTCAGTGTAACGCGGGTCAGTCCGGCAGAATGTTTTTTTATATCTGTCTCGCTGAGTGTCCGGAAAATGGTTACACTACGCATTATGACGCACCATTATGACGTACTTAGTGCGGGTCAGTTCTCTTCTGTTATATCTAAAGACAAGTTTCTGCTCTGATGGGAGGGCAAAATGGACGGCTTTAAACCCGAAAAGCAAGAACCACAAATTTTCAGCGATCCGGATGACGAAGTGATCCGTCCGGATGCTTCAGACCGGCCCGATCGCCCGGAGCGCCGGACGACACGCCCGCGCCCGCAGCAGTCCCGCCCTAAGTTTGCCGTATCCCGCCAGCAGATGATGATTGGTGTGGCGGTCGTGGTATTGGTGTTACTGATTATTGCGATCAGTTCTGCATTAAAATCACCGGCAGAACCGGAAGCACCGCAACAGCCGCAGAGTGGCGAGCGCCAGATAAACCTGGGCAGCTACAATAACAGCGACAGCAATAATAATGATGGCGGAGCAACGACGTTACAGCCGTCTCAGCCGGTTACGACACAAGCCGGACAGAGCGGGGTCAATTTACCTGCCATCAATAATCTGCCGACTCAGGCTCAGCCGTCACAGACGACCGGCACCGGTCAGCGTGTGGATATCCCGGGTGACATTAATGATGCCCTGAATCAGGGAGCTACCCAGAGCGGTGTCAATAATGTTGCACAGCAGAACATGAATAATCTGCCGCCGGTAACGAATACTCTGCCTTCTGCACCGGCAGAACCGAAAAAACCGGTTCAGGTGAAGCCGCAGCCGGTGAAAACAACAACCGCTCAGCCGGTTAAGCCGCGTGAAGCAAGCAAACCGGTTACCGCAGCACCGGCAAAAAACAGTCCGGCGATTGCGAAAGCGGCTGCCGGCGGTTACACCCTGCAACTGAGTGGTGCGAGCCGTGCGGATACACTGAAAGCGTTTGCACAAAAGCACAGTTTGTCGAATTATCAGGTATATGAAACGTCACGTAACGGAAAGTCGTGGTTTGTCCTGGTTTACGGTAACTTCCCGACAGTCGGGGATGCAAAACGGGAAGTTGAGCGTCTGCCTGCTGAAATTCAGGGGAAAAAACCGTGGGTCAGAAAGATGCAGGATGTGCATCAGGACATGAAAAAATAAACACGAATTCCGTCAGGTGCTGATTGACTGTCTGAAACAGAGCAGGATCGGCGGCTCTGGCCTTTTTTGAGCAATGATTACAGGCAGCATGAAAAAACAACGCGCATTTTTAAAATGGGCTGGCGGAAAATATCCTCTGGCAGATGAGATAAAACGGCATCTGCCGGAAGGAAATTGCCTGATAGAGCCTTTTGTCGGCGCGGGGTCTGTTTTTCTGAACACGGATTATCCGCACTATGTACTGGCGGATATCAACAGTGATCTTATCCATCTGTACAATATGGTGAAATTGCGGACTCAGGAATTTATCGATGAGTCCCGCAAGCTGTTCACACCAGAATTTAATGATGAAATTCAGTATTATGCCATGCGGGAGCGGTTCAATCTGAGCGCAGATCCCTTCGAGCGCAGTGTCCTGTTTCTGTATCTGAACCGCCATTGTTATAACGGATTGTGCCGGTATAATTTAAAAGGGCGTTTTAATGTGCCCTTCGGGCGCTATCGCAAGCCATATTTCCCGGAAGCGGAATTACTGTGGTTTGCTGAAAAATCCCTGAAAGCAACGTTTATCTGCCAGTCCTATGTGACCAGCATGGAAGAATCCCGTCCCGGCGATACGGTATATTGTGATCCGCCTTATGCGCCGCTATCACTGACGGCTAATTTTACTGCCTATCACAGCAGCGGATTCGGATTCCCGGAGCAGGTAAACCTGGCGCAACTGGCAGAAATGCTCTCATCCGATCGCAACATTCCGGTATTGATTTCGAATCACGATACCCCCCTGACCCGGGAGTGGTATCATCAGGCACAGCTGCATATCGTCAAAGTGCGGCGCACTATCAGCCGCAACACACTTAATCGCGAAAAAGTGAGTGAATTACTGGCGCTCTTTCGCGGACAGTGAGCCGTTGAACCCGGCGGCGTCTTATTAAGAGGAAACAGGAATGAAAGAGTTTTTGATTGCTCCGTCCATTTTATCTGCTGACTTTGCCCGCCTGGGGGAAGACACCGCAAAAGTACTCGCTGCGGGCGGCGATGTGGTTCACTTTGATGTTATGGATAACCACTATGTCCCGAACCTGACCATCGGTCCGATGGTGTGTAAGGCTCTGCGTGACTATGGTATTACCGCCCCGATTGACGTGCATCTGATGGTTAAACCTGTTGACCGCATTGTGCCGGATTTTGCCAAAGCAGGCGCAACCTATATTTCATTCCACGCGGAAGCGAGCGAGCACGTTGATCGCACTATCCAGCTTATCCGCGAATGCGGCTGTAAACCGGGATTGGTTTTAAACCCGGCGACACCGCTCAGTTACCTCGATTATGTCATTGATAAACTGGATATGATCCTGCTGATGTCAGTAAACCCGGGCTTTGGCGGTCAGTCATTTATCCCGGAAACGCTGAATAAAGTTGCCGAAGTCCGCCGCCGCATTGATGCCTGCGGGCGCGATATCCGCCTGGAAGTGGATGGCGGCGTGAACACAAATAATATTGCCGCGATCGCACAAGCCGGTGCCGACATGTTTGTTGCAGGATCGGCGATTTTCAGTCAGCCGGATTACAAAACCGTTATTGATGATATGCGTAAAGAATTAACAAAGGTTTCAGCATGACAGATAAAACAGCAGTACCGCAATTTACTGGAATTAAAGCCGTTGCATTTGATCTCGACGGCACATTGGTCGACAGTATTCATGGCCTGGCTGATGCAACAGACAGCGCACTGAATGAACTGGGTTACCCGCAGGCCGGAAAAGAAAATGTCACGGTCTGGATTGGTAACGGCGTTGATATTTTATTAGAGCGCGCGCTTACGTGGGCAACAGGCTCCGCACCGGATGCCGCACTGCACGCAAAATGCCGTCAGTTATTTGATAAATATTATGCAGATGCCGTTAAAACCGGCAGCCCGCTGTTTGCAAATGTGAAACCGACATTGCAGGCGCTGGCTGACGCAGGGATGGATCTGGCGATTGTCACCAATAAACCGACTCCGTTTATTGCACCACTGCTGGCTGAATTAGGTATTACTGACTTTTTCTCTGTTGTATTGGGCGGGGATGATGTGAAAAATAAAAAACCGCATCCGTCACCGCTTTATCTGACACTGGGTGAGTTCGGGCTGCGCAGGGAAGAGATGTTATTTGTCGGGGATTCCCGTAATGACATTCTGGCGGCTCAGGCGGCAGAGTGCCCGAGTGTGGGTCTGACCTACGGCTATAACTACGGCATTCCTATTGCTGACAGTCATCCGGACTGTGTATTGTCTGACTTTGCAGGCTTACTGCCGGCACTCGGACTGTCTCCGTTAACTCATCAGGAAGGATAATCATGAGCGGAACCGCTGCTACAAAAAATCAGAAACCCGTTGTTTTCAGCGGGGCACAGCCTTCCGGCGAGCTGACTATCGGTAACTACATGGGCGCACTGCGTCAGTGGGTCAAAATGCAGGATGATTACGACTGCATCTACTGCATCGTTGACCAGCATGCCATTACGGTCCGCCAGGATCCGGTTGAGCTGCGTAAACGCACGCTGGACACCTTATCCCTGTACATGGCCTGTGGTCTGGAACCGGAAAAAAATACCCTGTTTGTTCAGTCACATGTGCCACAACATGCACAATTAGGCTGGGCGCTGAACTGCTATACCTATTTCGGCGAACTCAGCCGTATGACGCAGTTTAAAGATAAATCTGCCCGTCATGCAGAGAATATCAACGCCGGGCTGTTTGACTATCCGGTTCTGATGGCGGCAGATATTCTGCTGTATCAGACAAATCAGGTGCCGGTCGGGATCGACCAGAAACAGCATCTGGAGCTGAGCCGTGATATCGCGCAGCGCTTTAATGCTATTTACGGCGATGTGTTTGTTGTGCCGGATCCGTTTATTTCATCCGGCGGTTCCCGTGTGATGGCGTTACAGGATCCGACAAAAAAAATGTCGAAATCCGACGATAACCGCAACAACCTGATCGCGTTGCTGGAAGACCCGAAAGCGGCCGCGAAGAAAATCAAACGCGCCATGACTGACTCTGAAGAGCCGCCTCGTGTGATTTATGATTTAGCCAACAAACCGGGCGTATCAAACCTGCTGGATATTCTTTCCGGTGTCACCGGCAAGCCGGTTGCCGCACTGGAAGCGGAATTTGAAGGACAGATGTACGGTCACCTGAAAGGCGCGGTTGCTGATGCGGTTTCCGGCATGCTGACGACGCTACAGACCCGTTATCACGAAATCCGTAATGATGATGTATTACTGAACAGTGTGATGAAGGAGGGTGCAGAAAAAGCCTCTGCCCGCGCACAGGTAACACTGGATAACGTGTATGACGCTATCGGCTTTGTCCGCCGTCCGTAATTCGCTGGTATATATCCAACGTCATTCAGGATGCAGGCAGGCGGCAAGCTCCGATCGCCGGGGAGCATACATGAGTATGTGACCCGACGGGCTGAGAGCAGCCAACGAACCTGCAGTTTGAATGAATAAGGGTATAAGAAAAGCGCCTGAACGGCGCTTTTCTTATACCTGCTACAGCCAGCCTTTCTCTTTGCGAGACTGACATATCGGACACAATGTTTGTTCCGGTTGCCAACTCATAAAAGGCAGATGGCAGCTCTTACAGTGCGCGTCAAAATACGGATAGTGAGCCGGTAAACTATTTTTTTCTGCCTGCGGCACCACATCAATCGCTTTCGGGAAACAGACATCCCTGCAACTCATACAGCCGCTGCATTTGGTTTTATCCACGGTAAACTGATTGTTTTCAATCAGAATTGCGCCCTCCCGGCACACGGCTGCGCAGGCGGAACATAAAATACAGTTTTCAGTATCCGGACGGACATCAAACCAACTGTCGTCAGGCCAGAGTTTTTTGCGCTCATTCAGACCGGTTTTTGCCCGTCCCAGGTTTAGTTCTGCGGCGCCCGCTTTCTGACGAAACAAGGCAAAGCGTTTTCCGGTATCTATTTGTGCAGGCGGCGCGATGGTCAGTTGCCAGACCGGCTCCTGCAAGGCTTTCAGCCGAAGATTGAGCTCTGCCAGTACCGGCAGCCAGCTATCCACTTGCGGTTCAGTAATCTGCATGCCGCGGATATGATATTGGATGTGCCGATCAAAATGGTCTGGAACTATGCCGGTAACTGCCTGGTTAATCAGCATTCTGATATCAACCGCACTCATGACATTCTTCAGGATGACAGCAAGTGCGAGATGGTTGTGGTAATCGACAATCACCTGACTTCTTCTGCGAAATATGCCGATATTATTCTGCCGGACTGCACTGCATCAGAGCAGATGGATTTCTGTATGGATGCGTCTGCGGGCAACATGGGATATGTGATTTTTGCAGACCAGGCTATCGCGCCGCGTTTTGAAAGCCGCAATATCTATGACATGACCAGCGAAATAGCCAAACGTATGGGTGTCGGTGATGTATTCACCGAAAATCGCACCCAGGAAGAGTGGCTGCGCCATCTCTATGAGCAATCCAGAGCGGCATTGCCGGAATTGCCGGAGTTTGATGAATTCCGCAAACAAGGCATGTTCAAAAAACGTGATCCGCAGGGACATCATGTGGCGTACCGCGCATTCCGTGAAGATCCGCAGGCTAACCCGCTGACTACGCCATCGGGAAAAATCGAGATCTATTCATCTCAGTTGGCTGAGATCCAGAAAACCTGGGAACTCAGTGAAGGTGATGAAATTCATCCTCTGCCGGTGTATGCCGCCGGGTTTGAACATGGCGGTGATCCGTTGATGGAAAAATACCCGTTACAGATGACCGGTTTCCATTACAAATCCCGCACGCACTCAACTTACGGCAACGTGGATGTCTTGCAGGCAGCCTGCCCGCAGGAACTGTGGATAAACCCGGCCGATGCCGCAAAACGCGGAATTGCACAGGGTGACAAGGTACGGATCTTTAACGACCGTGGTGAAGTCCGCGTCAATGTGAAAGTCACACCGCGTATTCTGCCGGGTGTCGTCGGATTGGGTGAAGGCGCATGGTACAGCCCGGATGGTAATCGTATTGACCACGCGGGCAGCATTAACGTGTTAACCACTCAGCGCCCGTCGCCGCTGGCGAAAGGGAACCCGTCCCACTCCAACCTTGTTGAAGTCGTTAAGGCCTGAGGAAGCGAATTATGTCAACGCAATATGGTTTCTACATTGATTCAAGTCGCTGCACCGGCTGCAAAACCTGCGAGCTGGCCTGTAAGGACTTTAAAAACTTATCACCGGAAGTAAATTTCCGCCGCATTTATGAATATGCGGGCGGAGACTGGACTGAGCAGGATGGCGTCTACAATCAGAATGTGTTCGCTTACTATCTCTCCATCTCCTGTAACCACTGTGATGACCCGGCATGCGCCAAAGTCTGTCCGAGTGGCGCTATGCACAAACGCGAAGACGGCTTTGTCGTGGTGAATGAAGATATTTGTATCGGCTGCCGCTACTGTCACATGGCGTGTCCGTATGGCGCACCGCAGTTTGATGAAGTCAAAGGGCATATGACCAAATGTGACGGCTGCTATGAGCGCGTTGCTGAAGGGAAAAAGCCGATTTGTGTCGAATCCTGCCCGCTGCGTGCGCTGGATATGGCACCGATTGAAGAGCTGCGTGCCAAATACGGCACACTGGCGGAAATCGCGCCGCTGCCGTCCGCTGAATACACACATCCTAATATTGTTTTAAAACTCAATGCCAACAGCCGTCCTGTCGGGGATACCACAGGCCATCTGGCTAACCCGGAGGAGGTATAACATGGGATCGGGAATTCATGAATGGCCGCTGATGTTCTTTACCACCCTGGGTCAGAGTGTGGCAGGTGCGTTTATCATCATGGCGGCAGTGTTACTGCCCGGGAAACTCACCCCTGAGATGAACCGGAAAGTACATTACAGTATGTTCGGGCTATGGGTATTAATGGGGATTGGTTTTCTGCTCTCCATGATGCACATGGGCACGCCGATGCGTGCATTTAATGCCTTTAACCGCCTGGGCAGTTCATCGCTCAGTAATGAAATTGCCGCAGGCTCGGTCTTTTTTGCGGCAGGCGGATTTTACTGGTTGCTGGCGGTACTGAATAAAATGCCTGCTGCTCCCGGCAAGCTCTGGCTGGTTGTGGTGATGATACTGGCAGCGGTGTTTATTTATGCCATTCCTCAGGTGTATCAGATTGCCACTGTGCCGACCTGGAACACACCTTACACCACTATCCACTTTGTACTGACGGCATTGCTGGGCGGTCCGCTGCTTGCTGCACTGTTGTTGCGCATGGCGGGGTTTGACCTGCGCTGCATCAGCTGGCTGCCGGTGGTGAGTATTATTGCGCTGGTGGTGAGTGTGATTGCGGTAACGGCTCAGGGCTTTGATCTGGGCGGTATCCGCAGTTCTGTTCAGAATGCCTCTGCACTGGTGCCGGAGTTTGGTATGTTTATGGGCTGGCGTCTGGCATTGCTGGCGCTGGGTCTGGCATGCTGGGTTCTGCCGCTGGTCAGACGCACTAATCCGTCGGTTATCATGATGCTTGCCGGTTTTGTGCTGGTGCTGGGTGGTGAAATCATCGGGCGCGGTATTTTCTACGGTCTGCACATGACGGTCGGGATGGCTTATCTCGCCTGATACAGTGAATGCGTATCCTGTTACTGTTACCCGGTCGTAAACCGTGGCAGGATACGCCAATCGTTCTATTCTGATAACAGAGTGTGTTATGAGTCAGCAAGCAGTCAGTGATATCGCATTAACCGCCCGTATTCTCGGCGCGGCATTTTATTATCCGCCGGAAGAAACCGGGCAGATAACGGCGCTGCTTTCCTCCGGTGACTGGGTGGCGGAATGGCCGTACGGCACTGATGCACAAAAGCAGGCGGCGGCAGACAAACTGCATGCCGTAACAGTCGGTGAAGAAACGCATGTGCAGGCTTATCAGCGTTTGTTTATTGGTCCGCAGGCGTTACCGGCATCGCCGTGGGGCTCTGTCTGGCTGGATAAAGAGCAGGTGTTGTTTGGTGACTCCACCGTGGCACTCCGTCAGTGGATGCGCAACCACAATGTGGATATCGCGCTGACGCAGAACGAGCCGGAAGACCACATAGGTTTGTTACTGATGATGGTGGCGTGGACGGCAGAAAATAATCCGGATGTTGTAAACGCACTGCTGGCGGAGCACCTTCTGCCGTGGGCGCGTTACTATCTGGCAAAAATGCAGGAAACCTGCGCAAACCCGTACTATGAGGGATTATCTGCTCTGACTGCGCTGACACTGAATGCCTGGCAGGAAACCCGCCTGATAATACCGGCAGAAAAAACGATTTTTGCCTGAATAAATTAACGCACGTATAAAAAAAACCTTCTGATTCATACCGGAAGGTTTTTTTCTATCTGACCGGATCACTGCCCGAGGTCAAATTCATTAATTTTTGCCAGCATGTCCGGGTCGTTCCGGTACTGTTCCCGCAACAATTCCTGATCTTTCTTAGCCGCAGGACAGGTTTCATCCATTGCTTTGCGGATCTCTTTTTTATGATCCTCCGGCAGGGTATTGTCCCATTCACCGGCGAAATGTATGCAGGTCTCTGCATTATCCATATACACTTCAAGCCGATCTTCCTGCGGCTTTTCTGCGGCAGATACAGTGCCTGCTATGGCAGAGAGCACCAGCAGCATTATCAGGTATTTCATCCTTGCCTCCTGTTTAAGACGATTGATTCACCCGCTGTAATTATTGCAGCGGGCAGAGATAATTACACATTACAGAGCCGGTTTAAAGCGGGGACACACGGTATTACACACTCTTACAACTCTCCCCTGAGTGACTTGCGAAAATACCGTTTCAATTGCTGAGGCTGTCCGTAAACCGAAAGAAATAGCCGCGCAGACGAAAGGATTTCCGCTGGTGATATAACCGGCACTCCGATACTCTCCGCAGAGAACTGCGGAGAACATTATGTATCACGATCTGCGGGCGCTGTTGCGCCCTTTTCACTCTTTACTTGTTACGGCACTTATCTTTCAGGGTATTGCCGGTATTGCATCATTACTTCCCTGGCTGGCGCTTCATCAGTGGGTCAGCTTTTATCCGGACAGCTATAACGGTTGGCTGGCTGTCGCTGCTGCGGGCGGCGTGGTCTGGCTGGCAGCTCAGACACTGGCATTTCATATCACCCATATCATGGATGCCCGGTGCAGTCACGGTCTTCGCCTGCAGCTCTCAGATAAGATGCGCAATCTGCCGCTTAACTGGTTTGTGCAGCAGGGTCGCGCCGGTGTGGAGCACTATGTTCAGCAGGATATCAATGCTTTACATCAGCTGGTGGCACACGCGCCGGCTGACCTTGTTCGTCTGATCCTGGTTCCGTTACTGGCGGCACTGCTGTTGCTGATGATTAATCCTCTTCTTCTGGTTTTATCACTCCTGCCGCCAATCGGTGCATTTTTATGTTTCCGGCTTATGCGCTCAGACCGCTACCGTGACATTTTTTCTCAGCGCGACAGCTCGTTACGCACCTTATTTGAAGATTACCGCACCCTTGCCGAAAATCCGCTTGTTGCGCAGCAATTTCCCGGACGCGGAATTTTGCGCAAAACAGAACTGGCACTGCTGCATTTCACCTCGGTTTTTCACCATTGGGTCACCAAAATCGGGCGTCCCGGTGCGATGGCGCAGGTGTTTCTCAGCTCTGTATTACTGACCGGCTGGCTGCTGCTGTGTACTGTGCTGATCGGGCAGACATTGTCCCCTGCTGACCTGGTGCTGTTTATTTTGTTGCTGCGCAATATTGCCGAACCGGTAACCGCCATGGGGCATGGTGCTGATGCATTACAGGCGGCGTTATCTGCGTCCGCGCGTATCCGTCAGTTACTGGCACACCCACAGATGCAGTACGGAGAGAGGCAATATGACGGCAACGCGCCCTTACCGGAGGCGGTGCCGCTGACAGTGCAGAATCTGACCCTGTACCCGGACCGGGAAGAAAACAGTCTGCCGATCCTCAATAATGTCAGCCTGACGGTGGCGGCGGGTGAATGCATTGCCATTGTCGGCCCGTCTGGTGCCGGGAAAAGCTCTCTGCTGCGTCTGATTGCGCGGTTTATGGACCCGTCCGGCGGTATGATCACCCTGGCGGGACAGCCGCTGTCCGTCTGGTCGCGGCACGGACTGAATCAGCTGGTGACTGTCGTGATGCAAAACAGTGAACCGCTGCCCGGCACCCTGCGCGATAACCTGATGCTGTTTAATCCGCAGGCATCTCCTCAGCAGGTGCGGCAAGCGGTGGCAGCCGCCCGTTTTGACAGTGTGATTGCCGCGCAGGAGAAAGGGATGGATGCGGTAACCGGACAGGATGTTCACCTTTCCGGTGGCGAGGCACAGCGGCTGGCAATTGCACGGGCGCTGATTGCGCAAAGTCCTCTGCTGCTGGCAGATGAACCCACATCGGCACTGGATCCGGATAATGCCGTACATATTTTTGCTGCACTGACCGGTGGTACAGGCACCCGGGTGATTGTCACGCATGATCTTGTGCTGGCACGCCAGGCGGATCGGCTGGTGTTTATGGCGGAGGGCTCTGTTGCGGCAACCGGCACACATGATGAGTTGCTGGCGCAATGCCCGGCTTACCGGAACTTTGCGCGGCAGCAGGAGATTCCCCATGAAGGCTAATCCACTGATAAATATTGTTTTTTCCATGAAAGGCACAGTGCTTCTGATGATACTGAGTGCCGTACTGGACGGAATTTGCGGATTATTGCTGATCCCGGTGATCCTGACCTGGCAGCATGATCCGGCTCCGGCGCTGTGGCAACTGGGGATCGCGACAGTTATTACTCTGCTGGTACAGTATATCGCTCTGCAACGCGGATTTTTTGCCGGAAGCAACCTGATGCACCGGCTGACGAAAGCGCTGGTCAGTCATATTCCCCGCCGTTTATCACGTGATAATCATGCGCAAGGACTCTTGTCAGGTGCGGTTATGCAGGCGATGGGCATTCCTGCGCATCTGCTTGCGCCTCTGGTCGGCACCATAGTAATGCCGCTGACGATTATCACCGGTTTACTGTTTTATCATCCGGGTCTGGCAGCTCTGTTTGCCGCAACGGCGCTGATCCTCATTGCTGCATTACGTTTGAGTGCGGTGCGCCTGAACCGGGCTGAAACGCAGCTTATCAGTGCGCGGACAGATGCTGCGCAGGCGCTGGGTGATTTTGCCCGTCATCAGGCGTTATTGCGCAAAAGCGAACAGCTGAGTGATACCGCACAGCAGCTTGAACAGACTTTGTCTGCGCAACAACAATCACAGGTACAGGTTTTGCGTCGCAGTCTGCCGTACCATCTGCTGTTCAGTCTGTTGATCCAGCTGCTGTTTATCGTGGTTCTGGTGTGGGGCGCGTTACAGGTTTCCGGTGGTACGGTGGCACTGAGTGGCTGGCTGGCGGTGATGGTATTAATTGCCCGGTTTATTGAGCCGCTGCATCAGCTTTCTCATATTGACCAGGCACTACGCCAGGCGGGAGCGGCACTGAATGCGATCAACCGGGAACTCAGCGGGAAAACCCGCCACTCCCCGGAACAGAGCCGTGGTCCCTCTTCACTGACTATTACGGCAGACAATCTGAGCCTGGTATCAGAAGAGGGCAAACAGCTGCTGCACAATGTCTCTTTTGTCTGTCCGGAAAACCGGCTGACGGTTATTACCGGATCATCAGGTGCAGGTAAAACCACATTACTGCATCTGCTGGCACGAACCGCTGATCCGCAAAGCGGCGTGGTGAATTACGGTGACATGCCGGTGACCATGCTGTCTGAAACCGCGCTGGCATCTGTTCGTCAGTTAGTCACTCAATCTTCGCACCTGTTGCGCGGCACACTGCGCTGGTCATTGCTTCAGGGCGCCACACAACCGGATGATAATGCGGTGATTGCGCAACTGTACGCACTAGGTCTGACTATCACAGCCGCTCAGCTGGATGAGGATACCGGGGAGCAGGGGGATCGTTTCTCCGGCGGGCAGAAACAGCGTCTGTGTCTTGCAAGAGCCTTACTGGCGCAGCCTTCCGTGCTGCTGCTGGATGAACCGACAGCAAGTCTGGATGTATTAAGCCGTAAACGTGTGATTGATACACTGACGGAATGGGCGGGAATACGGATTATAGTTACCCACAGCCCGGAGCTGGCGCGCCGTGCTGATCATGTCATTGTGATGGCTGAAGGGCAGATTTGTGCGCAGGGGTCACCGGCAGATGTGGCGGCACAATCTGACTGGTTTGCCCGTTTTTGTACTGGGCAGACAGAAAATAGTGGAAATTGATCGGCAACAGATGCGCTTTCTCAGCCGGACGGTCCGGCAAAACCAAGTAACCGGCGGTTAAAATCTTCAATTTTCCCGGTCGCCAGGCGGCGCTGCATCGTCAGTGTCCAACTGGCGGATAAACCGGGCGCATGCAGCAGATGGCGGTATTCTGTTTCATCAAACGGCAGATGAAACGCGATAGCTACCGCCTCTCTGACAGAAACAGCACTGGTGCGGGTCAGCAGGCTTAGCGGCTTCTGGCTACTCACATCCCCTTTCCCGATAACCCGGTACAGCCAGCCGGTGCGACCGGTATCCTGCATGACCTGTGCAAAATCAGTAACATCTGTCAGCGGATTCAGTTTGTAGCACGGCGAACGCGGCTGTGTGACCTGAATAAAGGCGCTGCCCCACTGATAAATATCACCGATGAATACGGTTTCTTCAGTCATACCCACTGTGGATATATTTTCACCGAAAAAGGGTGCGACAAAGCGCTCTTCAATCTCCGGATACATCATTTTCCAGTAGTCGTAATGCTCACGCGGATAATGGCACAATGCGCGATCAGGTCCGCCGTGAAAGGCTTTTTCTGCCTGTTCATCACCGGCAAGCCCGGTTGAGTCCAGTGCAATAATACCGTCTGTCTGACGTTTTTCGATGGCGCTGCGTCCGCAACGGGCTGTTTCTCTGATGGTGCCGGTAAAAACTAAAGGTGTATATGCCATGCCGCCTCCGTATTCAGTAAGGCAGTTATCATAATCGAAAGCGGGGAAGAAAAATATGTGCCGGCGGACGCCGGCACACAGAAACAATAATTATCAGCAGGACTTATTTTGCAGAGGCAAAACGGGCGGCTGCTTCGTCCCAGTTAACGACAGACCAGAAGGCTTTAATGTAGTCAGGACGGCGGTTCTGGAATTTCAGATAGTAAGCGTGTTCCCACACATCCAGACCCACAATCGGGTAACCGGATGTACCGGAAATAGCTTCACCCATCAGCGGGCTGTCCTGGTTTGCCGTGGATACCACCGCCAGTTTGCCGTCTTTCAGTACCAGCCATGCCCAGCCGGAGCCGAAACGGGTTGCAGCTGCTTTTTCAAACTCAGCCTGAAACGCGTCGATGCTGCCGAAATCGCGTTCAATAGCGGCTTTCAGGTCGCCCTGTAGCATTGTGCCGGTTTTCAGACCTTTCCAGAACATGCTGTGGTTTGAATGACCACCGGCGTTATTACGGATAAAGGTGCGCTTGTCCGCAGGGAATTTATCGAGTTGCGTGATCAGGTCATCAATATCAAGACCGGTCATGTCAGGGAATGCTTCGAGTGCGGTATTGGTGTTATTCACATACGTCTGATGATGTTTGGTATGGTGAATTTCCATTGTCATTTTGTCGAAATGAGGCTCTAACGCGTCGTAAGCATACGGTAATGCAGGTAATACATAGCTCATAATTATAACTCCAGTAATTGACCGAACCGTCCACATCATGTGTGAACAAGAGGAACAGTATAATGGATCAGATGGTAATGAAAATGATTATCAAACCCGCGTGATCTGTACGGGCTCTTTTAATTCGTTAGTTTACTGTCGTATATTAGTTAAAACTGTTGATAAACTTTAACATTATAATGTTAAAAACCAAGTCTGTATTACTGTCTGATATTTTGTACCGGTACAGGTTTCCGCATCAAATGATAACGCTGCAAGTCTCAGTCCGTTTAATTCGTGATCTTTCGCGCAAAAAAGAAACAAAAGTGAATAGGCAACTTTATTTAACGTGAATTTGACATAGCATTAACAATTGAGAGGAGACTCACCATGACAAAAATAATGAAATATCCTGTACCCGAAGAAATTGAAAAAAATGCGCTCATCAATCATCAGCAGTATCTGGAAGAGTATCAGCGGTCAGTTCAGGACCCTGACGGCTTCTGGCGTGAGAAGGGGCAGGTTGTTGACTGGATAAAACCCTATACACGGGTTAAAAATACCTCCTTTGATCCGGGACATGTGAGTATTAAATGGTTTGAAGACGGCACACTGAATCTGAGTGTTAACTGTCTTGATCGCCATCTGGCGGAGCGGGGCGATAAAACCGCGATTATCTGGGAAGGAGACAACCCGGATGAATCCCGTTACATCACATACCGTGAGTTGCACCATGATGTCTGTCAGTTCGCCAATGTGCTGAAACAAAACGGAATCAGCAAAGGCGATGTGGTCGCGATTTATATGCCGATGGTGCCGGAGGCCGCTGTTGCAATGCTGGCTTGTGCGCGTATTGGTGCTGTGCACTCCGTTATTTTTGCCGGATTCTCGCCGGAAGCTGTTTCCGGACGGGTGATTGATTCCGGGGCAAAAATGGTGATCACCGCTGATGAAGGTCTGCGTGCCGGGCGGACGATACCACTTAAGCAAAATGTCGATGACGGGCTGAAAAACCCTGGTGTGACGACTGTAGGTAATGTCATTGTTTTCCGTCGTACCGGTAATCCGGTGGAATGGAAAAAAGGTCGCGATATCTGGTGGCACGAGGCGATTGACGGGGTCAGTGCAGAGTGCCCGCCACAAGAGATGAATGCGGAAGATCCGCTTTTTATTCTTTATACCTCCGGGTCTACCGGCAAGCCGAAAGGGGTATTACATACCACGGGCGGTTATCTGGTTTATGCGACGCTGACATTTAAATATATCTTTGATTATCATGGTGATGAGGTCTTCTGGTGTACCGCCGATGTGGGCTGGGTCACCGGACATACTTACCTGGTTTACGGACCGCTTTCCAACGGGGCTAAAACCGTGATGTTCGAAGGTGTGCCGAACTATCCGAAAGTGAACCGGATGTGCCAGATTGTTGATAAACATCAGATTAATATTCTGTATACCGCTCCGACCGCTATCCGCGCCCTGATGGCGGAAGGTATTAAAGCGATCGAGGGTACATCCCGCAAATCACTGCGCATTATGGGCTCTGTAGGCGAGCCGATTAACCCGGAAGCCTGGGAGTGGTATTACAAAACCATCGGCGACAGCCGCTGCCCGATAGTCGATACCTGGTGGCAGACTGAAACCGGTGCCTGCATGATAGGCGCAATGCCCGGTGCAATTGAACTCAAACCCGGTTCAGCAACTGTGCCGTTTTTTGGTGTTCAGCCCGCGCTGGTGGATAACCAGGGCGAAATTCTCACTGGTGAAACGGAAGGAAACCTGGTGATTCTTGATTCCTGGCCGGGTCAGGCGCGGACACTGTTTGGTGATCATGAGCGGTTTGAACAAACCTACTTCTCTGCGTTTAAGGGAATGTATTTTGCCGGTGACGGTACGCGCCGCGATGAAGATGGTTATTACTGGATAACCGGGCGTGTCGATGATGTGCTGAATATCTCCGGTCACCGTCTGGGAACCGCAGAAGTGGAATCCGCGCTGGTTTCACACCCGAAAATTGCCGAGGCCGCTGTTGTCGGGGTTCCCCACAATATCAAAGGGCAGGCAATTTATGCCTATGTCACACTCAATCACGGCGAGGAGCCGACCCCGGAATTGTATGCTGAGGTGCGCAACTGGGTGCGTAAAGAAATCGGCCCGATTGCCACGCCGGATATCCTCCACTGGACAGACTCTCTGCCTAAAACGCGTTCCGGTAAAATCATGCGCCGTATCCTTCGTAAAATCGCCACCGGGGACACCGGTAACTTAGGCGATGTATCAACACTGGCCGACCCGGGCGTGGTCGAAAAACTGCTCGAAGAAAAGCAGGCCATCAAAATGAGTTAGTACAATACCCAACGTCATTCAGGATGCAGGCGGGCGGGGTGAAGCCAACGAACCTGCAGTTTGAATGAATAAGGGTATATAACCTCTGTCAGTGCTGTTCAATGCGGCACTGACACAACTCACAATAAAAGAGGAGTATCCTCAATGAGTGAATCCATTTATTTAAAGGTGGAGAATAACCCTCGCTTTCAGGAACTGATCAGAAAGCGCAGTCGTTTCTCATGGACGCTGTCCATCATTACTCTCGTACTGTATGTCAGTTTTATTATTCTGATTGCGTTTGATCCGCAATGGCTGGGTACGCCAATTAGTGAAGGTTTGACTATCACCCGCGGAATACCGGTAGGGGTCGGGCTGATTATCAGCGCCTTTGTTCTGACAGGAATTTATACGGTCCGGGCAAATGGTGAATTTGATCGCCTGACAGCCGAAATTTTAAATGAGGTGAAGTCATGACCAAGAGAATGTCTGCTCTGCTGGCTTCACTTCCGTTTCTCAGCTATGCCGATGCGATAAGCGGGCCGGTTGAACGCCAGCCTGTTAACTATCAGGCAATTATGATGTTTGTGGCGTTTGTCGGCCTGACACTCTACATCACTTACTGGGCATCAAAACGTACCAGTTCACGGGCGGATTATTACACCGCAGGCGGGAAAATTACCGGGTTTCAGAATGCGCTGGCTATCGCCGGTGACTTTATGTCTGCGGCCTCTTTCCTCGGGATCTCTGCGCTGGTCTATACATCCGGCTATGACGGATTGATTTACTCTATCGGCTTTCTGATAGGCTGGCCGATAATCCTGTTTCTGATCGCAGAGCGGCTGCGTAACCTCGGGCGGTATACGTTTGCGGATGTGGTGTCTTACCGTCTGAAAGCACGCCCAATCCGGGTGCTGTCTGCCAGCGGCTCTCTGGTGGTGGTGGCGCTTTATCTGATTGCGCAGATGGTGGGCGCGGGTAAGTTGATTGAGCTGCTGTTCGGGCTGGATTACATCATTGCTGTTGTTCTTGTCGGGATACTGATGGTGTTCTATGTCCTGTTCGGCGGCATGCTGGCAACGACATGGGTACAAATCATCAAAGCCGTTCTGTTGCTTGCCGGTGCCAGTTTTATGGCGCTGATGGTAATGAAAGCCGTTGATTTCAATTTTAACACCTTGTTTAAAGATGCCGTGGCGGTACATAAGAACGGGTTGGCGATTATGAGCCCGGGCGGATTGGTCTCTGATCCTATTTCGGCACTTTCTCTCGGACTGGCACTGATGTTCGGAACCGCCGGGTTGCCGCATATTATCATGCGTTTCTTCACGGTAAGTGATGCCAAAGAGGCACGTAAAAGTGTGTTTTACGCCACCGGGTTTATCGGTTACTTCTATATTCTGACCTTTATTATCGGCTTCGGGGCTATTTTGCTGGTCAGCCCGAACCCTGCATTTAAAGATGCCGCAGGTGCGCTGATTGGCGGTACAAATATGGCGGCAGTGCATCTGGCGGATGCCGTCGGCGGAAACCTGTTCCTCGGCTTTATTTCAGCCGTCGCGTTTGCCACGATACTGGCTGTAGTCGCCGGGCTGACACTGGCGGGCGCTTCAGCGGTTTCCCATGATTTATATGCCTGTGCTATCAAAGATGGTAAAGCGAATGAACGAGATGAGCTGAAAGTCTCAAAAATCACGGTGGTTATTCTGGGGATAGTGGCTATCGGGCTGGGTATTTTGTTTGAAAAACAGAATATTGCCTTTATGGTTGGGCTGGCTTTCTCGATTGCCGCAAGCTGTAACTTCCCGATCATCCTGTTGTCCATGTACTGGAAACGCCTTACAACCCGTGGCGCACTGGCGGGTGGCTGGCTAGGATTATTAACTGCCGTGATTCTGATGATCCTGGGACCGACAATCTGGGTCGGCATTCTGGGTCATGAAAAAGCCATTTATCCGTATGAATATCCAGCTCTTTTTTCTATGACTGTTGCCTTTTTCGTCTCTTGGCTGGTCTCTGTAACTGATAATTCATTACAGGCGCAGGGAGAGCGAAGCCGCTTTGAAGCGCAGTTTATCCGCTCACAAATTGGTCTTGGTATCGAGCAGGGTAAGTCACACTGATAAACTATACTCGTCATACTTCAGGATGCCTGTCGGAGCTTGTCGCCTACAGGTATCCGGAATTATTTAGAGTATTATAGAGTGCGGTTTCCGGTCAGGGGATCGCATTTTTCTTTCCTCCTTTTACTTGTTTTATCCGGTTGTTAATGATTAACTGCGTTTCGCTTATTTATGTTACTTAAAAGTTAATTTATGCATCTGTTTTTTTCTGTTTTTCTGATTGTGATTATTGCACTGGCACCGGCGGTATTAACCGGCGGGCTGGGCGCAGAGTACAATGTTAAAATTGCGGTAATGGGCGCATTGTTACTGTTGGCAAATATGTATCTTTACCGCTATCGCTGGGGAAAAGTACTTGTCGGCGTACTGACATTATTGTGGGGATTGAATTTATCGGCATCTGCTTTTTTCCGCCGGGAGGCGGGAGCACAATATATTGCTGATCTTCCGGCTCTGCTCCGTCAGGAATATACATTGCCTGCCGGAGATGCACTGGCCGGCAATATCGGTATTACCAGCTTTTTTATTATTGTGTCAGTGGCTTATTTCGGTGTTGTTCATCTGTTAAGCAGCGTATTCCCCCGCCGTGTTATCCGTAATGCAGGGCTTTCGTTATTATTGTTGTCTTTTATTTTGCCGGTTGAATATTATGCGATGGAAAAAGATAAGACACCGGGTCTGACGGTATATGACCACTATCTGCTGGGCACTCCACTGTATAATCTCTCATCTGTTACCATGGCACGGCGCTGTAATGCCTGAATATACCCTTATTCATTCAAACTGCAGGTTTGTTGGCCGCACTCAGCCAGCCTGGTCACATACTAATGTATGCTCCCCGTCTGTCCTCCCTTGCCGCCTTCCTGCATCTTGAATGACGTTGGGTACATACCCTTATTCATTCAAACTGCAGGTTTGTTGGCCGCACTCAGCCAGCCTGGTCACATACTAATGTATGCTGCCCGTCTGTTCTCCCTTGCCGCCTGCCTGCATCTTGAATGACGTTGGATATAGATCTGACCTAATTGATAATGAGAGATTATTCAGTGTGCAGTGATTAGTCGAATTGCAAAACGAACTGTGCCGTTGCTTCTGCTTTCCCTGCTTTTATTGAATCGCCATAGCGATAATATTCAGCGATCAGAGGAACCCTGGTTCTTCCTTCCTGAAGATCAGCAATTTTAATAAATTCCTGATTAACCAGCATCTCGTCATTGTTCATCGGTGATTTTATGGTAAAGCCAATTCCGGCTGCATTATTACCCTGACCTTCATTATTAATTTTAATAACAGAGTCTTTACCATTATGACTTTCAGTATTAGTCGCAATTAATTTCATTTTCGCCGAAACATTATCGTTACATGAAATGAATAATTCATCTTCTGCAGTATATGTTCCGTCAGGAAAACCAACAGAAGAGAATGCACTGGTTGGTGCCCGTGGTAATGTAAATTCTAAATTTGAATTTTCCAGGTCACATGAGACAGGTGCGTTTTCAATCTTACCTTTCAGCCGGTAACTATACCCGACAGATGTCGTGCCTCCTCCGGGATTAAAGGCCTGAATTAAAACGGTTCCGATATATGCACCACCTGAAAGATCGAGGGTATCCGGATTATCTTTTGCCGCATAAATAATAACGGTTAAATTAAGCGGGAGCAGGGGGCCCTGCGGTACAGGAACATCAGCACCCGGGTTATTCTGAAAAGGGATACCTGTTTTGCTGTCGAGTAAAACATAAACAAAGTTACGAGCCCCGCCCCGATAAATATGGTAGGCAGGACGACCATCAATATCGCCATAAGGTTCAGCTGCAATACCGCTTCCTTCACTGTAGCTGGTATAGCCATGAACACCGGCATCCGATCCACATTCAGCAACGCCTCCTATCCCACCTTCCCGGACAAAAGTAAACCGGCCGACTTCCTGATGCTGTTTTATGCTCCCGGTCAGCTTGAGTGATATTAGTGAGGTCATGGTTGAGTGTTTCTGGTTACCTTTTGGAAGGCAATCCTGTAGAGCATAGGCATTATTCATAGTACCCAGCCCGGCCAGTGTAACCAGTAAGGTCAGTGCCAGATGTTTGGTTTTTTTCATTATATGATAGTGGCTCATAATACCTTCTGCTGACAATCCGAGGTCATAATATAAAGACCATTTGTCGGAATAGTATTGTTAATATTGTAATTCACCCGGCAGTGCTGTGTGACGCCGTTATATTTCCATTCAACAAAAATATCGCCTTTTTCTTTATTGGCAACAAAATAAAGTGAGCTGAAATTAGATACAAGATAGTCAGGTGATCCTTCCATGCTGGCTTTTGCGCCCAGTGGTATTTCAGTATTGTCTTTCGATGTGAGTTTTATTAATAATTTATATCCCTTCTTTGCATCAAAGTCTGCAAGAACTAATGCGCCTTTTGTCGGGACAATGTTATTAATAATATTGTTTTCAATCTCAACATTACCCGGTAGTGTCTGCGTATCTATCGTAATATTATTTTTCCTGTAAGGCGTCATACCGGAGACAATTGCCAGACCTGAGTTATTTGTTTTCAGTGAATGACCATTAACCACACCGATACCTGCGGCATCTTTTGTCAGTACCAGTGCATTAGTTTCCTGCAATGCAGGTGTTGCCAGAACACCATACTGTGTGGCAACCAGTGAACCGTTCATGCCATAACTGAGGTTTTTATTATCTTTACTGTATGAATAACCGGCATGAACAGTTGAATATTGTGAACGATATGAACTGCTTAATCCGCCTGAGTAATCGACACCCTTATTGCCATGACTTTGATAAATATCCCAGCTGCCTTGCTGTTTATCACCATAATTACCACTTATCCCAGCCGTTTGTAATGACTGTCGATCATTATCGACAGATGCGCTGTAATTTGCCCAGATAGGATAATCATTAACACTTAACGGAACGCTGAGGTTCATACTGATGTTATAGGTATTTTTATTATTATCGTGAGACTTCCCACCCTGATAATAGTTATAATAAATACCATAGTTTATTTTATTAAATGAGCTGTTAAATCCGGCATTGTACGATTTTTGTTTTTTCCCGTTTGTATATTCATAGATAACGGAGGAAATATTTAACGATGAATTTCCGGATAATATTGGTTGGTTCAGTGATAGCGTATATTCATTCTTTAGTTTATTATGGCTGTTGTTAGTATCCTGATATGCCATTGCATCATCAAAACGATAGAAGTTAGTATCAAAATGCCGGTAGCCAACCAATGATAGGCTGGTATTCGTTGCCTCGAGACGTTTTGAGTAGTTAACACGGAATGCATTACCACTGAATTTTTTATCATCCGTCATGGTTGTTTTTGCATGTAATATATCGGTCGTTATAGCACCAAAAACACCTAAATTAAATGCCGCTCCTATCCCGCCGGATTGGTAACGCGGGGCAACAAATGCACCACCGTAAAGTGTAATAAAATCGGTAAAACCATAAAAAACCTCTGCCTGATTGATGTATTTCCCGTCCCCATCATTGCGGCTGTCATATTTTCCGCTGGACAGGCTGTAGCGTATACTCCCTTTCCTTTCCAGGGTTGAGATTGACGAGAAAGGCACGATGAAATTCTTTTCACTACCGTCTGTTTCTGTAACATTAACGTAGAGATTCCCGCCATTGCTCATCGGGAAGTAGTTGGTCAGATTAAATGGTCCGGCGGGCACACTTTGTCTGAGGATTGTTTCACCATTTTGAACAATAGTGACAGTAGCTTCTGAGTTAGCTAAGCCGGAAATAGTAGGAACATAATTTGTTTTATTTGTTGGTTCCATTGTTCTGTCTGTTGTCAGACGAACCCCCCGGTATTTAACGGAGTCAAACAACTGTGATGAGGAGTATAAATCCCCGATAGTAAATTCACTTTTTATTTTATTAATATTTCGTGAAAGGGTATTGCTGATATTGTTCCATTTCTTCTTTCCATTGGTGTCATTCATCCAGGTTGAGTAATTCTTGTAGCGCCATGCTCCCATATTTACGCGGGTCCGGATGTTACCGTAATAGTTATCATCAGAGTTGCCATTATGCTGACGATTGAAAGCAGAAAATAAGTAATCAACAAATAATACAGGGATACCATTATCCCAGTTTTTTTCCTCAATCTGTGATAGTTTGTCTTTATTAATATAGGATTGAGGGACAGTCAGGGAATAAACTTTAGTATTGAGATCTAAATAGCCTTGTACAAATTCAATATTATTAATATTAAGGCAGTTGTCTGTATTTTTAATTTCATCAGGCAATACAGGAAACTCAATACCAAAATTATCCCAGTCTGCTTTTGAAAAACAGGGCGCCAGCTTTTCATTTCCGGTACTGTTTTTCATCAGAATAAAATCAATATCCTGATTGGATATCTTATTATTATTAATAAATAAGTTAACGTTATATTTTCCTGGTGCTACATCATTTTCTTTAAATACATTAAGTTCTTCATTAGTTAACTGAGATTCAGCACCGGCAATACTGAATAAACCAGGTGGGTAATAGTCACCGGCAATAACTGAACAGGATGTTCCTGCAATCAGGAATGACATCACAGACAATGATATGAAGTGGTTTTTATTATACGTATTTTTCATAGTAGTCATCATGATTTATTTAACAGAGACGTTTTTCTCAATCGCTTTACCATAGTCATTTATATATGTCAGCCTGACATGTGCGGGTGCATTGATTGTACCGGGTAACTTCAGTGTTTCTTCAGATTTTGGTATCAGATAACTATCAGGTATTTTTATTTCCTGATTATTAATGGCTAATTTTGAAATGTTAACATAATAGGGCGTCGGGTTTTTGACTATGAGAGTATTTCCGGATACGCGCCAGGTTAATTTATCAATATAGGTTTCAATATCTTTATTATCTAATGATGCAGGACGGTAAATTATTTTTATTCTGTTTGTCATGGAATAACGTAAAACATTCTCTTTACCTTCACTACTTGGTGCAACAAACTTAACATTCAGCCAATAAAGCGATTCGCTGTCTGACGGCAAATTGACAACTTTTGTTACCTGCAATGTATTCTTTTGTTCTGCCCGCAGCTTTAATAACGGGGGGGTAGAAACAAAGTCAGGGCTGACTTTTCCTGTTTTATCTTCAACCCAGGATTGCAGCAGATAGTTTCTGTTTTTGTCGGTATTAAAGGCAACTACACCTTCACTGTTATTTTTTTCATGATAAACCAGTCGGGTTGTTTCCAGACCGAATCCGGCATAGCTTTTTACAGTGAATAAAATGCATGTTAAAACAGAGATAGTGATATTTTTAGTAAACATAATGTCACCTGATTAAATGATACTATAAAAGTAATGCGCAGATTAAATAATCTGCGCACTGATATTAATTATAGGAAAGAGTATAATTTAATGTTGCATCAGCCTGACCAGCTTCAACATTATCAGCAGTACTATAATATTTTGCAACATAGCTTGCATGCCACTCGGCACCAGAAGATACGTCATATTCTTTAGTGACAGAACCGTTGATGATAATATCAGTACTCATGTCTTCACGATCATAAAGAACAATACCGATATTTTTTGCAGTTTTAGGTGACTGTGGGTTATCCAGTTCTAAAAGAGAATCAGAGTTACCTTTTGGTTTGCCTTTAAGCTGTAATTTTACTTTGCCTTTCTCCGGGCAATCAGTTAGTGAAATATCCAGTGAACCGTTTTTACCTTCTCCACCAACTTCATCTCCGTGCTTGGTGAAAGCACTGGTTGGATAACGTCCCATATCAACATCTGCGTTTGGCGAATTCGAATTATTAATATCTATTGAGCAAGTGGCATTATAAATATACCCTTTGAATGAAATAGTTCCGTCTTGCTCAATAGCGGATGCACTCATTACTGAACCTGCCAATAAAACAGATAATACGGTCTTGCTTATTAAAATATTTTTCATTTAAAAACCTTGTTTAAATTAATATCGATGGTATTCAGGATGGCTCAATAAAACTAACATGCACCATTTATCATCAGATATTAATCTGATTGAAAATAACGATTGAAATGGCTATAAATTGTTACATTTAGTAAGAAATGCGTTTATTTATCCGACAATAAATATTGTCTGTATATCCGTTCATCTGAGTTCTGTTGATCAGCCTGACTTATCGCGAGATGGTGCTTTCCGGCATGAGTCAGATATAAAGTGATGCTACGTTGACATTATTATATATGTTTATTTTCGTGATAAATTAAGTGATGACCAAGTCACTCACAATATAAGTATACCTCAATCATCTGTTTTCGGAACAGTCTGGTGTATCGGCGTGTTATTTGATGTTTCGTTATGTTTCAGAGTGGGGATTTACTATTACTTGTTGATTATTATTGATTTTTATTCGATATGATTTTATATCACCTGAATTATGTTCGTGCAAAATAACGGCAATTTAAAATAACTTTATGTTTTATCATTGGGTTAGACAAATCTAAATGAAAGGGAAACGAATAATAAGCGTATTGTTTTCTTACATATAGCAAACTGCTATTATGTGGGTTGTATCAACGTATTTTTATAAATACAGTTTAATCTTTATTGTATTGTTACTTATTTGTTAAGAATGGAAATAAGACATATTTGTGATAAATGAAACGGATTGGTAAGTTCTGACTAAAAAAAGGAAGTGACAGATACGGATAAATAATATGCTACCCGTATCTGCTTAATCTCACTGCTGTGTCAGCCGGTAATTATTTTATTGCGGCACTTACTTCCTGATAAGCAAATAAGCCTGTTGCCCCACCCGTATGAATAAACAGCAGCGGTGACGTATCCTGCGGGTTACGGCGCACCTGGTCAATCAATCCTGCCATTGCTTTGCCGGTATAAACAGGATCAAGAAGAATGCCTTCGCTGCGTGCCAGCAGTTCAATCGCTTCCAGCCCGCCCGCGTTTGGCATACCGTATTCCGGTGCAAAGTAATCATCCCAGAGGATGACCGGTGCCGGTGTCTCAATACCAAACAGCGGTGCCAGTTCATTTTGCAGTTTGATGACTTTCGGTGCCTGGTCGGCGTAAGTGCGCGACACAGTGACACCGATCACCGGGGTTTGCGGCATGACGAGCTGCAAACCGATTGAAAGTCCGGCATGCGTTCCTGCACTGCCGGATGCAACAACGACGGCACCGAATTCAACACCTTCAGGTTGTTGCTGTGCAATTTCCAGAGCGCACTGTACATATCCGAGCGACCCTAACAGATTCGAGCCGCCAACCGGAATGATACAGGCATCTTTCAGTTTCATATCATCAACCAGAGTCTGCATCTGTGCATTGGGATCGGTCAGTGCATCACACATAACACATTGCGTGCCAAATAAATCACTCAGCAGTTTATTGCCGTTGTTCAGAAAATTTGTTTCCTGACTGCCGATCGGGTTTTCCAGCAGCGCGATACATTTCAGCCCGTACATTGCTGCAATAGCCGCTGTCTGGCGGACGTGATTCGACTGGATAGCGCCGGCGGTCACAATGATTTTTGCCCCTTTTCCCAGAGCATCTGCCATCAGAAATTCCAGCTTGCGCAGTTTATTACCACCGGCGGCGAGAGGCGTTAAATCATCGCGCTTGATGTAAATATCCCGTCCCAGCAGACGGGAGAGGTGGTTCAGTTTATTCAGAGGCATTACGCCGCCGAGTAAATCAATCTTACTGAACAGTGCCAGTGTTTGATGCAGCCGGGTTTCCCCGGCCTGGAGTACAGAAGATGACATAGCGTTTCCTTGAATGTTTCCGGTCAGTCTCAGTAAGTAAATCCTAACCAGAGATAGACGGCCAGTGCAAAACTTGCTGTTAATACGGCGTACGGCATCTGGGTACGGATATGCTCGATATGGTCACAGTCTGTTGCCATTGAGGCGACAATCGCATCACTGGAGATAGGCGATGTCATATCACCGAAGATAGACCCGGCAATAGCGGCACCAATCATATATTCCGGCGGCATCCCGACAGAAATACCCAGTTGCACACCGATCGGGATCATAATCGCGAATGTACCCCACGAGGTTCCGGTTGCCAGCGACATCACGGCGCTGATAAGGAAGATAAAGCCGACCGAGAAGCCTGGTGCTATCACCCCGGACGTCACATGGGCAATATAGGCCCCGGTGTTCAGGTCAGAGGAAACGTGTCCCATCAGGAAGGCGAGGATCATCACGGAGCTGATTTTAATCATGCCCGCGTAGCCGATATACAGCTCTTTAAAGAAGGTATCCACATTCATCACGCGGCGGACAAGGAACCAGATAAAGGAAACCGCTGTCCCGAACATGACACCCCAGTAAACAGATGTGGAGCCACTGCCTTTACTGAAGTCTCCGTCACCTGTGATATACAGCGCTACCGGCACCATCAGAATGGTGGAGAGAATAGGGATAAAGAAGTTCAGTGAGGTATGGCAGTTCGGATGATTGATAATATCTTTATCGTCTTCTTCCGGCTCTTGCGCTTCATCTGTGGTATTGCCGGTAATGGCGTCCGCAGAATAGTTGATAGCTTGTGCGCGCATTTCTGCTTTACGCATCGGTCCCCAGGACACATTACTGAAAATGTAGAACAGGATGCTGGCAAGAGAGAACCACGCCATGATGTTGTACACCATAGAATGTGCAAGAATATCAAATGGTTCGCCGGTAATCAGCCCTTGTGAGATCTGAACACCGATAACCCCCATCATTGCCGCACCCCAGCCGTTTATCATGGCTGAAGAACAAACAGAGACACAGGCAGTCTGGATGATGTATGACATCTTCTCAGGCGGAACGCCGTATTTTTTCGCCAGCGCTTTGGTGGATGCGCCGGAAACCAGCTGATTGATTGAGCTTTCAATAAAAATCAGTGAGGTAATAATCATCGCCAGCAGTTGTACACCTTTTCTGCCTTTGATTATCTGTGTTTTATTGGTGAGCAGTCGCACAAGTGCCCGCACGCCGCCGGTGACAACAACCAGGCGCATAATCCCGCCAATCATCAGCATAAAGATGATGGTTTTGGCGTTACCTGATGACTTAAAGACATCAATTATGCCTTCAAGTGTGCCGCGGATCCCAAGTAAAATGTTGTGGTCATGAATGACGGTAAACCCGACAAGTATCCCGATCAGCAGTGATAAAATCACCTGGCGGGTACAAATGGCTAAAATTATAGTGACGACCGGGGTGATGATCGTCCAGATTCCATAGTCCTGCATACGCTTTCTCTGCTGTTATTTATTATTGTAATGAAACGCGGAGACTCAGGCTAATGCCTGCTCTAAGTCAGCCAGTAAATCGCCGATATCTTCAATACCGACAGACAGACGCAGTGTGCTGTCAAAAACACCAATTTCTTCGCGCTCTTCGCGGGTCATTGAACCGTGGGACATGGTCGCCGAGTGGTTTACCATGCTTTCCACGCCGCCCAGAGATTCAGCCAGAACGAAGTAACGCAGCTTGCGGACAAACTCTTCTGTCTCTGCCAGGCCGCCTTTAAGCTGTATGGTGACGACCGCACCGCCGGTACGCATCTGTTTTTGGCACAGTGCATAGTGAGGGTGTGTTTTCAGACCCGGATAGAAGATTTTTTCAATTTTTTCATGACCGCAGAGATATTCTGCGACGGCCTGCGCATTACTGCACTGTGCCGCCATTCGCAGTGCCAGGGTTTTCAGCCCGCGCAGCGCAAGATAGGCATCAAACGGAGACGCGACAGCGCCGGTTGTGGTTTTCAGGAAATTCAGTTTTTCTGCCAGGTCATCACGGTTGGTGATTACCGCGCCGCCGATAAGATCTGAGTGTCCGCCGATATATTTACTGGATGACACCATAATCAGATCCGCGCCCATGGTCAGGGGTTTCTGGTTCCATGGCGTCGCAAAGGTATTATCGATACAGGTAACAATATTGTGTTCTTTGGCAAGTGCGCAGATAGCCTGAATATCCACCAGTTCCAGTAACGGATTGGTCGGGCTTTCTATCCAGATCATGCGGGTATTGTCTTTGATTTTACTGCGTACAGCGCTTAAATCATTGAGATCAACATAATCAAACTCGTGCCCGCAATTCTCTTTGGCGACCCGTTCAAATAAGCGGAAGGTTCCGCCATAAACGCCTTTCATTGCAATAATGTGCGAGCCCTGCGGGAACATATTCAGGACCAGTGCGGCGGCGGCAACACCAGATGCGGTGGCGGTCGCATAAGTGCCTTCTTCTACATCCGCCAGCAAAGTTTCATATGCGTGGCGGGTCGGGTTACTGACGCGTGAATAGGCATATTCGCCGTGTTCACTCAGGCTGGTCTGAACAAAGGTGCTTGCTGTGGTAATCGCCGGAAAAATAGCATGGTTAACGTTATCCTGCTGCTGTCCGCCGTGGATAAGCACTGTGGCAATTTTTTTACTCATTTTTAGGTGTCCTGTGAAATATGCGATAAACATACCCTTATTCATTCAACCTGCATCCTGAATAATGTTGGGTATCGTCAGTTAATTGTTATTGTAATGGACGGATATTGGCACAGGTAACCAGAAAAAATTTTCTAAAAAGATTATGCAGCCGGGGAGGGCAGAGAATAAATTTCTCTGTGAAGAAATAATGCTTATCTATCAGGTGATTATGCTGGTTTTATAAATGAGACACTAATCACATTATGAATAATAAGGGTATTTTTTTATTTTTTCGTCGTTATTTTTGGCCGTTAAAATAAAAAACCGGACAAAATATGTCCGGTTTTCTACGTAGTTCAGAGACTGATTATCAATCCGGATTAATTGCGGACCAGATCGACCGGGTATGAATTGAACAAATAGCCATCAAAATTAGGGTCGTCGACATCGGAAAGTTCCAGCAGGCGCTGTTTAACATTTTCCAGATGTTGCCACATGGCTTCTTTGGCGGCAGCAGGGTCTTTTTTAATCATGGCGGCAAGGATCACCTGGTGATCGGTCATCCACTCTTTGCGGTACTCTTTATCCGCGATTCTGGTATGGAGTTTTAACCACATCGGGTTATTTTCCCGCCATGCCCAGGATTGCTTGAGCAGTTCAACCAGCATACTGTTATGTGTTGCCTCGGCAATCGCCAGGTGAAACTCGCGGTCACCGGTTTCATCTTCACCGGTTTTCAGCTCATCACGCTCCCGTTGCAGCGCACTGCGCATATTAGCAATATCCAGCGGGGTTGCCTGGGTGGCGGCGAATTCAGCAATATTGCTTTCCAGCAACTGGCGTGCCTGGAGAAGCTCAAAAGGACCTGCGGCATTCAGCGCGCAAGGCTCCGTTGCCACATTCTCCCTCTGATGGGGGAGAGCAACAATATAGATACCGGAACCCTTACGAACCTCAATCAGGCTCTCCAGTTCCAGCATAATTAATGCTTCGCGTACAACCGCTCTGGAAACATCAAGCATTTCAGCGATTTCACGTTCAGGCGGAAGTCTGTCACCGATGGCGTAACCCATATTGGTTATCATCTGGCGTAACGCCAGTCCGACTTCCTGATAAGGGCGTTTTGGTTCAGTCAACTGTGTCATTATCATGGCCGTAAAAAATGAAAATATTACTCTGATAGTTTATCAGAGATTGGTCGACCAAAAATGATTTTGCACGCGTATTTGCTAAAAAAGCGGCTGAATTCAGAATACATGGCAAAAAAAGAGGTACGCAACAAATATCTGCGTACCTTTGTATATATTGAATACTGCTGATTAATGGGTTGGTGCTAATGTGGCTCCGCTATCCTGCTCCGGTTCTTCCGGTTCCTCTTTCTCTTTAATCAGTATCCACAATGCCGCCGCGCCTATCAGGTCGAAAACAGCCAGTGCGATAAAGAACGGACCGAAACCAATGATGCCGACGAATGCCCCGATGAATAAGTTAAAGATTAACTGACCTGTCCATGCGCAGGCGCCTGCCATACCAACGACGGTTGCGACTTCGTTGCGTTTGAACAGATCTGCACCCAGCGTTGCGG
Source organism: Morganella psychrotolerans (assembly GCF_965118875.1). Lineage (GTDB taxonomy): Bacteria > Pseudomonadota > Gammaproteobacteria > Enterobacterales > Enterobacteriaceae > Morganella > Morganella psychrotolerans_C. The sequence goes on from NZ_CBCPJD010000019.1 coordinate 66,375, forward strand.
CAACAGTAGATAACAACTGGTGAGAGAAACCACCGATACTGATCAACAGCACTGCGATATACGGGTTATCTACAATACTGACCAGACCGATAGTGGTCATCATTATGGCGCCAATAGTAAAGGTAATGCGGCGTGAGTTAATCAGGGAGATACCGCGATCATTTAAGAATTTCGCAACAAATCCGCTGGCAAGACAACCCAGGTCAGCCATCAGGAACGGCAGCCAGACAAACATCGCAATCTCTTTTAAACTGAAATGCAGGGTTTCAACAAAGAAAATCGGTACCCAGAAATTAATTGTTCCCCATGCGGGATCGGCAAGGAAACGGGATATACCGATACCCCAGAAGTTACGCTGTTTCAGGATATTTTTGATGGATGTTTTTTCTTTCTTCGCGGACTGAAGGTGTTTTTCCTGACCGTTCTCGATATAGGCACGTTCTTCATCAGACAATCCTTTGGCATCTTTCGGATCTTTATAGAAGAAAAACCAGACAAATGCAGCGATGATCGCCATTGCACCGGCAACGACGAAAGCAAACTGCCAGCTGTGGAACATAATACACCAGGCGATCAGCGGGGGAGCCAGCATAGCACCAAAAGAGGTTCCCATGTTGAATACGCCGGTCGCGATACCCCGCTCTTTTGCCGGGAACCAGGTTGATGCCGTTTTCACACCGGCAGGTATTGCTGATGCTTCACTGAAGCCCATAATACCGCGCATGAAAGCCAGTCCCTGCCAGGAGCCGGTCAGGGCGTGAGCCATTGTGGCGAGACCCCAGATGATGGCACAAATAAAGAAGCCCAGTTTCAGACCAATGGTATCAATGAAAAAGCCCATAATTGGCTGACCAATGGTATACGCCAGCTGGAATGCACTGACTACCCAGGAATATTGTTCTTTGGTAATACCCAGCTCATTCATGATCGTCGGTGCAGCAACACCTAATGCGGTACGGTCGAGGTAGTTAATGATGGTAATGAAGCAGACCAGCAGAATCATACGCCATCTGTAGTGTTTAATTATTTTCATAGTCAGCCTTTTTAATTTTATGCTTTTTTCCCGTTAATCCTGTTTCTGTGTGTGGTCAGACCGGTCTGAAACAGAGAGGAAATTGGTTAACCAATTTGGTGAGTGTTCCTTCACTACTTATTTATTGTCTTAGTGAGTCAACGCGATTCTGCATAAAAGATAGGCATTATTATGTGATCAACCTCTTGGTTTTATATTGGTTGTCCAAATTGATTGCCTTATTGTGATCTGGTTAACCAAATTGGTTGACCACAATGGCGGGTTATGGTGTTGTATGCCACTATACCGTCCCGGATACCTGCTGAATAAGGCCATCCGGTCATATCTGCGGAGCATAAACGAGGTTTAGTATGAAACAAACTTGGCGTTGGTACGGACCGGCAGATCCGGTTACTTTATCTGATATCCGTCAGGCGGGCGCGACCGGTATTGTGACCGCGCTGCACCATATCCCGAATGGTGACATCTGGACTGTTGAAGAGATTAAGACACGCAAAGCGCTGATTGAAGCGAACCATCTGGAATGGACGGTTGTGGAAAGCGTGCCTATCCATGAAGATATCAAAACACAAACCGGCGACTATGAAAAATGGATCGCAAATTATCAGCAATCTCTGCGCAACCTCGCGGCCTGTGGTATTTACACTGTCTGTTATAACTTTATGCCTGTCCTCGACTGGACACGGACAGATCTGGAATATGAGCTGCCGGACGGCTCCAAAGCCCTGCGCTTTGATCAGATTGAATTCGCGGTATTTGAAATTTACCTCTTACAGCGCGAAGGGGCTGAGCAGGACTATACTGCCGCAGAGCTGGCTCAGGCGAAAACCCGCTTTGACACTATGCGGGACGATGAAAAACAAAAACTAATCAACAATATTATTGCCGGTCTTCCGGGTGCGGAAGAGGGCTATACACTTGAACAATTTCGCCAACACCTGGGGCGCTATACTGGTATCGATAAAGCGAAATTACGTGAAAATTTCGCGTATTTCCTGAAGAAAATTATCCCGGTTGCCGAAGCATCCGGTCTGAAGATGGCAGTACATCCGGATGATCCTCCGCGCCCTATCCTGGGATTACCGCGCATTGTTTCCACTATTGAAGATATGCAGTGGATGGCGGATACCGTTAATAGTGACGCCAATGGTTATACCATGTGTACCGGCTCTTACGGCGTACGTGCTGACAACGACCTGGTGAATATGATAGAGACGTTTGGTCCGCGGATTTACTTCCTGCACCTGCGTTCCACACTGCGTGAAGATAACCCGAACACGTTCCACGAAGCCGCGCACCTGTATGGTGATGTGGATATGTATAGTGTGATAAGCGCTGTTGCTGCTGAAGAGAACCGCCGCCGCGAAAATGGCGGGGAAGCACTTATCCCGATGCGTCCTGATCATGGTCATCAGATGCTGGATGACCTGAAAAAGAAAACCAATCCGGGATATTCGGCAATCGGCCGCCTTAAAGGGCTGGCGGAAATTCGTGGTCTGGAGATGGGCATTCACCGCGCATTCTATACAAAATAACTTTACCCTGTCTTTTGTTCCGGCAGGCTGCGGGAATATCTCTGCGGCCTGCTCTCCGGGAGCCTGTAATGGAAAAAAATCTTGTCACTGCGGTTATCACCGCCAAGCGTCCGGACTGGACGACTGATCGTCTTACCACCCGCATTGTTCATCTCGGCTGCGGCGCATTTCACCGCGCACACCAGGCGCTGTACACGCATCATGTATTAGAAAAAACAGACAGCGACTGGGGATATTGCGAAGTCAATCTGATGTCTGCGCAGGATGCTGCATTGATTGAAGGCTTACAGTCACAGTCCATGTTGTACACCGTGGCAGAAAAAGGCGCGGAAAAAACTGAATTGAAAATCATCGGGTCAATGAAAGAGGCCATGCACCCGCTGATTGATGGTATTGATGCCGTCATTGAGAAAATGGCGTCACCGGATGTCAGTATTGTTTCACTGACGGTGACAGAAAAAGGCTATTGTACTGACCCCGCAACCGGCAAACTCGATCCTGATAATGCACTGATTAAACAAGATCTGGCCACACCGGATACCCCGAAATCAGCAATCGGGTATATCACTGCGGCACTTAAGCGCCGCTTTGCCCGCGGGCTGCCACCGTTTACGGTGCTCTCCTGTGATAATGTCCGTGAAAATGGTCATGTTGCCCGGGAAGCCGTGCTCGGACTGGCGCGGTTACAGGATGCGGCGCTGGCTGCGCGCATTGAGGATAATGTCACATTCCCTTGCACTATGGTTGACCGCATTGTCCCGGCTGCCACGCCGGAAACACTGGCTGAAATCGCACAACTGCTGGGCACAGAAGATAACTGTGCTATCGCCTGTGAGCCGTTCCGCCAGTGGGTAATTGAAGATAATTTTGTTAACAGCCGCCCTGAATGGGATTGTGCGGGTGCGCAGTTTGTACAGGATGTGGTGCCGTTTGAATTAATGAAGCTGCGTATGCTTAACGGCAGCCACTCATTCCTTGCGTACCTCGGTTATTTAGGCGGATATGCACATATTTCCGATACCATGACCAACCCGGATTACCGCAAAGCCGCACGAGCGTTGATGCTTGATGAACAAGCGCCGACCCTGATTATGCCGGAAGAGACGGATCTCGTTGCGTATGCGGATAATCTCATCGACCGGTTTACCAATCCGTCACTGAAACACCAGACATGGCAGATTGCGATGGACGGCAGTCAGAAATTACCACAGCGTTTGCTGGACCCGGTCGCGTGGCATATTGCAGATGGCAGTGATTACCGCCGTCTGGCGCTGGGTGTGGCGGGCTGGATGCGTTATGTCAGCGGCACTGATGAGCAGGGTAATCCGATTGATGTGCGCGACCCGCTGGCAGAAACCTTTGCCGCGATTTATGAAAAACACGGACTTTCTGTTGCGGTCGTGGATGAACTGCTGGCAATTGAGTCTGTTTTTGGTGAGAAATTGCCGAAGCAGCAGGCGTTTGTTGATGCTGTAAAACGTGCCTATCAGCAGTTACTGGATGTCGGCGCCCGTCAGGCGGTTGCCACACTGTAATCCCGGAGATCACGATGAAACCATTCCTTTGCGACGATTTTTTATTACACAGTGAGATTGCCCGCCGTTTGTATCATGGCTATGCGGCAGACATGCCAATCTATGATTATCACTGTCATCTGAACCCGCGTGAAATCGCGGAAAACCGCCGGTTTGATAACCTCGGGCAAATCTGGCTGGAAGGTGATCACTACAAATGGCGTGGTATGCGCTCCGCCGGAATACCTGAGCGGTTGATCACCGGACGCGACAGCAGTGATTATGAAAAATATCAGGCATGGGCAAAAACCGTACCGATGACATTGGGTAATCCGCTCTATCACTGGACACATCTGGAATTACGCCGCCCGTTCGGGATCACCGGCAAGCTGTTTGGTCCGCAAACGGCGGAAGCGGTCTGGAACGAAGCCAATGAAAAACTGGCGCAGCCTGAATTTTCCGCGCGCGGCATTATGCAGCAGATGAATGTGAAAATGGTGGGCACAACCGATGACCCGGCAGACCCGCTTACTTATCACCATCAGATTGCACAGGATAAGAGCTTTACTATTGAAGTGCGCCCGAGCTGGCGTCCTGATCGCGCGTTTAAAATTGAGCTGGACGGCTTTACGGATTATATGGTGAAGCTGGGACAGAGCGCGGATGTGGATATCTCCCGGTTCAGCGATTTACTGACCGCACTTGAGCGCCGTCTCGATCACTTTGAGCAGCACGGCTGTGTGGCATCCGATCACGGTATCGAAATTCTGCGCTACGCGCCGGTACCCGATGAATCTGTGCTCGACAGCATTTTGCAAAAACGCCTCTGCGGGGAAATACCGGATGAAACCGCAACGGCGCAGTTTGCAACAGCGGTGCTGGTCTGGCTCGGCAAGCAGTATGCAAAACGCAACTGGGTCATGCAGTTACATATTGGTGCGCTGCGTAATAATAATACGCGCATGTTTAATCTGCTTGGCGCAGATTGTGGTTTTGATTCCATCGGCGACGCGCCGGTGGCGTATCCGCTCTCGCGTCTGCTTGATGAGATGGATAAAACTGATGAACTGCCGCGCACTATTCTTTATTGTCTGAATCCGCGTGACAATGAAGTGCTGGCGACCATGATCGGCAACTTCCAGGGCGGCGGTATCGCCGGCAAAATTCAGTTCGGCTCCGGCTGGTGGTTTAATGACCAGAAAGATGGCATGCAGCGCCAGTTAGAGCAATTATCGCAACTCGGGTTGTTAAGTCAGTTTGTCGGTATGCTGACAGATTCCCGCAGCTTCCTGTCCTATACTCGTCATGAATACTTCCGCCGTATTCTGTGTAATATGCTGGGTAATCTTGCGGTTAACGGCGAAATTCCGGCAGATGAAGATATGCTGGGACAGATGGTGCGCGATATCTGCTTTAATAATGCACAGGGTTATTTTTCAGCTGCAAAAGGTGAATAATGACAGTCAAACGGATAGGTCTGATTGGTGAATGCATGATCGAACTGAACGGCGTGCCGTTCGGGGCGATGGTTCAGCGTTACGGTGGTGATGCGCTTAACAGTGCGTTATATCTGGCTCGCGCCGCCGGTGATAAGGTTGAGGTAAATTTTGTCTCAGCGATGGGAACCGATCCGCTCAGTAAAGGAATGATTAACCGCTGGCAGGCGGAAGGGATCAATACGAAATTCGTGCTTATTGATCCTGACCATCAACCGGGACTGTATCTTATCCAGCTCGATGAACAGGGCGAGCGGACATTCCTGTATTGGCGCAATGATTCAGCGGCGCGCTATCTTGTCCGCCATCCGCAGTATCCCGCGTTGCTTGTACAACTGGCACGGATGGATGCGGTGTATCTCAGCGGCATCAGCCTGGCGATTTTACCGCCGGAAGACCGGCTGAGACTGCTGGATGATTTGAAAGCACTGTCACAGCAGGGTAAAACGATTCTGTTTGACAGTAACTACCGCCCGGCGCTGTGGGCGGATGAAAACGAAACCCGCGCCTGTTATCAGGCAATGTATGCCCTGACAGATATGGCGCTGGTGACAGATGATGACGAAGCGCGTCTCTGGGGAGACGGTTCCCGTAATGCCACATTTGAGCGGCTCGCTGCGGCGGGTGTAAAACAGGCGATTATAAAAGCCGGGGCGCAGGGTTGTGATTACCGTGACCTGCGCACTGATACGCCGGTGGTGAATATTGCCACCACACCGGTTGAGCAGGTAGTGGATACCACCTCTGCCGGTGACGCATTCAACGCCGGTTTTCTGGCTGGCTGGCTGACCGGGGCTGATATTGAAACGGCGGCACGAATGGGACACCGGCTTGCCGGCGTGGTCATTCAGCACAAAGGGGCGATTATCCCGCAACCCGCAACCCGCCCGGTTACTGATACTTTATTTACGCACTCTCTTTAACGGGAGAAGCAGGAGAATATGATGTCCGAATTACAGGCAATGATAGCCCGTTTCCGTCAGCTGAAAATTGTACCGGTTATTGCGGTTGAACAGGCTGAAGATATTATTCCGCTGGGTCATGCACTGGCGGATAATGGTTTGCCGGTGGCAGAAATTACCTTCCGTACAGAGTGCGCGGCGGAAGCGATTAAACTGCTGCGCGAAGCACGCCCGGATATGCTGGTGGGCGCAGGGACAGTGATCAACCGCGAGCAGGTACGCCAGGCGAAAGCCGCGGGAGCGCAGTTTGTTGTCTCTCCGGGACTGAACCCGAATACTGTGCAGGCATGTCAGCAGATGGATATCCTGATTGTTCCGGGCATTAATAACCCGAGCGCCGTTGAACAGGCACTGGAACTGGGTATTAATTTTGTGAAATTCTTCCCGGCGGAGCCGTCAGGTGGTATCCCGATGATCAAAGCCATGCTGGCGCCGTATCATCAGTTGCAGGTAATGCCTACCGGCGGTATCGGGCTGAATAACATCCGCGACTATCTGGCTATCCCGCAAATAGTGGCATGCGGCGGCTCCTGGATGGTACCCGCCTCACTGATCAAAGCAAAAAACTGGGCGGAAATCGGCAGACTTACCCGCGAAGCCAGTGAGTTTGTGAAGTAATTCCCTTGTGTTATCCGGTGGCGGGATGTGTATCTCCTGCCACTGTTCTTTCTCTTCTCCCTTTTTTTTCGTCTCCCCCGCCGACCGGTTTTTTTGATTTAATCACCTCATTTTGTATTTTATCAGCGGATTATCATAATGTGTTCAATGTATTGATATTTCTAATATCTTATTGTTTTTATTGATATTACGGAAGTATGACCGCTCGCAAAGATATTTTTTAACCACTTGATTATGATAAATCGTCGATATTCTTTCTAAATGGGACTGCCGTGTTGCATAAATACTGTCCGTTCAGCCTGCGGGACAAATTAATCCTGATGGCCATTATATTGGTGACTGTCCCGACATTAATTATCGGCTATTTTGTTGAAACGGAGGGGCGCGCTGCGCTGTTGCAGGAAAAGCGCAACAAACTTTATTCTGTGGCACGGTTGCTGGAGCAGTCACTGGATAAAGAGTATGAACTGGGCGCGTCGCTGCCCCGTGAGAGGCGGCTGGCATTAATCAGCGAAAAATTGTATCCGGAAGCCGAAGTGATTACCGCGACATTCCCGGGTGTCGGCACCGGGTATTACCACCGCGAGCTGGACGGTATTGTGACTTACTCCCCGCGTGCACTTTACGGCAACAAAATCGGCACCACGATCACCGATGAACACCCGGGAAGAAGGGTGCTGTCAACCGGAGAGCCGGAAATTGGCTGGGGAAGCCAGGTCCGCGGCAATATTATGAACGCCATGATCCCGATAAAGCGCGGCGGGAACGTTATCGGCTATGTGTGGGCAAATGAACTCACCGATGATATAGACCGCCAGGCGCTGGCGATGGATATCAAAGTACTCTCTGTCATCTCGCTGGGAATTGTCTTTAGTCTGCTGATCATTATCGGGTTTTCCCGCCACTTCAGCCGGGATATTCACGCAATTAAAAACGGATTGAGTGACCTTTCCCGTAACCTCAATATTCATCTGCCCATGATGAAAGGTGAAATGGGTGAAATCAGTGACAGTGTGAATACATTAGCGCAGGCGCTGCGGGAAATGAAAACGCTGAATGAATTAATTATTGAGAGTGCGGCTGACGGGGTGATTGCCGTGGATATTAATGGTTGTGTGACAATGATAAACCCGGCAGCGGAAGAGATTACCGGCTATCTGCAACGGGATATGTACGGTAAATATTATGGCGATATCTTTTCCGGGCGGGATTTTTCCAGCCCTGTGCTGGATACCCTCAACCAGGGTATTGAGCATGTCAGTCTGGAAATTGAGTACCCGGCAAAAGATCGCATGATTCAGATTAACGTCAGCACCAGCCAGATCCGCAATGCAGCCGGGGAGCTTATCGGCGCGCTGGTGATATTTAAAGATCTCACTGCGCAAAAAGAAGTACAGCGACGGATGCAGCAGGCAGAAAAACTCGCCACGCTGGGTGAGATGATGGCAGGTGTGGCGCATGAGGTCCGCAATCCTCTTACGGCGATCAGCGGGTTCGTGCAGATCCTCAAAGAACTGGAAAATCATCCGGATAAGCTGAGTTATATCGATATTGTTCTGAAAGAAGTGGATTCAATCGACCGCATTATCCGTCAGTTGCTGGATTTCTCCCGCCCGCAGACAGAAATATTCCGTCCGGTCAGTATAAACCGGCTGATTGAGGAAGCACTGGTTCTGGTAAAAACCAAAGGTGTCGAAGCGAGAGTCTCTTTCCATTATGAACCGGATGAAACGCTGCCGCTGATTGAAGCAAACAGTGAGCTGCTCAGGCAGGTATTACTCAATATTATTATTAATGCTGTCCAGTCTATCCCTGCGCGGGGTGAGATGTTTATTTCGACGCATTACAGTGAAGATAACCGGGTCATGGTGGTTATCCGTGATAACGGATGCGGTATCAGACCGGAATTACAGAAAAAAATATTTGATCCGTTTTTTACCACAAAAGCGTCCGGAACGGGGCTGGGACTGGCTATCAGTCAGCGGATTATTACAGGCCATGGCGGGGATATCTTTCTGAAAAGTCAGGAACATCATGGCACAACGTTCACATTAATGTTGCCGGTAACGCAGAGTAAGTACAATGATAACAACTAAATCTTACCGTATTCTGATTGTTGATGATGAAAAAAATCTGAGCCAGATGTTACAGACGGCTTTCCGGATTGACGGGCACGACATACTGACTGCCGGAGACGGCGAAGCTGCCGTGGCGTGTTTTAAACAAGAACAGCCTGATGTGGTGCTGATGGACATCCGTATGCCGAAACTGGATGGTATTGAGGCTCTCCAGCAAATGCGGAACATTAACTCAGGCATTCCTGTGATCCTGATGACGGCTTATGCTGCGGTGGAAACCGCCGTAGAGGCGCTGCGTCTGGGCGCATTTGATTATGTGATAAAACCCTTCGATTTAACTGAGCTTAAATTACTTATCTCCCGTGCGCTGCAATTACAGGAGATGAAACAGGAAATTAATCTGTTACACCGTGAGCTGAGTGCCAGCTATCAATGGGGAAGAATGCTGACCCGCAACCCGAAAATGATGGAAATTTGCCGCGATATCGCCAAAGTGTCCCGCAGTCAGGCCAGTGTATTAATTACAGGGGAAAGCGGGACAGGCAAAGAAGTGGTGGCGCGGGCGATTCATTACAACAGTGAACGGGCAAGCGGACCCTTTATTAAAGTAAACTGTGGGGCATTGCCCGGTTCATTGCTGGAAAGTGAATTATTCGGTCATGAAAAAGGGGCATTTACCGGCGCTCAGGTTCAGCGGCAGGGGCTGTTTGAACGGGCAAGCGGCGGTACATTGTTACTTGATGAAGTCGGCGAGATGCCATCGGATTTGCAGGTAAAATTGCTGCGGGTGGTGCAGGAAAAGGAATTTGAGCGGGTCGGCGGCAGTAACACTATCCGCGTGGATCTCCGCATTGTTGCCGCGACAAACCGGGATATGGATGAGCGCGTGCGGGAAGGGCATTTCCGGCGGGATCTTTTCTACCGTCTGAATGTTATCCATTTAAATTTACCGCCCCTGCGTGAGCGTCCGGAGGATATCGGTTTACTGGCTTCCCATTTCTTACAGAAATTCAGTCAGGAGAACAACCGGGATATTATTGAACTGGCGCCTGAAACACTGGCGCTGCTGACGGGGTATCCATGGCCGGGGAATGTGCGGGAAATTTCCAATGTAATTGAGCGTGCCGTTATTATGAGTACCGGTTTTGTGATTTTTCCGGAAGATCTGCCGGAACAACTGTTGTCACAGGTGAGAAGTCAGGTGACACCATTGCTGCCGGTCATGCAGGAGCCGGGGTTGAATTTAAAAGAAAATATCAAAGCTTATGAAAAAGAGCTGATTATTTCGGCGCTGGCCGAATATCAAAATAATAAGACACATACCGCATCTGCATTAGGAATTAGTCGACGGGCATTAATGTATAAATTACAAGAATACAGCATCGAATAATATATAATATAATTATAAAAAGCACGGAGATATAAATAATATATCCCGTGTTTTTTTGTTTTCTGCTATGAATGATTTTGCACACTGTGCATTTTATTGCACGTTTATTTTATATCTCTATTTATATAGTTTGTTAATTAATTTGTTTTTTAATTTAATTAACAATTAATATCAATGCGTTATACTTATTTGTTTATAACATAAAAACAATATTATTATTGGCATGTCATTTGCTATTACCTTTCTGAGAATATTTTATTTCAAAGGGAAGGAAAATGAAAAATAAACAAATAACAACAAAGAAAGCCGGTGAATTTTTTCGTGACGGAATGACGATTATGGTCGGTGGTTTTATGGGTATAGGAACACCCCCGCGCTTAATTACCGAATTATTAGAATCCGGCGTAAAAGATTTAACGATTATTGCGAATGATACCGCGTTTGTTGATACCGGCTTAGGTCCGCTGGTGGTGAACGGACGGGTGAAAAAAGTCATTGCATCTCATATCGGAACCAACCCGGAAACCGGACGCCGCATGATTGCCGGTGAAATGGAGGTTCAGCTTGTTCCTCAGGGCACACTGGCGGAGCAAATCCGCTGCGGTGGTGCCGGGCTGGGCGGATTTTTAACGCCCACCGGCGTTGGCACTATTGTTGAAGAGGGCAAACAAAAAATAACCCTCGATGGTCGTGATTATCTTCTGGAGCTCCCGTTGCGCGCTGATCTGGCGCTGATCTGTGCTCACAAAGCCGATGCCCTCGGCAACCTCACCTATGAACTGAGCGCCCGCAATTTTAACCCGCTGATGGCGCTGGCCGCAGATATCACTATTGCGGAGCCGGATGAAATGGTCGCTGTCGGTGATATTGACCCGGATTGTGTCGCCACACCAGGGGCGATTATTGACTGGCTGATTGTGGAATAAGGAAAACAATGATGAATGCAAAAGAACTGATTGCCCGCCGTGTAGCACTGGAACTGAATGACGGGGATGTTGTTAATCTCGGGATTGGTCTGCCGACGCAGGTTGCGAACTATTTACCGGAAGGTGTGCATATTACCCTGCAATCGGAAAATGGTTTTCTGGGTTTGGGGCCGGTGACAACACCGCACAAAAATCTGGTCAATGCGGGCGGACAGCCCTGCGGTATTTTGCCGGGTGCGGCGATGTTTGACAGTGCGTTTTCCTTTGCGTTGATCCGTGGCGGTCATGTGGATGCGAGTGTCCTGGGCGGCTTACAGGTGGATCAGCATGCGAATCTCGCGAACTGGGTTGTGCCGGGCAAGATGGTGCCGGGCATGGGCGGTGCGATGGATCTCGTGACCGGCGCACGTAAAGTTATTATCGCGATGGAGCACTGTGCAAAAGATGGTACAGCCAAGATTTTATCTGACTGTACGATGCCGCTGACCGCCGTGGATGCGGTTGATGTGCTGGTGACAGAGCTGGCGTTATTCCGTTTTGAAAATAAACAGATGGTGCTGTGTGAGTTTGCGCCCGGTGTGGATATTGACACTATCCGTGAGAAAACAGGTGCGCAATTTATTGTTTCGCCCGATCTCTGTGAGATGCCGTCAGGTGTTACTGAGGAGGTTGTATGATCCGAAGTATCTCCCGTGTGATGACCCGTGTGGTGAGCCGCTATCTGCCTGATCCGTTGATCTTTGCAATGCTGCTCACGATGCTGACATTTATCATCGCACTTTCACTGACACCAAGCACACCGATGGATCTGGTGAATATGTGGGGGAACGGATTCTGGAATCTGCTGGCGTTTGGCATGCAGATGGCATTGATCATCGTTACCGGTCATGCCCTGGCAAGTTCTCCGCCGGTTAAACGTATTTTACGGATGACCGCGTCACTGGCAAAAACCCCTGTTCAGGGGGTGATGTTAGTCACCTTCTTTGGTGCGATCGCCAGTGTGATTAACTGGGGCTTCGGATTAGTTGTCGGCGCAATGTTTGCGCGTGAAGTGGCGCGCCGTGTTCGTGGCTCCGACTATCCGCTGCTGATTGCCTGCGCCTATATCGGATTTATGACATGGGGCGGCGGTTTTTCCGGCTCAATGCCATTGCTGGCGGCAACGCCGGGTAACCCGGTTGAGCATATCGCCGGGCTTATCCCTGTCAGTGACACTATTTTCACCCGCTACAATATTTTTATTACCCTGTCTCTGATCGCCATCCTGCCTTTTGTTACCCGTCTGATGATGCCGGGTAAAGGGGATGTGGTGACGGTCGACCCGGCACTGCTGGAAGAAGAACCTGATTTCCAGAAAAAATTACCGAAAGATGCTCCCATATCAGAGCGTATGGAGGAGAGCCGGATTATCACATGGATTATCTGCCTGCTCGGATTTAGTTTCCTCGCGATGTATTTCATTAAGAATGGTTTCAATATCACCATTAACACCGTCAACATGCTGTTCCTCCTGACCGGTCTGCTGCTGCACAAAACCCCGATGGCCTATATGCGGGCAGTCAGTTCCGCAACAAAAAGTACGGCCGGGATTCTGGTGCAGTTTCCGTTCTATGCCGGTATTCAGCTCATGATGGAAGGCTCCGGATTAGGCGGCCTTATCACTGAGTTCTTTATCAATGTTGCAGATAAAGATTCTTTCCCGCTGATGACCTTCTTCAGTTCCGCGTTGATTAACTTTGCCGTGCCGTCCGGTGGCGGACACTGGGTTATTCAGGGTCCGTTTGTTATGCCTGCGGCACAGGCACTGGGTGCTGATCTGGGTAAATCAGTTATGGCCATCGCCTACGGTGAGCAGTGGATGAACATGGTTCAGCCATTCTGGGCGCTGCCGGCACTGGCAATCGCCGGCCTGGGTGTCCGGGACATTATGGGGTATTGCATTACGGCACTGCTCTTCTCTTGTCCGATTTTTATCATTGGTCTTGTTTTTCTTTAATAACAAAAGGATAAAGAAAGAAAATGAATAATATCGTTATTGTCGGCGCGTTGCGTACCGCTATCGGAAGTTTTAATGGCGCCCTGGCGGATGTCAGTGCTGTTGAACTCGGCACCACCGTCGTGAGTGCATTACTGAGAAAAACAGAGCTTGAGCCGGGTCTCGTTGATGAAGTGATTATGGGCAATGTGCTACAGGCAGGCACAGGGCAGAATCCTGCACGGCAGATACAGATAAACAGCGGCATTCCGGATGAGGTTTGTTCCTGGACCGTTAATAAACTGTGTGGCTCCGGGCTTAAAAGTGTCGCCCTGGGTGTTCAGGCTATCAGTAACGGGGATGCGGATATCATTATTGCCGGGGGTACGGAGAATATGAGCCAGGCTCCTTACCTTCTGGACAGCCGTGCACGTAAAGGCTTACGTCTGGGCGACGGCGTGGTGCAGGATTCATTGCTGAAAGATGGTTTGATGTGTTCAATCCATGGTTATCACATGGGGGTTACCGCAGAAAATATAGCAAAAGCGTATAATCTCAGCCGTGAAGATCAGGATGCCATTGCGCTGGCATCTCAATTAAAAGCGGAAAGCGCTATTACATGCGGAGCATTCAAAGCAGAAATTGTGCCGGTCACAATTAAAGGCCGTAAAGGTGATGTGATTGTCGATACAGATGAATTCCCGAAAGTCGGTTCAACGGCGGAAGGGCTGATGAAATTACGTCCGGCATTTGATAACGAAGGAACAGTGACAGCCGGTAATGCGTCCGGTATCAATGATGGCGCTGCGGCACTGATGCTGATGACAGAAACCCGCGCTAAATCTCTCGGGTTAGTCCCGCTTGCCAGAGTTCGTGGCTATGCATCCGGTGGTGTTGCGCCAGCACTGATGGGACTCGGTCCTGTACCGGCAACGCGGAAAGTCCTGGAAAAAACAGGTTTGTCACTCAGTGATATTGACTTGATTGAAGCTAACGAGGCTTTTGCTGCGCAGTTCCTTGCGGTCGGGCGTGAGCTTGGTTTTGATCCGGAAAAGGTGAACATTAACGGCGGTGCTATTGCGTTGGGCCATCCAATCGGGGCAAGTGGTGCCCGGGTTCTGGTCACGCTGCTGCATGCATTGCAGGCTCAGAATAAGACGCTGGGGCTGGCGACGCTGTGTATCGGCGGCGGGCAGGGAATTTCGATGGTTATTGAGCGCCTGCAATAGCAGTGTCTGCCACTGTTTTTCTATTGTTATCTCACCCGGCTCCGGCCGGGTTTTTGTCTGTTTTTTTGCCTTATTAACAAAAATGCAGATAAGTTAATTTTCCATACGAAATATTTACAATAATTTAATTTATTAACTTTTGTTTATTAGTCTAATTATGATTATTGAATGAGGTATTATTCTAAAAACAAGGGTTATTTGTCAAACACATCTTTTTACATCCTGTAAAAACTCGGTATTTAGACTGCATTTAAGTCAAAGCGCATTTATTTTCTTATTATTTGGCATATAACACCTAATGTACTAATTCATTTCACTTTTAATCGATTTATATTTTGAGTTATTATACTCTTACATCATGATTTTTAAGGTGAAACATGCCGTTACATTCAGTCATGCCTGCCCCTTGTTTTACTCACAAACAGCAGATCCTTTGGTTTTTTAAAAATGCCCCTATCTACGATAAACTACTTATAGATTTAAGTGTTTATTCTATGATCCGTAAACTAAATAAGGAATTTTAGTGATGGTCTGTATAGGGTTATTGATTAATGATAAAAAAATATGCGGTATCCGAAGCTATCGGACAAGTTATCAGGCAATACCGGAGCAACGCGGGGTTAACAACAAAACAACTGGCGCACAGAATAGGGATTAGTCAGCAACAACTGTCCCGTTATGAGCGGGGTGTTAACCGTATTGATGTCGATACGTTATTACGTGTCAGTCTGGCGTTTAAAATAACCCCGGGGCGTTTCTTTGACGAAATGAATGAATCTTACACAGGATCCGAGCCGCCCGCCTATGAAGACGGGGAGGGGGATATACAGGAGATCCGTATGAGCCTTATTGCGGATAGTATAATTTCACCCCGTGATTTTTAATTATTACATATTTTGATTTTTACATCATAAACAGAATAGCAGGGATGATTTACTGATTATTTGACTGTATTTTTTATGCGCAGAAATTATACGCAGAAAATAGTGGGCTCAAAGGTAACCGGCACCGTCCTTTTGTCCGGCAAAAAGCGGGAGATATAATCTCCCGCAATATGCTGACCGGTGAAGAAATTTAATAATAGGGTCAGAAGGACAGAGGTTCGTTATTTATATAGCAGTGCTGAGTTTTTTAACGTCACAAAACCGGTATATGGTACCGGTTTTGTGTGTAACATTTATACTCTTATTCATTCAAACTACAGGTTCGTTGGCGGTACTCACCTACCCGGGTCACATAGTTTACCTATGCTCTCCGGCGGGCGGACCTTGCCGCCTGCCTGTATCTTGAATGACGTTGGGTATATGTCGTTCTGTTTTTATTCAGTCCGGTTACTCAAGGTATTTAAAGAATGGCGCAATGAGCAGCAGGATACCGAATCCCATAACACACCAGGCTTTCCAGTCTTTGAATTTTTTCAGTTTCGCAACACGGAATACCAGATAAACAGGGATTAAGCAGGACACTATGGCATATAACGGACTACCAATCTGGAAGAACACAACTACAGAGAAACCGGTAGACACCCACGCTGTCAGTAATGCAACAATGAAGACAGAAATAAAGATGTTTAACAGTGTGTAGTTAATTTTCTCTTTGTCCATGAAGCGGGAGAGCAGGTTAACAGAAAGACCTTTTACCGATTCCTGGAAGCCCAGATAGATACCGAAGAACGCAGTCAGAACCGCAAAAATATTCAGTACTGTTGTCATCACACTGACCACTGCGCCGGGAATAACCTGAGCGGCAATTGCCAGGGCAGAGATGTTCTGTTCAAACGCTGATACGGCCTGCTCATGACTGATCGAGAATGTAAAAGAGAATGAGAAGAACAGGATAATGGAGACCAGTGTGATGTATGCCACGCGGTGAGCGCGGATAGCACGGTAGGTCGCCACACGTTTGTCAGATTCCAGTTTACGGTACGCGATATTCATCGGGTTCAGAATCTGAACAAAAACCGCAGAGAAGAAAGCAAACGGGACAGTTAACAGTACGTCGCGGGTAAAATCGCCTAACGCCGGGAATGCAGTGATATTATTGAAATCCCAGTGCGGGATCATCACCAGACCCAGGGAAATAATAATACCTACTTTAATGATAACCATCGGCCCGGAAATTTTGAACAGCAGTTTCTCCCCTTTAGACGCAACGAAAATCAGCGCAGAAAAGACAACGACGCGATATATCAGTGAGTCAGAGAGGACACCTTCTGTAACGCCGAAGGTATGGAGGTAAGAGGCACTGTCGAAAATAACGGAAAGAGAATAAATAAATATACCGTGGATAAGCATCAGGAAGTAAATAATCCCCAGTGCGACACCCCAGTTACTGCCGAGATACTGTGTAATAATGTTTGTGTAGTCTTCACACTCTTCACTTTCAGACAGCGTATTCATATATAACTTCTGCAACATATACGTTGCCGGATACGCAATCATGAACGCTAAAATAAATACCCAAATACCTTTTAAGCCAATCTGGATTGGCATTACAACCGTACCTGCACCAATCGCCATACCAATACAAAGTACTACCCATCCGGCGTCATACATTGTAAACGGTATTTTGCCCAGCGCTTTTGCGGGATTCTCGGTTGAGGTCATGTCCGCCATACTAAGCCCCCTTAGTTTTCATTATAATTTATTGTGATTATGGTTTTTAAAAAATGTCAGCACAGCTTTATTTTTTTGTTACTGCTAAAAGCGTTTTTCAGATACTTAAAGAGCACGCAGATGAATTCAGAGTGGCTCCCGTGAATTTTTCCGCGTGCTCCGTGTACTCATCCCGCTGCGTTATTCAACGACGACGGGATGAGTACATTACTGATGACTTAATTTTTCGTTCCGGTATTAAGCAACAGCTTTCGCGATTGCTTGTTCCAGGTCGGCAATGATGTCTTCAGCTGTTTCCAGACCAACGGAGATACGAATCAGACCGTCAGTGATACCTGCTTTCAGACGCTCTTCAGCCGGGATCGGTGAGTGAGTCATTGAAGCAGGGTGTTGGATCAGGGTTTCAGTATCGCCGAGGCTTACTGCCAGCAGACATAATTCAACGGAATTCATTACTTTACGGCCTGCTGCAATACCACCTTTGATTTCAAAGCTGATCATACCGCCGAAGCCGCTCATTTGTTTTTTCGCTAATTCGTGCTGTGGGTGAGATGGGAGGCCCGGATAGAATACCGATGTGATGTTCGGGTTAGTTTCTAAGTATTGAGCAACTTTCATTGCGTTAGAGCAGTGACGTTCCATGCGCACATGCAGTGTTTTCAGACCACGCAGAGTTAACCATGCGTTGAACGGGCTCATTACGCCACCGGTGATGTCTTTAACACCAACCAGACGGGCAGGAACCAGGAAGTCAGCAGGACCGACAATCACACCACCGATAACATCGCCGTGACCATTGATGTATTTAGTGACACTGTGAACCACGATGTCTGCACCTAATTCCAGTGGACGCTGGCAGTACGGAGACATAAAGGTGTTATCCACAACCAGCATAGCGCCGCCTTCGTGAGCAACATTTGCAGCAGCTTCGAGGTCGATCATTGCCAGAGTCGGGTTAGCAGGAGTTTCGACATACACCATTTTGGTGTTTGGTTTCATTGCTGCTTTGATGTTTTCAGGATTATCAGCACGAACGAAAGTGACTTCGATACCGAACTTAGGCAGAGAGTGAGACAGCAGTGCATAAGTACAACCGTACAGAGTGTCAGAAGCAACAATATGGTCGCCCTGGCCACACATGGTCAGAATAGTGGTAGAGATTGCAGAGATACCGGAGGCTGTTACCAGAGCGGCTTCACCGTTTTCCAGGACACGCATTTTTTCTTCTAATGCTGCGTTAGTCGGGTTACCTAAACGGGAGTAAATATAACCTTCTTCTTCTAATGCGAAACGTGCTGCCCCTTGCTCTGCGCTGTCAAAAACGAATGTAGAGGTCTGATAGATTGGGGTTGATAACGCACCTGTCAGTGGATCAGGTTGCTGACCAGCGTGAACAATCTTAGTGTCATAACCTTTATTCGAATAATCGTGCATATATCCTCCAGGATAAAAATTTTTATTTTGCCAACATGTGTTGTTGCAGTAATAAAAGCAACATGCGTGCCAACTCCGGAGGAATTTTTATAACACATTGAATTAAAATGAATAAATAACTTTAACGCATAAGTTAGATGATGTCAGCAGGAAAGAAGTGGAAAGTTAACTGTAAGAAATAATGACAAAGTGGAACGAAAGTTGACAGTGAGTTGCCACTTTCTGATAGACCTGACAGAAGAGTTAATCACATAGCGGGGTAAAATCAGATGTGTGTCACATTATAGCCCCAAAAACGAAGAGTGATCCAGATCTCTTTTTAAATTTTTTCCTGAACCGATATGTCCTGCTGTTGATAATGATCAACGCTTATACCCATATTTATTTAAACTTCAGGTTCGTTGGCTGCATCTTGAATGAATAAGGGTATAGAGGGCCGGGTTGTTTTAACTGCCACATTTCCAATTAGTTACCACGTGGCTACTTTGTGAGCCAGCTCAGGTATTGCATGTGATTTTTTCATAGAATTGAGATATCTGCCGGATACAGGTACGTAAATCTTGTTTATAGTAAGTAACGCAATAAAACCTAAAATAATAATTACACCCCGTATGATGAGCATGCTTATCGTACGGTTTTTTTATTCCGCTTTATTTTGTTTTTATTTCACACTTTGTTTACTGCACCGGGTTTGTATCTTTCGGGTTAACTCTGGTGAGTGAGCAAAAGTTTAAGCACTACATACCACTAACCGGGAGTGGCTAAACACATGTCTGCATATAGATGGTTGATTAATACCATTGACCGCGTCGCCATGGTGGAAGAAGTCATCAATGAGTTTTCCGTGTCTGAAATCAGCATTAATTCCATGGAAGTATTTCCATGCAAAATTTATGTCAAATTCAATGCGGAATGTGAGCGTGATGTCAAACTCCTGCTGAGTAAACTCCTTCTTAATCCTGATGTTATCAGCATCACCCGCTCTAAACTGCAACCCTACGAACGCAAAGAAAAAGAGCTTCAGGCGATACTGGAATCCACCACTGACGGCATCATCGGGATCAATAATCAGGGCAATATCAGCTACTTTAATAAAGTCGCTGAAGAATTTTTCTCTGTATCAAGGGAAAATATTGTCGGGATAAATATCAGTAAAATTCTCAGCACTAAAAACCAGGAAGTTATCACCAAACTTCTTGGCGGTAACAGTTTTGATCACTATCAGATGGTTACCGGCACAGCAAAAGGTGAGCTTTACTATATTTGTTCGGGACGACCTATCCTCAGTGAAGAGTCTCAGGTGATGGGCGCGGTGATTACCTTTAAGAGCCTGCGCTCTGTTCAGCAGATGGCATCATCGGTAAATAAAAGTCTGCCATTCAGTTTTGACGATATTATCTGTGAAAGTGAAATCATGATCAATCTGATTGATTTTGCTAAGAAAATATCAATAAGTCCGTACACGGTGCTGATCCGGGGGGAAACCGGAACCGGTAAAGAGCTGTTTGCCCGCGCAATTCATAATGCCAGTGACCGTAATGGTCATCCGTTTGCACCGATAAACTGTGCGGCATTGCCGGAAAATCTGATTGAAAGTGAGCTGTTCGGCTATGAAGGTGGTGCTTTCAGCGGAGCAAGTAAAGGCGGAAAAATGGGATTATTTGAATCCGCCAATCACGGTACTGTTTTTCTGGATGAGTTCGGCGAGCTTTCTCTTATTCTGCAAAGTAAATTACTGCGCGTATTGCAGGAGGGCGTGATCCGCCGGGTCGGCGGGCACAAAGAAGTGCCTGTGGATGTGCGGATTATCGTGGCGACGAACCGGAACCTGGAAGAGATGATCGAGAATAAATCGTTCCGTGAAGATCTCTATTACCGGATTAACGTGATCCCGATAAATATCCCGCCGCTGAAAGAGCGTAAAACAGATATTCCACTGTTATTACAACGGTTTATCAGTAAATATACAGAGGAACTGAATAAGCGGCTCAGTTTGTCTCAGGATGCCTATCATCAACTGATGGCGTATTCATGGCCGGGAAATGTCCGTGAATTACAGAATGTTATTCTGCGGGCTATTCATCTGGCATCCGGGGCTGAAATTACAGTTAAAGACTTATGGCTGCCTCATGAAGAAGTGATGGCAGCACCGGTGCGTCAGCAGCCGGCAAACCGGGCAGAGAGTATATCCGTGCAAGATTCACCGCAGGAGGAATACAGCCTGAAAGAGTCTATTGCCCGGCAGGAAAAGAATCTGCTGGAAGATTATCTGCGCCGTTACGGTTCTGCCCGCAAAGTGTCACGCGAAATCGGAATGTCTCATACCACGGTACTGAACAAAGCCCGTTATTACGATCTGGAACACTTGCTGACCTACCGTTCTGTCCGGCGGCAGACACATAAATAGGCGATTACCGCCCGTCATCTTTTATTGCAGTGTGGCGGGCCGTTTCGTAGGCTTCAATAGTTCTGATCCGCGCCATACTGTGATCAACCATCGGATGTGGGTAGTTAAGCGCATACTGATTTTTGTCAGCCCATTCATGCGGTGTATGAATATATTTTACCGGGACTGCGGCGAGTTCCGGCAGCCAGCGGCGGATAAAACTGCCGTCAGGATCAAAGCGTTTCCCCTGAGTGACCGGGTTAAAAATCCGGAAATATGGCACAGAATCATGCCCTGTTGATGCTGCCCACTGCCAGCCACCATTATTGGCGGCAAATTCACCATCGACTAAGTGCGACATAAAATAGTGCTCTCCGCGCCGCCAGTCGATTAATAAATCTTTTACCAGAAAGCTTGCGGTGATCATCCGCAGGCGGTTGTGCATCCAGCCCGTTTCATTAAGCTGACGCATTGCCGCATCCACAATCGGGAATCCGGTTTTTCCCTGTTGCCAGGCGGTGAGTGCGTCACTGTCCGGTGACCAGATAATAGACTCTGTCCAGCGCTGCATAGGGCGGTGGCGGCTCAGATCCGGATTCAGAGCCAACTGGTGGATATAAAACTCACGCCAGATAAGTTCGCTCAGCCAGGTATAACCGCCACTTTCAGGTTCATCTGTCACCATCGGGAAATTCAGGCGAAGAGTGCTCAGGCACTGGCGTACAGAGATAATGCCGGTTGCCAGATATGCCGAGAGCTGACTGGTGCCGCGGAGTGCAGGAAAATCCCGTTGCTCACGGTAGTCAGCCGCATCCCGCTGACAGAAATCAGCCAGCCGTTGCAGTGCTGCATCTTCACCGGACGGAAAAAGCGGATGCTCTTGTGCGGTCAATCCGGTATCTGCCGGTGTTACCGGTGCACCTTGTGCTTGTGGTGCGGGCAGAACGCGGACATTCGTTTGCATCAGTATGTTAAGAAATGCACGACGGAAAGGTGTGAAGACTTTATAGATCCCACCCTGTTGTGTACTCACGTCGCCCGGAGGCAGCAACACACTGTCATCAAAGGTATAAAAACGGCAGGTATCCGGCAGAATGGCGGCAAATCGCCGGTCACGGCGCTGTTCATTCAGTCCGTACTGGTTATTGGCATAGACGGCAGGTGTTTTGTTTTTCCGGCACCATTGTGCCAGCCAGTCTGCGGCATCTGCATAGGTACTGCACGACTGAACATGCAGGGTGATACCCAATGCGGCTGCGGCAATATTCAGCGCACGCAGCTGACAAATAATCAGCGCCTGCTGCGATGCGGACATCGCATGTTGTTCCCATTGCTGCGGTGTGGCAGTAAATACCAGTGTCACGTTGCGGTGCGCCTGACAGGCGGCGTGCAGAGCCGTATTGTCTGTCAGTCGCAGATCCTGACGCAGCCAGACAACAGCCGGTACTGAGTCCGTCATAGCTTTTCCTCTGTTCGCATTATAAAAAAGCCCGCGTCATAAGAGGCGGGCCGCAATGCAAAACTAATCTAATTTAGGATGTTGATCAATCAATGATTGTCTGCGCTTTTGCAGTGTCTCAATTTCGTCATCAATGTCTTCAATTTTGTGCTCAATATTATCGTAATGCTCAAGCAGGATCTCTTTGGCTTCAGCCCGGTCAGATGCGGCAGGTGTTGCTCCGCGTAACGGTTTGTTTGCCGTTTCCTTCATTATGATACCTGTGGCCAGACCGATGACGGCAATAACCATCAGATAATACGCAGGCATATAAAGATTCTGTGTGGTCTCAACCAGCCATGCTGCCGCGGTTGGTGTGGCACCTGCGACAAGAACAGAGATATTGAATGAAATTGCCAGGGCGCTGTAGCGGATTTTTGTCGGGAAGATAGCCGGTAAAATGGAGGCCATCACGCCGGTGAAGCAGTTCAGTAAGATAGCGAGGATTAATAATCCTAAGAAAATCAGTCCGATAACATCGCTGTTAATCAACATAAAGGCCGGTACAGACAGAAAAAATAATCCGATACTGCCGGCAAGGACAAAGGGTTTACGCCCGATGCGGTCACTCATCATCCCGATTAATGGTTGTACAAACAACATACCAATCATGATAGCGATAATAATCAGCACGCCGTGGTCTGCGCTGTAGTTCAGGTTATGAGACAGATAGCTCGGCATATATGTCAGCAGCATATAGTAGGTGACGTTGGTGGCAATCACCAGCCCGACACATACCAGCAGGCTTCTGCCGTATTTTGAGGCAATTTCGCGTAAAGTAACCCGTGGTTTATCTTCACTGGCCCCCGGATTTGCGTTTTCCATATCAGCAACATGTTGCCGGAACGCCGGTGTTTCTTCCAGAGCATGACGCAGATAGAGGCCAATCACACCCAGTGGCAGCGCGAGGAAAAACGGAATACGCCAGCCCCACTCATGGAAGCTCTCTTCCCCGAGAATACTCGAAAGCAGAACCACAACACCCGCACCACAGACGAAACCTGCGATAGAGCCGAAATCCAGCCAGCTTCCCATGAATCCGCGTTTGCGATCGGGAGAGTATTCCGCGACAAAGATAGCTGCACCGGAATATTCACCCCCGACGGAAAAGCCCTGTGCGAGTTTTGCCAGTAATAATAAGACCGGCGCCCAGATGCCGATAGTGGCATAAGACGGGATCAAACCAATACAGAAGGTGCTGACAGCCATAATAATGATGGTGATGGAGAGAACTTTCTGGCGACCGAACTTATCGCCCATAATACCGAAAAACAGACCACCGAGAGGACGTATCAGGAAAGGTACGGAGAAAGTAGCCAGTGCGGCGATCATCTGGACGCCGGGTGATACTGCCGGGAAAAAAACCTGACCCAGGACATAGGCTAAGAAGCCGTAAACCCCGAAATCAAACCATTCCATGGCATTACCGAGTGATGCGGCAGTAATTGCTTTCTTTAACTTTCCGTCATCAATTATGGTTATATCATTGATATTCATTGGTTTTTGTTTTGTTTTCTTGCGTCTCATCGTTGTATCCTTTTGTTCCGTTCCGGGTGGATTAACGTGACGGTTATTCACCAAAATCCACAACGATTGTATTTATAATAGTGGATTAATCGGTAACAGGAGATATCTAACACTAAAGTGATAAGTATAAACACGTAGATATTTTTGTATTCACTTATGTTGTTAAATATATTGGTTGATCCGGTATAGCACAGCTAACGCCGTATTGTGTGGTGAGCTGATGGCAGGATAGGGAGAATAGGAAAGTATGATGTTGTAATAACCAAAAAAAGTACCTGTATTTTGAATTAAGGTCATCTAATTTATCACAAATAACACATTTCGTAAAATAAATGGTTTTTTCTGCTGGGTTTTACTGGTGTATATGGTTGTTTTTACTGATATCTTAATGATATTCACTTTAAACGTTTGTGTTGATTTCTGTGTCTGACGCAGGGCAGGATAATGCACCAAAACATAAATATAAACATTTTTATCAGCTATTTTGACGACAAAGCAGGTAACGCTGTCAATAAACCTGTATTTAATTTAATAATCAAAAAAAGGAAGAGAAAAAAATGGTGTTAACAGCAGATTGTAACAGTCGGAAATGTTATCAGAATGTTTCGTCTGGTTTCTCAATTTTCTCTATGATCTTTTCTGATAATTACGGCATTCGTAATTAACTCATGATGACGGGGTTGAATAATTTCTTTACGTAATAATAAGATAATCTTTGGATTTATATCCTGTGTAATGATAATTCACAGTTATAAGTGCTAATGGATATTTTAGAAAGTGTAAGTTGTTTCAAGATATATCGTTTTTTTTACATTTAATTACGTGTTAATAAGTATTAAAAGAAAAATATTTAGCATTATCTATCGATGATGAGCTGATTTTGTTTTAGTGGTTTATACCTAGTTTACTTGTGAGTTAAATGGTAAATATACGATAATACATAGGGTTATCACTCTTTCACTCACCGAATAATTCTTTTTTTACAATTCGTTAAGGCTTGGGTGTGTAGGTTTCAATTTGGTAAATGAATATGTAATATGTGTTTCAATATGTGTATGGTGCTGGTATGAACAAGTACCTTCATGTAGTAGTTAAAAAAACAACAAAGAGCAAAACTTTGTGAATATCAATTGGTCCACTTTCTTTAATTAACGCATATTTTGTTAGTTATCAGAGTTCACTCTGATGATGATCGCAGCTATATGTGAGGGATAGCGACATGACCAAAGCAAAAAACTCAATAGCCCGTGCTGTTGGGCAAAAAATTCAGGTGTTACGAAAAGATCACGGTATTACTGCCGCAAGACTGGCTGAAATGATTGAAATCAGTCAACAGCAAATGTCACGTTATGAACGTGGTGTAAACCGTGTGGATGTTGATTGTTTAGTCCGTATTGCGGATATCTTTGAAGTACCGGTTGGTTGGTTCTTTACTGATATTGAAGGGCGAAGCAAGCGCGACGGGGCAAATGAACGGGAATCCTGGAAAGCGGAAACTGTTATTTTGCCTGTTGAATCCGAACTGATGTGATTTCGTGATAACTGAGTAAAGCTCAATATTATCTCAAAAATCCGTTATTAGCGTGCTAATAACGGATACCGCTTTTTGTAAAAAATCTGTTTTTTCTCTGTTTTTATTTAAACAGACCAACACATTTACCATTGCCCCATCCCGTTTTGTGTGTTTATTTCTTCATCATCCGCCTTGTGCTATCATTGGTGATACACAGCAGTCGTATTTATTAATAATTTTAATATTTTTAATCCGTTTTATAACTGGATAATTAAGCAATGAACATTAATCAGCTCAAAAGTTTTGTTGAGGTGGTCAGAAGTGATTTTAATATCACGAACGCTGCCGAAAAACTGTATACATCGCAGCCAACGGTGAGTAAACAGCTTAAAATTCTTGAAGATGAACTGAACGTTTCTTTATTCAACCGGAAAAATAATAACTTATTATCACTCAGTCCGATTGGTGAAGAAGTTCATCGTGTTGCCTGCGACATTCTTGCGCAGTTTGATAAAATTAAAAGCCTGGTATCTAACGAAGACAGCACAATAAAACAGAATCTCCGTATTGCCACGACTCATACACAGATCCGCTATAAATTACCGAAAGTCATTGAGCGCTTTAATGCCCGTTATCCGAACATTTCCCTGCATTTTCATCAGGGAGCGCCTGCGCAGCTCGCAGAGATGGTTAAGAACGGAGATGTGGATTTTGCTATCGCAACAGAGTCGCTGCATCTGTATGACGATTTACTGACCCTGCCGTGCTATCAGTGGTCCCGCAGTGCTATTGTGCCGCATGACCACCCGTTGGCGCAGCATGAGCAACTGACGATTGGAGAACTGGCTAATTATCCGCTGATAACCTATGTATTCGGATTTACCGGGCGCTCCAAGCTGGATCAGGTCTTTTATCAGAATCGCCTGACACCCAATGTGGTATTAACCGCCGTCGATACTGAGATTATTAAATTTTATGTAAAACGGGGAGCGGGTGTGGGGGTTATTTCATCTGTGGCGTTTGATTCACAGGAAGACAGTGAAACACTGCGTTGTATTAATATCGGAAACCTGGTAAAGCCAAGCTATACCCATATTTGCATCAGTCGTCATACGCATCTGAAAGACTATATGTATGACTTCATTTCCTGTTATGCCCCGCATCTTGACCTGAATTATATTCATCAGCCGGAACAGTGGTTACCTGCTGATCAAGGTGCCCGGGATGTGCTCTACCGCGCATTACCTGAGCTCTGATATACCCTTATTCATTCAAACTGCAGGTTCGTTAGCTACGCTC
>NZ_CBCPJD010000020.1:0-80349 GCF_965118875.1 Morganella psychrotolerans
AGCGTGAGCAGGCAGAGCGTGAAGCACAAGAGGCTGCGGAGAAGTCGGGGGAGGCAGAGGAATAAAATAAAGCCGCGCCGGTTGAGATTGTGTTATTACTATTCCCCAAAACTATGGCGTTACTCTATATGCATCAGTAACTTACGATGGGTGTTATTTGCATGAAAAGCACCGGAATAATACATATTTATCATTTGTTTTTCAGTTAGTTACGTCATTTAAGATCACATGCTGCTGCGTCACATGGGCTGGTCCGAGGCGGCTGACTTAATCATTAAAGGAACTGAGGGCGCGATTGCTGCCAAGACCGTTACTTATGATTTTGAACGCCTGATGGACGGTGCTAAACTGCTGAAATGCTCAGAGTTTGGTGATGCCATTATCAAGCATATGTAATTAAGCATGCTGTGAAACAGTTAACGGGAACTGATTGGTTCCCGTTTTTTATTATTCAGTTTGAAACGGTTATCAAAACATTATCAAAACGAATTATCAAAACCTGTCAAAATGTATACGATTTATATCACCACTTTTATCCAGTCTTTACCCCTGTCATCATGATATTTATCGGTCTGTTGCTGGTTTTTATGACCAAGCAGATTTTTAGTATTTATTCCCTGTTCCCGGTATAACCGTTCGGACAGCGATCGCATTTCATGGAATGTCGCCGGTGTTCCTTCTCCCCAGTTAATATCAGTCTTATCCCTGGCTTTTTTAAAATTTGTTGTCAGCGTATTTGCGGTTACTTGTCCGCCCGGCTGTGACTGTGATGAATTTCGTGTGTAGTGGATCAGATATTTACTGACAACCAGATCACGACACCGGGAAATAGTTTCCCGCAGGCTTATATTCAGTGCATCACACCGGAGGGCGAGGGTGATCGCTAATCGTACCCCTGTCTTTTCCTGTGACACATGAAGGTGGTCATCCCACACATCACTAAATTTCATTTCAGATACCCACGCAGAAAGCCGCGTGATATTACGGTCAACGGAAGAAAGGTTAGCCGGGAAACAGAGGCTGTGTCCTGCTGGTCAACACACTACTCAGTATTACCGATGCCGCCTATTGATCGGGTGGATTATCAAAACTGTTCATGGCGGCGGGCTATTATGGAACTGGAAGAGGCAGAGCAGTCCTGGCTGTTATATTGCTACGGCAAAGAACTGAAGTTCTCACATCAGACTAACATCACCGGCTATGTATGGAATGAAATTCAGAAACGGATTGAAGGGCGCCGGGTATCAAAGAAAGTGAAAGAGCGTATAAAAGCGCTGGTATGGCTGGCTGTGCAGGATTACACCCTGAACAAAGACGGATATTATTATCAGTCTGAACTGGCTGAGCTGGTTGGGGTAGAGCGCAATAACTGGAATATGCACTATGAAAAGCACTGGCAGGAGCTGCTGCTGATTTGCAAAACACTGGACTGCGGGTCATTACGAAAAATGAGAAACAATAGAGCAGAAATATGGCGCAAAAATGCAGCTAAAACTTGCAAAAGTGAATAATTTTAGCCATATCTGATGGTAATTTGATATGTTGTCATAATTGTATATAAGTCTCGTGAATGCGGGGTTTTTTATTGCCAGGATATTGATAATAATCACTGCTAAGGCGGATAAGTTCACGTGTGCGATTACACACAACAGATAAAACATATTAAATAATAAAGCTTGCTATCTAAATTATCCTGTGACTTAATAGCGCCACTGGTTTGGAAGTACAGGCCTATTTATGCTAGTCAGTTTAAAGTCGTTCACCATTTAGCGTTATCACTGATACCTCTTCGTTGCGAATTCCTTCTAATTAATTCCCATAAGTAAAAATAAAAAAACAAACCTCATATGCCTTATGGCAATCAAAAAAAATTAAAGGAAATTCTATGTCTAATACAATGACTGGTTCAGTAAAATGGTTTAACGATGATAAAGGTTTTGGTTTTATCTCTCCTAAAGATGGCAGCAAAGATGTGTTTGTTCATTTCTCTGCAATTCAGAGCGATAACTTCAAGTCTTTAGCCGAAGGTCAGGAAGTATCATTCACCATTGAAGATGGGATGAAAGGTCCTGCCGCTGGCAATGTAGTAGTGCTATAATGATTAACTTCTGTTTTAAGTGTCCTTGTTGCAGTGGTTCACAATACCGAACATCGCAATTTGATATCTCATTGAGTAACCCGCGTGGAGCGAAATGTATTTTTTGCAAAAGCGCGATGAAAGTTGAAGCAAGTTAGATATTAAGTAGCCAATTATTTTAGACCTCGCCATCGGCGGGGTTTTTTTATGCCTGAAATGTAAAGGGGGGATTTCTCCCCTTTAACTATTTTCATGCTGTGAAATGGGCGGCTGGTGAGTGTTGGTAGCACCGTTCCAGCTATTCACCCGTTGTGATGATCACGGATAAACCAAGGCCCACTGCTTGTGTCGACAAAGCAAAGGGAGCTTAACAAAAAAGGTTACCCGGATCTATGAAAAGCACTGTTAATTTAAACAGTATTAGTTTAGTCAATGACGACTCGCTCCGCTATATTAAAACCCTTCCGGACAATTGCATTGACCTGATTGCAACTGACCCGCCATATTTTCAGGTTAAGAGCTGTAGCTGGGATAACCAGTGGGAAAATGTCGGCGCATATTTATCATGGCTGGATGAAATACTGGCTGAGTTCTGGCGGGTATTAAAGCCGAACGGCAGCCTGTATCTATTTTGCGGGTCACGTCTGGCATCAGATACAGAAATACTGATGCGGGAGAGGTTCAGTATCCTGAGCCATATTGTATGGGCAAAGCCCTTCGGTCTGTGGTGGCGGCAAAATAAAGAAGGCTTGCGTAGTTTTCATCCTGCAACGAAAAGAATTTTGTTCGCTGAACATTACCGGGGTCCGGTAAAAGGTAAAGGCAGCGAATATCATCAGCGCAGGGAGATGGGTTCCGCCTTATTATCACCGAGTATTGCTAATCTAATAGAACTAAAATATTTGTTAAAAATAGCACCTGCCTCGATAACTGCTATAAAATAATTTATGTGAGGTAAGTCACATGAAAGCATTATTTGTGATATATAATAATCCAATACAAATCATTATTTAATGCATGGCGCTGGTTAAATTTATTACCATTTGAGTTAATTTTTTTGAAAAATATCAGATGAACGATGCATAACTAGTGGGCAATTAATTAAAAAAAGGATAATTTTATGTCACTTAAATTCCCTTATTCAGGAAGAAAATTCAAACTAACGATGGATAATTCATTATCTATTATTAATAATTATTCTAATGATGGTAAAACCATAGAGATTGAATTTTTAAATGGTGATTTAAAAGGTACCACAATGGAAGTACCTTTTACATGGAGACAATTACCAGACAATAACTTCTTAATCAGCTGGCAAGAATCAACTAAAGCCACTGTCGTTCATTGTGATAATTTTGAAAATAAAAAATCATATGCTTACTATACAACTATGGATGGAGATTTTTTTGTAATGGAAGGTACTATTACCTCTATCCAAGTATAATTCAAATAATTAACCAGATTAATGAGCCTCGCCAAGTGCGGGGCTTTTCTATTTCAACTTTCCTGAATTTCCGGATGGTTCACATTCAGTAGTCAATTCATAGTTGACAGCTCACATGTTCGGTTATTCCGAACAACTCAAACTACAGGCACAAAAAAGCCGGTTGAAGTAACCGGCGAAATATTGTGAATATCAAGTATATGACATACTAAGTTATGTCAATTACAAATATAAAGAGTAATTCGGCTTATGTAAAGCATCTGATGTTCAATAATTTGTTCCTATAGGTCGCCATGTGCGACCTTTTTCGTATCCGCAGAAAGGTATCGAGATGAGAAAAATAACTGTATCCACCGGTAATCTGGGAAATGCAGGAGCCGCAGATTATGTCAGCTTTAATATCTGGCAGGGTAAGCACCTGTTGCTCAGCGATCAAATGACAGGCAAACATTCCGGTGTATTCCATCGTGAGTATGATGTCGATTATATCCAGGGTGAGCCACTACGCATCGAGAGTAACGCGCCGGAGGGGTGCTCTGTTGGTGTGAGTGCAGAACTGTCTGATGCTGAAATGACAGACACCAACGATTTCGCTGTATTTAATTCTGCTGTATTTAAAGGGATATTAGATATCAAAGGTAACCAAATTTTCATGCGTGAGGTGTTTATCGACAAAGCATGGCTTGATGGTGTGACACCAAAAACAACAGAGCAACGTATTTCTGATCTGGAAAAACAGCTTGCAGATATGATGAAATCAACAAGCTGTGGCATTGGAGATAAAAAAGATGCTTACTCCGTTTTGGTTTCAGTTGAAGCTGAATTATCGAAACTACCGTGATTTTTTGCGGACTGAATCAGCTAACTTCAAGGCATCTTTATACGCGCCAACAATGCTTGGGTCGTGATGGAAATTTGTTTCCTGAATATTATCAAGCACAATTCGTAGCTGATTGGCTACATGTGTTGAAACCACATGATCCTTATGTATGACATCTAAAGTGGATAGTATTTCTTTGATTAATATCAGGGCTGTTAAATCCCCCTTGAGCATTACCTGATAGTCATTCAACACTTCGTTTATTTGATCTTTATCGTCGTGCATAAAAATTCCACCCGAAGCTAATCAGCCATCACTCCGGTTAATCTCACTGGGCTGAACCGATCACCGTACCCCGGACAAGCATTAATTACGTTTAACTGAATCACAGGTCGCTCCGGCGACCTTTTTTAATGGAGACGTTATGAAAAACCTGTTCATCAAGCTGTGTATGAAAATATCGGGTAATACGCAGGCGCAATTAGCATTAGCGTGTGCATTTTATTATTTCATCACCAGGTCAAAGCCAAAAGCATACTGGTATGCCATATTTCGTTAAATTGCCGTAAATCCTCATACAGAGAAACCAGTGGCGCGCATAAGGTGGAGTTGCGCCCACCACTACAGCAACAATAAGAGCGCTGGAATATAACAGGCTCATTCCCCGGCTCGTATTCAGCCTCAACGCTCTTTTTATTGCTTTCCCGCCGCTGGTGGGATTACCCGAATAATGCCGCAACCACCTCACATTAATCTGTTTGGAACGTATAAACCGGTTGCGGCGTTTCCCATTCAATCAATAACGGAACACTCCGCAGGGGGGGATATGCGTATGCCTGAAAAATACTCCAGCCCCTTTGCTTATGCGTGGGGGCTTATTGCTACCATTTTCGGTGTCATGTCACTCGATCAGTGGGCTGTCTTTATCGGCATCATCTGCACCATCGGGACATTCGCCGTGAATTGGCACTACAAACGAAAAGAATTCCAGCTTAAATCCGGAGGGCAGAGTGAACAATAATCTGATTAAAAAGGTAATGGCAGCCTGTGCCGGTGGTGCGATTGCGGCTGCGCTGGTGCTAATCCCTGCCTATGAGGGTGTGAGATACGAACCTTATCCGGATGTTGGCGATGTTCTTACCGTTTGTTATGGCCATACAGGTAGCGATATTCAGCCCGGAAAAATTTATACCGATGCGGAATGTAAGGTGCTGTTGCATGACGATCTAAGTAAAGTTCGGCGCGCCGTTGACCCGATGATTAAGGTTTCGATAGACAGCAACACCCGCGCAGCTATCTATTCATTTGTATACAACGTCGGGCCCGGTGCTTTTTCCCGCTCCACGATGCTGCGCAAACTGAATACCGGTGATATTGCCGGAGCCTGTGACGAAATGAAGCGCTGGACATTTGCCGGCGGTAAAAAATGGCAGGGTCTGATTAACCGGGGGGAAACGGAGAATGCGGTATGCCTCGGAACCCCGTAGCACTGATTATCCTCGCCATCATCTTACTGACGGCTTGCCTGCTGGCTGGCTGTTATCTGTATTCACTCCCTAATTACTGTAAACCGCAGCCGGGATATCCGCAGGCGGCTGTGATTCATTATCAGTGTGAAGCGCCATGAACTGGAAAGAAGCGGTGATTGTCGTACTGATCCTTACCGCTATCTGGTGGGTATATGACACTTATCATGATAATCAACGACTGAAATCAGATAATACGGTACTGAGTAGTCAGCTCGCAGAGCAGGTCGAAATCAATAAAGACTATCAGGAACGTGCGCGGAAACTTCACGAACTGGATACCAGACATACACAGGAGTTGGCAAATGCAAAAACTGAAATTGGGCGGCTGCGTATTGCTGCTGACCGTAATCCTGAGCGGGTGTACATCAAAGCCAGTTGTCCAAAGACCGGCAACAATACCGCCACCGGCATGGATGATGCAGCCACCGCCCGACCTGATGACTCCGCTATCCGAAATTATTGGTTACTCAGAGAGCGAATTGCAGAGTCAAAGCAGATGATTAAGGGGTTGCAGGATTATGTGAGAATAGAGTGTTATTCCCAATAAAGGGTTATAGTTTACATTCAAGAATAATACTAGGCATTGTAAATAACGGCAGATAAATTGCAGCTACATATAGCCATGTTATAAATATAGAGCCAAAAATAATACAGATATATATAACGAATGTCATAGCGTTCAGTTTTTTATTCTTTATTGATTTTATTGTAAAGTAGTTATTAAAGACATCATTAATAAAGAAGAAAAATAATATAGCGATGAAAACGCCACTACTATTGTAGAAAAGGTTATAGAACTCTGGGTATTTACATGATGCCTTTACCGCTATAAGACAAATCAAACCATTTACTACGGAATACCCTGCTAAATTAGATGCAATAGCACTGACTTTTTTACTTACAGATGGCAGTTCATTAGTGAGTTTACCTAGGTTATTAGTGAGTGTATTTAATGCTGTAAGTATTTTTCGAACTTCCATTTATATATCCTATTCTTAAATTTCAAAGAAACTAATATAACTCATCGCAAAGCTCATTAACTACAGGTTCAGTAGATAACTGAAAGTTGTTTTTTTAATTGGTTAAGGAGACAGATATGCCACCACGCATACCCCGCGCCTGCCGTAAACGTGGCTGCGCAAAGACAACAACTGATCGCAGTGGTTACTGCGATGATCATATCAATACAGGGTGGGAGAACCACCAACAGGGCAAGAGCCGCCATGAACGCGGGTACGGTACCAAGTGGGACAGGCTGCGTGCGGTGATACTGAGCAGAGATAAACATCTGTGCCAAGAGTGCCTGCGTAACAGCCGTGCGACTGAAGCCAGGACTGTGGACCACATCACCCCGAAAGCACATGGGGGAACTGATGCAGAGAGCAACCTGCAAAGCCTCTGCTGGCCTTGTCACTACCGCAAGACAGCAACGGAGAGAACGCGATGAAAGAGAAACAGGTTAAGTTATCCAGACTGTTTAAGGGCGGGCGATTTGTTGGGTATCCGCTACGCCGAACAGGTGATTGCCGGGGAAATAGTTGCGGGCGAATTGATCCACCTGGCGTGTCAGCGGTTTCTTGATGATATAGAGCTCGGCCCTGAGCGCGGCATCTATTTCATGGAAGAACGCGCCCAGCATATTCTGGATTTTTATCAGTTTGTTCCGCACGTAAAAGGGGCGCTGGCAGGCAAGCCGATTGATTTAATGCCATGGCACGTTTTTATCCTGATTAACATTTTCGGCTTTGTTATCCCGCTGATTGACGAGCTCAGCGGTGAGCAAAAATGTGATGATGACGGCGATCCCATCATGGTTCGCCGGTTCCGTACAGCATATAACGAAGTCGCGCGTAAAAATGCGAAATCCACACTCTCTTCCGGTATCGGGCTGTACATGACCGGTGCTGATGGTGAGGGCGGCGCAGAGGTTTACTCCGCCGCCACAACCCGCGACCAGGCGCGGATCGTCTTTGAAGATGCTAAAAACATGGTCAAAAAGGCGAAATCATCACTCGGACGCCTGTTTGAATTCAATAAACTGGCGATTTACCAGGAGCGATCAGCATCCAAGTTTGAGCCACTTTCCAGTGATGCGAATAACCTCGATGGTCTGAATATTCACTGCGGCATTGTGGATGAGCTTCACGCACACCGAACCCGCGATGTATGGGATGTGCTGGAAACTGCGACAGGTGCGCGTCTTCAGTCACTGTTATTTGCCATTACGACCGCCGGTTTTAACCGGGAAGGGATTTGTTACGAGCTGCGGGATTACGCGATCAAGGTGCTGCGCGGTGTTGTCGAGGATGACACGTTTTTCGCCGCTGTTTATACACCGGACAAAGATGATGATCCTTTTGATGAAAGCATCTGGATAAAAGCCAATCCCGGATTGGGCATCTGTAAACGGTTTGATGATATGCGCCGCCTGGCGAAAAAAGCCAAAGAGCAGATAACTTGCGCCATCCGGTGCTGTCCGCTGGTTTTATACGGATCCAGAATATCGGCAATATCTCTGGCATCGACAGCCGGCAGTGGTTTTTGTGACAGCGCATGACGCATCAGTGCAACCGGTTTCTGTTTTTGTTTAAAGGTGTTCTGCTTTATATCATCATCAGCCAGTCGCTCTGCCTGAATTTTTAATTGTTTGAAAATAAACAATAAATATTATGATTAATATCACTAATTCAATGAAATAGTAAAAATAACAATAAAAGGGTAAAGCTATGTGATTGAAAAACAATGTAGCCAATATTTACTTCATTTTTTGTTATCCCCGTTTTTTACCTCCGGACGCAGATACTGAAGCATCAGGTTCTTAACCGATACGTACATTCTTCCGGATATTGTCGTGAAGTTTACGGTCGGATTGATGATTTTAATCGTGATTAAGCCATATTTGTGAATCGACGGAAGTCGTAAAAAATAGTTGTGGCACTATAATTACCGGCGTCCGGATCGGGTTCAGATGGTATAACGTTAATACAGAACGTACCCGTCTGACATCATTTCACTGAAAAACAGGGTTTAAAATTAGTGAATTACCATAGTGTTATGAAACAGAATAACAAACAGTTAACTACATGAGAGTGCAGATGAATATCATAATGACCAGCCGTTTGATTATCAGACCTTTTTGTGATGCTGATGCCGAAGGCCTTTTTGACTATTTAGCCGAGCCCGGGGCGCCATGTTTTGCAGATGAAAAATTAAATTCACTGACTGATGCACAGCATGAAATAAAAAAGAGAAGTCAGGATCCAACTCAGTTGGCTATCTGTTTAAAGGGGTCTGATTCCATAATCGGGAATGTGTTTGCAGATAACAAAAATGAGCCGGATAGTGAAACCTGGTGTATTGGTTGGCATCTGAATAAAAAATACGGGGGAAACGGATATGCGACAGAGGCTGCCAAAGCCTTTATCGAATACCTCTTTAATCAAAAGTGTGCCAGACGAATTTATGCGTATGTCGCTGATTATAATCAGCCTTCTAAAAATTTATGTAACCGTTTAGGGATGCGTGCCGAGGGGTGTCTTAAAGAACACGTTGAATTTATGCAAACTGATGGCAGTAAACAGTTTGAGAATACTTTAATTTTTGCTGTCCTGAAGAACGAATGGTCCTTTTAATGTAAGTCGTTACAAACGGTAATCAGCCATGCTGAATAGCAGGGCTTTTTTATTGACCAGCAAATGTTTTTCCAAAAATGCATATGCTTTATAGGTATTAGCTCAAACAGAACTAACACCGGTAAGAGTATATGATCTCCTCTTGCTACCGACCGGTAGGTAGTAGTAATATCGCGTTTTTATTATTGTGGAAATCATTATGCAACATTCATTTTTCCGGCTTTCGGTATCGCTTGCCATGATCACTGTACTGGGACCTTCAGCGATCGATATGTATCTGGCCTCGTTACCGGATATGGCAAAAGAGCTGGAAGCCTCGGCTACTCAAATTCAACTTACCCTTACCGTATTTCTTATGGCTATGGGGCTGGGTCAATTGGTCGCCGGTCCTGTTATTGATGCAATCGGCCGGCGTAAGCCACTGTTATCAGCTGTTCTGCTATTTATAATTTGCTCTCTCTGGGCATCGCGGGCTGACACTTTTAACACCTTGCTTTATGCCCGGTTCTTTCAGGGACTGGCGGCGTCAATGACTCTTGTGGTAGCAATCAGCATGGTACGTGATCTCGCGTCAGGTACTGAGGCGGCAAAACTGTTTGCTCTTCTGATGACGATTGAAGGTCTGGCCCCGGTACTTGCACCGGCTCTGGGGGGATATATTGACGCGTATGCAGGCTGGAAAGCGGTTATGCTCATGCTGGCACTGATGGGGCTTATCGCTTTTATCAACAGTTGGTTTTTACTTCCCGAGAGTTTACCGGCACAACTGCGCCAGCCTCTCAAACCAACTCTCATACTCAAAACATATTACCGACTGATCACTGATCGCGATTTTATGTTGCCTGCTATGTCGCTCTCCGCTGCTTTCTTTTTCCTGTTTATTTACATCGGTGGCGCATCGTTTGTTTATCAGACGTATTATGCACTTTCGCCTGATTCGTTTGGTCTGGTATTCGGTGGTACCGGTATTGCGGTGTTAATTGGCGCAGTCAGTGCAGGTCGTTGGGTTACGCACCTCAGCGTGCCATCTGTTGCATTGCGGGGCGTCATGGCAATGGCTGCGGGTGCGGTAATCGCAGGTTTATCGGGAGCGGGAGGTATCGGTTTACCGGGTGTTGTTGCAGGAATGTTCCTGGCTATGTTTGGTCTGGGTATTGCAGAAGCTACGCTGATGTCGATGACGATGTCTACGCAGAAAACGGCACTGGGTTCGGCTGCTGCTGTTTTGGGTGCTCTGCAACTGGTTCTCTCTGCTGCAGCAACGCCGGTGGCAGGGTACTTATCCGGCCGTGGAACAGGTTACTGGCTTGGTTTTCTTGTTTTCTTCGGGATTGTTGTTGTATTGCTCACCGTTCTCAGCATTCGGCGGACCAGAAATGATGTAGAATACGTTTCCGTTCATTAAATTCATGGGGCACTTTTATTTATGGCTATTTCACCTGCCGCGCAAAAAATATCCGATGCTGCGGTGCAGCATTTTGCAGATAAAGGATTTGATGCGGGCTCATTAAATACCGTGGCTGAAGCAGCGGGGATTAAAAAGGCAACAATTTATTCCCATTTCAAGAATAAAGAAGAACTCTTTATACACGTTTTCAATGAAGCAATAACAAGTGAAAGTGCTTTTGTGAATGAATGTTTTGATTCAGATACAACCTGCGGTGAATGCTATCTTGCATGTGTATCCGGGCGTTATCAGCAGTCTGCTTATCTCCGGCTGCTGATACGCACAGCGTTTATTCCGCCCGCAGGATTACAACCACAGGTTGCGAAAGGATATGAGTTTTTTCTTGCAGGAATTAAATCACGCTTCAATGACGGGTTTAATCATTTGTTGACGACCGGTGAGATTGCGCTGGGCGATGCTTATCTGGGTATTATTGACAGTGTTCACGTTGAGTTATTGTATGCAACGCCGGAGGCCGCGGATAAACGTCGTAAAGCACTGTGGCAACTTTTAGTCAGTGCCATGCAACAGTGACCCGTACTCCGGGATATACACGTATTAAAAGGTCATATTAATTATTTTTCGGATACCGGATATCAGTATCCGAAAATAACACTGCTGATAAGTCACATATTTCACAATATATATATAAAATCATAATGCATAATAAGGTGATAAAATTATTCCAGATGCTTATACTCTTTATCTGAAACAGGTTCTAACCATTCGTTGGTAGCACCTTCTGCCGGTATTTCGACTGCGACATGAGCAAACCAGCTATCTGCGGCTGCACCATGCCAGTGTTTTATACCCGGAGCAATATGAACGACATCACCCGGATTTAATGTCTGAGCGGGTTTTCCTGCTTCCTGATACCAGCCCCGGCCGCCGGTGACTAACAAAATTTGTCCGCTCTTATGGTGAATATGCCAGAAGTTACGACAGCCCGGTTCAAAGGTAACGTTAGCGATAACCGGGTTTTCTTTATTTAGTAATGACAGATAGCTGGTTCCGGTAAAATAATCGGCATACGCTACGTTTTTTTCACCAAAAGGGAAAATACCTTTTCCATTAAATATACCTGCTTTCAATTCTTCAGGGATCAATGTATTTGATTCTTTATGCATAATAATCTCCGGTAAATGCTGGTTTAATTGACGGGTGAACAGGGTAAGTATGTTGGTATTAATACATATTGCTTTGTGTTACCAGATCGTTTGTTAAACGATACCTGTAATCTATACGTACTCAGGTGGTCATCGGTATCCTGTTCCGTTCTGATACTTGCTCAATCTTCCAAAAATATATATTCAGAAAATTATGTTACTCACTGGTTAAAAATAAACAAACAGAATTATTGCCTGATATTCTTTACATCAGTGAAGCCACCGTTATACTGGAATATAGCATCAAAGCTGGAAGAATAATTCCCCGGTTACCGATGGAGGCGACATGAACAGCCAGGAACACATGGATAGAGCAACAAAAAAACTCGCCGGACAAATTGAAAAACTGACACATAATACGAATCAGTCTGATACTGATATTCCCGGGTTGAGTCTCAGCCATTGGGTATCTCCGACATCACCTGCAGGTTATACACATATATCGAGTATTTGTTTGATTGCTCAGGGAAAGAAACGTGTTTTGCTCGGCGAAGACAGTTTTACTTATGATGCGAATCACTTTCTTATTTCATCCGTTGATCTGCCCATTATTGCTAATATTATTGAAGCCAGCGAAGATAAACCCTATCTGGCACTTACCCTGGAGTTAGATCTGCATGAAATATCACAATTGATTGCAGAAAGTGGCTTATCATTTAATCAGAGCACCGGCGCACAAAAAGGAATTGCGGTCGGTGAGTTATCAGAGCCGTTACTGGATGCTTTTATTCGTCTGATGGCGCTGCTTGAACATCCTGAAAGTATTAAAATCCTCGCACCGGTTATTAAACGTGAAATTTTTTACCGTATGCTGGCTACCGGACAGGGTGCCCGTTTAAATCAGATAGTGACTGCCGGTAGTCATAGCCACCAAATATCTAAGGCCATCGACTGGCTGAAAAATAACTTTGTGAGGTCGTTAAGTATTAATGAACTTGCTGCCTATACCGGCATGAGTAAATCTGCGTTTTATACACATTTTCGT
This sequence comes from Morganella psychrotolerans, assembly GCF_965118875.1. Classification (GTDB taxonomy): domain Bacteria; phylum Pseudomonadota; class Gammaproteobacteria; order Enterobacterales; family Enterobacteriaceae; genus Morganella; species Morganella psychrotolerans_C. The sequence continues at coordinate 13,101 of NZ_CBCPJD010000020.1, forward strand.
ATAATGACATCAATGACCCCGCTGCAATTTCAGAAAAAACTTCGTCTGAGTGAAGCCCGCCGTTTAATGCTGACTGAACATCTGGATGCGGCTACCACCACATTCAGGGTGGGTTACGAAAGCCCGTCACAATTTAGCCGGGAATACAGCCGCTTGTTTGGCGCACCACCTTTAACCGATATTAAAGCGCTGAGAGAAACGAGGTCAGTCTGACACCGGTACAGGTAAATATGCGTACGATTATTTTTTCTTTATTTTTATATTCCGGAAAAACAGGCAATAGACAGAGAGTATCAGACATTCATTTCCGGGATATAAAGCAGTAGTGTTTATCCTGATATCACAGCGTTACCCTATTCATCCCCGGCTATACAAAAATTGTACAGCAGCCCTGTGTCAAGGTTAATTCATAATAAGGATAGAAAAATGCAACTGGACTTTACTTATTACAATCCGACAAAAATCCATTTTGGTAAAAATTCTCTCACTAAATTAAATGATGAATTAACACAGTATGGTGATACTGTGATGCTAGTATATGGTCGTAATGCGATTAAATCTAATGGGCTTTATGATGATATCATGACAATTCTTGCCGCTGCGGGGAAAAAAGTTATTGAGTTGTCCGGCGTAATGCCGAATCCGACATATAACAAAATGATGGAAGGTGCCGCGCTGGTCCGGGAACATAATGTCAGTCTTATTCTGGCAGTTGGTGGCGGTTCAGTCATAGATTGTGCAAAAGGCATATCCGTATCAGCCTATTGTGAAAATGAAGATCCATTTCAGAAATATTGGATTGAATTCAGTGAAGTCGATAATAAAGTTGTTCCTGTCGCGTCAGTTCTTACTATGGTCGGAACCGGTTCTGAAATGAATGGTGGTTCAGTAATAACACATGAAGCCACAAAATATAAAGCAGGGCGGGTTTTTCCGGCGAATGTTTACCCTGGATTTTCAATTCTAAATCCGGAGTATACATTCACGGTTTCTCAATATCAGATGGTCAGCGGTGTATTTGATACGATGTCTCACCTGATGGAACAGTATTTTTCTGATCAGGGTGCGAATACCAGTGATTATTTGATAGAAAGTTTGTTGAAGTCTTCCATTGATAACCTGCGTGTTGCGTTGAAAAATCCGGATGATTACGAAGCCAGAAGTAATTTGATGTGGAATGCAACATTGGCACTAAATACCATTACGGGTTTATCAAAAACACAAGACTGGCAAGTCCATATGATTGAACATCAATTGGGTGCTTATACTGATTGCGCTCATGGAATGGGATTGGCCGCAATATCGTTGCCTTATTATCGTCTGATTTATAAATTTGGTATTGAGAAATTTGTGCGTTTTGCAACTCAGGTATGGGGTATTTCCTGTGAGGGTAAAACTCAGGACCAAATCGCACTCGAAGGAATTGATGCACTGGCGCATTTTACTAAAGAATGTGGCATCGTGACATCACTCAAAGAGTTGGGTGCAACAAAAGAGATGCTGCCAAAAATTGCAGAATCAACCACTATTATAGGTAAAGGCTATAAAAAATTAACATCGGAAGAGATTCTTAATATTTTGGAAACGTGTTTCTGATTATATACCCGTCATACTTCAGGATGTCCGGGTCCTGACTACGCAAAGCCCTGTCTGGGCACATAGTTTATCTATGATTCCCGACGGGCGGAGCTAGCCACCTGCCTGCATCCTGAATTATTCAGAGTATAGTCATTTCATTAAAGCTGAGCGAATTAGCACTGCTGGTACAGCCGTATTCATGTTGTATTTTATAATACAACTAATCTCTTTATTTTCCCGGGAATATTTTTTACCGAATCACGTACTAATTATGCGGGAATACAATAACAAGATGGTCGGAATACATTATGCTACCTTGCTATTGTAGTAATAATGTTTACCATGGTACTTTTTACTATGGCAATTTCACAATACACTCGTGATGAATTTTGTTTCGGCATGATATTATGTGGGGAATAAATATTAATATCATGGTGAATTTGATAATGTCTTATTTTTAATTAACAACGCAATAATGTCTTGATTTAACTTTAAAAAAAACCGATCATGGAATAAGTGCATGTAATTATTTTTTTATTTTTAAAATTATAAACATATAACATGTATGGTTGCATTATTTACTTGTTGATAAGGAAATCATTATGAAAGAATTATCTGTTAGTGAGCGTGAAATTGTCAGCGGAAGTGGATTATTTGATTTTCTGAGACCAGGCACAGGAAATGTTTCTCCTCCTGTAACACCGCCAACTGAATGTACTGGTGGCGGTAAATTAATTATTGGTGGCGGGATCGGGTTTGGGATTGGTATTTTTCCGTTCTTTATCGGACCAATGATTGGTTTTATCAGATCATTTAATTTGTAATATGTGGTAAGTGCTTTCAGAGTATGAATCATATCAAGGTCACTTAGGTGGCCTTTTTACGTTCTGTTTTCCGGATAAAAAAATGCCCGGTGTTATGGGCACCGGGCAGAAAAAGATATAGGTATGAAAATCATGAACGGCAGATATAAACAGTTCATGCACGCATGGTAATGGGTTTAACTTAAATAAAGCACCAACAAAGTTGGTCAAAATTTAAAATTAGTATGCAGTGCATCATTATCTGTAATGTCTCTGAGCTGATAGTATTCAGATAATATTTTGATTATCAGTGGTTTTACAGGAGCAGAATGAGCATGAATAATATTGAATTACAGTCTGAATTAACCTGTCCGGTTTGTGGTTATAAAAAAACAGAGACAATGCCGGAGGATGCGTGCCAGTGGTTTTATGAGTGTGAACATTGCCATACATTATTAAAACCATTGCCGGGTGATTGCTGTGTATTTTGTTCTTTTGGTACGCTTGCCTGCCCGCCAATACAGGAAGCGGCACTTACGGGCAAACCGGGATGTTGCTGCCCGTCACAGGACGAAAAATAAAGATAAAAAATGCCCGCAGAATAATAATGCGGGCAGAGTACATCAGTAATAAAACCGGATCATTATATACTCTGATTCATTCAAACTGCAGGTTCGCTGGTTGTGGTCAGTCTGCATCCTGAATGACGTTGGGCATACAATCCGTGAAATAAAGCGAATATCAATTAATTAAAAACACTTATCAATATAGCCGGTATGTCGGAGATGTACAGGTCAGAAAAAGATCATTTCCGGTTTTTGGTATTTATACTTATTTTGATGGTATTTTGAATTTATTCCGGACAGGTGTTTGGTGCTGGCTGTAACTAATTAATTATTATATTAAATGTATTTTTTTGTATGGGTGTCAAAAAAAGCCTCTGAACAAACAAAACAAGTTCAGAGGCATCAGGTGTTACTTTCAGCTTGGTAACAATTTAAATATAGTTAAGATATATGAATCAGTCAAAAAATGATTTGTCAGAATATGTGTTTTTTATCGCTGTTTTATGGCGAAATAGTATTTAATCAGCCGGATAAACGAAAACGCCTTTCAGTTTATGGCGGAAACTGAAAGGCGTTTAATCAGATAATATACCTGCGTTCATTTAATCATCCCATTTAGGGCTCATTATTGTAGCAAACAGACAGGATGTGATAATTAACCCCAGTGTCAGTAAAAACATATACTCTCCTCAATACTGCGTTAAGTTAGCCTGATAAAAATACTCCGCTGAATATATAAACCTGATGTGCTGTCAGTAATTAATCTTACCTGAGTAATGGCGTAACACAATGAAAGTAAGGTATTTTATTGTCATGATTTGTCATTGTTGATGATGTTGTACTGACAAAGAATAATAAATGTAAATATATCTTATTTATTCAAACTGTGAGTTCGTTGGCGGCATGAGTCCCGCCAGTCACATACTTGTGTATGCTCCCTGTCTGTCTTTTCTTACCGCCTGAGAAAGTAGTGGCAATAAATTAAAAAAGTTGTAAATTGATTGAATGATGAATAATAAAATTACAGCTCAGTTATCACTCAATGTTTTTTGGTGGCGCACAACGTGCGGCGCCGGTTTTGTTATGTCATTTTAATTTTAACAAATCGCCGCCGGAGTGCGGCGATTTCATTTAAGATATATCTTCACTCTGGCGGCCTCTGATAGTATTCAAGAGGAAATAATATGCCTGCTCATCAAACCAACCCGATTATCCTGACCGGCGACCGTATTACCGGGCCATTGCATCTTGGTCATTATATCGGCTCCCTGCAACAGCGCGTTTTATTGCAACATTCATCCACTCAATATGTGTTAATGGCAGATTTACAAGGTCTGACTGATAACGGCGCGCATCCGGAAAAAGTTAACCGCTATCTGTATGATGTGGTTGCGGATTATCTGGCGGTCGGAATCGACCCCGCCCGCTCTGTGATTTGTCTGCAATCCGCGCTGCCTGCGCTGGCGGAACTGACACTGCTGTATCTCAATCTGGTGACGGTTTCCCGCCTTGAGCGCAATCCGACAGTTAAGCATGAAATCATTCAGAAGCAATTTACCCGCGCATTACCCGCAGGGTTTCTTATCTATCCGGTAAGCCAGGCGGCTGATATTTCAGCATTCAAAGCAGAACTGGTGCCTGTCGGGGAAGACCAGTTGCCGATGATTGAACAAACCAATGAAATCGTCAGTAAAGTAAACAGCATTACCGGTGAGCCGCTGCTGGTGCATTGCCGCGCGCAGGTCGGTAAAGCAGGGCGGTTGCCCGGCATTGACGGCAACGGAAAAATGTCGAAATCCCTCGGAAATGTGATCAATCTTTCGGTCAGTGAGGATGCGTTAACCCGCGCGGTGAATGCGATGTTTACTGATCCGCAGCACCTTAGAGTGTCTGATCCGGGACAGATTGAAGGGAATGTCGTGTTTACGTATCTTGATGCGTTTCATCCGGATACTGCCCTGATTTCTGACATGAAAGTACAGTATCAGACCGGCGGATTGGGTGACCGGCAGTGTAAAGTCGTATTGAATGACTGCTTGCAGTCATTACTGGCACCGGTTCGTGAGGCGCGGGCTCGTCTGATGGCGGATAAACCCTATCTGCTTTCCGTTATCCGCAGCGGCACGGAAAAAGCGCGGGAAGTGACACAACAAACGCTGGATCAGGTAAAGCGGGGGATGGGGCTGTTTGTTATCTGATTGACGGATCATGCGGATTTAACCGGATGCGATTGATTCCCGTTTCCGGGAGGTTTACTATATGAACCATATCTGTTTCATATATGGTTTATCAGTAAAGGATTTCACGTGGGTATTGTTAAAATCTCCGATGAATTACATGAATATCTGCGCCGTGCGAGCAATGTAATGTCGCGCTCAATTAATGCACAGGCAGAATTCTGGATAAAAATCGGCATGCAGGCTGAAATGAATCCCGATAAAACCTTCACAATGCTTATCAGTGAGATGCTGGAAAAAGAGTCACTGAGCCGGAAAGGAGAGCAGCATGAGTAGTATCGTTATTAAAACAGCCGCGGAAATCGAACTGATGCGGGAGTCAGGTCGTTTGCTGGCACAGGTTTTTGCCATGCTGGATGATTTCATTAAGCCGGGTGTGTCCACTCTGGCGATCAATGACAAAGTTGAAGATTATATTGTTAATACACTTGAGTCCCGTCCTGCCAGTAAAGGTCAGTACGGGTTTGAGTATGTGCTGAATACCTCACTGAATGAAGTGGTGTGCCACGGTGTGCCGAAAGCCGATGAGCTGGTAAAAGACAAAGATATTATCAATGTGGACATCACCCTGGAAAAAAACGGCTTTATTGCTGATTCCAGTAAAATGTATGTGATGCCGGATGCTTCTCCGCTGGCAAAAAAACTGGTGAAAGCGACCTATGACGCTATGTGGGAAGGTATTCAGCAGGTAAAACCGGGCGCGACACTCGGTGATATCGGCTCTGCTATTCAGCACTATGCTGAGTCACGCGGCTACAGTGTGGTGCGCGAGTATTGCGGACACGGGATCGGACGTGAAATGCATGAATCACCGCAGGTGCTGCACTATGGTGTCCGTGGTCAGGGTACTGAACTCAAAGAGGGGATGACCTTCACGATTGAACCGATGATCAACCAGGGCGGCGCGAAGATCAAAACCAAAAAAGATGGCTGGACAGTTGTTACGCGGGATAAAAAATTATCTGCGCAATCCGAGCACACGATTGTGGTGACGGCAACCGGTTATGAAGTGCTGACGCTGCGTGCGGATGAAACACTGCGCTGATCCTAATTCAGGCAGATTATCCACTATATACCCAACGTCATTCAGGATGCAGCCAACGAACCTGTAGTTTGAATGAATAAGGGTATAGAGAGTGTTAGTGAGAAGACCCGGCTGCGACCGGGTTTTTTTATATTTAATGTCAGGCGCGTAAAAAACGCAGAAACTGTTCGTATAATACCGGTCCGAGAGTATTCACATCATAATTGCAGGAGTGCGGCAGAGTGTCGACGGCGGCATGCATGCCGTGATAAATAATCATGGCAGTGATATCCGGATGTGCGACCTGCCATACCCCGAGTTGCTCACCTTCGGCAATCAGCGTAATTAATTGCTTCAGTATTGCATTTTCATGCTCATTTCCCTGCTGATGAAAGCCCTGATGAAACAAAACATCATGCAGCGTCTGCTTTTCGGCATACGCCGTGACGGAGCGTTGACACCAGGCAGCCAGTTTTGCATTCACATCACCGGCAGCACAGGAATCTGTTGCCTGCTGAGTTTGTGATAAAAACCACGCCATATAGCGCTGACGCAGCGCCTCATAAATATCCGGCTTGGCGGCAAAGTAATGATAATACGTACCTTTGGCAACACCGGCGCGCGCCACAATATCGCTGACAGTAGTCGCATCAAACCCTTTTTCCAGGAACAGTGCTTCGGCGGCACCCATCAGTTCATTGATCCGGACGTCGGCAGGCTTAAAGCGGGGTTTGTATTCCGCTGACTGAGTCATAAACGCGCCTTATATAACGGAAAACAGGGATTATGCCATTCCCGGCAGACTAACGCGAAAAAAACAGACAAATAAAAATCGTTCTCATTTCGATTGACCGTCGGTCGGTCGATGTATATTCTGCATCAGAGAAAGGAGAACAATATGAACCGAATGCGTTATTTCGCCGTCATTACGGCTATCTGTCTGGGTACGTTCATGGCAACCCTGGACATCAGTATTGTCAATGTGGCACTCCCTGCTATTCAGCACGAGCTGAATACGTCAATGGTGTCATTACAATGGTTGATCGATGCTTATGCGTTGTGTTTATCTGCCCTTATTCTCTCTGCGGGACCGCTCAGTGACCGGTGGGGGCGGAAAAAAATGTGGCTGACCGGAGTGGTGATTTTCACTCTCGGCTCATTACTCTGCGCACTCGCCGGATCACTGACATTATTACTGGCGGGGCGGATTGTGCAGGGGATAGCGGCGGCATTACTTATCCCCGGGGCGCTGTCGCTGATAACTCACACCTTTGCAGATAGTCAGCAGCGGATCCGCGTGATAGGTGTCTGGTCATCTGTCAGTGCGTTGTCACTGATTGTGGGGCCGATACTCGGTGGGGTGCTGGTGCACACCACCGGCCGGGAAGGTATTTTTCTTATCAATATCCCGATAGGCATTATCACTTTTCTGCTGGGTCTGTATGGTATCAGTGAAAGTTCAGATCCTGAGAAAGCCGCGTTTGACCCGGCAGGACAACTGCTGAGTATTGCCGCACTTGGTGCGGTGACTTACGGGCTGATTGAAGCGGGAAGTGCGGGCTGGCTGCATCCGGTGACATTATCAGCAGTTATCGGCGGTATTATTTTATTTTTAGTCTTTTTAGTGACGGAAAGCCGGGTGGCGCGTCCGCTTTTGCCGCTGGCAGATTTTAAACAGCGGGACTATCGTCATTACAACCTGGCTTCATTTGTGATTGGTTTTTCCGCCTATACCAATGTCTTTTTTATTGCGCTGTTTTTACAAAAAGCACAGGGCTGGAATGCGTTGGAAGCGGGATTGCGTATGTCGCCGGAATTTATTGCGATGGCACTGTTTTCATTTTCGTTTGGTCAGATCTCCCGTACATTCAGTATTAAGCAGATCCTCGGCACCGGTCTGGTGCTGATGGCGGGCGCATGTGCCCTGATGACTACGCTGACACCGCACACACTTTATGTTGCAACAGGTCTGATGCTGTTTATGCTCGGCACAGGGATGGGACTGTCGATTCCGGCGGTGGGTGCGCTGATTATGCATACGGCCGATCCTGCACGTTCAGGTGTTGCCTCTGCCACGCTGAATATGATGCGTCAGACCGGGATGACGCTGGGGATAGCGCTTCTCGGCACACTGATGACACAGCGCGCGGTAACACTTGCCCGGGGAAGTAATCTGGCGGATGCGGAACAGCTTATTACCGGTACTCAGGGGCAGGGGCTGACGGCGACGGTACAAAATAGTATTTATGAGGCATTTGCCGGGGGCTTCAGTCTGGCGATGGCGGGCGCAGCATTGTCGGCGGCATGGGTATTTATCCTGATTTTTTATCCCCGTCACCACAAAATCCGGCAGGAAAACGGGAAAATAACCTCATAACAGAGAAGGGCTATCCGGGACGGTTGTTTTGTGATTAATTAGTCAGTAATCAAAATAACATTACAAAGCAGATAGCGTGCGGGTAAAGCCGGTATCGTGCTGACACTCGGAGAAATCATGTTCGAACAACTGGGCATACTGAATATCGGGACATATTTAATCGGCGCCATTTTTATTATCCTGGTCCCCGGTCCGAATTCACTGTATGTCCTGAAATCCAGCGCAACATTCGGTTATAAAAAAGGCTATCAGGCCGCATTCGGTGTATTTGTCGGGGACGCAGTTCTGGTGTTTTTGTCATTCCTGGGCGTGGCGTCGGTTATTAAAGCATCACCGGTATTATTTACGGCAGTGCGTTATCTCGGAGCGGCATATCTGCTTTATCTGGGATTAAAAATTCTCTATGCCACCTTTATTCAAAAACAGGGCGATCATGACGATAAGCCCCTGCGGGCTGAGAATGCCTTTAATAAAGCGCTGATACTGAGCCTGACAAATCCGAAAGCCATTCTGTTTTATGTCTCTTTTTTTATACAGTTTATCGATTTTAACTATGCCCATCCCGGGATAAGTTATGCGGTTCTGGCACTGCTTCTGGAAGCAATAAGCTTTATTTATCTCTCCTTTTTAATTTACAGCGGTGCCAAATTATCCCAATTTTTCCGCCATAAAAAACAGGTGGCGAAAGCCGGTAACAGTACTATCGGGCTATTTTTTATGGGATTTGCCGCCAAACTGGCGTTATTTACGGCGTGAGATAAAGATAACAGATAATACAGGTAACAAAGTACGGATGGTGTTGATTTAAGGTCAGGTACAGGCGTGATAACGGGCAGTCGAACGAAAACGTAAGCGCCACGGAAGGCGCTTTCCGGGCGCATACGGATGTGTTTACAGCGTCTTTTCGTTTTGCCCGTTATCAGCAGACCCGGAACTTTGCAGAAAATCCCGCTATACTATGCGCGATAACAAGTATGCAGCGCGATAACAAGTATGCAGCGCGATAACAAGTATACGGCGCGATAGTAAGCAACCAGGTGTTAATGTGACTGATAACGTAACTGATAGTTCAACGCAATATAATAACGACGAATATTGGATGCGCCGGGCGCTTGCACTGGCAAAAGAAGCCGGTGAGGCGGGGGAGATCCCGGTCGGTGCCGTGCTGGTAAAAGATAATCAGCAGGTTGGCGGCGGTTTTAACCAGCCGATCCGCAGTCACGACCCCGCCGCACACGCTGAAATTCTCACACTGCGCGAAGCCGGTGCTGCGCTGGGCAATTACCGTCTGATTGATACCACACTGTATGTCACCCTTGAGCCGTGCATGATGTGTGCCGGTGCGCTGATCCACAGCCGGATAAAAAGGCTGGTCTTCGGCGCAGCGGAGCCGAAAACAGGCGCCGCCGGGTCGTTTATTGATTTACTGACACTTCCGCGCCTTAATCACTATATGGATGTTACCGGCGGGGTGCTCGGGGAAGAGTGCTCTGCATTGCTGAGCGATTTTTTCCGCCGCCGCCGCGCAGAAAAAAAAGCCCTGAAACGTCAGAGTGCAGAGAGTGGCAGTGTGTCCTGATCAGGGATTACCGGCAGAGGTCAGCGTGGTTTTTGCCGGTTCATCTTCAGGATTTTGATTTAACAACAACTCTTCATTATGTAAATCCAGATAACCCTGCAAACTGAGCTGATAACGGCGCACGCCTTCCACATAGCGGTAAGCTTCGTGTCCCCGCGCGTAGCCATAAGGCAGATTCTGATAATAGGCTTTTTTGCTCAGCAGCGGCAGGCGGGATTTCACATCCAGCCAACTGTCCGGGTCAGCACCCTGCATTTCTGTCAGCCTGCGCACATCCAGCATGTGCCCGTATCCCATATTATATGCCGCCAGGGCAAACCAGATTTTTTCATCTTCGGCGATGGAGTCCGGTAATTTATCCATCAGATAATTAATATAAGTGCCGCCGCCTTTGATGCTCTGCTCAGGATCAAGGCGATCCTCAATACCAAAAAAAGAGGCAGTCGGGCGTGTCAGCATCATAATACCGCGCACACCGGTCGGGGAAGTGGCAGTCGGGTTCCAGTGAGATTCCTGCCATGCGATAGCCGCGAGCACCTGCCAGTCCATCTTTCCGGCGTATTTCTCAAACAGCGGGCGGTATGTGGCTAACTGTGTGTTGATCGCGGTGATAAAGGTTTTGGTATCCACATAATTGAACTGGTTCATGTGGCTGAAATATTTTTCTTCCAGACGCGCCAGGGTATCGCCTTCGCTGGTCTGATTGAAAAAATCAAGCAGGGCGGCATTCAGACTGCTGTCCTCACTGCGTTTAAGATACCAGGTCATTGGCTGATTTTCGGTGACTTCAAAAGCGACCGCCACATTCGGATGAATATGCTGCTCCTGCGCCACACTGACTGAGTCACTGACCACATAATCAATATCGCCTTTCGCCAGCTGTTGCAGCAGGCGGTTGCTGTTTATGTCATCAACTTCGCGGATATCCAGATCAGGATATTTTTCATTTTTCAGCTTTTGCAACAGCCGTGCGTGCGCGCTGCCGGTTGTGACATAGACCGGCGAGCCGAGATCCCCCAAATCACGCGGGCGCTTATTTCCCATGCGGTACAGGAGTTGCTGTGCGACGGTGTAATACGCCGGGCCGCTCATGGCGGAACTCAGGCGATCTTCATTGTAAATCAGACCTGCCGCCAGCAGATCCGCATCATTGTTATTCAGGTCATCAAACAGATCATTGACGCCATCGCGTTCCTGAATCACCAGCTTTACGCCGAGATAGTCCGCAAAGCGCTGTGCCAGTTCATAATCAAACCCGCTGGGCTGTCCCTGCTTATTAAAGGTAATAAGCGGTGAGGCGACCGCGCTGACCCGCAGTTCTCCCCGGGCAAGTATCCGGTTGAGCTGCTGCTGCTGCGTCGGCCAGCTGATATTGATGGCAATCAGCGCCGCAGAAAAGAGCGCGACGATGACGATAACAACATAGTTTATTTTTTTATGTACCAAAGGCGTTTCTCACCGGTTACACAAAACGGGTATATACGTGCATAAATTACCATGGTTATATTTCCAGTAATCGGACATTTTGCTCAAGATTTTGTCAGTGTGCAACTTTATTCCGCTCCCGGGGGCTGAGATTAAGAAAAAATAACGGGATGAAAAAACGTCACGCAAACGGTTTCGTCGGCGTCAGTATTGCTCTATACTGTGCCCGTTTCCCCTCCGGGCCGATGGCTCAGCGTGTTAAAATGAGAGAACTGACAACTATGGAAATTTTGCGTGGCTCACCTGTGTTATCTGCGTTTCGCGTAACAAAATTTATCAGCGCGTTCACTGAACACCACCTGCCGGTGACCAACATTTATGCAGAATATGTGCATTTCGCTGATATTTCTGCGCCCCTGACCGATGACGAGCACACTAAATTACAACAATTGCTCTGTTACGGTCCGTCACTGGCGGAACATGCGCCGGAAGGGGTTCTGTTGCTTGTCACACCGCGTCCGGGAACATTATCGCCCTGGTCATCAAAGGCCACGGATATCGCACATAACTGCGGTCTGTCCAAAATCACCCGGCTTGAGCGGGGAATCGCCTACTATATTTCTACCACAGGACTGACAGAGAATGAACATCAGCAACTGAGTGCGCTGTTGCATGACCGTATGATGGAAACGGTTTTCAGTGATATATCACAGGCGCAGGCGCTGTTTACGCATCAGGAGCCTGCTCCGCTGACGATGATTGACCTGCTGGGGCAGGGACGCGGCGCGCTGGAAACGGCGAATACAGAGCTGGGGCTGGCACTGGCAGAAGATGAAATTGATTATCTGGCACAGGCATTTACCTCTCTGAAACGAAATCCGTCAGATGTGGAACTGTACATGTTTGCTCAGGCAAACTCAGAGCACTGCCGCCACAAGATTTTTAATGCAGACTGGGTTATTGACGGCGAAGAGCAGCCGAAATCCCTGTTTAAAATGATTAAAAATACGTTTGAAAAAACACCGGATCATGTTTTATCCGCTTATAAAGACAATGCCGCAGTGATGGAAGGCTCGTCTGCCGGGCGCTTTTTCCCGCAGGGAGATACGCGCAGCTATCAGTATCATCAGGAACCGGTGCATATTCTGATGAAAGTGGAAACCCATAACCACCCGACGGCGATTTCGCCGTGGCCGGGAGCGGCAACCGGCTCCGGTGGTGAGATCCGTGATGAGGGTGCTACCGGGCGTGGTGCCAAGCCGAAAGCCGGGCTGACCGGGTTTTCGGTTTCAAACCTGCGCATCCCGGGCTTTGTCCAGCCGTGGGAGCAGGATTTCGGCAAGCCGGATCGCATCGTCAGCGCCTATGACATCATGATGGACGGTCCGCTGGGCGGCGCGGCATTTAATAATGAATTCGGACGTCCGGCGCTGCTTGGTTACTTCCGGACTTATGAAGAGCAGGTCAGCAGCCACAATGGTAATGAATTACGTGGTTATCATAAGCCCATTATGCTGGCGGGCGGTATCGGGAATATCCGGGCTGACCATGTACAAAAAGATGAAATTGTCGTCGGGGCAAAACTGGTTGTACTGGGCGGCCCGTCAATGAATATCGGACTTGGCGGAGGGGCTGCGTCGTCCATGACCTCCGGGCAGTCTGATGCGGATCTGGATTTTGCCTCAGTACAGCGCGATAACCCGGAAATGGAGCGCCGTTGCCAGGAAGTGATCGACGCCTGCTGGCAACTGGGCGATAACAACCCGATTCTGTTTATTCATGATGTGGGCGCGGGTGGTTTGTCTAATGCGATGCCGGAGCTGGTGAGTGACGGCGGGCGCGGCGGGCGTTTTGAACTGCGCGATATTCTCAATGACGAGCCGGGTATGAGTCCGCTTGAGATCTGGTGTAATGAATCTCAGGAGCGCTATGTGATGGCGATCGAACCGGAGCAGCTTGCGCTGTTTGAAGCGATTTGTCAGCGGGAGCGCGCACCGTATGCGGTGATTGGTGAAGCAACAGAGGCGCGGGAACTTATCCTTAACGATCGCCACTTTGATAATCAGCCGATTGATATGCCGCTGGATATTTTACTGGGTAAAACCCCGAAAATGCGCCGCGATGTCACTACTTTGACCGCAGAAGGTACGCCGATTGATCGCCGTGATATTGATTTGCAGGAAGCGGTAAAACGCGTGCTGCATTTACCGGCAGTCGCTGAAAAAACCTTTCTTATTACTATCGGCGATCGCTCGGTGACGGGTATGGTTGCCCGTGACCAGATGGTCGGTCCGTGGCAGATACCTGTGGCTGACTGCGCGGTGACTACCGCGACTCTTGACAGCTATTACGGTGAAGCGATGTCTCTCGGCGAGCGCGCGCCGGTTGCTCTGCTGGATTACGCCGCGTCTGCGCGGATGGCGGTCGGTGAAGCACTGCTTAATATTGCCGGTGTGCAGATCGGTGATTTAAAAAATATTAAATTATCCGCAAATTGGATGGCGGCAGCCGGACACCCGGGAGAAGATGCCGGGCTCTATGCAGCGGTGAAAGCCGTGGGCGAGGAGTTATGTCCTGCGCTCGGTCTGACAATCCCTGTCGGTAAAGATTCTATGTCGATGAAAACCTGCTGGAATGAGCAGGGTGAAGAGCGCGAAATGACCTCGCCGCTTTCGCTGGTGATCACGGCGTTTGCGCGCGTGGATGATGTCCGCAGGACAGTTACACCGCAACTGCGCAGTGATGTGCCGAACCGTCTGCTGCTGGTGGATCTGGGAGAAGGGCACACAACACTGGGTGCGACTGCGCTGGCTCAGGTGTACCGTCAGCTCGGTAATAAAGCCGCCGATGTCCGCAATCCGCAGGCATTACGCGCCTTTTTTGACGCCATGCAGACACTTGTACGTGATGAAAAACTGCTGGCGTATCACGACCGTTCAGATGGCGGGTTGCTTGTCACCCTGGCTGAAATGGCGTTTGCCGGTCACTGTGGGGTGAGTGCGGATATCAGCGCGTTTGATCAGGATATCCCCGGCGCACTGTTTACAGAAGAACTGGGCGCGGTGCTGCAAATCCGTGAAGCGGATCTGGATGCGGTTGTGCAGTGCTTTACGGATGCCGGGTTGGCAGATGCTCTGCACGTCCTGGGCGAAGCCGCTCCGGGGGATGATTTTATCATCCGCAGCCATAATACGGAGGTGTATCATAATTCATGCCGTGAATTACGTTTGTGGTGGGCGGAAACGACCTGGCAGATGCAGCGTCAGCGGGATAACCCGGCCTGTGCTGATGAAGAGCACGAAGCAAAACAGGACATCGCCGATCCCGGTCTGAATGTGGTGCTGACCTTTGATCAGAATGATGATATTGCCGCGCCATATATTGCCCGGCAGGTGCGCCCGCGTATTGCAGTGCTGCGTGAGCAGGGTGTGAATTCCCATGTGGAAATGGCGGCGGCGTTTCATCGCGCAGGGTTTGATGCCATTGATGTTCACATGAGTGATTTACTGAGTGGCAATCTTTCCCTGAGTGGTTTTCAGTCACTGGTAGCATGCGGCGGGTTCTCTTACGGCGATGTGCTGGGTGCCGGAGAGGGCTGGGCGAAATCGGTACTGTTCAATAATCAGGTGCGCGATGAATTTGCACAATTCTTTGCACGTCCGGACACATTATCTCTCGGCGTGTGTAACGGTTGTCAGATGATGTCAAACCTGCGGGATCTTATCCCGGGCGCAGATTTATGGCCGCGTTTTACCCGTAACCGTTCAGAGCGCTTTGAAGCACGTTTCAGCCTGGTTGAGGTCGCACAAAGTCCGTCATTGCTGCTGGATGGCATGGCAGGCTCACGTATTCCGATTGCAGTTTCCCACGGCGAAGGGCTGGCGGAGTTCCGTGATGCGGCACATCAGCAGGCGCTGATGCAGCGCGGTCTGGTGGCGTTACAGTATGTGGATAACTACGGTCAGGTGACAGAGCGCTATCCGGCGAACCCGAACGGTTCACCGGACGGGATCACTGCTGTCACAACAGATGACGGACGCGCCACTATTATGATGCCGCACCCTGAGCGGGTATTCCGTACGGTCAGTAACTCCTGGCATCCGGAAAATTGGGGCGAAGATGGTCCGTGGATGCGGATTTTCCGTAATGCACGCAAGCAGTTAGGCTGATTAACCATAAAATTATACTCTATGCGGCGGGGTTATCCCTGCCGCATTTTTTTTGCCTGGCAGGTGTAAAAACAGATAGGTGTCACAGAATAGCGACATAGTGGGGTTTGTCTGTCGCGAAAAAGAGACACGTAACACACTGAATTATAAAGAAGCAAAAATGAGGGATAAAGATTGTCGCATATCAGCGACGTTTTTAACGAAAATTGCCGGAAAACCGCGGATTATTGATGTACAGATAAGTGCTAAAGGCAATTCAGGACGAATTAAAATATATTATTTGTTATATAATAATGAGTTATAAAATTTATTTATAAGTTGGCACGACGGTTGCAGTAGTTTGTTCAGTTGCTCATTCAATTCTTTATGTCGGCCCGCAGAACAAGTGGAGATATGCCACATAATACCGGGAATGATGCCAGAGTAAGGTGCCTACCGTCCGCTAACACCGATAATTGCGTAAGCTTTATCAAACACAGGGCGACACGTTGAGTGAGGCACCACCATAATCTCACTGACGGGACGGCAGGAAAACTGTCGTCCCGTCATCATTTTATCTCACCTTCCCCTGCATTATCCCCCGTTACCTCTGCCTTTCCGGCTAAAAATACAGCATTCTGCGCACAGATACTCTCTGATCCTTTTCTCTTAGCGCAGACTCAGTTAGCATCAGCACATGACAACAGGTTAAGAGATGACAATCTTGAAAAAATGGCGATTATTTCCGCGCTCTTTGCGCCAACTCGTGGTGGTTGCATTCTGTCTGGTACTGCTGCCCTTGCTGGGGCTGGCCTGGCAGGCGTATCAGAGTTTTGATGATCTGAGTAATCAGGCGGCACAAATCAGTATTGCGACAGTTCAGGATGCCCGGCAAAGTGAAGAGATGTCGGGTCTTGCGCTGGAAATGGAGCGCAGTTACCGTCAGTATTGTGTGCTGGGTAACGAAACACTGAAAAATGTCTGGAACAAACAATATGCCCGCTATGAAGAATATCTCAGCCGCCGGAAGCAGTCTGATCAGGATCCGCGCTATACTGATGTTATCTCCGCCAGCCTCGGGCAATTATCTGTACTGAAATGTGAAAACGGCGAACCGGTTGCGGCAATGACAACCCACCTGGAAGCGTTTGCCAAAGGTAATGCTGATTTGGTTCAGGCTGTCCGTGAAATTAATTTCCGGCGCGGCGAAGAGCTGCAAAATGCCATTGCACAGAAAGGACAATCTTTCGGCTGGCAGAGCCTGCTGGTTTTTGTTCTTAGCACCGGGCTGATTATCCTGTTTACCCGGATGATTATCGGTCCGGTGAAAGTGATTGACCGGATGGTTAACCGCCTGGGTGAAGGGCGCAATCTGGTGCAGCGTCTTGATCACTTTAAAGGTCCCCGCGAACTGCGCTCACTGGCGCAGCGGATTATCTGGCTGAGTGAGCGCCTCGCCTGGCTGGAATCCCAGCGGCATGAATTTTTACGCCACATCTCCCATGAACTGAAAACACCGCTGGCGAGCATGCGCGAAGGAACTGAATTGCTGGCAGATGAAGTTGCCGGTCCGCTGACTGCGGATCAGAAAGAAGTGGTGACTATTCTCAGTGATTGCAGCCGTCATTTACAAACACTGATTGAACAGCTGCTGGAGTACAACCGGACACTGGTGGACAGCCCGACAGAAGCCAAATGGGTTAACCTGGATACGGTAGTGCAGGAGGTTGTCAGCGCGCACAGTTTACCGGCGAGAAGCAAAGGGATCACCACAGGAGTAGAGCTGGACGAGACAAGTGTCTGGGCTGAGCCTGTGTTATTAACGCGTGTACTCGATAATCTATACTCAAATGCGGTACACTATGGTGCTGAATCGGGTAATATCCGGATAACCAGCCACAAGGCAGGTCAGCACATACAGATTGATGTCGCCAATACCGGTACACCAATCCCGGAAGAGGAGCAGGGAATGATCTTTGAACCTTTCTACCAGGGCTCACTTCAGCGCAAAGGTGCCGTAAAAGGCAGCGGACTGGGGCTGAGTATAGCGCGGGATTGTATTAACCGGATGGGCGGCGAACTGATATTAGTCGGTTCTGAAGGTGCGGATGTCTGCTTCCGTATCCAGCTTCCGTTCCACACTTTACTGGAATAACAGGTCAGCTATTAATTTGAACATGATATTTAAGTCCCTGATTGCCGTCGTGCCGCTGTTACTGACCGGCTGTGTAAAAACGTCAACCCCGCCGGTTCTTTCGTCGCTGGCGGCTGCGGTATTGCCACATGAGCGCACTGTCGATTACCGGATAGCGGACTGTCATACGCTCTGGGAGCTTGATTCTGCGGCCGCAACAGAAAACGGACTTTACTGGTTGCGGATGATGGACTGCGCTGATTTGCTCAACAGTGATACCGCACGGATAATGGCGGGGAAAATCACAGCGGACAGTTGGGATACCGCATTCCGTCAGAGTATTTTGCTGGATAACACCGGCAGCTCTGCCAATGACAAACGCAAAGTGCTCGATACACTCAATACCTTCAGTGCAGGCTTTCCGGTTTCATTGCGCCCGTTAATGAAACTGTGGCGCGAACAATTAAAACTGACGATTACGCTGAGTGACGAGCGCCAGCGCTACCGCCGTCTCCAGAGTGAAACCGACGGGAAAATTGATCAGTTACGCGCAGTGAATTCCCGCCTGCAATACGAATTGCAGACCACGACCCGCAAACTGGACAATCTGAGTAATATCGAACGCCAGCTTGCCGGACGTAAACAGCCGGCAAAAGCCGATGCAGAGCCTGAAAGTGCTCAGGAAGAGCGAAGCGAAGCATTAAAAGAGGCTGCCGTTACTGATGAAGCCGCAGCGCCGCCGGTAAAAGCGAAACCTGCTGCTGAGTCAACACCGGCAGAAAGTAAACCGGCACAGAATAAAAAGGAGTAACTCAGGCATGACAGCACGCCGCAGCGCAAATTTATTATTAGTTGATGACGATCCCGGATTATTAAAATTACTGGGAATGCGCCTGAGCAGTGAAGGCTTCCGGGTCACAACAGCAGAAAGCGGCCCTGAAGCACTGAAAGTACTCGGAAAAGAAAAAATTGATTTAGTCGTCAGTGATTTGCGGATGGATGAAATGGACGGTATGGCACTGTTTGCCGAGATCCAGAAAACCCATCAGGGAATGCCGGTGATTATCCTGACCGCTCACGGCTCTATTCCGGATGCGGTTGCCGCCACCCAGCAGGGGGTATTCAGCTTCCTGACCAAACCGGTCGATCGCGATGCATTATATAAAGCTATTGATGATGCCCTGGCGCTCTCGACCACCACCGTCAGTGATGAGTCCTGGAGTGACGGTATAGTTACCCGCAGCCCGCTGATGATCCGCCTGCTGGAGCAGGCAAAAATGGTAGCACAATCTGATGTCAGTGTGCTTATCAACGGACAAAGTGGTACCGGGAAAGAGGTTCTGGCTCAGGCTATCCATAAAGCCAGCCCACGCGCCAAAAAACCGTTTATTGCAATTAACTGTGGCGCACTGCCGGAGCAACTGCTGGAATCCGAGCTGTTCGGTCACGCCAAAGGCGCATTTACCGGGGCTGTCAGCAGCCGTGAAGGATTGTTCCAGGCGGCGGGAAGCGGAACACTTTTCCTTGATGAAATCGGCGATATGCCGATAGCATTGCAGGTCAAACTTCTGCGGGTATTGCAGGAGCGGAAAGTCCGCCCGCTGGGCAGTAACCGCGATATTGATATTGATGTCCGCATTATTTCCGCAACCCACCGCGATTTACCCAAAGCGATGGAAAAACACGAATTCCGCGAAGATCTCTATTATCGCCTCAATGTCGTTAATTTGAAAATTCCGACCCTGCATGAGCGCGCGGAAGATATTCCGTTGCTGGCAAACCATATCCTGCGCGAAGCGGCAAAAAAACATAAACCCTTTGTCCGCAGCTTTTCCACTGATGCCATGAAGTGTCTGATGGGCGCAAGCTGGCCGGGAAATGTCCGCCAGTTACTCAATGTTATTGAGCAGTGCGTGGCACTTTCGACGGTACCGGTGATCAGTGAAGCACTGGTGACTCAGGCGCTGGAAGGCGAAAATACGGCGCTGCCGACCTTTGTGGAAGCCAGAAATCAGTTTGAACTCAATTATTTACGAAAACTATTGCAGATGACCAAAGGCAATGTGACCAATGCTGCCCGTTTAGCGGGGCGTAACCGGACGGAATTTTATAAACTTCTCTCCCGTCATGAGCTGGATGCGGCTGACTTTAAAGAATAAATAAAGAATACGCAGTCGCAGGCACATTTTGCTATCATCTTTATTATTAGCTGTTTTATTATTATTTTATATACCCAACGTCATTCAGGATGCCGCCAACGAACCTGCAGTTTGAATGAATACGGGTATACATGAGAGAGACGGAGACCCGGATTTTATGCGTCGTACACTCAATATCGCCTTAGCTCAGCTGAACTTTCTGGTCGGAGACATTGAAGGCAATGGTGAACGTATCCTGAAAACGGTCGCAGAGCAGCAGCAAAAAGGCGCTGATCTTGTGATGTTTTCTGAACTGGCATTATCCGGATATTCGCCGGAAGACTTGGTTTTTCGTCCTGATTTTCATCAGCGGACAGAGCTGGTATTAACAAGGATTGAGCAGGCGAGCCATGACTGTGCGATCCTCCTGGGTCATACGTGGCATGAAAACGGGCACATATATAATGCGCTCTCTTTCTTTGAACAGGGCAAACTCCGCGCCCGTTATTTCAAACAGCAGCTGCCGAATTATGGCGTATTTGATGAAAAACGCTGGTTTACCGCCGGAACGCAAACCTGTGCTGTTGATTTCAAAGGCTACCGACTGGGGCTGCTGATTTGTGAAGATATCTGGACTGACGGACCTGTTGATGCACTAAAAGCTGCCGGAGCTGAGATTATCCTGACGCTGAATGCCTCACCGTATTCCACCGATAAAATTGATACGCGCGATGTCCTTATTCAGTCACACTGCCGCCGTACCGGGCTGCCGCTGATTTATCTCAATCAGGTTGGTGGTCAGGATGAGCTTATTTTTGATGGTGATTCAGCCGTTTTCGGTGCAGATGGCAACATAACGCATCGTCTTGCCGCATTTTCTGAGCAGACAGTACAGTGCCGGTTTGACTCTCTGACTATTACGCCGATGGATTCTCCCGCACCGACACTGTCCGTTCTGGCACAGGTGTATCAGGGATTGGTGCTGGCGACCCGTGACTATGTGACTAAAAATGGTTTTCAGGGTGCATTACTGGGCCTATCCGGCGGTATTGATTCCGGTCTGACGGTCGCTATTGCCGCAGATGCGCTGGGTAACGACAAAGTACAGGCCGTGATGATGCCGTTTCGCTACACGGCAGAAATCAGTATCCATGATGCCCGCGAGCAGGCAGAACTGCTTGGTGTAGAGTTTGATATTGTTCCGATTGAGCCGATGTTTGATGCTTTTATGCACGAACTGGCACCGAAATTTGCCGGTACAGCAGTGGACACCACAGAAGAAAATTTACAGGCGCGCTGCCGGGCAGTGATCCTGATGGCGATGTCAAATAAGCGCCGCCGCATTGTACTGACCACCAGTAATAAAAGTGAGTCCGCCGTGGGCTATTCCACACTGTACGGTGACATGGCCGGCGGGTTTAATGTACTGAAAGATGTGCCGAAAACAATGGTTTTTGAGTTGGCAAGATACCGTAACACCTTGTCACCGGCGATCCCTGAGCGGGTGATAACCCGTCCGCCGTCAGCTGAGCTGGCGCCGGGTCAACTGGATCAGGACAGTCTGCCGCCGTATGACATTCTTGATGCGTTGCTGGAAGGCTATGTTGAACGCGACTTGTCCCCGGAAGAGCTGATTGCCGCCGGTTTTGATGAAGCGGTTGTCCGTAAGGTTATCCGGCTGGTTGATATTAATGAATATAAACGCCGTCAGTCACCGGTAGGGCCGCGTATTACGGCCCGCAACTTTGGCAAAGATCGCCGTTACCCGATCACATCCGGGTTTGGCCATAAAAATTGGTAGCAGGATCTGATAATGAAAAAAATTGAAGCAATTATTAAGCCGTTTAAACTCGATGATGTCCGTGAAGCATTGGCCGAGGTCGGGATCACAGGTATGACAGTCACTGAAGTGAAAGGTTTCGGGCGTCAGAAAGGTCATACAGAACTGTACCGTGGTGCAGAATATATGGTGGATTTTCTCCCGAAGGTGAGAATTGAGATTGTTGTCGCCGATGACATTCTTGAAAGCTGTGTGGAAACGATTATGAAAACGGCACAAACCGGAAAAATCGGTGACGGTAAAATCTTTGTGTTTGATGTCGTACAGGTTGTCCGTATCCGGACCGGCGAGCAGGATGAAGAAGCTATCTGATTTTTTCTGAGTATATCTGTAAATCTTACTTATCCGGCAGCTGTTATTTCTGACACTGCCGGATTGTTTTATCTGTAAGTCAAAGGAGAATACCGTGCAGATAAAAAAATGGATATTCCCTGTCTGTGCGGTGGTGATCATCCTGGTCATGGCCGGTTTTATTATGTTGCAATCAGCATTGAAAGATCCCGCTCAGACTGAATTACCGGCGCTTTTTGCACAGGTGTCCGGAATGAATTTAAATAAAGAAGAAAGTGAAGAGCTGGAATCATGCATTAATTCGGCAAAAGTGATGTATTTCTCACAGGCCGTAAAAAAATGTGTTAACCGCGCCAGATATAAAAATTGATCTTATTCCTGTCGGATGCGGCTATTGAAAGAGTTATCTGACAGGCAAAAAAAAGAGTAACAACAAACCAGCGAAAGGATGGGATAGATTATCCGGAGGTTTTTTTGTTGTTACTCAAACGCGCGTCATCCTTCAGCCCGCAGGTACGTTGGCTTCACTCGTCCCGGCGGGTCACATACTAGTGTCTGCTCCCCGCCGGTCTTCGCTTGCCGCCTTCCTGTGAACTGAATGATTTAGCGCATTGCGGACTGAAGTGATCCGCATGTGTCTTATTGTTATTCTGTCGTGATTATAAAATTTTGTGCGGACCAAAACATTCATAATGGATCTGGTCTGTATTCACTCCCATTTCTGTCAATTGACGTGCTACGTGCTGCATAAAAATAATCGGGCCGCAGAGATAATAGTGGCGTATTTTACTGAGCAGGACATGTTGTTGCGGATGTAAATCCATCAGTCCGGTCAGGTGCGGATATGCCTCCCCGGCGCGCGGTTCGCGATACCACACTGTCCGGCTGAATACGGGCAGCACAGCACCAAAAGCATCAACATCCTCTGCAAATGCATGAACGCCACCGTGATCTGCGGCATGCAGCCAGGTAACATCCCCCGCATGTTGCTGCTCTGACAGGGTTTGCAGCATCGCCATCATCGGTGTCAGCCCGACACCGGCGGAAATCAGTACAACCGGTGTCTCAGTTCCGGTATTCAGGAAAAAGTCACCGGAAGGCGGCGTCAGCTTAACAATGTCTCCTTCCTCAATATTGGTGTGCAGCCAGCCGGAAATCATTCCCTTATTTTCCCGTTTTACGGCAATCCGGTATGTTTTACCGTTCGGTGCCTGTGTCAGTGAATACTGACGAATTTCCTGATTTTCAAGTGACTGATCATTAATATAGAGGCTGATATATTGCCCCGGACGGAAATCCGCTACCGGCCGGGCATCAACCGGCGTCAGTTCAAAACTGGTAATAAATTCACTCTGCGCCAGTTTGCGGGTAATACGAAAATCTCTTAACCCTTCCCAGCCACCGGCAGATGAGGCTCTCTCTTTATATAATCCGGCTTCGTGCTGAATAAAGATATCTGCCAGCACAGCATATGCTTTCCCCCAGGCCGCCAGGACTTCCTCACCCGGATTGAGCAACTCTTCAATGGTTGCCAGTAAATTTTCACCAACAATCGGGTAATGCTCCGGTTTAATCAGCAAACTAACATGCTTATTGGCTATTTTTTCAATCGCAGCGCTCAGTATGCCGGGATTATCAATATTCATCGCATACGCGCAGATTGCATTAAATAAGGCTTCACGTTGTGCGCCGCTCTGCTGGTGGCTCATGGTGAAGATATCTTTTAACTCCGGATGCTGACGAAACATGCGGTCATAAAAGTGAGCGGTAAGTTTTGGTCCGGTCGCAGCGATCAGCGGTGCGGTAGATTTTATAATGGCGATAGTTTGAGCATCGGGCATGGCAGGGCTCCTGAAAAAACATCACTTCAATGTGAATTTTATAACATGTATTTTCAATGCAACTTATAATATAGGGCAAAATTTGTAAAGGGTAAATTTTAGTGCTGTGTCAGAAAATCGGCTAAAAATAGCGAAATTGACCAATGAGAGGGGGAGGAGAGGGATCACAAATCCGGCATTGAGTCCGATGAACAGGATATTCTGATGAAATTTTAAGACCGCTAACTACCTGATTTTATCAGCATGCAATCGTTTGCGTATTTTTTATTTCCGGGGCTATCTCAATCCTGAAAAAGAGTTTACACTGTATGCCATTCGTCCCCTGAAGGGGGTGGTTTTTTATCGGCGTCAGTGAGTCAGGAGAAGCGAATGTTAAAGCGTGAAATGAATATTGCAGATTACGACCCTCAACTTTGGCAGGCAATGAAAGATGAAGATCGTCGTCAGGAAGAGCACATTGAATTAATTGCTTCAGAAAACTATACCAGCCCGCGCGTTATGGAAGCCCAAGGCTCACAGCTTACTAATAAATATGCTGAAGGCTATCCGGGTAAGCGCTATTACGGCGGTTGTGAGTATGTGGATATCGTTGAACAGTTAGCGATTGACCGTGCAAAAGAGCTGTTTGGTGCAGATTACGCCAACGTACAGCCGCACTCCGGTTCACAGGCTAACGTAGCGGTGTATTCCGCGCTGTTATCGCCGGGTGACACTGTTTTAGGGATGAACTTAGCGGAAGGCGGTCACCTGACTCACGGCTCTCCGGTAAACTTCTCCGGTAAACTGTATAACATCGTTCCTTATGGTATTGATGCCGCAGGTAAAATTGATTATAACGATGTTGCTGAACAAGCTAAAAAACATCAGCCAAAAATGATCATCGGTGGCTTCTCTGCCTACTCAGGTGTGGTTGACTGGGCAAAACTGCGCGAAATCGCAGACAGCATCGGCGCTTACCTGTTCGTTGACATGGCACACGTTGCCGGTCTGGTTGCTGCTGGTGTTTATCCGAACCCGGTTCCTCATGCGCACGTTGTGACCACCACCACGCATAAAACTCTCGCAGGTCCGCGCGGCGGAATGATCCTGGCGAATGGCGGCAGTGAAGAGCTGTACAAGAAACTGAATTCGTCCGTATTCCCGGGCAACCAGGGCGGCCCGCTGATGCATGTCATTGCCGGTAAAGCCGTGGCATTAAAAGAAGCAATGGAGCCTGAATTTAAAGCAAATCAGGTTCTTGTTGTGAAAAATGCCAAAGCAATGGTTGAAGTCTTCTTAAACCGTGGTTATAAAGTAGTGTCCGGCGGAACTGAAAACCATCTGTTCCTGGTGGACCTGGTTGATAAAGACATCACCGGTAAAGAAGCGGATGCAGCACTCGGTCGTGCGAATATCACTGTGAACAAAAACAGTGTGCCGAACGATCCGAAAAGCCCGTTTGTCACATCCGGTATCCGTCTCGGGTCACCTGCAATTACCCGCCGTGGCTTTAAAGAAGCCGAAGCGCGTGAGCTGGCAGGCTGGATGTGTGACGTGTTAGATAACCTCAATGATGAAGCGACCATTGAAGCTGTGAAACAAAAAGTTCTGGCTATCTGCGCGAAATACCCTGTTTACGCATAGTCCGTTATACTGTTTGAGTATACCCAACGTCATTCAAGATTCAGGCAGGCGGCAAGGGAAGATAGGCGGGGAGCATACATTAGTATGTGACCCGGCTAGCTGAGTGCGGCCAACGAACCTGTAGTTTGAATGAATAAGGGTATATATTTATGAACCCGCTTCGTAACTCCGTACGAGCGGGTTTTTTATTTTCATGTATACCCAACGTCATTCAGGATGCAGCCAACGAACCTGTAATTGGAATGAATAAGGGTATTAAAGGAGAAACAGATGTTTGTTCCATCATCGCTTTGGCTGGCGCTTGATTATTTCACGTATTTCTTTTCTTACGGGATATTTCTTCCCTATTGGGGAGCCTGGCTGAAAGGTGAGGGGCATGATGTGGCGACCGTCGGGTTGTTACTGAGTGTGGGGCTGGTGGCCCGGTTTATCGGCAGTCTGTTTATCACTCCACTGTTTAAAGATCCTTCCCGTCTGATTTTTGCATTACGACTGATGGCACTGTGTTCATTTATCTTTGCAGTGGCATTCTGGTTTGGATCGCACTGGATTTGGCTGTTTTTTGTGATGGCCGGGTTTAATCTCTTTTTCTCCCCGATGATCCCGCTGGGGGATTCTCTCGCTGCCACCTGGCAGAAACAGTTCCCGATGGATTACGGCACTATCCGTGTCTGGGGCTCGGTTGCTTTTATTATCGCGACCTCCGTGACCGGGCTGCTGATGGATGTCTGGAAACATGATGTTATTTTAGTCGCGTTAATTGTCAGTACGGCATCCCTTTTGCTGACCTCCTTCTTGCGCCCTCGCATTATGCCTGTTGGTGAGCAAAAACAGCGCGGACCACAGGTGGCGTTCCGTACCTTACTGAAAGATAACGCCGTTGTCCGCTTCCTGATTTGTGTCAGCCTTTTGCAGGGCGCGCACGCGGCATATTACGGATTCAGTGTGATTTACTGGCAGTTGGTGGGATATTCCGATGCGACCATTGGCTATTTATGGTCGCTGGGGGTTGTTGCTGAGGTAATTGTGTTTAGCTTCAGTAATAAATTATTCCGCCGCTGGAGTGCGGCAAACCTGTTATTACTTTCCGGTATCTGCGGTATTCTGCGCTGGTCACTGATGGGAATGTCTGCTGCGTTGCCGGTTCTGATTATAGCTCAAATCCTGCACAGCGGAACCTATACAGTGTGCCATCTTGCTGCCATGAAATTTATCGGGGCACGAAAATCGGCTGAAATTATTCCGTTGCAGGCCGCTTATTCGGCACTGGCGATGGGCGGGGCTATTGCGGTAATGACATTGGTGGCCGGTTATCTCTATGAAGATATCCACGGTGGTATTTTTTATCTGATGGCGCTGACGGCAATTCCTGCGCTGTTCCTGCGCCCGAAAGTCCGTGCTCAGATATAAAATAAAGTAACAGGTGAGAGCGGCGGTAATATCCGCCGCTCATGTCTGACAACTGCCGGTAGTATACGCAATCGGCGGAGAGTTAACTTTTGTAATACTTCAGCGCGTTAATGTGACCGCTGACTATGTCATTAAGCCCTTCCACAGAAGCCCCTTCTGCAAAATACGCATCATAGCGGGAAACATTCATCACCCAGAAGCGGATAACAGCCAGAGACATATCTGTCAGCCAGTTTATTTTTTGCAGAAGTGCCGAGAATTTAACGGTATCCTCTATTTGCAGTTTCAGATATTTAATTTCTTCACAGAGTTTTTTTATCAGGTCATCAATACTGAGAATCAGTGTATCTTTCTGTGGAAAATCAAATTTAACAGGCAGATTAGGGAATTTTATTTTTTTCAGTTGTTCAACATGGTCATAATAGCTATTAACTAATTCAGATAAATTATGTCCGTGTTTTTCAGCTTTATCTATGAGTTCTGATGTGTTCATCATATCAGTATAACCATGAACAGTAGTGCTCAGATTGTTGATGTCATTTTTGATATCGTTAAGATAGGTGACGTTATTATCTGAATCCAGGTAATGCTGGTATGAATCAATAAGTTCTATTTCCATATCGAGTGCGTTAAGAACCCGTGAAAAGTGCACGGATATACTACTGTACTGCTCGGAAAAGGGTATTTCAGTGATATTTTTATGGTCGTTATTTATCTCGACGGATAATGAAACTAAATCTGAGTATTTTATAATTTCAGCCTGAACCATATAGTTTCCTTTATAATAAAATAGTATTTTTTGTGGCAGGAACAGTGCATATACTATTTAAATATAAAAGAAGGACAATATTATAAAAAATAAAGGGATTGATAATTATATAGGAGAGGGAACTATAATTTGTGGCTGATCGCCGGTAAACAAACTTGCCGGATAAACAGCAGAGTACTGATTATCCGGCAGATAAAACAGAATCAGCGTTTCAGTGATTCAGTCAGTTCGTCACGCATTTCTGACAGAAGTTCGCGCACAACGCGCGGGCTGCCTGCCACAATGTTACCACTGGTCATATAGTTATGATCGCCGGTGAAGTCAGAGACAATGCCGCCCGCTTCACGGACCAGCAGCTCGCCGCCGAGGAAATCCCACGGTTTCAGACCGATTTCAAAGAAACCATCAACACGACCGGCAGCCAGATACGCCAGATCCAGTGCAGCAGAACCACTACGACGGAAGTCCGCGCAACGGTTGAACAGTTTACCCAGGATTTTGATATAAGTATCAGCGTGGTGTTTGGCTTTGAACGGGAAACCGGTCGCCAGAATTGCACCGTCAAGTTCACGACCGGATGCACCGCGCAGGCGGTAGCCGTTTAACTGTGCGCCCTGACCACGGACGGCGGAGAATAATTCGTTACGCATAGGATCGTATACCACAGCCACTTCAGTGCGGCCTTTGATACGAAAAGCGATGGATACAGCAAAATGCGGGAGACGTTTAACGAAGTTGGTTGTGCCATCCAGGGGATCAACAACCCATTGCATATCATGTTCTTCGCCGATTAATTCACCGCACTCTTCAGAGATAATGGTGTGCTTAGGATATGACTTACGGATGATTTCAATAATCATCTGTTCAGCTTCACGATCAACGTTAGTGACAAAGTCATTAGCGCCTTTCTGAGAAGTCTCAACGCTGTCAGGCATTTCATAGTGTTTGGCAATCAGGTTGCCGGCCTTACGTGCAGCACGTATGGCGATGGTAAGCATCGGATGCATGGGGGTTGTCCACCGGGATGTTAAAGAACGAAAATAATCGCCGCGGATTATAACAGGTGATCGTCTTTCTGACTATTCTTGTGTTAAGATAATGCGATAATTTCTCAAATATAGCTTGTTATGTCTGAAAACATCCGAATTGTTCTGGTCGAAACCTCCCACACCGGCAACATGGGCTCCGCTGCGCGGGCCATGAAAACTATGGGGTTATCTAACCTTTATCTGGTTAATCCGCAGGTTCAGCCTGATTCCCACTCCATTGCACTCTCAGCGGGTGCCAGCGATGTTATCGGCAATGCAAAAATTGTCAGCTCGCTGGATGAAGCAATCGCAGGATGTGAACTGGTGATTGGCACCAGTGCGCGCTCCCGCACATTGCCCTGGCCGATGGTTGAACCGCGTGAATGCGGTGAAAAAAGTGTCAAAGCTGCACTGACCGCGCCCGTCGCCATTATTTTTGGTCGCGAGCGTGTCGGGCTGACCAACGATGAACTGCAAAAATGTAATTATCATCTTTATATTCCGACTAATCCGGAGTACGGTTCACTGAATCTGGCGATGGCGGTACAGCTGGTCAGTTATGAGATCCGTATGGCATTTCTGGCCTCTCAGAATGAGAGCCAACCGGCACATCATGAAGAAGAGGATGAGGTACACTATCCGCCGGCTGATGATATGGAGCGGTTTTATACGCATCTTGAATCGGTATTAAATGAATCCGGTTTCATCCGCAAAGCACATCCCGGTCAGATTATGAACCGCCTGCGCCGCTTATTTACCCGCGCGCACCCGGAAGTGCAGGAGCTTAATATCCTGCGCGGTATACTGACTTCTGTTGAAAAATGGGCAAAAAAATAGTTGAGTAATTTACTGGGTTAAATAGTTGACTAAATTACTCAGGAATGACACAATTTCGTCACCATTTATCACGGGGATCCGGTTATGAGACTGACATCAAAAGGGCGCTATGCAGTGACAGCTATGCTCGACGTAGCACTGCACTCCCAAGGGGGGCCTGTACCGCTGGCTGAAATTTCCGAGCGCCAGGGTATTTCCCTCTCCTATCTTGAGCAACTCTTTTCGCGTTTGCGTAAAAACGAACTGGTTTCCAGCGTCCGTGGTCCGGGCGGTGGTTATCGTCTGGCACGTGCGCCGGGAGAAATTTTTATTGCTCAGGTCATCTCAGCTGTTGATGAGTCCGTTGATGCAACGCGTTGCCAGGGAACTCAGGAAGGCTGTCAGGGCGGTGACCGCTGTCTGACCCACGCATTATGGCGTGACCTGAGTGACCGTATTACTGATTTTTTAAGCAGTATCAGCCTTGAAGAGCTGGTAAATCATAAAGAAGTGATTGATGTTGCTGATCGCCAGGATGATAAACGCCGGGCACATAGTTTAGCTATTAACGAAACGATTATCAATCTGCAAGCATAAGCAGAAACCTGCGTTAACAACGCAACCGTAGTTCATGGAGCAATTGAGCGATGAAATTACCGATCTACTTAGATTATTCAGCAACGACACCGGTTGATCCGCGTGTTGCTGAAAAAATGATGCAATACATGACAATGGACGGCGTTTTCGGCAACCCGGCGTCACGTTCACACCGCTTTGGCTGGCAGGCTGAAGAGGCGGTTGATATCGCCCGTAACCAGATAGCAGAACTGGTCGGTGCGGACCCGCGTGAAATTGTGTTCACATCGGGTGCAACTGAGTCAGACAACCTTGCTATTAAAGGTGCCGCGAATTTCTACGGCAAAAAAGGCAAGCACATTATTACCAGTAAAACCGAGCATAAAGCGGTGCTGGATACCTGCCGTCAGTTAGAGCGTGAAGGGTTTGAAGTTACCACGTTAGCGCCACAGCGCAACGGGATTATCACCCTTGAGCAATTAGAAGCGGCAATGCGTGAAGACACCATCCTGGTGTCAATCATGCATGTGAATAACGAAATTGGTGTGATTCAGGATATCGAAGCTATCGGTGAACTGTGTCGCAGCAAAGGTATTATTTTCCATGTGGATGCGACTCAGAGCGTCGGTAAAATCCCGGTGGATTTAAGCAAACTGAAAGTAGATCTGATGTCTTTCTCAGGTCACAAAATTTACGGGCCGATGGGGATCGGGGCACTCTATGTCCGCCGTAAACCACGCATCCGTATCGAAGCACAGATGCACGGCGGTGGTCATGAGCGCGGTATGCGTTCAGGTACATTGCCTGTACACCAGATTGTCGGCATGGGCGAAGCGTACCGCATTGCAAAAGAAGAAATGGCGGCGGAATCTGAGCGCCTGTCTGCACTGCGTCTGCGTCTGTGGAACGGTATCAAAGATATCGAAGAAACCTACCTTAACGGCTGCCCGGAACATACGGCACCGAATATTCTTAACGTCAGTTTCAACTATGTTGAAGGTGAATCACTGATGATGGCGCTGAAAGACCTGGCTGTCTCATCCGGCTCTGCCTGTACGTCTGCCAGCCTGGAGCCTTCTTACGTTCTGCGCGCACTGGGTATGACTGATGAACTGGCGCACAGCTCAATCCGTTTCTCAATGGGGCGTTTTACCACTGAAGAAGAGATTGACTACGCAATCACGCTTATCCATAACGCAATTGGCCGCCTGCGCGATCTTTCCCCTCTGTGGGATATGCACAAGCAAGGTGTTGATATTAACAGTATTGAATGGTCACACCATTAATCAGACGGTTTCAGGAGCATAAACAATGGCTTATAGCGAAAAAGTAATCGATCACTACGAAAATCCGCGCAACGTGGGCTCTTTTGATAACGAAGATCCGACAGTCGGCAGCGGCATGGTGGGTGCACCAGCCTGTGGTGACGTCATGAAACTGCAGATCAAAGTTGATGATAACGGCGTAATTGAAGATGCGCGCTTCAAAACCTACGGCTGCGGTTCTGCGATTGCCTCCAGCTCGCTGGTGACAGAGTGGATGAAAGGGAAAACCCTGGATGAAGCTGAGTCCATCAAAAATACTGCTATTGCAGAAGAGTTAGAGTTGCCGCCGGTGAAAATTCACTGCTCAATTCTGGCTGAAGATGCGATTAAAGCAGCGATTGCGGATTACAAAAGTAAGCGCCAGGGCAAATAATAGCCCCCGTTATCACTGAGCTAAGGGATGTAAATTCCTGCTGTTCAGATGGGAACGAGTAATAAAAAAATTAATGGCGGATACTGAGCATTTCAGTGATCCGCCATACTGGTTTATAGAGCGAGGTGTGTAATGTCCATTTCCCTTACAGAAAGTGCGGCAAACCGGGTCTCCGGTTTTTTGGAAAACCGGGGTAAAGGATTAGGCCTGCGGTTAGGTGTAAGAACCTCTGGTTGCTCTGGTATGGCCTATGTGCTGGAGTTTGCTGATGTTCTCAATGATGATGATATCGTGTTTGAAGACAAAGGCGTTAAAGTCATTATTGATGGCAAAAGTATTGTGTATCTTGACGGCACGGAAGTGGATTTCGTGAAGGAAGGGTTAAACGAAGGGTTTAAATTCAATAACCCGAATGTTGACAGCGAATGCGGCTGCGGCGAAAGTTTTCACGTTTAATCTTTCCATCTATCCGCGCAATGTGCGCCGTAAAGAGTACGATATGAACTATTTTTCCCTGTTCAGCCTGACTGAGAGTTACGAGCTGGACACTCAGGTTCTTGCCGGACGTTACCAGGATTTACAGCGTCAGTATCATCCCGACCGCTTCGCCAGCCATGACGAGCGGGAACAGGCGCAGGCGCTGACTATGGCCGCGACCATCAATGAAGCTTACCACTCACTGAAACATCCCCTGAAACGCGCAGAATATATGCTGCTGTTACATGATATTGATATCAATAATGAACAGCACACTATGCATGATACGGCGTTTCTGATGGAACAGATGGATCTGCGTGAGTCTCTTGATATTATTGAGCAAAATCAGGACAGCGATGCACTGGCCGGTTTTGCTGCCAAAACGGATAAAATGACAAAAACCCGCATGGCAGAGATGATCCGGCAGCTTGATGATGAAGACTGGCTGGTCGCCGCAGACAGTGTGCGCAAGTTACGGTTTTTGAGTAAATTGGCGCAACAGATTGACAATATTGAAGAACGTTTGTCAGACAGTTTTTAAGGGAAAAATATGGCACTGTTACAAATCAGCGAACCGGGGCAGGCTCCGGCTCCTCACCAGCGCCGCCTTGCTGCGGGTATTGATTTAGGCACCACGCATTCACTTGTTGCCACTGTGCGCAGCGCAGAGGCTGATGTGCTGGCAGATAGCGCCGGGCACTTTCTGCTGCCCTCTGTGGTACGCTATTGCGCTGACAACCGTATTGTCGGGCGCGAAGCCCTCGCAAATGCTGCTGCTGACCCGCAAAATACCATTATTTCCGTTAAACGGATGATGGGGCGATCTCTCAATGATATTACCCAACGCTATCCCGGGCTGCCGTACCAGCTACAGGCAAGTGAAAATGGACTGCCACTGATCCGTACGGCTGCCGGTCTGGTTGATCCCGTCCGTGTTTCTGCCGATATCCTGTCTGTGCTGGCACAGCGTGCGCAGGAAACCCTCGGCGGAGAACTGGACGGCGTGGTGATCACCGTTCCCGCCTATTTTGATGATGCACAGCGTCAGGGTACCAAAGATGCCGCACGGCTTGCCGGATTGCATGTGCTGCGTCTGCTGAATGAACCGACAGCTGCGGCTATTGCCTACGGGCTGGATTCCGGGCAGGAAGGCGTTATCGCTGTGTATGACCTTGGCGGTGGCACGTTTGATATTTCAGTTCTTCGCCTGAGCCGTGGTGTGTTTGAAGTGCTGGCGACCGGCGGTGATACTGCGCTCGGTGGTGATGATTTCGACGCCCTGATAGCTGACTGGATTTATCAGAGCAGCGGCATGCAGGCGCGTGATCATTCACACCACCGCATAATATTAAATGCGGCATCCGCTGCAAAAATTGCGCTCTCAGATACACAGGAAACACACATTTCTGTTGATGACTGGCAGGGCGTACTGACCCGCGAAACATTTGAAGAACTCATCCGTCCGCTGGTCAGAAAAACACTGATGACCTGCCGCCGCGCACTGAAAGATGCGGGCATCACTCAGGATGAAGTGTGTGAAGTTGTGATGGTCGGCGGCTCCACCCGTGTTCCGCTGGTGCGCGAATCCGCCGGCGAATTCTTTGCCCGTCAGCCGCTCACCTCTATTGACCCGGACAAAGTGGTCGCACTCGGTGCTGCAATCCAGGCCGATATTCTTGCCGGTAACAAGCCGGACAGTGACATGCTGCTGCTGGATGTTATCCCGCTGTCACTCGGGCTGGAAACCATGGGCGGACTGGTGGAGAAAGTCATTCCACGCAATACGACCATCCCGGTTGCCCGCGCCCAGGAATTCACCACATTCAAAGATGGTCAGACGGCCATGAGCATTCATGTCTTACAGGGCGAGCGGGAAATGGTCAGTGACTGCCGCTCGCTTGCGCGTTTCACACTGCGCGGCATTCCGCCGATGGCAGCGGGTAACGCGCATATCCGTGTCACCTTTCAGGTGGATGCGGATGGTCTGCTGAGTGTCAGCGCACTGGAAAAATCCACCGGTGTGCAGGCGTCAGTACAGATCAAACCGTCTTATGGTCTGAGCGATACCGATATTGCCGGCATGATAAAAGATTCACTCGAAAACGCAGATAATGATGTATCCACCCGCCGCCTGGCGGAACAAAAAGTGGACGCTGCCCGCCTGCTGGAGAGCCTGACACAGGCTCTGTCAGAGGATGGCGATTTACTGAGTGCCGACGAAAATGCCGCCATTGATGCGGCAGTTGATGCTCTTATTCAAAGCGCGGAAGGCGACTCACCGGTCGCGATTGAACGCGCAATTAAACAACTGGACAAGCAAACACAGGTATTCGCAGCCCGCCGGATGGACAATTCTGTCCGTAAGGCACTCGCGGGTCACTCTGTGGATGAGATATAACGGGAAGATTATGCCTAAGATTGTTTTTTTACCGCATGAGTATTTATGCCCTGAAGGCGCGGTATTCGACGCAAATGAAGGTGAGTCGATTCTGGATGTTGCCTTGCGTAATGGTATCGAAATTGAACATGCCTGTGAGAAATCATGTGCCTGCACCACCTGCCACTGCATCGTCCGCGAGGGCTTTGATTCCCTCGACGAAAGCACTGAGCTGGAAGATGATATGCTGGACAAAGCCTGGGGACTGGAGCCGGAAAGCCGTCTGAGCTGCCAGGCAAAAGTGGCGGATGAAGACCTGGTCGTGGAAATGCCGAAGTACACGGTTAACCATGCGCGTGAGCACGGATAAAGGAGCATAGCGATGGGACTGAAATGGCAGGACACCCGGGAAATCGGCGAAGCACTGTATGATTTATATCCGGATACCGATCCGAAAACGGTGCGTTTTACCGATATGCATCAATGGATCTGTGCGCTGGACGATTTTGATGATGAGCCTGAAAAATCTAACGAAAAAGTATTAGAGGCAATTTTGTTAGTCTGGCTCGACGAATGTGAATGACACCTTTTGTTACGCATGTCAGGCCGCACAATTATGTTACCGTGCGGCCTCTGATGCGCGTATGCTGTCCTCTTGTGCAGACCGGCACCCCGTGCATTCCTCAGATAAAATCGGATTGTGACTCACAATCATAAAATCAAAAGAGAGAATATAATGACGCAATTAATCATGCCCGTAACCCTGTCATACGAACCCGCCTCTCCGGCATGGGGAGAAAAAGCCCTTGTCAGCGCCACTGATAACGGAATGACTATTCATTTAAGTCAGAAAGGGATGCTGTGTGCGGTCCAGCGCGCCGGGCGTAAAATTGACGGTCAGGGTATCCGCAATGTGATCCTGAGCGGCAGTAACTGGGATTTGGAAACAAGCTGGGCATTCTGGCAGGGTTTCCGTGCGCCGAAAGGTGCCCGCTCCATTGAGTGGCCGGAGTTACCGGAAGCGGATAAAGCCGAATTAGAGCACCGTATCCGTATCATTGACTGGGTGCGTGATGTCATCAATACCCCCGCAGAAGAGCTCGGGCCGGAACAACTGGCACAGCGCGCAGTTGATTTACTGTGCAGCGTTTCCTGCGGATCAGTCGGCTACCGTATTATTAAAGGTGAAGATTTACGCGAGCAGGGCTATATGGGTATCCACACTGTGGGTCGCGGATCTTCGCGTTCGCCGGTTCTGTTAGCGCTGGATTACAATCCGGGCAAGCAGGATAACACCCCGGTCTTCGCCAGCCTGGTCGGTAAAGGGATCACCTTTGATTCAGGCGGCTACAGCCTGAAACCGTCCTCCGGCATGGAATCCATGAAATCGGATATGGGTGGTGCGGCAACACTGACCGGCGCACTGGCAATGGCAATCTGCCGTGGTCTGCAAAAACGCGTCAAACTGTATCTGTGCATCGCGGACAACCTGATCAGCGGCAACGCATTCAAACTGGGCGATATTATCCGTTACAGCAATGGTAAATCTGTTGAGATCCTCAATACCGATGCGGAAGGGCGTCTGGTATTGGCGGATGGTCTGATCGAAGCCGGTAAAGATAATGCCGGGTTTATTATTGATGCAGCGACGCTGACCGGGGCGGCCAAAACAGCCGTCGGTAATGATTACCACTCAGTCATGAGTTTCGATGATGCATTATATAACGACCTGATGGCAGCAGCCGATCAGGAAAAAGAGCTGTTCTGGCGTCTGCCGCTGGCAGAATTTCATCGTCAGCAGACGCCGTCATCATTTGCGGATCTGAGCAACACCGGTGCACCGAATACGGCGGGTGCAAGTACTGCGGCGGCATTCCTGTCACACTTTGTGGAAAACTACCGCAAAAACTGGCTGCATATTGACTGCTCTGCGACCTACCGCAAAGCGCCGTCAGACATGTGGGCGGCGGGTGCGACCGGTTACGGTGTCCGCTCTGTAGCGACACTGCTGCTGAAAAAAGCCGGAAAGTAACACGCATTACGGTAATTTAGTTATCTTTATCAGTAATCTGACGGTCACGGTTTTCGTGACCGTTTTTCTGTCTGAACCTGAAACACTGAATCTGAAATACGGAGCTTTATTATGACAGATACCCTCCCGGCTGAACCTCAGGAAGTAATGATTGAGCAGGGCACGGCATTGCTCCTGAGTGTTCCGGATAAAACACCGGAAGACGTGCTTGGCGCACTGTCCGGTGTTTTTAAACAGCATAAACCGGTACGCCGTGCATTCTGGGTAATGGCACAGGAAAAAGAAAATAAAAGCGCGGACGGACAGGTATTGCTGATAGCCCTTGAATTCAGTGAAGAATCCGGGATTGATGCAATTATCAGCGATGCGGCACAGGCTGCGATGGCGCACCTGGGAGACGGCGAACATATTGATTTTTGTCTGTTAAATCCGGATGAAAATGACGGGCTGACCCATTTTCTGACACAGCATACCAGCGCATTTTATCAGCGCCGCCTTGGTGGCTGGTTGCGCAATGCGATTCCGGTAACGGAAATGCCATAACCAATTTATACCCTTATTCATTCAAACTGCAGGTTCGTTGGCTACGCTCAGCCTGCATCTTGAATGACGTTGGGTATATTTTACGGATGAATACCCACTGAGCTAATATTCGGAATAATACGCTATACGCTTATTTAGGCTTTGTTTACACTTCGTGGAATAATACCCAACATGCGCCCGGATTACGGGCTCCACCAGAAAGGATTGATTATGAGTTTTCCGATAGCAGGACAGGGTCTCGGTAAGAAGCGCTGCCTGGCAGTGCTGCTTGCTTCAGCGCTGGCGCTCATGGGTTGTGATGACACCGGCAGTAAAACAACGGCGGCGGGCGCAGATGATTCCGCATCTGCCAATAAAAGTGGCACCACTTCATCATCTTCATCATCCTCCGCGTCATCCAAAGAAACTAAAAAAACACACGATGCAGCGTCTCTGGCAGAGATGGCGAAACGCTACGCCGGTAAAGATGTGACGATTATTGACACCTCAGAAATTCAGCTTGATGGCGCGAATGCTATGGTGGTCACATTCTCCATTCCGTTGGACCCGAATCAGGATTTCGGTCAGTTTGCCCGTCTGGTGGATGTTAAAAACGGTAAACTGGAAGGCGCGTGGGAGCTGTCCGATAACCTGATGGAGCTGAGAATGCGCCATCTTCCGCCCTCCCGCGAGTTGCAATTAAGCATTGACCGCGGTGTGCGCGGTATTAATGAACGCACACTGGTTAACGGCTATGACGCAAAACTGACCACGGCTGAAGTGACGCCGAGTATCGGTTTTGCCAGCCGTGGTTCACTGTTCCCGGGTGATGTAATTAAAGGGCTGCCGGTTTTCGCTCTGAATGTAGACAGTATTGATGTCAATTTCTACCGCATCAAACCGGACTCCCTGGCGGCGTTTCTCGCAAGCTGGCAATACGGAAACAATCTCCAGTACTGGAATTCTGATGAGCTCCTCAATAATACGGATCTCGTTTATACCGGGCGTTTTGATCTCAATCCGCAGAAAAACACCCGTGAAAATATGCTTATCCCGCTTAAAGACATCAAGCCGTTGCAGGATGAAGGTGTGTATCTGGCAGTGATGCAGCAGGCCGGGCGCTACAGTTACACCATGCCCGCCACGCTCTTTACCCTGAGTGATGTCGGCGTGTCGATGCACAGCTATCTCAATGAACTGGATGTCTTTACCCAGTCGCTGGCAAAAGGCAGTGCAATCAAAGGCGTGGAAATCCGTCTGCTCGACAGCAAAGGTCAGTTACTCAGCAAAGGGGAAACTGACGGCAGCGGGCATGCAAAACTGGATCGCGGCAATGACGCGGCGCTGTTACTGGCTATCCATAACGGGCAGACCAGTATGATTGATCTGAAAAACCCGGCTCTGGATTTGGCTGAGTTTGATATCGCCGGTCCGCAGGGCTATGCAAAACAATTTTTCGTTTTCGGCCCGCGTGACCTTTACCGCCCTGGTGAAACATTAATCATCAACGGCTTGCTGCGTGATGGTGACGGGCATCCGGTGAAAGATCAGCCGGTGAAAGTCGATGTGCTGAAAAATGACGGACAAGTGGCATCCACCTTTGTCTGGCAGCCGGAAAACGGGCTGTATCAATATAAATATGCGATCCCTGAAAATATTGAAACCGGCAAACTGACGCTGCGTTTTGATCTCGGTGATAACACGCCGCGCTTCTACAGTGTCAATGTGGAAGATTTCATGCCTGAGCGCATGGCGCTTGAAATCAAGACCGAAAAGCAGCCAATCACCGCAGGACAAACCGCAGATTTTGAACTTGAAGGCCATTATCTTTACGGCGCACCGGCGGCCGGTAATCAACTGACCGGGCAGCTCTTTATGCGCCCTGATCGCGAAGCTGTCGCTAAATTGCCGGGTTTTGAATTCGGTGACATTCAGGAGGGTAACCTGACCCGTACCCTGGATGAATTCGATGAAACCATGAGTGATAACGGCGAAG
The DNA here is from genome assembly GCF_965118875.1 of Morganella psychrotolerans. Taxonomy (GTDB): domain Bacteria; phylum Pseudomonadota; class Gammaproteobacteria; order Enterobacterales; family Enterobacteriaceae; genus Morganella; species Morganella psychrotolerans_C. The sequence continues at coordinate 52,406 of NZ_CBCPJD010000020.1, forward strand.
CAGCATTCACTGTCAGTAATGATTACTGGAAGGAAGTGAAATCGCCGTTCAAATTAATTCTTCAGGCAAGCCTGATGGAAACCGGTGGTCGTCCTGTCACCCGCCGCGCAGATCTTGCGGTCTGGCCGGCAGAAAGAATGGCGGGGATCCGCCCGGTTTTTGCGAAAAAAGAAATTTACGACTACCGTACTGACAAATATGTTTCTCAGTTCAGTCTGGATCAGGACTCCCTGGCGGAGTTTGAAATTGTTTATGCAGACAAACAGGGTAATAAATTAAAAGCCGATAATCTGACCGCCCGTCTGATTTATGAGCGCCGCGACTATTACTGGCGCTGGTCAGATTCTGAAGGCTGGTCATCTAATTATGACCAGAAAGATTTGGTGATGACCGGTGACCCGATTTCCATCGCGAAAGACGGTACGGCAAAAGTGACGGTTCCGGTGTCATGGGGCGCGTATCGCCTGGAAATTCTGGACCCGTCTACCGGGCTGACCAGCAGCGTGCGCTTCTGGGCTGGTTATTCCTGGCAGGATAACACCGGCGGCACCGGTGCTGTGCGTCCGGATCAGGTAAAACTGAAACTCGACAAACCGGATTACCGCGCAGGCGACAAAGTAAAACTTAATATCGCCGCGCCGCAGGCGGGTAAAGGCTATGTATTACTTGAATCAAGTGATGGTCCGTTGTGGTGGCAGGAAGTGGATGTGCCGGAAGGCGGGTTGGATGTCGACATTCCGCTGAACAAAGAGTGGACCCGCCATGACCTGTATGCGACAGCGGTAATCATCCGTCCGGGTGATAGTTCCCGCCAGGCGACCGTCAAACGTGCGGTCGGTATTCTGCATATTCCGATGGCCGATCCGGGTCGTAAAATTGCCGTCACACTGGATTCACCGTCCCGCATTCGTCCTAATCAGGATCTGACGGTTAAAGTCAAAGCGAATGCACAGGACGGCAAAGCCATGCCGCAGAAAGTGAATGTGCTTATCTCTGCCGTGGATACCGGCGTGCTCAATATTACTGACTACAAAACGCCGGATCCGTATGACGCGTTCTTCGGGCGCAAGCGCTACAGTGTGGATCAGTATGATGTCTATGGTCAGTTGATTGAGGGTGAAGGGCGTCTCGGTACGCTGCGTTTCGGGGGTGATGGCGGTGATGAACTGGATCGCGGTGGTCTGAAGCCGCTCAATGATGTGCAGATTATTGCACAGCAGGCAGAGCCGGTTGTTCTTAATGAACAGGGTGAAGGCACGGTAACTTTATCAATTCCTGATTTCAACGGCGAATTGCGCCTGATGGCGCAGGCGTGGACAGATGAAGATTTTGGTAACGCACAGAACAAAGTGATTGTTGCGGCACCGGTTATCAGCCAGATGGCGTTACCGCGCTTTATGGCGGGCGGTGATAATTCACAGCTGACATTAGACCTGACTAATCTGACGGATGAAACACAGAACCTGACGGTTAATTTCAGCGCAGAAGGCATGATCAACCTGAAAGGTGCTGCTGTGAAGGACGTGACACTGACCAAAGGTCAGCGCACATCCGTCAATGTCCCGGTGGAAGCCGTTAACGGCTTTGGTCAGGGCGAAGTCTTTATGACCGTCAAAGGGCTGAAACTGCCTGATAACGGCAGTGACGTCTACAAAAACAGCTGGAAAATCGGTGTACGTCCGGCGTATCCGGCAGAAACCGTTTCTTATTCCATGTCGCTCGGCAACGCCGCTGAGTGGGCATTACCGGCTGATCAGCTCAGTGGTCTGGAAAGCTCGACAGTGTCCGGTGAACTGTTACTGACCAGCCGTCCGCCACTGGATATCTCGCGCTTTATCCGCGAACTGTATGCGTATCCGTACGGTTGTCTGGAGCAGACAGTCAGCGGGCTGTATCCGTCGCTTTATTCGTCGGAAGCCGAGCTGAAAAAACTGGGAATCAAAACCCAGACCGATGCCGGGCGCCGCCAGGCTATTATGACCGGTATTCCGCATTTGCTGGGAATGCAGCGCAGTGACGGCAGTTTCTCTCTGTGGGACAACACCGGGTCGGAAGAGCCGTGGCTGACTGCGTACGCAACAGACTTCCTGTTCCGTGCCGGGCAGCGCGGGTTTGATGTTCCGGCTGCTGCACTGACTAACGCCAACAACCGTTTGCTGCGCTATTTGCAGGATCGCTCAGTTATCAGCAGCAGCTACTACGGATCAAGTGATCAGATGCGCTTTGCAGTTCAGGCGTATGCCGGTTATGTGCTGGCACAACAGCAGAAAGCTCCGCTGGGTGCGCTTCGTCAGGTGTATCAGCGCCGTGATGATGCAAGCAGCGGACTGGCATTGGTTCAGCTCGGTATCGCCCTGAAGAAAATGGGTGATGCAGACCGTGGTAATGAAGCTATCCGTCTCGGCGTGATGAAAAATCGCAACAGCACCTATACCGGCGATTACGGCAGCAATATCCGTGATGATGCAATGATTATTGCGCTGCTCAGTGAGTCAGATTCCGATGCAGAGCAGCGTTTTGTGAAATTGCAGTCGCTGTCCAATGAGATACAGAACCAGCGCTATTTCTCCACTCAGGAAAGCAACGCTCTGTATCTTGCCGGTCGTCATTATCTCAATCAGAGCGAAGTGCCGTGGTCTGCCGTACTGAACGGTGAAGCTCCTGCCGTCAGCCGCGACAGTGCGCTGCGTGAAAACCTGACCGCACGTCAGTTGCAGAAAGGGATCAGTGTAGCGAACAGAGGTGACAGTGAACTGTACGGGCGCGTCAATATTGTGGGTTATCCTGTTCAGGCACCAAAACCGGAGTCTGAAGTGCTGAAGATTAAACGGACGTATCTGGATCTTAATGGTAATCCAATCAGTATTGATCGTTTGCGCAGCGGTGATATGGTCGTGGTACGTCTGGATATTCAGGCGGATCGCAATGTGCCGGATGCGCTGGTGGTTGACTTGTTACCGGCCGGTCTGGAGTTGGAAAATCAGAATCTGGCGGCAAGCAGCGCCAGTCTGAGTGACAGCGCACCAAACCTGGCAGAAGCGATTCAGGATATGCAGCAGGCGACAATCCGTCACACAGAATATCGTGATGACCGCTTTGTGTCTCAGGTGGTGGTTGAAGAGTACCGCCCGGTAACCCTGGTCTATCTGGCACGTGCGGTGACGCCGGGTAAATACAGCGTGCCTGCACCACATGTGGAATCCATGTATATTCCGTCCTGGCGCGCAGTCGGTACGACACCGTCAATGCTGGAAGTTGTCCGTTAAATAACATATGGTTACCCTCAGCCCCTTATGCCATTTTATAGGTAAATACAGGGGCTGAAATAATAAATAAAAGGGGGAATATATTTTTCCCCCTTTTGCATTCTGTGCCGGAAACCAATAATGTGTTTTTCCGCCATTTCAATACTGACAGATGATGATTCATTGCGGACTGATTGATGAAAGTGTGGTTTAAGCGCCTTGCGCTCTCCGGCCTGATTATAATTGTAATAACCCCGCCATTGCTCTGGCTGGCGGATAAACTCTGGCCGCTGCCGCTGGAAGAATTGGTGATGGCGCGCACAGTGACCGCAGAAGACGGCTCGCCGCTCTGGCGTTTTGCTGACAGTAACGGCGTCTGGCGCTATCCCGTCACACTGAAAGACGTATCACCGGAATTTATTGAAGCGCTTCTGACATACGAAGATCGCTATTTTTATCAGCACCCTGGTATTAATCCGCTCGCCATCGGGCGGGCGGCGTTGCAGGATCTTTCCTCCGGAAAAATTGTCTCCGGCGGCAGCACGCTTTCCATGCAGGTTGCCCGGCTGATTGATCCCCATGACCGCACGCTGAGCGGGAAACTGAAACAAGTTTTCCGCACTGTTCAGCTGGAATGGCACTATTCCAAAGATGAGATTCTGGAGATGTATCTGAACCGGGCGCCATACGGCGGCACGGTGGAAGGGATTGGCGCGGCAAGCTGGATGTATCTCGGCAAACCGCCGTCAGAACTGACGTCGGGGGAATCGGCAATGCTGGCCGTTCTTCCGCAGGCGCCGAGCCGCCTGCGTCCGGATCGCTATCCGCAGCGGGCAGAAGCAGCACGTAATAAAGTGCTGGACAGACTGGCTGAATTTCAGGTGTGGCCACAGGCAAAAGTGGATGATTTAAAACAGGAAAGTATCTGGCTGGCTCCGCGCCAGGTGCCGCATTCCGCACCACTGCTGGCACGCCGGGTGGCACTCGGTGTAAAAGAACCGGTTATACGCACCACTATCAATCCGGGCATTCAGCGACAGCTTGAGGAAATGGCACGTAACTGGAAATACCAGCTGCCGGAGAAAACCTCACTTGGCATTATGGTAGTGGATAACCTCGATATGAGTGTGAAGGGCTATGTCGGCTCGATAGATTTTTCTGATGACAAACGCTTTGGTCATGTGGATGTGAACAGCGCCTGGCGCTCCCCCGGCTCTACCCTGAAACCCTTTTTGTACGCGCTGGCGCTGGACGATGGTCTTATCCACAGCGAATCGCTGTTACAGGATGTGCCGCGCCGTTTTAATGACTACCGCCCCGGTAACTTTGATACCGGTTTCAATGGTCCGGTGAGTGTCAGTGAGGCGCTGCGGCGCTCGCTGAATCTGCCGGTTGTTCAGTTACTGGATGTTTACGGACCAAAACGGTTCAGTGCCAATCTGCGAAATGCGGGGGTGGAGCTGCGCTTCCCGCTCGGCAGTGATCCTAACCTCTCTCTGATCCTCGGCGGAACCGGCGCGCGGATGGATCAGCTAATCTCTGCATACAGTGCGTTTGGTCGTCAGGGCAAAGTGGCACCGGTACGTTTTCGTCCGCAGGATCCGCTGGCAGAGCGCAAACTGATGTCACCGGGTGCTGCCTGGATAACCCGTCGCATTATGGCAGGAGAAACCCGTCCGCTGGCAGATGACAGGCTGACACAGGATGTCCCGCTGGCGTGGAAAACCGGCACCAGTTACGGCTACCGTGATGCCTGGGCGCTGGGGCTGAATAACCGTTACACCATCGGTGTCTGGGTCGGACGCCCGGACGGCACACCGGTAGCGGGGCAGGTCGGGTTTGCTACAGCAATCCCGATCCTTTATCAGATTGACAGTTACCTGCGAGCACGGGGCGGTAAAAAAATCCCCGATCCGAAACCGCTCAGTGTCAGCAGCAAAATGATTTGCTGGCCGTCAGGGCTGGCTGCGGATAAACAGGATCCGAACTGTCGTCAGCAGCGCATAGCGCGGATCCTGGATAATACCGTGCCGCCGACATTGCCATCTGCCGGGCAGGAAAGTCTGTCCGGAACAAATGCGGTGATGTGGGTGGATGCAAAGGGTGAACGGGTTGCGCCGGATTGCCCCGGCGCACAGGAGAAAATCATCGCGCTGTGGCCTATCGCGCTGGAAAGTTTTCTGCCACCCGGCGAGCAGCGCAGTCACAGATTGCCACCGGTAAGTAAAACCTGCCGTCCGTTGCGGGTGGAAGCGGCTCCGTTGCTGATTTCCGGTATTCGCGAAGGTGATGTATTGCGCCGTCTGCCGCTGGCAAAAACGCTGGATTTGAAGGTTGTCACCCAGGGCGGAGAGGGTACGCAGTGGTGGTTCCTCAACGGCGATCAGACCGGCAGTACAGAACCCGGCGAGCCGCTGGTGCTTACACTTGATACCCCGGGGCGCTATCAGCTTACCGTTTTGGATCTCAGCGGACAGGTCAGTGCGGTTAATTTCAGACTGAAATAGCACAAACCGCAGGCCGCTCATCGGAAAAAGTGTGATTCAGCCGGAAAAACGGGTATCTCAGGGGGGATAAAGTTTACAAAAATGTTGCGAAACTGTAGGTTAAATTGGCGGAAGCCCTTATAATCATCATCTTACCACATGATGTGGACCGGTTTGCCATCAGCCGAAAATAACAATGACAACAGCGCCCCGCGCACAATGAGGTTTACTAATGCCTGTACAACGCACATTCTCCATTATCAAGCCAAATGCGGTAAAGAAAAACGCCATCGGTGCCATTTATCACCGTTTTGAAAGCGCCGGTTTTCGCATTGTTGCTGCCAAAATGCTGCATCTTACCCGTGAACAGGCGGAAGGTTTTTATGCTGAGCACAAAGGGCGTCCGTTTTTTGACGGTTTAGTTGAATTTATGACATCCGGACCGATTATGGTGCAGGTTCTGGAAGGTGAAAATGCCGTACAGCGCCACCGTGACCTGATGGGGGCGACGAATCCGGACAACGCACTGGCGGGTACTCTGCGCGCAGACTATGCAGACAGCTTCACAGAGAATGCTGTCCACGGTTCCGACGCAGAAGAATCCGCCGCCCGCGAAATCGCTTATTTTTTCACTCCTGATGAAATCTGTCTGCGCTGATTTGCTTACCCCGCAGTTTGTTTCTGTTTTCCTGAAAAATAAGTAATCCGGCCATTCCGGCCGGGTTATTTTTCTGTTAACTGATTTTCCGTTTGCCTTACGGCCTGCAAAGTTTGTACAATGCCGCCGCGCCTGTATTTGTACGGGACAATGATTATTTCAGTCGTGCATGTGGCGTTATGGCTATGTACGGCTATCCTTATTTCAGTATCTGTGATGCGCTGTGCGTATCACCGCCGAAAGTGTAACAACGAGGCACTAAAAATTATGTCCGGACTGACCACGCCAGATGCCTGCGAAACAGGCTCCGCACCTATTTATCCCGAAAAAATCAACGGTAAAATTAATTTACTCGACCTGACCCGCAAAGAAATGCGCCAGTTCTTCGCAGACATGGGCGAAAAACCGTTTCGTGCCGATCAGGTAATGAAATGGATTTACCACTATTGTTATGATGATTTCGATCTGATGACCGACATCAACAAAGTGCTGCGCACCAAACTGAAAGCGATGGCGGAAATCCGCGCGCCGGAAGTCTCAGAAGAGCAGCGCTCGTCAGATGGCACCATTAAATGGGCTATCCGTGTCGGGGGTCAGGAAGTGGAAACTGTGTATATCCCGGAAGATGACCGCGCCACATTGTGTGTTTCTTCTCAGGTAGGTTGTGCGCTGGAGTGTACATTCTGCTCAACAGCGCAGCAGGGTTTTAACCGCAATCTGCGGGTATCTGAAATTATCGGTCAGGTCTGGCGGGCGGCAAAAATTATCGGCTCCCTGAAGTCCAGCGGGCGTCGTCCGATTACCAACGTGGTGATGATGGGAATGGGTGAACCATTGCTGAATCTGACTCATGTTGTTCCTGCGATGGAGATCATGCTGGATGACTTTGGCTTTGGTCTGTCCAAGCGGCGTGTGACAATCTCCACGTCCGGTGTCGTCCCGGCGCTGAATAAACTGGGTGATATGATTGATGTGGCGCTGGCAATTTCCCTGCATGCACCGACAGACGATGTGCGTGATGAGCTCGTGCCTATCAATAAAAAATACAATATCGAAGCATTTCTGGCCTCTGTCCGCCTTTATCTGAGCAAATCCAATGCCAACAGCGGGCGGGTGACGGTCGAATATGTCATGCTTGATCATATTAATGACAGTACGGAGCAGGCGCATCAGCTGGCAGAATGCCTGAAGGACACGCCGAGTAAAATTAACCTGATCCCATGGAACCCGTTCCCGGGCGCACCTTACGGACGCAGCTCCAACAGCCGGATCGACCGCTTCGCAAAAGTCCTTATGGGGTACGGATTTACCACGATTGTGCGTAAGACACGCGGTGATGATATTGATGCCGCCTGTGGTCAGTTAGCCGGCGATGTCATTGACCGCACGAAGCGGACACTGAAAAAACGCATGGCGGGTGAACCAATTGTTGTTAAAGCAGTCTGATATTAATATTACGTAACACTCCCCGGTGTTTATTTACGATAAAATATCTGCCTCACCATAAAGGAGGCGGTATGATAAGGATGTATTACCCGGGATTATTAGGATTAGTGCTGCTGGCAGGATGCCGGACAGCACCGGTTACGCAGGCACCGCTGACAGCGGTAAATACGCGGCTGGCGCTGGGAGAGGCCTATCTTCATGCCGGACATTATGATGCTGCCCGTTATCATTATGACCGGATATTGAAGGTACAATCGCAGCATACCGTGGCTCTGACCGGAATGGCGCTGGCAGCAAAGTGCGATCAGCAACCTGAAATTGCGGAAAAATACCTAAATTTAGCCGTGAATTCCCCGTCAGGCAGTGATACTGTGGTACAGTACGTTTCGGCCTATTCGTGTTTGCCGGATAACAGCTTGTAAAACAACATAAAACAGATGTTGTTTTCGGTGTTATTTTGCCCTTAATGGTAGCACGCGGTACGTCGGAATACGGAACTTAGGTGCGTGGAGTGGCTGACTCCGCGCTTTCTCGTAACCAGAACTGCTTGTGTCCTGAAACTCATGAATAATTCGCAATCTCAAGATAATATTCAACTCTCTCTTGGTCAATTCTTAACACAACGTCGGGAACAACTTCAGTTATCACGGGAAACAGTAGCAGGCAGGCTATGCCTTAAACTGACAACAGTGCGTGAAATTGAAGAAGATGCACTGAAAGAAACCAATCCGACCTTTATCCGTGGTTACGTCCGTACTTATGCAAAATTACTGCAAATTCCTGAAGCAGAAATTATGCCGTATCTTGACAAAATCGCACCGGCGCAGATGACGAAAGTCCAGCCGATGAAAAGTGTGTCGATGGGTCGTCAGCGCAAAAAACGCGAAGGCTGGCTGATGAAGTTTACCTGGCTTGTGCTGCTGGTTGTTATTGCCCTCGTCGGGCTGTGGTGGTGGCAGCAATATCAGGCACAGCAGGCAGATCTCCGCTCTCTTGCGCAGCAAAATGATGTAACCGCCAACCCTCCGGCTGGTGCAGAACATACGCTGCCTGACAATATTGAACCGCCGGTACAAAATACCCCGCCGGTTGAAAGCACTCCGCCGGTTCCGGTCGCCTCTGCGAATACCAATACTGCTGCTCAGGAATTGTCAGCGGCAACTCCGCAGGAACAGGTTGTTGACAGCAGTAAAATTGTGCCGTTACCGGGCAGTAATCGTGTCCCGCCGGTTGTAAATCGTGCCACCGGCAGCGAAGGTGATTCAGCGGCTGTGGCGCTGACACAGAACGGACTGGTTCTGACATTCAAAAATGCCTGCTGGCTGGAAGTCTCGGACAATAAAGGCACAAAAATATTCAGTGGTACCAAACAGAAAGGCGATACTCTGGAATTTGCAGGGGCGGAACCTTATCGTCTGAAAATTGGCGCACCGGCTTCCGTGGATGTTCAGTTTAAAGGCGAAGCGATTGATATGAGCCGTTTTATCCGGGCTAATCGCGTCGCAAATCTGAGTGTACCAAAAGCAGAATAATAAAATTTTCTATTTGTAATTTTTACAATGAATTTAATTAACACAGCAATGATTGAGGATACAAGGATGTTCCGGAGAAATAATTATGCACAGTGAATCCCCGATAAAGAGACGCAAATCCACCCGGATTTATGTGGGTAATGTGCCGGTCGGTGATGGTGCACCTATTACGGTGCAGTCAATGACAAACACCCGGACAACGGATGTTGACGCGACAGTTCGTCAGATTAAAGCGCTGGAGCGCGTCGGTGTTGATATCGTCCGTGTTTCTGTGCCGACAATGGATGCGGCAGAAGCCTTTAAGTTAATTAAACAGCAGGTTTCTGTGCCGCTGGTGGCAGATATTCATTTTGATTACCGTATCGCGCTGAAAGTGGCGGAATACGGTGTCGATTGTCTGCGGATAAACCCGGGGAATATCGGCAGCGAAGAGCGCGTCCGTCAGGTCGTGGATTGCGCACGCCATTACAATATCCCTATCCGTATCGGGGTTAACGGCGGATCACTGGAAAAAGATATTCAGGAAAAATACGGTGAGCCGACACCGGAAGCGCTGGTGGAATCCGCCATGCGTCATGTGGATATTCTCGATCGCCTGAATTTCGATCAGTTCAAAATCAGTGTAAAAGCCTCTGATGTATTTTTGGCAGTGGGTGCATACCGGCTGCTGGCGAAAAAAATTGACCAGCCGCTGCATCTGGGTATTACAGAAGCGGGTGGTGCCCGGGCAGGATCAGTGAAATCAGCTATCGGCCTGGGATTACTGCTCTCGGAGGGGATTGGCGATACACTGCGGATCTCGCTGGCGGCCGACCCTGTCGAAGAAGTAAAAGTCGGGTTTGATATTCTTAAATCGCTGCGGATCCGTGCACGCGGTATTAATTTTATTGCCTGCCCGACCTGTTCACGCCAGGAATTTGATGTGATTGGCACGGTTAATGCGCTGGAACAACGGCTGGAAGATATTCTGACGCCGATGGACATCTCTATTATCGGCTGTGTGGTCAATGGTCCGGGTGAGGCGGAAGTCTCAACACTGGGTGTGACCGGCGCGAAAACGCGCAGCGGCTTTTATGAAGATGGTGTCCGCCAGAAAGAGCGCCTGGATAATACGGATATGATTGACCAGCTTGAGGCAAAAATCCGTGCTAAAGCGGCAATGCTGGATAAAAATAACCGGATTGCCATTAACCTGGTAGATAAAGAGTAATAACTGACCGGTTCATTGTATGATACCCAAGGTCATTCAGGATGCAGGCAGGCGGCAAGGGAAGATAGCCGGGGAGCATACATCAGTATGTGACCCGGCTGGCTGAGTACAGCCAACGAACCTGCAGTTTGAATGAATAAGGGTATATGAACCGGTTTTATCTGTTTCCGGCGATATATCGCATTCAGAACAAATTATTTTCTGATGATATAGCGTTTTAAGACGATATATCGGCCTCCCGATATTGCGCCCGTTCAGGGTCGCTTTTATAATCGGTAACATATTTCATTGAGTTAAGAGAACTAACGTGGCCAAAAATATCCAAGCCATTCGTGGTATGAATGATTATCTGCCTGCTGATACGATTGTCTGGCAGCGCATTGAAAGCACGCTCAAACGTATTCTGACAAATTACGGGATCAGTGAAATTCGCACACCCATTGTCGAGCACACCCCGCTGTTTCAGCGCGCCATCGGCGAAGTCACTGATGTTGTTGAAAAAGAAATGTATTCTTTTCAGGATCGTGGTGATGAAAGTTTAACGCTGCGTCCTGAAGGAACAGCGGGCTGTGTTCGTGCAGGTATTGAGCGCGGATTACTCTATAACCAGGAACAGCGCCTCTGGTATATCGGGCCGATGTTCCGTTATGAGCGCCCGCAGAAAGGCCGCTACCGCCAGTTTCATCAGTTAGGTGCGGAAATCTTCGGACTGAGTGGTCCGGATATCGATGCTGAGCTGATTATGATGACCGCCCGCTGGTGGCGTGAACTGGGTATCGCAGAACATGTTACACTGGAGCTGAACTCTATTGGCTCGCTGCAGGCGCGTGCAAACTACCGCGAAGCGCTGGTCGCATTCCTGGAGCAGCATAAAGAAAAACTGGATGAAGACTGTAAGCGCCGGATGTATACAAATCCGCTGCGCGTACTGGACTCGAAAGATCATGGCGTGCAGACTCTCCTGAATGATGCTCCGGAACTGTTTGATTATCTGGATGAAGAATCAAAAATCCACTTTGACGGTTTGTGCGCCATTCTGGATGCCGCCGGTATTAAATACCGGATTAATCAGCGTCTGGTCCGTGGTCTTGATTATTATAACCGTACCGTGTTTGAGTGGGTCACAACTGCACTTGGCGCACAGGGTACAGTGTGTGCCGGTGGTCGTTACGACGGGCTGGTTGAACAGCTCGGGGGTCACAATACACCGGCGGTCGGCTTTGCGATGGGACTGGAGAGAATGGTACTGCTGGTTCAGGAAGTTAATCCTGACTTTGTAAAAGAAACCGCAGTCACAGATATTTATCTGGCATCATTCGGTGACGGCAGCCAGGTGGCAGCAATGTTACTGGCAGAGCAGATCCGCGACAGTTTACCGGGTGTGCGCATTATGACTAACTACGGCGGCGGCAACTTTAAAAAACAGTTAGGCCGTGCTGACAAAAACGGCGCACGCATCGCGCTGATTTTGGGTGAGGATGAAATCGCCAACGGGACAGTGACAGTGAAAGAACTGGCTACCGGTGAGCAACAGACGCTGGCACAGAGCGGGTTATCTGCCCGTCTGAGCGAACTTTTAGGTTAAGGAGAGACGCGTGGAAGTCTATACCACAGAAAATGAACAGGTATCAGTGCTGAAGAATTTCTTTGTCGAAAACGGCAAAGCGATTGCGGCAGGATTGATCATCGGTATCGGCGGTATTGTCGGCTGGAATTACTATCAGTCTCATCAGGTCACTCAGTTACAGGATGCAGCCGTTGCATATGAAGCTGCGACGGTGGTGAAAGGGACTGCAGAAGAGCAGTTAACCCGTCTGAAATTATTCGCAAAAGAAGCCAATAATACCTACGGCGCTTTTGCCGGTCTCGATTTGGCTCAGAAATCGGTTGAAAGCAATGATTTGCCGGGTGCCGAAGCGGCACTGACCGCGGCATTGCCGAAAGCCGAAAATGAAGAATTAAAAGATCTTATTAACGCACGTCTGGCCCGTGTTCAGCTGGGTCAGGGAAATGCAGATGCCGCGCTGAGTACCGCCGGTAATATTAAAGGGAAAGGCTGGGCGGCTTACGCGCAGGATATCCGAGGTGATGCCCTGTTACATAAAGGGGATGTGAAAGGCGCGCAGGAAGCCTACACCACAGGTATTCAGAGTGAAGGTGCCGGGACTATCAAATCCGTTATGACATTTAAACTCGATAACTTAGCCGGGTGAGAGGACTATTAATAATGCAACTGCGTAAAACACTCCTGGTTGGTTTCGTTGCTTCTGTACTGCTGGCAGGCTGCTCCAGTGAGACAGATACCATTGTGATGTCACCATTGCCGGAGGTTGCGAGTCAGTTCTCGCCACAGACCGTATGGGATAAATCCATCGGTAACGGTATCGGAAAATATTATTCACATCTTTCGCCGGCCTGGGAAGGATCAACTGTTTATGCCGCTGATCGCAACGGCCTGGTAAAAGCGCTGGATATTGACTCAGGTGTTGAAATCTGGTCAGTCGATCTGGCAGAAAAAACCGGCTTTTTGTCATCTAATCTTTCGGCGATGTTGTCCGGCGGTCTGACCGTTTCCGGTGAACATGTTTATGTCGGTACAGAGCGTGGTGCACTGATTGCACTGAGCACCAATAACGGTGAGCTTGCCTGGACACAAAATGCCGGCGGTGAAGTGCTTTCCCGTCCGGTTGTCAGTGATGGTCTGGTGCTGGTACATACCGGAAACGGTCTGTTACAGGCATTTGATGCGGCATCCGGCGAATCCCGCTGGAGCCTGAATCTGGATACGCCAAGCTTGTCTGTCCGTGGTGAATCTGCTCCGGCAATCTCCACCGGTGCGGCGATTGTCGGCGGTGATAACGGACGCGTCAGTGCGGTTATGCTGAAACAGGGTCAGTTAATCTGGCAACAGCGGATTTCTATGACAACCGGCACCACTGAAATCAGTCGTCTGAATGATGTGGATATGACACCAATTATTGCGGATGGCCGTGTTTACGCTATCGCGTATAATGGTAATCTTGTCTCCATGGATATGCGCAGTGGTCAGATTTTGTGGAAACGCGATTTCGGCTCAGTAAATGAAATGGTGCTGGATGGTGAATCGCTTTATATTATTGACCAGAATGACAATGTTTATGCTATCCGCGCAGCGGACGGAGTAACATTGTGGTCACAGGATAAATTGCAGCACCGCAACCTTTCTGCGCCTGAAGTCTTTAATGGTTATCTGGTGACCGGTGATGGCGAAGGCTATCTCCACTGGTTAGATACCAGCACCGGACAGTTTGTTGCACAAAATAAACTGGACAGCTCCGGCATTTTCGCCCGTCCGTCAATTGCCGGTGATAAACTGATGGTACAGACCCGTAATGGTCGTCTGTATCTGCTCCGCCGCTGACAGAGATACTCTGTTACCGGTGTAACCTCAGGGGGTCAGTAATCCCGCTGAGGGGATCCATTGACGGCTCCTGAATGACAGGAGCCGTTTCGTCTTTAATCTCCTGCATACGTCAGGGGATTTTTCAGTGTTATGAGGCAGTAAAAGCATGGTACCTGTCGTTGCTCTGGTCGGACGCCCCAATGTAGGGAAGTCCACGTTATTCAACCGCTTAACGCGTACGCGCGATGCGTTGGTTGCTGATTTTCCCGGCCTGACGCGGGATCGTAAATACGGTCGCGCAGAAGTTGACGGGCAGGAATTTATTATTATTGATACCGGTGGTATTGACGGTGCGGAAGAAGGCATTGAAACACACATGGCGGCGCAATCGTTATTAGCGATTGAAGAAGCGGATATTGTGCTGTTTCTGGTTGATGCCCGCGCCGGTATGATGCCGGCGGATATGGCGATCGCCAAGCATCTGCGCAGTCGTGATAACAAAACGACGTTTGCTGTGGCAAATAAAATTGATGGTATCGATCAGGATCAGGCGCTGGGTGAATTCTACAGCCTGGGTCTGGGCGAGGTTATGCCGATTGCCGCATCACATGGTCGTGGTGTAAACCAGTTAATCAGCCGTTCACTGATCCCGTTTTATGGTGAGCCGGAAAGTGAAGACGGGCGTGAATTAACGGAAGAAGAAGCAAACGCTGCCTATTGGGCAGAGCAGGAAGCGGAAACAGAAGCCGCTGAAGCGAAGCTGGAAGAAGATGATAACTTCAACCCGATTGATCAGCCGATTAAGCTGGCGATTGTCGGGCGTCCTAATGTCGGGAAATCCACGCTGACCAACCGTATTCTCGGTGAAGATCGCGTGGTGGTATTTGATATGCCGGGCACCACGCGTGACAGTATCTATATTCCGATGGAGCGTGATGGCCGCGAGTATGTTCTTATTGATACCGCCGGTGTACGTAAACGCGGAAAAGTAACTGAAACAGTTGAAAAATTCTCTGTTATCAAAACACTGAAAGCGATTGAAGATGCCAACGTGGTATTACTGGTTATTGATGCCCGTGAAGGGATTTCAGACCAGGATCTGTCTCTGCTGGGCTTTATCCTGAATGCCGGTCGTTCTCTGGTGCTTGCTGTCAATAAATGGGACGGCATGAGCACGGAAGATCGTGACCATGTTAAAGATATGCTGGAACTGCGTCTGGGTTTTGTGGATTTTGCCCGTATTCACTTTATTTCAGCACTGCACGGCAGTGGTGTCGGTAATTTATTTGACTCTGTACAGGAAGCGTATGATTGCGCAACCCGTCGTGTCAGTACCGCGTTAGTCACCCGCATCATGAAAATGGCGGAAGATGATCACCAGCCGCCGCTTGTCCGCGGACGACGCGTGAAACTGAAATATGCGCATGCCGGGGGATATAACCCGCCTATTATCGTGATCCACGGTAATCAGGTCAGTGATTTGCCGGATGGCTACAAACGCTATCTGATGAATTATTTCCGCCAGTCGCTGAAAGTGATGGGTACGCCTATCCGCATTCAGTTTAAAGAGGGTGAGAACCCGTTTGCGGATAAAAAGAATACCCTGACGGCAAGCCAGTTGCGTAAACGTAAACGTCTGCTGTCACACATTAAGAAAGGGCATTAATCTGCCCCCTGTTGAAAACCCTGAAAAACCCGCACAGAAATGCGGGTTTTTTTTTGTGTTTTTTTATATCTCCGGGTTCAGTCCCACAGCATCCCAGGCATTGAGCAAAATGCCGGCAACATCATCACCGTAGTTATTCTGTGCAATCAGTACTGTTTCGCGTGCAAACGTCAGAAAATCACACTCCGGTGGCAGGTTTGCGTTGCTCAGAGTATCAAACCAGATTTGTCCGGCGACTTCCCAGCTATAGCCTCCCAGTGCGGTGGCAAAATGATAAAAAGCATGGTTGGGTATTCCTGAATAACGGTGGACACCGCCATTGTCATTTTGAGCATTATTGGGCAGTTCAATATAGTCACGCATGTGTGAGACTTGCTTGTCTCTTCCGATAACCGGGTGGTTATAGGCACTTCCGGGGGCAGAAAGAGAGCGTAATGCTTTAATACCGCTGCTTTTTGTGAATAATGTCCGCCCGATATGCCAGTCCCCCCGGTCGCTGCTGTGTTGCTGTTGATAATGTCCGAGTATGACAGTAAATACATCACAAATGGATTCATTCAGTGCGCCGGATTGCCGGCTGTACGTCAGCGGGGAGAGGTGGTCAATCACCGCATGGCCGTATTCATGGGTGGCAATATCGAGCTGGGCGAAACTCAGAAACAGGGGAGCATTGCTGGTGGTGAGATCGCCCGCACCAAAGACAAGATGCATGCCGTTCCAGAATGCGTTGCAGTACCCCCTGCCGTAATGGGTCATTGCGGACATTGTCGCATTATGGTTATCAAAGGATTCATAATTAAAGATATCGGAAAAAAAAGTATAAATTATCTCAAGATATTCAAACATATTGTCAGTATCAGCATCACTTTTGATGACAGAAATGTACTGATCATTTTTTGCTTTTTTATCTTCGCGGTAATAAAGATCGGGAACAGCTGTCAGGTTTTTGAGATGAATAACACGGCGGTGAGCGGCCGGCTGATTTTTTACCGCGACTTTTTCAGCGTGATAAATTGCCTCTGGCGAGGTAGTTTTATCAGAGCACTGGTGTTCACCCAGCAACAACTGAATGTGCTGATAACAGAGCAGGGTTTCTTCATGATTATTATCATGATCCATTCGGTTTTTCAGGATCCAGGGCGGCAAAAAAGAGTAATTGGGGCGATGTGTATTTATGGACATAGCGTATCCTCGTGTGATTGGAAACGCTATTTTTGTGCAGAAAACTACTCACCGCAGCAGACTATCAGCCTGCTTTTTACTCAGTGTACTGCGCTTGTCTGTCAGGTCAGACCCAGTCACGGGCAATCAGAAAATCCCGTGTCAGTGCTGCTTCCGGCGAATTTTCATCCGGCTGATAATCATATTCCCAGCGCGCAAGCGGCGGCATTGACATCAAAATTGACTCTGTTCGCCCGCCGCTCTGTAATCCGAATAATGTCCCGCGATCCCACACCAGATTGAATTCGGCATATCGTCCGCGCCGGTATAACTGAAACTGCCGCTCACGCCCGCCGTACGGCATGTCCCGTCGCTTTTGTACAATCGGCAGGTAAGCCTGCGTAAAGCCGTTACCTACGGCACGGGTGAATGTAAAACTGCTCGCGAAATCCGGTTCATTCAGATCATCAAAAAACAGACCGCCGATGCCCCGTGCTTCATGACGGTGTTTCAGATAAAAATAGTCATCACACCATTTTTTATAGCGGGGATAGCCCTCTTCACCCAGCGGACGACACAGCTCTTTTGCGACGGTGTGCCAGTGAACCGCATCTTCTTCAAACGGATAGAACGGCGTGAGGTCAAACCCGCCGCCAAACCACCATACCGGCTCACAACCGTCTTTCTCCGCCACGAAAAAACGCACATTGGCATGAGCCGTAGGTACATAAGGATTATGCGGATGCAACACCAGAGAGACACCCATCGCCTGATAATGACAGCCTGCCAGTTCAGGTCGGTGTGCGCTGGCGGAAGGCGGCAGATTATCACCACGGACATGTGAAAAATTAACACCGGCCTGTTCAAATAATGCGCCGGATTTCAGTACACGGCTGCGGCCGCCGCCGCCGCCGTTTTCCCGTTGCCATACATCTTCGGTAAATACAGCACCGCCGTCACATTCGGCTAACTGACGGCAGAGAGAATCCTGCAAATTGAGGAAAAAATCATTAACACTGTTACTATCCGGGGTATTCATAACATAATGCCCATTGAGCTACGCATAAACTTTAGTATATCATTTTGTTTTTATAAGATACCGATCCCCGTTCCCCGCCGGGGATTACGGGCAGCTAAACCGGCAAACAGGTGACAGTATGGAAATCCGCACATTTGAGCAAAGTGACTTTGAAGAGGTCACTGCACTCTGGGAACGTTGTGATATGGTCACACCACCGGATGATCCGGAAACTGTAATTGAACGGAAAATGGCACACGATCCTGCGCTGTTTCTGGTGGCAGAAGTCACCGGGGAAGTGGTGGGCACGCTGTTGGGCGGTTATGACGGTTACCGGGGTTATGCCTATTATCTGGCGGTTCATCCGGAATTTCAGGGGCGCGGTATTGCTAATGCGATGATAACCCGGCTGGAAAAAAAACTTCTGGCGCGCGGATGCCCGCAACTGCTGGTGACTATCCCGGACGATAATACAGCGACACTGAGTATGTTTGATAAACTGGCTTATGATGAGTGTCTGCAGGACAGTCTGACATACAGCAAACGTTTGATTACAGACCCGGAATATTAACGTCAGGCCGGGTTTTTCACCACATCTATATTGTCTGCCATGATCATAATGGAGTGGCGGTCTTTCTCCATTTCCCCCTCAATACGAACTGTATCATAAGGTGTGATGATGGTTTTTCCCCATAATGCAGCTGAAATTTTTATTTCGACCACACCACTGTAATCAGCAAAAAGATAATGTTCAGGATCCAGCTGTGTCTGAATATTACCTTCCAGAATGACGCGGCTGTTGTCTTTGAGATATGGCAGTTGTTTTACCATAAAACGCTGAGGTACGTCACACTTTACTGTACTCTGGTGGTATTCATAGGCAGAAAAAGACGGCAGAGCGACCGCATCACGATGCGATAAAACACCCGCAAGTAATAACGCGGAAATCAGGTAAAAAGACGGTTTTATATAAGTCATTTTGCCATAATAAATCAGTTCGCCGGTTTTGTCTTTTATTGTGCAATAGGAGATATCTTATAGGAAATGATAATTTACAGAATCAGTAAAAATACGCATTTTGTTAAAAAGATCTGATGTAAAAATTCAGAATGAATGTTTTGGCAATTCCGGAGTCAGATACCTGTACTGAAAACAAAGGAGTAAAGGAATGAGGCGTTATCAGGCAATGAAACTGGCGGTCGCCGCCGGTGCCGTACTTATGCTGAACGGGTGCAGTTCGTTTTCATGGTCATCGTTATCGCCGGTGAGCTGGTTCAGCGGCAGCAGTCTGACTTTGACAGCACAAGGGGTCGGTGGTGTGAACAGTAACACATTGATGACAGAAACAGCGATAAACCACGGGCTGGAGGATAATTACACCCTGCGCAGCGGAATGCAGACAGAGCAGGGCGATATTGTGAAAATCTTTGAAGGCCGCAAAGACGGGAAAACACTGATCCGCCTTTCCGGACCGGAAAATGGCACGGTTCAGCGCATTGTTGTCAGTGATCCTGGTATTTCCACTGAGTGGGATACCGCCGCAGGTACTCTGTTTTCAGACATTTACCCGCAGGCCGCCGCCGGAGCCTGTGCGCTGACAACTGAATTTGACGACAGCGCACAGGTTATCTGTACCGCACCACAAAGTAAGCGCGTGTCCTATGTCTTCCGCGGGATCTGGTTTGGTCCTGAGACGTTGATGCCGTCTGACGATATTCTGAAAAGCTGGACCGTCAGCCATATGGTCTGGGCGAATAAATAACCCGGAATAATGAGTGAACTTGCGGAATAGCAAAGTAATTTATCATCAGTGATTTATGATAAGGCAATTTCGTGATTTGACTTACGAGCAAAGGAAGCTACATGGCACAAGCACAAAGCGGTATCCTGCCGGAACATTGTCGTTTCGGTATTTTTATTGAAGCCACCACAAAAGGCGATAAATCCGCAATCCGGACCGGATGTCAGGTTTTTCTGGCTGCACTGAAAAAATTACAGACACAGTTTCCCTCTGATCAACCGGGTGCAACTGTCGCATTCGGGCATGATGTGTGGCGCGAGTTGAGCAGCACCAGCAGTGCCCCGGAACTGAAAAACTTCCGTGAACTGGGACGCGGTCTGGCACCGGCCACACAGTGTGATCTCCTGATCCACATTCATTCGCAGCGCCATGATATTAATTTTTCGCTGGCACAGGCGGCGGTTACCGCATTCAGTGACGCTGTTGAGATTCAGGGCGAAACCCACGGTTTCCGCTGGACAGAAGATCGCGATCTGAGCGGCTTTATTGACGGGACAGAAAACCCGGCCGGTGAAGAGCGCCCGGATGTTGCGCTGATCCCTGAAGGGGAAGATGAAGGCGGCAGTTATGTCCTGACTCAGCGCTGGGCACACAGTCTGAATAAATGGACGCGCTTCACACAAGAGCAACAGGAAAAAATGATTGGGCGCACCAAAGCAGACAGCACGGAGCTGGATGAAGAGGTGCGCAATGTTACCTCTCACGTCTCCCGCGTGGTCATCGAAGAAGAGGGTGAAGAACTTGCTATTCTGCGCCAGAGCCTGCCATACGGCACAGCAAGCGGTGAGCACGGGCTGTTTTTTATCGCCTATTGCGCCCGTCTGCATAACATTGAACAGCAACTTCTGAATATGTTCGGTGAAACAGACGGCAAAGTGGATGATCTACTGCGTTTCAGTAAACCAAAAACCGGCGCTTACTATTATGCACCGTCTCTGGAACAGCTGAAGGCGTTGTAAATACATCCGTGTAAGCTCGTCCGCGCCATTCATGGCGCGGACGCTTTTTATTTCTCTGCCCGTTATCGCCGGTATACCTGATTTTCTGTTTTATTAATAATCTGAAATAGCCACTGACATAATTTTTATCCTTACAAATATAAAGGTTAAATGACACTATTCCGCTGTACCTTCCCCCGGAGAGCATACATCAGTATGTGACCCGGCGGGCTGAGTGCGGCCAACGCACCTGCAGTCTGAATGAATAAGGGTATATTCTGATGCTGCTTAACTGCCCGCGGATGCACTTTTTTATGCACCGGGGTCATGGTTCGCATAACAAGTGTCAGTACAAAGAGAAAACATCCGCTCAGGAAGAAGAGAAGAAACATATGGATGCATGACTGTCCGGATAAAAAAATCACTATATATCATTCCATATTGATATAAGAAAACAGCTATATTCACTATCCTGCTATATACAAACTGGCTAGAGTAATCCGTACTTGTCATCACAATAAGGAATGTCGCCGTGAAGCAGTTCCCGAAAACGGTATTACCCGCCGGTTTGCTGATACTGGCCACGCTGTGGAGCGGGGCAACCAGTGCCGCACAACTGCTGAACAGCTCCTATGATATTGCCCGCGAACTGTTTACTGAGCTGAATCCGCTGTTTGAAAAACAGTGGAATGCGGCGCATCCGGATGATCCTCTGACTATCCGCCAGTCTCACGGCGGCTCCTCAAAACAGGCACTGGCGATTTTGCAGGGCCTGCGGGCGGATGTGGTGACATACAACCAGGTCACCGATGTTCAGGTGCTGCATGATAAAGGGCAACTGCTTGCGGCGGACTGGCAGTCCCGCCTGGCGAATAACAGCTCGCCTTATTATTCCACCATGGCATTTCTGGTGCGCAAGGGAAACCCGAAGCAGATAACGGACTGGGATTCTCTGCTGCGTAATGATGTGAAAATTGTCTTTCCTAATCCGAAAACCTCCGGCAACGGGCGTTACACCTACCTGGCGGCAGAAGGCTTCTGGCAGCAGAAAAACGGAAAAAACAGCCCGGAAACCACAAAGCAGATGGCAACATTTCTCAGTCATGTGGCGGTATTTGATACCGGCGGGCGGGGAGCGACCACGTCATTTATTGAACGCGGGCTGGGTGATGTGCTGATAAGCTTTGAATCTGAAGTAAATAATATACGCCGTGAATATGGCGAAGATGATTATGATGTCATCGTGCCGCCGTTTAATATCCTGGCGGAGTTTCCGGTTGCCCGCATAGATAAAAACACAGAACGCAACGGCACACAGGCAGTTGCGGATGCCTATCTGGCCTTTTTATACAGCCCGGCAGCGCAGGAAAAAATGACACAGTTTAACTACCGTGTGACAGATGCGGGAATTATGGCGGCAAACAAAGCGCGCTTCCCGCCGGTCAGGTTGTTTCGTGTTGAAACGCAGTTCGGTCCCTGGGCACAGGTGATGGAAACACGGTTTAATTCAGGTGGTGAATTCGATACGCTGATGGCACAAGGCCGCTGACATGCCGCGGCGGGTTTTACCGGGTTTCGGGCTTTCTCTCGGCTTTACACTGCTCTATACCGGGCTGATTTTATTGCTTCCCCTGACTGCGCTGGTGATGCAACTGGCGCAAATGAGCTGGTCGCAGTACTGGAATGTGATCACCAGCCCACAGGTGGTCGCCGCCTATGGTGTGACTTTGAAAGCTGCATTGGCCGCCAGTTTGTTCAATGCCGTTTTCGGCATACTGATGGCGTGGATACTAACGCGTTACCGTTTTCCCGGCCGCCGTATTCTGGACGGGCTGATGGATCTGCCCTTTGCCTTACCCACGGCAGTGGCGGGGCTGACTCTCGCCACACTCTTTGCCCCGGATGGCTGGTACGGGCGTTTTTTCCACTCTTTTGAGATCACGGTCGTGAATACCTGGGTGGGAATTGCGGTCGCCATGGCATTTACCAGCATCCCGTTTGTGGTCCGTACGGCACAGCCGGTACTGGAATCCCTGAAACCTGAGTATGAAGAGGCGGCAGAAACCCTGGGCGCATCCCGCCTGCAAATTTTTTACCGTGTTATATGGCCGGAAATTGCCCCTGCGGCGCTGGCAGGAACTGTTTTGTCCTTTACCCGCAGCCTGGGCGAGTTTGGTGCAGTGATTTTTATTGCCGGCAATCTGGCATGGAAAACAGAAGTGGTTTCATTTTTGATTTTTGTCCGTTTACAGGAATTTGATTTCCCTGCCGCCACCGCGATTGCATCCGTTATTCTGATGGCATCGCTGGTATTGCTTCTTACCGTCAATATTATTCAGAGCCGTGTCGGGTTGCGGACAGGCGGGTCACATGGCTGATAATTTACGTCGCCGCCCGCGTTTTGCGTGGCAAAAATGGTTGCTGATTGCCGCCGGGATACTGCTCACACTCGGGATCTTAATTATTCCGCTGGGCTGGATTTTTGTGACGGCATTGTCTGATGGTATTGCCGGTGTCCTGAAGGCACTGGGTGAGGCGGATACACAGCACGCTATCTGGCTGACTTTGATTGTCGCGCTGATCACCGTGCCGGTAAACCTGGTTTTCGGCACACTGCTGGCGTGGCTTGTTACCCGTTTTCGCTTTCCCGGCCGTCAGCTGTTACTGACGCTGGCAGATTTACCGTTTGCGGTGTCACCTGTTATCGCCGGTTTGCTCTATTTATTACTGTATGGCGCAAATGGCTGGCTGGGCAGCTTTTTTGAAGATGACTTTAATACACAGATTATGTTTGCGCTACCGGGCATTGTGCTGGTGACAATATTTGTCACCTGTCCTTATGTGGTGCGGGAACTGGTGCCGGTGATGCTCAGTCAGGGCACGCAGGAAGAAGAGGCGGCGGTGCTGCTCGGTGCGTCGGCACACCAGATTTGGTGGCGCATTACCTTACCCAATATCCGCTGGCCGTTGTTTTACGGTGTGATCCTCACCAATGCGCGGGCGATCGGTGAATTCGGTGCGGTGTCTGTGGTATCCGGTGCTATTCGCGGTGAAACATTCACCCTGCCGTTACAGGTGGAACTCTTACATCAGGATTATCAGACTGTCGCGGCATTTACTGCCGCAGGATTGCTGGCGTTGATGGCCGTGGTGACACTGTTTATCCGGCACGGTGTGTCCTGGTATCTGGTACGGCGGGAGTTGTCCGGGAGACATTATGAACATTGAAATTACTAACCTTACTCACCATTTCGGCGCAGACCCGGTACTGCGTGATATCTCGCTCTCAGTCGCTGACGGCGAGATAGTGGCACTGCTCGGACCCTCCGGTTCGGGCAAAACTACATTACTGCGCATTATTGCCGGATTGACACCACACACCCGGGGGCAGCTTTATATCGGCGGGGAGGAAGTCTCGCATCTGCCTGCCGGAGAGCGGCGCGCCGGGTTTGTTTTTCAGCACTATGCGCTGTTCCGCCACATGACTGTTTTTGACAATATCGCATTCGGTCTGACGGTTTTACCGCGTAAAAACCGCCCGTCAAAAAAAGTGATCCATGAAAAAGTAACTGCTCTGCTGGAAAAAATACAGTTACCGCATCTGGCTCAGCGCTATCCCGCACAGCTTTCAGGCGGGCAGCAACAGCGCGTGGCGCTCGCGCGTGCATTAGCGGCAGAGCCGCGTATTCTGCTGCTGGACGAGCCGTTTGGTGCGCTGGATACGCAAGTCAGAATTGAACTGCGCCGCTGGTTGCGTCAACTCCATCAGTCACTGCGTTTTACCGCTGTTTTTGTCACCCATGATCAGGATGAAGCTCTTGAGGTGGCCGACCGCGTTGTGGTGATGCATAACGGGCAGATTGAGCACGTTGCCGCGCCGGACACCTTGCAGGAAAATACAGAAAACCGTTTTGTGACCGAGTTTCTCGGGCAGGTGAATACCCTGAACGGTGAAATCAGCGACAGCGGCATCTTACAGATTGCCGGGGTAAACCAGCCGGTCAGTCTCATGGCAGAACCCGGAAGGGTAACTGTGTTTGTGCGCCCGTGGGCGCTGACGCTGAGTCCTGTTTTCTCACCGGGCAGCTTTGCAGCTCAGGTGTCTTCTGTCCGTTCATACGGACACTATCGCAAAGTGATGGTGACTACGGCTGCCGCCGGGCATGAGATTACGGTTATTTTACCGCAGGATGCCCCGGAGGTTATCAGCGGGAAGGCAGTCTGGCTGACGGCGCAGAGTGTCCGGGTATTTCGCGGGGATGATGAACTGACAGGTCAGACACCGGCTGCTATTTTCCAGACATGATAATAAATCCGGTGACATGACCGGGGCTGTGGCAGTATGGTTTGAGCTTACTTATTCAGAGGCAGAAAAACGTGGCATCGATCAGTAATGTAATTGGCAATACCCCGCTTATCCGGCTCGCCCGGCTGAGTGAGGGCACCGGGGCAGAAATCCTGGTTAAAACAGAGGGTAATAACCCCGGCGGTTCAGTAAAAGATCGCGCGGCAAAAAGCATGATTGAGGGCGCAGAGCAGCGCGGAGAGATCCGCCCGGGAGATACCCTGATAGAGGCCACCAGCGGGAATACCGGGATTGCGCTGGCAATGATCGCGGCGGTAAGAGGCTACAAATTAAAGCTGCTGATGCCGGAAAACATGAGTGCTGAGCGGCAGGCGGCAATGCGTGCTTACGGCGCGGAACTGGTGCTGGTCAGCCGGGCGCAGGGTATGGAAGGGGCACGGGATCTCGCACAGCAGATGGCAGCGGCAGGTGAAGGTTATGTGCTTGATCAATTCAATAACCCGGATAATCCGCTGGCACATTATCAGACAACCGGACCGGAAATCTGGCAGCAGACAGACGGGCGCATCACTCATTTTGTGTCTGCAATGGGCACCACCGGGACTATCAGCGGCGTGGGTCGTTACCTGAAAGAAGTCGCACCACAGGTGAATATTACCGGGCTGCAACCGGCAGAAAACAGTCAAATCCCGGGGATCCGCCGCTGGTCACCGGGTTATCTGCCCGGTATTTTTCAGCCACAACTGGTTGATGATATTCTGGATATCACTCAGCAGGAAGCGGAAAGCACTATGCGGCAGTTAGCGCAGCAGGAGGGGATTTTCTGTGGCGTAAGTTCCGGCGGGGCGGTTGCCGGTGCGCTGAAGATTGCACAAACACAGCCCGGATCCGTGATTGTGGCAATTATTTGTGATCGCGGAGATCGCTATCTCTCAACCGGTGTTTTTGGCTGACCATTAGCGCAACAACCTGCTCCCGCTGCTCAGCGCCGGTATTTCATGTGCAGCAGCGGGAACGGATTTCCCTCACCATCCAACTCAGAACGTCCGGTTTGTTCAAATCCCATGTGCAGGTAAAACCCCACGCCCTGCGGGTTTTGCTCATTGACATCCAGTTCATCAGCCTGTAATTGCTCAACAGCATATTTTACCAGTAATTTCCCGACGCCTTTTCCTCTGGTATCCGCATCGACAAATAACATTTCAATGCGGTTTTCAGCGGTACCGAGAAAGCCGTAAATTGTGCCGTTTTCGTCACATGCCACATCCACCCGCAGGTTTGGCAGGTAGGTGTTCAGCAGCAGAGGACGCAGCGTACTGATATTCTCTTCCCGTAAAAAATGATGGGTTGCACGAACGGATGATCCCCAGACAGCCAGCAGACGGGGAAATTGTGCCGGTCGTGCCGGTTCGATAATTAACATAATAGTTTTCTGTATAAAGATAATAATGCCGTATCTTAAAGAACTATCAGGGGAAGTCGGGCAGAAAAGCAGATATACCCCGGCGCGTCCGGGGTATAGCGGGAACTTAATGATTAATCTGACGTTTTTTCGGCGTACAGATATACACCCACGCCGGAGGCACATTAAATAACACACGCTCTTTGCGAAAATGAAAGTAGCGGTGCAGGTATTTTTCAAATTTAGTGGTGTACTGAAACAGAATAAACTGCCCGTCACTGACTTCAATATTATCGCGGACCGCTTTCAGAATACGCAATCCGGTACGGCGATCGATCGAGAGAAACGGCAGACCAGAAAAAATAACATTATACGGACGGCTCAGTTTTTCTGCGGAATCTGAAAAAATACCCAGCCGGTCATCCTGAAATTTATTCAGCAGACTGACAAAATACGGGTCAATTTCATAGGCATCCAGGTTTGCCTGCGGGTTCATCTGTTCCAGAATCTGGCGGGTGATAACGCCGGTTCCGGCACCCAGTTCAGCAAAACTCTGTGTGTCTGCCCAGTTAACATGACGAACCATTGCGCGGCACAACCAGCGGGATGAGGGCGCAATTGTCCCCATCGTCGCAGGTGAAACAATAAATTTGCGGATGTACGCGTAATAACTTCGCAACGGTGAATAATCTGATACTTCCATAGGTATTCCTTACAGGCTCTGCCGGTGTTCTGTGCAAGAGAACATAATCCAAAACATATTTCCGCCCGGTGTATACTCTTATTCATTCAAACTGCAGGTTCGTTGGCGGCGGTAAGCCAGCCTGGTCACATACTAATGTATGCTCCCGGTCTATCTTCCCTTGCCGCCTGCCTGCATCCTGAATGACGTTGAGTATATATCACTGTCGGGGAGGTGCATTGGCAAAAATTAACTTATCCATGTTTCGGAATAAGCAGAACAGGAAACCTGACGGTAAATAATCACGTCAGTGAAACATCTTCATCATATTCTCATTTCCCCTTATTCTCCATAGGGAATGCGTGGATTTTTTCGCCATCATAATATTAGGTTCTTTTTTTTATTTTTGATTATATTTCATTGTATTATGGGTCGTATTTGAATGGATTATCAAAAAAATGAATAAGATTATTTTGTTATAAATAAGAATGATATGTCCGAATGGCTCGGTTTCAGGCAGACCCGTCATCCTGATAATGATATGTGACAAAGGAAATACAGCTACATTAAATAATGATGATGCGTGCGGGAGGTGTTTTAACATGACACTCTGCGCCGGATGATTATTTTGTATAATATCCGGCACAGAATATACATTAACTAGTGATGTACTTTTCCGTGATCCATAATCGCCTGGCGCAGACGTTGTTGCAGTTCATAACGCTGTTCGTACGGCAGCGGGTTAGTGTCACCCAGACTGATCATTAATTTATTCATTTCAGTGATACTGTTGCTCTCAATCGCTTTTTCCACGGCAGCAACGCTCTGTGCATAATCGCTCATCTGCTTTATCCTTCTTTTTCAGGTTTTGATTATTTTATCCTACCCGAACGGCGGCGAAAACGTTAGTACAAAACCGGTGTCATCAGGCGGCATGATCATGAGTTATCCGCGGTGGCAGACCATAAGCCGCTCTTGCGCGGTCACTACACTCTGTCTGTCCATAACAAC
>NZ_CBCPJD010000021.1:0-78357 GCF_965118875.1 Morganella psychrotolerans
CGATACCTTTTTAATTCAGGGTTCTGCCAATATCAACTTACGCAGTATGGCATTTGATAGTGAGATTGCAGTGATATTACAGGATACGGATGATTTTCCGATAGTGAAGCCATTAAGAGAAAAGCTGTGGGGATTGCATAAACGGACGGGAAGTGTTTCTTCGAATTTAACAAAAGAGTTTGAAACATGGATTGATATCATCCGTCAGAATAAGGGTAAAAAGGATGATGACGAATTTCCGGTCAGCTCATTAATTCCTTTTGAAGATAAAACCATTAGTCTAAAAAATTCGGATTGACCCATGAAAATACGGATAAATATTGCATTATTATTGGGTATTATCTTGCTGATAAGTTGTAAGCCAACGGACAAAAAGGAAGTCACTGTGACTCAAAAAACAGAACCCGATTTAACCTTTACCTGTGTCTATGAAAAAGACACATTGCCCTCCATTGACCCTGAAGCTGATATTTGGTTTAAACAAGCCCGTGAGCTGGAAAAGGTGGATAAATATAAACGTGATTATGCCAAAATTGGTGAGCTATACCGTAAAGCGGCGGAGCGTAATCACCCGAAAGCCATGCTCAATCTCAGTAACTTAATCAGCTATGGAAAAGTACCGCCATTGCCGGAAATAGGTCCCGCGCAAGAGGCGTGGGATATTAACCGAAAAATGGCAAAATTGAATATCAGCTATGGTTATTACCAAATGGGGCACTACCTCGATACCGGCTATGGCGTAGCTGCTGACCGTACCAAAGCTCTGACATATTTTCGCCAGGCCGCGGATTTAGGGAGCCCTGAGGCTCAGTATATAATCGGTAATATTTTTATTTCTAAGCGTGTATCCGATAAGAAAAATCCTGTGTATCACCCTGAAATTGGTAAAGCCATGCTAAATTGTGCAACCCGACAAGGACATGCTGATGCAGCATATAGGCTAGCTACATATTCAATAAATGTTGATAATAATTTTGAGATTGCACTAGAGTATTATCAATTGTCAGCGCTGAATGGGTCACGAAGCGCTACATCAATTCTAAATCAAGCGTTTTTTCCAAATACCACCTCAAAAGACTACTATTATCTTGCAGTTAAGCCAGATATAGAGCGATCTACCCGTTATGAAGCTATAGTTTCTGAAATTAGAAATAACCCTGACGCCCGTTTCCCTGATATTGATAAAATTGTTCCCCTTCCTCCCGCTGAATTACCTGAGTGGGATGGCACCTTTGAATATAAAAAACAGGCTGAGGGGCAATAATCAATATGATGATGACCTTTTTATCCTGTACTAAATTAATCACACACCGCCTGTTTAAATACAGTGTGCTGGTTTGGGGGTTATTGCTGCTTATCAGCTGCAACCCGGTGGATAAAAAAGAAATAACAATAACTCAAAAAACAGAACCCGATTTAACCTTTACCTGTGTCTATGAAAAAGACACATTGCCGCCAATAGACCCTGAAGAGAATATTTGGTTCAAGCAAGCACGTGAGCTGGAAAAGGTGGATAAATATAAACGGGACTACGCAAAAATTGGTGAACTGTACCGCAAAGCTGCGGAGCGTAATCACCCGAAAGCCATGCTCAACCTCAGTAACTTAATCAGCTACGGTAAAGTGCTGCCATTGCCGGGAATAGGTCCTGCCCAAGAAGTGTGGGATATTATTCAAAAAATGGCAAAACTGAATATCAGTTATGGTTATTACTAAATGGGGCACTACCTCGATACCGGCTATGGCGTAGCTGCTGATCGCACAAAAGCGTTAGCGTATTTTCGCCAGGCAGCAGATTTAGGCAGCCCTGAAGCACAATACGTGATTGGAAAAATTTTCATTTCTCAGCGCTTATCCGATACGGATAATCCTGCTTATCGTCCTGAGATCGGTAAAAAAATGCTCGGTTGTGCGTCCCAACAAGGTAATGGGGAAGCGGCTCGTCGTTTAGCGACGTACTCTGTTAATGTTGACGATAATTTAGAGGTAGCTCTAAAACATTACCAATTAGCAACACAAAATGGAAATAAAATGTCAGCGTCAACATTAGCTGATACTTTTAAACTAAGTACAACACAAAAAGATTACTTCTACCTTGCAGTTAAGCCTGACATAGAACGTTCCGCCCGTTATGAAGCTATAGTTTCTGAAATTAGAAATAACCCTGACGCTCGTTTCCCTGATATTAATAAAATTGTTCCCCTTCCTCCCGCTGAATTACCTGAGTGGGATGGCAGCTTTGAATATAAAAAACAGGTTGAGGGGCAATAATAAATATGATGACCTTTTTATCCCGCACCAAGTCATTCACTCACAGTCTGTTTAAATACAGTGTGCTGGTTTGGGGGTTATTGCTGCTTATCAGCTGCAACCCCGAGGATAAAAAGGAAGTCACAATAACGCAAAAAACAGAACCCGATTTAACCTTTACCTGTATCTATGAAAAAGACACATTGCCGCCAATAGACCCTGAAGCGGATATTTGGTTCAAGCAAGCACGTGAGCTGGAAAAGGTGGATAAATATAAACGCGATTATAACAAAATTGGTGAACTTTACCGCAAAGCCGCAGAACGTAATCACCCGAAAGCCATGCTGAACTTAAGTAACTTAATCAGCTACGGTAAAGTGCCGCCATTGCCGGGAATAGGTCCCGCGCAAGAGGCGTGGGATATTAACCGGAAAATGGCAAAGCTGAATATTAGTTATGGTTATTACCAAATGGGGCACTACCTTGATACCGGCTACGGGGTAAATGCAGACCGCACGAAAGCCTTAGCCTACTTTCGCCAGGCGGCGGATTTAGGGAGCCCTGAAGCCCAATACGTGATTGGAAAAATTTTCATTTCTCAGCGCTTATCCGATACGGATAATCCTGCTTATCGTCCTGAGATCGGTAAAAAAATGCTCGGTTGTGCGTCCCAACAAGGTAATGGGAAAGCGGCTCGTCGTTTAGCGACGTACTCTGTTAATGTTGACGATAATTTAGAGGTAGCTCTAAAACATTACCAATTAGCAACACAAAATGGAAATAAAATGTCAGCGTCAACATTAGCTGATACTTTTAAACTAAGTACAACGCAAAAAGATTACTTCTACCTTGCAGTTAAGCCTGACATAGAACGTTCCGCCCGTTATGAAGCTATAGTTTCTGAAATTAGAAATAACCCTGACGCTTGTTTCCCTGATATTGATAAAATTGTTCCCCTTCCTCCCGCTGAATTACCTGAGTGGGATGGCACCTTTGAATATAAAAAACAGGCTGAGGGGCAATAATCAATATGATGACTTTTTTATCCCGCACCAAGTCATTCACTCACAGTCTGTTTAAATACAGTGTGCTGGTTTGGGGGTTATTGCTGCTTATCAGCTGCAACCCGGTGGATAAAAAGGAGGTCACAATAACGCAAAAAGCAGAACCAGATTTAACTTTTACCTGTGTCTATGAAAAAGATACATTGCCACCGGTTGATCCCGACGCTGATATTTGGTTTAAACAAGCGCGTGAGCTGGAAAGGGTGGATAAATATAAACGCGATTACGCTCAAATAGGTGAGCTGTACCGCAAAGCTGCGGAGCGTAATCACCCGAAAGCCATGCTGAACTTAAGTAATTTAATCAGTTACAGAAAAGTACCACCATTACCGGGAAAGGGTCCTGCCCAAGAAGTGTGGGATATTATTCAAAAAATGGCAAAACTGAATATCAGTTATGGTTATTACCAAATGGGGCATTATCTTGATACCGGCTACGGGGTAAATGCAGACCGCACAAAAGCCTTAGCTTACTTTCGCCAGGCAGCAGATTTAGGAAACCCCGAGGCACAATACGTAATTGGAAATATCTTCGTTTCTCAGCGTTTATCCGATGCCGACAATCCCGTTTATCATCCTGAGATCGGTAAAAAAATACTCGATTGTGCATCACTGCAAGGTAATGGAGAAGCGGCTCGTCGCTTAGCTACATACTCTTTTAACGTAGAAAATAATCTTGAAGCCACGTTAAAATACTATCAATTAGCAACAAAGAATGGGTTACGCAGCGCAGCATCCAGGCTAAATCAAGTATTTGATCCAAATACAACACCAAAAGATTACTATTATCTCGCCGTTAAACCCGATCCAGAACGCTCTGCCCGTTATAAAGCCATTGTCAAGGAAATGGATGCTTCTGATGAAACCGCCACGTTCCCTGATATTGATAAAATTGTTCCCCTTCCTCCCGCTGAATTACCTGAGTGGGATGGCACCTTTGAATATAAAAAACAGGCTGAGGGGCAATAATCAATATGATGATGATCTTTTTATCCTGTACTAAATTAACCACACACCGACTGTCTAAATACAGTGTTCTGGTTTGGGGGTTATTGCTGCTTATCAGCTGCAACCCCGAGGATAAAAAGGAAGTCACAATAACGCAAAAAACAGAACCCGATTTAACCTTTACCTGTGTCTATGAAAAAGACACATTGCCGCCAATAGACCCTGAAGCGGATATTTGGTTCAAGCAAGCCCGTGAGCTGGAAAAGGTGGATAAATATAAACGCGATTACGCCCAAATAGGTGAGCTATACCGTAAAGCGGTGGAGCGTAATCACCCGAAAGCCATGCTGAACTTAAGTAATTTAATCAGCTACGGTAAAGTGCCGCCATTGCCGGGAATAGGTCCCGCCCAAGAGGCGTGGGATATTAACCGGAAAATGGCAAAGCTGAATATCAGCTATGGTTATTACCAAATGGGGCACTACCTTGATACCGGCTACGGCGTAGCTGCTGACCGCACAAAAGCGTTAGCTTATTTTCGCCAGGCGGCTGATTTAGGGAGCCCTGAGGGGCAATATGTTATTGGTGATATTTTCCTGGCTCAACGTTTATCTGATAGCGATAACCCTGCTTATCGCCCTGAGATTGGTAAAAAAATGCTTGATTGTGCAGCTCAACAAGGCAATAAAGAAGCTGCATTTACATTAGCAATGTTTTATAAGAGTGTGGAAAAAAGATTTGACGCGGCATTGGAGTACTTTCATTTGGCTTCGAAAAATGGGCATAGAATCTCAGCTTCAATACTCATTGATACGTTTAAACAAAATACAACCCCAAAAGATTACTATTATCTCGCCGTTAAACCCGATCCAGAACGCTCTGCCCGTTATAAAGCCATTGTCAAAGAAATGGATGCTTCTGATGAAACAGCCACGTTCCCTGATATTGATAAAATCGTTCCTCTTCCTCCGGCTGAATTACCTGAATGGGATGGCAGCTTTGAATATAAAAAAGAGCCGCAATAATGTGGATTAGGTCACAGGAAATGGACATGAAACAACCCTTTCAATATTGGCGAATGTTTGGTGATCGCCAACAGAACGGCGGCGAAAACGTTAGTACAAAACCGGTGTCATCAGGCGGCATGATTATGATGATGAGAGGGTGTTATCAGCGGGGGCAGACCATACGCCGCTCTTGCGCGGTCACAGGCGTCATTATGCTCACCATCGGGCAGGAGCGGGTCAAATTCACGGCAGGTTGACGGACGCTGTGCATAAATACTGCACGCGACACTCTGCCCGATTTCGCCCTGAAGCTTGATGCAGCGTGGCTGTTTTTGGTTTGTTCCCTTCATGCAGGCAATGAAATCATTAACTTTTTCTGTCATTTCCACCGGCACCACACCGCCGGTGACATCTGTTTCACCCTGATAAAATGAGACGCGGAAACAGGCACAACAGGCTCCGCACAGCATACAGGGATTCGTATCTGTATTTGTGAACGCGATAACATTGCTCATGATAACCCGCCGTATTAATAATAAAACGGGTGATAATTACACCGCCGTCAGAGCGTTGTCCTGAATAAGCGATTAGCTCAATGCATTATTTTTATTCTGCCGCGTTTTTTTAATAAAAATAAATAGTATCTGATCACAAAATTACGATAAAAATACGAATAATTATCGGATATATAAATAATAATAGCGTTACACACTGATTAGTTATCTTTGTTTCTCTTTTAAAGAGATAAAATAAACACGCATCATAAGTAACTCTCCGCCACAATGTTCTGCTCTCTTCTTCGTCGTAAACCTAAAAAATCCCCCGTAAGACTGACAGTGATGCCCGTTTAAGTATGGTTTACTTTCTGCATCCGAAAACACAGGCGGAAGGCGAAGGGAAGCGAATGAAATTGTCTCAGGATGAGCGCAAAGCACTGTTGCTGCCAATCAGTGAAACACAGTCACAGGGGCGCTATTTAAAGGCAGACAGTAGTCTGTACCGCCCGCTGCGTAACCTGTTTAATATTGCACAATCCTCATTACGCAAGCTGTTACAGCAAACAGAGGCGGAAGACCGGGCGCTGCATCAGCAGATGATGCTCAGTGATCAGGCTGCGCTCGCCGATGCCCTTTTCCCTGTACTACGCTGTACCGCCCGTGATTTAAGTCTCACCGGCTGGTTTATCAACAGTCAGATCTTGCTGGACCCGACCCTTGAGGCGCTTGAACTGTGCCTGTCCTGGTTTTCGCAGCAGATAACCGCGCACTGGGAATTGCTTCCTCCTGAGCATTGTGATGATGCCGGTGCCGGAGAGATTAAATTGCAGGAGCTGGCACTGTTTCTGGGATCAGGGACGGAAAGCTGTCTGTTTTACAGTGCGGTTTTACTGCTGCCGGTCACAGATGACATAGCGTATTACCACTATCTGCAACAGCAGCGCCGTGCCCAAAAAACGGATTTCCCGACACTGACATCTGATGCCCGCGCGGCGGCACGTCAGCGCATTGATTTGCTTTCTGCCTGTCTGGCACATTTGCAGCCACTGGTGCCGTTCTTTGCGGCGCAAAACAGTATGACTGATGTTTTCCCCGGCTTTTTTATTCATTTACTTACTGACTACCGGCAGGCGGTGATGACCGCCTGTGGGCTGCCTTTATCCGTGAAAGCGGCGGAAGAAAGCCTGCTGCCGTGTGATAAAGAGCCGGAGACTGTCGCAAAAAAATCCCGTCCGGCGCAGGCTGCACCGCATCCGGATATTCCGGATTTACAATCGCTAAGTCAGCGTAATCACTATAACCGGGATGTGGCGTTGCATCAGTTACGTGACATCTCGCTCTATTTCAGGCGGAGCGAGCCGCACAGCCCGCTCTCCTATCTGCTGGAAAAATCTATCCGCTGGGGTCAGATGTCGTTATCTGAACTCTGGCAGGAAATTTTACTGGAAGATAACAGTTCATTGCTGGACAGGATTTTTTCGCTGACCGGACTAAATGAAATACAAATGGCCACACTGCCTGAGCTTGGTAATGAGCCGGGTTCAGCAGGGGATAAGGCTGTGGATGAAAACCCGGACTCATCGGCGGATGCCCGTAATACGGCGCTTCGCTGGTAATTACAACACATAATAAGGATAGTTATGGCCAGTATTTATATGCGGATTGATGGTGTAGATGTTAAAGGTGGCGCTACGGTTATCGGGCTGGACGGAGCCGGCTGGTTTGCAGTGGACTCCTACAACTGGGGCGGCTCACGCAATGTGGCAATGGATATCGGTAACGGCAATAACGCCGATTCCGGAATGGTTGCCATTCAGCCGGTGAGTGTGGCGAAGCAGATTGATGGCGCATCAGAAGATCTGCTTTCATTCCTGTTTAACCCGGGTAAAGAGGGCAAAACAGTGGAAATCGCGTTCACTAAACCGGAAGCAGATGGTTCAGGTGCGAAAGTGTATTTCCAGATAAAACTCTCTCATGCGCGGCTGATCGGTTACAACGTCAGTGGTTATGACGGTGCGCAGCCTCATGAAATGATCACCTTTTCTTATGTGGAAATTTCTCAGAAACATGCCTACGAACTGGAAGGCGGTGAGCTGAAAGAGGGCGGTATCGTGACCTACAACCTGCCTCAGGGCAAATTATTGTCCGGCGCGAAGTAAACCTGAGCGGGAAGCCTGCGGGTTTCCCGTTTTATCCACCGCGTAAGGGAGAGTGATATGGCACTTAACGCGCAGCATAAACGGGTCAACAAAAACCGCGTCAGTATTACCTATGACGTTGAAACAAATGGTGAATCAGAAAACCGGGAATTGCCTTTTGTGGTGGGGGTCGTGGGGGATTTCTCCGGTCATAAATCCGCAGATAAAAAATGCGCACCGGAAGACCGCGAGTTTACCGGTATTGATAAAGACAATTTTAATGATGTGATGGCACAGATTAGCCCGGAGCTGACATTCAATGTCGATAACACCTTGTGTGACGATGGTAGTGAATTTCCGGTAGAACTGCGTTTTCAGTCAATGGCGGATTTTCATCCGGAAAATCTGGTAGGTCAGATAGCACCGCTTAAATCCCTGGTTGATACCCGTAACCAACTGAAAACATTACTCAGCAAAGCTGACCGCTCCCGTGATCTGGAGCAATTGCTCAAAGAGATATTACAAAATACGCAGGCACTTGAATTGCTCTCGTCAGAACTGGCAGTGACGGAGAGTGGCAATGAGTGAGTTACTACAGGCGCAGACAGCCGGGGAGGAAACTGTTTCTGAGCTGAGTTTTCTGGATCGCGCGTTGCAGGCTACCGTCCAGACCCCGCCGGATACCGCACGGGAACTGATGACGGCACTGATACGCCAGGCGATGGAAGGCACGGTGAGTTGGGATAAAAACCTGACACTCACGCTGCGCAATGCGATTGCCGCGATCGACAATAAAATTTCGGCGCAGCTATCAAAGGTGATGATGTCACCGGACTTCAGACGGCTGGAAGGCAGTTGGCTGGGTTTGCAGAAATTAGTGAAAAACAGCGATCTCGGCGCAGATTTAAAAATCCGTCTCGCTGATTTTACCAAGACAGAGCTGCTGCAACAGTTTGAAAATGCCCCGGCGATTGATCGCAGCCCATTTTTTAATCAGGTGTATCAGGCAGAATTCGGCACTGCCGGAGGACAGCCTTACGGCACACTGCTCGGGGATTTTGAATTTGGCTACGGTGAAGAAGATGTCGCTTTGCTGCGCTATATGGGCGAAGTGGCCTGTGCGTCTCATGCGCCGTTTGTTGCCGCCGCCGGTCACACTATGTTTGATTTTCCGGCATTTACACAGTTTGCGGACGGCAAACCGGTTGCCGCCGGTTTTGATGCACCGGCGTATGCGGCCTGGAATGCATTCCGCGCATCTGATGAATCCCGCTATGTGGCACTGACACTACCGAAAACCCTGGCGCGCACACCTTATGGTGCGAACGGTACGCCAGTCAGCGGTTTCAGTTTTGAAGAGCTTCCTGTGCGTGAAGATGGCTCGGTACGGGTGTCATCACAGGATCAGTTTGTCTGGAGTAACGCGGCGTATGCTTACGGGCTGTTGCTGACCGATTCGTATCGCCGTTTCGGCTGGTGTACGGCTGTCCGTGGTGCGGAAAATGGCGGTAAAGTGGAAAATCTGCCGAATTTTATTTATCGCAATGATGCACGCGACACGGTGCAGATGTGCCCGTCACAGGTCAATCTGACGGATGAGCGGGAAAAAGAGCTGAGTGACCTGGGTTTTCTGCCGCTGGTTCATTATAAAAATGCTAATTACGGTGTTTTTATGGGTGCGCAGACGGTTCATAAACCTAAAAGTTATACCGACCCCGCCGCCACTGCTAACGCGGCAATTTCTGCCCGCCTGCCTTATGTGATGGCGAGCAGCCGTATCGCGCAGTATCTCAAAGTGATAGGACGTGACCGCATCGGCTCAAATCTCTCGGCGGCGGATGTGGAAAAAGCCCTGAACCGCTGGATACATCAATATGTGAATCCGAATGCTATCGGCAATGAAGCCAAAGCAACCCATCCGCTGGCGGAAGCCAAAGTCACCGTGAGTGATTTACCCGGACGCCCGGGCATGTATGCCGCCGTTGCGTGGGTCCGCCCGTGGTTACAGATGGAAGCACTGAGTGCGTCTTTACGGATGGTGGCAGATATTCCGGGCGGCTGATTTAGTAAAAAAAATATTCAGGAAAGGAATATTCAGTAAAAGGAATATGGATGATGGCGGAGTATCAGACGGGTACAGAGCAACAGGAGCACAACCGGCTTTGCGCCCTTATCGGGCAGTGGATCCATCTGATTGACCGGCGGTGCAGCACGCAGTTACAGCAGGTACTGAATCATCCGCAATTTTGTGCACTGGAAGCCCGCTGGCGCAGCCTTCAGCATCTGACTGCCCTGATCAGCCGATCCGGACGGGTGATTATCCGCCTGCTTGATTTAGCATGGGCACCGCTGGCCCGGGATTTGAATACCGCCTTTGAGATCCGTCATACCCTTTTGTACCGCCTGTTGTATCAGCGGGAGCTGAACACGGCGGGTGGCACGCCTTTTGGCCTTTTGCTGGTGGATCACCCGCTGGTTTTTACCGGCTGCGATGAGTATGACGAACTGTATACCGCCACCCGTCTTGCGGAGCTGGGGGAAGTCTCACTCTGTCCGGTTATCATGGGAACCGATCCGGAATTTACCGGCGATGACCTGCATTGGTTCACCGCTGACCGGGAACGGATTGCCAGGATACTCAGCAGCGATGACTACCGCTTGTGGGAGAAGTTACGTTGTCACGAAAGTGCGCGGTTTTTATATCTGACATTACCCCGCTTTTTAGTGCGCTATCCGCATACCGCACCGCGCTGCGGATTTGTTTATCAGCCGGATAACCCGGCAGGCGGAGAACTATGGGGCAACGCAGCCTGGCTGCTGGTCATGAATGTTATCCGTGAATTTGAGCGGATAAGCTGGTTTGGTTTTTTGCGCAGCTATGACGACAATGCCACTCAGGGCGCGATTATTGCCCCGCTGACCGGCGGGGACAGTTGTACTCCGCCGGTTATCATCACCGAAACCGATCTCGCCTGTGAGCAGGATAGCTTCTGGGGAGAGCAGGGGCTGACCGCCTGTACTTCCCTTTATCTCAGCGGGCAGTACGGTTTTTTCAGTCATCACAGTGTCTGGCAGCCGCCCGCACCTCACTGGCGGCAACTGACTATGTTACAGACCAACCTGATGGCCTGCCGGTTTGCGCATGCGATCAAAGCGCAAATCCGTGACAAAGTCGGCAGTTTTGAAACCCTGGCGGCGTGTCAGCAGTCAGTCGAACGCTGGCTGAAACAGTATGTCAGTGATGTGGATTACGGGGAGGAAGCCATTATGGCAGATTATCCGCTGCGTCAGGCCGGTGTTGAAATGAGTGCTGATGCCGCAGATCCGACCCGCTACCGGTGCCGTATCTGTCTGCAACCGCAGTATCAGTATGATATCAGCGAAGCAAAAGTGGATATCGCGCTCTGGTTTACGCGTCCGCAAAATGAGGTGCTGTCGTGAGTCTGCTTGAGCGCCTGTGTCATGACGCAGATGATTTGCCGTACCTCAGTGATCCTTACCGCTCCGTTGTGGCGCACCTGTATCAGATTATCAATGCCCGCGCGCCGGTCTGGCCGGGTGATAAGCCGGTGGCGCGGGCAGGAGGAATAACCACGTTCGGGCTGAGTCACCTGCTGCGTTCGCAGGGAAAGTTTCATCTCACTGCGATTACTCAGGAAATTGAAGCGCTTATCCGGCTTTATGAACCCCGTTTGCAACAGGTAACGGTTTGTGCCGGATTGCAGGCGTATCAGCAGCATCAGGTCAGTTTTGAGATAGTGGCACGGCTGATTGACGCGCTTGGTGGCGGAGAACTGAGTCTGCAGGCGTGCCTGGACTTTAATACAGGACAGATGATAAGCAGCGGGAACAGTCATGCGTAACACGACACTGCACTATTTTGAACAACAACGGCGTTTGTTACAGGAAGGGCTGGCTGAATTTACCCGGCAGCACCCGCATCAGGCGCAATTACTGGGGATCGGATACCGGGAAATCACAGATCCGCAATTGCGCGCGCTGATTGACGGCGTGGCATTTCTCAACGGGCGAACCGCGCAACGGCTGGATCGTATTGCGCCGGCGCTGACGGAAACGCTGATCCGCATGGAATTTCCTGATTATTTACGCCCGGTTCCGGCACTGATGCCGGTGATATTCACGCCGCAGCCGGAAGCGATGCAGGCAACAGAACTCCCGGCGGATACACCGTTCAGTACACAGAGCCACACAGGGGAAACGCTGTACTGGCGGACACAGGCTCCGCTGACACTTCTGCCGCTGGCACTGACGGCACAGCAATTTATTGCGCGGGACACGGCGTACAGGGAAAACGGGCACATGTACAGTGCGTCCTGTTCGCTTCTCCTGACACTGTCAGTGACCGCACCCGGCGTGACACCGGCGGAGCTGCCGCTCTCTTCACTGACACTGAATTTTACCGGAGAAGGTGAAACACCGTGGCAGGCAGATGACACTGTTCACCGCCTGTGTGCGGGGATACGCCTGGTCGCCGGGGAAACCGTCCTTTTTTTACCGGGGCATATTTGTCAGCGTCTGCCCCTGAGCCACAGCGCAGAGACCGGTGATACGGTCAGTGCGCTGCTGTATCATGCGTTATGGCGCCCTGAGCGCCACACCGGGGTGATGCTGCAACTTGGTGATGCCCTTACTCACTGCCGCGAACGGACATTCAGTCTGGAATTTCTGTTCCGTGAGCTGCCGCCGGACCCGGAAGTATTTGGTCAGGACAGCGCGGTCACACTGTTCAGTACGGTACTGACAAACTGCTTTCCCCATCAGACTGAGCCGCTGCGCATTACCCGGGAGAGCAATCCGCACCGGATTTGTACAGACACACACGCGGATTTCATTCTGCATTCTGTGGAAGAGGTGACGGATATCAGCACGCTGCCGGCTGTTACGGTCGCGCAGTTGTATCATGAAACCGCCGGAATTTCCTCCCGCTGGTACTGGCAGGCGGTGTGTGCAGATGATGGTGCGGTAACCCATCTTAACGCTATCCGGTCTGAGCCACAGACCGGTGGTGAAACAGAGGCATCCGGACTTTGGGTACTCAACACAAGGGTGACTCAGGGCGTGGCAGCCACCCGTTGCGCAGTAACGCCGGCGGTAAATTCCCTGCGGGCAGAGCCGCTGGTGTATCGCGCGACGGTAATGCAGCGACCATTACTTACCCCGCTGACATCGCAGCCGGACCCGGACAGGCTCTTTTTACATCACCGGCATACGCGGCTGTCTGATCTTATCCGCAGCCCGCATGGCGCGGCACCACTAAAAGCGTTACTCACTCTGTATGACAGACAATCTGCGCCGGTGCTTTCCCGCCTGATAGCGGCAATTGACGATGTCACCTCCTCGACCGGGGTTACTGTCCGTTTTTATCAGAACACCCCGCTGACCCTCACCGGACAGCATATTACCGTCACTCTTTCACAAAGCGCCCCGGTTGCGGGAACGGCATTTTTTGCCGCACTGCTGGAAGCGGTTTTTATTGTGCTGAGTGATGATGATGAATTTATACAGCTGACACTGCGCTGGCAGGAAAATGTGCGTGAGGCACATCACTGTCCGCTGAGACTATCCGCTGAGATGCACGAATGAAACGGCGTAATAACCCGGGGCTGCTCGGCTCTGATGGTGTATTGCCCCGCTGTATTACCGGGAAGGTGGCGGAATACGCGCAGGTGCATCAGCAAAGTGCGCCACAGGATTTTTTCCGTATTTTTGATAAATGCTGCGACACATTACAAAATAACATTGATAAAAAACAGTTGGTTACGTCTGTTTCTACCCCGGGGACATTACCCCTGACCCTGCTGTTACAGGGACTGATGCCCAAAGACAGCGTTTGTTACCCGGGAATTGGGATGGCCCTGAGCGGCAATGTCCGGCTGCGCGCGCTCAGCAAGCTGGCATCGGCTTATTTTGCACAGCGGACAGACTTTCACTATGCGCCGCCTGTCCGCGTGCCGTACACCCCGCGCGCAGGAACAGAACGGCTTCTCGGCGGCGGAGCAATGCTGGGCCGCCATTGTTTGCTTCGCGCGGCACACCTGGTTGTGACGGTATATGCAGATAATCTGCGGGTGTATGACGGATGGCAGCCCGACGGGAGCCGGCACCGGTTATGCGGGCAATTTATCCGCACCTTTCTCCGCCGTCCGGTTCAGTGGCGGGTGACTATCCGCCCGGCAGCGGTACTGATCATCCGTACGCAACTGGCGGTTACATCATCATTATTGGGACGGAATATCTGTCTCTGACAAGGAATAGTTATGCTGGCTATCGATTTAAACCATTTAATCAAACGGTTATCCCCTGAACTCATTACCACGCTGGAAGAGGCGGCACAGGAATGTGTGCGCCGTCATCACAGTGCCATCACGCCGCTTCACTGGTTTTTAGTGATAGCGAAACGGCGTGATCTGCACTGGTGTGCGGCACAGTCCGGGTCACCGGTGCTACAAAATGGTCTGAATGATGCGCTGGCGGCATTGATGCAGGAGGCAAATACTTCGCCGGTTTTTGCTCCGGCACTGATTGAGCTGATGAAAACCCTTTGGCTGCATACCTCGCTGAATCAATGTGGGCAATGTATCAGCGATTTGCATATTTTACAGGTGTTGCGCCAGCCCGCCGCGTGCCCGGGAATACCGGCGGCGGTAACGGTGTGGGCGCAGGCGGTTGATCCGGCCTGGCTGGCGGCGCAGCTGAAAACGCTGCCGGAGGCGGATGTTGCCCCCGCGATCAGTATGTCAGCCCCGGGAACACTGCTGGAAACCTATGCCCGCGATCTGACCGCACTGGCGCGGGCAGGAAAATTGGACCCGGTTATCGGGCGTGACAGTGAGATACGGCAGATGTTGGATATTCTCTGCCGCCGCCGCCAGAACAGCCCGATCCTGGTCGGGGAGGCCGGTGTCGGAAAAACAGCTATTGCAGAAGGTCTGGCGCAGAAAATATGTGACGGACAGGTTCCGGCGCGTTTACGCGGCTGCGAAGTATGGGAGCTGGATTTGACTGCATTGCAGGCAGGTGCGGCGATAAAAGGGGAGTTTGAGCAACGCCTGAAAAACGTACTGGCAGAGATCCGTGCCGGGAGCACACCAAAAATTATTTTTATCGATGAAGCGCATACCCTGGTCGGCGCAGGCGGCAGTGCCGGGCAGGGAGATGCCGCTAATATCCTGAAACCGGCACTGGCGCGCGGTGAATTCAGGGCAATTGCTGCGACAACCTGGTCGGAATATAAACAATTTATTGAACCTGATCCCGCACTGACCCGCCGTTTTCAGCCGGTAAAAGTCGCTGAACCGGATGAGTCCGTAACACTGAGTATTCTCAGTGCGCTACGCCCCGTGCTGGAACAACATCATGGTTTGCCGGTAACCGACGCGGCACTGGCGGCGGCGGTGCGGTTATCTGTCCGTTATCTGCCGGAGCGGCAATTGCCGGACAAAGCGATCAGCCTGCTGGATACTGCCTGCGCGGGTCTTGCGGTATCGCACTCAGTCACACCGGCGGATGCTGCTGATGCCGTGGATGAAACCCATATTGCGGCGGTTATTGAAATGTGGACGGGGATACCCGCCGGACATCTGGCGGGGGATGAAATCACCATGCTGACAGAGCTGGAAAGCCGCGTGGCAGAAAGGGTGATTGGTCAGACGGCACCTGTTGCCGCTATTGCGCAGGCTATCCGCATTGCGCGTACCGGGCTGAATAACCCGGCGCGTCCGCAGGGCGTTTTTCTGATGTGCGGGCCGAGTGGCGTCGGGAAAACCGAAACGGCGCTGGCAATGAGTGAAGTGCTCTGCGGCGATGAGCGCCGGGTGGTGACACTCAATATGACCGAATTTAAAGAGCCGCATAAAGTCTCAATGCTGCTCGGCGCACCGGCGGGCTATACAGGCTACGGCAAAGGCGGGGTACTGACGGAGGCCGTGCGGCGCAATCCGTACAGTATTTTGCTGCTCGATGAAATGGAAAAAGCACATCCTGCTATTCATGATGTGTTTTATCAGATTTTTGATAAAGGCCGGATCGCAGACAGTGAAGGTCGCGAAATCGATTTCCGTAACACGGTCATCATTATGACCACCAATGCCGCCGACAGTGACATTGTCGCACACTGTCGTGACGGGCGTCCGGGAGTGAATGAACTGGTGCCGGCGATTTTCCCGGTCCTGCTGCACCATTTCAGACCGGCGTTTCTCGGGCGTACCACCATCATTCCGTATTATCCCCTGAATGACGATGAAATGATTGCCATTGCCCGGCTGTCTCTGGACAAAATCGGCAAACGTATTCGTGAAACGTATCAATGTGAATTCAGTTATACGGATGAATTAATAACCTATCTGTTATCGCTGCCTTATTCAGAAGAAACCGGCGCAAGAGCCATTGAACAGGGGCTGGCAGGTAAACTTCTGCCTCTGATTGCCGAAGCCTGTATTAACAAACACCGGCAGGAGACTGCCATTACCCGGGTTTCATTATCTGTTATTGATAATGAGCCTGATGTCTTTATTGATTAAGTGCAGGATCACAACCATGTCATTAACGATTCGGATAATCAGCTCACCGGATGATCAGGGAAACCGTCCGTCACAATACTATTTTGATGGTAAAGACGGCACCATCGGCCGGGATGCGCAAGCCGATATTGTTCTGGATGATCCACATGCACA
Organism: Morganella psychrotolerans; assembly: GCF_965118875.1. Classification (GTDB taxonomy): domain Bacteria; phylum Pseudomonadota; class Gammaproteobacteria; order Enterobacterales; family Enterobacteriaceae; genus Morganella; species Morganella psychrotolerans_C. The sequence goes on from NZ_CBCPJD010000021.1 coordinate 16,597, forward strand.
TATTGATGATACTCATGCCACGCTGCGCTGTACGGAAACGGGCTATGTCCTGACAGACAACAGCCGTGACGGCATTTTCATTAATAATCATCCTCAGGCGCTGGGCTGCGGGCTGCATTATGCATTACAGGACGGGGATATGCTGGCGATCGGTTCTTTCCGGTTGCTGGTGTCCTGTTTCATGGCGCTGAACACGCCACAAGTCTTGCCGGCGGAGAATGCCGATGATGAAGCGGCTCTGCGCGGATTATTTTCCGGGGAAGATAACGCGGCACATTTTGCAGACGATCCGTTTCTCAGTACGGAACCACCTAAAAAACCGGAGCCTCATGAGATCCGCTACCGTTTTTCCGCCGTCGCCAGACCCTATTCCCGTCCGGCGCCTGAACCGGAACCTGAGTCTGAACCGGATGTGATACCCGTTTCTTTTGTCAGTGAACCGGCACCGGCGTTTTTTCCTGATAATGTGCCCGTTGAGCTGCCGGATACAGAGACACTTTCGCCGGAGCAGCTCAGCCGTGAAAAACTGGCACTTATCAGGATACTGCTGCCGGAAATCAGCCGGGCACTGAGCTGTGCCGCAGATAAAGTGATCCACGATATATCGCCCTTGCACATGACGGCACTGTACCGTGATCAGAAACTGGCGAAAAAAATAGATTACTGGCAGGCCTACCAGCAATTTTTCAGCCGGCAGACAGCCAATAATCAATTGCAAAATAAGCTTATTGATTATTTTCGCAGCGAATTTTGTACACAGATTATTGAGTCAGTATGAGCCGGGTTATCAGTATTATCCTGTTTTTCTCTGTACTGACGGGGCTTACTGCCTGCCGGAGTCTGACATTACCGGAAAGTGGTGTGCTGAGGGTGGTTGTCCGCACACAGGAAAATAGTAATCCGAATGCGGATAACCAACCTGCGCCGGTAGTTCTGCGGATTTATCAGCTTAACAGTGATGAGATTTTTAACCGCGAATCCTTTATGGCGCTCTGGCAGCACGACCAGTCACTGCTGAAAGAGCAGTTGCTGGCAAAACGCACCACCGGACCGGTTTATCCTGCCAGTGAAGAAACGCTGTTGTTGCCGTTACAGGCGGGAACGACGCACATCGGGGTACTGGCAGGCTTTGCAAAAGCCGGTGAGGCAAAGAACAAAATAGTGGCAGCGGTGCTGCCGCTGCCGGTCATGCTGATGTCGCTGTATCTGGACGGACTGACGATGAGTATGACAGCCGGAGCTGATGCTGATGAATGATGATGCCGGCGTCTGGTGGCAGGAAGGACTGTTTTTACAGCCTGCCCATTTTCAGCAGGAGAGCCGCTGGCACAGCCGCTGTCAGCGGGACAGCCTGATGCTGATAAGCGGCGGGGCACACGGTTTCTCCCGGATGGAAACGGACGAGTCGTTGCTGAGTGCGGGTAAACTGACGCTGTTACAGGCGCGGGGTATTATGCCGGACGGCACACCGTTTATGCTGAATGCGCCGCTGACGGCCGATCTTAACGGGCTGAACGGCGATATTACCTTCCGGCTGACATTGCCGCTGACATCTGCGGCCGATCGCTTTGTTGCCCGTCCTCTCAGTGTGACGGATTGCTGCACCCCGCAAACACAGCCGCCGGTGATGATGAGTGTCGCAGCTCTTAATCTGCAACTGAAAAGTGACTCACAGCGGCGTGATGATGAAACCGCGCTGGCGGTTGCACGTCTGCATTGCACTGACGGCAGCGCACGCGTATCACCGGAGCCGGATTTCTGTGCTGCTACTCTGTTTGTGCAGGATAACCCCTGGTTACACCGTCAGATGGATGATATACGCGTGTTGTTACAGCAAAAACTGCAAAGCCTGCATTATACCCTGGCACATCTGCGTAAACAGGCCGGATACCAGACAGACGGCACCCGGGAAATAACCTTCCGCCAGCTGATGCCGCTGTATTCGCAACTACAGGCAGGAACTCAGGGCGACAGTATGACGCCCCGGGAATTCTACCGTTTTTGTCTTCAGTTACAATCGGTGCTGTGCGCGCTGACATTCAGCTGGCCTCCGCAGGCGCAACCATGGCGTAACGATGACCATTTCCCGCTTTTTTCACCCTGCATCGGGGCACTGAAACAACAGCTCTCTCCGCAGGGCGGCACGCAGGTGCAGACACTGACATGGGATACGCAACTGCTGGCATCCCGCAGGTTATTACGTGTTTCGCTTCCCGCAGATGCGCTGTCAGATCATAGCCGCATCATTCTTGAATATGAAGATGATACCCGCACGCAGGCCGATACAGCACTGATCGCCCGTTTGTTAAAACTGGCGGGAAACAGTCAGATAGCCGCCTGTGTGAATAACGGGCTGACCGGGATACCTCTGCTTGCGCTGGCGGTACCGCCGGACGGGATACACAGACGACCGCAGGCAGTCTGCTTTGAGCCGGATAAACGCAGCCCTCTGTGGGCGCGGTTGGTACAGCAGGACACCGTGCTGGCGCTGCATATTGATGGTCAGCTGCGTAATTTTACGCTGAATGCTTATCTGATTACCGGGAGGTAACAGGAAATGGACACATTTTCCGCAATACCGGCAGACGCTGCCGTGAAGAGTGATAAACAGCAGCCTGCCGGACACAATATCCTGTTAACCGCCGGGGCGCCGTTATTTCAGGCGCTGATCAGGCTGGCGCAGGGACAAATTCCTCCTGATATTTCCATTTTCCGCCGGCAGATGTTGCAGGCACTGAGCCGGTTTTACCGGATTTGCGCGGCGCATCAGGTGCATCCCTCGTTAACCGGAAAAAGTGCGTTTGTCTGGTGCGCGGCGCTGGATGAAGCGGTGCTGGTCACGCCGTGGGGGGCGGAATCCGCCTGGCATGAACACACACTGACCGGGACGGTATTTCAGAATCGCCGGGGCGGGGAAGTTTTTTTCCGTTATCTGCAACTTGCAGTGCATAACCCCGGTCCGCTCCATGATTTTCTTGAGCTTCAGTTCTGTGTGTTATCCCTTGGTTTCAAAGGTAAATACCGCACGCAGCCTGATGCGCTGGCCGCCTGTTATGTCCGGTTGCGACATTGCCTGGTGACGGAAAATAAGGTACCGGGAAAGGTGCGGGAAACTGTACAGGTGCGCCGGAACCGACCTGCGCGTCTGTTCCCGCTCACTCTGATTATATCCGGTGCGTTGCTGGTCTGTATTGCCCTGCGGATAGCCGCAGATGTGTATTACCAGCATACATTGCAGCAACTCAGCGCTGCGCTGACCACATTGCTCTGATAAGGAATAGACTGATGAAAATCCGGGCTGTGGCAGGTTTTATCACCGTAATACTGATACTGGGCGGGCTGAATATAATGGCCTGGTATTACCGCTTGACACAGGGCGGCAGCATATTATTGCCTGTGCTGATTACGCTGCTGAGTGTGAGTTTTGCAGCTTATATCCTGATAAAAACCGCCTTTCGCCGCGTAACAGACGAGCAACAGCTACAACGTCTGCAACAGCATCGTGAATACAAAATGCACTGGCGCAGGCTTATCCGGCAGTTACGCCGCAGCGGAGGCGCGCCGCACCGTGATCCCTACCGGGTGCGGGCTTACTGGCTGGTGTGTGAGGATTTACACCGGGCGCAGGCATGCCTGAAGCAGCATGGTTTTACACGGGTGGCGGATAACGACGAACTTCTCTGCTGGCAGGCGGGAAAAACCGTGATCTGGGTCAGCACATTTACCCGGCTTGCCGGTGACTACGGGCAGGAAAGCGTCCGGCAGTTACTGCGCCTGCGTCCGCGTCAGCCACTGAACGGGTTTATCGTACTGCATGACGCAATGTCTGTTGCCGCACTCAGTGCAGAGCAGGCGGTGCAACAGGGGCTGGCGCATCACCGGTCGTTAATGATCTTTGCCTCACACTTACAGTGCCGCCCGCCTCTGCATCTTGTCATCTGCGGATTAAGCAGTGTACCGGCGCTGCGCCGCCGGTTTGCCAACCCGCTACAGGCACAATTTTGCCATAGTACAGATTTTTGCCGTGAACGACAGGTGCTGCCGGATGCCCCGTTTACGCAATTTGTTATTGATATTATCAGTGAATTACAGCAAAAACAGACCGGGGAACTGGTGGTGGGTCAGACACAGGAAAATGCCGTGATCCTGAATTTTCCCGCACAATTACAGGAACATCTGTATTTGTGGGAGCACTATGCAGGTGCGCTACGTCATCATCGCCCGGCGGGAACCCGGCTGGTTCTGTCGTCGGCAATGCTGTGTGCGGGGGAGTCTTCACATCAGCAGATTGCCACGCCACTGTTTGAACGGATTATTCACGGCAGGGATGAGGTTATCCGCACCGGACAGGAGCGGCGTTATCTGCTGGCGTATAGCCTGGTGGTCAGTCTTTGTCTGTCCGGGCTGGCGGCGGCGGGTTTTATGCAGTGGACTCAGTGGCAGCAGCAGCGTGATACAACAATACTTCGCCGGGATCTTCTCTCCGGTCTGATGGCGCAGCAGGACAGTGACCGGGTTCACCGCCTGCACAGTCTGCAACCGCTGATGGCCGGCCTTCGTCAGGAATACCCCGCCCGCTGGTGGTTTCCGTCGCAGGAACTGCCGGTATACCGCCGCTGGCAGCAGCAGATCCGCAACATCGTATTTCCGCGTCTTGCCGCACAGTGGGAGCGGCGTCTGAAAACGGCACAGGCAGAGTTTTCCCCGCAGTTATTGTCGGTTATCCGTGATTATCAGCAACTTTTTACCGACGATCATATCGGTTCAGCCGTCAGTGATATCAGCGGCAGTGATGATATCACCGCACTGCTGAGTGATTATCCGGTTCAGCCGCTCAGCCTCAGTGAGAAGCAGTTATATAATGGCGCTCTTGTGGCGGACGCAATGCAGCAACTGATGGCGGCGGACCAGGCACAGGTGCTGTATCACGCATTGCGTGACCGGTTTAATCAGCAGCAGACTCCCCCGTCAGTCTCTCTCACTACGGTATTTTCTGCAGATTTATTCCCTCTGTTTCAGCCGGGAAACCGCTTTGCACAGATCCCGTTCAGTATGACAAAAGCCGGTTATCAAAAATGGCAGGCACAATGGGATAATGAGGATTTTCAGGCGGATTTTTCTGCACTCTCTGAGCCATGGTCAGGTAATTCAGATATTAAACCGGAAATGGTGATCGCTCAGATTAACCGGTTATATGATGAGGAATACATTCATTTCTGGCAGCAATTTTTATCTGAACTGTCACTGAAAAAAGCCGCCACGCCGGAGACACTGCTGGCGCAGTTGCTGCTTCCCGGTCAGAACTATCGCGACCCTGTTCTTGCCGTGATCCGCGGTATAACCCGCAATACTCTGTTTATGATACAGAAGAAGGAAGCCGCCCTGCCGGATTTAAAAGCCGGACAGCAGACTGCCGCACAACTGGGACTGAGTAAAATCAGCCGCAAGCTGAGAAAAGTGGGGCGCTGGCAGGCGGTTTTTGCAAAACGTAAAACTACGGATGAACCTGAAGGAGCTGCTATCACACAGGCATTCGCCGGATATCATTCATTACTCACCCCGGCAGGCGATCCCTCACCTGTTCTGGTGGCGTGGCAGCAGGCCGCCGGTGTATTACGGATGCAGTGGCAGCAGGGACTGAGCGCGCCGGATCCGCAATACGGATTTTATCAGCAACTGATGACCGGAACCACTGAACCGGCAGCAGCACCGCTGACAGGTGTGCCCGGCGAATTATCCGGCTGGCTTGAGCAGTGGCGGCAGCAATCATCACACTTACAGGCGGTAATGGCTGAGCGCTGGCTTGACAGTCAGTGGCAGCAGCGGGTGTATCCGTTCTGGCGCGACCGTCTCGCGCCATATTATCCGTTTACATCAGGTAATGCACAGTCAGTTGAACTGACAGATTTACATGCCTTTTTAGCCTCTGATGGTGTAATGGCGACATTTCTGCAATCCCTGCCGTCCGGCACACGTATCCCGGTACTTGCCCGGCTCTCAACACAAACAGAGCAGTTGCGTCAGCTTTTTTATGCGGACGGGCAATCAGCACTGAATATGCGGGTAGACATCAGCCCGGTTTCGTTGACACCCTCGCTTTCAGGGTTCCGGCTTACTCAGGGAAATGACGCCCTGTTTTATCAGCAGGGACCGCTTGTCCGGCAGGTTTTTCACTGGCCATCTGCACCGGATGCCGCACAACTGACGACAGATTATGTCCGCCGGGGAAACACGGTATTTTCGGCTTCTGTACCCGGTGAATGGGGATTGTTGCGCTGGCTGATGTCAGCACAGGCCCGCGGTCCGGCAATGGTGCCGGAAATGTCGGTATCAGATAACGGATATGAATTTCGTTTCAGTTACCGGATAAACGGCAAACCGTTTTCGTTACTGTCTGCATTATTCAGTGAATACCGGTTGCCGGTATCATTATTAAACGTCGGGGATACAGAAGGCAATTTCGCTGAAAATCTACAAATTATCGATAACTGATGCAGGAATTGCGCTGTGGTTCCGTGACACACTGACCTCTCTGTCAGGCTGAAATAATGAGTAATGTTATGGAAAACTACGCTGAACAGCCCCGTCCGCTGACGGTTGCAATTGATAACAGCACACCCTGTGTGGTGAGCCGTCTGCATGCACATGAATCATTATCAGACGGCTCCCGGCTGGAGGTCAGCCTGCTGAGCGCGACGCCGCTCACACCTTCACTACTGGGAAAGCTGGTGGTTGTCAGCTACCGGGACAATGGCATTGTCCGTACCTTTGCCGGTTTGGCAGAACAGCTTGAATGTGAGGGGTTTCATCCTGACAAACAACACTATTTTTACCGTATCACAGCGACAGACCCAATCACATTTCTCCGACATGGTCAGCAAAGGCGGCTGTTTCAGAATCAGAACAGCAAAGCGCAGATAACCACGCTGCTCACTGCGCATCAATTATCTGCATTTGTTCGTTTTGCCTTGCGCCATGAGGGGGAAACCACGCCCTGCATGTGTCAGATGGATGAAAGTGACAGCGCGATGATCCGCCGGATTATGGCGGCACAAGGCTGGTTTTGCTTTCGCAACCCGGACAATATCACGCAATGGACAATAACCGATTCGCTGCAACATGCAGCATTGGCGACGTGCGGGGATATTCCCTGGCGGGTGGCACAAACAGATGATGGTGCACGAATAACACAATTCCGTGCCTGCTGGCAGGCAACGGGGCAATATTTTTCGGCGCAAACCTACTCTCAGGAGCAGCATCACAGCCGCACGGAGACACAATCGCTGTCTGCGGCAGGCACCACTCAGCAGGTGCATTATTATGACAGTCCTGCGGACAGCGCGCAGATTGCCTGTGATGCAGCGGCGGTTTCTGCACACTATTATGAAGCGGGATCCGCGATTTCATCCCTTTGTGCAGGAATGCGTTTCCGGTTTTGTCATCATCCTGTTGATGATTATAACGATGAGTATTATCTCAGTGAGATAACGCACACTGCCGAGAGCAGCGAAACCGGCGGAAACCCGTTGTATCACAACACATTCCGCTGTCATCAGACACACACACCATTCAGAGTGCCGCTGGTCACCAAACCACGGGATCATGCACTACAGACGGCGACCGTTGTCGGACCGGAGAACAGTGAAACCTGGTATGACGCGCAGGGGCGGGTGAAAGTTCGTTTTCACTGGGAAGATAACAGCGGCGACGGCAGTTTATCTCAGGCGTGGCTGCCGGTCATTGCCCCGGGCGCCGGAGCCGGTGCGGGCGTTCAGTTTTTACCCCGGGTCGGGGACGCCGTGGTTATCCAGTTTCTTAATGGAGACCCGGACAAGCCGGTGGTGGCAGGTGCGCTCTGGTATCGTGACCATCCGCGCCCTTTCAGTGATGCTGCCACAAGCGGGATCTACAGCCGATCTACGCCGGATGGTGCGCGCGGTGCCGGAAATCAGCTGCGTTTTGAGGATAAACGTGATGAAGAGTGTCTTGCACTGGCAGCGCAGCGTGATTTACAACTGACGGCGAATAATGACTGGCTGACACAGATAAAAGGGGCTATCCGCTGTGAAACAGACAAAAGCCTGACGGTAGCCAGCAAAGAAAACATGCAGTATCAGAGTGAAAAACAGTGGCAACTGAATGCACGGGAAGGGATCACCCAACAGACAGAAAAAAACCTGAAAATGCAGGCGGATAACACACTGACAGCTGATGCAAAAACCATCACTTTAACCGCTGAACAAACGCTTACCCTTGTCGTCGGCGGCAGCAAAGTTGAACTCTCCGCAAGCGGGATAGCACTCAGTGCGCCGCAGATTACTGTAAAAGGTGACGGGAAAGTGACACTGGAAAGTGCTGTGCTGACCATGAGCGCACAGGCAAAAGCACAGTTGACAGGCGCACTGGTGCAGATAGACGCCTCGGCGATGGCAGAAGTGAAGGGCGGGGCAGTCGTTAAAATTAACGGCGCACTGACAACGATTAATTAAGGGGCGGTAATGCTGAGAAAAATACCCTACAGCAGCGTGATGCAGGTGATGAAGAATTACACACCGTCAGATGCCGCAATTGCACTGGCAAAAGCCCATCCTGCTCCGGCGGATTTTTTGTCCGCCGCACAGCAACAGAAATGTTATGCAGATGCCGTACTTTTTCTTGCTCACGGATTGCCGCTGAAAGAGGCGCTCTGGTGGGGCTATTGTTGCGCGCAGAGCCTGACGGAATGGACAACAGCGGACAGAATTGTACTGGAAACAGTCAAAGCCTGGCTTTCCCGTTCAGGGGAAGTGCAGCGGCGCAGTGCCGGTGATGCGGCACAATTACAGGGGCAGGGCTCTGCCGCCGGCTGGCTGGCACAGGCTGTATTCTGGAGTACCGGCAGTATGCTGGATGCTGCACAGCAGCCATTAGCCGCACCCCCGTTTTTATATGCTCAGGCACTGAGCGGAGCGGTGAATCTGATGGCTGTATTGCCTGACGGCGCGCAGGCAGCGGTGCGTTACCCGCATTTTATCTCTCTGGGAGTGAAGATTGCCCGCGGGGAAAGTGTATGAAACCGGCGGCACGAACCGGCGATATGCATTTGTGTCCCGGACAAACGCCCCCGGTTCCGATCCCGCATGTGGGCGGGCCGGTTCTGCCCGCGCCATCCACCATTCTGATTGGCGGATCACCAGCGGCAACTCTCGGGCAGATGTGCGTGTGTACCGGGCTGCCGGATGTTATCGCCACCGGCAGTATGACGGTGCTTTTGAATAACAAACCCGCCGCCCGTCTGGGAGACAGCACGGCGCACGGCGGCACAATTATTTCCGGTATGCCCTCAGTGCTTATCGGGGGATAGTGTAATTATTATCAATAAAAAGGGAATTTTATGGCAGGAATTACAATGGCAGAGGCACGTCAGGGCGTTACAGGCTTTAATACATTAGTTGGCTTTGGTGCATTGGATACACCACTTGGTGCGCTGGATGAAAAAGTGATGGCTGCAGAGCGGACAAAAATAGCGCTCTCTGTCAAAAAACTCTATTCCACCTATATATCGCAGGCACTGAGTGCAAAAGTGCATACCACGGTCATGATCGGGACAGACAGTGCACAGCGAATGCATCTGGATCAGGATGTGGTCGGCGGGAAAGGTTTACTGGACGAAACCGCGGATATTTATCAGAAAGGGCGGGAGAGTAAAACGTACCGGGTGATGCGGAAAATGGCCGATAAGGCCAGGGTTCAGGTGACAAAAAATCTGGCGACTCACCTGACCACGCCACTCGGGTTTATCCCTGACGGGGGGATAAGTAAAATGGTTGCTTCTGCGGCGCTTGCTGTGATGAATCAGGGTAAAACTATCCGCCGCAGCCGTAAACGCAAACACTATATTAATGATAAAAAAGCCGTTGCTGAGCAGATTGGTGATGTTGAAGCGCAGCGCAAGTCAGCTAAGTGGAGCAGTAAAACACTTGGCGGGGTCGGCGGTGATTTACAGCGTAATTTATGTAAGCTGAAACAGTCGGTTCAGGTGCTGCAAAGCCGTGAACAAAGCACCCGCCAGCGTATTGATATGATGAATGCACACAGTCATAACCATCTTGGCAGCCATGAATTATCACAAATCCGCTCATCGCTGACAGATCTCTCCATGAGTTTTCATGAGAGTCTGCATTATGTCGAAAAAGTCACCAATATGTGTACTCTGCTGGATGCGGCAAGTTGTGAAATTAAAGCGCACATGGATAATATGCTGACACTGCTTGAGGCAACAGAGTCCACTCTGATGTCTCAGGGAGATGAATTTTTCCGCTGATTAAGCCGGTTGTCAGGAATTACCCCGTATTGCAGATAACAATACGGGGTAAAAATCATTATACACAGAACATATTATGTCAGAATATTATTCTGATATTTTTAAGTATTCATCCGTTATTTTCAATCGTGGCATAATCGGACATTCTATATAAAAATTTATTACCGGCGGAGCCGGTATGTGTGTTTTTATAGGGATATAGAGTAATGTCAAAACATGTTTTATCCATTGTCAGAGAAACGCAGTCAAATAATGCCACAATCAGCTCTTTCGCTATTTCCGGCAGTTCCGTCAGAGGGTATATTTTAGAGCGTCCGGGACCGGATACATCTGAGTCTATGCGCCGTAAACGGATCCCTGAAGGCCGTTATTTTCTGAAGTGGCATAACAGTACGCTGCCTGGCGTGAAAAAATACAATCCGGTTCCGTTGTTATTCAGTTCATCTGTTTCACCAAACAGAGGCATATTAATTCATAACGGTAATTATCCGGCAAACACTGATGGTTGTTTATTAGTCGGCGCATCAAGAGGGATTGATTTTGTCGGAAACAGTGTGGTGAAATTAAAAGAAATAAAGACATTTCTGGATAAAGCCGGGATTCAAAATGTCACGGTAAATATTCGTTCATTTTACACGGAGTAATTATGATTAAAGGGGTTTTTCTTTCACTTCTGCTGCTGGTTACCTCAGTCTCTGTTCAGGCAAAAGAGCAGATATTCAACGGGATACTGCAAGCATACTGGTTACCGGTATGGAGTGACGACGGGAAACAAAACAGGCCGGAATTGTCGTACCGTTTCTTTGTTATTAATGACAAAAATATGGATAAACGGGTGATTAATTTATCGACTGAAAAACAATTTCAGGGATTGTTTGAAAAGCAGAACACGGTATTTATATCTGATGAATTCGGTCATGCGGAAATAAGTGGTGCATTAACACTGCGTGATTTACATGTGGTATCAGAGTGTAATTCCCCGGTGTATAACGCCGAAGGGATTTCATTTATCAGCAAAAAATACAAAGTGACTGATGTGCGGACAATGGAAAAAATCCAAACCTGTAATGCTTATCCGTATCTGCTGAGTTATACCGTAAAACCGGAAGTCGGAGCGGTATTTCTGAAAACAAAACCGCAAAAAGCAGCGGCAGATATCCGGCAGATTAAACCGGACTCTCCCCTTATTCTGATTAAAAAAACGGATCAGCAGTGGGTATATGTGGCGGAGTATGACCCGCAGGGCGATATGCTCAGCGGAAAAATCAGAGGCTATATTGAGTTGAAAAACCTGCAACCGGTAAATTAAAACCGCATTGCCGGTGATTTACAGCCGGAACAGTTTCATGCAGGATAACTGTCAGATATTTTCTGACGGTAACGGCTGGGAAAAATGAATACAGAGGAACGCCTGCGCTGCCTGACGCAATTGCTTGTCAGGCATACTGCACAGCGCGAAGACGGATGGGATACTGAGGTTCCCGGACTGTCACTGTGCCGGTGGACGGCACCCGCAGAGCCGGAAGGTTGGTTATATGAGCCCGGTATTGCGCTGGCGGTGCAGGGTGCAAAGCGGATCACTATCGGCAATAACAGTTATTGTTATCGTGCCGGAGAGGTGCTGATGACCTCTGTTGATATCCCGACGATTGCACAGGTGTGTGAAGCCACACCGGATGCGCCTTTTCTGGCGGTGATGATCCGGCTGAACCTGAACGATATTCCGGCGCTGATTCAGGAAAGCCGGTTTCAGTTGCTGACTCCGGGTGTAGCTGCACCTCAGGCAGTTATGCCGGCAACAGATGCGTTGGTAAGCTCTGTGTGCCGTCTTCTGGCATTACTCGATGCCCCGGACGATATTCCGGTAATGTCCCCCCTCATTAATAAAGAAATTCTGTATTACCTTCTGAAAAGTGATCAGGGTGCGTGCTTGCAGCTGATGGCGTCACAAAACAGTCAGTACAGCAAAATTACCCGGGCATTGTGTTATCTCAAAGAGCATTATCATGAAGCGCTTTCGGTGGAGTCACTGAGTCACCATGTACAGATGAGCACATCCTCTTTTCACCGCCATTTCAGACAGATAACACACATGAGCCCGTTGCAATATCAAAAATGGCTGCGGCTGAATGAAGCCCGGCGTTTGCTGTTGGTGGAATCAACGGATGCCGCAGAGGCCGCTTTCCGTGTTGGTTATGAAAGTGCATCTCAGTTTAGCCGCGAATACAGCCGGCTATTTGGTCTGCCGCCCGGACAGGATAAGAAACGGTTACAGCTTGTACCATCAGCATAAATATCAGATCGAATGATAGGATCAGGCAAGGATCAGGGAGGATAGGTTAAGAGATTTACGGGATACATCGCTTAAGATAAAGCTATCAGCAAAATGACTATCTGAGGGTGTAATCACATGAAAAATATATTTATTATCAACGGCTCCAAAGCATTTGGCGGGTCGGAAGGAAAACTGAATGATCATCTGACCATGATCGCCCGTGAGCATTTAATCAGTAAAGGAATGAATGTTCGTGTCACTCGTATTGATGACGGATATGACAATGAGCAGGAAGTCCTGAATTATCTGTGGGCAGATTTGATTATTTATCAGATGCCCGCCTGGTGGATGGAAGGTCCCTGGATTGTGAAAAAATATATTGATGATGTCTTTACGCAGTCTGATGATCGTTTCCACATCAATGATGGGCGCACCCGCCATGACATCAGTAAAAAATATGGGTCAGGTGGTGTATTAACAGATAAAAAATATATGTTATCCGTGACCTGGAATGCACCGCAGGAAGCCTTTGAGGATGATGCTCAGTTTTTTGAAGGGCGCGGTGTGGACAGCGTATATTTCCCGTTCCACAAAGCCAACCAGTTTACCGGGATGTCACCGTTACCGACATTTGCCTGTTTTGATGTCATTAAAAATCCACAGATTGAAACGGATATCAGCCGGTATCTTGCACACCTTGACACGGTCGTTTCCGGCTGAGTTTTCAGCGTGCCACTGATGCCAGACGCAATCCCAGCGCAATAAAGGTGGTACCGACCACTCTGTCTATCCAGTAATGTGCTTTCGGGCTGCCTGAAATACGGGCAGCCAGTGTACCGGCAATCAGCGCCAGTGCGAGGTCAGTGCAGAACCCGAGCAGCGCATAGGTTGCACCCAGCAACAGAAACGACTCTGCATAATGACCGCCGTCTGCGGCAATAAACTGCGGGAAAAAGGCAATAAAAAACAGCAGGACTTTCGGATTGGTCAGTGTGGTAATAAAGCCACGGATCAGAATCGTTTTTGCTGCCGCTTTCTGAATGACCACCTCTTCATTTTCCCCGGTTTGTCCCCGCTTTTTCAGTGTTCCCCAAATCATTTTTGCCCCGAGAAAAGCCAGATACATGGCCCCCAGGTATTTAATCACGGTGAATAAGGTCGGCGAGGCGGCAATAATCGCCCCCAGCCCGATGGCCCCGGCGATGGCGTGTACACTGCTGCCTAGCATCACACCCAGCGCGGAGAGTATCCCGGCTTTGCGCCCGTTCGCCAGACTCTGTCCCAGCACATAGGCAATATCCGGCCCCGGGGTGACGGCAAAAATAAAAACAGACACCAAAAACAGGGGGTAATGGATAATATCCAGCATGTGACAGCTCCTCGTGACTGACATCAATGTTAAATAGTGCCTGACATAATGCCACTAAGTGTAATTGACTGGCAAATGACATTTTTGATGGCCATTTATACCCAACGTTATTAGGGCTGCCGGCAGGCGGCAAGGGAAGACTGACAGGGAGCATACATCAGTATGTGACCCGGCGGGATGAGTGCAGCCAACGAACCTGCAGTTTGAATGAATACGGGTATATACAATGGCATTACGTAGATAAATTGTATGGACTCATTCAATATTTGTAATGAATTCGTACATCAGGTATCCGCCGGGTTAAAAAAAGGAACAAAATAGTATTACGCACAGAAAGAGTGTATCCGGATGGCAGATAGTGTAACAAAACGTAAGGGCGCGGCTCGGCGCCGGAGAAAGTGTATTATACTCAACAAAAGATGAAATCCCCGTATCATTTATTAACCACATGAATTAACAGGCTATTTTTTTATCACATTCCTTATGACTGTATTGCGGCCGACCAGGTGTCAGTCATGTCGTTTTTATTGTGAAGACCTGCTGCCGGATTTTAATCTCAGGGTTGTGACGGGCTGATGTCAGAGACGAATTATGCATTATGTATGTGAGCGAATGACAGTAACGTACGTGATTCATCGGAATACCTTATCTACGGCGTACGGCTCCTGATTGTTACCGGACAAATCAGGTGACGCCGAAAATGCGGATTTTAAGCGGCCAACTATCCGCAAGGAGAAAATTGTTGAAACATTTATTTTTAAGACCACGGCGCCGCCGTTTTTTAATCACTTTATTGGTTTTTCTGGTGATCCTCGGGGGATATGCAATGTACAACGCAACCCGGCTACAGGAAAAAGGTGTGGAGGAGCATTACACGCACCGGGGTGAGATTAAACAGTATTCCCTGAAAGACGGCAGCCAGCTGAAGCTGGATACAGAGTCCCGCGCGGTGGTGGCGTATGATCATGACAGTCGTGCGGTAAAACTGCTCTCCGGTCGTGCCCGGTTCGCGGTCAGTGAGAGCCGTGAAGAGCAGCGTCCGTTTCAGGTGACGGCCAACGGGGTAACGGTTGAGTCTGATACCGGGAATTTCGTGGTGGATATCGTCGGGAATAAAGTCTCTGTCTGTCCGCTTGATCAGGTTGTGACCACGCATTTCGGCGGAAAAACAGAAACGGTCGGGCCGGGTCAGCGCCTTGAAATCCTGCCGGAAGGGCGGGCAAAAGTCTTTCAGCGCCAGTATACCGATATTGACTGGCTCTCCGGTGCTTTAGTGCTGGATAAAGTGCCGTTATCGGAAGCGATTGAAATGATTAACAGCTACCGTGCTGTTCCTGTGGTTCTGATGAACAATGATAAACAAAATGTGGTGATAGACAGTGTGCTTTATCTCAACCAGATGGATGATGATGTGGAGCGCCTGATGCACTCGCTGGGGCTGACCCGCGAATCACTGCCGGGCTCCGAAGCTTACCGCTGATTGCCTGTCTGCGGATAAAGAATGACTGTCCGTCAACAGCAGTTACTGCTGTGCGCAGGTATAATGCAACGGATAATATATACACAACGTCATTCAGGATGCAGGCAGGAAATACAATGACATCAGCAGAGATAGAATGGGCAGATTTTGAAAAAGTGGAAATGCGGGCCGCAACGGTACTGAGTGCGGAACTGAATCCGAAAGCCAGAAAACCAGCCTATATTTTCACCCTCGATTTCGGGGAATTCGGTATAAAAACCTCAAGTGCGCAGGTGACTGTGCTGTATAACGCAGGCGAACTGATAGGCCGTCAGGTCTTGTGTGTCTGTAATTTTGCACCTAAGCGGGTGGCAGGTGTGAAATCTGAAGTCTTAATCACAGGGGTGGCAAATGCGGACGGTGATATTGTTCTTGCCGGATTCTCCCTGCCCGTACCCAATGGTCACCGCCTGATATAATCGCGGTTATGGCTTGTGTTTTTCTGTAAAATCGGGTCGAATGGGGTGTTCTGATGAAACGGACACCGCCATGCAACGACCGGTTATCTCTCTGCGTACCTATCAGCACGAAATTCCTGAACACAGTCATGATGATATGTGGCAACTGGCGGCGGGCGGCATTGGTGCAATGGAGCTGAAGGTCGGTAATGACAGCGGTGCAGTTACAGCCTCCGGGTCAGGATAACCGCTGGCTGCGGATACAGCACTCAATCTTCCCTGACCTGTGCTTTCCGACGTCATTACGGTGATACTCCAGCCCGCATGCGCATAAAAAAAGGGTGAGCCGAAGCTCACCCTTTTCTGTACAGCATTATGTCTAATCAGGCAGCCTGATTATCCGCACTTCGCAACATTTTGCGGACCGGGATTATCAGTACACACAGAACTGCGGCACAGATAACCAGTGCGACAGAAACGTGTGAGAAGAACGCAGGCATGTTTAACAGCTGATCCGGACGTACGTTACCGCCCATGATACCCGCCGCCAGGTTACCCAGCGCACTGGCACAGAACCATAATCCCATCACCTGACCGCGCATTTTCATCGGCGCTAATAAGGTCATGGTCGCCAGACCAATCGGGCTTAAACACAGCTCACCCAGGGTTAGCAGCAGGATACTGAATGTCAGCCACAGCGGGGAAACCCCGGCGCTGGTTTCAATCACACGCTCAGATGCCATCATCATGACCACAAAGCCACCCGCGGCAAACAGCACCCCGAACATAAACTTGGTGATACTGCTCAGGTTCATATTACGGCGCGCAAGTGCCGGCCATAACCAGCTGAACAGTGGTGCCAGCAGAATAATAAACAGGGCATTAATAGACTGGAACCAGACTGTCGGGATCTCAAAGCCCATCACGTTACGGTCAGTGTAGTCTTTCGCAAACAGGTTAAAAGAAGTTGGTTTCTGTTCGAAAGCAGACCAGAACAGCGCGGCTGTCACTAACAGAATAAAGCAGACAAATAAGCGGATACGTTCACTGCGCCCCAGGCCTGCAAAGAGAAACAGGTAAATGAAGTACAGAATAACCATCGCGGAGATGAGGTAGACCATATTGGTGGCAACCAGCAACGGGTTGAACGGGATAGCACCTGTTGCTACCAGTCCTGCAACAACGGCAATGACGGCAGCAGCCAGACTCACCCACATACCCACATTTTTACGGACAACCGTCGGGCGATCCCAGCTGGAATCCAGACCGACTTCACTGTCATATTTGCGCATCAGCGGCACGGCATAGAAACGGAAAACCAGCAGTGCGACTAACATACCAAGGCCACCGATACCAAAGCCCCAGTGCCAGCCGTAGTTAGGAACTAACCAGCCGGATGCCAGCGGGGCGATGAATGACCCCATGTTAATGCCCATATAAAACAGGGAGAAACCGCCGTCACGACGTGTATCTTCTTTTTTGTACAGTGTACCGACCATCACCGTCACGCAGGTTTTGAACAACCCGGTACCGATGACGATAAACAGCAGACCGATAAAGAACAGCTTAGGTGACGAGATAGCGGACAAGGCGATAGCGAGATGCCCGAGTGCGATGATGATTGAACCGTACCAGACCGCCTTTCGCTGACCTAACCAGTTATCAGCCAGCCAGCCGCCCGGTAATGAGGTCAGGTAGATTGCCCCGGCAAAAATACCGACAATGGCAGAGGCCTGTTCCCGGGGAATATCCATCCCGCCTTCATAGACGGTGGCGGCCATGAACAGGATCAGTAACGGACGGATCCCGTAGAAAGAGAATCGTTCCCACATTTCAGTGAAGAACAGTGAACTCAGCGGATAAGGGTGCCCGAAGAAGGTACGATTATTGTTAGTTTTTGATTGCATCTGTAATTTCCCGAGGGTTTATGACGGAGGATAAACCCAAAAATGAAAAGGATAAACAGTTCCTGTTAACAAAATGATACATTTACGTATCAATAAACATCCTGTCTTATTAAAGTATTTTTAACACACTTGTTGTGAATTTTATTCATCTGAAGCACGTTTTCTATTTTATAAACCATTTTTTAGATTAAATGTCGATGAAAATATCATTTCACGATACTTATTTTAACAGGATGTGACGGATGCCATTGACAAAAAGTTAGATTTATGAGGCTTTCATTTTTATAAAATAATATTTAAAATCAATTAATTACGGATAATCGATTGTGTAAATATGAAATTCCGGCAACAAATAGCAGGCACGTAAAAATAACAGGATGAAAACAGGGAGGATACGGGTAATATCGTGCGGTTAATTTTTTTGTTGGCTGTGAGATTTTATGCACCACCACGAATAAAACAGATTAAACAGTACAACGACAGCGGTGAAATAAAATACAGAAGAGAAGCCAAACTGAGCAGCGACCCAGGCGCCCATTAACGGACCCGTAACATTCCCCACATCCCGGAGCGCCTGGTTATAGCTGAAAATACGACCGGCAACCTGGTGAGTGATATGATAAATAATCAGTGTCTGTACCGCCGGTAACATGGCGGAGTTGACAGCACCAAGCAGAAAACGCAGTGCGCCGAGCTGCCAGTAATGTGTTACCCAGGCCATGGGAAGGATGACAAATACAGAAAGACCGAGCATCGCTATCAGGACTTTTTCCGGCCCTATCCGGTCACTGAGTTTACCGAGTCGCGGCGCGGTGATCAGTGCGGCAAGTCCCGGAACCGAGGCGATTAATCCGCTGATAAATGCCAGATTTTCTTTTTGTCCGCCCAATTCACGGATATATAGTGTGATCACCGGATTGACAGAACCAGCGGCAATCTGAATGCACATGGTGGTGAAGAACAGGCAGATAATCAGACGGGGATTTTTTATCGAGGCAAAGACCTGTTTTGTGTTCAGTGCGTCTTTGCGCGATACCGGAGTAAAATTCTCTCTGACATAAAACAAGGTGACAAAAAAGCAGATAATCAGCACTGTCGCTGTGATAAAAAAGACCGGGCGCAGACCCACACTATCTGCCAGAAAACCACCGATCAGCGGACCTATCAATGCACCGCTGACCGCGCCTGTAGATAAGGTTCCCAACGCCCATCCGCTGCGTTTTACCGGCACCTGAGTGGCTATCAGCGCATTCGCATTCGGGATAAAGCCGCCGAGCAACCCGAGCAGCGCACGCAGAAATAATAACTGCCAGATATTCTGAGCAAAGCCTATCAGCAGCATGACAATTCCCATACCGAGTGCGGAGCGCAGCAGCATCAGCTTACGTCCTTTGCGATCGGATAATTTCCCCCAGAAAGGGGCAGCAATCGCCGAAAAGAGAAACGTAATACTGAATACCGCCCCGGTCCATAAACTCAGCTCACGATGGTCTGTAATGCCCATTTGCTCTATATAAAGAGGCAAAAAAGGCATAATCAGACTAAATGCAGCACCGGTTAAGAAGCAACCAAACCAGACGACATACAGGTTTTGTTTCCAGCTGCGGTTGGGGGCTTTGTTCAGCATCGTTCTCCTTTACTCTTCATTTACTCTTCATCCTTCAGATTGCAGGGGTGTGACCTGCCCGTCTTCACTTGCCGCCTACCTGCAATCCGAATGATTTTGAGTAAATTGTTATTTGAGTAAACCCTTAAAAACCATCATCCTTCGGGTTGCAGGGGTGTTGGCCGCGCTCGTTCAGCCGGGTCATATATCAACATATGCTTAAAACAATGCACGCTTAAAAACACACACGGCTGTTTCAAAGAAGCAGCCGTGTGTGGATTAATGTACATTGTCCCGGTTATCGTAAAGGGACGGTTCGCCCTCCGGCCGGGTTTTAAAACGCCGGTGTAACCACATATATTGTTCCGGTGCGCGCAGGATCTCTTTTTCCACAATATGATTAATAAAGGTTGCGGCAGCGATTTCATCATTTTCCGGAAAACCGTCCACAGGCGGTTGAACCAGTAACTCATAACCTTTACCACCCGGTAAACGGCGGGGCGTAAACGGTACTAATTCGGCACGTCCGGCTTTGACCAGAACGGATGTTCCGGTAATTGTGGCCGCTTTTTCAACAGCAAAGAACGGGGCAAAAACACTGTTATGCGGACCATAGTCATGATCAGGGGCGTACCAGAGAATATCTCCCTGACGCAGGGCGCGAACCATTCCTTTGACGTCTTTGCGGTCGATCATTGATTTATTTGATCGCATGCGCCCGGTAGTCTGTATCAGGTCTATCACCGGGTTATCATTCGGACGGTAAACGCCTGCCCCGGGGCTCATAATGCCGATCATCCGCGCGCCGAGTTCCAGGGTGAGAAAATGAATACCGATAACAATGACGCCTCTGCCCGAATCCTGCACCTTATTAATGTGCTCAAAGCCATCGACCCGGAACCAGCGCTTTATCCGCCAGTCCGGCCAGAACCATGCCATTCCGGTTTCGAACAGTGCCATGCCGACAGATTCAAAATTAGCAATAACCATGGCTTTGCGTTTTGCCTCCGGCATATCCGGGAAGCACAGTTGCAGATTGCGATCCGCAATCGCGGTACGGCTTTTCAGAAAGCACATTGACAGGCGGCCCAGCGACGTACCCAACCGGTAAATGACAGGATAGGGCAGCAGAACCAGAACATACAATATTCCTGCACCAATCCAGGTCAGCCAGTAACGGGGATGTAACAATGTGCGCTTAAATTCAGGTGCTGTAATCATAGTCAGAAATCGTTGTCAGATGCATCACAGAGATGCAGGTAAATGATATAACAATACATTATACGTCGTATTTTCCGGTAATATCAGTTTTCTGTCACGCAACTATCACCGGCATTGATAG
The DNA here is from genome assembly GCF_965118875.1 of Morganella psychrotolerans. GTDB lineage: Bacteria > Pseudomonadota > Gammaproteobacteria > Enterobacterales > Enterobacteriaceae > Morganella > Morganella psychrotolerans_C. Next base: position 37,316 of record NZ_CBCPJD010000021.1, read on the forward strand.
TATTCAGTTGTGTCACGAGTTCTGCGAGGCTGCCTGCCGTCATTTTTTCCATCACTTTTGCGCGGTGAACTTCTACCGTCCGTACCGCGACATGTGCGACATCAGCGATTTCGCGGTTCATCAGCCCCTGAGCTACAAATCCGGCAATCTGACGCTCTTTCGGGGTCAGGGTCAGAAAGCGTCCGTGGATTGCTCTGTCAGCCACGGCTTTTTCCGTGACGGCTGCAGCGCGCGTCAGCGCGGTCTGTAGCGGCTGTGTGGCAACCGGTTTTTGCAGAAAATCCACTGCACCCAGTTTCATTTGTTCTACCGCCATCGGCAGGTCGCCGTGTCCGGTCAGAAAGATAACCGCCAGCGTGCTGTGCTGCTCACGGAGTAGCTGATGAACCCGGCAACCATCCGGGTCCGGCATCCGCATGTCCAGTAATACAATACCGTAAGTATGCAGGGGGGCCTGTGCAATAAATGTCCGGCTGTCATTCCAGATACTGACATCATAGCCGAGGCTTTCCAGTAAAAACTGACACGCCTGTGTCACGGCGATGTCATCATCAACCAGGTGAATTACGGGCATGGTGGCTCCTCTGTCAGTCGGGTAAAGATAAGGGTAACACATAAGCCGGGTCGTTCGTCTGCACCGATATAATTTTCCATATGAATATCTCCGCCCTGGCTGCGCATCAGCCGCTGGCAGATAACCAATCCCAGCCCCAGACCGGCTGAACGGGTTGACCGGAACGGTGAGAAGGGCTGCGCCAGCCGGTTTTTATCCATACCGCCACCGTTATCCTGAACCACCAGTAACTGCCCGTTGGGTGTAAGGTGATGCGTGACACGGATGCTGTCCGCACCTGCCTGCAAACTGTTACTCAGCAGGTTTGACAACAACTGGTCGAGCAGCGTGGGCGGCAGATACAACAGTACATCCGCCGCAACTGTATTGTGTAACAGGGCAGACGGATAATGTTCATTCACTCTTAACAGTGCCCATAACTGATCCAGCGTTTCTGCCACATATTGTGCGGCGGGGGCACTTTCCGGCGTAACAGGACTGTTACCTGCCCATTGCCGCAGATTACGGATAATATTTGCGCCGCGCTCGGCCTGATTTTCAATTTGCGACATCACCGGAAGTAACGGATGTTCCGGATCCTGGCGTTGCAGGCGGATTTGCGATCCCTGTGCATAATGGCGGATAGCTGACAGCGGTTGATTCAGTTCATGCGCGAAGCCGGATGCCATTTCCCCCAGCACACTAAGTTGCTGCGCCTTTTCCAGATCCTGTGCCTGCTGTTGTAACTGTGAATGTGCGGTTTCCAGTTGCCGGGTGCGGCGGCGGATCTGAAACGCAATCCAGATATGATTAATACCCAGCAGCAGAAAAGCGAGCATCACTGTGCCGATAAGCCAGCTGTTTTTTTTGCCCCAGCTGATAATGTCCTGCCAGAACCGGCGCTGCTGCGGATGCTGATTAACTTCTCTGAGCAGATTTTCCACCTGACGCGTGGAGGATGGCGCACCCCAGCGCATTTCATTTTCTCCGTGGCTGTTGATCAGTACACGGGTAACGTCATCGGCCAGTTCGTCCGGCACATCACTGCCTGCGGCAAACGACCAGTTCGGATATAACTCGCTGCTGCTCCAGCAGGGAACCGCGCTTTTCCGTTGGAGCAGCGGGCGGAAATCATCCTGATGAATAAGACCTTCGCTATTCATTGATTCAATCAGACACACCGGCACAATCACGCCCTGAACGGCATTGTCGCGCAGCAGATAGAGCAGGGCATCAGCCGGAAACCCGGAGAATTGCAGGTGGTAATCACGCGGTGGATCAAGACCAATATCCCGTAATGCTTTGTAGCCTAATAAATAGCCACCAAAAGCATCAGGAGCAATAGCGCCGACTTTTTTACCGGTCAGATCAGACGGCGTGTGATACGGGCTGTCTTTGCGCACCAGCAGCACACTGCCGACAACATTACGGGTGGCATTATCCGGCTCAAAGGCTGAACGCAGGGAAACCAGCCAGCGCAGAGGAAAATTGCTGTCCAGCTGGATAAACTGCGCCGGATTGGTGAGAACGAACTGGACGTCATTATTATGCAGCGCTTCGCGCATCTGATCGAGTGTCAGCGGCAGCAGGGTAAAGTGCTCGCCGGGCAGGGCGCGGTTGAGTTGTTCGGTCAGCGGCGCCCAGAAATGGCGCGTCGGCGCATCGCCCCGCAGTGCCAGCACGCCAATTGTCCATTGTGCGGCAAAAGAGAATGAGGAAAAAAATAAGAGTCCGGTTAACAGCCCGATGCGTAAAGCCATCTCACATTGCGTCCTGAGTCATTATCTTAAGATAAATCTGTTGTTTCAGATCAAGGTATCACCGGTTATGTGGTTAACCACAATAGGGTGTTTCCCCGGCAATTTTTACAATCAACATAATGACATATCCCTTTACTCAGCACACGTTTATTCCTTTTTGGCTGAGTTTGAACATTAAGCGCAATGAAGTTTGAAAGACACTGGAGAGCAGTATGGATCTTGGCAAACGAAAATTTCTGCAAAATCTGGGAGTCCTGACCGCCGGGGCTTCACTGGTTCCGCTGGCGGAAGCCGGTATGCATTTTTCACCGACCCGTCGTGAAGGTGACCCGTCAAAACGTTACGCAATGCTGATTGATTTACGTCGCTGTGTCGGCTGTCAGTCATGTACCGTCAGTTGTTCCGTAGAAAATCAGAGCCCGCAGGGGCAATTCCGCACATCCGTCAGTCAGTATCAGATCCAGATCCGCAATGAGGATGCCACAACAACTAACGTCCTGCTGCCGCGCCTGTGCAATCACTGTGATAATCCGCCATGTGTGCCGGTGTGTCCGGTACAGGCGACGTTCCAGCGTGAAGACGGAATTGTGGTGGTGGATAATACCCGCTGCGTGGGCTGCGCATACTGTGTGCAAGCCTGTCCGTACGATGCCCGCTTTATTAACCACAGCACACAAACGGCTGATAAGTGTACGTTCTGCACCCACCGTCTGGAAGCCGGGCTGTTACCGGCCTGTGTGGAATCTTGTGTCGGCGGTGCGCGTATCATCGGCGATTTAAAAGATCCGTCCAGCACAATAAGCAAAATGCTGCATGAACACGAAGCCGCAATCAAAGTTCTGAAACCGGAAAGCGGCACATTACCGCAGGTGTTTTATCTTGGGCTGGATGATGCATTTGTCCAACCGCTGGAAAATCGCGGTCAGCCCGCATTATGGCAGGAGATCCACTGATGATTGAACAGACAATGTTAATTCAGGAAGTGCTGGCCCGCCCGCAGGAAATCACCTGGCTGCCGTGGGCAGTGCAATACTTCTTTATGATAGGGATTGCCGCCTGTGCCGCGCTTTATGCCTGCTGGCAGCGCTGGCGTGGTGATAAACGAGATGCCCGCCTTGAGATGCTGGCCGTTTTTATCAGTATCACATTAGGTATTGCCGCCCCGTTGGCACTGACGGCTGATCTGCATCAGACCGCCCGCGTCTGGCATTTTTATGCCTATCCGACGCCGTGGTCGTGGATGCCTTGGGGTGCTGTATTCCTGCCTGCATTCACCGGTTGTATTGGTTTGTATTTTCTGGCGCTGGTGGCGGATAAAATATGGGGTAAACAATTTAAACTGACCCGCTGGGTGGCACTCGGCAGTGCGGCATTTGCTATCGGGCTGTTGTTGTATACCGGACGTGAGGTTTCTGTTGTCCGCGCTCATCCGATCTGGTTCAGTTACTGGATTCCGGTACTGTTATTTTTCAGTGCATTACAGGCACTACCGGCGCTTATGATGCTGGGTGCGCGCCGCGAGCCGCAGTATCAGTCGCAGCTTGCCCGCTTACAGATAGTGTCATTGCTGCTGCTGGCAGTGAGTATGGGCTTTTGGATCGCAGGAAATACCCTTTCCGGAGCTGCTATCCGTGCACAACTGAGTTTCGGCAGTACAGGATGGACACTGGCAATGGGTGAAGTCGTACTGTGGATTGTGCTGATGGTGCTGGCGGTGAATCTTCTGACCGGTCGCCGTTCAGTCGCCTATATCACTATTCACGCGGTACTGACCCTGTTACTCACCTGGTCGCTGCGCTGGATGTTACTGATGAGTGTGCAGACCTTACCGAAATACAATGTTATGCATAACCCGTACAGCCTGCCGATGGGCACTGACGGTATCCAGGCGATTATCGGCACTGTCGGCTTGTGGATAGCCCTGGTGATTATATTCCGTGAAGGTATTCGCTGGGTAAATAATAAAGTACAGAATAAACAAAATATTACGCAGGACGGGGGTGTACAGCATGGCTAAGTCAACAAGACGTCAGTGGTTAAAAGCAGGTTTGGCGGTCGGCGGGCTGGTGGCTTTCGGAATCAGCTACCGTGATGTGGCAAAACGCGCCATCGACGGGCTGATGAACGGTACATCCGGCAAAGTGACACTCCACCGTATCAATGGTAATTCACTGATCCCTGAAGGGAATGCCTTAAAGGGCTGGCAGGCGGATAATAATCAGGCTGTATCCATGACACAGTGTTTCGGTTGCTGGACTCAGTGCGGGATCCGCGCCCGTGTTGACCGCGAAACTAACCAGGTTATCCGCATTGCCGGAAACCCGTATCACCCGCTGTCGCATGACCATCATATTGCGTATAACACCCCGCTGGCAGATGCCCTGAAAAATATGGGCGGCGAAAGCGGGCTGGAAGGACGCTCTACTGCCTGTGCGCGTGGTGCAACCCTGATGGAAGGGCTGGACAGCCCGCTGCGTATCCTGGAGCCGATGAAGCGCGTTGGTAAGCGGGGTGAAGGAAAATGGCAGCGCATCAGCTATGAACAACTGATGCAGGAAGTCATTGAAGGCGGTGATCTGTTTGGTGAAGGGCATGTTGATGGTTTACGGGCGATCCGCGACCTGGATACTCTGATTGACCCTGCGCAGCCTGCGCTTGGTCCGGTGGCAAATCAGCTGCTGGTGACCAACGCCGGGGATGACGGGCGTGATACCTTTATCCGCCGGTTTGCCCAGAATGCGTTCGGCAGTAAAAACTTCGGGGCGCACGGCGCTTACTGCGGGCTGGCATATCGTGCCGGCTCCGGCGCACTGATGAACGATCTTGATAAAAATGCCCACGTCAAACCGGACTGGGATTATGTCAAATTTGCCCTTTTCCTAGGCACATCACCGGCGCAATCCGGTAACCCGTTTAAGCGCCAGGGTCGTCAACTGGCGAATGCCCGTATCCGTGACAGCTTTAATTATGCCGTTGTTTCACCGGCGCTGCCGCTGACCACAACACTGGCAAACGATCACGGGCACTGGATCCCGATTGAACCGGGAACTGATTCTGCGCTGGTTATGGGAATGATCCGCGTGATGATTGAAAATAATCTTCACAATGCAGACTATTTATCTGTACCGGGCGAAGCGGCGATGACGCGGGTTGGCGAAAGCAGCTGGACCAATGCCACGCATCTGGTTATTACGGATGATAAACACCCGCTTGTAGGGCAGCATCTGACAGCAGAAGCCCTGAACGGTGTGGCGTCAGAAGAGCTCGTATATCTGGTTCTCAATGAACAGAATGTCCTGGTTCCGGCAGCAGAGTGCGACCGCGCCGTACTTGACGTCAATCAGCCGGTAACACTGGCAGACGGCACAACAGTTACTGTAAAAAGCAGTTTCCTGCTGTTGAAAGAAGCAGCTCAGCGTTTCACGCTAACAGAATATACTGCCCGTTGCGGCGTGCCGGAAGAGACCATTGCGGGGTTGGCAAAAGCGCTGACATCCTACGGGCGTAAAGCTGCGGTGATTTCACACGGCGGTATGATGTCCGGTAACGGCTTCTATAATGCCTGGGCGGTGATCATGCTCAATGCGTTGATCGGCAATATGAACCTGAAAGGCGGCGTGTCTGTCGGTGGCGGCAAATTTAATGGTGCCAATGACGGTCCGTGCTACAAAATGGACAGCTTCCCGGGCAAAGTGAAGCCGAAAGGCATGAACCTGGCGCGCAGTAAATCAGTCTACGAAAAATCAGACGAATACAAAAACAAAGTGGCAGCAGGTCAGAGCCCGTATCCGGCAAAAGCGCCGTGGTATCCGCTGGCAGCAGGTCAGTTAACCGAGCAGCTTGGCTCAGCGCTGGAAGGGTATCCGCATAAACTGAAAGCCTGGATAACCAATATGACCAATCCGCTTTATGGGATCGCGGGTATTCGTCAGGTTATGGAAGATAAACTGAAAGACCCGGCACATCTGCCGCTGATTATCGGCATTGATGCCTTTATGAATGAAACCACCGCGCTGGCGGATTACATTGTACCGGATACGCATAACTTTGAGAGCTGGGGATTCAGTGCGCCGTGGTCCGGAGTGCAGACTAAAGCCACTACTGCCCGCTGGCCGATTGTTGAGCCTCGTGTGGCAAAAACCGCAGACGGGCAGCCGGTCTCAATGGAATCTTTCTGTATCTCAGTCGCGAAAGCCCTGAATTTACCGGGATTTGGTGATAATGCGATCGCAGACAATGACGGCAATACCTGGCCGCTTAATACCGCTGAAGATTATTACCTGCGCGTGGCGGCTAATACCGCGTTTATGGGCGAGAAACCGGGACCGGAAGCCAAAGCGGCTGATATTAAACTCTCGGGTGTCGATCGCATTGTGCCCGCCATGCAGCGCACACTGAAAGCGGATGAAATCAGCCGTGTCGCGTATCTCTACAGTCGCGGCGGACGTTTTGCGCCGTATGAAAAAAGCTGGGATGGTGAGAAAACCGGGCCGCAGTGGAAGCAACCGCTGCAAATCTGGAATGCGGAGGTCGCACAAAACCGTCACGCGATCACCGGTGAACGGTTCAGCGGCTGCCCGACTTACTATCCACCGCGCTTATCTGACGGCAGCGATATTAATAAAGTGTATCCGGTTGATGCCTGGCCGCTGAAGCTGATGTCGTTTAAATCCCATGTGATGAGCAGTTCGACCACGATGATCGAACGGCTGCACCATGTAAAACCGTGCAATATGGTGGCACTGAACCCGGCAGACGGAGAGAAATTCGGTGTACAGCACGGTGACTGGGTGCGGATCACCACTCCGGGCGGCAGTGCGCAGGCGCAGGTCAGTTTACTGACCGGGGTGATGCCGGGCGTAGTCGCGATTGAACATGGTTACGGGCATCATGAGATGGGCGCACGTCAGCATTATCTGGATGGTGAAGCGATGGCGATGGACAAACGCATTGCTTCGGGGATCAACATCAACGACCTGGGCTTTGCGGATCCGACAAGACAAGTCAGCAATACCTGGCTTGACTGGGTAACGGGTGCTTCCGTCCGTCAGGGATTACCGGCAAAAGTGGAACGGATTTCTGCTGCCTGATCAATATTATCTGCCTCAACCCAACACATAATAAATACGTCGTGAATACCTCTGACCACCTTCGGGTGGTCTTTTTTTTTGCCGCAAAAAAGACAGCAGAAAAAACAAAGGACACCCTGTTGGTGTCCCCCTTAGATCATTTTGCTGTGTCAGTGCTTAATATTATCAGAACGGTTGCAATATTCGCCGGATTCTATTTTATCAATTCCGGCCTGAAGGATAGAAATCAACTGGCGGGCAACATCTGTTGTCAGCCACATCGTTTTATCGGTTTCCGCATGTTCAGGGGGTTGGGATTGATCCCTGAGATAATGCAGGCGCAACATCATTGCATCATAACTATCGACTGTACTGATATCCCATCCGATCACGGGGTGGGTCTGAATGACCGCTTTCTTATCGTCCATTGGTACCTCCTAATCATAATGCAAGATGATAATATCTGTGACTAAGAGCTAACGTCCCGTTAACAACGGGTTTTACCAGTATAGGGCTTTTTAACAAAGTAAACAGAGGGGGAGGGACTATAATTGTGCGGAAAACAGCAAATTCGTCTTCTTTTGATATAAGAGTAGTGCAATAACGCATTTTTCACCTTATTGCACTGAAAGGACAGGTACTTATACTAAGTAAATCAGCTTACTTACAAACATTAACACGCCAAAGGGCATCGGTGCCGGCCAGGAAAGGGACCAGCGCATCTTCTGCTTCACCGATAGTTTCAGGAACGATTGTTTCTTCCCGCGTTAATTCAATAAACCCGTCATTTACCGGCAAGCCGTAAAATGCAGGGCCGTTGAGTGAACAAAAGGCTTCAAAATGTGCCAGCGCACCGAGTTCTTCAAAGACGGTTGCATAAGCAGCGAGAGCGTTTGGTGCATTAAAAACACCGGCACAGCCGCAGGATGACTCTTTACGGTGGCGTACGTGCGGTGCGCTGTCTGTTCCGAAGAAGAAACGCGGAGAGCCGCCTGCCACAGCCTGACGCAGCGCTTCCTGATGAATATTACGTTTGAGCACCGGCAGACAATACAGGTGCGGATGAATACCGCCAACCAGCATATGGTTGCGGTTAAACATCAGATGCTGCGGGGTCAGTGTTGCGGCAATATTATCATCACCGTCAAGGACATATTGCGCGGCTTCTTTGGTGGTGATGTGCTCAAACACCACTTTCAGTGCCGGAAAATCACGACGCAGCGGGATCATTACCTGCTCAATAAAGCGCGCTTCCCGGTCAAAAATATCAATATCTGCCTGTGTGACTTCCCCATGAACCAACAACGGCATACCGGTGCGCGACATCATCTCCAGCACCGGATAAATGTTTCTGGCATCAGAGACACCGTGCGCGGAGTTGGTGGTTGCATTTGCCGGATAAAGCTTGCAGGCGGTAAATACGCCTTCACAAAAACCACGTTCAATTTCGGCAGCATCTGCTCCATCGGTCAGATAGCAGGTCATCAGCGGAGTAAAATGGTGTCCTTCCGGGACAGCGGCCAGAATGCGTTCACGGTACGCTATGGCGGCATCCACGGTTGTTACCGGCGGAGCGAGGTTTGGCATCACAATGGCGCGGCCGAAAAACTCACTGGTATAAGGCACAACAGTATCGAGCATCGCACCATCACGGAAATGAATATGCCAGTCGTCAGGGCGGCTGATTTTCAGGGAAGATATTGGATGAGTCATTGAACCGGCTCCGAAATAAGTATAGGGATAACCTGATGGCGGATGCCATAAGCCGGAGAAGGATAATAGAACGAAATGCAGGTAAATACTATCCTCTTATTCATTCAAACTGCAGGTTCGTTGGCGCAGGGAAGCCTGCCTGCATCCTGAATGACGTTGGGTATACTCCGTATAACCTGGTTGCGACTATTATAAAATCCTCATTATTGCTTTACACCTATATTGCTTTGCAGCGATATAGCTTACAATCTATATTGGTGAGGGTGCACTGTGTGGCTTGGTCTGGCTACATAAATCAGATCGCGCTGTTGTACTGGCTGCGATGCTTGTATTACAGGTTCAGGGGCCGGGAGTTTACAGACTGGCTGAATGCACTAAAGAACAGGAGGTAAAGATGGGGAAATCACTGGAGCAACTGCTTGCAGATGAAACACCTGAAGTGGTCGCTGATGCAAAAGCGATGGCAACAGATATATTGCTTAATATCCACCTTGCCCGGTTGCGGGAGCGGGTACAAAAAACTCAGGTGGAAATGGCACAGGCGCTGGGAATCAAGCAACCGACGGTTGCCGGAATGGAAAAACCGGGGCGTGACCTGAAATTATCGACGCTCAGACGCTATGTTGATGCGATAGGCGGTAAGCTGAATATTGATATTGAACTGCCGGATGGTTCACATCATACATTTATAGTGTGAAAAATAAGTAACTTACTAATCGGGATGGTAATAAAAAATTATTATTCAGAGTTAATATCTGTCAGGCAGAAAAGCAAAAAGCCCGCTCATTGAGCGGGCTTTTTAAATGTGGCTCCTCCAGCTGGACTTGAACCAGCGACATACGGATTAACAGTCCGCCGTTCTACCGACTGAACTATGGAGGAAGCGAGTTCTCTGTGAGAACGGGGTGGATAGTAATGCGGGCAGGGAGGATTGTCAAAGCGAAAATCACAGAAGATGTTCTGTTTGCCGGACTTCTGAGCATTGCGGTGGAATAATCATCAAAATCACGGTGTTAACAGTGATGGTGGAGAGATATCTGTATTTTTCAGGGGGTGATTTTATGGTGGCAGAAGGAGGAATATAACAGACGAAAAAAAACCTGCTCATTGAGCAGGCTTCTTAAATGTGGCTCCTCCAGCTGGACTTGAACCAGCGACATACGGATTAACAGTCCGCCGTTCTACCGACTGAACTATGGAGGAAGCGAGTTCTCTGTGAGAACGGGGTGAATCATAGCGGGCTGATGCCGGGTTGTAAAGGACAAAATGCAAAAAAATGTCTGAGTGGTCAAGGGGTGAGCGATTTAATGTAAGCGGGCATTTTATCAGGTAAAAAAGGGAGAGCGGGGGGGTAAATCAGGGTAATCTGAAGCGAAAGGATAAGGTGTCGGAGTCTGTAATTTATATTTTTGAACTGACCGATATACAAGTTAATCGTATCGACATTATATATACCGTCTCCCTGATTTTTTTCTTGAAATTTAGCCTATTGATTTGCAGTCACATTCATTGTTTTTCTGACGTTAAATAAATTTATCGGGGTTAATTGTTTACTTGAATCAGAGTTAGATTTATGAGTATAAAAAGAATTTTCGCCATTAAAAAATAGCAAACCAAAACAAAAAACACTAACACCGATAATTAAGATAAATAGACTTATTATGATGGAAATAGATGTATTGATATTAAATGCCATCTGTTCATTTAATAAGTAAGCAATATCTGAAAAAGATAAAAATAAAATAACGATACCCCAGTGAGTGACGGATAACAGAAAAGGATACTGAATATGGTTGTGAATAATCATAGGCAACATCGAGATAATGACAGCCAATGAAAATCCATAACTATTATGTTTATATTTCACAATGGCTTGAAATAGGATGTAAAACCCGCCAGTTAACATTAATGACATAAAAATAAGATTAATAAGGTTACTTTTCATCACCCAAAGAAGCAATTCGTTGTATGGATGAGGAACAATATAATAATCTGTATTTAAAAATGGAATACGTGTAAGCTCATAATTATCACCAATGCTAATATTGCTACCCCAGGATACATAGGGTGATTCTAAAAATAATTGAATAGAAAATCGTAACATTTGATTAAGATGAAATTGACTAATGCCATTATGGTTTATAGTTGGTGGTGGCAGGTCAATAATATAAATACCGGGAACAATGGCCAGTAAGATAATAATATAAACCAGAGTCACTCTGGGTTTATTTTTCTTATAAAACAGACATAAAAAAACAAAAGCACAAACAGTAAAACTTAGCCAGGCAATAGCGGATTGAAGAACAATAATCGTTAAGGCTGTAATAAAAATAAACAGGCTAATCACACTAACTCTAATATTCTCTAAATTTTTAGATCTCAATGAGAACTGTGAAAGTGTTACAGTGGTGATAGCCAATAAGCAAGCTGTTGCCATGCTGATGGAAATAATATTAACTTGTTGAAATAGCCCGTTTGATTCCATGTTGGTGGCAAGATAAAATATTTCAGGCTCAAAAATATACTGGTAACCTGTCATTAATGCCTGCACAAATACAATTGATAAATAGGTGTAAATACAAAATGGGTGAAATGAATTTGTTTCCTTTATTTGCAATCCGGAAAAGTAAAATAATCCACCTATCATGGTGCCGAATAAATACCAGAAATTCACTCTTTGCTGTAAATCTGCCGATAATAAAATTGCAATAAAATAAATAAATACTGCCATAAAAAAACACATAGCCGGGACGGTAATGATAAATCTATCCCTGCGATAAAATACTGCCAATGAAATAGTGGATATTAATATAGTAATAAAGATCCAGCTCAATATGTTTTGTGGCAGAGCTTGGCGTAAATTGCCTAAACTATCGATATAAATTAAACTGGTTAAGTTCCAAATAATAAATGTCGACATAAATAATGAACGTGATAGCATTATCATAATTTTTTATTTAAATAAATGTCGCAATTAACCAGGCACTACCTGAATATTGACCGGGATTTTTATTTTCCCCGGATAGATGACTTTCAATCTGAATGTTTTTAACTTTATTGATCGTAGTTTCAATTTGCTTCCCACGCTTATTTATATCAGCATCAAATAAATTAAGTTCAGCATAAATGGTATCATTTCCTGATTTCAGGGGAACACGTTTTTGTGGGTCACTATCCGTGACATAATCTAATGATAATTTAACTTTAGTTAGCTGCGAGCGGTCGCATTGATAGTTAACAGTATGTGTTAATTTACTGTCAAAATTAACTGAATCAAGAGTTTTGAAATTAATATTGAGATTATTGATATTTGATTTACAGCTTGATGGATAGTTAATTACAGACGGTTCAAGATCTAATTTGACTGTAGATAATTCAGGTGGAACATAGCTGATGTTAGGGGCACCATCATCCTGAAATAAGCGGGTATAGCCCGCAAGTAGCATGCCGGGTATAATAATTTTACCATCAATAGGAATGTCTTTAACATACACCCTGATTTCAAAAGGAAATTGAGCAGTAAAATTAGTTGCAGGTTGAGGGGACGAAAAATACAGTGTTGAACAGGTAGTTCCGGAAAATTTTTTCCAGTCACTGGTAATGCCGTTATTTGAATACAAGGTATACACGGTATTCGCATTAATTCGATAAGCTGTTAGCCCGTTAATTTTGAATCCAGTGTTGGGTGCATAACCAAAAACACGGTGGTATGCCTGACTTTCATCTAAACCATAGTAATAATAACCTAGCAAATAATTACTTGGACAGTTAACGGTGCCATACGCATTAGCGCTTTGTTGGTTAACAATAATACCCGTTTGATTTACAGGTGCAATTAAATAATAGCTATTACTATCACTTCCTATAGTGGGTTGGGTTGCCAGCACGGAATTATCTGAATTTAATTGAATTCTAAATCCGGCGCTGTTGCCTCCGGGAGCATAACGAGTCAATGCATAGCTCATTGAATGATAAAAAATGACAAATATCAGCGAGCTAATAATAAAATGTAATTTTAGTTTCATGAAAAACCTGCGCTTAAATATAATCAACCATTACAGACAGGGCGGCTTTAAATGGTCCGTCCTCCAGTTCTTCTACGGGTTTTTGGGTTACTAACTGAGACTGCAATGTGAATTTCGCACTACTACCAATAATGGCTGGTGAGATAGCCTCCCATTGCTGTAAATTAACTGCACTTGTTTTATTTTTTTGTGAAAAACGAATACCCAATCCCTCGGTTGAGGTTGCCAGTACAGTTTCATTATTAATATTCAATGTACCACCATCTTTTGGTAATAAATAAATTTTGAAGTTCTTTTTTAAATCGCATTTTTTAATTAAAATATTAAAGTCTTTTTTTGCTTGTGAAAACTTATTTATCTCAACATCCTGAAAGTTAATGGCTAATGTATTCTTACCATCTTCCGCAGTCAGTGTGCAGGGCTGGCGTATTAGGGTGGCCTCTAAAGTAATATGTATATCGGCTGTCGCGGACAGAGGTAAATGCAATAGCATTCCGGCGATAAATGATTTTTTTATCATATTGCATTTCTCTATTGATAATCTAAGTTGAAGGTCAGCATGGCTGAAAAATCCCCGGCATATAGCGATGTATTAAAAGGCTTTTGTGCATAAACACCTAATGAGACGATATTAATCGAGCCTTTCCCCGTCTCGGTGATTTTTTGGGTATCAATCGCGCTATTTAATGCAATCTCTTTACCTTGATGATCAGTCAATGCTAATAACAAATTAGTGCTTCCGGCAGTTTTTAAATAATAAATCCCATTGTGTTTTTCGGTAGTATTGCTACTGAAGGTCATTTTAACTGTTTTATTTAAGATGTTTTTTGAACAGTCTAAAATTTCTAATTGGAAAAAATAGGGTTCGGAACGACCTTGATATTCCAATTCAGAAAACCGCTGTTCAGGAAGCACTACTTCTTTCCTGGTTGAATCATCAGATAAATGGCACCCCGGATTTACAAGGTTTCCTTCAAATGAAACCGTCATCTCAGCTGCACTGAATTGGCTGACAAGTAACATAAAACCGGCGCTCAATAATAAAGTCATATTCCTGGTCATTATTACGCTCCCACAGCCAATCCATTATTCAACAACGGTACATTTTGCTGCCCGGCAACGAAATGCGAGCGAGGGTTTACCACCAAAATCATTAATATAGGTTAGATATGGCGTTGCAAAATTATCTGATTTTATCTTTTGTGTTGTTTTCGGCGCTATCATGACTGAATCAAAGTCACTCTCTTCTGCCTGTTTTTTGGTATTACCAAGGCCAATGACGGTTAAATGGAATCCCGTTGGGTTATCAATTTGATAACCGCCCGCCACAGGGGTTAACGTGACTTGCTTTTCCCAGTTTTTTTTACTTTGTTCAACAAGTGCCGCGGGGCGATAAAATAGTTTTACACGACTTTGTAAGGCTATTTGTAAAACCCCTGCTTCTTCTGATTTAGGTGGAATTTCACGTAAGTTATAATAGAACAGTGATTCCCTGTCTTGTGGTAATTGACTTGCACCGGGTGTGGTACTGAGGCGCACAATACTCATTTTTTGCGGCTCCATACGTTGAATAGGCGGTGTGGCAATAATCGGGCCTGTGGTTAATTTTTGTTCCGATGCATCTTCTAACCAGGACTGCGCAAGATAAGGCATTTCCGGGTTATCGTTACGGATGGAGATGTTGATTGACGGTTGGTCACCCTCAAATACAATGCGGGTACGATCGAGAGTGACCGCGGCCTGAGCTAGACTGATTACGCTGAGTGCTGTCGCTAATGTGGCGCTGCGAACAAAAAAAGTTAAATTAAATCTCATGGTTATTCTCTGTATTAAAGACAAGTTAATGTTAAGTCATCGCTGCTCAGATCCATAGATGCGGGGATCTCAAGGCGGCATCGCTGTTGGTTATTCCAATAAAGGTCTAACGGATCTTGTGGATTGACACCCACAATCCATGTGATGCCTTGCTCTCCCACGATCCCCAATTCGATATTCTTCTGATTACGAACGCTGGTACCAAAAGGCGGGAAGCTTCCATCGCTGAGTTTTAAACGCGCAAAAATTTTTTGCCCGTGGATAACATTGAGACTGCGAAGACCAATCGCACCACGGGTTAATGTGGCATCAGTCACAGTATCAAGCGCTTCAATATCAGCCGGTAATTTACTGGTATTAATTGATGCAGTGGTTTTTTTATAGTTGCTGACATTAGGGATTACCGCTAATCCAAAACGGTTTGTTTTATAGACACCATTATTCAACGGAACATTGGCCGTGTCGGGTGTTTCGACTACCAGGCGTGTCCCCCCATAGGCGGCCTGATGGAAGGCGATACCTTTATCTATCAGCGTAATACCGCCATTAACGGAACCACCAAGGCTGGTGTATTGGCCGGGGACATAACTGGTGTTGGCCGACAGTGAAGCATTCGGAAAGTTTTCACTTAAATAGCCACTGAAGCTGGATTGATTACCGCCCCGGCCATTTTGATAACCAACATTGAGGCTATAATTACGGTTATCATCGTAGTTGCTGTAGCCTACATTATGGCTTGCGTAGCTTTGCCCGTTTTTATTTCGTGAATAGCCTTCTGAAAAACTTAAGCTACTGCCCATCGTGAGTGGTATCGAGACATATAAATTGATGGCATTATCTTTATAGTCGGCACGTACTGAACGTGTTGCTGATGTCGTCACACTGATATTTTTGAGGCCGGCTGACGGAAGATTGAATGATGTATTAAGGTATGCACTGTATTGCTCTTCAGTTTGGCTTCCCCAGTAGGTATTGTATTGATAGTTCCCTCCGAGAGAAAAATCATCAAAATATTTATTAATATTAATCTGATAACTCTCTTTCTGAGCTAAAACCCTGATCCCTGACCGACGTTCATCCAATGTTTGCTGTAAGGAGCGATAGGTCTCATCAGAAAACCGATAGCCCGCAAACGTAATATCGGTACGTGCATTATCAAATGATTTTGAATAACTCAGGCGATAGCTGCGGCCATCGAGTGTTTTTTCAGGTAACCGGGCATGTGATTGTGTAACATCAACTGACAGACTACCAAATTCAAATAAGTCACGACCAAAGCCTGCCGAAGCAGATTGATAGACTTTTGAAACGATAGCACCGCCATACAGAGACCAGAGATTATTCAAACCATAGGACATTTCGCCGGAAGCGGTTAAATTACCTTCAAGCTCCCGGCCATTATAACGTGGTTTACCCATCGCGAATTTATAGCGAATTTGCCCCGGGCGCGTTAAATAAGGCAGAGATGCGGTGGTGATACTGAATTTTTGCTCTTCACCATTCTCTTCGCGAACGGTGACATCAAGCTTTCCGCGGATAGAGCTGTCCAGCGATTGAATTTGAAATGGTCCCGCGGGTACGGTAGTTTCAAGCACAATACGGTCGTGATTTTTTACCGTAACCGTCGCATTCGTTTTAGCGATGCCGATAATTTCCGGGGCATAACCCGCGAGTTTGGGTGGCATCATATTTTCATCATTTTCTAATGACAGCCCGGTGTATTGCCAGGATTCAAAAATAGAGGAATAAAAATAGTTTTCCCCTAATGTCATGATCGCAGAAAGTGAATTCAGTGAACGATAAGCATATAAGCGGCTAAACAGAGCATCGGTTTGCTGACTTGAATTTTTTCCATTTGATTTACGATAGCTTGTTTGAAAATCAGCGCGAAAACGCCATACACCTAAGTTGACACCGGTTGTTCCGGTGCCTGAAACATAGGTTTCTGTCGAACCACTGTTTTGCCTGGTCACGGTGCCATTAAGGTTATAGTCAAGTAAAATACCGTTAACGCCCTCTTCCCAACGTGAAGGAGGGACCCAGTTTGGGTCAGTGTATTCCAGTAAAACCTGGGGTATAGAAATAACCAGTGTTAATGTTGAAAGATCAACATTTAACGATGCGCCATCAAGATCAGATAAATCCAAACACTGGTTATCATCATCAAATTTGACAAGTTGAGTATATTCTGCTTTTAAACCTAAATTTTCACTGAGTGATGCAGGAGCACAAATGGTCTGAAAGATATTATCATTAGCCGATGCGGGGGCTTTAACGGTAATATTCCGGGCATGACTAATACGGTCATTATTGAGCTTGATCGTTAAATTATAGCGACCCGGCATAATAAATCCTGCTTGAGAAAATTGGCTAAAATCAACATTTTTGGCATCATCTGTATCTAACATATCAGTGTTAAATTCCATAGCGTAAGCACTTATGGAAATCGCTGATAGAAATGATGTAAGAATTACACAGGTGGAAAAATTAATTTTAGCCATAAGTTTTTTATTATTTAAATAGAAGTCAGGTAACCTATTAATTTTAAATAACCAATTAAATCAGTATTAAAATAAAGATTAACAAGGTATTGTTGAAGTTGTCATTTAAATAATAACGTTATTTGTTGTTAGTCGTAAAAGGGAAGTGAGGTTAACTCCCCTTTTTATATTATTATTCGTAGGTGATTTTAAAGTCAGCGACAGAGGTAAAGTCACCTTCAACAACTTTATCTACTGAATTAACACGTTTAGCTAATGCAGTGAACTCAAGAACGTTTTCACCCTGTTGGTTACGGATTTGGTTCATGATTGATTTCGCTTCATCAAATTTGAAATCTTTAATTTGAATTCCGACGTTAGATGCTGTTCCATTAACACCTAAGAATTCTTTATTTGTACCGACATAGTTTTTACCACCAAACGTAATTTTCATATCTTTAACTGCAATCCATTTATCGTCTGCACCTTTAGTAAATTGTTCGAAGTTACAGTCTTTCAATTTTATCGTCAGGTTTTTTTCTGCCGCATTTCCCGCTTCTAATGACGATCTTGATAATTGACCGAAAGCAACTTCTTGTTTCAAACTGTCAGACTCAATATTACAAGGAGAGTTAACAACCTGACCACTAAATTGTAATTCACCTGTATTACCGCTAATAGCGGCTAAAGACGCAGTTGAAACGGTTGATGCTGCAAATAAAACCGCCATAGTAACTTTATTAAATTTCATACTACAATTCCTTTAACTATAAAAATGACATTGACTGAGGTGAATACCACCTTAAAAGTGGTAATTGGCTTATTGTCTTTAGTCAGACTTGTCTGTCAGGTTAAAAATATCGTCCTTATAGCATCCTGCTGGCATAGTCTGTAATCCTTAATACCAAGGCTTAGAGCCAATCATTCCGACGTAGGAAATTGTATACAACAATGAAGTGTAATTAAATAAAACTCTGCGTTTATAATTAAAAACGATATTTTAATCTTATTGTGGTGGGTTTTTTGATTATTTTAATGTTTTTATTCTTTTTTTAATTTGGTTCAAATATTTAACCGTTTTTATTTAAACGTTATTTTAATTCGTTTAATGATGGTTTAATTTGAAATAACAAAAAAAGCATCAGGAAAGCCTTATCTGATGCTTTTTAAAGGTGGAAAGAGGAGGAATGGTTAGATAGTACAGATAAAGAGTGGGGAAAAATTTTCTTCAAAAAGAGTGTTTTTATCATCAATATAGTTAACTTTGATAAAGAAAATTTGACCAACCCGAGGTAATCCTCGAAGTGGGATATTATCTTTTGCCTGATCATTGGGGTCAAAACTGACATTATCAATTCGGGAAAAAAAATGTTCACCCCGTTTTTCATAATGTACTAAAAATTTACGGGCAATAACGTATTTTTTATTATTGACACTAATTTCTCCATTTATCACAAGGGAGTAGTTATCGCTATTATTTTTATTTGGGATAATACTTAACAGATAGAATGCATCTAAATCGGAGAGACTATCATCCACATCAACTTTCATGATTGTACGGCATTCCGGAATAACTGTTAATTTTTGTGAATTATAGGTGTAAAAACAAAAAATGACGAGTAGGATAGAGATTAATAATAAAACAATCAGGTTGATGATTCTTTTATTTAACATGGAAGTTTTCACAGCTCACCATTGTATTGTCTTTAGGTGTTTTTGGACAGTATGAAATAAACAAAAATTTACCGTCATTATCGGTATCATCTGTAGTTAAACCCACATTATAATAAAATATTGTTGCTGGTTTTTTACAGTCAATGTTAAGCACCGATAATTTATCTTGTAATTTTGTGAGGTTCATTGATTGTGAATCCGGCTGATGATAGCTATTGATGTAGCGGATACTGCATTGATCAATCCGGCCAACCTCAGGATACTCTTTTTGGCTGGTAAAGAAGTAGCTTTTAAATAAGTAGAGTAAGCAAAATATGATGACGATAACTAAACTAATTTCAATATATCGATTATTCAGAATATGGGATTTTTTCTCAGATGCCGGCACAGAAGAAGGCTGTTGCTCCATGATAACGACATCATCAGTCAATTCTGAAGAGGGCATACTTTGATCTTGTGATGGCTCTTCATTATTGATGTCCGGATATTCTAATTGAGCAGTAAACTTTATACCTATTTTTGGAACCGTAATAATCATCTCATCATCAGAAAATGAAGATAAATGGCGACGTAAAACAGAAATGTTGCTATTTAAGTTGTTGTCAGAAACAACCTGATTATAGTCTTGCCAAACACGTTGGAGTAGCATTTCACGATCGAGTATTTCGCCGCAATTTTGCACCATCACCAATAATAAACGGTTAAGCGTTGTTGTTAACCGGGTGGGCTCATCAATATTATCTGTATAAAGCAGACCTTGATGACTATCGTAGACAATGTGATGATTGATTAAATATTTCATTGGTTTGATTCATCAGAGGTATTTTGGCTATTATTCTACGTTATACCTGTATTTCGTGTTATGTCAATGAGTTCAAAGAGGTGAACGATAGTAGTTATCAATATAACAATTTGATTACACTTGTATTTCTGTTTGACTGTGTGGAGATCAGGAGCGAGTGTGTGGTGAAAGAATCAACAGTCATGCATCTTGTTATATATTGTTGGCGAGCTGTAATCCCCCCGAAAAACCAGAGTGCCCATAAGTAGAATTTTCTCGTAATATAAATCGGGGGATTCATATGAAAAAATCACGTCTTACTGACAGCCGGATTATCGCGATCCTGAAACAGGCCGGAGCTATTGGCAAAATGCAAAAAGCCCGCTCATTGAGCGGGCTTTTAAATGTGGCTCCTCCAGCTGGACTTGAACCAGCGACATACGGATTAACAGTCCGCCGTTCTACCGACTGAACTATGGAGGAAGCGTTGTTCCCTTAGGAACGAAGCGCATATTAGCGGGGCGCCTGCGTTGTGTCAATGGGGAAAAATCAAATTTGTGCTGTTTGCTCACCAAGTGAACGTCATGAACAAAAAAGTCGCATAAACAGCGGGTTAAGCCGCTCCTTTCATCCAATGAGAGGCTTGTTTTTCCGGGTGTTTCTCCGGATAGGCAATCAAAAACAGATCATAAAAAGAAAGATCGTTTTTTGTTTCGGTGGTACGCCGGATGTCTTGTTTAAGGCTGTCACTAACCTGCGGATGTGACAGTAAGGCATTAATCGTCTCAGGCGGGACAATTTCACTGACAAACCATTCGCCGTTATAGCACACGCGCAAATCCAGAACGCCAATGTCCGCGAAGTGATAGACAGGTTTGATTTCAAAGAGAAGCACTGCGGCCATTACCAGAAACAGGGCACTGAAACCGAGAAGCCAGTAAAATCCGAAGTATGGAGCGTAATAAATAAGAACACCCAAAAAGAGATAAGACACCACCATGGCCAGGCACAAAAAAGGGTATGTGCGTAGGAAATGGCTGTTAAAACGGGGCTTTCCGTCCCGTTTTTCGCGCTGATTGATAGTATCAAGCGCGCTGGTAATAAGTGATTTGACGATATCCATATAGTGACCTCTGAACAGTCTGCAGATACTTTTATGATACATTATATTAACATAATCCTGTTCCGGCAGAGTAGATCAGTTATCTTATTTGTCCGGGCGAAGTGTTATGATCGGGGGTCAAATAAGAATAGTCCTAACTCAGCGAAAAATGTGATATACAGCACTTAATAGGCTGAAATTACAAAAAATAATCAGAATGAAAACAGATAAATATGAGCGTATTCACTTTTTACAGAAATTGCCGTAATAAATCAGTTGCTATTCAGTGTCTGCCATGAGTTAATGTTTGCGGCCCGATAAAAAGAGCAGCTTTATGTATGACAACTGAGTTTGAGCGTGTAGTTGAGTGTTATCCTGGATAGCCTTTGACCGTTTCATCTGCTGTGTGCCTCCATTTAGTTTTTGCTTCCGGCCAGTACCTGCCAATATGGCAATGCATTTATTATATATATAGGAAAGACACATGTCTGACAAAATGAAAGGTCAAGTTAAGTGGTTTAACGAATCTAAAGGCTTTGGTTTCATCACTCCTGCTGATGGTAGCAAAGATGTTTTCGTACACTTCTCTGCCATTCAGGGCGCAGGTTTCAAAACCCTGGGCGAAGGCCAAGCAGTAGAATTCACCATCGAGAATGGTGCTAAAGGCCCGGCTGCAGCTAACGTAACTCCGCTGTAAGATATAGCCAAACCAAATTCCAAGCCTGCCATGTAAGTGGCGGGCTTTTTTTTGTCCGTTTTTTGTTTCGTTATCTGAAACAGGGCACAAAGGGGCAGATGATGCAGATAAATGACACTGTGTATGTCAAAACGGACTCAGATATTCCGCGTGAAGGTAAGATCTTACTGATTGAACCTTTTAGTGAAGGCATTATGTATCTGGTTTCATTGCCGGAATACCCGGGGGGTATCTGGTTTTTTAACGAGAAAGAAGGGGGCGATGGTGTATTTGTAACGCCGGGTAATAATATCTGACTTTACTTACCTTGCAGGCCAACCTATACTTCGCACACTAATTTTAAGCAGAGGATCCGGATTTGGACAGTTGCAGTGACGACACATTGTAGTAATCCGGCCCGCATTCCTTTCTGAAACTGCCTGCCGGAATCCCGGCGGCGGTGCATTGTCATCATGTACTGCACAATCACGTGTGATCTCCTTTAAAGGGGGACCACTGGTAAAGGTATGCAGCATGTTCATTATTTTTCATACACTCTTTCCTCCCGGTAACTGAGCAGAAATTTCCGTTATTTTCCATTTTTCTGTTTTAACACCTGACGTCATTGCGTCATACAGGTGGAGGTTACTATGTTTGCAATTCCCTATTTACTGAATTTACTTGCCGCACTTGCACTCGGTGCATTAATTGGTGCGGAACGCCAGTGGCGTCAGCGCATGGCCGGACTGAGAACCAATGCCCTGGTGGCAATTGGTGCCACTGTTTTTATTTTAAGCTCTGTCAGTACCTCACCGGACAGTCCCGGCAGGATCGCGGCGCAAATTGTCTCCGGTATCGGGTTTTTAGGTGCCGGTGTCATTATGCGTGAAGGTATGAATATCCGCGGATTAAATACGGCGGCGACATTGTGGTGTTCCGCGGGGATTGGTGTGTTGTGCGGATTAGGGGAGTTCACTATTGCCGCTACTGCCACGCTGGTTATTTTATGCGCAAACATTCTGTTACGGGAGGCTGCGCTGAGGATTAATGCACAGCCAAAAAGCCAGGCTACAGACCTGGTGCAGAACTATAAAATTCGTGTTACCTGCCATGAAAAAGATGAAATTTTAGTCCGTACTGTCATTTTACAGGCTCTGAATGGGTTACATGTCCGTCTTAAATCACTCAGCAGTGCGGACATTCAACAGGGATTACTGGAGGTCTGTGCTGAAGTTGAGGCTACTCTGGCAGAGCAAAAAGAGGTGGAAGGCATCGTTTGCCGGGTCAGTCTGGAGAAAAGTGTCAGTGCGGTGAACTGGATTATTTCATCAGAGCAACCTGTCTGATATTTTCGCAGGGGATTGGTGGCGGTCATTACTGCTGTCGCCAATTGAAATCAGGACATTTACTTATCTGATCAGTTGTTAGCTTTATTTCGCGTATAAACAGAATATTGAAACATGGCAATAATTAATAGCGGGACAGGGATGTGATTTTATTCTTTTATTAAGAATAAAGAACTAAAAAAAATTTATGCAGAGGATAAACGGCGAAGTAGTGATAACGGGATATTGTCATCGCACAAGTGAATAAACTGCGCTTTTTTACGATAGCTACGTGATTTCCATCACAAAAAAAGACTGTAGATTTGGAAATTTTTCAGAAAATTTGCGATACATTGTGATCCGGAGCCCAAATAATGGAAATTATTCATATTGCTCAGACAAAAAAAATAAACCGAAAAAAGGCTAATTTTGATCTGTGTATTATTTTGGAGATAAGCCGTTAAAAACAGCTGTCGGGTGTGTGTACTAATGCGGCGAATGGTTAGTCATTATTCCGTCGATTCCGATTTACTCGTATAATTTGTAAAAACAAAAGTATATAGTAACGTTCTGTTACTATAGCCTCAGGAATCATAATCCTTCTGATTTACGCCCTTATGCTACATTTAATTAACGCTTTTGCTAATAGGAAAATACCGGGATTGCGATACCGGCAGAACACGGATGTAACAAATAACAAAAAGGTACTGTTTACAGTCAGACAGGTATAGCAGGCAAGGGGCGCAAAGAGGGTGTCGGATTTATAAAAGTGTAACCGGAACAGATATACGTGAGCGTATTCACTTTTAAACGAGAAATAAATGGTGGTATAAAAATAAATAATGCTATTTTTTATAAAAAACAGTAATTGAAACGAATATAAAAAACCTGCCAATAATTAAGAATATTAAATATTAAATTATTTTCTTCAGAAATTAAAAGTCGAACCAAGTGTAAATTAAACTAATGAATTGATGTTGGTACTGTCTATTTTTTGATAAAAAACACTTAACATTGATCTCAATCCTGATCAGAAGTCATGCCGTTACATTCTGTCATGATATGGCTATTCTCCTGACAAAAAAATACTAAAATGTGGCTTTAATCATGTGAAATAAGAAAAATAAGTGGTTTATACCACCATTTTAATCAAGCACTACGGCATTATTTATTGTAATGACGGGTTTCTGAATAAAATATTTTGATATGGATCAATATTCTTTGTTCTGTAATGTGGTTGGTGTATTGAACTCATGCCGCACGTAAAAAGAGTCGGATTTACCTGAAGATTACTGGCATTTGACTTATGTGAGTCATAAGTATGGTGGCTATTTGGGATATGAAGAGACAAAATATAATAAATAGTGAAATTGCACTAATGCATGATGGGTTATTTATATCAGGGGGCTAAAAACAAACATCAGTGGCTTGAATAGTTAATTTTGTGGTGCATAATAAATCACGCCCATAAATGATATAAGCTGGCTCAGACATTAAATAAGCTAGTACTGATTTTCATCAGTACTTTTATTGTTTACAGGTATTCCTGATATGTATTTAATTTAAGTTTACTTTTGTGTACTGCACACGCATGCCGGATATTCATATATGGACTGACAGGTCAAACAATGGAATGAACTCCTCCGGTAATTACAATATTACTTAAAACAGGTTCTCAGGCATCACTCAAACCCCGGGTTTGTTTCTGCGCTACATTGATGCTGCTAATATTCGGAAAGGAAAAAAAATGAACCCGACGACTGATTTTCTGAAGCATATTTATGACATTAATCTCTCATATTTACTGCTTGCCCAAAAACTTATCGCTCAGGAAAAAGCCACTGCCATGTTCCGGTTGGGTGTAAGCGACGCCATGGCAACTACATTAGCAAATCTTTCCCTCCATCAATTAGTCAAATTAGCAGAAACTAACCAGCTAATCTGTCAGTTCAGATTTGAAAACAGCGAAACGATTGAACGACTCACACGCGATTCCCGCGTGGATGAACTACAACAAATTCACACCGGAATTTTACTGTCAACCCGCCTGTTACAAACACATGGCGCGGGTGACTCTGACTCACATGCAAGAAAAAGATAAGTATCATGGCTGAAAAAAGTATCATCAAAGAGGCTCAGGATATCCGTCTCGCGATGGAATTAATCACTCTGGGTGCCCGTCTTCAGATGTTGGAAAGTGAAACACAAATCAGCCGGGGACGACTGATTCGGTTATACAAAGAGCTGCGGGGTTGCCCGCCGCCGAAAGGCATGCTGCCGTTTTCGACAGACTGGTTTATGACCTGGGAACAAAATATTCATGCTTCCATGTTTTATAACGCTTACCAGTTTTTAATGAACAGCGGCCAGTGCACCGGAGTTGACGTGATAGTAAAGGCCTACCGGCTCTACCTGGAACAATGCCCGCCTGCGCCCGGTGAGGAGCCGTTGCTGGCGCTGACACGTGCATGGACGCTGGTCCGGTTTGTGGACAGCGGTATGTTGCAATGCTCTGTCTGCTTCGGGTGCAAAGGTTCATTTATCACCTATGCACACATCCCTGAAAACAGTTTTACCTGTAGTCTGTGCCAGCCTCCGTCACGGGCAATAAAAAAACGTAAACTTTCCGCTCATCCCGCCGATATTACGCTATATCGACAGGATGGCATTGCCAAAGCGGTAATGTGATTGGATTGATTTGGTAAACAGGCAAATATATTTTTGCCTGTCCTTCCTGAAAACTCCCTTTGACTGCCATCCGATACCTAACTGAGTGAAAGGGAATAGCGTGTTAATACTCATTGGATACATCATTGTTACAGGCACGGTCATCGGCGGCTATCTGATGGTCGGCGGTCATATGGGTGCTCTTTATCAACCCGCTGAATTTGTTATTATTTTAGGTGCCGGCTTTGGTGCATTTGTCGTTGGTAACAGCGGGAAATCTATTATTGCCCTGGGTAAAGTCCTGCCTCGCCTGTTCCGGCGTTCGGCTTACAACAAAACAATGTCAATGGATCTGATGGCACTTTTGTTTCAGCTTTTGAATAAATCCCGCCAACAGGGGCTTTTGGCACTGGAAAAAGATATCGAAAATCCACAGGAGAGCGATATCTTTTCCCAGTATCCCCGCATTATGAAAGATCCCGTTGCGCTGTTGTTCCTCGTTGATTATCTGCGTCTGATGATTACCAGTAACCTGCAAAGTCATGAAATTGAAGCGTTGATGGAAGAAGAACTGGAAACATTCCGCCAGGAGAGTGAAGTCCCTGCATCCGGTCTGAATATGGTGGGTGATTCCATGCCGGCATTCGGTATCGTCGCAGCGGTTCTCGGTGTGGTCAATGCACTGGCCGCCGCAGATCGCCCTGCCGGTGAGCTGGGTGCGCTGATTGCTCATGCGATGGTCGGAACATTCCTCGGGATCCTTGTGGCCTATGGCTTTATTTTACCTCTGGCTTCGCTTATCCGCCTGCGCAGCGGCGAGCAATTAAAAGTGCTGGAATGTATCAAGGTGACCTTCCTCTCTTCACTTCAGGGCTACCCTCCGCAAATTGCTGTCGAATTTGGCCGCAAAGTGCTGTTCAGCACAGATCGTCCGTCATTTACCGAGCTGGAAGATAAAGTCCGCGAAGTGAAGGTCAGTCACCGTACCGAAGCGAAGGACGAGGAGTAATCAGACAATGAAACCGGGCAATACGCAGATTATCCGCGTCAAAAAGCGGGGTGGACACTCGCACGGCGGCGGACACGGGGGATCATGGAAGATTGCCTATGCGGATTTTATGACTGCAATGATGGCGTTCTTCCTGGTGATGTGGCTGATTTCAATTTCCAGTCCGCAGGAACTGACACAAATAGCGGAATATTTTCGTACACCGCTGAGAACGGCGATTAATCCGGGCTCAAAAACCGGTGATGCGACAAACCCTATCCCGGGCGGTGGCAAGGACATCATCTATCAGGAAGGCGATGTAATGCCGGATCCGAACAGCATGATGGATGAGCAGGGTCAGGATCAGGAAGGTGATTTTGAAAAACTGAAACAAGATCTGGAGCAGGCAATTTTAAATGACCCGCGTCTGAATGAACTGAAGCCGCACCTGCTGATTGACATGATTGATGACGGTTTGCGTATTCAGATTGTGGACAGTGCTAACCGCCCGATGTTTATGGTGGGTTCAACACACGTTGAGCCTTATATGCGGGATATTTTGCGGGCTATTGCGCCGATCCTCAATGATGTGCCGAACCGCATCAGTATCTCCGGCCATACAGATGATCTGCCGTACGCTAATGGTGCGAACTACAGTAACTGGGAATTATCCGCAGAGCGTGCAAATGCATCCCGCCGTGAGCTGGTTCGTGGCGGAATGAATGAACATAAAATTCTGCGGGTGGTCGGGATGGCATCATCTGTTCATCTGGACAAAAAAGACGGGCTGGCACCGATAAACCGTCGTATCAGTATCATCGTTCTGAATGAAGCAGAAAGGGCCAGTATCCTGCATGAATATGAAGGTGCTGTACCAATCAATAGCATACAGGAACTGAACGCGCTGGAGATGCCACCGGCAGGGATACCTGCGGAAAAAAATCCGGCTGAAATCAGTGTGATACCACCGGAGCCGGAAAAACAACCGGTGATCCCGGCAGAACCCGGCGCAATGTCGCCACAGGATGCCGCCACGGCGGCAGACAAACAACAATAAATATGAAACACAGGTACTGCCGGATTTTCCGGCAGTACCTGTCAGTCGTAACACAAGCCAATTGGATAACAGCGATGGATATAACCGAGTTTTATCAAACGTTTTTCGATGAAGCTGACGAGTTGCTCCTTGATATGGAGCAGCATCTGCTGGAGCTCGATCCTCATGACCCGGACAGCGAACAGCTTAATGCCATCTTCCGCAGCGCACATTCTATCAAGGGCGGCGCTGCGACATTCGGATTTACGCTGCTGCAAAAAACCACGCATACCCTGGAAAATCTGCTCGATAAAGCCCGTCATGATGAACTTACTCTGACGCCGGACATCATCGATATCTTCCTGGACACGAAAGATGTGATGGGCTCGCAACTTGATGCCTACAAAAGTGACCGATTGCCGGATGAAGAGAGCTTTAACCGCATCTGTGAAGTTCTGGGCCGTGTAGAGCAGAGTGTCGCAGATGCCGCTGTTATCACAACACAGACTGAGGATAGCATTGGTGATGAACCAACGGAAACAACAGCTGTTTCTGCGGCTGTGGGAACCGGTTTTGCACATCATGTCACTTTTACGCTCAGTCAGTTAAAAGCTACGGAAGTCCCTTTGCTTGCGGATGAACTCGCACTGTTCGGGACTGTTTATAAAACAGAAGAGGGCACAGACACACTGCGGATCTGGCTCGGAACGAATACGGATATTGAAGATGTCTGTGGCGTGCTCTGCTTTGTGGTGGATGAATCGCAGATAGCGCACGAAGAAACACCGGCGGAAGAGTTAGCCGCTATTCTGGCCGCAGAAGAAAAACCGGCGGAGCAGGACGTGCCGGAGGTTGTGCAAGCTCCGCAGGCCGCTCCTGTGGAAAAACAGGCAGAGCCTGCACGCAAAGCACCGGCTGCTAAAACTAAAGGCGACAGCGGCAGTATCCGTGTGGCAGTGGAAAAGGTCGATCAGCTGATTAACCTGGTGGGTGAATTGGTGATTATTCAGTCGATGCTGACACAGCACAGTCAGCAGGTTGAACAGTCAGAATATGCCGAACTGCTCAGTTCGATTGTTCAGCTTGAGCGCAATTCACGGGCATTGCAGGAGTCGGTCATGTCCATCCGGATGATGCCGATGGATTACGTATTCAGCCGCTTCCCGCGCATGGTGCGCGATATCGCCTCCAAACTGAACAAAAAAATCGAACTGAAAGTTGAGGGTAGCTCAACCGAACTGGATAAGAGCCTGATCGAACGGATTATTGACCCGCTGACGCATCTGGTGCGCAACAGTCTTGATCACGGTATTGAACGACCGGAAGTCCGTGCGGCAAACGGTAAGCGGGAAGCCGGAACACTGACGCTGGCAGCAGAGCATCAGAGTGGCAACATCTGTATTGAGGTGCGGGATGACGGCGCGGGACTGAACCGCGAACGCATTCTGGCGAAAGCCCGCCAGCAGGGAATGGATGTCCACGACAACATGACCAATGATGATATCGCGATGCTGATTATGGCACCGGGTTTCTCCACCGCCGAGGTTATCACAGACGTGTCCGGGCGCGGCGTTGGTATGGATGTGGTGAAACGGAACATCCAGGACATGGGCGGACGTATCCAGATTGGCTTTACAGAAGGCAAGGGAACCATCACCCGCATTTTGCTGCCGCTGACCCTCGCTATACTGGACGGCATGTCCGTCAAAATTGCAGACGATGTGTTTATCGTACCGCTCAGCGCCATTATCAGCACATTGCAACCGCGTCAGGAAGATATTTACCGGCTGGCGGGTGAAGAAAAAATGTTGCTGGTGCGCGGGGAGTATCTGCCGCTGGTCGAAATGCATCAGGTATTCGGTATCGATGGTGCGGAACGCGACCTGGCAAAAAGCATTGCGCTGATTGTTCAGAATGCGGGTAACCGTTACGCCTTACTGGTCGACAAACTTGTTGGTCAGCAGCAGGTTGTGGTGAAAAACGTCGAAAGCAACTACCGCAAAATTCCGGGCATTTCTGCCGCGACTATCATGGGTGACGGCACTGTCGCACTGATTGTTGATGTGGCGGAGCTACAGCGGATGAACAACGAAATTTTGTGCAGCAAAAAACTGAACACGTCACACGTCGTGATGCAATAAATAAAGGTAAATGACCATGTCTATGATGGATGATGATTTTAACAAACTTGATGAAGAAAAAAACGGCGAAGGGTATCTGATTTTCACCTTAGGCGAAGAAGAGTACGGTATTGAGATCCTGAAAGTACAGGAAATCCGCGGATATGAACAAGTTACCCGGATTGCGAATACGCCGGACTTTATTAAAGGTGTCACTAACTTACGCGGCGTTATTATTCCGATTATCGACCTGCGGGTGAAATTTTCTCACCAGAACGTGACCTATAACGACAATACCGTAGTGATTGTGGTCAATCTCAAAGATCGCGTGGTGGGTATTGTGGTTGACGGCGTATCGGATGTGCTGGTTCTTAAAGATGAGCAGATTGCGCCGGCTCCGGACTTTGCCGTGACATTATCCACCCGTTATCTGACCGGGCTTGGCACTATCGGTGAGCGGATGCTTATCCTGGTGGACATTGAAAAGCTGCTTTCCAGCGATGAAATGGCGCTTATCGACAGCATGGCTGAATGATAACTAAGCTAAATGGTTTTGGTGTATCTATCACTAAAGTTTTTTTTGATGTGACCGATATCAAAAATACAATAAAACTATGTCAGTAAAAAAATTATGTATAGCCGAATTAAAATTGTATCAGGGCTTTTATCCGTCATTCTTATTTTTGTACTGCTGCAATTAGCATCCAGCGGGCTGATGTTCAGCAAGCTGGGTGATAATCGTGACAGCATTCATTTTCTGGACTCTCTCCAGCGGCAGAGACAAGTTTTAACCCAGAGCTGGGTAAATCTGTTGCAGGCCCGTGCGAACTTAAACCGTGCGGCGAATGGTTTTTTGCTCAAAGATCACCCTTTTAAGGATGATGCCAGTGCAGAAGATCTGATCAACACAGCTCACCGTCAGTTAGCAGAGGCGGATAACGCCTATGCCCGCTATATGAAAATGATGGAAGGGACATCATACGATAAGGCAAAGTTTGAAAAACTGCTTTCAACCTATGAAACTTACCGTAATGCGTTAACCCGGCTGTCAACGTATGTGAAGAGCGACCAGCTGGAACAGTTCTATACCTATGCCACATCCGGTTATCAGGTGAAGTTCGAAGAGCAGTTTAATGCATATTTTGACAGTATTTCGGCTGCATTTCAGAGCGAAGTTGAGAACGGGGAAAACAATTACAGTCAGTCACTTTATATGCTGATTGCGCTTGCCATTATTCTGGCTCTGACCGGTATTATCAGCTACCGCTATGTTAAACGCGGCATTATTTTTCCTCTGAATAATTTGGTGGAACGCATCAATATCTTCGCTGCCGGTGATCTGACCCCGACAGTACAGGTTGATGGTAATAATGAAATAGCGGATCTGGGGCGTGGTGTTCAGCACATGCAGCAGGAGCTTATCAATACGGTGCGCGGTGTGCGTGACGGTAGTGAAAATATTTATCAGGGCACCAGTGAAATTGCAGCAGGAAACAATGATTTATCTGCGCGCACACAAGAGCAGGTTGCCTGTCTGGAGCAGACCGCTGCCAGCATGAGTGAGCTGACTGCCACGGTGAAACAGAATACCGAATATGCCCATCAGGCCAGCGAATTTGCCGGTCAGGCATCTGAAATTGCACGTGAAGGCGGGAAAGTGGTGTCTAACGTGGTGAATACCATGCTGAATATCGCTGATAGTTCACAGAAAATTTCTGATATCACTGCGGTTATCGACAGTATCGCGTTCCAGACCAATATCCTGGCACTGAATGCTGCTGTGGAAGCGGCGCGCGCCGGTGAACACGGACGTGGATTTGCTGTGGTCGCAGACGAAGTCCGCAACCTTGCCCAGCGCAGTGCTAATGCGGCAAAAGAAATTAAAACGCTCATTGAAGACTCGGTATCCCGTACCGGAACAGGCGCCCGTCAGGCAGAAGATGCCGGTGAAACCATGACTAAGATTGTGGAATCCGTCACGCGTGTTACTGACATCATGGCCCATATCGCCACCGCTTCTGATGAGCAGAGCAAAGGAATTTCACAGGTCAGTATTGCAGTGGCTGAAATGGACAAAGTGACGCAGCAGAACGCTTCACTGGTTGAGCAGTCTGCGGTAGCGGCAAATGTGCTGGAAGAACAGGTGGCAAAACTGTCACAACTGATAGCTATTTTCCGCTTACCGGCCTTGAAACACAGGGACGATAAGTATACTGAACCGGCGGCAAGAACGATTTCAAACGTCGTGAAAACCCCGGATCTCAGTAAAATATCATCGAAGAACCATCAAGATGATGACAATTGGGAAACTTTCTAACGACGCGTCTCAGCTTTGCGCTGTCAGGGTGATACCTGACGGCGCTTTTGTGCATCACAGCGATAACAATAATGGAAGCAGGTGAGCTCTGAGCGGACGCAATTGGGGATGGTATATGTTTGGTAAGAGAATTCGGATTTCTGTCAGTTTATATCTGCTACTCATTTTCTTTTGTGGCATGCAGATAATTTCCAGTGGCTTATCGCTGGGAATTGTTTCATCAGAGTTAACGTCGCTGGAACGGGTCGATCTCGGCTCTAAAAAGCGGGCATTGCTGGTTTCATCGTATGAAGATCTGATGCAGGCACGTAACCTGCTGACTCAGGTTGTTATCCATATCAAAGTCGGCTCTGAAGAGAGTGATATCCGTCAGGTGAAAACCGCCTTTGATTTGTTGCTGGACAAAGCCGCTGAAGATTATAACCAGTTTAAAGCGCAGCCGGTTCTCAGTGAGAAAGAGGATTTAGCCGGTATCGAGGAGCAGTATCAGTCTTACCTCGGTGTGGTGAAGGAACTGCGCGGTTATATTGATGCCGGTAATATCCCTGCTTACGTTGAGCACCCTACACAAATGTATCAGGACAGAATGGGGGCGGTTGTCAGTGATTATCTTGCATTACTCGACGATGAAAGCCGCAGTGCCATTGAGTCCGGCACATTCTATAACCGGTTGGCATGGATTATGTTTTTCTGCGTGACCGGCACTATCTTGTTTATCTCTGTGCTCGCGCATTTCTGGATGCGTCACAAAGTGATTAATCCGCTGACCAGCATGGGTGAACATTTTATGCGGGTGTCCGAAGGGAAACTGAATCAGCAGATAGATGTCACGTCCCGTGATGAAATAGGTAGTGTTTTCGGGCAGTTACAACTGATGCAGACATCACTGGCAGAATCGATATCAAACGTTCGCCTGAATACAGACCAAATGTATACCGGAATTCGTGAGATTGCGCTGGGCAATAATAATTTATCATCACGTACAGAGCAGCAGGCCGCCTCTCTGGAAGAGACAGCAGCCAGCATGGAAGAGCTGACCGCCACCGTGAAACAGAATGCGGATAATGCGCGCCAGGCCAGTGAGCTGGCGGTAACCGCATCTAAAATGGCCGGGCGTGGCGGGAAAATCACGGATAACGTGATTGAAACCATGACCTCAATTGCCAATAGTTCGCAGAAAATCAGCGCCATTATCAGCGTAATCGACGGCATTGCATTCCAGACCAATATTCTGGCACTGAATGCGGCGGTTGAAGCTGCCCGTGCCGGAGAGCAGGGACGCGGGTTCTCTGTGGTGGCAGGTGAAGTCCGTGCATTGGCACAACGCAGTGCGGAAGCGGCGAAAGAGATAAAATCATTGATTGATGAGTCCGTTGACCGGGTCGGACAGGGTACTCAACTGGTGGATAGCGCCGGTAAGACCATGGAAGAGCTGGTGATTGCGGTAAATCAGGTGACGGAATTAATGAGTGAAATCGCCTCGGCATCCAATGAACAGAGCCGGGGAATTGAACAGGTGGCAACTGCCGTCAGTCAGATGGATCTCGTTACTCAGCAAAACGCCGCGCTGGTTGAGCAGTCCACCAGCGCCACCGCAGCACTGGAAGATCAGGCTAATAACCTGGTGGAAACAGTGTCGTTCTTTGAATTACCTGACAATAAAGGACCCAAAACCGGCTTTGCCGGCTGATTAAGTCGTGAAACTCCCCGGTTCCGGGCTGCCATATCGCAGGCTGTCCGGTGCCTGGTCGTATGACTATTTTTACAGAAAGGACAACAAGTACGATGCTTTTTGCGCCACAGATAGCACCACTCACAGATGATGAGTTTGGTCGGGTGTGCCGGTTTATTTATAAAAAGTCAGGCATCGTCCTTAGCATGAATAAAAAAAACATGGTCTACAACCGCCTGTTAAAGCGGCTGAGAGACTGCAATACGGGAACATTTGCTGAATACCTGCGCATGCTGGAACGGGAGCCGCTGCACCCGGAATGGCAGGCTTTTATTAATGCACTGACGACGAATTTAACGGCTTTTTTCCGCGAGCCGCACCATTTTCAGACACTGACAGAATTTATCCGCTCCCGCCGTGATCAGCCGATCAACATCTGGTGTGCGGCCTCGTCAACCGGGGAAGAACCTTATTCTATCGCCATGACACTCAGTGATGTTCTCGGACAAAATGCACTGAATGCCAAAGTGATCGCCAGCGACATCGACACTGAAGTGCTGGAAAAAGCCCGTAAAGGTGTTTACCGCCTTGAAGAGCTGAAAAATATGAATGCCCTTCAGCGCCAGCGCTACTTTATGAAAGGCGTCGGAGAATATGAAGGTTATGCGCGGATAAAACCGGCACTCGGCCGGATGGTGGATTTCAGGCTTTTGAATCTGACCGATACTGACTGGCAGTTTCAGGGACAATTTGACGCTATTTTCTGTCGTAATGTCATGATTTATTTTGATAAAGAGATGCAAAAACAACTGCTGGAACGTTTTATTCCGCTACTGAAGCCTGACGGACTGCTGTTTATCGGACACTCAGAGAATTTATCTCAGTTATCCCAGCGTTATGTCATCAGAGGACAAACCGTATACAGCGTTCAGGCTGCCGGGAGAGGTGATGAAAAAAATAAAAGTACTTTGCGTTGATGACTCCGCGCTGATGCGCCAGCTAATGCGTGAAATCATTAACAGTCATCCGGATATGACGGTTGTGGATGTAGCACCGGACCCGTATGTTGCGCGTGATTTGATTAAACAGCATGAGCCCGACGTGGTCACGTTGGATGTCGAAATGCCGCGTATGGACGGAATCGATTTTCTGGAAAAACTGATGCGTCTGCACCCGGTGCCGGTTGTGATGGTCTCCACTCTGACCTCCAAAGGCTCTGAAGTGACGTTAAAAGCACTGGAGCTGGGGGCGGTGGATTTTGTCACCAAACCGCAGATAGGCATCCGTGAAACCATGATGAGTTACCGGGATCTTATCGGTGAAAAAATCCGTGCGGCAGCCATGTCAAAAGTCACCCGGGTAAGCCGTACTCTGCGTCAGGAAAAAACAGCCGCAACACCGGTGGTTACCGGCAAGCCGTTGTCATCGTATGTTTGCCACAACCGCGTGATAGCGGTTGGTGCCTCAACAGGCGGTACTGAAGCTATCCGCCAGTTTCTGGAAATGTTGCCGCCGGAATGTCCGCCGGTGGTTATTACCCAGCATATGCCGGCGGGTTTCACCCGTTCGTTTGCTGAGCGGCTGAACAAACTGTGTGCGCTTACGGTAAAAGAAGCTGAACACGGCGATACCCTGCTGAAAGGGCATGCGTATATCGCACCGGGAGATGCTCACATGCTGATTGTGGATAAAGGGCATGGTTATCAG
The DNA here is from genome assembly GCF_965118875.1 of Morganella psychrotolerans. Classification (GTDB taxonomy): domain Bacteria; phylum Pseudomonadota; class Gammaproteobacteria; order Enterobacterales; family Enterobacteriaceae; genus Morganella; species Morganella psychrotolerans_C. The sequence continues at coordinate 72,796 of NZ_CBCPJD010000021.1, forward strand.
GTGGCACTGCAACAGACGCCACCGGTAAATCGTCACCGTCCGTCTGTGGATGTGCTGTTTGACTCAGTGGCAGAAAGTGCCGGGCGTAAATGTATCGCGATACTACTGACCGGGATGGGCATGGACGGCGCACGCGGTATGCTTAATCTGCACCAGAAAGGCGCGGTGACCTACGCGCAGGATGAGCGAAGCTGTGTGGTGTTTGGCATGCCGAGAGCGGCAATTGAACTGGATGCCGTCGATGAGATCCGCGATCTCCTCAAAATAGCACCGAGCGTGCTGGAAAGACTTGCCGCTGTTTCCGCATAGCGGGAGCAGCAATTATTCATTGTATTGAAGCAGGAGTGGTTATGGCCGCTAAAGATTTAAATTTTCTGGTTGTTGATGATTTTTCCACAATGCGCCGTATTGTACGCAACCTCTTAAAAGAGTTGGGATACAACAAAATTGAAGAGGCTGAAGACGGCGTGGATGCACTGGAGAAAATCCGTGCGGGACAGATTGATTTTGTGGTGGCGGACTGGAACATGCCGAATATGGACGGACTGGAGTTGCTGAAAACCATCCGTGCAGATGAGGCACTCAAGCACATTCCGGTCATGATGGTCACCGCCGAAGCCAAAAAAGAGAACATTATTGCCGCAGCCCAGGCGGGTGCCAGTGGTTATGTCGTCAAGCCGTTCACCGCAGCCATTCTTGAGGAAAAGCTGAACAAGGTGTTTGAAAAGATGGGTCTGAACTGAAAAGTATCAGCAGAGGGAAAGCAGGATGACGGAAAGCATATCAACGGACAGAAATAAAAACAGTGATGATGATTTAAAACAGATCATCACCCGGGTTGGTTTTTTAACGAGGATGTTGAGAGAAAGCATGCGTGAACTGGGATTAGAAAAGGGCGTGCAACAAGCGGTCGCGACAATTCCGGACGGAAAAGACAGATTGCGTTACATCGCTCAGATGACAGCACAGGCCGCCGAAAGAACACTCAACGGGATAGACACCATCAAGCCGTTACAGGTAAAGATGCATGATGAGGCGCTGGATTTGCAGGCACGCTGGCAATCGTCCCCGTCACCGGAGAGTGACCCGTTATTGCAGGAATCAACCATGGCCTTTATCCGCCGGGTGATTGACGGCAGTGCGGTGACCAAAAGTGAGCTGATGGAAATCATGATGGCGCAGGACTTTCAGGATCTGACCGGCCAGGTTGTGAAAAAAATGATGGAAGTCGTGGAAGAGACAGAGAAACAGCTGTTATTCCTGCTGATGGAAAATACACCGGCGGATATCCGTGCAAAACATCCGGTCGACAGTCTCAAGAACGGGCCGCAGATTGATCCGAAAGGCTCAAATGTGGTGGCATCTCAGTCACAGGTTGATGACTTGCTGGATGAACTCGGATTTTAGTTGTAAAAAAACCGCAGTAAGGATACTGCGGTTCAGAAATATCGTTCCACACGGGAAGGATATTAGATACCCATTGCCTGCTTAACCTGAGCCAGTGCTTCGCTACCGGCTTTACATGCAGCATCCTGCTGGTCTTTAGGCATTGCAGCGATTTGCTTTTTAGCATCATCGTACTGCTTCATCATTGGCTCTAACTGAGCTTTAGCTGCTTCATTTTCGCTGGCTTTTTTCATTAAAGCATCAACTTCAGAGAAGTATTTGTTGCAAGTTTCAGTGGCACCCGGAACGGCTGATGCTGTTTTTTCTTCGCCGGAACATGCGGTAAGTGCCAGAGCCATCAAACCCAGAGAGCAGGCTAAAATTGTTTTTTTCATGTAGTGAGTACCTTGCTTGTGATTATCGTGGAATAAACCGTCCGGAATTATAGATAAACCAGCAATTATGCCTATCGGAATTATTCCTAATTTAATGTTTTAGGTGAAATACGGGGTTTCGTGGGGCTGCGGACGGATTTGCGCAGATAAAGCATTGCAAGAGCATGATTTGTTTCCTGAGTAAGTTATTTTCTGCTGGAAAGTTCATCAGAGCAGCTTTAATCAGGGAATTACCCCGTTAAGATCAGTCATTTTCCACCATTGAATCAGCAGTACTCTGTCATGCTATAGCCATAAGCAAAATAGCCGCAGACGGCGGAGGCGTGCGTGTCTGATGAAAGTGATGTAGAAAAAACAGAAGATCCCACCCCCCATAAAAAACAGAAAGCGAAAGAAGACGGTCAGATAGCCCGCTCAAAAGAGCTCAGCTCACTGATGATGATGCTGGCAGGGGTTAGTTTGCTGTGGTTAAGCGGCGGACATCTGGCGGCACAGCTGCGTACTATTTTTCGCCAGGGATTTATTTTTGACAGTTTTTATCTGCAAAACTCCGGGTTGATGCTCAGTTATCTGGGCAAAGTGATAACGGAAGCGCTGTTTGCGCTGCTGCCGGTTGTCGGCGGGCTGGCGCTGGTGGGTATTTCGGCATCGGCACTGGTCGGCGGGCTGGCATTCAATACGAAATCCATCAAGTTTGATCTGTCAAAACTCAGTCTGTTAAAGGGGCTTAAACGCATTTTTTCCATGAATGCGCTGGCCGAGTTATTCAAAGCCATTCTCAAATCCGCATTTATCGGTCTTGGTGCATGGGTTTTTTTATGGCAGGCCTGGCCCTCATTACTGCATCTGGCAATGGAATCACCGGGAACAGCAATGGGTAATGCGATGCAGAAAGTCATTTTTGCCGGTTATCTCATCATATTCATGCTGATCCCGATGGTGGCGTTTGATGTGTTCTGGCAGTTGCGTTCTCATCTGAAAAAGCTGCGGATGAGCCGTCAGGATATCAAGGATGAGTTCAAACAGCAGGAAGGTGACCCGCAGATCAAAGCAAAAATTCGCCAGCAACAGCGGGCGATGGCGCATAACCGCATGATGGCGGATGTACCGCGTGCTGATGTCATCGTGACTAACCCTACACATTACGCGGTTGCCCTCAAGTATGACGATAAAAAAATGAGCGCCCCCAAAGTGCTGGCAAAAGGTGCCGGTGTACTGGCACTGCGGATAAAAGAGATTGGTGCGGAAAACCGCATTTTACTGCTGGAAGCACCACCGTTGGCGCGTGCGTTGTACCGCCATGCTGAAGTGGGTCAGTCAATACCGGTGGCACTGTATGCCGCCGTGGCTGAAGTGCTGGCATGGGTGTTTCAGTTGCGTCGCTGGCGTCGTGAAGGCGGGCTGAAACCGAAGAAACCGAAGAATTTACCGGTGCCACAGGCACTTGATATTGTTGGAGAAAATAACTGAAATGGCTAATCTGGCTGCACTTTTAAGATTACCGAAAAACATGCAGGGAGCACAATGGCAGTTACTTGCAGGACCTGTGCTCATTTTGATGATCCTGTCCATGATGGTTCTGCCGCTGCCGGCCTTCATTCTGGATTTGCTGTTTACGTTTAATATCGCACTTTCCATTATGGTTCTGCTGGTCGCCATGTTTACCCGGCGTACTCTGGATTTTGCGGCATTCCCTACCATTCTGCTCTTCTCGACCCTGTTGCGCCTGTCACTGAACGTGGCATCGACCCGTATTATTCTGATGGACGGACACACCGGACCGGCTGCTGCCGGACAGGTAGTGGAAGCATTCGGTCACTTTCTGGTCGGCGGTAACTTTGCTATTGGTATTGTGGTCTTTATTATCCTGGTATTAATTAACTTTATGGTTATTACCAAGGGGGCAGGGCGTATTGCGGAAGTGGGTGCCCGCTTTGTTCTGGATGGTATGCCCGGTAAACAGATGGCTATTGATGCCGATTTGAACGCTGGTATTATCACGGATGAAGAAGCCAAACGCAGGCGCACCGAAGTCACTCAGGAGTCTGATTTTTACGGCTCGATGGACGGTGCCAGTAAATTTGTCCGTGGTGATGCCGTCGCCGGTATTATGATCATGGTGATTAACGTGATCGGCGGGCTGATTGTCGGGGTTGCCCAGCATCAGATGCCGCTGGCTGATGCCGCCAGTACCTATACATTGCTGACCATCGGTGATGGTCTGGTAGCACAGATCCCCGCACTTATCATCTCAACGGCTGCCGGTGTTATTGTGACCCGCGTGGCGACAGATGAAGATGCCGGCGAACAGATGATTTCCCAGCTGTTCAATAACCCGCGGGTTATGTGGCTCAGCGCCGGGGTGCTTGGGTTGCTCGGGCTTATCCCGGGGATGCCGAACTTTGTTTTCCTGCTGTTCACTGCCGCACTTGCCGGTCTCGGCTGGTATCTGGTGAAAAAATCACAGGCACCGGAGAAAGTCACAGAAACTAATGTGCAGGATAAGCATTTCCGTGAAGCCAATAAAGTAACGGAAGCCACCTGGGACGATGTTGTCGCCGAAGATTTACTGGCAATGGAAGTTGGCTACCGGCTGATCCCGCTTGTCGATAATGACCAGCAGGGCGAGCTGCTCGGACGTATTCGCGGATTGCGCAAAAAGTTTGCGCAGGAAGTAGGGTATCTGCCGCCGGTGGTACACATCTGTGACAACCTGGAACTGACCCCGACGACTTATCGTATTTTGATTAAAGGCGCGGAAGCCGGGCGCGGAGAAGCTCAGCCGGGTCGCTGGCTGGCGATTGATCCCGGCAATGCGGCAGGCTCTCTGGAAGGGGATGCGACGCAGGAACCAGCCTTCGGATTGCCGGCGGTGTGGATTGATGATGACCTGCGTGAGCAGGCGCAAATCCAGGGTTATACCGTGGTTTCCGCGAGTACAGCGGTGGCGACGCACTTTAATCAAATCCTGATGGAGTACGCAAGTGACCTGTTCGGGCGTCAGGAAGCACAAATGCTGTATGACCGCGTGAAAAAAGAGATGCCGAAACTGGCGGATGACCTTATCCCTGATACATTGTCACTGACGCTTTTCCACCGCGTTCTGCAAAATCTGCTGGCAGAAAACGTGATGATCCGCGATATGCGCACCATTATTGAAACACTGGCCGAGCAGGTGGGTGAGAACGGCGAACAGAAAGACACTGATATTCTGACATCTCAGGTGCGGATAGCCCTGGGACGTGCGATCACACAGCAGTGGTTTGGCTCTGCCGGTGAAATTCAGGTTATCGGGCTGGATGCGGGTCTGGAGCAGATTCTGTTACAGGCGTCGAAAAACGGCGGCGGGCTGGAGCCGAACCTGGCGCAGAGCATTGAGCAGCAGGCAATCGCTGCGGTATCACATCAGGAAGCCATGGGCGCACCGACGGTATTGCTGGTAAATCACTCCCTGCGTCTGATTTTATCCCGCTTCCTGCGCCGCAGTCTGCCGCAGTTGGTGGTGATGTCAAATCTGGAACTGAATGACCGCCGCCAGATAAGAATGACGTCGATGATTGGCGGTTAATCACGGGTTTAGCCATTACCGTAATACTCTGCGGGAGTCTGTGAAAACAGGCTCCCGTTTTTTGTATAACAATATATTTATAGCCAGCGTCACTCAGGGTGCAGTTTTTGCCGGCGCATAAAATTGCCCGTCACCGGAGCGGTACTGCGGATTATGAGCCGGTCAAATCATGACCGGCATTTTTCATTGCACACAGATGCGGCTTACTCCGCC
>NZ_CBCPJD010000022.1:0-75896 GCF_965118875.1 Morganella psychrotolerans
ATTGTTATGGACAGGTGTTGGTGGGGGCTTGTCTGATATGCCATTTTTGATCCGGTACTGCTGCTCTGCGGTTGCTTATTTTTTTCTCTTAAAGTAATTAAATAATTTTAAATTCAATCGGTTGCATCTTCGTATATTGATCTGCCAATTATGATATTATTAGTCACACATTGTGCATATCATTGTCATGTTAGTTTTATGTTCCACTAATTTATATTTTTTAGAGTTAAATATCCATCATGCGCGTATTCTAAAGCATTGTTGGTTTTTAATTTTTTTTTTAACAAAAATCACATCTCATGAACATTTTTTGTTTGTCTTAGTGAGAAAAATCCAATAAATTAGGGACTCTGGTTTAAACCAAAGCCACCTGCCGATAGTATGGTCTGACTATCTGGTGAATTATGCCGGTAAACAGTGATATCAGATAAATACAGATATCCCGGAGGAAGTAACCTAATCATCAGGGCATCATATGTCAGATATTATTGATATTCATCTGAAGTGAATGTTATTTGCTCACTATGGATTAAGCTGTAATTGTATTTTTGCAAAACAATGATCTCTTCTATTGTAATATTAAAAATATACCTCTCCGGGGTGATTTAGCATGACCAGCAGCGATGAAATAAAAGATAATATAAGTGTAATAATAAGAAAACGCATATTTGATAAACGAAAAGAACGTCATTTATCAGGAAGAGAGGTAGCTACACTTCTCGGAGTCAGCCAGCAGCAGTACTCCTGTTATGAGCGCGGGATTAGTCGTATTGATATTGTTACTTTAGTAAATATATCAATCATATTAAGAACCAATATAGATTGGTTTTTAAAAGATATCATGTCTCTTTGTGGTTATGAAGATATTCTAAAATCCTGACTGGCCATATTCTATGGTTTTTAAATTCATTAAAAATCAAAAATAATAATAATGTGTCACCAAACATAATTACTCTATAGATATAGGATTATGTAATGGCTCATTATATTATCGCCAATGTAATCAATGTACAGAAAGTAACTGATCGTCTTGTTGGTTTTTTTTATATTAAATCAATACGGATTGTTTTATTAAAATCGCTAAACACTATTTGAGTTTTTATGTCTACGAATAAACAGAAAGTATTTAAAAAATCTTTATTAGCATTAATGTTTTTTTCAGGAACCTCATTTTCTTTTGCAGCAATAGATTATGAGCTGTCTGCTCTTGAAACAATCGGGCAGGCAACAGCAATTTCGGCTGATGGCAGTGTTGTCGGTGGTACGTATGAAATCGCGGCTGATACCTACCGTCCTTTCCTGATAAAAAATGGTCAGTCTGTTGATTTATCAAAAATACAGTCAGAGGGAAAAAATACCTATATTACCGGGATCTCTGCTGACGGAAAAGTTATCACCGGCTCTATCCGTGATATGAATAGTGGCGGAGTATCAAAAGCATATATTTATAATACTGATACAGGAAATTTATATCTGTCTGATTCCCCGTCATTTCGTGAAACCTCTTCAAGTGCGATTTCAGGTGATGGTAAAACGATGGTTGGTATTGCTGACAACCGTGCATTTCGTTTTTCCGAAGAGAAGGGTTTTTCACTTTTAGATTCAGGTGATACAGCGTTTTCCGGTGCGAATGGCGTAAATACGGATGGCAGCGTTATTGTTGGCAGATCGACAAATAAACAAAATAATTTACAGGCATTTAAATATACCGATTCAACGGGTGTTGTTAGTTTAGGTTCGTTAATAAAAGATAATGATGGAGAGTCAAGTGCAAGCGCTATTTCTTCAAATGGTCTTGTGGCTGTAGGTTGGTCTGTTGCAAATGAAAATGGTGATATGCATGCTTTCCGTCATACTGACATCGAGGGAATACGGGATCTGGGGACATTAAGAAAAGATAACAGCGGGTTTTCAATGGCATCTTCAGTCTCCCGGGATGGCCAGTTTATTGTCGGGTCGTCATCAAATGAAGGTGATTATTCACGCGCATTTGTGTATGTATCAGATGAAAAGAAGATGTATGAATTAAAACCGTTAGAGAATAATCTGGCGGGTGAATCGAGCGCAGAAGCTATTTCTGATGACGGTAAAGTGGTGGCAGGTTACGTCCAGGGCAATAATAACGAAACAACGGCTGTTCTATGGAAGCTGAATTATACACCGGAACATGTAATACCGCCTGAACCAGTAATACCGGCGACGCCGCTTGAGCCGTCAAAACCGGTGATGCCTGTAGAGCCACTGAAACCTATTGGCCCTGAGATCTCAAATCCGGTTGACGTGAATAAAACACGTCAGTCTCTCAGTAAGATGGTGAATAATAGTGATCAGATTTTGGATCTTTATCAGACGGCACTATATAACCTGGCCGACAGTCGCTGTCAGATGGGCAGTGACAGTTATTGTGTTGGTCTGTTTACGCAATACGACAATGTGCAGAAAAATAATCGTGTTGCGACCGGCTTATTTGGTTCATTTCGTTTACGCGCAGAAAACTGGACAACGGGTGCTTCTTTAAATTTTGCCAATAATACTAATTTGGCTGAAGGTTATGATACCCGTGGAAGTCATCATCCTGCTGCAGGCGCCTGGTTGCGTTATCAGGAGAATATGGATAATACAGGATTCAGTTCTGAGCTTTCTGCTGCATTCTTACAGCAGGGGCTGGAGATTACCCGTAAAGCTCAAAAAAATACCGAGGAAGGTAAAGGTAGCTCAGATATTAAAGGTTATTATATCAGCTTACAGACGGGTTATGGTATCGCACTCAGTGAACAGACTAAAATAACGCCGTCAGCGGTACTGAAATATCATGATGTAAGCCGTGCCGGTTATACTGAATCGGATAATATCAATTTTCCCGCAGTTTATGGTCGTGCCGGAAATAAAAATCTTGATTTACAGCTTGGTGTTAATATAAATCATCGCGTTAATGAAAGTATCGAATTTGATGGTGGTATTGGTGCTGATATCCGGATCAATCATAAACGGGATGCTTTCACCGGTCTTATCCGCTATGTGAATGATTCAGATTACATTTATGATCGCGGGGAAAGCCAGAGTGTAAAACCCTACGTTAATGTTGGTCTGAATTATACTATTACACCAGATTCCACACTGCGCGCAAATGTAGGCTACCACACTACGGATTATCGTAATGACGGCGTACAGGTTGGTCTGAGTTACTCTTATCACTGGTAAATTTTATTAATTACTCAGAGCGTTGAATGTTCTGCGGAGAAATATCCGGTAATGTATTTTATTGCCGGATATTCTCCGACTCTTCCCGACAAAACCTTCGTGTGCGTTATAATTTTATTTTTATCAATTCAAATAAAATTTTAATCTATAAATACAGGATATGTCAGTGTTATTTTCTTTATTTTAGTTGCCTGAAAAAAGTAAATTACTTATAGATTGGCAGGTTTATAATCCTGACAATCAATTGACTTATATGCAGTGACAGATAAATGGACGTTATTAGTATCATCATATCAGCGGGGAAATCATCCGTTGATGTAGCGCTTTATACTTTATTGCCGATTATGGTCGTGATGCTGATCATAATGAAGTATCTCTCAGTAAGAGGTGTTCTGGATGTGATAGTCCGCTGGCTGGCGCCAGTACTTAAACCATTCGGATTGACCGGCATGAGTGCGTTCGCACTGATCCAGATAAATTTTGTCAGCTTTGCGGCTCCTCTTGCAACATTATCCATTATGGATAAACGGGGTGTTTCTGATCGTCATATGGCAGCGACGCTGGCAATGTGTTTTGCAATGGGGCAGGGGAATGTGTTTTATCCTTTAATGCCGTTCGGTTTACACTGGATGGCATCAATCTCAATTTCAATACTCGGTGGTTTGTGTGCGGCGGCATTTACCTGGTATATTACCGGGCGAAAATTGTCAGCGCTTGAAACAAGCAGTGCAGAGCCACTTCCGGATGCTGAACAAAATAATCAGGGGCTGCTGTCTGTCATAAACAGTGCAGGGGCCGATGCTATTCGTCTGGCGCTCGGGGCAATCCCGATGCTTATTTTGTCATTAAGCATTGTGGGGCTTATGCAGTCAGCCGGGCTGATTGAATGGCTTCATCATATATTGATGCCTTTACTTCAGTTGTTGCATATTCCGGATATTTTTGTTCTTCCTGCATTGGTGAAATGTGTGGCCGGGGGAACGGCATATTTTGGTGTAATATCGGATTTTGCTCAGCAGGGAATGGTAACGGCAAATCAGATAAATGCATCGGCGGGGTTATTAATCCAGACATTTGACCTGCCCGGGATTGGTATTTTTCTGGGGATAAGCTCCCGGTTTGTCCGTTTATTCAGGTATGTTATTCCGGCAGTGCTTATTGGTATCCTGCTGCGCACTGTTTTACATATCGTCTTGTTTTAAGGCCGGTATAAATAACGGAGGTGGCGGCGGATATAGCACCACCTCACTGTACTTGTTTACTGTTTACCAGCCGCAGATATTTATTTCTTCATCCATATCATAACCACGAATGATGTTTATCAGATCTTTAATGACCTGTGCGGTCATTTCAGGATCTGATAAAACATCAACAGAATCAACCTCTTTATCAACAGAAACACCATTGTTCTGGTTTGTAATGGTGACAGTAAATGTACTGTCGTTGATGCTCTCTTTATTATCCAGTTCGCGGATTAACAGAGACATCTCTTCATTAGCTATCTCAGGAATGTACAGTTTTTTCGGATTAAGAAAGACTTTTTCCGCCTTAACCTTATTAACATCATTGATGAGCGCCAACAGATAACCTTTATTTTCTTCATTCATCATTGTGTTACTCCTCGGTCAGAATTTCCGGTGCGACATAAAAATCGACATTAAATACGGTATTATCTGTCATCGCTTCTATCCGGTGCCAGGTTTCCGGGGGAAATACACCGAACTGACCGGCCTCAATAACCAGCGTGTCTGTCGGCTCCCGGCTTATTTCATCGGCATAGGCATAATAAACGATGGTTCCCTGCATAACTGACAGCTTAGGATAAACGCCCTGGCGTGTACCTTTGTCCAGGTGCCTCTGCCAGATAGATTTCGGGGCTGTCTCTTTAGTCCAGAGAGGGGTGCTGCGGATATGAATATAATGCGTAGGAATAATAATGCGATCCATCTGTTTTCTCCTGAACATGAACGCATGTTTAGGGAACTATCTTATGAAATTTAGTGGATATAAAAAAGCATTTTAAATGCATCTTTTAAAAAAATAGCACAAAATCCCCGTCAGTTGTTGAATAAACAGACCGGCGGGGAACATCGTAACGGGGAATTACTCGTAAGTAATCATAAAGGTCGCATCAGCATCTGCTGTGCCGGGTGTCGGCTGACTACCTGTGGCAATATAGTTTGCATAGAACTGAGCCTGTCCGTTTCCGTTAATATCCATGGCAATTTTCGGGCTTTTGGTATCAAGCGGCAGTCGTTTTTTCTGGTTATCCAGTATTTCAACAGCTACTGATTTTGCGGCAGCGGCTCCTTCTGTGAGTGCCAGCAATGTATTATCCTGCTTATCTTTCTTTCCGCTGAAAACAATAGTCACGGAAGAGGAAGGCGGGCAATTTTGCAGCTGAAAACTAAATGGCATCGATTGCGTTCGGTCGCCCGTTGCTTTCAGGTTTTTCAGTGGCCAGCGACCCAGATTGACTTTTTTATTTGCCTGAGAAACTTCCACACCGCAGGTATAAGCCACAATTTCACCGGATAACTGAAGATTCACTCTGCCGAGTTCATAAGCGGCTGCAAAATGTGGGCTAAGTAATCCGGATGCGATTAACAGTAATACCGGATTTAATATTTTTTTCATTATCCGGCCTATTGATAGTCAACGCGTAAATAACCACGGGATTGAAACGCACCTTCTTTCGGCTTATTTCCTGTTACACTGACAGGCCAGGCTGTAATAGTTGTAAGTGAAGCACCGGTGCCATCCAGTTGGAAAGGGATAAGGCTGCTGATATTATTCGGTGTTAATGCATTGCCGCTGCTGTCACCGACCATAAATCCGACATCCGGATTATCCGAGACAATCATTTTCCCCTGAACTTTCTCAGCTTCAATACGTAATGTCAGATAGGCTTTTGCTTCGACATTAGTACATTGGATTGCGAGATTTTCTGTTTTCTTATTCACACCATCCGGCTTATTACCGGCACCGGCCTGGCTGAAAAGCTGGGAACCAATTTTACCAAAATCAATAACAATAATATCGTTTACACCAATTTTGCAATTTTGCGGAACGTTAATATTGCCACTGTAACTGATGGTATAAACCGGCGTACTTAATGCTTCACCATAATTTGTGGTGACATACACAGTGAAGAGTGTTTTTTTCGGAATGACAACCTGATCAATAAACCGGCGGGTGATTTTCAGGCGGAAAATGAAATTACTGTCCTGGATCCCGAACGGTTTTCCTAATACCACATTAGGGTGCATTCCCATCTGGACATATTCCTGCGGCGGATAAAATGTCCCTGAATAACTGTCAGTAATACTCATTGCACCAATCAGATAATCATTGAGCCTCAGATATTTATATTTTCCTTCCGTTTCCACCACGGGTGTATTTGCCACATAGCTTCGCATAGTGGTACTGTTTCCCTTATGTACAGGACATATACCGTCGACCCGTTCGGCAAAGTTTTTAGACATTTGCACGACCTGACCAACCTGGTTATTTGCGGAAGAAAAACTTTTTGATAAGTCATAATATACTTCGCCGACTCCACCGGAGGCATTACTGCATACCACCGCAAGTGCCGGGAGAGGTAAAAATGTCATTAATAACGGAGCCCAATATATTTTTTTCATCATTAACTCTCTATTTACATTCAAGCGCTGCACGGAGTAACGGCCCGTTTAATTCCTGACGGGTAAAGTCATAAGCCGCAGTACATTGGTCAGCCGGGGTATTTCCCCATTGCACCAGAAGTTTTCCGCTCAGCGGCAGACCGGTCAGATACACGCGCCCGTCATCAGCGACGATACTGTTTATTTGTGAGCCGGTTTCCTGCACCATACTGCCGAAGCGGATTGGTTTGCCGTCATGGGTCAGCGTAATAAGTGCGCGGATACCGATACTGGTATCAAATGATGCGCGGACAACAGCACCACTGACCGGCACGACATTCAGCACATTGTTTTTAATCTCGGTATTGTCACTGAATGAGTCAGGATTCAGGGCGATACGGTTGTTCCGGTAAGCCGAGGCATAAGGCACAAGAGCGTAACCACGCCAGTCTGTTTTCACCCCGGTATAGTTCTCGACAGCAACGCCGGCGGCACCGGGGGCTTTAACCAGCACCGTGGTTTCATTCAGAGACTGCCCTAACGTGATCCCGTTTTCATGCACCAGTAATGCGCCGGAAGCCCTGTAGTTCAGCTGGTTCTGATCCGGATCGTAGTTATAACTGACCCCGAAATCGCCGTATGTGCCCTGATAATCCAGACCGGCTGAGCCGTTATAGCCCTGCTGGCTGATATGCCCCTGCGAAACGGTATAACTCAGGTTTCTGTCTTCCAGAAGTGTTCCGTTAACGCCGGTACGATACGCTTTCCGTCCGCCGGAGTTATTGGTGGCAGAGAATGTGGCATAAGCATTATTAAAGGCGCTGTTGCTCCGTGCATTTCCGGATGAAAATGAAGAGAACGGAACTGAAATATTCATTGAGATCATGTTATCGCGCTCTTTAATTTCCAGCGCTTTGGTGGTGCTCAGTGAAATTGAATAATTCATGCCATTCCAGTTGTTGGAATAACCCGCCTGATACCATTCATCTTTACCGCTTTTATCCCAGTACGATTGTTGGTTACCGGATAAATACAGTGATCCGTAGTTATCGAATGACTGAGAAAGGTTGACCTGGAAGCGACCTTTTTTGTTATAAAGCAGATTATGGTAATTAATAATAATAGGTTTGCTGTTATCGCCGTCTTCGCCGTCAGGTGCAAATTCATAGCCGCTCATCTGTTTATATGCGACATCATTTAAAGTATAAAAACCTTTGGTGGAATAACGGTAACCCAGTAACTGGAATGTCGTTCCGGTAGTATTCAGTGATTTTGCATAAAGGAAACGTAATGACTGACCTTTATGGCGGGATCCATCGGCCAATTCACTGTTTGCATGGGTAATATCAAATGAAAATGCACCGAACTGTCCGATATTCTGACCGACACCCACTAATATGGCTTTATATTTATCTGCAAGTTGTGTTCCGGTATAGACAGATACATCACGTGATAAACCGGCAAGCAATGTCGCCTGAACAAATGTCGGTGTATTCTGATTACTGTTACCACTGCGGAATTCACCGGCCATCACATCATATTTTACCCGGCCTTCACGCTGTAAAACAGGTAATGTTGAATAAGGCACAACATAGCGCTGTGTTGAACCATCATTTTCTTCGACTGTAACCTGCAAGTCACCGCTGGATGTGGCAGGATTTAAATCATTGATAATAAAAGGGCCTGGCGGTACATAAACCTGATAGATAACATACCCGTTCTGACGGATAACCACCTTTGCATCTGTTTTGGCCATGCCGCGAACCGTCGGCGCATAGCCCTGCTGGCTGTCCGGGTACATGTTATCGACAGAAAACATGCGTACACCACGGAAGCCGGCAGAATCAAATACATTACCGTCTGAGTTGCCATCACCGATAACCAGCTGACTTTTCAGTGCAATTATCGGCCGCTGGACATAATTCATCAGACTGCGCCACTGGCTGCTGCTGGTACTTTTATTTTTATTGTAATTCCAGGCGCTTGACTGGCGAAACTGCCAGACACCGAGATTAAATCCGGAGTTAAGACTGACGTAATAACTGCTGGTGTTATCCGAGTTATTATTTCCTGAGGCAAAGTAATTAACAAACAATGCCGGAATACCGGACTCCCATTTATCCGGTGAAATATAACCGCGCGCCTGACCTGACAGGCTGGCCTGCGGAAAGCTGATAGTCAGGCGTTGCTTTTGAAAGTCAAAATGGTACTCGGATCCGGGAATTTTTTGTGTAAACGGAAAGCACTGTTTTTCCTGATCGGTTAATTCTTCCGGTTTTGCGATAGTAACGCCGAAACCGGTAATTGTGTCTGCACTAAAGCAGGGAAATAAAACCGGCTCACCGTCTTTATTTTTATGTTCGGTAAACGTTATCTCTGATGATGAAACAAATTCACCATTAACCGATACTTCAACCAGATAATTTCCGGGTGGCTGATAACCGCCGGTTTCAAAACGGGACAGATCAGATACATCCGTATCAGATAGGTCATCAGACAAAAAGGCGGCATTAAAAGAGGGTTTTGCATCAGCGGTTCCCGCAGGCAAAAGATAGGCCACTGCTGCAAGCACAGCAATATAAACCGGTGTGTAAGTGAAGACCTTTTTAATGTTACTCATTTCGCCGTATTCCCTGAATAAAAATTAATCGCTAACGACTTATTTCAGACTGACTTCACGCTGTTTACGTAATCCGCCGTAATCATTGATACTTTGGTATGTCAGTTTTTGCCCGCTTTTGCCTTGTATCTGGTGTATGGTAAAAGGAGCGACCATGACATTATCGAGAGGGTGTCCGTCTAAAACGATATTGACGAGAGTGGTGTAATAAGGGGACGGATTATCAATATAGATGGTTCCGCCTTTCTGATTGAATTTGATTTTCTCGGCGGCATCTTCAGTCTGGATGGATAAATTATCCGGTCTGACAAATAATTTTATCCGCGATAAAATAGCGAGTTGCAGAACATTTTTCCCTTCAAGAGAATCTTTATCAACAGACGGTATCGCTTTCACATTCAACCAGAAAACTGATTCGCGATCTTTTGGCAGGTTATCTGCCAAATTAACAATGCGCAGGGTATTCTCGCTGTTTGGTTCCATAACAAACAGTGGTGGTGTAATAACGAAATTTTTCTCTTTCCCATTTTCGTTTTCAACCCAGGAGTTAATAAGGAAACGTTCTTTCGGACTGTGGTTAATTACAGATAATGATGTCTGCTTTGCATTCAGAGGATAAATAACACGTGTTGCACCGAGTGCAATTCCGGTGTTCTGATTTGAAGCAGAATAAGCAAAACCTGATATTAATGTAAAAAACAATATCCATGCACTATTTTTAAAATAAGAAATCACGAAGATACCTCTTGATATTTTCTGTCAGAAATAACGCATAGAGTATGGTATTTCATAAATCAGTTATAAAACTCTCTCTGTTCCTTTTTACAGATGTGATCCGTCGATAAAGTTAATATAAAATTAACTTTATACAGAGAGAGCTTTTAATTATTTAATTACAGAACGTAATTTGTTATTCGTATTTAACTTATTCGTATTTAACAACAAACGTTGCATCAGCATTTGCCTGGCCCGGTGTTGTAACGCCTTTAGCAACATAACGGGCAGTGAAATCTAAGGTATTCGTTCCTTCGAGTAAGGTTTTAGCGGTAGAGAATTCTGCACCACTTGGCGGTAATACTTTAGATGCGGTATCGCTGATCTGAATACCGACGTTTTGTGCTGCTGGTGCGTTAGTACCTGAGTTAACAGCTAATAACGTTGCATCACCTGTCAGGCTCTGACCGGAGAAAGCGATTGCCGCAGTAGCTGAAACAGTAGGATCACAGTCAACTAATTTGATTTTGAAAGGAACCGGCGTAGTCATATCACCAGCTGCTTTTAATTTAGCAGTACGGTACTGGCCTAATTCAACAGTCTGGTTGCTGGTATCGGTGCTGACTGCACACGCAGCGTTAACCAGTTCACCATTAAAATGAACAGTACCGCCATTTACGATAACCGGGTCAGCAGACGCGGCTGCGGAAAATAACAATGCTGAAACAATAGATGCACCAATAATATTTAATTTCATAATACTGAATTCCTAAAAAATAAACGCCATCTTTAAATTTTACTATCTGTGAAGAATAGTAAACCACTACGTCTGAAGACATTAATCTTCAGACACAATTTTTAGTGTTGTGTGTATTTATAAATAAAAAAATCAATACATTAATTCATGGCTTTTATTAAGATCGCCAAATAATTTCACAAAAGGTATTTCCAGAACAAGGGATATGGTAAACAGCATATCAAGAGGTATATTACACTCACCACGTTCGTAACGTGAGACTTGTTGTTGGCTTAATCTTAACTTATCACCTAGTTCTGAACCGGATAATCCTTGTTTTTTTCTGTTTGCTCTTATTTGTTTTCCAACAATTTTATTTATATTCATCATGATCAACACTCAAAATTTATTAATTTTCTCTATAGAAAATGACTAATAAGATTGCCTGAATAAATAATCAGATAGCATGGATTAACAAATCAGGACAAATAAATCAGTAAAAATAAAATATTTTCCGGAAATAGCCAGTTGCGTTTCGGAATTAAGTATTAGCTCTTAGATGCGTTAAGTAAAGTTAGTTATAACGATCAAATGGCAATTATTAATAGTCAAAAACTATTGATAATGATATTTTGATCGTTATAATCTTTTTTAAAAATTAACAAAATATGACATGATGTATTTTACGGGTTATTGTTTTTTTTTAAAATTATAACTATATGAAATAAAAGAATAATTAATTAATAAATGTTTTTTTAATTGATAAAAATAGCATTGAAGCTTAGCAAGTTATACGAAGTCGTTATTTTATAGATTAAGTGAATTTAATTATTTGAATTTTAACATTAAACATAAACACTAAGTATAAAGTCAATTAAAGAGTTACGGACAATCATATAACACAAGTGCATTTTATTAGTATAATAAGTTGATTATATGTTATTTTACAGCATAAAAATCCAATTAAAAAATGGATAAAAATTATATTTAAGCATTATGATAGTATTTTTATATATAAAGTCGTTATTCTCATTTTTACAGAATATTTTTAACATAAATATGTAATATTTATTACATGATATTATAAAAATAGTTATTATATTTCAATTGGTTAGTTTTGTAATAAACAAATAATCTGAAATATTACAAATTATTACTATTATACATGCATGTTAAAATTCAAGGTGTTAACGCAAAATAACACATATAAAGAGTAAGATTGGTGTAAATATCACCTTACCTAATAAAAAAATAATAATGTATGGCTGTAAGGTAAAGTTCCATTAGTATCAGTGCGTTAAATTGTCTCTATATACAGAGGATAGTATTAATATCGGCGATAATCCGGGGATCTTTAATTATCGTTTCACACGGCGCAGGTGTGAGCCATGCCATCACGGTGATGGACAGCTTGAAAGTTGAACAAAATACAGCGTCATGAAATGACCGGGATATAGTAATTAATTTCTTTCATACAGGGTAAACCGTCAGCCATAAAGTCACTATATGTATAGGGGGTCGTTAGTTTATAGTGCTCAATGTCGGGTCCCTTTCTGCGTGACATCTTAAATTTTGGCAATATTTTTTCATAAGCAGAATGGATTATATGATTATAGTCATGCGTATCTTCCGCCAGTATTTCAGGGTTTATTTTGATTCTGAGATAGTTGCCCCCCTGTAGTGCAATGGCGGAGAGGGCAGAGCTGCGGGAGGCTTGTTTGGATAATAATGACTCATTAATTGCCGTTGTATAGACATAATTAATGTCATCGACGGAGGAAATTGACGGAGCATGCATTGCGTACAGGTCACAGGGAATTGCATCAATGCCGCTAAAAAATTGATGCCAGAACCGGTGACGAAATGGGGTTGTTTCAGTATGCGGGTCTGCCGTATTTTTTTGATAGTAATGGTCAGAGCCCAGTAATTTCAAATCCGGCAGTACTATCAAATCAGATTGAATATGGATATCACGCTCCGGGCGTAGCGGGAAGCAAAACCCGGTAGTGTCCCAGCCAATTTTTTTCCGGTAGCCTGATGGTGTAATCATAAATTGAGATTTAAATGCCCGGCAGAATGTTTGTTGTGAATCAAAGCGAAATTTAAGTGAGATATCAAGAATACTGCTGTTTGTTATCCGCAGTGCTCTGGCGGCACAGGACAGGCGGCGGGATCGTATGTATTTTCCGAGAACAATTCCTGTATGAATCTTAAACAAACGCTGAAGATGCCACTTTGAGTAACCTGAACGCCCGGAAACGATATCCAGAGATAAATCAGATTCTAAATTTTGCTCTATCCATAATATCAAACTTTTAATAATATCTTCGCGTATGTTATCTATGTTCATTTGTCGGTTACCAATTAGTCACATGTTAGATTTAATTATATTTTACATTGAGTTATCATATATTAACGGACATATAGAACTAAAAAGTAATGTAAGTTATTGTATTCATATCTGCATATTTTGTAATGCCGCACAATTTTCAGCTCATTGATTTTACATGTTTTATAATAAAGGATCGAACGGGTGTTGTATTTTTATTTATATTTTTTTCTTTTTTATAAATAATGTAATATGGCACTTTAAGATTAAATGAGGAAAGTAGCGGTCTGAGTTTTCCTGCATTAACATATTCCTCTGCCACTATTTTAGGGACGTAGACAATTCCTACATTATTCGTTGCCATAATAATGGCAGATATTATGTCATGACATTGAAACTTTGGTTGTATATCTAATTTATTTATTTTACCATCATCATAATATCGCCATACATTATGTTCTGAGCCATAGCTATCAACAACAATACATTGTTCTTTTAATAAATGTAATGGATGTGACAGCTTAGTATTTTCTGCATAATGTATACCGGTGTAGAAACCCATTTCTAATTCTAACTCTGTATTAACCGTCATAGGGTGTATTGACGGAACAAAAGATAAAATAATATCGGCTTCACGGAGAAGGTGGTCATAGTTATTAATATCACCCGGATGACATTTTTTCATTGTTACTGAAATATAAGGGAATTTAACTGATAATGGCTGTATTATATGGGATGATAAATAATGAATAAAACCGGGTGGTGCATAAATTACAATGGATTTATTATCAGGTTCAGATAAGTTACTGATATTTTTCAAGAAAATATTATAGGATTCGAGGTATTTACGGGATTCCTGTGCAAAAATATGACCTTGTTCATTTAGTTGGACTCCGGAGCTTGTTCGTATAAACAACCCTGTACCACTGGCTTCTTCTATCGCACTGACTATCTGGCTTAACTGTCCCTGGGAACGGTGTGTAAACTTGGCTGCCATAGAAAAACTGCCATGATTAACAATAGAATGGAATGCGACCAGATTACTTATTTTAAAAACATTATGATTAATTTTCATTTTTAACCTGCTTATCAATATACTTGATCGGTATTATATACTCTAATGTTACCCTGTTATTATCAGTCAATCCGAATTTTTCAAAATCCCACTCAGTCGTCCATCCTTCATTATACTCCTTTAATATTCTGAACAAAACGTCAATGATGATATCATAGGGATTGATAATGTTATCTGTACATTTAAATGATTTGGTGTTTTTAAACTGCATAGTTATATATTTACAGTGTTCCTGGCAGGAATTCATCTTCGTTATATCATCGGTACCAATAAAATAAGAAACATCAATATGCTGATCATCAAATGAGGGCGAATACCAGCCAGCGGTGCAGTAATGATCAGGATTGAAGTCTGTTTCTGTAAAAAACTGTTCGCGGAAAACTTTTCTTATGGGATAGTGTGGTTTATCAAAATCAGTAACGGCAATTGTATAATTATATATTTTTCCATAAAGAGTTATTTCTTCATATTCTATATTTCTGTCGACTTCAATATTTGGTCTTTCTTTCATTAACTCAATTCGTGGCAGAGCATTAAAAAGATCTAATATTTTATTTTTTCTGTACGTTAAAGGAGTAGTGTGAAAGTTTTTTTTAAAAAGATGAATAAATACTGATGATGATTTATACCCTAAACATTTTGAAATTTCTGCAATACTTTTTCGTGTCAGACAAAGGTATAGTGTTGCCCGAAATATACGGCGACGGCGCACATATTCTGAAATAGAGTAACCTGTTATTTTTTTGAATTTCCGTTGCAGGTAGTTGATACTATAGCCGGATTTATTTGCAATTAATTTAGCATTAAGCTCGTTCTCCAGATTATCCTCAATCCAGCTAATAAGATCCCCTATGATGTAGTAATGATAAATCTCAGAATTCATTTTGTCAGCCCTTTCTTATAATTGTTATCTCTGATGTATAGATTTCAAATAGAGATTTTAATTTATGAACGATTTCATATTCAATATTACATTGTATTGGTTTTAATGCTAATACACATTTTGTGACATTTATAGATATATTTACGTAATTATTGACAATTTGAGTTATTAATTTTAGGACTGTGCTATATCAACTGTATTAGTCTGTTGCTTGTGTTGCATAGTAATGAAAATTGATTACTGACACTATTTTCTATTTCTGGGAAAAAACAAAAAATACTGTATTTATCTCTCTGAGTTTTTAACGTGATTATCTATTTAAATCAATTAATTATAATTGATTAAAGTCTGGCGTTGTTAAATGTTATAAAATATATTTATTATGATGATAAAATGTTAATTTTTATATAAGGGGCTGGTGTCGTATGAAAAAAAAAGTAATAGCACTGTTTGTTCACTCAATCTTATTCACTCCGGGAGCTGCATTTGCTGAATCTGTTACCTCTCCTATAATTATTGGCGCAGGTCAGGAAAAAAATCTGGTCAGTGGTGACGCTATTGATATAAGAGGAAGCAGTGGTATTGAGGTTGATGGCGGAAAGTTAAATATGACTGATGTCACCGGTACTGTATCCGGTATCGGAAACGCGGGATATGGGTTATCGGCAATCAATGCCGGCAGTATTAATATTACCGGAGGGGAGTATATTTTTTCCGGTAATAACCAGGCGAGTACTGGTATTTTAATAAAAACCGGCAGTAGCCTTAATATTGATGGTGCAAAGTTAACAGGCGATTATACCGGAAGAATCGGTGGTTTGTATCTCCTTGATTTACAGGATGCGGGTTCGAGGGGAAATATAAAAAATTCTGAATTAACTTCAACAAATGGCCGGGTTTTTACTTTAAAAAATGGTGCAGATTTGGTGATGTCAGATACTGTCATCAATATTGAAGGATCAGGTTCTGATACTGTTTATTCGATGGCATCACAAAATGAAAGCACATTTACCGGTGAGCGGCTTACTGTTATTTCTGATGCTAACTATGATTCAGGTTCTTCGGTGTTTTTAGCCCATAAGAATCTCAGCCTGAAAGACAGCAGCATTACCAGTAATCTGGGACAAACTATATTCACAGCAGGAAGTCGTGATGGTGGAATATACGGTGATAATCTTGTAATTAATTATAGAAGTCAAAAAAGTGATGGTGCGCAAGGTAATATTTCCATGCATTCGACGAATGGCGGAACTATTGATCTGACAAATTCAGAATTAAATGTATCCGGTGATAATGCAGCAGTGGCTGTTTTTATTACAGCAGATAGTCACCTGGTGGCGAATGGCATGCGGTTAAATGCTGAAGATAATGCACAGGCTATACAAATTCAGGGCAATAATGCCGGGGCGACATTCTCTAATAGCTATATCACTACCGCAGATAAAGAGCATGGTGTTCTTTTTGCTTATGGTGCATCCGGTTTATCAGGTAATGCTTCATCATTAATATTAGACAATACGGTTCTCAAATCTGATAAGTGGGCACTGAGATCGCTTGACGGCGGTTCAATGGTGAATGTCAGCGGTGCCGGCAGCCACGTAAGTGGTGATAAAGGTGCAATTTATATCGATGCCCTTAATGCGGACAGTGACATGGTTTTTAATCTGTCAGACAATGCAAGGCTGACGGGAGACGCTTATACCATTGATAAAAATGGTTATAAGGCGACATTAAACCTTAATCTCAGCCAGAATGCAGTATGGAACGGCAATGTTCTGACTCACGATAAAAACTCGCTGGCGAATGTTTTTCTTAAAAGTGGCTCTGTCTGGAAAGGGGCGGTACTTCCCGGGGCGCTGGCGCCGGGCGGGGGAACAACCCATATTTCTGTTGATGATGCTTACTGGGAGCTGACGGATGACTCAGCAATCAATTCTCTTTCGCTGGCAAACAATGCCACCGTTGCACTGGGTGCGGCGAATGGTAAGGATTTCCGCGTTTTAAGTGTTAACGACCTGAGTGGCAGCGGTGAATTTATCTTGCGTACAGATCTTTCGACAACCAGTACAAAAAGCGTTTCCGGTGATGTGCTGAAAGTGACAGGCAGCACTGATGGTTCACACACACTGAATGTTCTTAATAATGGTTCCGCTGACACTAATGGGACGGAGAAACACTCAGTTGTTGAGACCGCTGACGGAAATGGTAGCTTCAGCCTGAAAAATAAAGTGGAACTCGGCGGGTATGTTTATGAATTAAAACAAGATGGTAATAACTGGGCGCTTTATGCCCCCGGTGGTCAATCCGGCGGCGGCGATGATAAACCTGTTATCAGTGAGGGCGGCAGAGCACCAATAAGTGCCGTTAATGCCGGCTATTTGCTGAATATTGCAGAAACGCAGACATTGTCGCAGCGTATGGGGGAGTTACGTGACAGCCAATCTGAAGGTGATGTCTGGATTCGTGGTTTCGGCGGGGGATTTAACAGCAGAACAAGTAACGCGGTGAGCGATTTTAATTCAACCTACGGAGGAACACAGGCGGGTATTGATAAACGTTTGGTGGTTGAGGGCGGATCGCTCTATTTTGGTGCGATGGCAGGCCTTGTTAACGCTGATCAGGATTATAAAACCGGAAATGGTTCAGTTAAAAATTACCATTTAGGGTTGTATAGTACGTATGTTCATCAGTCCGGTTTCTATATTGATTCATTAATTAAATTCTCTGATCTGACGTATGACTTTGGTGTCAGTGATACCGCCGGGTACAATGTCAGAGCAAAAACATCATCAAATTACTATGCCACCTCTGTTGAGGCAGGGCAGCGTTTTCATTTTAATCAGAAGCAGGAAGGTCTTTATATTGAGCCTCAGGTACAACTGACATACGGTTATCAGGAAGGCACTGATTTTAATGAGTCCAATGGATTACAGGTCAGGGTTGACAGTTATCAGTCTTTGCAAAGTCGTGCCGGGATAAATATGGGTTATGATGTGAAAAGTGGTCCGATGCCGTTAAATATGTATGCAAAGCTCTCCTATATCAAAGAACATAAAGCCGATGTTGATTTTCGTTTAAATAATACAACTGAAAGCGAAAGCTTCGGTGATAAATGGCTGCTTGCCGGTATTGGTGTTTCCGCTCAGGTTTCAGAAAAGCAGGCTTTTTACATCGATATGGAAAAGGCGAACAGCGATAAATACGGGCATTACCGGTTTAATGCGGGCTACCGTTTTTCATTCTGATGTCATCCACAGATAACAGGGTATTCAAATAACAAATACCTTTATTTATAAACAGAATTACCTGTCAGTATGATTATATCTGTATCTTATTTTCAGTAACGTTTTTTAAGGAATGTCAACTCTTGTTCTTTAATGATTATGTAACATAAATGCGGATATACCAGATGTCATTTTTATATATAAAACCTGTAATGATAAGTGACTGGCTGTGCGTATATCTCAGAATAGTAAATATAGGATATTTGTATTAAATGAAAAAACTAACTCTTGTATTAGCGTTAACACTCCCTGCATATTCGCTGGCACAGGCTGGCGATATCAGTTCCAAAGATAGTTCGGCATCAACAAAAAATATGTTTGATGAGATACTGAAAACATTACCAATGTCAGATATTGATGATTTTGATTTAGCAAAAAAAGGATTAATTGCACAGGAAAAAGATTTACAAATAAAAGATGCGAATGGAAAGGTGGTATGGGAATTAGGCTCTTATAAATTTCTTCTTGATGCCGAACAATCTGCTGATACCATTCATCCGAGCTTAAAGCGTCAGGCTATGCTCAATATGAATCATGGTCTTTATAAAGTGACTGACGGTATTTATCAGGTCCGTGGCTATGATTTGGCAAATATTACGTTTATTCAAAGTGATAACGGATGGATCGTTTTTGACCCGCTGACAGTACCGGCCACATCTAAAGCTGCGTATGAACTGGTCAGTAAACATCTGGGTAAAAAACCAATTGTTGCGGTTGTCTACAGCCACACTCATGCGGATCACTTCGGCGGCGTTAAGGGCATTATCAGCCAGGAAGATGTGGACAGCGGCAAAGTGAAAGTGATCGCCCCTGCGGGATTTACTGAACATGCGGTCAGTGAAAATGTGTTAGCCGGTAATGCAATGGCGCGCCGGGCAACCTATCAATACGGTAATATGCTGCCGAAAAATGCAAAAGGTCAGGTGGATGCGGCGATAGGTAAAGGTGTTGCACTCGGTGAGACATCCTTTATTAAACCTAATATAGAGATATCAAAACCGGTCGAAGAAATTACGGTTGATGGCGTAATAATGGTGATGCAAAACACGCCGGGCACGGAAGCACCAGTCGAAATGAACACCTGGCTGCCTCAGTTTAAAACATTCTGGGCGGCTGAAAATACCATCGGTGGTCTGCATAATGCGTATACATTGCGTGGTGCGCCGGTGCGTGACCTGAAAGTCTGGAGTGAATATATCAACCAGGCACTGATGCAGTTCGGTCAGCAGGCTGACGTGATCATGGCATCGCATACCTGGCCTCGTTGGGGAAATGAGAATATTACCGCATTCCTCGAAAAGCAGCGGGATATGTATGGCTTTATTCATAATGAGTCACTGCGCCTGGCGAATCACGGCGTTACCATTGATGAGATTCAGGATGAGTTTAAAGTGCCGAAAGTGCTTGCGAAAGAGTGGTATAACCGGGGCTATCACGGAAGCTACCACCGTAATGCCAAAGCAGTAATCAACCGTTATCTCGGATATTCGGATCTCAACCCGGCAAAACTATTAACATTATCGCCGGCAGAAGCCGCGCCGCGTTATGTCGCGGCAATGGGCGGGATTGACAAGGTTCTCGCCGAAGGGAAAAAAGCATCAGAAAATGGCGATTATCGCTGGTGCGCTGAAGTGGTTAATTATGCCGTGTTCGCGCAGCCGCAAAATGAAAAGGCCCGTTTATTACAGGCTGATTGTCTGGAGCAGCTCGGTTATCAGAGTGAATCTGCGGGTGAGCGGAACAGCTTCCTGATGGGGGCGTATGAGCTGCGTAATGGTGTTCCTGATGGTATGGCAACCAAGGCGGGCAGTCCGGATATGATGGCGGAGATGCCGGTGAGCAGTTTCCTGGATTATATGGCGGTGCGTATGGACGGCAACAAGGTGGCTGAAGATAATTATACCTTAACGGCAAACCTGACTGTTTCGGACAGTAATGAAAAATACCTTATTACAGTTCAGAATGGCAATATGAGCCATATTCAGGGGTATTTATCTGATAAACCAGATGTCAGCCTGACTCTTAACCGTGATGCGTTACGTGATTTTATGGGACAAAAAGAAGATCCGGAGACATTGCAAAAGCAGGGTCGCCTGACTATTACAGGTGATAAAGCGCAACTGGCAAAACTCAATACTTATCTCGATGATTTCCCGTTCTGGTTTAATATCGTGACACCAAATGACCACAGTAGTTACAGTCACGGTTTCAGCCTTGATAAAAAATCCCCGGTTAACCGTTAATTCTTAGTTTTTAAATTTCTTAGTTTTTAAATCTATCAGGCTCTCCGGAGCCTGATTTATTCACATCTCAAGTTTACTTAAAATGAATAAATATATTAATGGGTTATTGCTGACATTGTTATTTAACTGTCCGGCTCTTGCCGGAGGATTGGCATTATATGAAACCAGTCCGGATAATAGCGCATCCGCGAACGCGGGATCTGCGGCAAAAGCGCAGGGACCTTCAACGATTGCCGGAAATCCTGCCGGAATGGCCTTACTTGACGGAACACAAATACAATTAAGTGCCGGGGTCGTCAGTGGTGATATGACAATAAAGCTGGACAATGGCGGTGTTTCCGGCGGAAACCCGGTGCAAACCGCGCCGCTCGGCACTCTTTATGTCACTCATGCGTTAGATGAACGCTGGTCTGCCGGTATTGGTCTGTTTGGCAGCCACGGACTGGGACTGAATTATGAGCCGGAATGGGAAGGCAGCCGTTATGTTCAATATGGAAATATTACCGGTATTGTGATGGCGCCAAGCCTGGCATTGCGGATAAATCCACAGTGGTCTGTTGGTATGAGTCTGATAGCCTCGCAGGGAAAAATTGAGATGAAAAGCACACCTTTGCCAAACATGTCTTCTGCTGCCAGGTTAGATTTCAGCGCAAATGATTGGGCATATGCAGCGTCACTGGGGGTTATTTATGAAAAGGATGAGAATACGCGCATTGGCTTAAATTATGTTTCTGAGTCTGAATGGCGGCTGAAAGGGAATTTATTTCCCGGTGCTGATATTCCTCAGGAAAGTCAGATTAATATCGTTATGCCGCAAAGCCTGACACTGAGCGGTTATCATCAGTTAAATGAACAATGGGTATTATTGGGCAGTATTAACTGGCAGCAATGGTCACGTTTCGGTGAAATGGATATTTCACATCCGAAATTTAGTACAACCAAAAATTTAGGGTATCAGGATACCTGGCACGCAAGCATTGGCACGCAATTTTCTGTTTCAGATAAATTAAGAATCAGCACAGGTATCGCATATGACAGCAGCCCTGTTAATGATGTCAACCGGACTGTGAATATCCCGGTGGGAAAAGCATGGCGTTTTGGTTTAGGCGGGGATTATCAGATAGTACCGTCGACAACTATTGAGCTTGGCTATACGTTTGTCCGGATTGGCGATATGCCATTTGAGCAGCCGGGTATCAGTGGCGTATATGAAAATAACAGGCTGCATTTTGTGATGCTGGGCTTAAAACATAAGTTTTAATTAACAACAGGATAGCGTTCTTCATTGACCTCAGATCCAGGGCATATTGCATTGTTAAAAACAACACATTTATTGATAACATAACAATAATAAAAAAGTATACCTTTCAGATTTTCTGCCGATAACAGGATCTGTATAGCCTCTTCAGATCATTTTATCGCACCATAAAGGAAATTGTATGTGGATACTTCGAAATTTGTCCATCCGGTTCGTCATGTTGTCGATACTCGGTATTTTGTGCCTGACATTAGGATGTGTAAGTTTTTACAGTGACTGGTCGCTGTCGAGAGTATCCGCAGGTAATACGACCGATCGCCAGTTAGTCACGCAACTGACTGTGTTAAATCAGGGAAATGATCAATATTTCCGGTTTGTCTCCCGGTTAAATCGTGAGATGGAAAGAAAATCAGAAGGTGAAAAACCTGATTTTGCACAATCTGAGGAAGCGCTGAAAAATATGGAGCAGCGCCTGATACAGATGAAAGAGATCTCACCGGGCCCTATGGATCCGCAGGTTTCTGACAATATTATTGCCCGCTGGCAGGCTCTGCTTGATGAGGGTATTAAAGTGCAGATGAAACTGGCGGTGCAGGGCGATATCGCCGCATACCGCAATCAGTCCCATAATGTGACACCGCAACTGAGCCGGGATTTTGGTACGGCAACGGTAGAATATATTCAGGTAGCAGATGCTCAGATAGAGAAAACGCGATTGCTGGTGGATGAGCGGATGGCCGCCACGCGAATAGTCATTATTGCCGGAACACTTTTCGGCCTTCTGGTGCTGATTTTTGCCGACAGATATCTTGTTATTATGATGCAGCGTCCGTTGATGAGCGTGCGTCAGCATTTTCGCCGGATAGCCGGCGGCGACCTCAGTCAGCAGGTGGAAAGTGAGGCCGCCGGTCGCAACTGTGTGGGCAAATTGTTTCCGTTGCTCAGTGAGATGCAAAGCAGTCTGCGCGATGCCGTTCATTCTATCCGTGAAGGCAGTGATACTCTGAGAGAGAGTGCGGCTGAAATTGCGCGCGGCAATACTGATCTTTCCTCACGGACCGAGCAGCAGGCTGCCGCGCTGGAACAGACAGCGGCGAGCATGGAAGAGATAACGGCCACGGTTAAACTGAATGCAGATAATGCCGGGCATGCCAGTGAACTGGCAGAAGTGACCTCCTCAACGGCGCATCAGGGGCATGAGATGATAGCGTCTGTTATCCGTACCATGGATGATATTTCTGATAGTTCACGGAAAATAGCCGAAATTACCAGTGTGATTAACAGTATTGCTTTCCAGACGAATATCCTGGCACTGAATGCATCGATTGAAGCGGCAAGAGCGGGTGTTCACGGACGCGGTTTTATGGTGGTCGCCGGAGAAGTGCGCAATCTTGCCAGCAGTAGTGCGGATGCGGCAAAAGAGATTGAGCGGCTGATAGCTAATGCTGTTTCCCGTGTTGATCAGGGCATTGAGTTAGTTGCCGGTGGCGGCGAAACGATGGAAGCGATTGTCCGGGCGGCAACAGAAGTGACCTCTATTATGAAAGAGATTGCGGTTGCCTCAGATGAGCAGACCAAGGGAATATTGCAGGTCGGAACAGCGATCACTCAGATGGATACGGTTACACAGCAAAATGCGGCACTGGTCGCAAAAGTATCTGAAACCGCTGCAGGGCTGGAGCAACAGACTCAGACGTTGCAAAACTCAGTGGAAAGATTTCGTCTTACCGCCACGGATTGACGGCGCTATAGTTGTCACTGTGTCCTGATGCGGCACAGTGATTCCTGTATTGTGCGACAGAGCGATAAAAGCGGTTTTTGTCTGTGGTTATTTTGTGTCAGGATTAAGTAACTTATTGTAGTAACTGATTTTTTTATCCAGGTGCTGAACACTTTCATTGAGTACCGCTATTCGTTGGCGCAATGTCTCATTGTGCTCCTGTAATAACAGCATGCGCGCCTGTGCGGTTTCATCTCCCTGAGCCCGTAAATCTGCATAATATTTTATTTCTTTCAGCGGCATACCCGTTTCTTTCAGTCGTGTAATAAAGGTTATCCATTCGACATCACGGGCGGAGTAACTACGGTGATTATTTTCCAGGCGCAAAGGCGCCAGAATGCCGGCTTTTTCATAAAACCGCAGGGTATGGATACTAAAACCGGTTAATACAGAAAACTGGCTGATTGAATAATACATACAAACCTCTTGACCTTGAGTTCACTCTATCTTTTACGCTCCGCTGACTAATGTCAAAGGAGGTTTGTATGAACAATCAGAATTATGTGGTGATCACCGGCGCAAGTTCCGGTATCGGGCGGGCGCTGGCTGTGGCATTTGCCCTGCGGGGTAGCAGTGTGGTGCTGGTGGCGCGGCGGGAAGCCATATTGCAGGAACTGAAAGCAGAGTTGATGCAACTTAACCCGCAGGTGAATGTAGAAATCCGGGTGTGTGATTTATCAGAATCCGGCAGTGCGGCGGTGCTTTATCATTCTCTGTCAGAACTGACCATTATTACGTGGATCAATAATGCCGGCTTTGGTTATTACGGCAGTGTGGCGGAGCAGCCTGTCGCAGAGGCGGAAAAAATGATCGCGCTGAATGTGAATGCGCTGATGGTTCTGTCCGCGCTGTATGTACAGGATTATCAGCATGTTGATGGCGCGCAGCTTATCAATATCAGCTCGGCGGGGGGCTACACGATTGTTCCGTCAGCGGTCACCTATTGCGCGTCGAAATTCTTTGTCAGCGCGTACACGGAAGGGCTGGCGCGGGAACTTGTCCGCAGCGGAGCAAAACTGCGTGCCAAAGTTCTGGCACCGGCGGCGACACAGACTGCGTTTGGACAGGTGGCAAATAAGGTGGACTCGTATGATTATGACACGGTTTTCGGGCGCTACCATACCAGCGAACAGATGGCGGAGTTTGCCCTTGCATTGTATGACTCAGATAATATTACCGGCATGATTGACCGCGATGAGTTTAGTTTTCAGCTGACCGATACCCGTTTTTCCCATGCGGAAAACAGCCGCGCAAACCAGAAAATAACGCCGTAAACAGGGTGTAATGTCCGGTGTTTCTCATGCTATGATGACCGCCATCCCGGCGGTTTTTCCGCCTGTCCATCCCTATCGCGGAGAGATTTTCTTTTGTTTTCCAGTTTTTCCCGGATACGTAAATTAGCCGATTCCTGTCTGTCATAGCGGGGCTGATAAACCTCAATCTTTTCGTTAGCAAGTACATACTGCCACAGGTTTTGCGGGTTTTTTTCTGCATTGACATTAATGGGGTCGTCAGGGCTGACGATACAGGCATCAAGAACATCTTGTGACCATTGCGGAATTTTGCTTGTTTTCATTGCGATAGTGCGGGCAATACTTTCCATTAAATGGATGG
The DNA here is from genome assembly GCF_965118875.1 of Morganella psychrotolerans. Taxonomy (GTDB): domain Bacteria; phylum Pseudomonadota; class Gammaproteobacteria; order Enterobacterales; family Enterobacteriaceae; genus Morganella; species Morganella psychrotolerans_C. The sequence goes on from NZ_CBCPJD010000022.1 coordinate 25,361, forward strand.
GAAACATTAAAACGGCAAATGGCCACTCTAAACGGGAGTCCATTCTGACTATATACTGTAAACCAAACGTATAACTCTCTTTTTTTTGTGCTATCGGCGGGCAGAGAATGACAGTATCAGCCAGTTCTTTCAGGCAATCTTCTTCCATATAGCAGCGGATAAACTCCCAATAATGGTCTAAGGCTAATTTGGAACCGGTATGCCCAAAGCCAAACGTATTCAGCACAGTTTCATTATCGTTATCTAAGAGGTGACCCACTAAGCAATAATTACGTTGAAATTCATAGGTGGAAAAATAGATATCGCGCCACCCAACGGTAATAATGTCATTGTTTGTCTGGTAGACATGAACAAGCTGCTCTTTGCGGTTAAAGCGAACCGGATAATGCGTTTTTCGAAACCACTCCATTAAAAGAAATTTACCAAAAAGAATGAGGAGCGGTATAAACATAACACTTACAATTAAAATAGGAATTAAGGCGGCATTAATAATTATAGCGATAATAAGAGTTATGATCATTATCTCGAAAACCATCAAAAGGGATGATACTTGTCCGAGATTGGCGTAATTATTATCAACCACCTCCAGATAGGAAGAGTTCATGGTAATCACAGTCTCAAAGTCGATAACAGCGGCTTCCCCTTCGTGTTTTTTGACTCTCCCCTGGCGGTAGTGGTGCTGTTTTTCCTGCCGTGTTAACGGTCGGTTGACGGTAAAGGGGGTTAATAATCCGACCCGATGTAGTTTTGCCATCACGCACTCTCCTGCGTGTAACCAATAATATTGGCTAATTCCGTCATTTCCATCAGCCTGTCCATCCATATCTCGGGGGGGCGTCCTTTTGTTTTTTCATTTTCAGGAATTTTTCGCCACAAGCATGCAGATAGCCATTTTTGAATATCATCTTTGCTGTGAATACCAATAAAAATGGCTGAACCAAAAACCAGGGTAAGGGCAATAAGTAATCCGACAGGTCCCAGGAAGGCTAAAAATACCGGTGATAATGAGGCTACAAATAGCATTGACCCACCGGTAGCCGATGCTATATAAGCAGTACCTAATACATTATTTTCTTTATTCGCAAATTCATCATATAAATGATAGATATCCCACCCGACGGCGACCGCTCCAAACCAGGCACAAAAACGTATTCCGTTTTTAAGAAACGTTGCTAATTTGACAAGTTTAATTCGACCATAATTTAACCGTATTGATGATTTTAGCCGAAGTGTATGAAATTTAAAAATAACCCGCTCCGTTGCATCTAATAATGCCCCTCCGGCAGAAATAATATTGGCAATAAATTTGGTCACCACTTCGGTATTATTGACCTGCCCTTTCATTGCATCATCAGTGGTTTTCCACAGAACATGAATTTGCAGCATAACTGAAAGGACACATCCCGAAAAGGGAAGAGATTGTGCAGCATCATTTGTCAGTTTATTAATAGTGTTTCCTTTCGCGAGCGATAATTTTCTGCGCCATTCTGTCGGAAATACGGTTTCCCGGATTTGTTCTGCAGAGCGGAACGCTTTTACTGCAACCTGGGAGCGTACTGGTTTTGGACTATTTTTTGATGACTCTGCATCATTAACATCGACCGCTAAGAAAAAACGACCTTCCTGTTTTCCGTCAAGCTGTAGTCCTGATATTCGTCCCCGGCTTTCTTCAATTTCTAAATAATGTCTGATTTGCTGATGGGATGCTTTACTGTCGAGATCGGTCATTGATGCGACTTGTTCTACTGCCGCAGTGATAAAATGTTTACGCTCACCGGTATAACTGATACGGACTAACTTTTTACCGTCCATGGATGCCATTGAGACTAATATCGGCAAAGGGGCTTTATTAATTGCATTGTTCAGGGTTTTCAGCAGAAAGCTACTGAGTGAATTAAAATATTTCTCTGAAATTAATTGAATTTGTAACAGGTTGTGGTTAGCGATATCTTTAAAGCCTTCGGCAAGCCTATACCAGGGTAAATCTTCATATTCACTATCAGATGATATGGCTTGTGTAATATTGTCTATCCAGAGGGTCTGATTTAATAATGCAGCACGCAAAAGAAGGTTACTTTCTGATACTTCAGGGGTGGCAAGCTGAGCCTGAACAAACTGCTGTATTTCTTCTTTGTCTTGCATTCCGCTGATACAATCCAGGATTGACTGCGTGAACAATGCTCCGCTGTTAATATCATTCGGGTCAAAATTATGATTAAAATAATCCAGCATGATTTGACTTTTAAAATGCGCCAAATACATGGTGACCATGGGGGTGATGACCTGCTGCTTATACATTGACAGTTTGCTATTGTAATCCGCTAAAAATGCGGTTTGTTTTTCTCTGTCGATATATTTTTCATATCCTGCCCAATAAATATCTATTTGGGTTTTTAGTGATTGATTCACTAAATTATGGATTGAATCAGCATGAGTGGCAGCGAATGAGGGTGATATAATACCGCTTGTAACCGCAATGCCTTGCCGTGCATCTTTTTCGAACTGCATGCCTTCACTGATTCTGTCACGCGCGTATTGTGCGCACAGTGCTTCTTTCAGCATCTCCAGTGAAGCCGAAAGGGCAAGCCCACGTTCATATTTCGGATGCTTTTCAAAATGAGTTTCAAGCCGGTGATTCATTAGTGCTGCAAGATCCTGAGCAAGAGCCGGGGGATCTTGTAATACAACAATAGCGCCTTTTCCCGGCATTAAATCATTTGCAGCTTGCTGCAATGTTATTCCTGCCATGGGATTCATTTTTTCCAAAGGGGTTGGAGACCAGGCTTTAATATTATTTTTTTGGGTGCCTCGACTGTATTCTGCAACTGTATCCTGAAGGGCTGTGATTGGCAGTGTTTGTTTTTCTTCTGTATTGTGCAGCCATTTATCTAAATCGAATCGTTGCATATACTGTTCACGATACGCTTTATCTTCATGCTTTTTTCGTACTGAATCAGTCCATTCGACTTCTGACCAGGCTAACCAGAATAGATCATTTTTCATTGGTGGCGGCAGTACCGGCAGAGTAATCAATGAGGCCCGGGCAAGTTCTGACGGCTCGGTTATACATGGTTTTATTTTGCCATTCGTCACTGATTCCGGGACATCCTGATTGTTTTGTAATGGGTAGTAATAACCTTTTTCTGTTACAAAATAATTGATCCAACTATTCGCAAATTCATCCCGGATATATAAAAAACCACTACGTAATAAGCGCAATGTGTATGCAGTTTCTCCCTGAGCGATAACCTTGTTTTCGATAGTTTCAGGCATGACAGGTAAGTGATCATTTTTTTCCATGACGGCAGGTCGTACAAGAAGGATTGGGAGGCCGTATCGTTGACAAAAATTACATCCTTTATTCTTTTGTGCTTGTAAGTTACCCATCATTTCATCTCTTATCCGATTAGTTAACGTTATTGTACCATTATCATTATGTGAACATATTAATATTTACCTTAAGTTGGCCGTTGCTATGCTCAAATGGTAAATTTATTACCGTTTGTATCGCTTGTTTAGTAATGTCATTTTTTGCGGTATAAAGGATAAGCCTGCTTTGTTGTAATAAGGGTATTTAAAGATTGGTGATTATGTCAGAGAGAAAATTAAGCTTGGTTAACGTTATTTGTTTGTTTCCCCTGAAATAAGAAAGTTATAATCAAATTTCATATTCCGGAAGCAACAGGGGGCATACAATCCCTGTTTTATCCTGACTGAGGAAGCCGCCGTATCTGCCTGGCTATTATCCGGAGAATCAGATGGAACAGAATTTTGTTGAATGTTTTTAACAGGTCATTCCTTCTGTAATTTCTGTTTACCGCCGTATTATTACTGAAAATACCCGTTTCTTTTTTTTCCGCTGACACCCTGTGTCAGGGATAATTATCATGCCGGATCGCTATGAAAAATAAAAAATTCGCTGTCAGCTCTCTTTGCAGTACTCTCCTGCGCACGTTGCTCACTGACCTGACAGAGATATCCTGTGAGGTGGTTTCCCTTGCAGAGTGTGATTTTACTGATGTGGCGCTGTGCCTTATCACAACAGATGATATTGAAAACGGACAGTTCCGGCGTATTGAACAGCAGGGGTTTGGTCAGCCGGTTTTTGTGATGATCGGCAAAGACAATGCCGTACTTACTTCATTGCCGCAGGGGATTGCAGGGGTTATTAATCTGAATGAAGAGGATAACCGGGCTTACCCGCAGGTGTTGCTACAGGCGGCACAGGCATACAGTGACGGGCTGCCGCCGCCGTTTTTCGGGCGTATGATGAATTATACCGCGCAAAATCCGGTTTCATTTGCCTGTCCGGGTCACCAGGGCGGGGAGTTCTTCCGCCGTCATCCCGCTGGGCGTCAGTTTGCGGACTACTTCGGTGATGCGATTTTCCGTGCTGATTTGTGCAATGCAGATACCGCGCTGGGTGATTTACTGATCCACGAGGGCGCGGCCTGTGCAGCTCAGCAACATGCGGCAAGGGTATTCAATGCCGACAAAACGTATTTCGTGCTCAACGGTACGTCCTCATCAAATAAAGTGGTACTCAATGCTCTGCTGACGCCCGGCGACCTGGTATTGTTTGATCGCAATAATCACAAATCAAACCATCACGGCGCACTGATTCAGGCGGGAGCAACCCCGGTGTATCTGGAGGCTGCCCGTAATCCTTTCGGGTTAATCGGGGGGATCGATGCCCGCTGTTTTGATGAGGATTATCTGCGGGCGCGGATTGCGGAAGTTGCCCCCGGGCGGGAAACACAGGCGCGTCCGTTCCGTCTGGCGGTTATCCAGCTTGGTACTTATGACGGCACGGTATATAACGCCCGTCAGGTAGTGGACAGCATTGGTTCCCTGTGTGATTACATTTTGTTTGACTCTGCCTGGGTGGGATATGAGCAGTTTATCCCGATGATGCAGATGTGCTCTCCGTTACTATTAGCGCTGAATGAAAATGACCCCGGTATTCTGGTTACTCAATCCGTTCACAAACAGATGGCGGGCTTCTCCCAGGCATCACAAATCCATAAAAAAGACCGTCATATCAAAGGACAGGCGCGGTATGTCTCTCATAAACAGATGAATAACGCGTTTATGATGCATGCCTCCACCAGCCCGTTTTACCCCTTGTTTGCCGCGCTGGATGTGAATGCGAAAATGCATGCGGGGGAGTCCGGGAAACGCCTGTGGGCGGAGTGTGTGAGAACCGGGATTGAGGCGCGTAAACTGTTGCTGCGCACCTGTCAGTTTATCCGCCCGTTTATCCCGGAAACGGTAAACGGACGCCCGTGGGCTGATGCGGAAACCGGGGTTATCGCCTCAGACCGGCGATTTTTCAATTTTATCCCGGGTGAGCGCTGGCACGGCTTTGACGGGTATGCGGAAGATCAGTATTTTGTCGATCCCTGCAAACTGCTGCTGACCACCCCTGGTGTGGATATCTGCACGGGGGAATATGAGGCGTTTGGTGTGCCTGCAACAATACTGGCGTATTATTTGCGGGAAAATAATATTGTGGCAGAGAAATGCGACCTTAATTCCATTTTATTTTTACTGACACCGGCAGAAACAACAGAAAAAATGCAGCATCTGGTCAGACAGATTGCCTGCTTTGAGCAATTACTGAATGCGGATGCCCCGCTGGAAAACGTGCTGCCGTCACTCTGCCGCACATATCCGGAACGCTATACGGAATATACACTGCGGCAGTTATGTCAGGAAATGCATGATTTATTTGTCCGGCACAATGTAAAGCAGCGGCAGAAAGAGATGTTCCGGCGCACTCATTTCCCGGCGGTGCGGATGTCACCGAAAGTGGCGCATACCGAATTTATCCGTGGCAATACTGAGCGGGTGGCGGTGGCGGATATTTCCGGGCGTATTGCGGCTGAAGGGGCGCTGCCGTATCCGCCGGGGGTATTGTGTGTGGTGCCCGGCGAAGTATGGGAAGCGCCTGTTCAGCACTATTTTCTGGCACTGGAAGAGACAGCAGACCGTTTCCCGGGCTTTGCTCCGGAATTACAGGGCGCTTATTCTGAACGGGATGAACACGGGCGTTTTCGCGTGTATGCGTATGTTATTCATGATAAAAAGGAAAATTAATTATGACGGCAGAACAATTTCACCAGCGGATATGGGAAATTCTCGAAGAGTTAGACAGTGAATATTTTCAGGTGGTAGCGGCACCGGCACCGGATGAAGAAACGGTTGCGGCAATTGACACGCTGGCGGGTTTTCCTGTTCCCGAAGAATATGCGGCATTTTGTCAGCGCACCAACGGGCTGTGTGTGATGGCGCGTGAAGAGTTCTGGCCGGAAGCGGAAGTATATTCTGTTGGTCCGGCATGGACATTCTGGCGCGGCGTTGTGCTTCTGGGTATGGATACAGAAGAATTACCGGAGTGGGCACGTATAACATCTGTATATCAGCAACTTATGGATTATGAAGTGACGGATATTATACCACTGATGAAGATTATCGGTGACGGTAATGTTGTCTGGGGCATAGATGAAACCGGGACAATGGTTGAAGTCTCCGCAGGGGAAGTAACGCCGCTGCCGGAGGATTTTGCCGGGTGCTATACAGAGCAGATCCGGGAACTGGCGGTTCGCCAGAAAGATATGATGAAACTGATCGCTGATCGGGGAAAACAGAGTAACTGAACAATTCTGACCGGCTCCGGTGGTGTGATGACGACGACGCCGGCAGCGGTCAGATTGATTGGCAGTAAAAGATGACCCGCTCTGTTTCACGAAAGCCAAGCGCCTGATGTAACTGTTGTGATGCTGTATTCTCCGGTGAGGTGTCGGATGCCAGCTCACTGCAGCCATTTGTTGCTCCCCATGCTTTGATCTGCCCGGCTAACCGCCCGGCAAATCCCTGACGCCGTACTGCTTCTTTGCAGTAAATTCCTTCAAGAAAAGCGACGGGAGAGGTGGAGCAGCCGTTGACATAATCTTTGCGTATCGCAGCCTCAGCAAAAGCAACCGCAGGAGAATCTCCTGTACACAGGAAAAAGGCATTCAGTGCAGGGTTGCGGATAATATCCCTGATTCCATCGATATGTTTTTGTGCCGGGCAATCCGGCCATAATTCACTGCGCAATGTCAGCCACTCTTGCTCGGTAACATCATGTTTATACTTAATAATAATTGTATTCATATATTATTCCCTCAGTAAGTCATAAAGGTGTGATGGAGCCAGTCACTGACCTCACTGACCATCGCAGGATCTGCACTGTGGCGGTTGCGCAGCAGATAAAAGCCTTTGCCGGGCTGCCGGGTGAGATCCGGAAAAAGCGGCTGAAGCGTCTGTTGCGCCAGTTCATCTTCCACCAGAAAATCATTGGCGATAAGCACCCCCTGCTGATGTTTTGCTGCATCAATGGCCAGCAGGATCTGATCAAAATGCAGCCCGCCGGGAAGAGGTGTCTCCCCGGGCACTATATCCGCATGTTGCTTCAGCCAGGCATCCCAGTAAGGATACAGCGTGGTGTGCAGCAATGTTACCTTTGTCAGGTCTGACGGGACCTTGAGTGCAAAACGCGCTGCGTAATCCGGATGACAAAACAGGCGGCATGGTGCATCAGTCAGCTGTATCCAACCCGGTTGTACCTGTGAATGGCTGCAATAACGGACCGCTAAATCCACATTATCGGTTTCCAGCGAAACCAGCTCTGCCGTGGCGTTCAGATGAAGATCCAGCCCCGGAAAAGCCCTGACAAAATCACTCATCCGCGGAGAGAACCATTTTGCGGCAAGCCCGGGCGGCATAGAAATCGTCAGCTGGTGGTGTGCGCGGTAACGGATTTTTTCACCCGCACTGCGGATCTGCGCCAGTGCAGGCAGAATTAAGCGATAGTATTTTTGTCCTGTTTCCGTCACGGTCAGTTTGCGGATCTCCCTGTAAAAGAGCATGACACCCAGCTCTTCCTCCAGTTTTTTGATCTGCTGACTGACCGCACCGGGCGTTACATGCAGAGATTCAGCGGCATTAATAAAACTGCCGAGACGTACGGCGGCTTCAAATGCCAGCAAGGCTTTCATCGGCGGATAAGCATTCATAGAACAACATCCATGGAATAGTTTTATTATTTCATAAGCGAATTTAAATCGGTTGTAACACACCCGCTGATTTTGAACAATAGCGCCATCAGAAAAAGGAGAGTAAAGGGAGTCATGAACAAATGAATAACAAAACAGCACTGGCATTTGCCTTTCTGGGCATTATCTGGGGTACCAATTTTGTGTTTATGCGCTGGGCGAGTGAGTGGATAACCCCGGTGCAAATTGTCTTTCTGCGGGTTCTGTTCGGCTTTGTCCCGATAGCGATTCTGGCGTGGACACAAAAAGCATTATGTAAATCGCATCTGCGTTATACGGGGCATTTCCTGGTGATGGCACTGTTGGCAACGGTAATTTATTACTGGGCATTTGCCTCCGGTACGTCACTGCTGCTCTCCGGTGTTTCCGGTGTGCTGAGCGGGGCGATTCCGTTGTTTTCGTTTATTGTTGCTGCTGTTTTTCTGCGGCAGGAAAAAATCACCGCCGGGCGGCTGGGGGGGATTTTGCTGGGGTTTGCCGGTGTGGTTCTTATCGCCAAACCGTGGCAGGTCAGCGGGGACAGTATCAGTCTTGCGGGTGTCGGTTATATGATCCTGGGCTCACTGAGTGTGGGGATCTCTTTTGTGTATGCCAAAAAATTTCTGGCAGATAAAAAAATTGCTCCTCCGGCGCTGGCAACTTATCAGATTGGTCTGGCGCTGCTGATTTTAACCTTTATCACGCCGTTTACCGGGATAACCGCGATTGCACAGGATACTACCGCCAGTCTCGGGCTGATTATCGGGCTGGGCTTGCTCGGGACCGGGATTGCGTATCTGACCTATTATTATCTGATCCTCAATCTGGGCGCGGTAGTTGCATCCTCTGTGACCTATATTCCGCCGGTTGTGGCACTGATTGCCGGGGTGACGGTTGCCAATGAGCCGATTGGTCTGACAGAAGTGTTGTCAATGGTACTGATAATGAGCGGGGTCTTTTTATTACAGCGTCCTTCACGCCGTCCGGAAGCGGTGAAGGATACTGAAGCAGTGCAGTAAAATTCCGGACATACCCTTATTCATTCAAACTGCAGGTTCGTTGGCTGTTCTCAGCCCGCCGGGTATGCTCCCCGGCGGTCAGAGCTTGCCGCCTGCCTGCATTCTGAATGATGTTGGGTGCACAAACCTATCTTTTTATTATTTGTTCGACTTGTGTGCTTTTTCCTGCCCCGTTATTGATATCACGGGGTTTTTTTTCGCCTGCAAACTGCATCACTAACACACCTGCGACCACCAGACCTATCCCTGCCAGCTTCGCTATCTGAACCGGTTGTTTTGGCATACCAAACAGACCAAAGTGCTCAATCAGTGCGGAAATCACCAACTGACCGGCAATCACCATCACGAAAAACGTGATCCCGCCGATTTTCGGTACCAGGATCAGGGCGGAGGTCAGATACAGCATTCCCGCTATTCCGCCCAGCCAGATCCAGAGTGGCTGATGCAGCAGTTCAGTACTTAATACCGGCTTTGGTACTTTAAATATTAATAATAACGGTGCTAAAACAATAATACTGATTAATAATGAAACGAGGCTGGCCCACAGCGGGTGTCCCAGATTGCGCGCTAATACTGCGTTACTGACAGCCTGGACCGGTACAACAGCACCGGCAAAAAAAGCACAGATAATCAGGGCGATACCTGATAAAGATAATGTTGTCATCGTTGTCTCCCGATTAACGTTTTGTTAACATCTATCATAGGGTGTTTCTGTCGGGGCGGGAAATGATCAATTTTATAGAGTACTATTCGCCATATGAATAATATAAAGAAATTGGATTTAAATCAGCTTGTTACGCTTCATGCGTTACTGAGAGAGCGCCATGTCAGCCGTGCTGCGGTGTCATTGCACCGCAGCCAGCCGGCGGTCAGTCATACACTGAATCAGTTGCGTGAGTTATTTCAGGATCCGCTGCTTATCCGCAGGCAGGGGCAATATCAGTTATCCAGCAAGGCGGAAGCGCTTTATGCACCGTTGACACAGGCGCTAGGGCAGCTTGATGATTTGATAGCGCAGCAGGATTTCCGTCCGGAAAATTGCGCCCGGCGCTTTAATATTGCTATGTCTGATTATGGTGCGGCTATTTTGTGTGCGAAGCTTATCCGCTATCTGCGTGACAGCGCGCCTGCGGTGAATCTGCAAATCTGGCAGGGCAACCGGGAGGAGATGCAGAGTAAATTACAGGAAGGCAGCCTCGATCTCGCGTTTGGGGTTTTTGCTGCGCCGGATTACACACTGCGCACACAAACTGTTTTTACGGACACCATGGTCAGTGTGGCGGATAAACGGTATTGCACAGAGGGGAAAATGTCGATGGCAGACTGGCTTTCCCATCCTCATATTCTGGCGAGTATGAAACCTTATGAAGCCAATGAGATAGACCGGCAGTTACAACTGCTTAATTACCGGCGGCGTGTTGCGGTTTCAATACCTTACTGGCAGATTGCATCACAGTTACCACAGGGAACGGATTTAATTCTGACGGTCGCACAGCGCGCGTTACCGGATAATATTAGTGAGTCATTGCAGGTATTTGCACCACCGCTGGTGATTGCACCACTAAATTTTCAGATGTTATGGCATCAGCGAAGTGACGGGGACGAGGCATTGAGCTGGTTGAGAGAAGCGGTTATGAAAGTATGTAACTGATAAGCAAGCTATTGATTAATGCTGTGACAGTTTATCAGTTCCAGCAGGTATGCTCCGTTATTGCCGCCACCGCGTTTGGCAAATCCGAATACAAAACGGTGTTTTGATGGCGTAAAATAGGCAAGACCGCCAAGAACTTTAGCATATACCAGTGTATCTTCGCCGATCTCCTGCAAATCATCTTTGGACATCATTGCAAATTGCTGAATAGGGGTAAGCGGCGGAGACTGATAAGGCGCCGGGTGTGTATCGAGTACGATAAACCGGTTGTTCTGAAAAAGAACGACAGAATACCGTTGTTTATCCGTAAAATAGTAGTCACGCAGAACACCTTGTGTTTTCTGGTAACTACCGGGTGATATTTCGCATTTGTAGTACCCGTTCAGCGGGACAGCCGCAGCATGACCGGTCAAACAAATGAATAATAAAATAAGAGTAAGTAAATGCATATATAGAATAATTATTTTTACATGTGATTAGTGTAAGTGGTTATCCATGGTCGTACAATCTGTCCGGATCAATCTTCCTGAAATTAACAGAAAGAATAAAGGTCTGAATGCGTGTATAACGCAAATTTTAAAGTGCATGGCGGGATAGTTACATTTCGAAATAATTATAAATGCATGCATATCGAATTACTGCAAATATCAGCGTAAAATAGAGAAACGCAACTCTTCTCCTCTGACGGATCTCCCCATGCTGGCAAAGTTTTTTCCCGTTATTCTTCTGGTTTTATCCAATATTTTTATGATGTTTGCCTGGTACGGGCACCTGAAATTTACAGATAAACCGCTGTACGCTGTAATTTTTTTCAGTTGGATGATAGCGCTAGCCGAGTATTGCCTGGCCGTTCCGGCGAACCGGCTGGGGCATCAGTATTATAGTGCCGCTGAACTGAAAACCATTCAGGAAGTGATTACACTTTGTGTGTTTATGGTTTTTTCCGTGATGTATCTGGGGGAGGGCGTTACGCTTAATCACCTTGTCGGCTTTGGTTTTATTGCTGTGGGCGCATTTTTTATTTTTAAAGGGCCGTTTTAAACGTAACCGCGCATCACACATTTATGATAACGATACTGTGAATTTATCCATATCATGAGTACGTGACTGTTCTTATATACAGTTATTATACTGTTCCTTCCGGTTTACCGGATATTACTGACCTTTTATAAAGAGCGAGCCAGCCATGTCACAATTACGTTTACAGTATCCGAATCTCAGCCCTGCGGCATATTCAGGCCTGATAGCCTGTAAAAATGCGCTGGAAAACAGCGCATTGGGTGCGGAGTTAACAGAACTTGTTTACCTGCGTGTTTCTCAGATTAACGGCTGCGCATTCTGCCTTGAGATGCACAGCAGTGCCCTGCGCAAAAAATCAGTGCCGCAGACAACACTGGATGCACTGGCGGGCTGGCAGGTGAGTGAGCGGTTTACTGACCGTGAACGTGCCGCCCTGTTATGGGCAGAATCAGTTACACACCTGTCAGCGCAGCAAACTGATGATGCGTTGTATCAAAAGGTTAAAGCATATTTTTCTGATGAAGAGATGAGTGATTTGACCATTGCGGTTGCGCTGATGAATGCATTTAACCGGGTGGCTGTCAGCCTGCGTCAGTAACAGGGATAACAACCACCACGCGCCGGATGATTACTCGGTGGCGTTATCACGCAACCACGGGGTGATAGTCAGCCCGACCAGCAGACCTTCCGGGCTTTGCAGGCGGGTGACGGATTGTCCCCACGGTTCTGTTCTGTCCGCAACCAGCAGCGGATAGCCCTGTTCTGTCAGAAAACGGGTGGCAGCGGGCAGATCCGCGACCTCAAATTCTACCCATGCCTGTGGCTCCGGGTGAGTCTGCGGCCATGTATCCTGACCAAAACAGGACTGTGCTGCCAGGCTGAGCGGCCAGAGTGCAAAATGTTTCACACCGTGTAACTTGTCATGGTCTGCAATCAGATAATCCGGCGCACCGTCCATCGGTGCCAGCGGCAGACCGATACTGTCCGCAAAAAAATGTTTACTGCGTGCAGGCTCGCGGGTAACCGGACCAAAACCGGCAACAAACAAAACGCCGGGAACAGCAGGAAAATCAGACATAACGCAGACTCCGTCAGAGGGGTGATAATCCATCTTACACAGTTGCCCCGAAATAGCATCTCTCCGTAAGGTGCGGCAATGCAGCGGGCATTGTGATTAAAGATCACGTTACTTCAGTTCACTCCGGTATATTCACCCCGAATATGATTTGCCTCAATTATCCACACTGTTAATGGGTCTACCCTGACGCCACATCCACATATTAGCAATGATAATGGTAGGTCTACTTATGTCATTAGTTACACAACTCCCGTCTATTTTCTCTGATTTCTCCGATGCCCGTCAGCAGGGCTTTCTTACTGTTATGGAACTGAAAGAGCAGGGTATTCCGTTAGTGGGAACCTACTGTACTTTTATGCCGCAGGAGATTGCTATGGCGGCTGGCGCTGCCGTTGTTTCTCTGTGCTCCACCAGTGATGAAACTATTGAAGAAGCAGAAAAAACCTTACCCCGCAATTTATGTCCTCTGATAAAAAGCAGCTATGGATTCGGTAAAACCGATAAATGCCCGTATTTCTATTTTTCTGACATTGTTGTTGGTGAAACCACCTGCGACGGCAAGAAAAAGATGTATGAATATATGGCAGAATATAAACCTGTCCATGTGATGCAATTACCGAATAACAGTGAAAGTGCAGAATCTGTCGCGCTCTGGCGCTCAGAAATTATCCGCTTTCAAAAACGTCTGGAAGAGCAGTTCGGCTGTGAAATCACAGAGCAGGGGATCCGCGATGCGATTAATTTACGCAACCGCGAACGCCGCGCTTTAACGGAATTTTACCGGCTCGGGCAACTGAATCCGCCTGCACTGACCGGGCGTGAGCTTCTGAGTGTGGTCTATGGTGCAACATTCAAATTTGATAAAACAGTGCTCATCAATGAGCTGGAAACCCTGACGGCGAAAGTCCGTGCGGAATATGCCGCAGGAAAACGTCTGGATCCGCGTCCGCGCATTCTTATTACCGGCTGTCCTATCGGCGGTGCAGCGGAAAAAGTAGTGCGTATCATTGAAGAAAACGGTGGCTGGGTGGTTGGTTACGAAAACTGTACCGGCGCGAAAGCAACGGAACAATGTGTGGATGAAAATCCGCAAACCGATGTTTATGATGCCCTTACCGAAAAATACCTGGCTATCGGTTGCTCCTGTATCTCACCCAATACACAGCGCCTGAATATGCTCAGTGATATGGTGACAGATTATCATGTCGATGGTGTTATTGATGTTATTTTGCAGGCATGTCATACCTATGCCGTAGAATCATTGCTGATAAATCGTCATATCCGTGAGAAGCATGATATTCCGTATATGGCGATTGAAACGGATTATTCCACGTCTGACACCGGACAGCTTGCTACCCGTATTGCCGCCTTTATTGAAATGTTATAGGGGGCTGTAATGCTGAGTATTGGTATTGATTCCGGCTCTACTGCGACAAAAGGTATTCTGTTCAGTGATGAAAACGGCGGGGAGATCCTGCGCCGTTTTCTTATTCCGACGCCGTTCAAACCACAGTCGGCGATCCTGGAAGCCTGGGAAACATTGTGCGGTGAGTGTGATTTACCGCCGTTTCTTACCCTGACCGGTTACGGGCGGAAACTGGCTGATTTTGCGGATAAGCAGGTCACGGAGATCTCCTGTCACGGGATCGGCGCGCGCTGGTTGCACCCGCAGACGCGGACGGTGATTGATATAGGCGGGCAGGACAGCAAAGTTATCCGTCTGGATGAACAGGGGCATCTCACTGATTTTCTGATGAATGACAAATGTGCCGCCGGAACCGGGCGTTTTCTGGATGTGATAAGCCGGACGCTGGGAACCGACATCACCGCCGTTGATGATACTATCCGGGGTATTGAGCCACATGCTATTTCCAGCATGTGTACGGTTTTTGCTGAATCGGAAGTGATCAGCCTGCGATCAGCGGGCGTTGATCCGGAGACGATTCTGTCAGGCATTGTTAATTCAATGGCACAACGTACTGCCGGGTTTGCCAAGCGCCTGAGTACCGTTCCCGCAGTATTGTTCAGCGGCGGTGTCAGCCGCAGTCAGGTCTTTTGTGAGCGGCTGTCACAGCATCTGGGGGCAGAGGTTATTACTCATCCTGACGGACAATTTGCCGGGGCGATCGGTGCGGCAATTTACGGGCTGCGGCAATTACAGAAACAGGCGGCAAACCCGGCGGAGGCATACATTCTGTGAATGATTATCTGATCCTGTTTGACAACATGCTGGGGGTGGTGGCGATGCGCAAACACCTCACCGCGGAAGGCTGCCCGTTCACAGTGACCGATATTCCGTCATCACTCGGAAAAGCCTGCGGGTTGGGAATACGGCTGAATACGGATGCCGGAATGCTGACCGGGCTTCGCGCCCGCCCGCAGGTCAGTAATATTTACCTCTGCGGACAGGATGAATACATACTGATCGCAGAATAGGTTCTGTCGCTTACACACAGATAACACACCACAATCACGATAATCTCCCGTTTTTTATTCTGTTATTTTGTAAAAAATAAAAAAACCATAGAGTGATATTATCGTGAGCAACGAATTACACAGCATGATCACCACTGATGCAAATCAGGCGGTGGCGCGGGTGGCGTATCAACTGAATGAAGTGATCGCCATCTATCCCATTACACCCAGCTCCACGATGGCGGAGTATGCGGATCATTGGGCCGCAGGTGGTGAGCCGAATCTGTGGGGAGATGTTCCCCGTATGATGGAAATGCAGTCAGAAGGCGGCGCGATTGCCACAGTACATGGCGCACTTCAGACCGGGGCATTATCCACAACGTTTACCTCTTCCCAGGGATTGCTGCTGATGATCCCGTCCCTGTATAAAATCGCCGGACAACTGATGCCGTTTGTTCTGCATGTGGCTGCGCGGACTGTTGCCACACATGCGCTCTCAATTTTCGGAGATCACTCAGATGTTATGGCTGTCCGCCAGACCGGTTGCGCGCTCTTATGTTCAAACAGTGTCCAGCAGGCACAGGATTTTGCCACAATCGCTCAGATAGCGACGCTGCGCAGCCGTATTCCGTTTATTCATTTTTTTGATGGTTTCCGCACGTCTCATGAGATGAATAAAATCACTGCGGTAAGCCGTGCTGAGCTGAATAAACTGATCCCGGCTGACGCTGTCCGCGCTCACCGCGACCGGGCACTGTCACCGGAGCATCCGGTTGTACGGGGGACATCAGCAAATCCGGACACCTATTTTCAGGCGCGGGAAGCGACCAACCCGTGGTATGACGCAACATATCAGCATGTGACACAAGCGATGGCGGAGTTTGCGCAGGTGACCGGGCGTCATTACCAACCCTTTACTTACTACGGACATCCGCAGGCAGAGCGGCTGATTGTTTTGATGGGCTCATCAGCGGGTCCTGCTGAAGAAGTTGCGGACAAACTGGTCTCTCAGGGTGAAACGGTCGGTGTGCTGGAAGTCCATCTTTACCGACCGTTTTCTGCCGCAGATTTTCTGGCGGCTATTCCTGAAACAGTGCGTAATATTGCCGTGCTCGACCGGACAAAAGAGCCGGGCGCGCAGGCAGAACCGCTTTATCTGGATGTGATGACCGCTTTTGCCGAGGCATTTCAGAACGGGGAGCGGGCGGTGCTGCCACGGGTAACCGGCGGACGCTACGGATTATCATCTAAAGAGTTTGATCCGGATTGCGTGATGGCTATTTTCCGCGAATTAACATTAACGTCGCCGAAAAGACGGTTTACCGTAGGGATTATGGATGATGTTACCGGGCTTTCACTGGCGCCGGTTCCGGCAAATCTACCGATCAATCACCGCCTCAGCGCGCTGTTTTACGGGCTTGGCAGCGACGGTACAGTTTCTGCGGCAAAAAATACAATCAGTATTCTTGGTAATAATACCACTGATTATGTGCAGGGCTTCTTTGTCTATGACTCCAAAAAAGCAGGCGGACTGACGGTTTCACATTTGCGTATCAGTGAGCAGCCGATCCGCGCGACTTATCTTATCAGCCGGGCAGATTTTATTGCCTGTCATCAGTGGCAGTTCCTGGATAAATACGCTATTGCTGAAAAACTTGCGCCGGGCGGAATTTTTCTGCTTAACAGTCCGTATCCGGCAGACAAGGTCTGGCATCATATTCCGCAGGATGTTCAGGCGCTGCTGGTTGAAAAACAGGCTCAGCTGTATGTCATCAATGCGTATCAGATAGCCCGCGAATGCCGGTTGGGTGCGCGGATCAATACCGTGATGCAGACTGCATTCTTCCACCTGACCGCACTGCTGCCGCTGACTGAAATTGAGGCCTGTCTGCAACAGGCGGTGATCCGCAGTTACAGCAATAAAGGAAATGAGGTGGTTCAGAACAACCTGGCGGCGATTGCCCGTACGCCTGACGTTCTGATCCGGGTTGCATTGCAACCTGTCGATCCTGACAGTCTGCCACGCCCGCCGGTAGTACCGGATGATGCACCGGACTTTGTTAAAACCGTGACGGCTATGATGCTGGCAGGGTTGGGTGATGCACTGCCGGTTTCGGCATTTCCGCCGGACGGTACCTGGCCGGTTGGCACCACGCGCTGGGAAAAACGCAATATTGCAGAGATGATCCCTATCTGGAAACCCTCACTTTGCACACAGTGCAATTATTGTGTGGCGGCCTGTCCTCATGCGGCTATCCGCGCGAAAGTGGCAGCGCCGGCTGCATTCGGTGATGCGCCTGAAACATTACAGCGTCTGCCGGTCAAAGCCCGCGACATGAAAGGGCTGGATTATGTTTTACAGGTTGCACCGGAAGACTGTACCGGCTGTAACCTGTGTTATGAGGTATGTCCGGCAAAAGACCGGGAAAACCCGGCTATCCGCGCCATCAATATGCAGCCGCGTCTGGCGCATCTGACAGAAGAAAAAGCTAATTTTGATTTCTTCCTGCAACTGCCGGATACCCCCGCTTCACAGATTGAGCGCATTGATATCCGCACATCCCAACTGATAACACCGCTGTTTGAATACTCAGGCGCTTGTGCAGGTTGCGGTGAGACGCCTTATATCAAACTGCTGACCCAGCTTTACGGAGAACAGCTGCTGATTGCCAATGCGACCGGATGCTCCTCGATTTACGGCGGCAATCTGCCGACCACGCCTTATACCACCAATAAAGACGGGCGGGGACCTGCGTGGGCAAATTCACTGTTTGAAGACAATGCTGAGTTCGGGCTGGGCTTCCGGCTGACGGTGGATCAGCATAAAAAACGGGTTAAACGGCTGCTGATGTCCTTTGCGTCACAATTACCGGAAGCGCTGCAACAGCGGTTGACGGATGATGCACTGTCTGCGGATGATAAACGGGCGGCGATTACCGGGCTGAGGGCATTACTGGCAGATAATCCGGATCCGCGCGCGCGTGAACTGGCGGAGGATGCGCACTATCTGCTGCCGAAATCTGTCTGGCTGATTGGTGGTGATGGCTGGGCTTATGATATCGGTTTCGGCGGGTTGGATCATGTTCTGAGCAGCGGTGAAAATGTGAACGTGCTGGTGCTGGATACCCAGTGTTATTCCAATACCGGCGGCCAGCAGTCAAAAGCCACGCCGATGGGTGCGGTGACCAAATTTGGAGAAGAAGGCAAAGGTAAGTCCCGCAAAGATCTGGGATTGTCGATGATGATGTACGGCAATGTTTTTGTGGCACAAATTGCAATTGGTGCACAGATGAACCAGACTGTTAAAGCGATTCAGGAAGCAGAATCGTATCCCGGCCCGTCACTGGTTATTGCTTACAGCCCGTGTGAGGAACATGGCTACGATCTGGCCTTCAGTTACGATCAGATGAAATCCCTGACAGCCAGCGGATTCTGGCCGCTGTACCGCTTTGATCCGCGCCGTGAGGGAACCGGCAAAGCAGCGCTGATCCTTGACTCCCGTTCGCCGTCTGTACCACTATCTGATGTGATAAATCAGGAGCAACGCTTTAACCGGCTGAATAACAGTGACCCGTCAAGAGCCGCTATGCTGGTGGATCAGGCATCACAGCGGATTGCAAAACAGTATGCCCTGCTGGAATTGCTGGCTTCACAAAAATCTGCTCCTGCAAAACCGGCAGAAACAGACAATCGCGCGGAAGATGGCTAACAGGCTGATGATTAAGGGAGCGATAATTAATACACATACAGGAACGGAAGCCATTACAGAGGAAATCCTGCCCGCAACAGAGCGGGATATTCCTCTGCTGATTGCACTGGATACCGTTGCCGTACATGATACTCAGCGTTGTGCGGACATCCGGCAATGGGTCGCGCAGGGAGAGTGCTGTGTTGTACGTCGCGGGGCTGATATTGTGGCTTATGGCGTATTGCATTACCATTTTTTCCACTGTGGATTCATTGAGTTGCTGATGGTTTCACAAACGCAGCGCGGGCAGGGGATCGGACGTCATTTACTGATTGCGTTGCAAAAGCAATGCCGGACAAAAAAGCTGTTTACCTCGGTTAATTTATCTAATAAAGGTATGCAGACACTGTTATTGAGTCAGGGATTTATCCTCAGCGGGCAGGTGGATAACCTGGATGACGGGGATCCGGAGTTATTTTATTTATTCGCCGGATAGTAATCAGAAAAATATAATTAAGACCGGACCGATTTCGGCAACGCAGGGTAAATAAAAGCGGGCTGTGTTTTCACTGCCCGCTCAGATCCACCGTCTGTTTTATGTTATCCGTCAGCGGACAGAAAACTGTTTACGGCGTTTTTCATATTTTGCCGGATTGCGGTGAAAGTGACGCCAGTGCGGCTCTTGTGCGGCGTACAGCAGTTCATAATCCCCGCGTGAATCACCCCAGGCACGCAGATGATAAGCGGATAAATCGCCGTAAATATGCTTCAGCCGGGCAATTTTCTGACCGCAGCGGCAGTTATTTCCGCTGATTTTTCCGGTCAGAATACCGTCTTTGACATCCAGCTGTGTGCCAATCAGTTTGATCCCCAGACGATCAGTAAAGGGACGCAAAACCAGCTCCGGCGATGCCGAGCACAAAGTGACTTCCGCTCCGGAATCAATTTCGGCCTCAACAGCCTGTAATCCTTCCTGACGCATCATTTTTGCCCAGTAGCGTGAGCAGAATATTTTCGCTTTCTCTTCCACCCAGCGGGCTTCGACACCGGTCAGAAAGGTGGTGATCAGCACTTCTTTTAACTCGTCGCGGGTCAGTCTGCGGGAAAAACAGCGCAGAGTCGGTAAAACCAGCCGCAGCATCTTCAGGGTAAAAATACGTTTTCCGAACGCAAAGCGCAGGAAAGGGACAAAACTGTCACTGTGGGTCAGCGTGCCGTCAAAATCAAAAACGGATAAAACCGGTTTGTCTGACGGGGAAGGTGCGTGCATAACGGCTCATACTCCGGTTAAAAAAAGACATCCTGCTGAGTCTAGCACTTTTTTTAGCGGAAAGGATAAACCTGAGCGCAGGAAGGGCAGCGGAATAACATCACTTGCTGCACTGTCATAAGTTAATTACTATCACCTGATTGATTATTATTCATTAAACTGTCTGGCTGCATCAAGGGAAGCCGGCAAACGCTGAGGGTCATTCATGATCGCAATCAGTGCCTGTCTGGCAGGCGAAGCTGTCCGGTATGACGGCAGTCATAAGTTGTATGCCCCGCTGAAAAAGCTTCAGGAATACGGACTTGCTGTTCCGGTGTGCCCGGAAATTCTCGGCGGCCTGCCGGTTCCGCGCGCACCGGCAGAAATTACCGGCGGAGACGGAAAAGATGTCTGGCAGGGACACGCCCGTGTGGTGGCTCAGGATGGTGAGGATGTGACTGACGCTTTTATGCAGGGTGCGCAACGGGCGCTTGAATACCTGAAGCAGCGGCACATCACCCATGTGATTTTAAAAGCCAACAGTCCTTCCTGCGGCAGTGGTCTTATTTACAGCGGCCGGTTCGACGGCACACTGAAAACCGGTTCCGGCGTGGCAACAGCACTGTTTGAAGCAAGCGGTATCACTGTCTGGCATGAGGAGCATCCGGAACTGGCTGTATGGATTGCGGATACACTACGCTGTGCACAGGCGGGAAAGGATAAATGATAAATCTGATACCCGCGTCTGTTTTTGTTCCGGTTGCGGGTATGCCGGGTTGAAGCGCCCTTTCAGAATCTGACAGGGTTAAAGGGTTGTTAATATAAAAAGGGTCTGATTTATGTATCCGGTTGATTTACATGCACACACTATTGCCAGCACGCATGCGTACAGTACTGTCAGTGAGTATTTTGCGCAGGCGGCGGAAAAAGGTATGAAGCTGTTCGCGATAACCGATCACGGACCGGACATGGCAGATGCACCTCACTCGTGGCATTTTTCTAATATGCCGGTTCTGCCGCGGATGATTAACGGAGCCGGGCTGCTGTACGGCATTGAAGCGAATATTAAAAACCTGGCCGGCGAAACAGATTGCACAGATAAAATGGCAAAACAGCTGGATATCATCCTGGCGGGTTTTCATGAACCGGTTCTGCAACCTCGGGGGCAGGCCGCAAATACACAGGCGATGATAGCCACTATCCGCAGCGGCAAGGTGCAGATTATTACCCATCCGGGCAACCCTAAGTATCCGGTTGATATTCAGGCAGTAGTTCAGGCGGCAAAAGAGTGCAATGTGGCACTGGAGATGAATAACTCATCATTTCTGCACTCACGGACAGGTAGTGAGAAACATTGCCGCGCAATAGCAGAGGCTGTACGGGATAGTGGCGGCTGGGTTTCTCTCGGTTCTGATTCCCACTATGCAGGGTATTTGGGGAATTTTGAACGCGTGCTTGCGATGCTCCGCGAGATTGAATTTCCCGACGCACAGATCCTGAATGTCACACCGCGCCGGGTACTGGATTTCCTTGAATCCCACGGACGCAAGCCCATTCCTGAATTTGCCGGGCTGTGATAAAAAGCCCCGCAAAGCAGCGCGGGGCAGATACTTTATTTTGTACGCAGATCGTAATTCCAGTTCGTTTTTTCCAGTGCCTCAATGCTTTCCACCACAAGATCCGTCAGGGCATCCAGCATTTTTTCGCCTTTTTCAATACCGGCGTAAGTCGGGTCACCGGTAGCACCTGTTACAGACACTTCTGTTATATCCCACATGATCTGGACATTATCACCATGGCGGATACTGTCCTCAGGCATCTGGCGCACGGCTTTGCTTAAATCACATAAGTCCGGGCAGACGGCCGCAGTAATTGACGATTCACCTTCTCCGCCATGACCCAGCCCGCCCCATTCACGGAAAAAATTATCCCCGAGACGGCTGCCGAGCACTGACCACCATGCCGGCAGGAAAGCGAATACCACATCTTTATGGCGCGCTTTGACATTGCGCTGTGCGATATCCAGCGACGGAATATTTCCGTCATGACCATTGAAGACAAAAATGTGTTTGATGCCGTACTGGATCAGGCTTTCGAACATATCTTCCGCAATGGCAATCACGGTTTCAAAGCGGATATTAATCGCCATCGGCGTGCCGTTATAGTGTGCGGATGTACCGAAAGGCACGCCCGGTACCACAATGGTGCGCGATAACCGCTGTGCCGCACGTTTTGCAACCGCCTCCGGCACAAACAGATCAGGACCCAGGGGCAGATGCGGACCGTGGCTTTCACAACTGCCGAAAATGGTAATGGCGCTGTCAATTTGCCCGTTATCGAACAATGTTTTCAGTTCTTCGGTATTGAACTCATTTAAAACAACTTTTTTCATGATGATCTCCCTGCTGCCGGTGATGCTGCTTTTGCAGCCAGTAACGGGTGCAGAATCAGATAAAGGATGATGGTAAACACCAGGGCTAACAAGCCGGTAGGCCAGTCAGACAGAATATTATTCATTGCCATAATCAGCCCTGAAGCCATCCCCGCCAGGGCGCTTATCACGCCTGCATAATTGCATTTCGGCTGACTGTTAATCTGGCTGATATCATATTTACATCTGCGGGTGACATAGTAATCAGCCAGCAAAGGACCGGCGAGTGGCGGTGCCATAATGCCGAGATAATTAATAAAATCAGCAAAGAATATCTGGTAAAAGCCAATGGCGCCCAATACCGTGCCGAGTATCCCGGTTGAGAGTATCAGGATGTTTTTATTGACTTTAATACCTACAGAGTCCAGCACCGGGCCGGTGTACAGTGAGTTACAGTAAAGCTCTGCGTCGTTGGTGGTCCACAGAGACAGTGTCCAGGTGACAACGCCGAGCAGGGCCAGCAAAAAGCTTTTTTCAATCATCCAGGTAACATAGTTCGGCATTCCGACAGTCATAGTGCCGATGTACCCGACCACATTGAGCAGCGGATTGGTAAAAATAAAACATGCCGCAGATCCCCAGAAAACCGCAGAAATACTTTTATTAAAACGGAACAGATCCACACCCATCACGGCACCGGCAATCCAGCTGCCGACAACCATGGTGATCGCCGTTGACAGCATCAGCCCTTCATTGCGGTTTGAATTTTCAATAAAGACAGATAACCCGCCGCCCTCCTGTAACATCGCATAGCCGGTGACGACAGCAATAATCATAATGATCGGCGAAACGGGAATGGCGATAATTTCCAGTCCTTTCATGCCGTGAAGTGAGGTGTAAGTGAATAGTAATCCGGCGACCACACAGGAGATAAAAATTTCAAGAGTGATAGGCGCACCGTTATAACCGTGTGCGCCCGGATCAAAGACAATTATCCCGCTGGGATTACCCAGAAACGATCCCCAGATATCACCGACCATCCCGGTGATAGCGGCAAACCAGCCGAGTGTCAGCAGCCCCATCGCGATCATCGGCAGGTTAGATCCCAGATAACCGTATGAAAAACGACTGAGAAGCGCCAGGCTCAGACCTGTGCGCTGTGCCATGATGCCGAGCAGGGAGGTGAGAATAAATAACAATCCCATGCCGATGGCTATCGCCAGCAGCGCCATCGGGAACGACATCCCCGGTCCGCCGTTGGCACCTGCCAGTGCACCGCCGATAAAAAGTCCGGTGGCGACATAACCAAACCCTATCCACACGAGAATCTGTTTCCAGGTCTCCCGCCTGTGTGTCATGGGTATGGGGGTAAACATAAAATCACTGTCATGCGTTTGTGGCGCATGTGAGGTGTCTTGTTTGCTCATTGTGTTTTTCCTTATCCCGTGTTGTGTTGGCATGTTGCCGGTAAAAGTACGACT
This sequence comes from Morganella psychrotolerans, assembly GCF_965118875.1. Taxonomy (GTDB): domain Bacteria; phylum Pseudomonadota; class Gammaproteobacteria; order Enterobacterales; family Enterobacteriaceae; genus Morganella; species Morganella psychrotolerans_C. Next base: position 49,411 of record NZ_CBCPJD010000022.1, read on the forward strand.
GAAATCAAAAATATCGAACTGTTGTTATGTTTTATTATTAGCCCGATAAAGTATTCATTAGCAACTAAATTAATGAAAAATAAAGGAAAAGAAAATTTAATGTAACGGACGGGTTATCGGGGAAAGTGACAATATGAGTGAAAAAAAAGAGGTGCAGGGAAGAAAGTGACGTGGAAACCGCTGCCGTCAGAGTTGACGGCAGCAGAAAATATACCCAACGTCATTCAGGATGCAGCCAACGAACCTGCAGTTTGAATGAATAAGGGTAAAATCAGCAGCGGGCGGCGTTGTTACTCAGGTAACGGTCTCAGGCAGACGGAAGACCCGAAATTACCGTGGTTACATTCGACCCGGAATTTCCCGTAGCGGCTGAGAAATCCCAGCAGGCTGTCGCCGGAATTAAAGGTGATAATACCGGTTACCGGCTGACCGTCTGTCGACACATGGGGCATAAAGCTATCTGCCAGCGCCCGTTTTACCAGTCCCGCTTCTGCGGAGGAGCCGATATAAAATTCAGACTTCAGCCAGGTCACACCGGCGGGCACGGAATCAACACCCGCAGAGCGCGCGGCGGCAAACACCATCAATATCCAGCCGTTGGAGTTCTGACTGTCTGTCGCAAACGGATGCGCCAGCATATTGTAATCAGGATTATGAAGCGCTTTACGCAGTGCGGGGTCACGAAGAACTCTCAGCAACTGCGACTGTAAGGCGGGCGGGAAATGCAGTGTGGCGATGGTGTTTCCGGCAAGATCATCATCAATAAACTGATACAAACCCTGGATCCACAGTTCAGATTGTGCCGTCCCGCAGGTATTAAGATTGTGATATACCCGCCAGGTCCCGTTACGTTCTCTTACGGCATATCCGGCATGGGAAAATGTCAGCCCGTACTCACTGAGAGTCTGTCCCTGGCGCACCAGCAGAACAACTCTGTCGCCCTGTTGTTCCAGCCAGTCATGCAAAACCTTTGCCTGACTGGTACGCAGCGCCGCTTCCTGCGGGGTCGGCGGGGTTTTATCCGTGCAGTTCTGACTGCCGCTGAATGCCGGGCCGGATATAATGAGCAGGACAGTCAGGATTACTGATTTCAGCAGGCGCATATTATGGCATTTTCTCCTGATGGGTTAATTCACGGTCATCTTGTGTCACCATGTGGGAAATGACTTTTCCGTCTTTTTTCAGATACGCACCGGCACCTTTTTCCGCAGGCTCTATAGTAAGTTTATCACCGGGTTTTACCGGATTGTTTTCCAGTTTTTCAGTTGCAACCAAAAGAGTGATATCTTCTTTTTTTGCGTTCTTAGCCGTAATCGTGGTTACTTTTTCTTTTTTATTATTCTCCACTGATTCAGCAATTAGCTGAGCAGGCAAAATAATAGGGGATAAAATAGCTCCGCTTATCATAACAGAACTGTAAACACTACCGGCGCTGCTGAGTACCGCAGTCGATAAATAAGGATTTTCCGGTAATTTTCCTGCATAGGAGGGCAGAACGATCAAAGAGGCAGCAAACACCATTGCCGGAAAAATAAACTTGTTCATGCTGTTTCCTTATCAATGAATAAATGTTTTTTTCACGCGATCAGAGACCCGGAAATAGAATAGCCAAATCATCGCATAAAAGAGGGCTTTTATCAGCGGTAAGGTTGTGAGGAACCCTGCAGAAGAGGGGATAAAACCGATAATACTGGCAAAAATAAGGGCTTCGGCACTTATGTACAACAATATGAACCCGGTAAAAACGCGCGGCAGAAGCCGGGAACGTTTCAAAAAGAAAGTCAGGGTGATGATGGCTCCTGCAATATAAAGAATATCGGTTATTGCCATAATATGTAGTGTGGGCATCATATTACGGGGAAGCGGATAGCCGTCACTCAGAACAGTATAATAACCGAGCAGGGAGTAGATCCCTGAAACAATAAAAAGAAATAAGCTGATTAACGGCAACCAGAGCCACCCGTCTATCCGCGAATAGAGCTTTTCAGTACATTCGCTGCAGTAATCTGCATGGGGTGCAATCTCTTTTTTATGGCACTCAATACATAACCACCGGGTTTCTATGACAGGTGCTTCCATTTTATTTTCCCGAAAATACGGATTATTTTGCCTGATTACTTATCCGGCTCATGATAATCGCATCCACATAACGACCATCCCGGAAAGCATAATCGCGGGCAATACCTTCACGCTGAAAACCAAATTTTTCATACAGCGCCAGTCCATCCGGATTATTAGCAAAAACTTCTAATTCAATGCGGCGGATATCCAGCCAGTTATCGCAATAATCAATCATTGCCTGCATCAGTGTACTGCCTATTCCCTGACCACGGTAACTTTTATCAACGGTAATACCAAAACTGACCACATGCCGGCGGCGGGGATTACTGTTTTGATTAATACCCAGCAACCCTACGACAGCACCTTCAACAACGGCAACCAGGCGGGTGGATAACGCTTCATTCTGACTCATGCGCTGCTCCCAGAATTTACGGGAAGAGTAGGGCATCTGAAGTGTATTGGCATAAGAATTAAAATCTTTATGCATTTCGTATAATGCAGCTGCATCTGTTGCTTCTGCCAACCGTACTGTAATCTGGCGCAATGTTATCGTCCTTATATGCGTTCACTACATGCATTTACACATGTATTATTTTTTTATTAATCTCATTATTATGTTGTCTCTGTCAATGGGACGGCGGGTGGTCTGCGGCTAAATAAAAAAAACATGCTGATATTTTTTCCTGTTAATTAATTTTTTACGGGACAGACTTGCTGATAATGGAAAAGGGCAGAGGATAGTGTGGCGTAACACTCTGACAAACGCCGGAAAATGCAGGTCAGATGAGAGTATAAAAATAATTTAAAAATTCATGATGAATACGCCGAAAACCATTACACTGACGTTTTCCCGGCTCAGGGGAGTACCACTATGCACTTGCGGGTTATCGCGTCAGCATTACTATTATTGGGTATCAGTCAGATGGCACATTCAGCACAAACTCTGGTTTTTTTGCGGCACGGGGAAAAACCGGATAATGACAGCGGGCAATTAACCGCCAAAGGACTGAACCGGGCACTGGCATTGCCGGATGTTTTACTTAGCCGTTACGGACAGCCTGACGCGCTGTATGCCGCAGCGCCAAAACAGAGCAAGCTGGGTAATTCACTGCGATCACTTCAGACAATAAGCCCTGTGGCTATTCGGGTATCTCTGCCGGTACATCTGGAGTTCCATGCCAAAGAAACAAAAGAACTGCGTGATGCGTTACTGGATAAGCAGCATCATAACCAGGTGATTTTTATTGTCTGGGAGCATGACAACCTTGTTAAAGTGGTAAAAGATATTATAAAACAGACAGGAGGCGACCCTGAAATCGTTCCTGTGTGGCCGCGTGATGATTTTGATTCTTTCTGGGTACTGAACATTGAACGCAAAAAAGAAAAAACAACGGTAACCTTTACGAAGGAGAGCCAGGGATTGAATCATCTCAGTGAAAAGTAAGCAGACGGAATCTGCTAACTGATTAATATCACTTTCAGGTTATTTTATGTACTGTATTTTTTTAGTGAAAATTTATTTTAAATAATATCATTAAAAATAAGTAAATCCACTATAAGATAAACAGAAATGTGAATATGTTGCTTTGTGGGATAACTCTTAATTAAAATAAGAAAAATAAATTCAAGGGAATAATCTGAGCATTGTATGCGTTTTTTTTCAATGTGAATCTTTATAAAATGTTAGTATACATGTACTGTATTGACTGAATAATATGATTGGTCTTCATCAGAAACCTATATGGTGAAATGGTAATTATTTAGTGGCAAGTGTATATATTAGCCGTCTGTAAGATATAGTAATTATAATTATAAAATCAATTTTCATTTTTATATAAAAGAAAGAGCCACCATAACTAATTGATATTTGAATGATATTTAGTCATGCACGTTATTTTAAATAAGTACTTAATGATTTTAAATTAAATCTTAATGCCGTAAATTTAAGATTTTTCATATTGGATTTAATTTATAAGTAACATGCTAAGTCTATCCTGGTGTATTTAATATTAATGTTTCAGATGGTGTTATTACTAAAAATAACGCAAAAGTAAAAATATTCTGGATTGAAAAAATAGTAATGATAATATCAGTGCTGTTAAAACCCTATGGGTGATGGATATCTGGGGTTAGAATAGGTATAGATTATTCTTATGGAAATTTTAGCACTACTAAATAAAATAAAAATATCAATAAACGAGAAGAACATTAGCATGCTAATGTTACTTATTATTTCTGCACATAGTTAACAGTTAATTTGCGGCAATCAGCCGAAATTAAAACAGGGTTGTTAAATACTACGGTTATATACTATAAAGGAATTATTATGAAACTGAAATATGCTGTTTTACCTGCTGCTGTTGCTATGTTATTCAGTGCTGCTGCATCTGCTGCTGATACAGTCGATACTGTACACGACCAGGGTCGTATTTATTTTCTTGGCTCAGTTAAAGCACCTACCTGTGTGGTCAATGACGGACAGAAAAACTTTACTGTGATGTTAGGTGATTTTGAGATGTCAGCATTTCCACAGTCTAATACTCAGGTCCGCGGAAATGAAGCAGTTCAAATTAAACTGACAGAATGTACCGGTCAGTGGGCAAATTTGAGACTGGAAGCGACTGATCGCTATAATGACAGCATGATTAAATTTGCTGAAACCAGTAATAGTGCGAAAGGTCTGGCTCTTGGTTTAAAAGCTGTAGATGACGCGGCTGCACCATTTATCAAAGTGGATGGTAAAGAAAATAACTGGCAGCAAATCGAGCAAAAAACAGCAACGTATAAATTCTATCCATTTATTTACCAGTTAGCTGATATTGTTGAGTCAGGTAAACTCAGAGCACAAGTGTTATATACTATCAGATACGTCTGATCGATATAGGTCTTCATAGGGTAGCGAATGCTACCCTATCTATAAATAACAAATGGAGTTACAATGAAATTAACACGTATCCTTGCATTTGTATTGATGAGTTTTTTTATCAATTCAGGTTATGCAGGTATATCATTAGGTTCAACCCGTGTTGTCATTAGTGATGGAAAAAATGAAGGCAGTATTAACGTTCACAATAAAAATGATTCCAGCTATCTTATTCAAAGTTGGGTATTAGATGAAAGTGAAAAATCAACTGAAGACTTTGTATTAACACCTCCGTTATTTAAATTGAATGCGAATACCTCAAATAGCTTGCGGGTTTTATTAGTGAAAGACTTACCGCAAGATAAAGAATCTCTATATTGGCTGAATGTTAAATTTATACCATCAACAAATAAGAATGATGATGCTAATAAATTGACATTTGCTATCAATAATCAGGTGAAGGTTATTTATAGGCCGGAGTCACTATCAGGAAATGAAATGGTAGAAGAGTTTAAGAAAGTCATCATAAAAAAATCAGGTGATAATCTTAAATTTATTAATCCGACAAAATATTATATCAGTATCAGTGAGATTTTGGTGGATAAAAAATCATTAATGGCACCAAGTTATATTTCACCAGAGTCAGATATCTTGGTTTCACTGAAAGGTAATAATAGTGTATCAAAGGTAGAGTATACTTTTGTCGATGATTTAGGTAAGTTGAATTTATTTGAAATGAATTTTTAGTATTTTATATAATTTATTTAATATATTTTTCACGACAAGGATAAGTCAGGGAAATTATTATGTTAAGGGCGCCGGCCAGAACCGAAATTTATAGTTCAATACTTGCCGTTATATTATTGAACGTAAACCAGGCAAAAGCAGATGATTATTTTGATCCTGCATTTGTCACCGACCCGTCAGGTAAAGCGGTATCGATTGATTTATCATCATTTGAACGGGCATCATTTATACCCGGTACCTATCGTGTTGATATTTATCTAAATGAACAGTATGTAAATTCACAGGATATCTTATTCTTTGGTGATAAAAATACCGGAGAATTACAGCCTTGCTTATCTGATACGCAACTTGCAGGCTATGGAATAAAACCAGAGTTTTATTCTCTGCTGGATAAATCCGGAGAGTGTGTGAATATCCGGGATATTCAGGATGCAAAAGCTACATTTATAGGGGGACAAAATCGTTTATATCTTAATTTTCCACAGATAGCATTTGACAAAAAAGCGTTAGAGGCAAACCTGGAGTCACTCTGGGATGACGGAATACCTGTTATTTTTACAGATTACAGCATGTCCGGAACTCATCATAACAATACAAAAAATAATGATAAAAGTGATAGTATTTATCTGAATTTGCGCTCAGGTATGAATATTGGTGCATGGCGATATCGTAATCACAGTGCCTGGAATAAGTATTCTGACGGAAGTTCAAAGTGGGAAAATCAGCTCAATTATCTTGAACGACCACTGCGGGCGATTAAGAGTAATATACTTATTGGTGATAATTTTTCAGATTCAGATGTTTTTGATAATGTGTCATTTCGCGGTGTGAAACTATGGTCTGATAATCAAATGAGACCAAATTACTCTAATATTTACGCGCCGACTATTACCGGCGTTGCCACTATTGATTCCACTATCGAAGTTTCCCAGAATGGTTATGTTATATACAGAACCAACGTTCCTGCGGGTGCATATGAATTAACTGATGTCTCTCCGTTAAATAACGGGAGCAATTTATATATTGTGCAACGTGGTATAGATGGCAGTGAGCGACGATTTATTATCCCGTTCTCTTCACTGGATTTTATGCAGCGAAAAGATACATATAAATACAGCATTACAGCAGGCCAATACCGCATGAATAATACGTCTTCTTATAATGATGACAGTGGTAATGGTGATAAGACCAAATTTGTTCAGTCAGATGCTTTTTATGGACTAACAGATAATTCAACATTATTCGGTGGAGTCCAGGCTGCTTCCCGTTATCAGGCCTATGATATTGGCTTGGGAATGAATATCCCTGTTGTCGGTGCACTGGCTTCCGATATTATGTTTACCCGTGCAGCTCCTGACTCTGTTGATGACATGAACGGCAGAGCATTCCGTTTGCGCTATTCTAAATCACTTGAAAGCACGGGAACAAATATTAGCTTTGCAAGTTATCGTTATATAAGTGGTGACTATATTACGATGACTGATATGTTTGATTATTATTCAGGAAAAGCGGATACAGAGGCGTATCTGATGCGTAAGGGACAGATGGATCTGTCTGTTTCTCAGGCGTTACCCGGCGACTTTGGTTTGCTGTCCGTATCTGTGTCCCATCAAACATATGATACATATTATAATAATGAAGAAAAGAATGTTGAATCTTATAATATAGGTTACTCAAATACTATAAATACAGTTTCATATAATCTTAATTACTCTTATTATAAAAACACAATTAATAAACTTAACAACAGAAATGATGATGTTGAAAAAAACCGGGAAAATGATCATGTGCTTTCTGTCAGCTTTAGTATTCCATTAGGTGGGGAATATAAAAATAACTGGATAAATTACGGTGCATCTTATAATAAAGATGGTGATTTTGATAATTATGTAGGTGTAGGTGGTGTCGCACTGGATAATAACCAGCTATCCTGGAATGTACAGCAGGGATATGGTAACCGGGATCGTGGTAATTATGGCAGTGTATACGGAAAATATAAAAGCAGATATGGCGATGCGAATGCGGGTTATTCCTACAAAAAAGATAATCGTCAATTATCCTATGGCCTTAATGGCTCCTTAGTTATGAGTCAGTATGGTGCAACGTTATCCCGCCCGTTAGGGGATACAAACGGATTAGTTTATGCACCGGGAGCTGAAGGTGTTCGTATTATTAATAGTTCAGAAGCAAAAACTGACAGCTCCGGTCTGGCCATTATTTCTAATCTTGTACCTTATCGTAATAATGTGGTTAATCTTGATACCCGGACATTACCTGAGAATGCAGAAATTGAAGCAGCATTAAAGGAAATATATCCGACCCGTGGTGCGATGGTATTAGTTGATTATAATACCAATCTTGGTGCAAAAATATTAGTGACTCTGTATGACAGTGCGGGTAACCAAATACCATTTGGTGCTTATGCTGTAGCTGATAATAAATCAGAACGGTTTTATGTCAGTAACTACGGACGATTATATCTTACAGGTGCAACACAAGCAGACAATGTCCGGGTTATTTGGGGAGATGACAATCAATATCAATGTCAATTCTCTTATCAGACCGAAGGTAAGCGGAAGATTAACGGGCTGTATATCTTTGATGAGGTTTGCCAGTGATAACGGCTTGTTTTATGGTGATTCATTTAGTTAAGACAGATTATTTTTCAGAGAGGGATCATGATTTTAATTAATAAGGGTCACTGGTTAATCCCGGTAATTATATTATTTTCAGTGCCTTCCATTGCTGGTTGTGGCAATGAATATATTACTGCTGTAGTGACTGAATCTCATGTTCAGGAACGGGTTGAAGGCCAAATTACTGCGGGCACACTGCTGGTGAGCGATATCCTGCAGATTGGAAATATTTCTGGTTGCGATAATAATTTACCTGAAGAATTAAGGCTTATCGCTACTCAGCCAAACACGGAAATGTCGCCTAAGTTTTTTCAGATGATTAATGGTGCCCCGGCATATTATCTTAACAACTATTATGCTTATACCATTAAAATGGATGATTCTCATGCTTATACGGAAAAGGGCATGTCAATTGCAGCTCAAAAACGCAATGGTATTATTAATCTTCCCCGTGCTTCGGTTTCTGTTTATGCAGCAGTAAATAATCCGCCACCATTACGGTTATCATCATCTCAGATTGGTATTATTAAAAATAATCAGCATGAAACAGTGGCGAAATTAAAACTATCCGCCAATATTGATACTATTGAAACTTGTGTGATTAACAATAAAAATATTGAGTTCGATTTTGGTGAGCTGGATTTTTCTCAGTTTACATCTGCTATAGGAAAAACGAATATTCGTGAATCACAGACGATTTTTGTTCAATGTACCAATGAAAAACGAACTAAAAATATATCTATTATTTTAAATAGTTCATCGAAGTATGGATCAAGTGATAAAGGTATCATTGCTTCCAATAACCCATCTATCGGTTTTGTATTGTACTATGGAGATAAACAGATCACAGAGAATACAGATACTTATCTCGGAACAATGCAGAAAACATTTAGTCCGGCGATAACGGCATATATTTATAAACTAACCAGGGATATTGAGCCCGGGAAATTCTCTGCCATTGCTGAATATACAATTAAATTCAATTGAGTAACTTTATAAAAACCGTATTTTTATCAGATACGGTTTTTATATTTCGGTGGTTATGATGCCAGTGAGTTTATATATCAGCTCTCTTTCTTCCTGCGGCTGGCTTCTTCGGCACGTTTTCTGCGCATTTCTTTCGGGTCAGCTGTCAGCGGGCGATATATTTCAATGCGGTCACCGTCATTAACCGTATCGGTTAATTTTACCGGGCGACTGAAAATACCGACTTTATTTTGTGATAAATCCAGTTCATTACGTAATGCTAAAATACCGGATGCAAGAATACCGGTTTCAACGGTCGATCCTTGCGGGATTTTTACCGGGATCAGAAATTGTTTCTCCGGTAATGCATAACAAACCTCGATAGATATATCAGACACCGTAAACCTCTTTTGCCCTGCGGGTAAATGCCATCACCATATTACCGGCCAGTTCTTTGAAAATACGTCCGAATGCCAGTTCAACCAGCTTATTAGTAAACTCAAAGTCCAGGCTCAGTTCCACTTTACAGGCATTATCACTCAGAGGGATAAATGACCATCCCCCCATAAGCTTACGGAATGGGCCTTCAACTAACTGCATGCTGATGTGCTGATTATTCGTCAGTTGATTACGTGTGACAAATGTCTTACTTATCCCGGCTTTTGACACCTCTACTGCGGCAGTCATTTCATCCGGCTCCCGGCTGAGGATTTTGCTTCCCACACATCCGGGTAAAAATTCCGGATAAGAGTGGACATCATTTACAAGGTTGTACATCTGTTCCACACTGAAAGGCACAAGTGCAGAGCGGTTAATCTGTGGCATAACAAATCCTGCAATAAGAAAGTCAAAAACGGCAACCTGCCGGTAGGTGATTTTTCGCCTGTTACCCGTCATTATACTGTGCTCCGCCGCTGAGATAAATGGACAATCCTGCGTGGCGTGATGACAGAATGTATCTTAATGACAACAAAGATGTTTACCACAAAAGGGGATAGGGGATTTTCGCAGAAAATGACTTGCGTAATCCCGGTAACGTGTTAAAAACAGCGTATTGGGATAAAAAATCCGAACCAGCGCTTAAAATATCATCATTTATCTTACGACGGATAAATAAGCAATTTATTTCATGTGCGCATAACGTATAATAGCGACCATTATGACAAAGAAAAAAGCTCACAAACCAGGCTCTGCCACCATTGCGCTCAATAAACGCGCCCGCCACGACTACTTTATCGAAGAAGAGATGGAAGCGGGTCTGGCGCTGCAAGGCTGGGAGGTCAAATCCTTACGTGCAGGTAAAGCAAACCTCGGCGACAGTTACGTGATCCTGCGTGACGGCGAAGCTTACCTGTTTGGTGCAAACTTTACGCCACTCAGTGTGGCATCATCTCACGTTGTCTGCGATCCGACACGGACACGTAAGTTACTGCTGAACAAACGGGAACTAGATACCTTGTTCGGTAAAGTTAATCGGGACGGACACACCGTTATTGCATTGTCACTCTATTGGAAAAATGCCTGGTGCAAAGTCAAGATCGGCATTGCCAAAGGTAAGAAAGAGCATGACAAGCGCGATGACATCAGAGATCGTGAGTGGAAAGTAGACAAAGCGAGAATTATGAAGCATGCCGGCCGTTAAGTACTGGTATTCTTCACTAATTTTCTGATATACTCTGTTCAACAACTTGGGGCTGATTCTGGATTCGACGGGATTTGCGAAACCCAAGGTGCATGCCGTGGGGCGGTTTGCCACGATAAAAGCCGCAAAAAAATAGTCGCAAACGACGAAAACTACGCTTTAGCAGCTTAATAACCTGCAGGAAGCCCTCTCTCCCTAGCCTCCGCTCTTAGGACGGGGATCAAGAGAGGTCAAAACCAAAAGAGATCGTGTAGATTCCCTGCCTGGGGATGAAGCATTAAAACTAATCGGGCTAGTTTGTTAGTGGCGTGTTTGTCCGCAGCTGGCAGGCGAATGTAAAGATAAACTAAGCATGTAGTACCGACGGTGTAGTAATTTCGGACGGGGGTTCAAATCCCCCCAGCTCCACCAAAAATTCTTTGTTGACGGTCACCAGAGCCCGATACGAAGTCCTGAAAGCCCACATGGCGCAAGCCTGTGGGCTTTTTTGTGTCCATAGTTTGTCCTGCGAAGTCTGAATTGGCCTGGTTATTGTCCACTTCCCTAAAATGGAACAACTACAGTTAGATTTTCTGCCCTGAAAACAGCTGAGGTCATGATGAAAAAAGCACGTTTTACCGAATTGCAGATCGTCAGTATTTTAAAGCTGGCTGACTCTGGTATGAAGGTCGGCGAAATCGGTCACCAGAACGGAATTAGCAACGTTACGCACGGTAAATGTTAAAGTAGTGCCATCCTTGGTTGATTTAAGCATCTTGCCTTTCCCGTTCTGGGATTTGCATTTTGGTTCTCAGAAACAAGAGCGGAATATTGTGAACGGAGGGGGGACATCAGTACGCAGTCATTGCCGGTAACCCCTTATTTTGAAATAAAATATAATCACAATTTAAGCGATAAACCAATGAGCGTTAAAGGTGGGGTTAACAGTACGGATACGTCGTTTACCCGCACAGGTATTGAATCAAAGGATAGCTGGGTATCAGCAAAATTAGGTGCTTCAGCTGCATTGACAGAGAATCTGAATGTGTTCGGGGTGGTTAATTACAATCAGGAAAGCAACCATAGTAACTCGGTTAATTACTCTATTGGTCTTAATTATTCGTTCTGACAGTGAATTTGGTATTGAGAACTCCTGACGAGAGATCGTCAGCCCTTTACCGATATGAAAACAGAAATGAAACTCAGGGATGGCTGTTTAACAGACATCCCTGAGTTATTTAAACATAAAACTTCACTGACTTCCTGCCAAGACAGAAACTGATAAACAGGCCGAGGGCGCAGAGGAATAATATGTAGTAGGCGATAAACATCGGGTTTACGTGTTCGGCGATGACCGGGACGGTAAAGGTGGTCAGTCCGGCAAAGAGGGCGTTACCTATATTGTAGGAAAATCCGATACCGCTTAAGCGGATATTTGCCGGGAAAAGCTTGATAATAATGATAGGCACACAGGCGACTAAACCTAAGAACAGGGCGGCAAATGAATATAAGAAGCCGATAGTCATGTGATCGCCGCTGCTTAATGAGTTAAAGAACGCATAACTGGTGCCCGCCAAAAGCAGGCTATAGAGAACAACTGTTTTTCGTACTCCGGCACGGTCTGCAATAATACCAGCGATAATATTACCTACCACATTCATTATTGTTGCCAGGATGGCAATTTTACTGACAAATTCAGGGTCGATTTTAAAAATATCTGATTTCATCAGGTTAGGTGCAAGTATGACTAACACCACACCAGTGGTCAGCAGCCAGGTGGTTAAAATAGAAATTAGTGTTGCGCCCCGGAAGTTTTTTAATACTTCTTTTATCGGAAGGTCGACCAACTCTTTGCGTTTTTTCATTTCCAGGAATACGGGTGTTTCGCGCAGATAACGACGCAAATAGACAGCCATGAGTCCTAATACACCGCCGCAGATAAACGGGTAGCGCCATGCAAAGCTTAAAATCTCATCATGGCTGTAATTCATATAAATAATGTATGCTGCAAAGTGACCAATAACCACGCCAAATGTCAGACCGCTGGCGATCATACTGTTTGCCAGCCCCATACGGTTGTGCGGGACATGCTCTGTGACAAAAACGTGTGCGCTGGGGACTTCACCGCCTAATGCTATTCCCTGTAACAGACGCATGATAAGCAACAGCACCGGCGCGGCATAGCCAATTTGTTCGTAAGTAGGCAGTAAGCCGATTAACAGTGTCGGGATAGCCATCAGGAAAAGTGACAGCATGAACATTCTTTTCCGACCAATAATGTCGCCGAAATGAGCCATTACAACACCACTCAGCGGGCGTACGAAATACGCTACCGCGTAGGTCAGATAGGTCATAATGCTTGAAAGCAGCGGCGAGTCACCCGGGAAAAAGAGTATCTGTAAAAAGGGCGCAAAGGTGAGAAAGACAATAAAGTCATAAAATTCCAGTGCACCACCCAGAGACGCCAGTGTCAGCGTTTTCCCGTCCTGAAGTCTTAACCGATTAGACATGCTGTTAACCTTACTTATCAAACATGTGTGAATACGAAATATTCGTGAATACTAGCATGATAATATCTGCCAGTTGAGTTTTTATGAAAAGTTAATTATATTAATGACTTATAACCGTATAATTAGTATGGTAACAAGTGTTGGACGATACCACTGTTTACTTTGTTGTTTGCTGATTTACAGCTTATCTGTCAGTTTATTTCTCAACCGGAAGTGCTGCCGATCGACTGATTGAATGATGTTGGGTATAAAATAAAAAACCGCTGACACAATACCTGCATCAGCGGTTTTTTACAGTTCACCATACGTCAGACGTGCGTGATAATGATGAATTAGTCTTTTACGGTCTCACTCGCGATTTCGCTTGTGGTTTCATCCCCGTTATCAGGTTTGTAATCCGTATTTTTGATTTCAGTCAGTTTGCCGGCGGTATCAAAGCTGAGTGTCAGTGTTTCTTGTTTTACTTTTTGGTGACCCGGCTCACGGCGGAAAACATAGTGCCATGTTTGTGTTCCGAACGGATCACGTAACATCGGCGTACCAAGTGTATAGGCAACTTGCTGCTGAGTCATTCCTGTCTGGATTTTCGCTACATCTGCGGGTGTAAGATAGTTCCCCTGGTTGATATCAGGGCGGTAGACCACACGCTCCAGAGTGGAACATCCGGCAGTTAACAGCAACAGAGATGTCGTTGCGGCAATCAGCAATTTACAACGCATGGTGATTTCATTCCTTTAGGATTCATGGTGACGATGATAATCGACAATAACTAAATTGAAAACCTTTATACCCTTATTCATTCAAACTGCAGGTTCGTTGGTTGCATGAAGCTAGCCGGGTCACATACTAATGTATGCTCCCCATCTATCTTCCCTTACCGCCTGCCTGCATCCTGAATACCATTGGGTATGCATTTTTCTATGACCATAGGATCGCATAAAAGTTGAATGAAATCTGTCAGATTGTTACGCCGCCAGTAATTCTTTTGCGCTCGCCAGCGTATTTTTTGTGACTTCGGCTCCTGCCAGCAACCGGGCCAGCTCCTGTATCCGTGATTTTTTGTCAAGTAACTGCATTGCGGTTTCTGTTTCTGTGCCGTTGGTGTGTTTGCTGACAAAATAGTGCTGATGCCCGCAACCGGCGACCTGTGGTAAATGTGTCACACACATTACTTGTGTGGACTCACCCAGTTCACGAAGCAGTTTTCCTACGATAGTTGCAGTCGGGCCGCTTATTCCGACATCGACTTCATCAAAAATCAGTGCAGGGGTGTCCATTTTTTTCGCGGTGATCACCTGGATTGCCAGAGCAATACGGGATAATTCCCCGCCGGAAGCGACTTTAACCAATGCCTGATGCGGTTGCCCCGGGTTGGTGGTGACATTAAATTCAATTTTGCTGGCACCATCTGTATTCAGTTGATCGGGCGTGAAGGTGATATCGACAGTAAAGCGTCCGTGAGGCATAGAGAGGTGGTGCATACTCTGTGTGATCAGTTCGCCCAGTTCAGCGGCGTAGTGTTCTCTGACCATATGCAGTTGTTGTGCAATGGTTAGTGCCTGCTGATAGCACTGCTCCACCTGCTGACTCAGTTCTTCACTGTGATGCTCACTTTCCTGCTGCATCTGTTGCTCTTCCTGTAACTGCATATAGAGCACATAAAGCTCTTCCGGCGGCGTGTGATGTTTACGGCTCAGGCTGATATAACGTGAAAGGCGTTGCTCCAGTTCGTAAAGTCGGTTGGGGTCAAGATCGACCTGGTCACGGTAATGGCGCACTTCGTTAGTGACTTCATCAACCTGAATAGTGGCTTCTTCCAGCATGGTCAGTAAAGGTGACAGGCTTTCATCCAGTGAAATCAGTTCGCTGAGTTCATTTCTGGCATGGTTAAGCATACTGAGAATATTGCGTTCATCATTTTCACTGAGAATATTTAATGTTTCCTGGCTCAGGCTCAGAAACTGACCTGAATTCGCCTGTCGTTTATATTCCGCATCAATCTCAGGAAATTCCCCTTCGAGTGGTTCAAATTCGCTGAGTTCTCTCAGATGATAATCAACAAGCTGCTGACGGGCTTCCCGCTCCAGCGACTGCTGCTGATAACCCGCCAGCACCCGGCAGGCATCATGCCACAGTTGCCAGGCTTTTTTCATTTCACCTAACAGCAGCCCCTGGTTTGCGTATGTGTCCAGTAATACTTTCTGGTGGCTGCTTTCAAGGAGATGCTGGTGAGCATGCTGGCCGTGGATTTGAATAAGCAAAGTACCCAGTTCCCGTAACTGGGAAAGGGGGACTGCGGTGCCATTGATAAACCCGCGGGAACGTCCGTCACTGTTGATTGTCCGGCGCAACAGGCACTCATGGTTATCATCGAGCTGGTGATCTTCCAGCCAGAGACGGGCGGCGGGGGTATCTTTCAGGGAGAAGCGGGCGCAGATATCTGCGCGGTTTGCACCGGGGCGCACCATATTGGCATCAGCGCGGTTGCCGAGGCACAGCCCGAGGGCGTCAATGGCGATGGATTTCCCTGCGCCGGTTTCGCCGGTAATGGCAGACATACCTGCGCGGAAGTCGATTTCTAATTCGCGGACAATGGCAAATTGGCTGATAGTGAGCTGAGTTAACATTCCGCCTCTCCTGGTGATATAACCATATCTGTATTTATGTACAGTATAATCAGGTTTTATATCCCGTAAAGAGGCGGAGTGAAAAAAATCAGAACATTTTTTTAGACCAGCCTAATTTTGTACTTAACGTATTGAAATAGTTGTAATCAATCGGATGTATTAAATCGAGCGTTTTTTGGCTGCGCTTGATTTTAACAATGTCACCTTCCTGTATCGGCAGGGCAATCTGGCTGTCACAACTGACTTCGTAGTCAATATTTGTCTGCGGAAATTTCAGTGTGATGGTACTGTTGCTGCTGATGACCAGCGGACGCGAGGAGAGCGTATGCGGGAACATCGGCACCAGTGCGATAGCATCAAGATCAGGTGTCAGTATCGGACCACCGGCAGAGAGTGAATAGGCGGTGGAGCCGGTCGGTGTGGTGATGATCAGGCCGTCAGAACGCTGTGAAAATGCAAAGCGCTCATCAATGTAAACCTCAAAATCAATCATATGTGCAACTTTTCCCGGATGCAGAACAACTTCATTCAGGGCAGTGCTGCGCCGCAGTTTTCCGTCAGCACTAACCACACCTGCATCCAGCAAAAAACGTTTTTCGACGTGATACTCGCCGGTCAGCACGCGGTCAAGCTGCTGAAGGGCATTATCCGGCGCGAGATCGGTGAGAAACCCGAGATTTCCCCGGTTTACACCGATAACATCTGCGCCGTAACGTGACAATACGCGGGCAGCGCCCAGCATGTTGCCGTCACCGCCGACAACAATGACCAGGTCCGCTTCCTGCCCGATATCCGGTAATGAGCCGGTTTCAGCATCCGTTAACCGCATTTCGGCGGCGACATCACTTTCAACAAGAACACGCAGGCCTTTTTTCATCAGCCAGTGATAGAGTTGTTCATGTGTTGCCAGTGCTTCCGGGTGGCGCGGGTGGCCGACAATCCCGATGCAGCGGAATAATTTATTTTTTGCCGGGCTGTCTGTCAGCATGTGCGTTTTCCCCTCACTTAGTCGCCGTTCCCTTGAATCTTTGAGTTTGATCCCCATAATAAACAAGAATCAGGATTATTGCGAAATACGCGGAGATTTTATGAGTAGTCACGAACAAAAAACACACGAAGAACCTGTTGCAGATGCAGCAGATACCCTGAATGCAGGGCAGGAACAGGCAGCAGACACAGAAATTGACCACGCGGCAGTAGCGGCGGGTCGTATTGCGGAGCTGGAGCATGAGCTGGAAGAGTCCCGTAAAACGGAACGTGAAGCAATGCTGCGGGCGAAGGCGGAAATTGAAAATAACCGCCGCCGTATGGAGCTGGACATTGAAAAAGCGCATAAATTTGCATTAGAGCGTTTTTCTAATGAACTGCTGCCGGTGATTGATAACCTGGAACGTGCACTGGAAGCTGTCAATCCGGAAGATGAAGCGCAGAAAAGTATGCTCGAAGGTCTTGAGCTGACGCTGAAATCATTCCTGGATGCTGTGAAAAAATTTGGTATTGATGTGGTTGCCGAGACAAAAGTACCGTTCAATCCGGATGTGCATCAGGCTATCAGCATGGTTGAGGCCGAAGGGCATGAGCCGAACCAGATAGTGAATGTGTTGCAGAAAGGCTACACCCTGAGCGGGCGTTTGTTGCGTCCGGCGATGGTGATTGTGTCTAAATAAGCAGAGACTTTCTGCATACGCAACGGAATGCCGCCTTTATAGTATAGGGTGGCATTTTTGTCTCTGTTTTATACGCCCGGCTGTAATTCTGCCGGGATTACCGGCTGCCAGTCGATTGGCGTCTGTCCGTGTGCCTGTAACAGCGCATTTGTCTGCGAAAAATGATGACAGCCCAGGAAACCGCGGTGTGCGGAGAGCGGAGAAGGGTGCGGTGCTTTCAGTATGACATGTTTATTCTGATCAATATGCTGACCTTTGCGCTGCGCATGCGCGCCCCAGAGCAGAAAAATAACACCGCTGCAATTTTCATTAATAGCGGTGATAACATTATCTGTAAAGGTTTCCCAGCCCAGTTTTGCGTGGGAATGTGCCTGACCGCGTTCAACTGTTAGTACTGTATTGAGCAGCAGTACGCCCTGTTGCGCCCAACTGACGAGACAGCCGTGGTCAGGTCGCGTAAAACCGGGAATATCCGTTTCCAGCTCTTTATACATATTAACGAGTGAAGGAGGCGGCTTAATACCGGGCAGTACGGAGAAAGAGAGACCGTGAGCCTGATTGGGACCGTGGTAAGGATCTTGTCCCAACATCACAACACGGACATCTTTCAGCTCTGTATAACGGAAGGCATTAAAGATATCTTTTTGTTCTGGATAAATGGTCTTACCAATTTCTCTTTCGTGGGCAACGGTATTTAGTGTATCAATAAAATAGGACTGTGTTTTTTCCCGTCCGATGACGTCATGCCAGGTAAGTGAAGTGGGCATTGTGTTGTTATCCTTCATTAATAACAAAAATTCAGTGTCCAGCTTACCTGACTTGTCGGGTCTTGGGAAAGCAGAAGGCAATATTTGCCGGATAGTTTCCTGTGAGCCACAGGATTTTAAAAAAATAGTGCATTTTTACAAAAAAAAGTAAATTTTCCGAATGGGTGTTTTTGATTTAAAACAGGCTTTTACGGGCGATGTGATAAGTATGTGTGATTTTTATTGATATATATCAAAGAATCGACCTGATTTTCTTGGTATATAATACGCATAGACATTGGTTAGACCAATTTCCACTTTAAATGACAATCGATAAATTAATATCGAACTAACCCGGAGGTCACTATGATTACTGGTATCCAAATTACTAAATCTGACAATGCTGCACTGCTGAACTCTTTCTGGTTGCTGGATGACAGCAAAGACGAAGTCCGCTGCATCTGTGCCAAAGAAAAATATGCAGACGGTGATGTTGTTTCCCGTGCGGAATTAGGTCCTTTTGAGTATCGTGAAGTTAATCTTCAGGCTCAGCCGACCGTTCGCGTTGAAGGTGGTCAGCACCTGAACGTTAACGTTCTGCGCCGTGAAACACTGCAGGATGCTGTTGATCATCCTGAAAAATACCCGCAGTTAACTATCCGTGTTTCTGGTTATGCAGTGCGTTTTAACTCACTGACTCCTGAACAGCAGCGCGATGTTATTGCCCGTACTTTTACAGCAAGCCTGTAATTGTACCTGTAACTACCGTTATGTTAAAAACCACGCTCCGGCGTGGTTTTTTTTATCATTATACTAATGGAATTTATATAACAGACTGATAAATAATAATATTGTTGTCTTTCACCGGATCAGGTGAAGTAGCGCCTTGTATATCTGCGGAGGCGTATTTATGTTAATTGATCACTATTTTTCACAGTTACTGTCCTTTTCATCCACACCGCACTGCCAGTCACTTTTGCAACAGCTGTACATCAATATTGAAAAGCCTGTTCTGCCGTTTTATTCCCCGGTTCAAGATACCGGGCTTCCGGATGATATTACCCTCGCTCGTTTGTGTGCTGACAGCTACAACCCCGGTAAATATCGTATAGCAGACGTTACCTGTGCTGATACGCAGACACTGGCACGCCTTTCTCTGACACCGGAACAGTTAAGAACCCCGTCAGGTCTGCAAAGTATGGTTTATCATTATCAGGATACCGGAATTCTGGCGTTTGCCGGCAGTAATGATATGGCGGATATGATGACGAATATCCGCCAGGGTCAGGGACTGCCTTCGCGGCAATACAGTGAGGCTGTAAGGCTGGCGACACATCTGCTCTCTCACTCTTCTTATCCCTGGTTGATTATTGGTCATTCTCTCGGCGGCGGGCTGGCATCATTATGCGCAGTGGTATTACAGCAACCTGCGGTTATTTTTAATGCCGCAGGACTGGCAGAAAATACCCTGGCACGTGAAGGTTTGTCATTGAAGACTGCGCAACAGCACGGTGCGTTGCTTATCCGTCATTATGTGCTGGAGCATGACTGGCTGACCCATATTCAGGACGGTCTGGATATTCCCAAAGCGCTGGGGCGGCGGATAGCGCTGGATTATTATCCGCAGCAGATTGCGCATTCTGTTCTGCAGAAACTGATTCTGGGGGTGAAAGCGCATATGCTGACGCAGGTTGTCACTGCAATGGAAAACAGGCCGGAGCGTTTATTATAAAAATAAAAAAAACGGACTCCGGAGTCCGTTTTTTTGGAGCAGGATACCGGTTACCGGCTATTCCTGTGGTTTTTGAGTCGCCGGCGTTTCAACTACCGCGCCATCTTCAATTGGCTTGCGACGCTTTCCGATATTTTTAGTCACGCGGTGACGGACTTTGGTTTTTTTCTTTTGATCGTTCTCTGCCGCTTTTTTCTCTTTGCGTTTGGCTAGCACTTTTTTCGATGGTTTATACGACGCATTTTCAGACGGTGCACGGGTCTTCGGTCTTAATTCATCAATCACGCGGATTTTCACCGGCTCATCGATGTAACGGATGATTTTTCCGAGCAGCGGCTGGTCATGGGATTCAACCAGTGAAATTGCAATACCTTTACGTCCGGCACGGGCAGTACGTCCGATGCGGTGCAGATAAACGTCTGCGGTAAGCGGTAAGTCAAAGTTAAATACATGGCTGATGTCATCAATATCGATCCCGCGGGAGGCAACATCGGTGGCAACCAACACGGTGGTCGGACCCGGCTCGGTCATGCGGCGGATAGCCTCGGTTCGTTT
Organism: Morganella psychrotolerans; assembly: GCF_965118875.1. GTDB lineage: Bacteria > Pseudomonadota > Gammaproteobacteria > Enterobacterales > Enterobacteriaceae > Morganella > Morganella psychrotolerans_C. The sequence goes on from NZ_CBCPJD010000022.1 coordinate 70,142, forward strand.
GACCTGTACCATTTCCCCTTCAAGATAACAGGAGATAATGTCCTGGCTGCGAAGCCAGTCTGACAGCTCGCGCACGCGTTCACGTTTGCGGACAAACACAATCGATTTAGTGACTTCAGGTTGTTTCAGCAGGTGAATAAGCAGCGCTTTTTTGTGTTCGAGATCGTCAGCGCGCAGATAAAACTGCTGGATTTTTTTCCGTTCGCGGCGGGAAGGATCGGTCTCGATTTCAACCGGTTCATTTAAGATCCGCTTGGCGAAATCGCGGATAGCATCGCCTTCCAGCGTTGCGGAAAACAGCATAGTCTGTTTCCGCCAGCGGGTTTCACCGGCAATCGTTTCAATATCGTTGGCGAATCCCATATCCAGCATGCGGTCTGCTTCATCAAGGATCAGAATCTCGACTGAGCGGCAGTCAAAGTTTTCTTCTTTAATGTATTGCAGCAGGCGGCCGGTAGTGGCGACGACGATATCCTGGTTCTCGCTGAAGACTTCAGCGTGATTCATGTAAGCCACGCCGCCGGTAATAGTGGCAACGTCGTGGTGTGTGTATTTACACAGTTGTCTTGCCTGATCCGCGACCTGTGTTGCCAGCTCACGGGTAGGGGTCAGGATCAGCACACGCGGCGTCCCGGATTTTTTACGCGGGAAGTCGAGCAGGTGCTGGATCACCGGCAGCAGATAAGCGGCAGTTTTGCCGGTGCCGGTCGGGGCTGAACCCAGAATATCACGATTATCCAGCGCAGCCGGAATGGTGGCTTCCTGGATGGCAGTCGGGCGCTCAAAGCCCTTTTCATTCAGTGCTCTTATCAGAGAATCGTCAAGTTCGAGTTCAGAAAAAGTGATTGCAGTCATTATATACCTCTGTTTGGACCGCTGATTATAGACGGCTTGGGCAGGATCTTCATTAAAAATAGTTCTGTGCACGCCGGACTTTCTTCTGCAGACATAAGCCCGTATCCTGTCGGACAGATTTTTTCCTATTTTATCATATAGCAGCGCAATAATGATGACAGAAAATAATTCCACTCCGCACCGCCGCGGTTTTACCTTTAAACAGTTTTTTGTCGCCCATGACCGGTGCATGAAGGTCGGCACCGATGGTGTTTTACTGGGGGGCTGGGCGCCGTGTGAGCACGCCCGGCACATTCTGGATATCGGCACCGGCAGCGGGCTGGTGGCACTGATGCTGGCACAACGGGCGATGCCGGCGGCACTGATTGATGCGGTGGATATTGATGAAGGCGCGTACTTACAGGCGCTGGAAAATACACAGGCCTCACCGTGGGCGGCACGGATGCAGGTTTTTCATCTGGATATCGGCGAGTTTCTCAGTGCGTATCCGCAGAAACGCTATGATCTGATTGTCAGTAACCCGCCCTATTTTTTACCTGCCGTAGCCTGCCGCGACAGTGCGCGTGAGACGGCGCGCTATACCGCATCGCTGGATCACCGCACGCTTTTGCACACGGCGGAGCAACTGCTGACACCTGACGGATTGCTGTGTGTGGTGCTGCCTTATGATATCGGACAGGCGTTTATCGCGGCAGGAAATACACAGAACTGGTTTCTGCATTCACAGGTGGCAGTGTCAGATAAACCGGATACCCCGTTTCACCGCATATTGATTGCGTTATCCCGCCGGGCGGTTACGGCACAGACCCGGACAATGAGTATCAAAATACAGGATGGTCAGTATGGTGATGATTTTAAAGAATTTATCAGCGGATTTTATCTGAAATATTAAACCTGTCTGTCATATCGGATGTGGCAGCGGCTTTTCCGGCTTAAAACGGATTTCACAGGATATTTACACTGTCCTGACGGAATTTTTCGTGATTATCAGAGAGCTTACCGGGAAAAACGTGATAGCCTATAGTGCTGCTTGTCAAAGTTAACGCCCGGGTGTGATTGCTTAGGTGCCGTCTTATAAAAATTGTCGGAAAGATCACAAAAAGATCCGTTTTTTTATATTTTTTTAAAAGAAAAATGAACTTCACTCTTTTGCCTGACTCAAAGTATCGCTTGCTCATATTGAAGTGAAGCGGAACAGGTAAGAGAACAGTGAAACTGAGCTTCAGGAGAGAACACTGCGCATGAGCGAGCAGTTAACAGATCAAATGCTGGTTGATCGGGTACAGACGGGGGATCAGAACGCCTTCAATATGTTGGTTATACGCTATCAGCATAAAGTGGCGAGTTTAGTTTCCCGCTATGTTCCGCAGGGTGATGTTCCGGATGTGGCGCAGGAGTCCTTTATTAAGGCATACCGCGCTATCGGGTCGTTCCGTGGTGACAGTGCATTTTATACCTGGCTGTACCGTATTGCGGTTAATACAGCAAAGAATTATCTGGTTGCTCAGGGGCGCCGTCCGCCGTCAAGTGATGTGGATGCAAGCGATGCGGAAAATTTTGAAGCATCGGGCGCATTAAAAGAAATATCGAACCCTGAGAATTTAATGTTGTCTGAAGAATTAAGAGCGGTGGTTTTCCGCACGATCGATTCCTTACCTGAGGATTTGAAAACGGCGATTACACTGCGCGAACTCGATGGTCTGAGCTATGAAGAGATAGCCGTGATTATGGAGTGTCCGGTTGGTACGGTTCGTTCCCGTATTTTCCGTGCGCGTGAAGCCATCGATAATAAAGTTCAGCCACTGATACAATATTAGTGAGCGCTTAACAACACTGAAGGGAACTTTGGCATGCAAAAAGAGACACTTTCCGCACTGATGGACGGAGAAACTCTTGACAGTGAATGGGTTACCGGACTGACAAGTGATACCGATCTGCAAAAAAGCTGGTCAGATTATCATCTTATCCGCGATGCAATGCGCGGAGACTTGCCGGATGTCATGCATTTTGACATCGCAGCCCGGGTAGCTGATGCACTGGCGCAGGAGCCGGTTTATATTGCACCTCAGGCTATCCCCGAATCTCAGCCTGAACCGAAAACATGGCGTGACTACAGTTTTGTGGCAAAATTACGTCCGTGGGCCAGTCAAATCACTCAGATTGGTATGGCGGCATGTGTTTCACTCGCGGTCATCGTGGGTGTTCAGCACTATAATACTGACGGCACTGAGAGTGTGGTAACAGGCGATGCATCTGCCTTTAACACAGTTCCGTTTATGGGCAGCGCCTCACCGGTCAGCCTTGATCTGAAAAGTGGCGCAGGTCTTGCCCCTCAGAGTCAGATGGATCAGGAACGCGGTGCGCGTCTGAACGCTATCTTACAGCAGTATGAACTGGATCGCCGTGCTCACACTGACGGTCAGTCTGATGTTAAACCGACATCCGCCCCGAAACAGGGTAGTGTGTCCCGCCAATCACAGCCGTAGTGTGGTAATGAAACGAATCTGGTTATCCGTTGTTCTTCTGACGGGCAGCCTGTTATCTGCGGCACCGGCCTCAGCACAATCACAAAGTGCTGAGGCGTTGCTGCAGAAAATGGGTGATGCTTCCCGTACTCTCAATTATGAACTTGCTTTTATTACCATTTCCCCGAAAGGAATTATTCCTGTCCGTTACCGCCATGCGCAGATGAACGGGCAGCAGGTTGCACAAATTATGCAGATGGACAGCTCGCGGCGGGAAATCGTCCAGCGGGGTCAGGAAATCAGCTATTATGAACCGGGACTGGATTCATTCAGTCTGGCTGGTAACCATATTGTTGATTACCTGCCGGCTATTATTTTTGCCGATTTTGCTGCATTGAAAGCTTATTATAATTTTATTGATGTGGGTCGCATTCATATCGGGGATCACCCGGGGCGCGTAGTGCGGATTACGTCAAAAGATAACTCCCGTTATAATTATATTGTTGTCGTGGATGAAGAGAGTGGTCTGCCGCTCCAGGTCGAGTTACTGGATCTGAATAATGTTTCACTGGAGCAGTTCCGTGTGGTATCTGTCTCAGTGAATAATCCCGGTGTGACAGAATCGCTGAAAGCCGTGCAGGCTGTTACTATGCCGCCGGTTCTGGCAATCCCTCAGTCTGAGAATATAAAATTTGACTGGGATGTTATGCGTCTGCCGAACGGGTTTAAAGAACTGACGCGCAACCGCCGTCAGGTTGGGGCACAAGAGTGGATTGAAACCGTGATGTTCAGTGACGGGGTCTTCTCATTTTCAGTGAATGTCGCGAAGGCGGTTAAGATCCCAGAAAATCAACAGACATTGCGCCAGGGTTCACGTACGCTGTATACCTTACGTAAAGGTAATAACGAAATCACGATTTTTGGTGAACTGCCGATGGCGACAGCCAGGCAGGTTGCTGACGGGGTAACGTTCAGCGGAGGTTGATATGGTGAAAGAATGGGCGACCGTTGTGCGCTGGCAGGACGGGCGCGCGGTATTGCGTTACGGTTCATCATCCGGTTGCGGCAGTTGTAAAGCGAAGGCGGCCTGTGGGTCATATCTGTTGAATAAACTGGGACCGGAAGCTGAGCATCAGCTGGAAGTCCCTGTCAGTGAACCGCTGGTTACCGGGCAGAAAGTGGAAGTGGGTATTCCTGAAGGAAGCCTGCTACGCTCAGCGATGCTGGTTTATCTCACACCACTGCTGGGATTATTCGTTGGTGCCGGTCTGGCACAGGCGCTGGCAGAAAGCCAGGCACTGGTGCCGGTTGGTGGTGTGCTGGGCGGTGTTGCCGGTTTTCTGCTGGCACGTAATATTGCCCGTCGCTTAGGCGGAACCGGTGACTATGAGCCGGTTATTCTGCAAATCGGGCTGCCGCCGTCAGAACTCAGTGTTGAGATGAATGAGTGAACCGTAATTAATTTGATTCTCAAAAAAATCCCTGCCGGTATCCGTCGGGGATTTTTTATTATATACCTTTATACATTCAAGATGCCGCCAACGAACCTGCGATTTGGATGAGTAAGGGCATAAATAATTGCTATTCCTATATTTTTATCCGCGTATTTATGTAGCATGAGATGGGTGGTATGTTATTACAGATAGTAAAGGATTACGGATTTGTCGGTGAAGAGAAAGAGATTACCGGAAGCTGTGATGGTATGTCCGCAGCCCCGCGTGAGCTATTATTTCAATTAACTGATCTGATGATGCAGCTTTCAGTAAATGTACCGGATATCGGGTTTAGTCCGGGCCTTACGGGACGGACTATAAAGGGCGGAGAAGATTAATTTTACTGGTCTGTGGACGGTATCGATGGTTTTGAGACTGATTGTTATAATAACAGTCTGATTAAAGATAATATTTATCGTAATATCTGGCATGGATTGGCTAAGGATATTCCGCCGGAATTATTTTCAGAATATGATGTTATTTGCCTGCCGGATGTAATTGAACATCTTAATAGGGATGCGGCAATTGATTTAGTCAGATATATACTGACGAATATGAATGATAATGCCCGCTTTTTTATCAGCACGCCATTATGGTTTTATCCGCAGGATACTATTCAGGAGGGCGATCTGGAAAAACACCTTATCGGTATTCCTGCCTCATCGATGATGGCGATGTTACCGCTGATGTATCAGGTTAATTATCCGCTTGCCGGTGGTTTTATTTACAATAAAGCAAGCCTGGATTATATCGACATGTTCAGCCCGGTAACAAATCCGGCATTTCCTTTTGAGCAGGGTCATAAAATTGCCTGTGCAGTGGGTTGTGACTATACTCCCGGTAAAATTACGCATATAAATTATGGCTGAAAAACAAACAGCCTGCCGGAAGCCGGCTGTTTGAGATTGCACTGTTAATACCATTTTTCCGTTTTATTCTGCA
>NZ_CBCPJD010000023.1:0-70894 GCF_965118875.1 Morganella psychrotolerans
AAACATTAACCCCGATAGGAAACTATCGGGGTTTTATGTTTTGTATGAAATAAATTCACCTTGAGGTTTTACTCTCGACATCATGACGGTTTTTCGTTATTTTTAGATGTCCGGATGTCCAAAAACAAGGAGAATGACCCGCCATGCCAATCCGTATCCCTGATGAACTCCCCGCAGTGACTGATCTTCGTGATGAAAATATCTTTGTAATGACGTCTTCACGGGCGCAGTTTCAGGATATCCGGCCGCTGAAAGTCTTGTTTTTAAATCTGATGCCGAAAAAAATAGAAACAGAGCTGCAATTTCTGCGGTTACTGTCAAATACGCCGCTTCAGGTGGATATTCAACTGCTCCGTATCAGTCATCATGAGTCCAAAAATACACCAAAAGCGCATTTGGATGCCTTTTATTGTGATTTTGAGGAGATCAGGGAGCAGAATTTTGACGGATTAGTTATCACAGGCGCTCCACTCGGATTGGTTGATTTCGATGATGTCAATTACTGGCCGGAACTTGATGAAATAATTCGCTGGTCGCAATCACATGTTACATCGACACTTTTCGTTTGCTGGGCTGTGCAGGCGGGACTGAATACCTTATACAATATTCCCAAACAGACATTGAGTGAAAAACTCTCAGGCGTATACCGCCATACGACGCTGATGCCGCATGCGTTGCTGACCCGTGGGTTTGACGGGCAATTTTTTGCTCCGCACTCCCGTAATGCTGATTTTCCGGAATCGATGATCCGTGATCACACGGATCTTGATATTCTTGCCGCGTCAGAAGACGCAGGGGCATATTTGTTTGCCAGTAAAGACAAGCGACAGGTTTATGTTACCGGGCATGCAGAATATGATGCCGATACATTAGCGAATGAATATTGGCGGGATGCGGGTGCCGGACTAGCGCCTGCACTGCCGGTAAATTATTTCCCGGGAGACGACCCGCAACAAATGCCCGTCTCCAGTTGGCGCGGACACGGGCATCTTCTCTACTCTAACTGGCTGAATTATTGTGTTTATCAGATAACGCCATTTGATCTGAGTGTCATGAACCCCAGCCGGGACTAAACTGAAATTGCCACCATTGCGGTGGCAAAAAACAGATTGAGTTTGAATAATCAGGCTGTTGCACCGGCAACGGCTTGTGCTGCCAGAGTTGTGATACGTGCATAATCACCGTCACGGATAGCATCCGCAGGCACCAGCCAGGATCCGCCGACACACAGCACACTGCTGAGCGCGAGATAATCACGATAGTTACTCAGACTGATCCCGCCTGTCGGGCAGAACCGGATATGCGAAAACGGACCTGCGATTGCTTTCAGGGTGCTGACGCCGCCGTTAGCCTCTGCCGGGAAAAATTTAAAGTTATCCAGCCCATAATTCATGCCTGTCATTAATTCGGATACTGTCGAAATTCCCGGGATCAACGGAATAGGTCCGTTCACAGCCGCTTGCAGCAGGGCATCAGTCAGACCCGGACTGATAGCAAACTGCGCACCCGCTTCTGTAACCACTTTTAATTGTTCCGGATTAGTCACTGTACCTGCGCCGATAATCGCTTCGGGTACTTCCTGTGCGATAGCCCTGATGGCATCAACAGCGCAGCTGGTACGCAATGTCACTTCAAGAACACGCACTCCCCCAGCTATCAGCGCGCGTGCCAGCGGCACTGCCTGGTGCAGTTCATCGATCACAATAACAGGCACAACGGGTCCTGCGGTTAAGATTGAGTTTGCACTTATTTTCCAGTTATTCATTATTACTCTCACTTTGATCATCAAATCTAAAAAGGTTCAGAAACGGATACAGCAGGCACCTTCTTCTGCACCCGACAGTTGCGTGCGCAGTGCGCTGAATAACTCACGGCCGGTTCCTTCGTGTTCAGCACTGAGATCGGGCTGTTCTGCTTCCCGGTTGGCTAAAATAGTCTCATCGACAAGCAGTGTCAGCTCGCCGGTCTGCCCGTTGACCCGGATAAGATCACCTTCGCAGACTTTTGCCAGTAACCCGCCCGTACAGGCTTCCGGGGTAACATGGATAGCAGAAGGTACTTTGCCGGATGCACCGGATAAACGCCCGTCAGTAACAAGCGCCACGTTATAGCCTTTGTCCATCAGCACACCCAGCGGCGGCATCAGCTTGTGCAGCTCCGGCATTCCGTTTGCCTGCGGACCCTGAAAACGAACCACCACAACACAATCCTTGTTCAGCAGCCCGGCTTCAAAGGCGGGAACGATGTCATGCTGGCTGTTAAAAACCATGGCGGGTGCTTCAATCACCTGATTACCCACCGGCACCGCCGATGTTTTCATTACTGCGCGCCCGAGGTTTCCGTTCAGTACTTTTGTGCCGCCATGAGAAGAAAATGGAGTGTGACCCTGTGCGATGACATTATTATCCAGGGAATTAATCGCGCCTTCGCGCCATTTCAGTTCCCCGTTATCCAGCCACGGCTCCTGTGTATAACGGGATAAACCATATCCGGCGACAGTATGGACATCTTCATGCAGCAGCCCCAGACTGAGTAATTCGCGGATAATCAGTTGCAATCCGCCGGCGGCATGGAATTGGTTAATATCTGCCGGGCCATTCGGGTAGATGCGACTGAGCAGCGGCACAATATCTGACAGCTCAGAAAAATCATCCCAGTTAATAATGATACCGGCAGCGGCGGCGACAGCGACCAGATGCATTGTCAGATTGGTCGACCCGCCGGTAGCCAGCAGACCAATAATACCGTTTATGATTACTTTCTCATTTACCAACTGACCAACGGGCAGATAATTGCCGCTGTTCTCTGTAAAGCGGACAACCTGCTGTGCTGCTGCGTCAGTCAGGGCATTACGTAGCGGCGAATCCGGCTGGATAAAGGATGATCCCGGCAGATGCAGCCCCATGATTTCCATCATCATCTGATTAGAATTGGCTGTGCCATAAAAGGTACAGGTTCCGGCTGAATGATAAGACGCCGCTTCGGCATCAAGCAACGCCCGGCGATCGACTTTTCCTTCAGCAAATAACTGGCGCACCCGTACTTTCTCTTTATTCGGCAGACCACTGGTCATCGGGCCGGCAGGAATAAAAACAGACGGCAGATGCCCGAAAGAGAGTGCTGCCATCATCATCCCCGGGACAATTTTGTCGCAGATCCCTAAGTACAGTGCGCCATCAAACATATTATGAGATAAACCGATGGCGGCTGACATTGCAATCACATCGCGGCTCAACAGCGACAGCTCCATGCCATCCTGACCCTGAGTCACACCATCACACATTGCCGGAACACCACCTGCCACCTGACCAATTGCACCGGCACGGTGCAGTGCTGCCCTGATTTGCTCCGGATACTGTTCATACGGCTTATGTGCCGACAACATATCATTATAGGCAGTGATGATTGCAATATCGCTGTGTGCCATATTGCGAAGCTGTTGTTTCTCTTCCGGCTGGCAGGCGGCAAAACCATGAGCCAGATTTCCGCAGGCTAACTGAGCACGGTGAACGGTTTTACTGCGAGCGGTACTGATTTTTTTCAGATAGCGGGCGCGGGATAATCGCGAGCGCTCAATAATACGGGTGGTGATGTCTGAAAGGCGCTGATGAACCGGCGGATAAGCAGAATGTGTCATGATGTTGGCTCCCGGCTGGGTGTCTGCTGTACTGTTTCAAAGTCGGCAGTATCATTAATATGCATTGTTACCGGTAACATTTACACAGACCAAAGGGGTCTTGCAACTATTCGCCACAATTCATACCAGGAAGTATGATCAACCTCAAATTTTAGCTGAAACGAGAAAGCTTTCGGCGCAGATCGAATAACCGGGAAAATCCGGTTGTGCGGGTTTGTTGCAGGCATCAACATGAAAAACGCTCAGGTTGGTCTTTGATATACTCAGTAAAAGCTGTGTTAGTATAGACGTTCAGACGTCTGTTTAAATCAGGGTAATACGGAGTGGAGCCAGAACATGGATAATAAATTCAGCGAATTAAAAGAAATACTCACCAGGCGGATCCTTATTCTGGATGGTGCAATGGGGACAATGATCCAGCGCTATACACTGAATGAAGCCGGTTACCGGGGGGAACGTTTCGCTGACTGGCCTGTGGATCTGAAAGGCAATAATGATCTTTTATCCATCACTCAGCCGGATATTATCCGTGAAATCCATCTTGCCTACCTTGAGGCTGGTGCAGATATCATTGAAACCAATAGTTTTAACTCCACTGTTATTTCAATGGCGGATTATCAGATGGAATCCCTGTCTGATGAAATCAATGAAGCGGCGGCAAAACTGGCGCGTGAGTGTGCCGACGAATGGACGCGAAAAACGCCGGAGAAACCCCGTTATGTTGCAGGTATCCTGGGGCCGACAAACAGAACTGCCTCTCTTTCCCCTGATGTGAATGATCCCGCTTACCGCAATGTTTCCTATGATGCACTGGTCGAAGCCTATCGCAGCTCCGTGCGGGCGTTAGTTCATGGCGGTGCTGACATCATTATGATCGAAACTATTTTCGATACACTTAATGCCAAAGCGGCAATTTATGCGGTAGAAACTGAGTTTGAAGCGTTAGGCATCACACTGCCGGTGATGCTTTCCGGCACTATTACGGATGCCTCCGGGCGGACACTGACCGGGCAGACAACCGAAGCATTTTACAACTCTATGCGTCATATTCGCCCGCTCTCTTTCGGGCTTAACTGTGCCCTGGGTCCGGCAGAGCTGCGCCAGTATGTTGCGGAGCTTTCGCGGATTTCTGAGTGTTGTGTCAGTACGCATCCCAATGCCGGTCTGCCGAATGCGTTCGGCGGGTACGACCTGGATGCGGCAAACATGGCGGGGTATATTCGCGAATGGGCACAGTCCGGGTTACTGAATATTGTCGGTGGCTGTTGCGGAACAACCCCGGAGCATATCCGCGCGATTGCGCAGGCCGTTGCGGATATCGCGCCGCGTGTTCTGCCGGAACGTCCTGTCGCCTGCCGCCTTGCGGGGCTTGAACCGCTGACAATTGATAAAAATTCGCTGTTTGTGAATGTGGGTGAGCGAACAAATATTACCGGCTCTGCACGTTTCAAGCGGCTGATTAAAGCCGGTGATTATCAGGAAGCGCTGGCTGTTGCGCGCAGTCAGGTGGAAAACGGCGCACAGATCATTGATATCAATATGGATGAGGGCATGCTGGATTCGCAGGCGGCGATGGTGCGCTTTCTCAATATGGTGTCCGGTGAACCGGATATTGCCCGTGTACCGGTTATGATTGACTCCTCTAAATGGGAGGTGATTGAGGCGGGACTGAAATGCGTCCAGGGCAAAGGCATTGTGAATTCCATCTCCCTTAAAGAGGGAGAAGCCGTTTTTATTGATCACGCCAAAAAAGTGCTGCGCTATGGCGCGGCTGTGATTGTGATGGCATTTGATGAAACCGGGCAGGCGGATACCCGTCAGCGCAAAGTGGAAATTTGTCAGCGCGCCTACCGCATCCTGACAGAGAAGGTCGGTTTTCCGCCGGAAGATATTATTTTTGATCCTAATATTTTCGCAGTGGCAACGGGTATCCCCGAGCACAATAACTATGCGGTTGATTTTATTGAAGCCTGTAAGGAAATCAAAGCCACATTGCCCCACGCCATGATTTCCGGCGGGGTATCGAATGTCTCTTTCTCTTTTCGCGGTAACGACCCGGTACGTGAAGCTATCCACGCCGTATTCCTCTATTACGCCATCCGCAACGGAATGGATATGGGGATAGTCAATGCCGGACAACTGGCTATTTATGATGATTTACCGCCTGCACTGCGTGATGCCGTCGAAGATGTTGTTCTGAACCGCAATGATGAGGCGACAGAGCGTCTGCTGGCGCTGGCAGAGGAATTCCGCGACAGCAAAGGGGATGAAATCGCACCGCAACTGGCAGAATGGCGCGGATGGGAAGTGGAAAAACGGCTGGAATATGCGTTGGTAAAAGGGATCACCGAATTTATTATTGAGGATACCGAAGAGAGTCGTCAGCGCGTGGCAACCCCGGTGGAAGTGATAGAAGGTCCCCTGATGAACGGCATGAATGTGGTCGGTGACCTGTTCAGCGAAGGTAAAATGTTTCTGCCGCAGGTGGTGAAATCAGCCCGGGTGATGAAACAGGCGGTAGCCTGGCTGGAGCCGTATATTAAGGCATCGAAAGCCAGCGGCAGCAGTGCCGGTAAGGTACTGCTGGCGACCGTGAAAGGCGATGTTCATGACATCGGCAAAAATATCGTTGGTGTGGTGTTGCAGTGCAATAACTATGAAATTATTGACCTTGGCGTTATGGTGCCGTGCGAAACCATTCTGCGGACAGCGATTGAAAAGAAAGTCGATATTATTGGCTTGTCAGGGCTTATCACGCCGTCTCTTGATGAAATGGTACATGTGGCAAAAGAGATGGAGCGTCAGGGCTTCACACTGCCGTTGCTGATTGGCGGGGCGACGACATCCAAAGCACACACCGCCGTAAAGATTGAACCGAATTACAGCGGCGCAGTGACCTATGTCCAGAACGCTTCACGCACCGTGGGTGTGGTGGCGGCATTACTGTCAGATAAACAGCGGGATGAATTTGTTGCCCGTACCCGCAGAGAGTATGAAGTGGTCCGCGACCAGTATGCCCGCCGTCAGCCGCGTTCAGCGCCGGTAACACTGGCACAGGCACGGGAAAATTCGGTGGCGGTTGACTGGAATAATTATATTCCGCCGCATCCGCAATTTACCGGGGTGAAAACGGTTAGTGCCCCGATCTCTGTTTTGCGCCGTTATATTGACTGGACGCCGTTCTTTATGACCTGGTCACTTGCCGGAAAATACCCGCGTATCCTGGAAGATGAGGTGGTCGGGGAAGAAGCGACACGTTTATTTCAGGATGCAAACGCCATGCTGGATGAGCTTGACCGCTCCGGCACACTGACTCCGCGTGGCGTTGTCGGGATCTTCCCGGCAAACCGCATTGGTGATGATATCGCAGTGTACCGGGATGAATTACGTGAGGAAATCCTGCTGTACAGTTGTCATCTGCGCCAGCAGACACAAAAGAAAGATAACTTCCCTAATGCCTGTCTGGCAGATTTTGTCGCGCCTGAAGGAACACCCGATTACCTCGGCGCTTTTGCGGTGACCGGCGGGCTTGAGGAGGATGAATTAGCGGCCGGGTTTGAAGCGGCTCATGATGATTACAATAAAATTATGGTAAAAGCGCTGTCAGACCGTCTGGCGGAAGCGTTTGCTGAATATCTGCATGAGCAGGTGCGTAAAACAATCTGGGGTTACAGCCCGGATGAAGACCTGGATAATGATGCAATGATCCGTGAAAATTATCAGGGGATCCGCCCGGCACCGGGTTATCCGGCATGTCCTGAGCATACGGAAAAAAGTAAAATATGGGATCTGCTGGATGTTGAAGCCTGTACCGGCATGCGCCTGACGGAGTCTTATGCTATGTGGCCGGGCGCGTCAGTTTCCGGTTGGTATTTCAGCCATCCGCAAAGTAAATATTTTGCTGTCGCACAGATTCAGAAAGATCAGATTGAAGATTATGCCGCGCGTAAAAATATGCCGGTTAAAGAGCTTGAGCGCTGGCTGTCACCGAACCTGGGTTATGACCCGGAAGATTGATATCACAGCCCCGAAAGGGGCTTTTTTTTGCTGATTTTCCGGATACATAAGCCTTATCAGTCTTCTGTTCTGGTTTGCGTTAATCGCCCGGAGATGCTCTGTGTATAGTGGATAGTGCAACATTCAGTTGCTCTGCTATCAGCACAAAAGGAGATAATATAATATGAAATCGTTTTTGTATTACCGGTTGGTGATTTTTGCTGCCCTGATAACGTGCGGTGTATTTACCGGCAGTTGCCGTGCTGAAACTGACATATTGTGCCCTATGGTTTTGAGGCATTTAACATATAATTTTGAGGATAATATATGTTTCAGTCAGGTGTCTGTTCCGGCATGTACTGAAATATGTCATCCGGTAAGGAGTCGTGATAGGTCGATTCGTTTTTCTTGCATAAAAGAAGGCGATCCATCTGGTAGAAAGACCGTTATTAACAAAGTAGTATCGATCCCTGAGCGATGTGAACTGACCCTTCCGGTTGCAGTGAAACCGGACACTGTACAATGATGTGATATTCTTCAGGATAACCGGCCGGTATCCTTTTGTAGCGGATCTGTTTTCATTCTCCTTATTCTCTGTCGGTAATGATCATGTAATGTGATGACCCGGGTCTTGTGATTGTCTTTTTCATCCCCATTTATAAACAAGGAATTATGCCGTACTATGGCAGTTATCTGCCGCGGTCGGGCACATCAGATTCAATCATAACGGGAGTGATAAAATATAATGTACCGCTTCTATATTCAGGATGCTTTACCTGCCGGGTGCCTGCCCATTTATACGCTGCCTAAACCGGATCAGCCTCACTATTATGAATTGGATGAAAATATCCTGAATGCTGTGCTGAACATTATGCAGATAACGGATGTTCTGGATACGGACGATCTGCTGGATGACGACTGTTTTAACCGCATCTGGCTGAAAAGTGAATTAACCCCTGCGCGTGCATCAGAAGTCTATCATTTTCTGTCAAAACAACAGCTTGTTGATCCCATTCCGTCACCGGATGAAATTGCGGCTTTTAAACAGGCGCGGGAAGATGAAATTGCGTTGCTGAGTCTGCGCAGCACGAAAGACGGGTGTATTCCTGTGCATAAATTTGCCACACAGGATGCGTGGCGGATAGTTCCGCAAGAGTGTCAGTTGATTGTGGACATGCTCAATGATCATTTACTGGATGATCATAATGAAGTGGTCAAAAATATTGCGTCACTGTGCCACATCACACATAAAACCCTGGAGCACGCCCTGAAAGGCTGGCGCGGGTTTAATGAATTTGCTGCAAAACATGGCGGTTATAAGGTCTGCTGACAGAGCGTATGCCCGCTTTTCTGCGGGCAATATGAAACAGCGGTATTATTATGCTAAATAAGTAAATTAAATTAATGATAATGGAAGCAGTTATTCATAGCGCCTTGTCTTAGTTAGTATAAATCACTTCGTCGCTGATATATTAAATATATTTATATTGTTTTGTGAAAATATGATTTTAATTGATGGAAAGATTATCCTCTTTCCTTATAATTCGTACTTAGGGATATGGCTGATAGCGAGAAACAGTTCATTATCATTTATATTTCCTTCCGTGATCGTCTTACTCTTCTTCATATTTTGGAGCGGTCAATATCGTGATGACAGGGACAGTAAACGATATGCTATGTATCGACAATACTTGTCACTTTTGTTCTCTGTTGATTAATCTCTATTCGTGTGAATTAATTGCCTGACGTTAATATCGTCAGGCGTTTTTTTTTGTTTTTTTGCCATCTGCAAATTACTGACCGGATTTTCGGAACAAATCACGGTGCAGGGCGCGGATAATATTTTCAGCATCATTGCCCGGTACCAGCAGACACATGTTATGTCCGCTTGCGCCATAGCTTATCATCCGGATATTAAACGGCTCCAGCGCACTGAAAATCGTTTTTCCCAGCCCGTGTGCCCGCGTCAGTTCATTACCAATCACCGCGACCAACGCCAGATTTTGCTCAACTTCAATACGGCACAGTGATGATAATTCTGCGGTTAACTCTTCACTCAGCAATGCGCCGTTCGTGTGAGTGGAACCGACCGTATCCAGTGTTAACGCAATGCTGACTTCCGAAGTCGTAATGACATCCACAGAAATATTATGGCGTGAGAGAAGGGTGAAGATCTCTGCCAGAAACCCACGTGCATGAAGCATCTTCAGACTGTGCAGTGTCAGCAGGGTTTGCTGGCGGCGCAACGTCAGCGCACGGAACAATGGCGGGTTCGGATCATTGTCACATACCAGTGTGCCGCCCGCGCCGCTCTCTTTACTGGAGCCGACAAACACCGGGATACCGCTGCGTACCGCCGGTAGTAATGTGGCCGGGTGCAGAATTTTCGCACCGAAGTTTGCCATTTCTGCGGCTTCATCAAAGGTAATATGATCAATAGGATAGGCATCCGGCACAATGCGCGGGTCTGTGGTATAAATTCCCGGCACATCTGTCCAGATATCCACCCGCTGACAGTTGAGGGCCTCTGCCAGAAGTGCGGCGGTATAATCGCTGCCGCCGCGTCCGAGTGTGGTGGTGCGATCCCGGCTCTCCCGTCCGATAAATCCCTGAGTGACCACTACGCCGCCCGCCAGCAGAGGCGCAAGTATCTGATCACACCGGGTACGGAGCACGGCGGTATCCGGTTCTGCGCGTCCGAAGCAATCATCTGTCAGCATGACATCCCTGACATCAAACCATTGTGCCGACGCTCCCTGTTCACGGAGTACGTCAGTAAACAGCAGAGTCGACATTATTTCGCCGTGGCTGACAATTTCATCTACCAAAGCGCTGGATGTTGCCAGTGCCGCCGCATCAGATAAGGTTGCAATATTACTCAGCAGGCGGGCAATTTCTGTTTGCAGAGACTCATTTTCAGGGAGTTGTGACAAAATGGCGTATTGCACATCGCTTATCTGTTGCAGGTATTTTTCCCGCTGTGTGCGGGAGCATCCCTGAGCGAGTTCGATGAGTGCATTCGTGATACCTGCTGAGGCTGATAAAACAACCAGCGCCACACCGGGACTTTGCATA
The DNA here is from genome assembly GCF_965118875.1 of Morganella psychrotolerans. Classification (GTDB taxonomy): domain Bacteria; phylum Pseudomonadota; class Gammaproteobacteria; order Enterobacterales; family Enterobacteriaceae; genus Morganella; species Morganella psychrotolerans_C. The sequence continues at coordinate 10,709 of NZ_CBCPJD010000023.1, forward strand.
ACGACCCCGGCACTTTTGCGCATGGCTTCATAATTTGCCACGCTCGTACCACCGAATTTTGCGATAACCTGCGTAGCAGGTGAGGAAGATGCCGACGCCATAATGAATTCCTTATCCCGTAAAATGAAAAATGTGAGCTGTGTTACACTGATAGAATTATCTGTATTGCCTTAATGAGTCAATATTGATTAGCGGATAATCAATATCTTTCATAATGGCGGCTGAATTATCGTTTTTTGCGATAGTCGGTTCAGCACAGGATTTGGCTCCGTTTTTTGAGCAATATCACGGAATGACAGACGCATAACACCTTTATCGTCAGGACAGAGTACACTTTGTTGACACGATTCAGTTTTTCAATAAAAAGAGAGCTGCAATGAAAAATATTAACCCCGTCGATACTGCGGCCTGGAAGGCGCTTGAACAACATTACAGCGAAATCAAATCTGTGCACATGCGTGATTTGTTTGCGCAGGATGATAACCGGTTCAGCCGTTTTTCGGCTGCATTTGGTGAAGAGATGCTGGTGGATTACTCGAAAAACCGCATCACGCAGGAAACATTGGATAAACTGCTTTCACTGGCTGAAGAGTGTGATGTGCGCGGGGCAATCCGCAGCATGTTTTCCGGTGAGAATATTAACCGGACAGAAAACCGTGCCGTGTTACATACCGCGCTGCGCCACCGGGATAATACACCGGTCATGGCGGACGGGCAGGATGTGATGCCGCAGGTCCGGGCCGTGCTTGAAAAAATGCGTTTGTTCAGTGAGCGGATCATCGGAGGCAGCTGGAAAGGTTATACCGGCAAAGCGATTACCGATGTGGTCAATATCGGTATCGGCGGTTCAGATCTGGGTCCGTATATGGTAACAGAAGCTCTGAAACCGTATAAAAATCATCTTGGTATGCATTTTGTCTCAAATGTTGACGGAACACATATCGCAGAAACCCTGAAAACACTGAACCCGGAAACCACACTGTTTCTTATTGCCTCGAAAACCTTTACCACACAGGAAACCATGACCAACGCCCATTCTGCGCGTGATTGGTTCCTGGCAAAAGCGAAAGATGAATCGGAGGTTGCAAAACATTTTGTGGCGCTCTCCACGAATGCGGAAGAGGTCGCAAAATTCGGCATTGATACTGACAACATGTTTGAGTTCTGGGACTGGGTCGGCGGGCGTTATTCTTTATGGTCGGCGATTGGCCTGTCCATTGTGCTGTCTGTCGGTTATGACAATTTTACGGCACTGCTGGATGGCGCGTATGCCATGGATACACATTTCACGGAGACAGAGTTCTCACAGAATATCCCCGTACTGCTGGCGCTGATTGGTCTGTGGTACAACAATTTCTTTGGTTCAGAGACAGAAGCGATTCTGCCGTATGACCAATACATGCACCGGTTTGCCGCGTATTTCCAGCAGGGCAATATGGAGTCCAACGGGAAATCTGTTGATCGCAACGGAAACGCAGTGACACAACAGACAGGACCGGTTATCTGGGGTGAACCCGGAACTAACGGGCAGCATGCGTTTTATCAGTTGATCCATCAGGGAACCAAGCTTATTCCGTGTGATTTCATCGCACCGGCGCAGAGCCATAATCCGCTGGGGGATCATCACAACAAACTACTGTCGAATTTCTTTGCTCAGACGCAGGCGCTGGCATTCGGTAAAACCCGTGAGCAGGTGGATGCGGAGTTTGCCGCGCAAGGCAAAAACCCGGCAGACATGGATTATGTCGCGCCCTTTAAAGTGTTTGAAGGCAACCGTCCGACAAACTCTATTTTGCTGAAATCGATTACGCCGTTCAGTCTGGGGGCGCTTATCGCCATGTACGAGCACAAAATTTTTGTTCAGGGCACGATCATGAATATTTACTCGTTCGACCAATGGGGCGTTGAACTGGGTAAACAGTTGGCAAATCGTATTCTGCCTGAACTGGCGGACAGCTCGCCGGTGGATAGTCATGATGGCTCAACGAACGGATTAATTAACCGGTTCAAAGACTGGCGTCAGAACTGAGTTTTCTTGTAACCGGTATCCCGGGTATATCAATTTCTGAACAAAGCCGCTCTGCCGTTGTGCAGCGCGGCTTTATTTATGACAAAATATTTTCATCAACTCACTCATTTCATCCCTGATTTTGTTAAAGTATATCCGGACACTTATCGTGCTTCCTGTTCACCGGATAAATAATGGTTAGTATGACCAAAACACGTAATTTCATCTGCAAATACGGGAACAAAAGGCGGATCGACACCACGGAGTTTCATGAGTGGAAACAAAAATAATACCCACGCCGCCGATCCTCTGGCTTGATAATGCGGATACGATCCCCGCAATAGTACTGGATTGGCTGGTAGAATTAGGATCGATGACCGGGCGTTTTGAACAGCACTGTACCGAAGTGACGGCTATGCCGTATTGTGAAAAATATATTTCCCGCGATGCGCTGACGGAAGAAGAGCAGATGAATCTGCCCGATAGTGCGCGTTACTGGCTGCGGGAAGTGGTGTTGTACGGCGACGGGATTGCCTGGCTGACCGGCAGGACAGTCGTACCGGAAGAGACACTGACAGGTGAGGAGCGGCAATTATTGCAGATGGGCAATGTGCCTCTCGGTCGCTATTTATTTACCAGTGGTTGCCTGACCCGGGATTATATCCGCTTCGGGCAGTCAGAACATAACTGGGCGCGCTGCTCGCGGTTGCGGCTTGCCGGTAAGCCACTGTTACTGACTGAAATTTTTTTGCCGGCGTCCCCGGCATATTCTGTAAGCGAACATCATGGAGAAGATTAACGTGGAACAAAGCATGGTGCATCGCAAATGGCAGGCATACAGCCGCCTGATGCGGATAGATAAACCTATCGGCGCCCTTTTATTGCTCTGGCCGACGTACTGGGCCCTGTGGATTGCTGCCAAAGGCATTCCTGACTGGCGGATCCTGCTTATTTTTACGATTGGCGTATTCAGTATGCGTGCTGCCGGTTGTGTGATTAATGATTTCGCTGACCGGAAATTTGACGGCGCAGTGGAGCGGACAAAAAAAAGACCGCTGCCGAGTGGCGATGTTACTGAAAAAGAAGCCAAGATTTTATTTGTGGTTCTGGTCATTGCGTCGTTCGGGCTGGTGCTGACACTCAATACCATGACTATCTGGCTTTCTGTCGCAGGGCTGGCACTGGCCTGGGTGTATCCGTTTGTCAAACGGGTCAGCCATCTGCCGCAGGTGGTACTGGGCGCGGCATTCGGCTGGTCTATCCCGATGGCGTTTGCCGCCGTCAGTGAATCCCTGCCGGCGGTGTGCTGGCTGTTGTTTGCTGCCAACATTGTCTGGTCACTGATTTATGATACGCAGTATGCAATGGTGGATCGCAACGACGATATAAAAATTGGCGTGAAATCGACAGCAATTCTGTTCGGGCGCTTTGATAAAATGATCATCGGAGTATTACAGCTGGTGATGATTTTAATGTTGCTATGGATTGGAGTGATGGTTAATCTCTCAGGGATTTTCTATTGGTCGTTGCTGCTGGCGGGTGCTCTATTTGTGTATCAGCAGAGATTGATGGCTGATCGCGAACGCGACCCGTGTTTCCAGGCATTTATGAATAATAACTATGTCGGGTTTATTTTGTTTCTCGGCATGTTGGTCAGTTATCTGTAACAGAGTATATACCCAACGTCATTCAAGATGCAGGCAGGCGGCAAGAGAAGATAGACGGGGAGCATACATAAGTATGTGACCCGGCTAGCTGAGCGCAGCCAACGAACCAGCGGTTTGAATGAATAAGGGTATAGCGGGTAATAAAAAAGGTGGACGGGATACCCGGCCACCTTTTTTTGTTCTCAGAACTGATCAGCCCTGAGGTGTTTTATCGTCATTATCATCGGCATCATCTGCCGGTAATGGCGCATCAGGCTCTTGTGGTGCTGTTTCGTCGTGCTCCGCTTCCAGACTGACACTCTCAATGGTCAGACGTACTTCCGGTGACATCAGCTCCGCCAGCACGTTGTAGAACTCCTGTGCATTGGCCTCAATGATGTCATCGCTGTCATTGATGTAACCTTCTTCGCGCAGTGTGCCGACCAGAGTGGCGAACACGGCTTTATCGAAGAATTCAGGTGCATTGATCCCGTGCAGGACAGACAGGCGCTGTGCCAGAGTCCGGCTCTCCCTTTCCAGTGTTGAGCGGCTGATTTCCGGTGTGGCATTCAGCAGCGACAGTGTGATCGCATAACGTTGCAGCGTTTCACGTATACCGGCGGCCAGCAGCTGTAACGGACGGATACGCGCCGGGTTAATCACCAGCATGTTATCGTCTTTACGACAGATTAGCTTCTGACGGCACAGTTCATCAATAATGGTGTCGAGAATATCCGGCAGCTCTTCCCGGCTGTAGCGCATAAACAATTCTGCTTTCAGCAGCGGATAGATCATGGCGATATGTTCACGGATTGTATCAATGCTGATACGGCGGTGATGAATAAGAATACTGGCGATAAGCGACGGCAGTACCAGCATGTGCAAGATGTTGTTCCGGTAATATGTCATCAGAACGGCAGTTTCACGCGGGAGAACGATAATATCGCCGAGGCTGTCTTTCTCAACCTCAAACTTATTCATCTGCAATGCGTGTTCCAGCAGTGCTTCCGCTGTTTTGTCCGGCGTGGTACTGTCCGGTGAGTAAGGCACATTGCGCAGCAGTTGCAGATAGCAATCAAGCTGTTCAAGCAGCTGTTCGCGGGTCAGTGAGCGCTGACGTGATGCGAGCAGGGCTGTGGTACACAGATTGATGGCATTTGCGGCGGCGGCATTATTGATGTTAACCATAATATTGCCTGCCAGCGCGGTTGCTGTCGGCGTCAGCCAGGACGGGCGCTGTGGCTCGACAGGGTCAATCGCATCGCGCCAGTCAGGTACCCGGCGGGTCAGATACTGGGACAGCGGAATTGGCTGCCCGAAGTTCACATAACCCTGACCGAGATTACGCAGTTTGCGCAGTCCGCGCACCATCTGCATAAAACCTTCTTTCTGCTTGGTGGCACCACGCAGCTCTTTTGCGTAAGTACCCACCTCCATCACATGCTCATAGCCGATATATACCGGCACCAGCGTGATAGGGCGGGAGTCACCGCGCAGCATCGCCTGGAGAGTCATGGAAAGCGTACCGGTTTTCGGCTCTAGCAGACGACCTGTCCGTGAGCGTCCGCCTTCGACAAAGTACTCAATCGAGTAGCCGCGTGAGAATAATTCACTCAGATACTCGCGGAAAACCGTGGAGTAGAGTTTATTACCTTTGAAGCTCCGGCGGATAAAGAATGCCCCGAGACGGCGGAAAATCGGACCGGCAGGCCAGAAATTGAGGTTAATCCCTGCTGCGATATGCGGCGGCACCAGCCCCTGATGATAAAGCACATAAGAGAGCAGCAGATAGTCCATGTGGCTGCGGTGGCAGGGAACATACACTATTTCATGACCATCCTGCGCCAGTTGGCGTACCCGCTCGGCGTTATGAACATTTAATCCCTGATACAGGCGGTTCCATGTCCAGCGCAACACCCGGTCGGCAACACGCAGAGCATCATAAGTGAAGTTGGCTGCCACTTCATTCATCATCGATACTGCGTTTTGCCGGGCTTTTTCAGGGGTGATTTTTTTGGTTTTTGCTTCATCTTCAACTGCTTTTTCAATCACTTTGGATTTCAGCAGTTTATTAAATAATTCCTGACGAACCGGCAGTTTCGGACCGATTGCCGCCATGCGCTGGCGTGAAAAGTGAATACGGGCGACACGGGCCAGTTTATTAGCAATAATAGTGTCAGTGCCGTGCTCAGATGCCATCGCACCCATGGAAACCGGCTGAGAAAAGCGCACAAAGCTGTCACGTCCTAGCCAGATAACGGCGAAAAATTTCTGAATACCGTTTAATAAGCGCAGGTGCGGTACGCCGTTGTGTCCTTCGCGTCCGGGAGAGCGGCCGAACATCACAGAAACCGGCAGCATCTGAATATCCAGCGCCGGATTATTGCGGTGCAGATCCAGATACGAATGGAAAATATTGACCGAATCTTTACGTGGATTCAGGGCGTAATAACGGAATACCCGCGGGCCGTCATCGATAAAGACATACCCCGGTAATGTGGTATTACCAATGGTATTATCTTCCAGCGGATCAGGCAGACCTTGTGCGAGGCATTGGCGGCGCAGCGCGAGTAAGTCTGCCTTAGAATGATAAGGGAGAACATAGAGTGTAGGATGTTGTGTATCCAGCCCCAGTTCGTTGACCGGATCCGTCGGGATCGGCTTGCTTTTTACCAATAATTTCAATGGTAAACTCAATGCGTTATAGTATATTTTACGCCAGAGTGACATAAATGTATGAAGCCTCTTGTTGATAATTCACGCTCAGCATACCAGAAAGGCGAAGCCGGGTCTGTGTTACACCAATAATAACGCAGTGAAAAATCAGCGGCAAATTTTCAGATAATCAATGAATAAACAGTGACCAAAATGAAGAAAAATACCGGTTTTATACGTGTAATTAAAGCAGCAGGTTATTCCTGGAAAGGGCTGAAAGCAGGATGGCAGCATGAAGCAGCAATCCGTCAGGAGTTGCTGGCACTTGTTCCTGCTGTGATTATTGCGTTTTCATTATCCTTCTCAGCCATTGAGCGGATTTTACTGGTCGGGTCCGTGGTGCTGGTGGTGGTGATTGAGCTGCTTAACAGTGCGATTGAAGCCGTTGTTGACAGGATCGGTACAGAATACCATGCGCTTTCCGGTCGGGCGAAAGATATGGGATCGGCGGCGGTGTTTGTTGCGTCATTACTGGGGTTGTTTATCTGGATTATGCTGTTTATCGGCTATTTTCAGCGACTGTGACAGACTATTTTTTATGAAACATGCAGTTGTGCGCGTATTTCCCTCATGTTGTGGTTCCCAATCCTGAAATACCTGTATATACTCACAGCTTGACTGTATAAACAAACAGGGGGCGGAATGAAAGCACTGACGGCACGGCAACAACAGGTATATGACCTGGTACGTGACCATATTGCGCAGACGGGCATGCCACCAACGCGTGCAGAGATTGCGGCCCGCCTGGGTTTTCGCTCTCCGAATGCGGCGGAAGAGCATCTGAAAGCACTGGCGCGTAAAGGCGTAATTGAAATTATCTCGGGTGCATCCCGGGGGATCCGTCTGCTTATGGAAGAAGAAGACGATGCAGGTTTACCTCTGATTGGCCGCGTGGCTGCAGGTGAACCTTTATTAGCGCAGGAACATATCGAAAGCTATTATCAGGTTGACCCGTCACTCTTTAAACCCAGCGCCGATTTTTTGCTACGGGTAAATGGCATGTCAATGAAAGATATCGGTATTATGGATGGTGATTTACTTGCGGTGCATAAAACCCAGGACGTGCATAACGGCCAGGTTGTGGTTGCCCGCATTGAAGATGAAGTTACCGTTAAGCGGTTTAAGAAAGTAGGCAATAAAATTGAGCTTCACGCTGAAAATGCAGAGTTCAGCCCGATTGTTGTCGATTTACGGGAACAAAGCTTTATTGTTGAAGGTCTGGCTGTCGGGGTTATCCGTAACAGCGACTGGAACTGATTCAGTGACAGAAATGAGTTAATACGTAAAATCGCTTAAAAAACCACAGTGCGCCGGAGACGGGTCCTGTGGTTTTTTGTTATTCAGCGCCCGCGTTTATGCGGCTCTTCGTGGTCGTGCAGACATTTATCTCTGTGTGTGCAGGATTCGATATCATAGCAGGGACGGCAATAGCCGTGCGCTTCAATCACACTATGGCGGATATGAAACTGTGCGGCATCTGCCAGCAGATTAATTTGTGAATCAATCTGTTCACCATCCCGCTCAGTCACACTATTGCAGCGATCACAGATAAATAAAACAGAGGTGTGGCTGGGTTTATCAAAATGCGGACACATGACAAAGCTGTTTGTTGATTCAATTTTGTGGATAAACCCTTGTTCCAGCAGAAATTCCAGCCCGCGGTAAATGGTCGGCGGTTTTGCCTGCGGCTCTGTTTCCCGCAGTAAATCCAGTAATTCATACGCACTGATGGCGCCGTGCTGCCCGGCAATCAGTTGTAAGATAGCTTTACGCTGAGAGGTCATGCGCACACTGCGTGATTGACACAGTGCTTCTGCTTTTTTTAATAAAGATGTTATATCAACAGGTTGCATGACATTGCCTTCCGTTAACCAATAAATAGATAAACGACTCACTCTAGCATGAATTCCGGCAGAATAACCGGAACCGGTACTATTTTGTCGAAAAAACTGCTGCCAATTCAGGGCGAATTATGTTGAGCTTTCAGGGGCAGACACAATAAAACAAATAATAATCAAAAGGAGTTCCTGAATGAGTATTGATGCTGTCCGTACCTGGTTTAACACACACGCCCCGGAGATAACGATTATTGAAACCGCACAGCCTACCGCAACAGTGGTACAGGCCGCAGAGGTTCATGGTGTGACTCCCGGACAAATTTGTAAAACGCTTTCATTTAAACTGACGGATGAGAGCGCTATCCTGGTGGTTATGGCAGGAGATGCCCGTCTGGATAATAAAAAATTTAAACTACAGTTTGGCTGCAAAGCTAAAATGCTGACTGCTGATGATGTTGTTCTCTTTACCGGGCATCCGGTCGGCGGTGCGTGTCCTTTCGGGTTACCCGCACCGCTGGTGGTTTATGCGGATCATTCTCTGAAACAGTATGAGGTTATTTTACCGGCAGCGGGATCGGCTAATTCAGCAGTACGGCTTGCTCCTGCCCGTCTGGCGGAACTGACTGATGCAAAGTGGATTGATGTCACGACACTGCCGGCATAATTAAAGGCCGCAATAACACTGAGCTGTGTTATTGCAGCGGGTATCCGGGGGTGACTATATTATTATTACGGGCAGCAGGGTATCTGTGTCGTGCAGAACAGTACTTTCCTCCGGAAGGTGATGGTGGATAAAAAAGAGCAGACCATCGTCAATAAAATAGTAGGGAGAGGTATTTAATACCCGTGAGATCCTCAGAATAATATCTAATGAAATTTTGGTACTGCCGTTTTCATAGCGGGATATTTGCTGTTGTGATACGCCAATCATCCCGGCAAGTTCGGTTGAGGTGATACCGGTGAGTTTACGTATCTTGCGAATCTGTCCGCCGACCATTTTGTACATCTCGCTGATGCTGATGTTCAGGTTATTATCTGTTTTATTACTCATTATCATCTGTCAGTCTGGTTAATTACATATTAATGTTTGTCAAATTAAAGCCTATTCTTCATCACAACGGGTATCATCAAAAAAATAATTAACATTAATATTCAGGACGTCAGCGAGCATTAATAGCTTATCAAGAGGAATTAAACTCGCTCCCGTTTCATATCGGGATAGCTGTTGCTGTGAGATATTAATTTTCATTGACAGTTCTCTTCCTGTCAGGCATCGGGAAATACGCTGACACTTTATTTTTTTGCCAATAAACATCGCCAACTCATATTTATCATATGTTGTCATAAATTATTTTAGATAAACGGTTGTCATTAATAATATTGAAATTTAACTTGACGGATTTGTTTCCTCAAAAGGGGTCTTTAAAAAGTATAATCGATACCATTTTAATATGTAATATATACAAAAAATCAACAAAATATAAACATCCACCCGGGCGTAACTAGGTATGAACACGGTAACCTCAACTATTTCATATTGTTATGGATAATCCATGGGTTTTAACATCTTACATGAATGACGGGTAAGGGGAATATTCTGATATTTACTCGGGATTATACCTAATATAAAGATATTGATGCTGGATATGTGTGCATAATGGGTGATTAAACTACTGCGACAGGCTTTGCCATCATGGTTGATGTAGTGAGGTACAAATACCGGATACATCACAGCGTATACGCAGATTTGTTAAATCCATTGAGCGGATACCGGTATAGATAATAGATAAAATAATATAAAAAATTTCCATAAATTGTAATAATAATTTCATTATGCTTCGGTTTATCAGAAATAACATATAAATATATCTGCTTGTAAATATGTGGATATATTAATGTAATATTGACAGGTTATCCTATTTAATTATCTTGGCTTGATTGGTTGTTATTTTATTTGTACATCATGCACGTGTTATTTTATGGTGATCATCATATTTTGTAAAAAACAAATAAAATGAAACGAAAATAATATTCCTGTGTGATAATGTCGTATTCACTTGGTTATTGGTAATAACGTCCGGAAAGTGAAACTGTTGAAAAAAGCAGTGTTTAGTGTATTCTTCATGTTTGTCAAAGAATTAGCGAATTATTTATTATATGCGAAATCTATTACCTTTATTACTTGTTATGGTTTTGCTCGGACCATTAGGTATCGATCTGTACCTGCCGACTATCCCCGCGATAGCAAAAGGATTAGGCAGCAGCGAGTCACTGATCCAGTCAACAATATCCTTATTTATTCTTGTATTAGGCCTTGGACAGTTGGTAACCGGGTATCTTGTTGATCGGTTCGGACGCAGGCCGATGGCTGTCATCGGTATTATTCTGTATATATCCGGCTCTCTGACAGCCGTATTTTCTGTCACACCCGCGATGTTTATTATTTCCCGTTTATTACAGGGACTTGCTGTTTGTTGTACGTCTGTTGTTGCATTCAGCAGTGTACGTGATTGTTTTAACGGCAATGAAGCGGCTCGTGCCTTTGGTTTTTTAAACGGAACGCTAAATATTGTTCCTGCGTTAGCACCGTTATTGGGTGGGATATTAGCTGAATATTACGGATGGCGGGCACCTTTCGGATTCCTGACATTATATGCAGTCGTGGTTCTGGTTCTTATAACTAAATATCTTCCTGAAACCAGACCTGTAAATAAAAATGAGGTAAAAGAAAAACCGCTTAAAATTATGATTTCAATTTTATGTAATAAGCGGTTTTTAATATTCTCACTGGTAAATGCCGGTACTATGGGAATGGCTTTAACGTATGTCTCCCTGGCACCAACAGTATTAATGGGAGATGCAGGGCTTAGTCCGCTGCTATTTTCAGTTGTTTTTGGTTTTAACGGATTCTGGATTATGGCTGTCAGTATGGTTGCTAACCGTATTATTCAAAAAGCCGGCCGTCCTGTTTGTCTGTTTACCGGCGGAGGAATGATGATTGCAGGCTGTGCCGTGCTGGTAATAAGTTTATTTCTGATGCCCGCTGATATTCAGCGCCACTGGTTGGTGTATATGTTACCTGTGGTTATTTCATGTTCAGGACTGGCGTTTATTATGGGTCCGGCAACCAGTTATGCACTGGAACCTTATTCAGAGACAGCCGGTGTTGCTTCGGCATTAGTCGGATTTATTCAGATGGCGGGCGGGGCATTTTTCGCACTCCTCGCAATAGTATCGTCGTTACCGCCAAAATCAGCGCTGGCGATTGTTATGCTGTGCGGCGGATTGCTGGCGTGGAATGCATACCGGGTCAGTAAAAATGAGCAGATAAAAAAGAGAGAAGAATAATTTTATAATATTAATAGGTTAATTAGTTTCAAACCAGAAAAACAAGCCACTGAAAAATTCCGGGGCTTGTTTTTTTACAAGCCACTGTTACCCATGAATAAGAATAACTCAGACCAACGCGTGCAGCATCATTACTGTAATCAGTCTGATGTCATCCGATTTATCAGGTAAATTCATCACGTTTATTATCCGGGGTTATATCCGCCCGGCACCTCCGCCCGGAGTGATGTATTGTGTCTGGATATACTGTGCATCCGGTCCTGATTGCAGATCAGTGTGCAGCTCATGCTCTGTGATACAATCACTCATCAGTTATGTGCTTCCTTATTTGTATTCCGTCTCTCCGGGGGCTGACAGGGGGCCAATAAAGCAAACTTACATAAAAGACCCAATATGCACCAAAATACGCCAACAGAAAAAACCACCGAAAACCAGCAACCACGCGCCATCAGCGGCTATAAGAACCTCAACCGCTTTTCCGTTGCACCGATGCTGGACTGGACTGACCGTCATTGCCGGTATTTCCACCGTAAACTCAGTCGCCATGCCCTTTTGTATACAGAAATGGTGACGACCGGGGCTATCTTGTTCGGTAAAGGTGATTATCTGGCGTATAACGAGGCAGAACATCCGGTTGCTCTGCAATTGGGCGGCAGTGACCCGGCAGCACTCGCTGAATGTGCGAAGCTTGCACAGGCGCGCGGATATGATGAAATCAATCTGAATGTGGGTTGTCCTTCTGATCGTGTGCAAAATGGCATGTTTGGTGCGTGTCTGATGGGAAATGCCGGGCTGGTTGCAGATTGTGTCGCCGCGATGCGTGATGTGACGAATATCCCGGTGACAGTGAAAACCAGGATTGGTATCGACGATCAGGACAGCTATGAGTTTCTCTGTGATTTTGTCGGTACAGTCGCGGATCGCGGGGGATGTGAGATGTTTATTATCCATGCCCGCAAAGCCTGGCTCTCCGGACTCAGCCCGAAAGAGAACCGCGAGATCCCGCCGCTGGATTATTCGCGTGTTTATCAGCTGAAAAAAGATTTTCCGCACCTGACAATGGCGCTGAACGGCGGGGTTAAAACCTTAGAAGAAGCAAAAATTCATCTGCAATATATGGATGGGGTAATGGTCGGACGTGAAGCGTATCAGAACCCGTCGATTCTGGCGCAGGTGGATAATGCGTTATTTGATGATGCGTTGCCGGTCACTGATACTATCGCGGCGATTGAATCCATGTACCCGTATATTGAAGAAGAACTGGCGAAGGGGATGTATCTGGGTCATGTCACCCGTCATATGCTGGGTATTTTCCAGGGCATTCCCGGCGCGCGTCAGTGGCGGCGTCATCTGAGTGAAAATGCACATAAAGCGGGAGCGGATGTGAAAGTCATTGAAGCGGCGCTGGCATTTGTTACGCGAAAAGATAACGCGGAATAACAACACAGAATACCTTCGTGCAAATCATTCATTAAAAAAATGCCTGGCTTTTCACTGAAGCGCCGGGCATTTTTGATTATCAGATAATGTAATTACGGAATTAAAATACTGGAACCGGTTGTTGCGCGGCTTTCCAGGCGCTGATGAGCTGATTTTGCGTCTTTCAGCGGATAAACCTGATCCACCGGAATGGAAATAGTCAGTTTGCCGCTCAGGATCAGGTCAAAAATGGCTTTGCTGGCTTCATTTAATTCTTCACGGTTAGTGATATAACCAAAGACAGAAGGGCGGGTCACATACAGTGAACCTTTTTTATTTAAAATGCCCAAATCAACACCTGTTACCGGGCCGGATGCATTACCGTAACTGACCATCAGACCGCGACGTTTCAGGCAGTCGAGAGAGGGCAGCCAGGTATCTTTCCCGACAGAGTCATAAACGACACCCACTTTTTCGCCGTTAGTCAGTGCCAGCACGCGCTCAGTAATATCTTCTTTATTATAGTTAATGGTTTCCCATGCTCCGGCGGCTTTTGCTTTCTGCGCTTTTTCATCAGAGCCGACCGTACCAATCATTTTGGCGCCCAGTGCTTTCGCCCACTGGCAGGCAATTTGTCCGACACCACCGGCGGCGGCATGGAACAGGAAAATTTCTCCGGCTTTTACTTCATAGGTTTTGCGCAGCAGGTAAAAGGCGGTCATGCCTTTCATAAAGCAGGCCGCAGCTGTTTCAAAGCTTATCCCGTCAGGCAGAACAGCCAGTTTTTCTTCCGGTACATTATGAATTTCACTGTATGCACCCAGCGGAGATTGCCCGTATACCACGCGATCCCCCACTTTAATGTACTTAACACCGGCACCAATTTTTACCACAACACCTGCGGCTTCTGAACCAACACCTGATGGCGAAACCGGTGCCGGATATAGTCCGCTGCGAAAATAGGTATCAATATAATTCACACCGATCGCTTTATTTTCGACCTGAACGTCACCCGGTGCAGGATCTGCCGGGGTGAAATCGCGGTATACGAGTACATCAGCGCCGCCGGGAGCATCAAATTCAATACGTTTAGCCATGGAGGGAACCTCATTCGGAAAAGAAACTGGCTACTTACATGCGGATTACATGCAGGTTGACTGCGGGATCCCGCGGAAACAGTAAGCAGAAGAGATAATCAGATGATTTATTGTATTTTGCATAATTGCATGTCACTGAAAATTTCTCAAGCTTCGTGCAATCGGCGGCAAATGAGGGCTATACTAGCCCATTCAGTCCCCCTTCCGGGACCAGACTATTCTCCCCGACTGACGTATCGACAAGTAAGAGAGTTTCATGGCCAGATATCCCAAGGACACCAAGAACGACAAACCCCGCGACCATCAGATGGAAGGGCTGAAATTACCGCCGCATTCCCTGGAGGCTGAGCAGTCTGTTCTCGGCGGACTGATGCTGGATAACGAACGTTGGGATAATGTCTCTGAGCGTGTGACCAGCGAGGACTTTTTCAGCCGCCCGCACCGGACTATTTTCAGCCAGATGCAGCGCCTGCTGGAGCAGAGCCGCCCGATTGACCTGATCACGCTGTCTGAAGCACTGGATACGAGCGGCGAGCTGGATAATGTCGGTGGTTTTGCGTATCTGGCAGAATTATCAAAAAATACGCCAAGTGCCGCGAATATCAACGCTTATGCAGATATCGTCCGCGAACGTGCTGTTATCCGCGATATGATTTCAGTCGCCAATGAGATAGCCGACGCCGGATATGATCCGCAGGGGCGCTCAAGTGAAGATCTGCTCGATCTGGCTGAATCCCGCGTGTTTCAGATCGCCGAAAATCGTGCCAATAAAAATGAAGGGCCGAAAGGGATCGATGCGATTCTCGAAGAAACTGTTGAGAGAATTGAAAAGTTGTATCAGCAGCCGCATGACGGCGTGACCGGGGTTTCTTCCGGTTATCATGACCTGGATAAAAAAACGGCCGGCTTACAACCCTCGGATTTAATTATTGTTGCAGCGCGTCCATCCATGGGGAAAACAACATTCGCCATGAACTTATGTGAAAATGCGGCGATGACAGAAGATAAGCCGGTGCTGATTTTCAGCCTTGAGATGCCCGGCAATCAGATCATGATGCGTATGCTCGCCTCTCTTTCCCGCGTTGACCAGACCCGGATTCGTACCGGGCAGCTTGATGATGAGGATTGGGCGCGGATCTCCAGCACCATGGGTATTCTGCTTGAAAAGCGCAATATGTATATTGATGACTCTTCCGGCCTGACGCCGACCGATGTGCGCTCCCGCGCCCGGCGGGTTTTCCGCGAGCACGGCGGATTGAGTATGATTATGATCGACTACCTGCAACTGATGCGGGTGCCGTCTCTGTCCGATAACCGAACCCTGGAAATTGCGGAAATCTCCCGCTCCCTGAAAGCACTGGCAAAAGAGTTACAGGTGCCGGTGGTGGCTCTCTCTCAGTTAAACCGTAGTCTGGAGCAGCGCGCTGAAAAACGTCCGGTAAACTCAGACTTACGTGAGTCCGGTTCTATCGAGCAGGATGCCGACCTTATTATGTTTATCTATCGTGATGAAGTTTATAACGAAAACAGTGATTTAAAAGGCGTTGCTGAAATTATCATCGGTAAGCAGCGTAATGGTCCTATCGGGAGCGTCCGCCTGGCGTTTAACGGGCAGTGGTCGCGCTTTGATAACTACGCCGGACCGAGTTATGACGATGAATAATCCACCTGAATACAGTGCAGGCGGATTATTACCCCGGACAATAAAACCAACAGCAAACACACATAACCAAGGAACCCCTATGAAAGCGGCAACAGCCGTCATTGACCGTGGTGCGCTGCGCCACAACTGGCAGCAGATCCGGGCGCTTGCACCTGATAGCCGCCATGTTGCCGTGGTCAAAGCAAATGCGTATGGTCACGGATTAGTCGAAATTGCCCGTGAACTCACTGATGCCGATGCATTTGCCGTGGCGCGGTTAAGTGAAGCACATGCATTACGCGCGGGTGGCATTGTAAAACCTATCATTTTGCTGGAAGGTTTTTTCGATGCATCAGATTTACCGGTTATTGTTGCGAGTCGTCTGGAAGTCGCGGTTCACTTTGAAGAGCAGTTACAGGCGCTGGAGCAGGCAGAATTATCAGACCCGGTAAAAGTCTGGATGAAAATAGATACCGGGATGCACCGCCTGGGTGTGCGTCCTGAAGAAGCCGAAGCATTTTATCAGCGCCTTTGTCAGTGCAAAAATGTGAAGCAGCCGGTGAATCTCATCAGCCACTTCAGCCGGGCAGATGAAGACGATCCTCAACCGACAGAAGCACAGATTGCCCGCTTTATGGCTTTTGCCGATGGCAAACCAGGTGAAAAATCCATTTCTGCCTCCGGCGGGATCCTTTACTGGCCGCAGGCGCATCTTGACTGGGTACGCCCCGGGATCATTCTTTACGGTGTTTCCCCGAAAACCGGCACCGATGCATCAGAGTACGGACTGAAACCGGTGATGACGCTGAAATCCCGCCTGATTGCCGTTCGCAAACACAAAGCGGGCGAACCGGTAGGTTACGGCGGCACCTGGGTCAGTGAACGCGATACTTGCCTCGGTGTGATCGCGGTCGGTTACGGTGACGGCTATCCGCGCAGTGCACCGTCAGGTACACCGGTGGTGATTAACGGGCGCAATGTGCCGATCGCCGGACGGGTTTCCATGGATATGATTACTATCGACTTAGGTCCGGATTGCAGTGATAAAGCCGGTGATGAAGTGATTTTATGGGGGGATTCGCTGCCGGTTGAGCATATTGCAGATGTCAGTGGTATCAGCGCCTATGAGCTTATCACCAAGCTGACATCGCGTGTGGCGATGGAATATCTGGACGAATAAAATACGACGCGATATGGTCTGAAGTGAGAAAAATAACTATCAGGAGTATCGCTTGTGTTTGAACATGTAGACGCCTACGGCGGCGACCCGATCTTAACGCTTGTCGAGCATTTTAAACAGGATCCCCGGAAAGATAAGGTCAATCTCAGTATTGGTCTGTATTACGATGAATCCGGGGTAACTCCGCAACTCAACAGCATTGCACTGGCGAAACAGCGCTATATCGCGCAGGACAACGGCGCATCACTTTATCTGCCGATGGAAGGGCTGGCATCTTATCGCAGCGCTATTCAGGCGTTGCTTCTCGGTGATGAGAGTCCGCTGATCCGCGAAGGGCGGGTAGTGACGATCCAAACTCTCGGCGGATCAGGCGCACTGAAGATCGGCGCTGATTTTCTGCATCGTTATTTTCCGGGATCAGATGTCTGGCTCAGTGATCCAACATGGGAAAACCATCAGGCGATCTTTGCCGGTGCCGGATTTAAAACCCATTATTATCCGTATTTTGATCCGCAGACCAAAGGCGTAAAATTTGATGAAATGCTGGCAACGTTTGAAACATTGCCGGAAAAAAGCATCATTTTACTGCATCCGTGCTGCCATAACCCGACCGGCTCTGACCTGACGCCTGAACAGTGGGATAAAGTGACTGCGGTCGTGAAAAAACGCGGGCTGATCCCCTTCCTGGATATTGCCTATCAGGGCTTCGGGGCAGGCATGGAAGAAGATGCGTATGCTATCCGCGCCATGGCGGCAGCCGGTATCCCGTGTTTTATCAGTAACTCCTTCTCGAAAATTTTCTCCCTGTATGGCGAGCGCGTCGGCGGGCTGTCAGTCCTTTGCCCGACACAGCAGGAAGCAGAGTGTGTGCTGGGACAACTGAAAGCCGGTGTTCGCCGTGTCTACTCCAGTGCGCCGTCTTATGGTGCAAAACTGGTATCTGAAGTGCTGAATGATTCAGCACTGAAAGCGGAGTGGTTAACAGAAGTGGAGACCATGCGCCGCCGGATAGCCGATATGCGCACTGTGCTGGTGGAAACCCTGAAAGGGACACTGCCGGAGAGAAATTTTGATCATCTTCTGCATCAGCGCGGCATGTTCAGTTACACCGGGTTCAGTCAGGCGCAGGTTACCGCCCTGAAGGAGCAGCACGGGGTTTATCTGGTCGGCTCGGGTCGCGTTTGTATGGCGGGGGTGAATCGTCATAATGTGGATGTGATCGCACAGGCATTTGCAGCGGTCAGCCGCTGATCCTGCACAGAAAACCGTTATGCGCGGGATAATATGGTTCCGCGCACTTTCAACGTAACTGACTGTCTTTGCTGCCACGGGGCATTAGTGCTTCTATTGCTTCCATTCATTATTTAGTTGTTCAAGAGATTCAAAAGTAATTTCTTTTACGTTAACCTTTTTAAAACCATAACGACAAGAAATAGCAATATCCTGACTTAAGGAATCATTTTTAAACTTAAAAACTTCCATTTTCCCTAAAGGTATACCCATAACTATTTTTTCATTAGCAGTGCGAATAGGAGAACCCAAATGTTCACGCAACGACCATTTGGTCATTACTTGCTCTAGTCCAAAAGGAATATCGTTAGGAAATCGCCAGCCATTTCGCATATCATCAGGAATAACTGTTATTGTGATTTCTCTTAACTTCTTCGAGGGATTATCAAATGCCAAAAAAACATACTCTTTTTTCATATCTAACGTGACAACATCATTCCCTGAGTTTCCTTGAGGCTTGGTTTTGTAAGGGATCAGTCCGTCGTTATAAAGTTCATCGTAGGTATCCCCTAAACGTTGCACTAACGCTTGAATATTCACACTCATTTGTATAATCCCCTTGCTTCATTTCGCTAATTCTCTATCTGATTTTTGGTTTTAATAACCATATCCGGATTTTAAAAAAACTATAGGAAGTTATTTGTATAGATAATGATAGCATCATCTATAAGTCTATATTTTCCAACGTTCTTCCAGATCTTCTAATAACTCAAAAGTCACATCCTGAGCAAAATGTTTCATTTCTGGATGAAAACTAATGATCATAGCGAGTTCTTTACCTGAATTAGTCGTGCACTTTATTTTGAAAACTTCTGTTTTACCTATAGGAATATTCAAAATTATATCTTCCGGTGCTTGCCTTATTGGGTTACCTATATGCTTATACAACCAACGGTCAGTCATAACCTGTTCTAGTCCGAATGGAATTTTATTAGGAAAAACCCATCCGTTTCGTACATTATCCGGAATGACAGTAATTGTGATTTGTGATAATTTTTTAGATGGGTTATCAAATGATAAAAAAACATACTCTTTAGTCATTCTAAGACTTAAAACATCATCGCCAGAATTTCCTTGTGGCTTAGTTTTATAAGGGATTAATCCATCTTTATAAAGTTCATCATAGGTATCACCTAAACGCTGTACCAGTGCTTCAATATTGACACTCATTTGTATAATCCTATTGCTTCGTTTAATTCATGAATTTTAGCCAGTTTCTCATCCAGTAATTCGTCAGAATATCCTTCGTTTCTCAGGCATTTCCTGTTGGCTTCCCAGTTTCGATCAACGGCTTCCCTTAAATTTGTAGCATCGAATTCCTTACGTCGTAAAGGTGTTTCTCCCTCAAAGTCAACCCAACCATTATTACGACCACCATAAGTTTCACTGCATTTTTGATGAATTTCTTTAGGAATGGCAATTGATGCAACCTGACTAATTATTTTTTCTAATTGTGTTTCAGTTAAAGTTGGATATTTATTTTTTAAATATAGTCTGACAGCCGCTTTAGAGGGAATATGATCTATTTCATACAGACCTTTTCGGGAGCGCCCTTTAAAATTTTCGTAATAATCCACCTCCAAATCAGTCACCGGCTCTTTTTGAAAAAAAACATAGATCGCCGATACTTCTCCTAACGGATCGACAATGATGTAATCATTAAAATCGGTTTCATGAATAGGCAGCGATTCTGTCCAGCCAGTAGCTGGCTCTATCGGTTGCCCCGGTAAACTCCAGGCGCCGTGTTGCTCTATAATCGGGGTAGGTAGACTCCAGATTTTTTGTGGTTCAGGAAGCGGCGTAGGCGGAAGATAGCTGCCAATCCCGCCGCCATCATGAATAATGGAGCCTCGCTTTCCGCTATCAAGGCTGAATTTCACCGACTGAAACGCTAAATCCGGATTTTTAGCGACATCCTGAGCCGTATAATCGTTGTACTCTGCGGTATTGTTATGGGTATCCCAAACAAACTGACCGGTAAAATTCGGATCAGAAAAGGTTACAGTTCCATCATCATGACGTTCAGCAAAACGTACCCGAACGCGATCTAACCCGCTCTGCTCATCCACCGCATATCCGACAATTTTCGGATTTCCGCTGTTTTCATCTTCAACTACCCGAAAACGAACGCGTGTTGTCACCGTGCTTTCGGCTTCTGCAATTTCTCTGAGAAATGCTTCTGACGTATAATCATACGTGGACACGGTCGATGCAGACCGGGAAAAACCGCCCACAATCGACCGTTTTTCGAATGGACGACCAATAACAATCCGATCGAGTGTCGCATCGGCTACAGCCGGAGAATAAAACATCCCCATGAACAATACGGTTATCGGGTTGGGGACTTTAACTACCTGAGATAAAATCTCTGCGGTTTCCTTCGGATAAGTGGATGGTACGGGCTTTGGTACGGCTATCTGGGATGAGGTGACAGGTATAGATTGCGCGGGTGCCAATGATAATGCTCTCGGCTCCATAAAAAAACGCAACTTTGGTACGGTAACATAAACGGGCGTTATTGATGATCCTAAATTTGATTTACCAGTTGCACTTCCGATGTATCTGTTTTCCGGCATTTCTGACCCTCTGCATTAAAAATAATCCCAATATTGGTGCTACATTTTGACTTCTGATAAGACCCATTATGTCAACCTGGTTAGTTAGGCAGAAGCAGTGCTTTCATCCCATGAGACATCTGAATCCACATTAAAATTTACTCTATCTTTAGGGTTGCCCCTTATTTTTAGCAATGTTTTCAGTATGGTGATGTCAGTTTATCCAAGTTTTATATTGGCAATATCATCTAGCACCACATATTGATGCTTATAGTTATAATGCCATAACTATTTTATTGTGGCTTCCTGCGCTTCACAAATATGACTGAAATAGTGTGATTCAGACCGTTATAACGTATTACCGGGTTAAATCGTGCGATATACACATTTTGCTGTATGTGTTTACTCACTATTCGTTAATCTGTTCCGGGGGGCTACTTTAACCAGCTGATACAAAAAACCGCACAGGCAAAGTGGCTCCTGATGGCGCCGGTAGTCACTGTATGCTGTACTGTTCGCGGTACTGTGGCGTCCTCACAATTTTTTTGGCATGGCTTCCTGAATAATTTCAACGTAACTGACTGTCTTTGCTGCCACGGCGGTTATATCCGCTGTATACCGCCTGCTTTTTATCAGACTCCGTCTGACACTTCACACATAACTGCACACCCGGAATTGCCTGCCGCCTGGCGGGTGGGATCGGGTCACCGCACTCTTCACAAAACAGCGCACTTTCTCCGTGTGTTAACTGGCTGCGCACCCGTGCAACGGCATCATCCAGTGTGGCATCAATTTGTTCCTGCACTGCGGAGTCATTTGCCCAGCCGCTTGCCATTATTGCCTCCTGTACTGAGTCGTGTTGCATATCTTTAAAGATTACCACCGGGTGCTCAAAATTCAATCAGCAAAGAATGCGGACAAAAAAATACCGCAGACAGGCTGCGGTATGTTCAGATCTTCGAAAGATTAATAGCCTCTTTCCAGAATAGTTTTCAGGAAGCGGGCTGTATGTGAGCGCTCACACTCTGCGACCTCTTCCGGCGTACCGGCAATCAGGATCTCGCCGCCACCGCTGCCGCCTTCCGGACCTAAGTCCACAATCCAGTCTGCGGTTTTGATCACATCAAGGTTATGTTCAATAACCACAATACTGTTGCCCTGGTCGCGCAACTGGTGGAGTACGGTCAGTAATTGCTGAATATCCGCAAAGTGCAGACCGGTTGTCGGCTCATCAAGGATATACAGAGTTTGACCTGTGCCGCGTTTGGATAATTCACGCGCCAGTTTCACGCGCTGCGCTTCACCGCCGGACAGCGTGGTCGCGGACTGACCCAGGCGGATATAGGATAATCCCACATCCATCAGTGTCTGCAATTTACGCGCCAGCGCAGGAACCGCATCAAAGAATTCACGGGCTTCTTCAATCGTCATATCCAGCACTTCGTGAATACTTTTGCCTTTGTATTTCACTTCCAGGGTTTCGCGGTTATAGCGTTTGCCTTTGCACTGATCGCACGGCACATACACATCCGGCAGAAAGTGCATTTCCACTTTTAGTACGCCGTCACCCTGGCAGGCTTCACAGCGCCCGCCTTTAACGTTAAAACTGAACCGTCCCGGCGTATAACCGCGTGAACGGGATTCCGGAACGCCGGAAAACAGTTCGCGGATTGGGGTGAAAATACCGGTGTAGGTCGCCGGGTTCGAGCGCGGTGTGCGCCCGATAGGGCTCTGGTCGATATCGATCACTTTATCGAAATGTTCCAGACCTTCCACCGATTTGAATGGCGCGGGGGTAACCGTTGTTGCACCATTCAGCTGAGTTTGTGCGATCGGGAACAGGGTGTCGTTAATCAGTGTGGACTTACCCGAGCCGGAAACCCCGGTAATGCAGGTGAACAGCCCGACCGGCAGATTCAGTGTGACATCTTTCAGATTATTACCGCATGCGCCGGTGATGGTCAGCATTTTTTCCGGGTTTGCCACATTGCGTTTCTCCGGGATCTCAATCCGGCGCTCGCCGCTGAGAAACTTACCGGTCAGTGATTCCGGCGTATTGATGATATCGTCCAGCGAACCCTGCGCGACAACTTCCCCGCCGTGAATACCGGCACCCGGTCCGATATCAATAATATGATCTGCGGCGCGGATAGCATCTTCATCATGCTCAACAACAATCACGGTATTACCGAGGTCACGTAAATGCACCAGGGTTTCCAGCAGGCGATCATTATCGCGCTGATGCAGCCCGATTGACGGCTCATCCAGCACATACATTACGCCGACCAGCCCCGCACCAATCTGGCTGGCGAGACGGATACGCTGCGCTTCACCGCCTGACAGGGTTTCGGCTGAGCGGGAAAGTGTCAGATAATTCAGCCCGACATTCACCAGAAATTTCAGGCGATCCTGAATCTCTTTCAGGATTTTTTCGGCGATTTTCTCGCGCTGCCCGCTGAATTTCAGGTTATTAAAGAATTCCAGTGAATGCCCGATGCTGAAATCAGAAATCTGCGGCAGCGTGGTGTCTTCCACAAATACAAAACGCGCTTCTTTTTTCAGGCGTGTTCCGCCGCAGGAAATACACGGGCGGTTACTGATATATTTGGCCAGCTCTTCGCGCACCGCCATGGATTCCGTCTCTTTATAACGGCGCTCCATATTGTGCAGCACACCTTCAAACGGATGATGGCGGACAGTGACATCACCCCGGTCATTTGAATATTTGAATTCGATTGATTCACGACCTGAACCATTCAGGATCGCTTTCTGTACTTTCGCGGGCAGCTCAGAATAAGGCGACTCAATATCAAACTTATAATGAGAAGCCAGGGACATCAGCATCTGATAATAATAAAAATTACGGCGATCCCAGCCACGGATAGCACCGCCGCCAAGGGATAAATTCGGGTTCTGTACCACGCGTTCAGGGTCAAAAAACTGCTGAACACCCAGACCGTCACAGGTCGGGCAAGCTCCTGCCGGGTTATTAAAGGAGAACAGGCGCGGCTCCAGCTCGCTCATGCTGTAACCACATGCCGGACAGGCAAAGTTTGCTGAGAACACCAGTTCTTCTGCGGTTTTGTCTTCCATATCGGCGATCACAACGGTGCCGCCTGAGAGCGTCAGTGCGGTTTCAAATGATTCCGCCAGGCGCTGAGCCAGGTCATCACGGACTTTAAAGCGATCTACCACCACTTCAATGGTGTGTTTGATTTGAAGTTCCAGTGTCGGCGGATCAGACAGATCGCAAATCTCCCCGTCGATCCGCGCGCGGATATATCCTTGTGCCGCCAGGCTGTCGAGCAGCTTAGTGTGTTCGCCTTTACGATCTTTAACTACCGGCGCCAGCAGCATCAGGCGCTGACCCTCCGGTAATTTCAGGACATTATCGACCATCTGACTGACAGTTTGTGCCGCCAGCGGAACACCATGATCCGGACAGCGCGGCTCACCCACCCGGGCAAACAGCAGGCGCAGATAGTCATGAATTTCAGTAATTGTCCCGACTGTAGAACGCGGGTTATGGGATGTGGATTTCTGCTCAATAGAAATCGCAGGGGATAGCCCTTCGATGTGATCGACATCCGGTTTTTCCATCAGTGATAAAAACTGACGTGCATAAGCGGAGAGTGACTCCACATAGCGGCGCTGCCCCTCGGCATACAGTGTATCGAAGGCCAGGGACGACTTCCCGGATCCGGATAACCCCGTGATAACAATCAGTTTATCACGCGGAATAATAAGGTTGATGTTTTTCAGATTGTGGGTGCGAGCGCCCCGTATATCGATATTATCCATGTACCATTTCCCGGGAGTTTCAGATAGCGACTAATTAATTCAGCCTGACATTATTACATACAATTTACTGAATGGATATCCAGTACCGGAAGAAATCTGTGTATAATCTCAGCAGAATTTCCCTGTCAGATGATTGCAATTTGTGCGGTGGATTTCAGAGAGGAGTCGCAAATCTGAAAAGCGGATCGTGGCAGGGGATTAGCGTTTCAAAAATATCACTCAGACGTGTTAGACTGGATCCTTATACGTTCTAAACAATTTCATCGGGAGCATTTCATGGCCAGCAGAGGCGTCAACAAAGTCATTCTTATCGGGAACCTGGGTCAGGATCCGGAAGTGCGTTACATGCCTAACGGCGGTGCGGTTACTAACATCACACTGGCGACATCAGAATCATGGCGTGATAAACAAACCAATGAGATGAAAGAAAAAACCGAATGGCACCGTGTGGTGATTTTCGGCAAACTGGCAGAGATCGCCGGCGAATACCTGAAAAAAGGCTCACAGGTTTATATCGAAGGCTCACTCCAGACCCGTAAATGGCAGGATCAGGGCGGCCAGGAACGTTATACGACAGAAGTTGTGGTCAATATCGGCGGCAGCATGCAGATGCTGGGCGGACGTAACAGTGGCGGTGGTGACAATCCATCGCAGGGCGGAAGCTGGGGACAACCACAGCAGCCGCAGCAATCTCAGCAGTTCAGCGGCGGCGGCAGTGCTCCGCGCCCGCAGGCTCAGCAGCAACCGGCTGCACCACAGAGCAATGAACCACCAATGGATTTCGATGACGATATTCCGTTCTGATTCGGCATCATTGAAAATACCCTGTTTATGCAGGGTATTTTTTTTGTCTGAATAATATATTCTTATTATATTGTATTTAAATGAAACCTAAAAAAACACCCCGGAATATATAATATTCACGGGGTGTTTTTATTAATTAATACGATATTCTGCCCGCAGGCAAATTACATCACGCCTTCAGAGACAGCTCTGTTGCATAACGCAGAACATCTGTTGATGTCCAAACGCCTTTACCCAGCGCGCCACCGGCCGTTTTTGAATACTGACCTGCGGCACCGGAGCCTGAATTACATGCAACCGTTAAGCAATCCGCTACAACGTGTGCGTTATTATAACGTGAGAACTGATATTGCGGGATATGGTTACTGATATTCGCGATAAAGAATGCGAGTTTTTCAGTATTGATTTCGTTGATAGTAATAACTTGTGGCTGGCGGCCGCCTTCAGCAGTGACATCTTCTTTCAGTGCGCCGATAAACGAGCCCTGATGGCTGGCCTGAATATTTACGTCGCTGACACCGGCACCTTCTGTGGTGCGGATACTGACATAACTATTGCGAAATGAAATAGAGGTATGACCCGCCGATTTCTTTGTCGGTAACCAAACATAGACTTTTAACATGAAAACGCTCCTTGTTCTGAATGAGTAATGAATATATTCCTTTATATAGGCAGATAAATAATGATTAGTCTTAATGTGGATCCTTTGTATTTTTCTGCCGGAATTTCATCATCTGATGCGTTACACATGAATTTAAATATGAAATAGACTCTTTTTCAGAATTAATGAAACCAGCATCAGTACGATTTTTCTGCGTAATATCACGTAGGTGTTTTTTGTGGGTGAATAAAATATAACAAGTGTTTTGCCGCCGGGATATCAGGACAATCTGAACATACGCAATCACGCTATACCCTTATTCATTCAAACTGCAGGTTCGTTGGCGGAACGACGACCGCCGGGTCACATACTTATGTATGCTCCCCGGCGGGCTGAGCTTGCCGCCTGCCTGCATCTTGAATGACGTTGGGTATACACCCGCTTCGTTCTGTTTTTTGACAGCTAAAACTTTTGATTGCTAAAAGAATACCCCTTATTTATCGGGTGATAAATTAAGGGGTAATATCTCATGCCGTTGGATGAATACATGAGGAGCCCGGGTTAACGGGTGCATTATTTTACTTTTGATATCGAAACTACCTTTTAACTATCTTTTAACTACCTTTTTTATCCTGTCAGCCCTATTCTTTAATCGTAACGGGTATTTTTAATATAGTGTTATCTGATGTTTTTTATTTTTTTAAAAGAAAACCCAATGAAATCATTGGGTAATTATGCATTATGGTATCTGTTTATTATTAAAGTATGATAAGAGGTTTAAAAGAGCATGTGTCGGATTCCGTTTTACCGGTAATAGTTTAAGGTGGCAATCATTGTATTTATTTTTTGTGATTTGTATCACGAAAATATGGCTACTCAAACGTTATTTGTAACTTAAATGTAACTTATTATGCCAAATATAACAAAAATACCACAAACTGATAATGGTTAAGTTACTCCGCTCATCGTATGAGTAAACTGCTGTTTTTAGCAGGATGAGCAGTAAAAGTAATAAAATATAATTTTTTAGTCACTAAAGATGATTTTGTGATCGGATGCTGATTTTTTCTCCTGAGTACTAACCGATAATTCTGCTATTTCTATAAACATGCCATTTTTATTCCGGATAATGGAACGTATATCCTTTTTTACCTCTGCTTTTCTGTGTGATTGATACTATTTTCATCTGTTACTCAATAGCCTGTTTTTTGTAATGTTATTATAAATCAATGTGTTATTTATTTTTCAATTTATCAGCAGTGATTTACATGTGATGCTCATCACAATTTAGCATCGGATTACAAAATAAATCAGAAAAGGCTTGTACCGCTTTCGATCTTATGTTTTTTTAAGATACACAACGATATTTATTCATACACAATTACTGTTGAGAGATACCCCGTGAAACCATTCATCCGTCCACAAAATGTACTACTAACAACCGCGCTATCAGACGCGGTTGTCGTCGTGCGTGTGGTAGTGGTGGTGGTCGGCAACGCGCCGTAACGGGCTGGGATCAGCAAGAAGATCACTAACCCCGCCGGCGTAAACCGAGCGGGGTTTTTTTATATCAGGCTCCGCGAAACTGAACCGGTTGTAAGAGAAGGATTATGTTATGGGAGCTTCGCAAGACACTCAGGCTAAAACCCGGATGACGGGTGCGGAATTAATTATCCGCATGTTAGAACAACACGGCATCACGACGGTGTCCGGTATCCCGGGGGGAGCGGCGCTGCCACTGTATGATGCACTGGGGAAAAGCCGTATCCGGCATATTTTGGCGCGTCATGAGCAGGGTGCCGGGTTTATCGCACAGGGGATAGCCAGAACGAGCGGGAAAGCAGCGGTGTGTATCTCTTCCAGCGGGCCGGGTGCGACGAACCTGATGACGGCAATTGCCGATGCCAAGCTGGATTCTGTTCCGCTGGTCTGTATCACAGCTCAGGTCTCTTCTCCGATGATAGGCACTGATGCGTTCCAGGAAGTGGACACTTACGGTATGTCCATCCCTATCACTAAACACAACTATCTGGTTCGTAACGTACAGGATTTGCCGGGAATTATTGCTGATGCTTTCCGGATCGCGGAATCAGGGCGTCCGGGACCGGTGTGGGTTGACGTACCGAAAGATGTTCAGTCAGCTATCATTGAAATTGATGAATTACCGCCAATCATGCCGAAAGATCCGCTGCCGTTGTTTGATGCTGAAAAAGTCACTGAAGCAGCGGCGATGATTAATCAGGCTAAGCGCCCGATCCTCTACATCGGCGGCGGTATTGTGGCATCGCAATCTCAGCAGATGGTTCAGAGCTTTGCTGAGCGTGCCGGGTTGCCGGTCACCATGACTCTGATGGGTCTGGGAACCATCCCGCAGAAGCATCCGTTGTATCTCGGTATGCTGGGCATGCACGGCGCGCGTTATACCAATATGATTTTGCAGGAATCCGATTTACTGATTGTGATCGGCGCGCGGTTTGATGATCGCGCTATCGGCAAGGCAGAGCAGTTTTGTCCTGATGCCAAAATTATTCATGTGGATATTGATCGGGCGGAAATAAGCAAGATCAAGCAACCGGATCTCTCGGTGAATGCGGATGCCGGACAGGTGCTGGCAATGCTGCTGCCACAGATTGAGGTTAATCCGCGTCAGGAGTGGAACGACCATATTGCACAGATCAAACATGAGTTTCCGTTGATTAAGGTAAATCATGAGGATCCGTTATCGCATTTCGGGCTGATCGCCGCCGTAGCCGACGCGGTTGACAATGATGCCATTATTACCACGGATGTGGGGCAGCATCAGATGTGGGTGGCGCAGGCGTATCCGTTATGCCGTCCGCGTCAGTGGTTAACCTCCGGCGGGTTGGGCACTATGGGGTTCGGATTACCCGCCGCTATTGGTGCGGCACTGGCAGAGCCTTCCCGTAAAATTATCTGCTTTACCGGGGATGGCAGTATTATGATGAATATTCAGGAGCTGGCGACTGCCGCAGAGCATAATCTGGATATCAAAATTATTCTGATGAACAACCAGGCGCTGGGAATGGTTCACCAGCAGCAGACACTGATGTTTAATGAGCATATTGTTGCGTCTGCCTATCCATATCAGACTGATTTTATTACGATAGCGAAAGGATTCGGGTTGCAGACCTGTGATCTGAACAAAGAGAATGACCCGACGGCGGCATTGCAGGCGGCGATTTCCCGCCCCGGTCCGTGTCTGATCCACGCGTTAATCGATGTCTGTGAAAAAGTGTGGCCGATGGTATTGCCCGGTGATGCCAATATCGATATGGTCAGTGCCTGATGACGGAGAATAAAATAATGGAAAAAAATAATCAGCCAATCGCGCTGGAACTGGTTGTACGCAACCATCCCGGCGTCATGACTCACATTTGCGGACTCTTTGCCCGCAGAGCATTCAACGTAGACGGAATTCTCTGTCTGCCTTTGCCGGGACAGGATGAAAGCCATATCTGGCTGTTGGTGAAATCTGATGATCGTCTGAGCCAGATGGTCAGTCAGGTGGAAAAACTGGAAGATGTGCAGGGTGTGAAGTACAACGAAGATATCAGTATTTTCGAGCAACTAAGCAAATACATTCCGCAGAGTGATAATACCGGACGCTGACCCGCCCGGTTTTTTTCTTTTATACTCTTATTCATTCAAACTGCAGGTTCGTTGGCCGTACTCCGCTAGCCGGGGTATGCTCCCCGGCAATCGGAGCTTGCCGCCTCCCTGCATCCTGAATGACGTTGGGTATAGAATGTTACTAAGGTGATGTTTGTCCGATATGTGAATAGGACATAACCAGCGTGCCGCTCAGTTCCCCTTCCATGCAGATATAGGAGTGGGGAATATCACAGGAAAAGGCATAGAAATCACCCGGTTCCAGCAGAACAGTCAGATCCTCATTAAAGCGCATCATCAGTGTGCCCTGATGGATGAGGATGTGTTCGTGAGTGCCGGTACTGTGCGCCGGGCTGTTAATAATCGCGCCACGGATCATTTTCAGGTGCCAGATCTCAGAAATATTCCCCATTCCGACACGGAATTTAAAATCTTCTGCATACTCCCCTTTGAACGTTTTGTTTTGTTCATAGCGGGGATAACCTTCATTACTGGCGGTAAACAAATCACCCAGCGGAAAACGCAGAGCAACGGCGATGGCTTCCAGGGTATCAATGCGCGGATTGGAATCACCGGATTCCAGTTTGGATAATGCGGCTTTCGAGATGCCGGAGAGTTTTGAAAGGTCATTAAGCGACAGGTTACGCGCCTGGCGCAGTAATTTCACTTTCTGGCCGATATGGGCACTGGTTTTATGCATAATTGAATGGATACCAATGAAGTCAGCAGGATAATCCTGTTAGTATTGCATACTTGCTATACGACGGTAAGCCGCGATTATCCGGAGAAAATGTATCAGATAGTGATTTTATCGGATGAAGAAATCCGGTATGGGTATAATTAATATATGTTAATAAACGGACTCCCACTATGATCTACACCCTGCCATGGGCAGATTTTCTGATTTGTTTTGTCACACTCTTTTTTGGTTATTGGGTTTTTGGCATGGTCGGGTTCGGCTCGGCGCTGATAGCCAGCCCGGTTCTGGCTTTTTTTATCCCGGTCTCTCATATTGTGCCGATGCTGGCGCTGATGGATTTGGGCGCAGCAGTGATTAATGTCACCCGCGACGGGCGCAAAGCGGATTTCAGTGAACTGAAGTGGATGGTACCGCTGATGATAGGCGGGAGTCTGATAGGCGCGGCGATATTACTGAAAACGCATCCGGATATGCTCGCGGTGTTCCTCGGCGGGTTTATTGTGCTGTATGCCCTGTATTCCCTCTTTATTAAGAAGGGCGCTCGGCATTATTCGCAGAAATATATTGTTCCGTTCGGGATAGGCGGGGGGATTTTAAGTGCATTGTTCGGTGCGGGCGGGTTTGTGTATGCCATCTATTTCGCCGGAAGGATCGAGGACAAAAACCGCTTTCGTATCACGCAGACGACATTGATTGGCTTCAGTACATTAACCCGCGTGATTATTTTCCTGATTATGGGGATCTATTGGAACAGTGAAATCGCGATTACGGCTCTGATGTTTCTGCCCGCGATGATTGCCGGTATTGTACTGGGGCGGCACATTACCATGCGCATCCCGAAAGAGGCGTTTTTCCGCTTCCTGAATATTGTGATTCTGCTGGCGGGGCTGACTTTGCTTATCAGTAATCTGGTGCGCTGATGTTCGGCGCACCACAGATGTTCAGCGCAGATTTTTTTTAGCACATTGCCGGGCGCGTTGCAGTTCATCCGTTACCCGGCTTTTACTGAAACAGTCGCGGTAACGGGCCGCATACGCGGCATATTCAGCTTGTGCTGCGGGCAGCGGTTGTGCAATAAGATGATTAATAAAGGTAAAACTGCCAATCTCGGCATGCTGAAAATCCACCGGGTTTTTCCATTCACCACCCCAGCGCAGAAAACCATGACTGAAAATCAGCGGTAAAACAGCTTCAATCCTGCCTTTGCTTATATTTTCTCTGTTATTCAGTGCGCCGGCAGACCCCGGCGGGCTGAGGGTGATGTGTCCGTTCTTGTCCCGGAAGCGGTAAGGATTTTGTTGCGGATTGATATCAATTGCCACGCCGTAAGCGTGTTTTGACCAGGCTTTCTGGTTGACCTGGCGGCGTCCGTTAAACGCAGAGGTATTATTTGCCGCCATAGACGCTTCGTCATCCCCGCCGAAGACATCAATGGGCTGTACCGTGTGCAGCGGGAATTTTTTCCGGTACAAATCCGCAAACAGCGCCTGTGTTTCGGGTGCTGTCACATCCAGCACAGTGATGGTTCCGGTCTGTGTTTCGCCCTGAAAATTAATAAATTTCACATCCACATTGACCAGACGTTTACAAGGCACCGGGTTGTCCGGCGCAATAATACTGAGCGCGCTCAGGGCGCGGCAGGTATCCGGGCTGAGTGGGGTGATCGCCGCCTGTGCAGCCTTCAGCCCGGCAAACAGTAAAAAAGCAGGTAAGAACGATGTACTCAGTTTTATGATTATCAGTTTCATTATTAAACCTGCTGTCAGTAACCGGAAAACACGATAGTACCGCGCGGGGCGATTCTATATGAAAAAATTCCCGGTTTGAGCCTTGATTATAGTGATTTTTCCTAAGATAATCGTTTGCTTCAAAAATCACATCTTTTTGTCAGTTAAAAGCCAAACGTTTGCGTCCTGTCTGTCCGGTTCTGTTTTTATCCGGCACATGTCAGTTTTCAGTAAAACGCAATCGTTTACGCTGATGTGAAACGAATTCATTAACACAGGTGATTACATGTCCGCGACACAGCCAGAGAGTGGGTGCAAATTAGACAGTTTCTTTAAATTAACCGAGCGCGGCACAACTGTCCGCCGGGAAGTATTAGCCGGGATGACCACATTTCTTGCGATGGTTTACTCCGTTATTGTTGTACCGGGGATGTTAGGTCAGGCGGGTTTCCCGCATACGGCTGTTTTTATCGCAACTTGTCTGGTCGCGGGATTAGGCTCTCTGCTGATGGGGTTATGGGCTAATTTGCCGATGGCTATCGGCTGTGCCATTTCCCTGACTGCATTTACCGCATTCAGTATGGTTATCGGACAGAATATTTCTATTCCGGTTGTTCTCGGCGCTGTTTTCCTGATGGGGGTGTTGTTTACCCTGATTTCCGTGACCGGCATCCGCACCTGGATCCTGCGCAATATTCCCCTGGGAATAGCTCACGGCACGGGGATCGGTATCGGCCTGTTCCTGCTGCTGATCGCGGCAACTAATATTAATTTAGTCATTAAAAACCCGTTCGCCGGAATGCCGGTTGTCCTGGGTGATTTCACCTCATTTCCGGTCATTATGGCGCTGGCGGGTCTGGCGGTTATTTTTGGTCTGGAAAAACTGAAAGTGCCGGGCGCGGTATTACTGGTGATTATCGCCATTTCCGTTATCGGGTTGATTTTTGATCCGTCAGTTAAATATCAGGGCTTCTTTAAGCTTCCTTCTCTCGGGGATGATGGTCTGTCTCTTTTCTTCAGTATGGATATTAAAGGTGCCTTGCAGCCGGTTGTTCTGCCGACCGTGCTGGCATTGGTAATGACAGCGGTATTTGATGCTACCGGGACAATCCGTGCGGTTGCCGGTCAGGCGAATCTGCTGGATAAAGACAATCAGATTATCAGCGGCGGGCGCGCACTGACGACAGACTCCGTCAGTAGCATTCTGGCTGGTATGGTCGGAGCTGCACCTGCGGCGGTGTATATTGAATCAGCTGCCGGTGCCGCAGCTGGTGGTCGTACCGGGCTTACGGCGACAGTGGTCGGCGTCATGTTTCTGCTTATCCTGTTTCTCTCGCCACTCTCTTACCTGGTCCCTGCTTATGCAACCGCACCGGCACTGATGTATGTTGGTCTGCTGATGTTAAGCAATGTCAGCAAACTGGATTTTGGTGATTTCGTCGGCGCAATGTCCGGATTACTGTGTGCGGTCTTTATTGTTCTGACCGGGAACATTGTGACCGGGATCATGCTGGGCTTTGCATCATTAGTGATTGGCCGGATTGTCGGCGGGGAATGGCGCAAGCTGAATGTCGGCACTGTTCTGATCGCGATTGCATTAGTAGCATTTTATGCTGGTGGTTGGTCCATCTGAGTGATAAGCCGCCACTGAACATTGACTGGTGGTGACGATGCACTGTATTTGTACGATTTATCTTAAAATGTTAATTAATTGCCCGCCCTGATGGCATGAGAAGATAAAATAGCAGCGACGGATAACGCATTCGTCGCTGTTTTTTTTGTATGATAGTGACAGAAGACGGTAATATTTTTCTCCTTTGGCATCTTATTACGGCTTTTTGTGTCGTTATTATACCCAACGTCATTCAAGATGCAGGCAGGCGGCAAGCTCCGACCGCCGGGGAGCATACATTAGTATGTGACCCGGCGGGCTGAGTACCGCCAACGAACCTACGGTTTGAATGAATAAGGGTATAGGTATCTTTCTTTGGTCAGCGGGCACATTGCCCTCAGTTCAGTAAGGGCAATATGGAAATATTCTTTACGATTCTTATTTTGATTCTGATGGTGTCGGTGTCAGGTGTTCTCACCAAAATGATCCCGTATCGCATTCCGTTACCTATCATTCAGATAGCGATGGGAGCTTTGCTTGCCTTCCCGCAATTTGGTCTGCATGTCACCTTTGACCCTGAACTGTTCCTTGTTCTGCTGATCCCGCCTTTGCTGTTTGTTGACGGCTGGAAAACCCCGACCCGGGAATTTATGCAAAAGGGGCGGGAAATCTCTATTCTTGTGCTGTTCCTGGTGCTGGTGACGGTTATCGGGATTGGCTATCTTATCTACTGGCTGATGCCGGGGATTGAGCTGATACCTGCCTTTGCGCTGGCAGCAGTTTTGTCACCGACAGATGCGGTGGCGCTCTCTTCCATTGTTGGTAAAGGGCGTATCCCGAAACAGATGATGGGGATACTGGAAGGTGAGGCGCTGATGAACGACGCCTCCGGTCTGGTTGCACTGAAGTTTGCTGTGGCAATCGTCATGGGTACCATGGTGTTCACTGTCACCGGCGTCACGATAGAATTCTTTAAAGTTGCGATTGGCGGGTTACTGGCGGGGATCGCGGTCACCTGGCTGTACAGTAAATCCCTGCGCCTGATGAGCCGCTGGAGCGGGGATGACCCTGCAACACAAATCGTCTTTATGTTACTGCTGCCGTTCGCCTCTTATCTGATTGCGGAACACATCGGTTTTTCCGGTATCCTCGCCGCGGTTGCCGCCGGGATGACCATCAGTAAATCCGGTGTTA
Organism: Morganella psychrotolerans; assembly: GCF_965118875.1. Lineage (GTDB taxonomy): Bacteria > Pseudomonadota > Gammaproteobacteria > Enterobacterales > Enterobacteriaceae > Morganella > Morganella psychrotolerans_C. The sequence goes on from NZ_CBCPJD010000023.1 coordinate 45,516, forward strand.
TCCGTAATGCACCACTGGCAATGCGCCTGCGGGCAGATAATGTCTGGGGCATGCTGGAGTTTGTCTTTAACGGACTGGTCTTTATCATGCTCGGGCTGCAACTGCCGGGGATCTGGCAGGTATCTGTTATTGAAGCAGAACTAGACCCGACGGTTGAAACCTGGATGCTGTTTACCGCCGTTTTTGTTATCTATTTTGCTCTGCTGGTGCTGCGTTTCTGCTGGTTATGGATGATGAAAACCGTCAGCCGCCTGACCTTAAAACGCAAACCGCTGGATTTCAGTCACTATACAACCCGTGAACTGTGGCTGGCATCATTTGCCGGTGTGCGCGGGGCGATAACCCTTGCCGGTGTGCTTTCTATCCCGCTGTTTCTGCCTGACGGCACACCATTCCCGGCGCGTTATCAGATGATATTTATCGCCGCCGGTGTCATTTTGTTGTCACTGTTTATGGGCGTGGTTTCCCTGCCGTTCCTGCTCAAAGGTGTTCATGTCGGAGATAAAGCCGCTGATGCTAATGAAATCCGCGTCGCAAGAGCGGCAATGGCCGAAGTCGCGATTGTCAGTATCGGTAAAATGGAAGAGCGTTTGTCAGCCAGTTCTGATGAAGCGCTGGATGCGGAAGCCATCAGTGAGGTGGCATCGAGGGTTGCCGGTCATCTGCGGCGGCGTACCGCCAATGATGATGAAATGGAATATAACCTGAAAGTGGAAGACCTGGAGCGGCGCTTCCGGCTGACCGCGCTGCGTGCCGAGCGCGGGGAGCTGTATCACCAGCGCGCGACCCGTAATATCAGTAATGAAACACTGCAACTGCTGTTGCATGATCTGGATTTACTGGAAGCCCTGCTTGTCGAGAAAGAAACATAACCGATGCCGTTACTGATTATTACCACCATTTTATGGGCCGCATCATTCAGCCTGATTGGCGAATATCTCGCCGGTCAGGTTGACAGCTGGTTCTCTGTATTAGTCCGTGTATCACTGGCGGCACTGATTTTTCTGCCGTTTCTGCGCTGGCGCGGGATTGCCCCGAAAGTCATTCTGCTCTATATGGCCGTGGGTGCGTGTCAGCTCGGCATTATGTATCTGTTTGTTTTTCATGCCTATAATTATCTGACAGTAGCGGAATTTCTGCTGTTCACTGTACTGACTCCGCTCTATGTGACGCTGATTTACGATCTGCTTGAGCGGCGCGGGCTGCGCTGGGGCTATGTATTCAGCTCACTGCTGGCGGTGATTGGTGCGGCGGTTATCCGCTATGACCATCTGAGTGACTCGTTCTGGAAAGGACTGATCCTGGTTCAGCTGGCAAATATTTTCTTTGCTATCGGGCAGGTGGGGTATAAACGACTGATGGAAACCCATCCGCTGGTACAGCGCACGGCGTTTTCGTGGTTCTATCTCGGCGCGTGTGTGGTGGCGCTGGCGGGCTGGTTGCTGTTTGGTAATTTCGCCAAAATGCCGTCAACACAGTTACAGTGGGGTGTTCTGTTGTGGCTGGGGATCGGCGCATCCGGTGTTGGTTACTTTATGTGGAACTATGGTGCCACTCAGGTTGACGCCGGAACACTCGCTATCATGAATAACATGATGGTTCCGGCGGGGCTATTGGTTAACTTTGCCATCTGGCAGCAGCATCCTGACTGGCTCACATTCAGCATAGGTGCAAGCCTGATTGTTGCATCGCTGTGGGTACACCGGGTATGGATACTGAAGCCGTCTTTACAAAAGGCAGATTGTCCACCGCGTGCTGACGCGCACAACGAATAAATGACTCAATAGCCGGCTGGCGCTGTTCTCCGCTGCGGTTTGCGGCATACAGCCGGCTCCATAATCCGTTCCCTAAGCTTTTTGTCACCACCAATCCCTGTTTTTCAAAATTCTCTACCGCCCAGTGAGGCAGTGCGGCGATCCCCATCCTTGCGGCAACCATCTGAATCAGCAACAGTGTGTTATCCACCGTTTTCACCTGCGGGGATACACCCGCCGGTTGCAGGAAGCGCCGCCAGATATCAAAGCGCTGGCGCTGTACCGGGTATATCAGCAGCGTGTCACTGCTCAGATCCTGTGGCTGGATAATCAGGCGCTGTGCCAGCGGGTGCTCCGGTGCGACCACCAGTTTCACTTCATAATCAAACAGCGGCGTATAAGTCAGTTTGCCGTTGTGCTGCTCATCAATATCAGAGGTGAGCACCACATCCAGCTCCCGTTTGAGCAGTTCCGGCTGCGGATCAAAACTGACTCCTGAGGTGAAATCCACATTGATCTGCGGCCAGTTCTCACGGAAATTTGCCAGTGCCGGGGTCAGCCACTGAATACAACTGTGACACTCAATTGCGACCCGAAGTGCGGTCAGCCCCGGTTCATTGCATTCACGGATAGCATCTTTAACCAGCGGCAGTATCTGCCCTGCAAGTTGCAACAGTACCTGTCCCTGCGGCGTAAATTGTAGTGGTTGTGTTTTGCGGATAAAAATCCGGAAGCCCAGCCGGTGCTCCAGTTCACTGAACTGATGAGAAAGGGCGGATTGTGTCTGATGCAGCGTATTTGCCGCACCCGCCAGTGAGCCGGACTGATTCAGAGCCTGAATCGTTTTTAAGTGTTTTATTTCTATCATGAGAAACCTTCAGGTTAGCAATGAAGAATCTGCGCTTGTTTCTTATACAGTACCCGCTGATTATGGATGTGTAAACATCTGGATGGCTAAATGACGGGGATTTTTTATGACAACACATAATCACACACTGGGTTTTCCGCGTATCGGTTTGAAAAGAGAGCTGAAAAAAGCACTTGAGAGTTATTGGGCAGGAAAAATTTCACAGGACGAATTACACGAAACCGGGCGGGAACTGCGTCTGCGTCACTGGTTGCAGCAAAAAGAGGCAGGAGTTGAATTATTGCCTGTGGGTGATTTCGCATGGTATGACCATGTGCTGGGCACCAGCCTGCTGTTCGGCAATGTACCGCCGCGTCATGCTAATGCCGATGGTCAGATTGACCTTGATACCCTGTTCCGTATCGCCCGTGGTCGTGCGCCAACCGGCAAACCGGCTGCCGCATCTGAAATGACCAAATGGTTTAACACCAATTACCACTATATTGTGCCGGAATTTCAGCGCGGGCAAACCTTCAGTGTCAGTTGGCAGCAACTGTTTGACGAAGTGGATGAAGCACTGGCGCAGGGCTTTAATATCAAGCCGGTACTGCTCGGACCGGTAACCTATCTGTGGCTTGGTAAAGTGAAAGGCGCATTATTTGACCGCTTATCATTACTGCCATCACTGTTAGCAGCCTATAAAACAGTGCTGGTAAAACTGGCAGAGCGCGGCATTGAATGGGTCCAGATTGATGAGCCCGCGCTGGTGCTGGATCTGCCAAAAGAGTGGCAGGATGCTTATCGCACGGCATACGATGCATTACAGGGACACAGCAAATTACTCCTGACCACCTATTTTGACAGTGTGAGTCATCATTTACCGCTGATCCGCGAACTGCCGGTGCAGGGGCTGCATGTCGATTTCATTGCGGGCAATGATGATATTCAGGAAATTCATAATGCATTACCGGCAGACTGGCTGCTTTCTCTGGGGCTTATCAACGGGCGCAATGTATGGCGTACGGATCTCCGTGCCAAATATGATTCAGTACAGGCGATCGCCGGCAAGCGCAATTTGTGGATCGGAACCTCCTGCTCTCTCCTGCACAGCCCGATTGACCTGCGCGAAGAGACAAAATTAGATGAGGAAGTAAAAAGCTGGTTTGCATTCGCACAGCAAAAATGCGAGGAACTGGCGCTGCTGACCCGGGCGGTCAACAGTGGTTCAGCGAATGATATTGGCGCACTGGATACGTACAGTGCGCCAATCACCGCGCGGCGTCACTCAAAACGTGTGCATAATGCGGATGTGGCGGCACGTCTGGCAGCCATCACCGCCCGGGACAGTGAGCGTGATGCACCGTATGAAGTGCGGGCAAAAGCCCAGCGTAGTCGTTTCAATCTGCCGCTGTGGCCGACAACCACCATCGGCTCTTTCCCGCAAACTACGGAAATTCGCGGGCTGCGGCTGAATTTCAAAAAAGGGAATATCGATAAAGCGTTCTACCGCACTAATATCTCAGAACATATTAAGCAGGCAATTAATGAGCAGGAACGACTCGGGCTGGATGTGTTGGTACACGGTGAAGCGGAGCGCAATGACATGGTGGAATACTTCGGTGAGCATCTCGACGGCTACGTTTTCACCCAAAACGGCTGGGTACAGAGCTACGGCTCACGTTGTGTTAAACCACCGGTAATCATCGGCGATATCAGTCGTCCGGAGCCAATTACTGTCGAATGGGCGACGTATGCACAATCCCTTACCGGCAAGCCGGTAAAAGGCATGTTAACCGGGCCTGTCACCATTCTGTGCTGGTCGTTCCCGCGTGAAGATATCAGCCGCGAAACTATTACTAAACAGATTGCGCTGGCACTGCGTGATGAAGTGGATGACCTGCAGAAAGCGGGGATCGGCATTATTCAGATAGATGAACCGGCACTGCGCGAAGGTTTGCCGCTGCGTCGCGCGGAATGGGCGGATTATCTGACGTGGGCAGTGGATGCATTCCGTCTGAATGCCTCAGTTGCAGATAATGACACTCAGATCCACACCCACATGTGTTACTGCGAATTCAATGACATCATGGAGTCAATTGCTGCGCTGGATGCCGATGTGATCACTATCGAAACATCACGCTCCGATATGGAACTGCTGGAAGTATTTGAAGATTTTGACTATCCGAATGAGATTGGACCGGGTGTTTATGACATTCACTCACCGAATGTCCCGGAAGTGGAATGGATAGAAGCATTGCTGCGCAAAGCGGCGGATAAAATTGCTGTTGAGCGGTTGTGGGTCAACCCGGACTGTGGTCTGAAAACCCGTGGCTGGGATGAAACCCGCAAAGCCCTGGCAAACATGGTGGAAGCGGCACACCGCCTGCGGGCAAATCCGCTCAGCTCCCGCTGATACCGTAACAGAAGAAAAAAGCTGATCAGGTTTATCGCCTGACCGGCTTTTTATTGCTCATCAGTAAATTCCGATTATGCTTAATGGTAGGTTACACACTGCAATTAAGTGATTTATGTCACATTTTTATGTAATTGATTCATTTTTGAATTTCAAAGTGGTGATAATAATCACTAAATTACATATGACAGCACGTTACAGTGTCTTTAATAATCATTTTTTCGATAAGGAGTTCAGGATGGCTGATGTGTTTCATTTAGGTTTGACCAAAGGTGACTTACAAGGTGCAACACTGGCTATCGTGCCGGGCGATCCTAACCGGGTCGAAAAAATTGCCCGTCTGATGGACAAGCCTGTTCACCTCGCTTCCCTGCGTGAATTTACCTCATGGCGCGGTGAGATTGACGGCAAAGCAGTGATTGTCTGCTCAACCGGTATCGGCGGTCCTTCAACCTCTATTGCGGTAGAAGAACTGGCGCAACTGGGGATCCGCACCTTCCTGCGTATCGGCACCACCGGGGCGATTCAGGAAAATATTAATGTCGGTGATGTACTGGTCACGACAGCCGCTGTGCGCCTTGATGGCGCGAGCCTGCACTTTGCACCGATGGAATTTCCTGCGGTGGCGGACTTTGAATGTACCACCGCGCTGGTCAATGCTGCGAAAGCAGCAAAAGCAACTGTACATATCGGCGTAACTGCCTCCTCTGATACTTTCTATCCGGGTCAGGAGCGTTATGACACCTTCAGTGGTCGTGTCACCCGCCGTTTCAAAGGCTCGATGCAAGAGTGGCAGGAAATGGGCGTGATGAATTTTGAAATGGAATCAGCCACACTGCTGACCATGTGTGCCAGCCAGGGGCTGCGCGCCGGGATGGTCGCAGGGGTTATCGTTAACCGCACTCAGCAGGAAATTCCTGATGAAGCACGGATGAAGAAAACGGAAGCAAATACACTGGATATCGTGGTGGCAGCCGCCCGTCATCTTATTTAATCAACCTGCTTTCAGTCAATCTGCCGCATCTCCGGTCTTTCCGGGGCTGCGGTTTTTTATTCATCTTTCATAATGCAAATCTGATAAAGTAATTGCTCTGATCACACTGATAATAATGATAAAGAGGAATTAATGACCAGACAAACACTGCATCCGTCGGTACTGCCGCTTGACGGCGGGATCAATTTCCGTGATTTGGGTGGCAAAGTTCTGCCGGACGGCAGCAAAATTAAACCGGGACTGCTGTATCGCGCAGGGGCTCTGGATCGCCTGAGTGACAATGACTTAACCCGCCTGACTGAACAAAATTTATTTCAGATCCTCGATTACCGTGATCGCGGTGAAATCACTGATAAACCGGATCGCCTGTGGAATGGCGCGCTGTACACTAATGCCCCGGCAAATCCGATGTCAAAAGAAGTGGATGCTAACCTCGAGAAACTCGGTGACGATGCACTGACCGAATTTGACCCGAAAGCCTTTATGCTGCGCCTGTATGAGCTGCTGCCGCTGAACAATCCGGCTTACCATGCACTCGGCAACATGCTGTGTCAGCCGGAAAAAGGCGGCATTGTGCAGCACTGTGCGGTCGGTAAAGACAGAACAGGTGTCGGTTCCGCGCTGGTACTGTTTGCGCTGGGGGCGGATACGGACATGGTGATGGAAGATTATCTGCTGACTAATGACACTCTGGCGCCGTATCGTGATGAGCTGTTATCTGAGCACGCAAAAACCATGCCGGATGATGTGGTGGAAAAATTTGCCTATGTGTACTCTGTTCAGACTGATTTCCTGAATACGGCTCTCAAAAGCATTCACTCACATTATGGCAGCATTGATAGCTGGCTGGCGAAAGACATCGGTCTGACGACGGCGGCTCGCGACAACATCCGCAATCACTTCCTCGAATAATATCTGCATGGTAAGGGGGATTTTCTGACACTGACTGACATTATCACTGTTGTGACCGCGTTTGTCCGTGAGCACGAGTACTGGGCGTTACCGGTCATTTTTGTGCTGGCGTTCGGTGAATCTCTCGCGTTTCTCTCTCTGCTTTTTCCGGCAACCGTGATCCTGCTGGGGGTCGGCGCGCTGATTGGTGAAGGCGGGCTGAGCTTCTGGTCAGTCTGGCTGATAGCGGCCTCCGGTGCGTTTTTCGGCGACTGGATCTCCTATTACGTCGGTTACTATTATAAAGATGGTGTCCGTAAAATGTGGCCGATTTCCCGCTCCCCGCAAACATTGGTCAAAGGGCATCAGTTCTTTGAAAAATGGGGGATATGGGGCGTATTCATCGGCCGGTTTTTTGGTCCTCTCCGTGCCGTGATCCCGCTGGTGGCGGGAATTTGCGCTATGCCTCAGCGCTATTTTCAGATAGCCAATTTGCTGTCTGCCATGGTCTGGGCGTTCGGATTATTAGCCCCCGGGGCATTCGGGCTGCACTGGATAGCAAAATTGATGGGTGTATAATTTTTCGTTTTCACCGGTTTACATCTGTTTTTGCGTGATGCGCCGAAAAAATAGTCCGCCGGATAAAAGAGGGTGGACATCTGTACAGTGGTATTTTACCGTAAGCGGCGTAAGTCATACGCAGAGGAGACAGCCATCGTGGATATTCAGTGGCTTTATGGTTTTATCGGTATTTTAAGTGGTGTTCTGCTGGGCGGCGGTATTGTCTGGTTCAGCCTGCAACAGCGGCTGGCAGAAAAAAACCGTATGCTGAATGAAAATACCGGACAGCTTGCGGTACTGGAAGAAACCCGGCGTCAGGCTGTGTACTGGCAGCACTCGCATGAACAAAGTGAACAGGCATTACAAAATGCCCGCAATATCAGTGCGCAACAGGAAGCTGAAATTCGTGAGCTGAGCACCCGCCTGGAAGAGAGCCGTCTGGCGGCAGAAGAAAAACAGCGCCTGCTGCTGAACAGTGAACAACGCCTGAATACCCAATTTGAAAATCTTGCCGCCCGCATTTTTGAACAAAACGGCCGCCGGACAGATGAACTGAACCGGCAGAGCCTCTCTCTGCTTCTGCACCCTTTTCGGGAACAGCTGGATAATTTCAATCGTCAGGTACAGGAGAGCTACAGCCAGGAAAGCCGTGAACGGCATACACTGACTCATGAGATCCAGCGCCTGCAACAGCTGAACCTGCATATGGCACAGGAAGCGGTAAATCTCACCAATGCCCTGAAAGGGGACAATAAAATGCAGGGAAACTGGGGGGAAACCATTCTCGCCCGTATCCTTGAAGCTTCCGGTTTGCGCGAAGGTCATGAATTTGCCACCCAGGTAAATCTGAAAAGTGAGCAGCAAAACCGTTATCAGCCGGATGTGGTGATTTATCTGCCGCAGAATAAACAGGTTATTGTGGATGCAAAAGTCTCTCTGGTTGCTTACGAACGCTACTTTAACAGTGATACACAAGATGCCCGCAGGGCGGCCCTGACCGAGCATATTAACTCAGTCCGCCAGCACATTCGCGGGCTGAGCCACAAAGCTTACCAGGATTTGAACGGGATAAATTCACTGGATTATGTACTGATGTTTATCCCTGTCGAACCCGCGTTTCTGGCAGCGATCGGGCAGGAGAGCACACTGTTGGATGATGCGCTGAGAAGTAACATTATGTTAGTCAGCCCGTCGACATTGCTGGTGGCATTGCGGACAATATCCAATCTCTGGCGCTATGAACATCAGAATGAAAACAGTCAGGCTATCGCGCAGCGTGCCGCCCGGTTATATGACAAGCTCCGGCTGTTTGTTGACGAGATGGAAGGCATCGGCAGCGCCCTGGATAAAGCACAGGGCACCTATCACGACGCGATGAAAAAACTGACCACCGGCAGAGGAAATCTGCTGTTACAGGCAGAAAGTTTCCGTGAACTGGGTGTGGAAGTAAAACGCCCGCTGGATGAAAATCTGGTAAAAAAAGCGCGGCTGAGTGAAGAGCAGGAAACGCAGCAGTATGCGTCCTCCGGAGATCCGGCTAATTTCGCAGAACAACACAATGCGCATAGGGTTTTGCGGTAAAGGCTGATACACTTTTCCGATTATTAAACCGTGTGCACAGGCAAAACAGGCAATATAGAGAATGGAAGAGCAATCCCGGGATAAAATCGATTTTGGTTTTCGCACTGTTAACAAGAGCGAAAAAGAAGGTATGGTGGCAAACGTCTTTCATTCTGTTGCTGCAAAATATGACCTGATGAATGACCTGATGTCTTTCGGCATCCATCGTATCTGGAAGCGTTTTACTATTGATGCCAGTGGTGTGCGCCGTGGTCAGCGGGTGCTTGATTTAGCTGGGGGAACTGGTGATTTTACTGCAAAATTCTCCCGTATGGTCGGTGAAACCGGACAGGTTGTTCTCGCGGATATCAACGATTCCATGCTGAAAATGGGGCGCGAAAAACTGCGTAATAACGGAATTGTCGGTAACGTCAATTATGTTCAGGCCAATGCGGAGGAGCTGCCGTTCCCGGATGATTACTTCAATTGCATTATCATCTCGTTCGGGCTGCGCAATGTCACGGATAAAGACAAAGCACTGCGTTCTATGTTCCGCGTATTAAAACCGGGCGGACGTCTGCTGGTGCTGGAATTTTCCAAGCCGGTTATTGAGCCGCTGAGCAAAGTGTATGACGCCTACTCATTCCATATTCTGCCGCGCATCGGGCAGGCGGTCGTGAATGATGCCGAAAGCTATCGTTATCTGGCAGAATCTATCCGCATGCACCCCGATCAGGGCACGCTGAAAGGGATGATGGAAAATGCCGGTTTTGAACAGGTGTCCTATACCAACATGACCGGCGGTATTGTCGCACTGCATAAAGGGTTCAAATTCTGATATGACTGATACGTTTGCTGAAAATGCACCGTCTTCCGTCAGTCCGCACGCGCTTTATCCTGTTATTGCCGGCTTTCTGGAAACCGTACTGAATCAGCTTCTTTACCGGGAAGCTGTCCTGAAACAGGCTCGTGTCCGGCTGACCGGGAAAACGCTGGCTCTCCGGCTGACTGAGCCGGAAATGCAATTTACACTGATTTTCAGTGAGAAACAGCTGGATGTTATCTCCCGTTGGGACGGTTCGGCAGACTGTGTGCTGCAAACCCGGTTTGTGACCCTTCTGAAACTGAGAGATAAACAACAGCTTTCAGCGTTGATCCGCAGTGGTGATGTCACTATTGACGGAGATATGCAGGTGATTCAGCATTTTTCAGCATTGCTGGATATGGCTGAGTGGGACCCTGCTCATTATCTTGCACCGTATCTGGGTGATGTTGCTGCACAAACACTGACACAGATTGCCGCGAAAGGCGGGCAGTTTATCCGCAACGCAGTTTATCGTCAGAAAGATTATCTGTCAGGTGCGGTGACCCGTGAATGGGCATTAGCGCCATCGGCACTGGAAGCCGCTCATTTCTGTGATGAAGTGTCCTCAGCGGCACAAGCCGCAGCAGAACTTGATGCGCGGCTTTCCCGTCTGGAAAAGAGAGCAGGAACAGGGCATGAGACCGAGTGAGATTAAACGCCTTTATTTTATTATCCGTACTCTCCTCGCTTACGGTCTGGATGAACTCATCCCGAAAAACCGGCTGAGTTGGGCTATCCGCCTCTGGCGTCACTCGCTTTTCTGGATGCCGAATAAGCATAAAGATAAAGTATTAGGTGAACGCCTGCGCCTTGCGTTACAGGAACTGGGACCGGTCTGGATTAAATTCGGGCAGATGCTTTCTACCCGACGGGATCTGTTTCCACCGGCCATTGCTGACCAACTGGCTCAGTTGCAGGATCGTGTATCGTCTTTTGATGGTGCGCTGGCAAAGAAAACGATTGAAGATGCGATGGAAGGGCCGGTTGAAACCTGGTTTGATGATTTCGATATCACTCCGCTGGCATCTGCTTCAATAGCACAGGTTCATACTGCGGTTCTGAAAGAAAACGGGCAGGCAGTTGTCCTTAAAGTTATCCGCCCTGATATTCTGCCGGTTATTCAGGCAGATATTCATCTGATGTACCGGCTGGCAAGTATGATCCCGCTGTTACCGGATGGACGACGTCTGCGCCCGAAAGAAGTGGTGCGTGAATATGAAAAAACGCTGCTGGATGAACTGAATCTGCAACGTGAAGCGGCAAATGCGATTCAGCTGCGGCGCAATTTTGAAAACAGCCCGATGCTGTATATTCCGGAAGTGTATCCGGATCTCTGCCGCGAAAATGTGCTGGTGATGGAGCGGATCTACGGAATACCGGTATCTGATATTGCAGCACTGAATGCGCAGGGTACTAATATGAAGCTGTTAGCTGAACGTGGCGTACAGGTCTTTTTTACCCAGGTATTCCGTGACAGTTTTTTCCATGCGGATATGCATCCGGGCAATATTTTTGTCAGCCGCGAGCATCCGGACGATCCGCAGTATATCGGTATCGACTGTGGCATTGTCGGCTCACTGAATAAAGAAGATAAGCGCTATCTGGCTGAAAATTTTATCGCTTTTTTTAATCGCGATTACCGGAAAGTGGCTGAATTGCATGTCGATTCCGGCTGGGTTCCTCCGGATACGAATGTTGAAGATTTTGAATTTGCCATCCGTACTGTCTGTGAACCTATTTTTGAAAAACCGCTGGCGGAGATTTCATTCGGGCATGTTCTGCTGAACCTGTTTAATACTGCCCGCCGGTTTAATATGGAAGTACAGCCGCAGCTGGTTTTATTGCAGAAAACACTGCTGTATGTCGAAGGTCTGGGACGTCAGCTTTATCCGCAGCTGGATTTGTGGAAAACAGCAAAACCGTTCCTGGAATCATGGCTGAAAAGTCAGATTGGTATCAAAGCAGTGATCCGCGGGATAAAAGAGAAAGCGCCTTTCTGGGCTGAAAAACTTCCTGAGTTACCTGAATTGGTGTATGACAGTCTCAGGCAGCAGCGCCGTTTGTTGTCAGGCGTTGAACGGCTGACTGAGCAGATGAAACAACAGCAGGCGACACAACGGAAAGTCAATTTTGCTCTCGGTGTCGGCGCAACCTTATTTATCTGTGCAAGCTTGTTTTATCTTGCCGGCGCTCCGCGCGCACCCTGGGTTCTGATGTCCTTTGGTGCTGTGAGTTGGGTAACAGGATGGTGGCAATCCGGTAAAATGAAGTAAAGATTGAGTTAAAACAAAGTTTCAACAGGTGTTGCGTATTTCCGTATATGCCTGTCGTTGTATATAATGAAGGTAGCAAGTCCATATCAAATTGAGGTAAAACTAATGGCTGGTATTAATATTTGGCAATTGTTAATTATTGCTGTAATTGTTGTTCTCCTGTTCGGAACCAACAAACTTCGTTCACTGGGTTCTGATTTAGGGGCTTCAATCAAGGGCTTTAAAAAAGCCATTGGTGATGAAGATCAGAACAAAACAGACAAAACAGAAAATACGACGGCCAGTAAAGACGCTGATTTTGAACAAAAAAATATCGCTGAAAAGAAAACTGACTCGTCTGAACAGTCTGAGAATAAAAACAAAGAGCAGGTATAACCCGTGTTTGACATCGGTTTTGGTGAACTGATTTTAGTAATGGTCATCGGGCTTGTTGTTCTGGGGCCGGAACGCCTCCCGGTCGCTGTGAAAACAGTCGCCGGCTGGGTTCGTGTTTTACGCTCAATGGCTGCCAACGTGCAGAATGAGCTTACCCAGGAACTGAAACTTCAGGAATTGCAGGATAATCTGAAGAAGATGGAAGAGCAGGCCGGTACTATTATTTCACCTGAATTGAAGGCATCGATGGATGAGTTGAAAGGGGTTGCTGATACACTGCGCCGCTCTTATCAGGAGCCGGTGGATTCTCTGAAAAAACAGCTTGATCCGGAAGCACTGGCTGACAGGGAACTCGATCTTTCTGCGATTAATTCAGCGCCGTTGTCTTCTGCTGACAAACCATCCGCGGATAGTCCGGCTCCGGTGACGCTGACGAAGATACCTGATGCGCAAGTGCCGGTTGCTCCGGCGCCGGTGGTAAATGAAACGGAACACACCCCGTTATCTGTACCTCCGGCGTCAGATTCACAGAAACATTAAATGATTACGGTAAAAGCATGTTATGGCTGTTGAAGAAACGCAACCGCTGATCACTCATTTAATTGAATTACGCAAGCGCATTCTCAACGCTCTGATTGCGGTGTTTGTTGTTTTTGTTGCGCTGGCGTATTTCTCAAATGATATCTATCAGCTGGTATCATCGCCGTTGGTAAGTAAATTGCCGCAAGGCTCGAGCATGATTGCAACAGATGTTGCATCACCGTTCCTCGCGCCGATAAAACTGACCATTATGGTCTCTATTTTTATCTCAGCGCCGTATATTCTGTATCAGGTCTGGGCTTTTATTGCACCGGCACTGTACCGGCACGAACGCCGGTTGTTAATGCCGTTACTGTTTTTTAGTACGGTTTTATTCTACATGGGAATGGCGTTTGCTTACTTTGTCGTTTTCCCGCTGGCATTCGGATTCTTTACATCCACAGCACCTGCCGATGTGATCATTGCGACAGATATTAATAACTATCTGAGTTTCGTCATGGCGCTCTTTATGGCATTCGGGATCTCTTTTGAAGTACCGATTGCGATTATTTTGCTGTGCTGGAGTGGTGCTACAACAGTTGCATCATTAAAACAGAAGCGACCTTATATCCTGGTTGGTGCGTTTGTTGTCGGAATGCTGCTGACGCCACCTGATGTGTTCTCACAGACACTGCTGGCTATTCCGATGTATCTTCTGTTTGAGGTTGGTGTTTTCTTTGCCCGTTTCTACGCGCCGAGAAATAAAACAGCACCGCAGGATGAAGAAGCTGAAGAGTAACTAAAACAGCGATGTAAAACAAAAAACCACCATTCATTATGGTGGTTTTTTATTTCTGCCCGTAGTGACAGGAAAATCAGTCTTTCTTCACAAAACTGGTGTTATCTACTTTTTTTGTCAGCTCTTTACTTATCAGCGTCAGTAAAAGAACAGAACGGGTTTCGCCGTCCGGCTCCTGATAAATAGCCTCTAGCCCTTTGAACATACCTTCAGTTATCTCAACAATATCGCCCTGTTGCGGAACATCCTGCTCGGACATATTGATGCATTCAGCAAGTTTCAGTTCATCAATTAATGAGGCAGGAACAACCGCCGGTAATGCACCAAAACGGACAAAGTGATTAACACCGCGAGTTGAGTTAATTGTTGTTGTATGAATAATTTCCGGCTCAAAAGAGATAAAAAGATAATTCGGAAATAATGGCTCATTCACAATGATCCGCTTGCCCCGGACTACTTTTTCTATATTGGCCATAGGGGTCAGACATTCCACCTGTTGCCGCTGCAAATGTTCCATTGCCCGCGGAAGCTGACCGCGTTTGCAGTATAATAAATACCAATCCTTCATTGTCATATCCAACACAGATGGTGTACATATATAGCTAAGATGATAACAAATTTGTTTTACTATTTATGCAATAAATGATGCTTTAAGATAAATCAATATGAGTTTCTATCCTTATACAAATTGCGTTTCACCATAAAATAGTGTCATTTAATGGATAGGCAAAATACGTAGCAGATTTATAAATTCAGAACAATAAAGGTAATATTGATGAACATTTTTTTACTCAGCAATGGCAAGCTTTCCGGTAATCCTCAGTGGCTCAGTTATGCGCAGGAGCGGATCAAAACGATGATCGATACCCGTGGGATCCGCTCGGCGATATTGATAGCCTATGCGGTTATCCGCGGCGATCATGACCAGCGCGCCCGTGAATTGTCCGATGCGCTGGGAATTGATGTCACCTGTATCGAACATTTTGATTCCGCCGTTCAGGCGATAGAAAATGCAGAATGTATTCTGGTCAGCGGCGGAAATACCTGGCTGCTGAATCAGATGCTGCATGAAAACGGACTTGTTGTGCCGATTCAGCGCGCAGTACGTGAGCGAAATATCCCGTATATCGGCTGGAGTGCCGGGTGTAATGTTGCCACGCCGAGTATCAGAACCACGAATGACATGCCGGTACGTAACAGCGTGATTATGCCGTCTCTGGGGCTATTCCCTGTACAAATTAATCCTCACTATATTGATGCGGCTATCAGCGGGCACATGGGTGAAACCCGTGATGAGCGTATTGCTGAATTTTGTGCCGTCAATCCGGAAGAGATTGTTGTGGCGCTGCGTGAAGGTAGTGGTCTGCATATTTCCGGCAATGAATTACAGTATTTCAGCGGTAAAAATGAAGGGTTTAAAATCTTTCAGTACAACAAAACATTTCCTGAGCAATTTGACACGGAAGCACTGACGGAATGGGTACCATTTAAATGTTTGTAATTCGCATGCTTGTAACAGTGTGCGGGATTCCTATAATGGAAGCCCATTACTCTGTTGCGGACAGGCTGATAACACAATGAAATATCGGGACCTGAGAGATTTTCTCTCCATTCTGGAAAAACAAGGCGAACTGAAGCGGATCAGGACAGAAATCGATCCTTACCTCGAAATGACAGAAATTGCGGATCGCACACTGCGTGCGGGTGGTCCTGCTTTGCTGTTTGAAAATCCTAAAGGGTATTCAATGCCGGTGCTCTGCAATTTGTTCGGAACGACGAAGCGGGTTGCAATGGGAATGGGGCAAGAGGATATCAATTCACTGCGTGATGTCGGGAAATTACTGGCGTTTCTTAAAGAGCCTGAACCGCCGAAAGGTTTCCGGGATTTGATCGACAAACTGCCGAAGTTTAAGCAGGTACTGAATATGCCGACCAAACGCCTGAGTTCAGCGCCCTGCCAGGAGAATGTGTTCACCGGGGATGATGTTGACCTGACAAAGATTCCGGTTATGCATTGCTGGCCGGATGACGCTGCACCGCTGATTACCTGGGGACTGACAGTCACCCGCGGGCCATTTAAAGAGCGGCAGAATCTCGGTATTTACCGCCAGCAGGTGCTGGGGAAAAATAAACTGATTATGCGCTGGTTATCTCATCGTGGTGGCGCGCTGGATTTTCAGGAATGGTGTCAGGCGCATCCCGGTGAGCGTTTTCCGGTTGCTGTGGCATTGGGGGCTGACCCCGCGACTATTCTTGGTGCGGTAACGCCGGTTCCGGATACATTATCTGAGTATGCTTTTGCCGGTTTGCTGCGCGGTAATAAATCAGAAGTGGTTAAATGTATTTCTAATGATCTGGAAGTCCCGGCGGGTGCTGAAATCATTCTTGAAGGTTACATTGAACCCGGTGAAATGGCGCCTGAGGGACCTTATGGTGATCATACGGGTTACTATAATGAAGTTGATGATTTTCCGGTCTTTACTGTCACTCATATTACACAGCGGGACTCACCCATCTATCACTCGACCTACACTGGGCGCCCGCCGGATGAACCGGCAACATTAGGTGTGGCACTTAACGAAGTGCTGGTGCCTATTTTACAAAAACAGTTCCCTGAAATTGTGGATTTCTATCTGCCGCCGGAAGGATGTTCTTATCGTCTGGCCGTTGTGACCATGAAAAAACAGTATGCGGGTCACGCTAAGCGGGTAATGATGGGAGTTTGGTCGTATTTACGGCAATTTATGTACACTAAGTTTGTCATAGTCTGCGATGATGATATTAATGCCCGCGACTGGAATGATGTAATTTGGGCGATCACGACCCGGATGGATCCGGCGCGTGATACGGTCATGATAGAAAATACCCCGATTGATTATCTTGATTTTGCCTCGCCGGTATCAGGGCTGGGCTCAAAAATGGGGTTGGATGCAACAAATAAATGGCCCGGCGAAAGCTCGCGTGAGTGGGGAAAACCGATTGTGATGACCGACGAAGTCAGGCAACGGGTTGACGCTTTATGGGATGAATTGAATATTCTCAATGATTGAGGGAGCACATGGCAACGCTAAACTGCAAAGTTACCTCTGTTGAATCTATAACGGATACGGTATACCGCATAAAATTATTACCTGATGGTGATTATTCATTTAAAGCCGGTCAGTATTTACTGGTGGTCATGGATGAACGGGATAAGCGCCCGTTTTCTATGGCATCTGCGCCGTCATCACAGAAAGAAATAGAACTGCACATTGGCGCATCAGAATTTAACCTTTATGCCATGGCGGTAATGGATAGGATCCTGGATAACCGTCAGGTAACGATCGATTTACCACACGGAAAAGCATGGTTTCGCGAAAATAGCCGGGCGCCGATGCTGCTGGTGGCAGGCGGAACCGGTTTCTCTTACACCCGCTCAGTTTTACTGGCGGCACTGGAAGAAAATCCTGCGCGTGATATTACGTTTTACTGGGGGGCGAGAGAGCATGTCTATCTCTATGATCTCGGTGAACTTCAGTCTCTGGCAGAGACACACCCTAACCTGAAAATCATCCCGGTTGTTGAACAGCCTGATGAATCATGGCGGGGACGAACCGGTACCGTACTCAGTGCGGTACTCGATGACTTCGGATCGCTGGCAGGAAAAGATATCTATATTGCCGGTCGTTTTGAAATGGCAAAAATTGCCCGTGAGCGTTTTTGTCAGGAGCGTGCTGCTGATATTAACCGCTTGTTTGGTGATGCTTTCGAGTTTATTTAAAAAAATTCCTGGCAGCGGAAATGCGGTAGTAACAGCCGGGAAAATGACTGAATTTTATATTTTTAACGACTCACCACACTGTGCTGTGGCGGGTCGTTTTTGTTTCCGGCACGCTTGTCAGCCGGGGAGTCGTTCGATTACGGTCGCTATCCCCTGACCGAAGCCGATACACATGGTCGCCAGGCCGAACTGCGCATCCTGTTGTTCCATAACCGTCAGCAGTGAGGTGATAATCCGTGTACCGGAGCAGCCCAGTGGGTGCCCGAGAGCAATAGCACCGCCGTGAAGATTAACTCTGTCATCATAGTTTTCTGCTAATCCGAGCCCTTTCAGACAGGCAAGTGCTTGTGCGGAAAAGGCTTCATTCAGTTCAATGACAGCAATATCATCCAGTGTCAGTCCGGCTTTTTTCAGCGCAAGATGTGTCGCCGGAACCGGACCATATCCCATCAGCGCCGGTTCACAACCGACAACGCTCATTGATCTGACAACTGCACGGGGTGTTAATCCCTGTTCTTGTGCGTAGTGCTCACCGGCAAGCAGCATAACGGATGCACCATCAGAGATTGCCGATGAATTTCCCGCAGTCACACTGCCGTTTACCGGGTCGAATACCGGACGCAGTGCAGCGAGTTCGGCAAGATTACTGTTTTCGCGGACGGTTTCATCCCGCACGGCAGCGATTGGAATGCCTGCCGGGTTATGTCCGGATACCGGATGAATTTCACGGGAAAATTTCTGTTCTCTGAAAGCCTGCGCAGCCCGCTGATGTGAACGCAGTGCAAATTCATCCTGAGCCTGTCGGCTTATTGCGAATTGCCGTGCCAGAACTTCGGCTGTCAGTCCCATAACGCCGGAGGCTTTAGCCGTATGAATTGCCGAGGCGGGATTATAATCGATACCCTGTGTCATCGGAATATGTCCCATGTGTTCCACACCCCCGGCTAATGCTAATCTGCCGTCACCAGTCTGAATCAGCCGTGCGGCATCATGCAGTGCCTGCATGGACGAGCCGCACAGTC
This sequence comes from Morganella psychrotolerans, assembly GCF_965118875.1. Classification (GTDB taxonomy): domain Bacteria; phylum Pseudomonadota; class Gammaproteobacteria; order Enterobacterales; family Enterobacteriaceae; genus Morganella; species Morganella psychrotolerans_C. Next base: position 64,149 of record NZ_CBCPJD010000023.1, read on the forward strand.
GGTTGACGGTTACCGCAGGAACATGTTGCGGGATATCGGTCAGTAATGCAGCATTGCGGGCGATATTAAAACCTTGTTCCCCCGTTTGCTGTACACAGCCCCAGATAATGTCATCGATATCTTCTGCATTGATATTATTGCGGTTTATGATGGCATTCATCACCTCAGCGGAGAGGTTTTCTGCCCGTACATGCCGGAAAATTCCGTTTTTTGAACGCCCCATTGAGGTGCGGAGACCATCAACTATCATGACTTTTTCCATATAAACCTCACTGTTTCTCAATCGGATTGCTACCCGGCTGCGGATAATAGGATGTGTTACTGGCAGCATGTGCCCGCAAACTGTCAGGTGCGGAATAGAGCGGTCCGAGCGCACTGAAGCGATCAGCTTTTTCACAAAATGCCCGCGTACCCGTATCATCAAGATAACGGAAAATACCTCCCCGGAACGGCGGGAATCCCAGTCCGTAAACCAGCGCTAAATCAGCTTCAGCCGGACTGTTGATAATACCTTCTTCATAACAGCGGACGACTTCATTCACCATCGGGATCATCAGACGGTCAATAATATCGTCTGCTGAAAACGTACGGGGAGTGCGCCCGAGAGGGGCGAGTATAGCGCCAAGCTGTTCATCGGGCTGCTTTTGCAGCCGTCCTTTAGCGTCATCAATATGTCGGTAAAACCCGAGATGGTTCTTTTGCCCGAGTCGCTTCAGGTCTGCAAGAAGGCTGATAACATCCGGTGATGATACTGTCATCCGATCCGGATAGCCTTCAGCCATGACTTTCTGTGCATGACTTGCCGTATCCAGCCCGACAACATCCAGCAGTAGCGCAGGTCCCATCGGCCAGCCGAATTCCTGTTCCATGATCTGGTCAACTATCTGAATATCAGCGCCATCAGACACAAGCCGGGAAAAGGCATTCAGATACGGGAAAAGTACCCGGTTAATAAAAAATCCCGGACAATCACCGACAACAACCGGTGTTTTCCCCATCTTGTGGGCGTAATGAACAACGGCGGCAATGGTACTGTCTGATGTTTTTTCTCCGCGGATTACTTCAACCAGCATCATTTTTGGCACCGGGTTGAAAAAATGCATACCGCAGAAATTTTCCGGGCGTTTCAGTACCTGAGCCAGTTTGTTTATCGGAATAGAGGATGTATTTGATGTAAGAATACAATCAGTACTGACCTGCCGCTCAACTTCCGCAAGTACCTGCTGTTTGACGGATATATTTTCAATGACGGCTTCAACAACAATATCGCATTCATTTATCCCGTCGTATTGCAGAACAGGACGGATAGCTGCCCGTATCGTCGCAGCTTGCGGCAATGTCAGTTTTCCTTGCTGACACTGTTTTTCCAGTAGTTTTGTTGCTTCATCAACGCCTGCCCGGAGCGCTGCCGGCTGAATATCTTTTAATATTGCAGGAATACCATTACAGGCTGACTGATAAGCAATGCCTCCACCCATGATCCCCGCACCGATAACGGCGGCTTGTTTTGGTGCATCGTGCCGGGTTACCAGGCGGCGGGTGATCCCTTTTACGTATTGCTCATTCAGAAAAAGAGAAACCAGTGCCCGCGCGCTTAATGTTTTTGTCAGTGGAATAAAGTGTGCCGCTTCACAGGTAAGTGCGCCATCACGGGACATTCCTGCACCTGCTTCAATAGCATTCACCGCTGCCATCGGTGCCGGATAATGTTTTCCGGCTTTCTGCCGGATCAGACCTTTTGCCGGGATAAAACTCATTTGTTGCTCTGTCGGACTGAGCTGTAACGGCGATATTTTTTGCAGACGTCTGACGTTCCAATTCAGAGAACCGGAAATTGCCTGTTCCAGTAGTGTCAGCGCACTACCTATAAGCTCTGTATCAGGAACAATACCGTCAATAAGCCCGAGTTTCAGTGCCTCAGAGGCGGTAACTATTTTTCCCTGTGTAATGAGTTCCAGTGCATTATCACAACCAATCAGTCGTGGCAGACGGACAGAACCGCCGAAACCGGGCATTATGCCGAGTTTGGTTTCCGGCAGACCGATGCGTAAATCCTCTGTTGCCAGGCGATAATCGGTGGTCAGTGCACATTCGCATCCTCCGCCAAGTGTAAATTTTCGAAGTGCGGAAACCGTTGGTATGGGGAGATCTTCCAGGCGGTTAAATAACTGATTAGCAAAATTCAGCCAGGTGGCGAGTTGTTCTTCCGTGGCATCAAACAGCGCAATAAACTCAGTGATATCAGCACCGAGAATAAAGCTTTCTTTTGATGAGGTGACGATAAGCCCTTTCAGACGTTCTGTTTTTTCAAGACAGGCAACGGCATCATTTAATGAAGCAATCGTACGGGTATCCAGCTTATTTATCGCATCCTGCGCATCAAAAACAAGTTTTGCAATTCCCTCTTTTTCCCAACTAATCTTAATTGATTCACTGTGATAGAGCATACGATTCTCCTTAATCAGCATCATTACCGGGGAAGAATGAAGATAACATGTGGTATGACCAGCCAAGGCAATTGTGATTTTTTTGTTAATAAAAGCAAACAAAATGATGTTTTTTTGCGCTAAAGATCACGCTAAATGTTTTATCAGACAGAAACAGAACAATAATTTTTCGTGATGTGCCGAAGATCCGGGCGAAGTGATTGACGCTCTGACAGGGCGTGTCATAGTCGGCGTATCCATGATCACGGAGATCATGCTAAGCTTTTATCACTATCATAATGAAAAAAGGTCATTTCCCATGGAAAAACCAGCATCTCTTTACCGTGAGCATATCGCAACTCTGTTACAACGTACGCGGGATATTCTCGCGCGTGAGAAACTGGATTCGTTACTGATTCATTCCGGTGAACCACTGAGAATATTTCTTGATGACCGTGATTATCCTTTTAAAAGTAATGTACATTTTAAAGCATGGGTGCCGGTAACGGATGTCCCTCATTGCTGGCTGTGGACGGATGGCGTGAACAAACCGAAAGTATGGTTTTATTCACCTGTTGATTATTGGCACAGTGTTGAAGCATTACCATCATCATTCTGGACAAATGATGTAGAGATTATTCATCTGAAGAATGCCGGAGATATTGCGGAACAACTGGCATTACTGAATAAAACCCATACGGCGTATATCGGACCAAATATTGAGCGTGCGGTATCTCTGGGTATCAATGACAACAATATTAACCCGAAAGCGGTACTGGATTATTTTGCGTTTCACCGGTCATATAAGACAGATTATGAACTGGCTTGCATGCGTGAAGCACAAAAAATGGCAGTGAATGGTCATCAGGCCGCGCACGAGGCATTCTTATCCGATCTGAGTGAATTTGATATTAATATGGCGTATCTGATGGCAACCGGACATCGTGATACTGATGTTCCTTACGATAATATTGTTGCCATCAATGAAAATGCCGCTGTTTTACATTATACCAAACTGAATAAAAGTCCCCCGCGTGAGCGCCGTAGTTTCTTAATTGATGCCGGTGCGGAATATCATGGTTATGCCGCGGATTTAACCCGTACTTATGCGGCTAAGCCGGATAGTGATTTTGCACAGTTGGTTCATGACCTTAATAATGAGCAGCAGGGGCTTATCGGTAATATTAAAGCAGGGGTCCGTTATACGGACTACCATGTCCAGATGCATCACCGCATCGCAAAATTACTGAAAAAACACAAGATTATTAACGGCATGTCTGAAGAGGCTATGGTCAGTGAAGGTGTGACAACGCCATTTTTACCTCACGGTTTAGGCCATCCTCTCGGTTTACAGGTGCATGATGCCGCCGGATTTATGCAAAATGATCAGGGTGAACACCTGGCAGCGCCACAAATGTATCCTTTCCTGCGCTGCACACGTATCCTTGAACCCCGCATGGTATTGACTATTGAACCGGGGCTCTATTTTATAGAATCATTATTGTCACCATGGCGGGAAGGTGTATTCAGTCAGCATTTTGACTGGAGGCGTATTGAAATGTTTAAGCCATACGGCGGGATCCGCATTGAAGATAATATTATTATCCATAACAATAGTGTGGAAAATATGACGCGGGATCTGAATCTGTCGTAATGAAATCGTATCTTATCCCGGCCGAGCCGGTCATGTTTACTGAAGAAATAAAAAAGAGTCGTTTTATCACCCTGTTGCAGCACACGGACGGGGTGGATGACGCAAAGCAATTTATTCAGTCGGTTAAAGATGAGTACCCTGATGCCCGGCACCATTGCTGGGCATTTGTTGCAGGGCGCCCGGATGATTCACAAAAACTGGGCTTTTCTGATGACGGAGAACCAACCGGAACAGCAGGGAAGCCCATTATTGCTCAGTTACTCGGTAGTGAAATCGGCGAAATTACCGCGGTGGTTGTCCGCTATTTCGGCGGAATTAAATTGGGTACAGGCGGGCTGGTTCGTGCATACGGGAATGGTGTTCAGCAATCATTAAAGCTATTGATTACAAAAATAAAAGTTCCGCAGGTATTATGTGAAATAACCTGTGATTACAGCTTTATTAATCAGATAGAATTGCTGGTCCGCCAGGTGGAAGGCACCGTCATCGCCAGTGATTTCGGTGCAGATGTAACGTTACGGATATCGATTCCCGCTACCTTACTGAGTGAGGTTGGTGATAAATTACGTGACCTGAGCCGGGGAATGCTCGAACTGACATGTCTTGATGACATTCCCGGAAATTGATTTCTAAGGACACTGCTGCATGCATTTTCGTGCCATAACCCGTATTGTCGGGTTACTTGTCATTATGTTCTCTGTCACCATGATCATTCCCGGGATCGTGGCGCTTATTTATAAAGATGGTGCTGGTAAAGCGTTTAGTCAGACGTTTCTGACAGCATTAATTATCGGGTTACTGCTTTGGATCCCGACACGGAATAATAAAAGTGAATTAAAACAGAAAGAAGGTTTTCTGATTGTTGTTCTCTTCTGGACTGTGCTGGGGAGTGTCGGGGCGCTGCCGTTTATATTTTCGGAACGACCAAATCTTTCTGTGACAGATGCGTTTTTTGAATCGTTTTCAGGATTGACTACAACGGGAGCAACCACGCTGGTCGGGCTGGATACCTTACCCAAGGCGATTTTGTTTTATCGCCAGATGCTGCAATGGCTTGGCGGGATGGGGATCATTGTACTGGCTGTGGCTATTTTGCCGCTTTTAGGTGTCGGGGGGATGCAGTTGTACCGCGCAGAAATGCCCGGCCCGCTGAAAGACAACAAAATGCGGCCGAGAATTGCTGAAACGGCGAAAACACTCTGGCTTATCTATGTTTTCCTGACCATCGTTTGTGCCATTGCGCTGTGGTTTGCCGGCATGGATGTCTTTGATGCGATCTCACACAGTTTTTCCACCATCGCAATCGGCGGTTTTTCAACTCATGATGCCAGCATAGGGTATTTTGACAGTCCTGCAATTAATACGATTATTGCTATTTTTTTGCTGATCTCCGGTTGTAATTATGGTCTGCACTTTGCGGTACTGACCGGGCGAAGCCTGGGCGTTTACTGGCGGGATCTGGAGTTCCGGATGTTTATCTCGATTCAGTTTGTACTGGTCGTGATCTGCGCATTGGTTTTATGGCGATTCGGTGTTTATGCTACGGAGGGGCAAACCCTCAACCAGGCTTTTTTCCAGGTAGTCTCCATGGCGACGACTGCCGGGTTCTCAACAGACAGCTTCTATAAGTGGCCGTTGTTTTTACCGATGTTACTTCTGTGCGCAGCTTTTGTCGGGGGATGTGCCGGTTCAACCGGCGGCGGGCTGAAAGTTATCCGTATTATGCTCTTGTTCCTGCAAGGGGCGCGTGAGCTGAAGCGGCTGGTTCATCCGAATGCTGTTTATACTATTAAGCTTGGCAGAAGGGCGTTACCGGAACGGATTATTGAGGCGGTCTGGGGATTTTTTTCAGCCTATGCACTGGTTTTTGTTGTCAGCATGCTGCTTCTTATTGCAACGGGTGTCGATGAGTTCTCTGCATTCTCTGCTATTGCGACTACGCTGAATAATCTCGGGCCGGGTCTTGGCACATTAGGCGAAAACTTTACAACACTGAATCCTGCCGGGAAGTGGATCCTCGTTGTGACAATGTTGTTCGGTCGTTTGGAAGTCTTTACCTTACTTGTTTTGCTGACGCCTACCTTCTGGCGTGATTAACGGAGTTTTTCCATGTCGTATTTGTTGCTTTACTCCAGTCATGACGGACACACTAAAAAAATTGTCACACAGATTGCCTTACATCTGCGTAAGGCCGGAATGCAGTGCGATGTCCGCTCCTTACAGGAAGGGCATGCACTGAATCTGATACCCTATGAAAAGGTACTGGTTGGTGCATCTATTCGTTACGGACATTTTAATCGTGCTCTGAACCGGTTTGCGAATTTGCATGCTGCACAAATGAATCAGATGAAAACAGCATTCTTCGGCGTAAATCTGACAGCGCGTAAACCTGAAAAGCGAACACCACAGACAAACCTGTATGTACGCAAGTTTCTGGAAGCCACGCCATGGAAACCGACAGTCAGTGCTGTATTTGCCGGAGCACTGCTGTACCCCCGTTATCGCTGGCTCGATCGCGTAATGATCCGCCTTATAATGAAGATGACAAAAGGGGAAACAGATACTACGAAAGAAATCGAGTATACAGATTGGGAGCAGGTTGAGTCCTTTGCAACTGAGTTTGCTCATATTTAAGCCAGAACCTGGTATTTTTGCCCGGAATGCAA
>NZ_CBCPJD010000024.1:0-40116 GCF_965118875.1 Morganella psychrotolerans
GATATTGTCTGAATGTTGCATAATAGACTCCTGAACGGGCAGCCCGGAGGCCGCCCGGATAAGGACAAAAATTAACGGATGGTGTAACGGATATGGACGATAATATCGCTCAGAGTGAGCAGCAATGCTTTCTGCTCATCATCTGTTGCTTCCGGGAAGCTCAGGGTCAGGCTGTTATTATCATTCACCGGGATACCTTCAAACGGCAGCCAGCGGCCGTCATTGAAATCGAGCTGAAACTGACCGCTGTCATTCATCCCGTGGGAAACGGCAATGGCTTTACAGCCTTTCGCCAGTTTCTCACCACCGCCGTAACTGAGTACGGCGCGCACATCCTGATACGGACCGGCCAGTGCCGGTAAGGTCACACTGATCTGTTTGATACGGCGTGTTTCACCCAGTGAGGAAGGATAGTTCTTCATGATATTCAGCGCACTCAGATTGAACGCGGCATGCAACTGTCCATCTTTGGTCATGGACAGTCCGGTTGATGCCGGCGTACTGCCGGAACCACTGCTTTTGAGCAGATCGGCGATTGCATCAGCCAGGATAACAGGTGATTCATATCCCTTGTACACTTTATTCAGGGAAACGGTACGGGTGACCTCAAGTACACGGCAATCCCATTTCAGCCATGCCTGCTCCATCTCGGTCAGGTTCAGCAGCAGAGATTCTCCGGCCATCAGCCCGGCGTTACTGCTCTGCCATGCGCCCGGTTTGATGTAGCGGGTGGTTTCACCGGTCTGCCATTCGTAAGCTTTTTCCGCCATCATGCAGCGGGCAGCCGTCAGGTCGTAGAAGCGGTAATAGATGGATGCCAGACGTCCGCGCAGCCAGCTGTAGAGGGCTTTGTTGCTGAATTTGCGTTGCAGGAACTCCAGTTGTGCCTGTGTCTGCGCCTGCTGTATTTCCAGATGTTCACGCTGCATGTCTGTTGCCGTGCGGCGCACAATCAGGGCGTCCAGCTGTGCATCAATCTGTCTGACGTCAGATTCCGCATTATTTTTCTGGATTTCCCATTCCTGACGGCGGCGGCGCCATGCTTCAGACTGGCTGATATTATCCGCGGTGATTTTAGTCGCCGTGGCGGCAAGCCCGATCCCCATACCAATGGCTTTCGGAATACCACCCCAGCGGCTGCCGCCCACGGCCAGACCGAAGACATTAGGTGCCATATCCGCAGCAGCAGCGGCCATATACAGTACATCGCTGGTGGTATTCATCACAGAGGAGGAGAGATACAGATCCATGGTCCGCTGTTCAGCCGCGCTGACATTTTCGTCATACAGGTTGCGGTAACTGTCAAAGCGGGACTGTGCGCCGGCACGGCTCTGCTCCAGTACGTTTTTCTCTGCATCCAGTTCGGCGAGAGTTTGTGCCTGCATACGCAGGGAAGAGAGCATCAGCTCACCGGCCTGGTTTTGCAGCAACTCACTCATGGCTTCCGCATCCTGACGCTCAATCAGCCCCTGGAGTGTTGAACCAAATTGCATCAGTTGCCCGGTCAGCGAACGGGCGCTTTCCAGTGCCTGCGGGAAGCGCATTGCCGGAATGGCGGCAGACGGTAAGGCTTTGCTTCCGCCGGAGGCGGCAGCGGCGGCACTGAGCAGGGCGGCCGGATCTGCCGGTGCGGCAAAGATTGGCAGAGAGAGCGGCTGACCATCTATTGACAGGTTATTGCGCAGATTAAACAGGCGCATTTCCAGAGTCTGCCAGTAGCCGAGCAGTTTTTCATTCTGCTGCGGCAGGAACACGCCGGTCAGGGTATTGGCGGTGCGGGTTTCCGGCAGTATGCCACCGCTGCGGATGCGGCTGATTTCATCGTGATACTGTTTTGCCTGTGTGCCGTCAGCGGCGTTGCCCAGTGCCGGGTTACCCCAGGCACTGCTGATGACGGTCAGTGGTTTATCACCCAGTAAACCGAGTGCCTGCATATACCACATTTTCGCTTCATTAAGGGTATCGCGCTCCAACATGCGGTAAGCACTGTCACCACGGGCAAGGATCAGGTCGAGCAGTTTCATCAGCGTGCTGACTTTATAGTGCATCGGGTCATTTTGTGCGACCGCATCCGGGTCAACCGAATCCAGCGGGTCGGCGTTCCAGGACGTATCTTCTTTCAGCGGACGTACCCGCCAGTCACCGGCACCGCTTGCAGCAGGCTGCCAGATATAGCTTAACCAGCGGTTGGCTTCAGTGAAGTTCTGCTCCTGCAACAGGCGCATGGCGACCATCATCGGGGTGTAATAAAACAGTTCCCAGAAATAGAGGGCATTGGCGCCGCTGAAGTCCATGGGTTCATCGGGCTGTGACAGGCCGGAGACGGATTCGAGGCCGGGGAACGTGCCGCTTTTATAGTCTTTATCAAATGTCCAGCCATGCGGATTATCTTTATCGGCAGTGGTGCGGTGCAACCGGATCCAGTTTGTGGTTTGTTTCTGGTATTCAGCGTTGAGATATAGATTGTCTTTTTCGCCATGTGCGGCGTCCATTCGCGGAATAAACAGTTTTATCACTGTATTACCGGCAACACTGAGTGTGCCACTGTAAACCGGAAATTTGTCTCCCCCGGAGAAAATATCACCGCAATAAAGTGTAAATTTCCGGTCAGTGCCGTGAATTTCTTTATTATACGGTTTTAGTGTCAGTGTGACATAAGTACCCTGTCCCGGTTTCGGTTCACGCAGGTTCTGGGTTTCCGGTGACAGTACCGCCTCAATCCCGCGGTTGGCACGCTCAATTAACTGACGGGCAAACAGGGTGTTCAGGCGGGTGCGGTAAGCATCCCATTCCATATACTGGGCGCCGTCTGCGGTGGTGTGCAGGGAGATTATCTTAGCAGTTTTCTCAGCTTTATCCTTCGCAAGATCAATATGCCAGTTGTAATTACGGCTTCCGTATATCTCAGTAGCAGTATATTTACCCTGACTAATTTTTACGGATAAATTCAACTGAGAGTCTTTGACCAAATTCGTTATATCCAGTACCTGGTTACCGAAAGCGTACTTTGATAGTAATTTACCATTGTCGTTAGATACATCATAAAGGAAATCAGCGGCCTTACGGGATAGTTCCAGAACGACATCATTGTTATGATAAACACCTATTGTGATCGGTATACTGAGAGCATTATTCAAAATTAGTCGCGGGGTGCTGACCTGTAATTTACCAATGTCATCGCTTTGATGAGCAGATGTTCTCAGCCAATATTCTGTAATGCCCGACAGTCTGTTTTTGATACTTTTTAGGGAATAATAGTGATTTTCCTGATCACTACCTTCCCACTGTAATTTTTCGATATCTGCGCCTTCAGAGCCAACGATACTAATATAAATAGATTTAGCAAAAGCTGGTGGATTTCTTCCGAACGGGATACTCAGAAAAATATAACCAGTATCAATTACGTCTCTACTAATAAAATGAAAAGTATAGTTTCCTTTGGGTAATAAATTTTGTTCGGATGTGATGGTGGCCGTTTCTGATTGATATAACCTGTAATGATTTGGTTCCTTTAGATTATGTTCTACAAATAACCGCTGTAGTATTACCGGCATAGAGGTAATATTAGTCGTAGTTTCTATAGTGGGATTTACAAAGAGATTGTATTTATCACCGTCCTTGTAAATGTCATAATCTTTCAGGACAAGGTTAGTCTTCAGTTGCTCACTGCCCACTTGCTCTTCAGGTGTAATAGTCAGGGAATAGTTGTTTTTTTGCGGGAAATTAATACGGTGCTGGCCGGCAGTATTTAACTGTGATATGACTAATGTTAATGTATCACGCAGACCCAATGATTTGGTTCTGGTCATATCAGCCTGAATATTCAGTCCAAAAAAAGTCTCATTCGGTAATACCGCTTTTTCAGGATTTTCATAACAGGCGACGGAGAGTATTCCCTGTGTTTCGTTTGCTGCACAATACAAGCTCTTATTCCGTTCTCCTTTCGACAGTTCGTTGAACTCTGAAGTAACATCATAACTGAACGGCGAAGCCCAACTGCTATCATATTTAATATGGGTCAGTTTCAGGGTGTAAGATGAAATGTCTTCTTTACCGTCGTCAGCTTTCCGCACCTGTTCTTCAACCCATAACAGATACAGACGTGAACGGAAAATCACCGGACGGATCATATCCTGATACGGATTCACCGCACAGGTAATTTCTTTCCAGTCACTCCAGGCATTCGCCGCAAAGTGGCCGTTTTTACATTTACTGTGATCCACCTTACGCCAGTAGTATTTTTTAGGCTCGGTCTGGCTGGTACCGATAAACCAGGTATTACCTTCATCAATATCAACCGCATCATGATAACCGCTGACCACGGTCAGGTTAGCGACCTGTTCAAAGGCAGTGAGGTACTGGCGGAAACCATTTTCCAGGGTATCGCTGTTGAGTTCACTCTGAGAAAGCTGCTCCAGCATGGTGTTCATCATCCCGGTCTGACCGACGCGGATAGTCGGGTCAATGAAGTTTTCCGGGTAATAAACTAACTGAGATACACCTGCCCAGGTGCTGTAGCGTTTATTATAGGTATCCCAGTCTTTAAAGAACTGCCGCCCAAGCACGGCGCTTTCCGCTCCCGGCTCATCACCGGCAAGGGTGCGGTTGATATAGAGCTGAATACCGGCAATCGCATCCGCCAGCCGTGTGGTGGTAATGGCGGCACTGACTTTGCCGTCAATCAGCAGATTACGCCAGATATCATCACGGTTCGCCAGCGGTTTACCCATGATGCGAACACGGTACTCCCCGCTGAGGGCTTCACTAAGGCGCGGCTCCGACTGGTTTTGCAGCTGTGCTGTCTGCTGTTTGTTCAGACCGGCCTGTAACAGCCCGGAGAGGGTGGTGAGGTCTGCATAGGAAGGTGTCGCATTTTCAGACACTGTCAGCAGATTGGTGATATCTTTCGGGGTGATATGAAGGATGTCTGCCAAATCCAGCCGTGCGGGCAATGTGGCTAACTGTTGCCATGTAGTCAGCTCAGGTTTCTGCCCGGCCTGTGTCAGTGCCTGGGTAATCACATACTCAGATATATTCAGTGCTTTTGCCAGAATGGCGACAGTCAGGGTACTGCTTTGCAGTGCATCCAGTACTGTACCGGCCTGTTCGCCACAGCGGTTAATCAGGTTATGGAAATCACTGATTTCACGCAGTGCGGCAATACTGTTTGCCGGCGCACTTTGTGACAGCACCTGAAGTTCAGTACCACTAAAGGCAAAAGTACGGATAGCCAGCACACGTTGTGCCAGTGCCTGACACCAGGCGGCGATTTTTTTCTGCTGATCGGCAGACGGTTTTTCTGTGGTGATAAGCGGCCAGATATCGTTTGTCACCGGCACGCTATCAGGGTGGTTATTATCCAGCCAGTGCAGCAGGGCTTCCCCCTGTTCCGGGCTTTCCATCTGCATGGCGGCGGCAATCACCGGCGCCATGGTAGTGCGTAATGTCTGCGCATCAGTGCTGACAATACCGCCGTTACGCAGGGCATCAAGCAGGGAGTTCATCTCTTTGGTCGGTACAGTTGGGGCGTCTGTTGTCAGCAACATAACCAACTGTTCAACAGTGATATTCTGTGCATTCAGCCATTGGGTGGTCTGATACAGGAAGGTCATCAGTTCCCGGCGTTTTTGGTCTGTTATCCGATAAATATCGGTTGTGAGGTAAGGCGAAACCCGCAGCAGGGCATCCAGTTGTGCGACTGTCAGGTTATGCACATCGGCCAGCAAACGAACCAATAACAGATCACTGAGGTTTTCAATGTTATTGCGATCTTTTTTATTGTCGTCATCGCGGTCTGTGATATCAAAAATCTGCCACAGCCCGGTGTTATCCACCCGGAAAGCGCGTTTCAGAACTTCACGACGTGAGTCTTGTGCATCCGGTTCCATCGGAATATCATTACCGCCTAACGTATAGGTTACCCCGTTGAGTGGCGGGTTATTAAACAGGCGGTCAAACTGGCTGAGCTGGCCGTCATAGCTGACGGTACTGATAGTCGCACCACTCAGGATTAAGGCATCATCAGTGCTGATATTGTAGCGCTTACGGTAGAGCAGGAATTCACAGACGCGGTGCAGTATAGTAGCGTCTGAATCGGTGTCTTTCAGTTTCAGGCGGGCTAATGCACGTTGGGTTTCCAGCGGGGTCATACCGGTGGCTTTTGCCAGGTGCAGGGTTTTGTTGAGGAGGGGCAGTAAAGAAGCGCGTGTTTTGGTGATAGCAAATGTACTGTGTCCATACCAGGCAGAGTGAACTTTGGTGTAAACCGAAATGGTGATTTTTGGTATTATTTCGGCATTAATGGTTACCGGGATGCTGTAGTGTTTTCCTTCTTCCATTTTCACTGTACTATCTACATAAAGATCTGTCGGATAATTAGATGAGGTTGGTGACCGGATTCCGATATATAGACCGTCAGCATTGCCGTGGTCGTATATATTACTTACACTGAAATTAATATAGAATTGGTTATTATCCAGCGGAATAAGGTCAATATATTCGAAATTTGCGAATTGTGAGCTTTCCGTCTTCAGCTCGGTGTGTGTCAATGTATAAAGGATATCACTGCCTGCGTTCTTTGCTTTTATTCTCTGTGTTTTATTTTTTCCGTACAGATTGCGTGTATCTTTCAGTGATGAACCGGACGGAAAGTTTAATAAATCGATGTAGTCACTAAAGTCTATTCCCGTTAATGCCTGAATTTCATCCCTCGGCAGCCCATAATAATTGGCCAGTGCATCAAGGTTCATCAGGCTGTCGGTATCCACACCCGGGAAGTTTTTCTTCAGCAGTGCTTCTGTTTCAGCCTCACTTAACCCATCAATTGTTTCCGTCAGAATGGCATACAGCTCCGGTGAAATACCGGCGGCCAGCGCAAGCTGTGCAGCAGAGTCCGCACCTTTGCTCAGAACATTGTCCGACAGAGAAAAACTCTGCTGTGCCAGGGCTTCACGCACGCGCTCAAACGGCGCGTTATACGGCGTGACACCACTGTGGCGGGAGGTCGCCAGGCTTTCATAGTATTTGGTTTTCTCACTCAAACCGGCTTTTGCCATCAGCGCCGTTTCCAGCTGATCATTGGCCAGTGACAGAGTGGAGATTTCTTTATCCAGATTTTCCTGGGTCAGCGTCAGTTTTGCCAGGTCAGGACGGCGTGTGTCCAGGTTGTTCGAACTGCCGTTCTGATGCAAACGACGGGCTTCACGGTAAAGCTCTGTCAGATAACCGGCGGGGGAGAACATGGAAGAAACCGCACCCGGGGCGGCAAATTCATCCGCGCGCGGCATGATAATGTCATCATAGCCATACGGAGCGGCACCGTGATGGCGGGCAACGCCCATCTCTTTTCTCAGCAGCGGGTTGGCGCGGGTCAGCGCACGGGCGGTATACAGAATGTTGTTCTGTTTTTCTTTCACTGCGGCGCGCTGAAGTAATTGCGCTTCTTCGCGGGACAAACGGCTGCCTGCCATGTTCCGGACTTCGGCAAGGGAAAGGGGCATAAGATCTGCCAGGGTTATCTGTTGGTCGCTGTAATTCAGGTTCAGCTTTTCAAGGGCTCTCGTTACTTTTTCCATTAATGATATACCTTATAAATATGAAATTTACATAACGTTGACTGTTTTATTGAGTTAATATCCTGAAAAATGGCAAATAAGAAGATTTACACCGCAGAGTAATTGTGTTTTTTCAGAATATATAACTTAATTTCATATTTATCGACTATGGGAAAAGAGTCAAATAAAACCATTGACATGATGTGCTGATTTTGCGATGTATTTTTTATTTATTTGATTTTTAACATATAACTAATTTTGTTTCCCATGGGGAGTAATAGATTTAAAGTATGAATCATTATTTTTATATAGGCTAAGCTGTATACCCAATGTTATTCAGGATGCAGGCAGGCGGCAGTCAACGAACCCGTATTTTAAATGAGTAAGTATAAGACTGTAGGGCGCTGTACTAAGATTAAGATACAGAGCTTGTTAACGGCATGGACGCAAAGACTGATGCAGGACTGATCAGAGAATATAAGTGAGAACGGGAACAGAGATAAGGGATAGGGAATATCAAAATAAAATAATTAACTGCCGGAGATAAGGCAGTTAATTATCAGACAATAATTTTTTTACCCAGCAGTCGGCTGCCGGATTCCTGACCATCAGCACCATAAGTCGCCTGATTATTATGTTTCTTCATAAAATCCAGTCGCTCCTGATTAAGCTGCATGTGCAGTTTCAGCATCTGATGGTTGCGGTAATTCATCTCTTTGAGCATGATGGTAAGATCTTTAATGCTGTTCCAGACAAAATGAATACCTTCATCGTCCTCATAGGGCGGGCATATACCGGATCCCTGCTCAAGTTGCAGGCGGTGGGTTTCATTGTGACCGATGGCGGCCACCAGAAACCGTTTTTGTTCCGTTGTTTCCTGATACGCAGATTGCGGAACGCGCGCATAGCCAAGTAACAACTCCTCATTCTTCATCACCTGATGCAGTGATTGTAAATGAGAGAGTTGTTGCTCAAGCAGCGGCAGAAGTTGTTCAGTCATCTTTATCAGCACTGTTTATTGATAACATGCATTCATGTGCATCACGCAGGATACCATCAGCAATTTTACCGGCGTCCATACGCAGCGTACCGTCTTTCAGGGCTTGTTTTATCTCAGCGACTTTTACCGTATTGATGTCATTTTTATTCGGTGCCAGCAGTTGTTTCTGAATTTCACTTGGTGAAAATGCACTCTCGCGGACGGTTTCAGCAGTCTGAATTTTTTTATCACGCGGTGCCGCGGTCATTTCTTTCGGGTCGCGGTTAGTCACTTTAGTTAGTGCTGAAATCGCGGATGTTTGCTCAATTGCCATATTTATTTTCCTTATTCCCGATCTGCGGTGATTGAGGGTGTCTCCCTTATACTCACTACATATCGGCAATCTTATCTGAAACTTTATACCTAAATTTATACCCTTATTCATTCAAACCGCAGGTTCATTGGCTACGCTCAGCCTGTATTCTGAATGACGTTGGGCATATAGCTAAAGTGATACTTTTACACTGCCGTTCTCAAGTGCTTCACCGCTGACGACTTGTCCGTTAACCAGACGCACCCGGATTGTGGCACCCGTTGCTGCATTATTGATGGCGCGCCCTTCGTATTTTACCGAAAAATTGTCACCGTCTGCCACAACAAATACATTTTGTCCGGATTTAATTGCCCAGGGCTGACGGTACATTGAACTGACATAGGTCTGTCCGGCCTCAATATTACGCAAGGCTGTTCCCCCGCGCAGTGCAACTTTATCGGTTACTGTGCCCGCAGGTAACTTATGTAATAAGCCCCGTTTTACGCCGATATCCACAAACTGAATAGTTTCGCCGCGCATTATTTGTCTGGTGGCAACGTAATATTGTCCGGTGACATTGACGGTCAGCTGAATAAATGTGCGTTTTTTTCCGCATAGAACGGGAAGTGACACATTACCCGTATTACGCCCGCCGGCTGGTAATTGTAACACCGGTTTTTTACATTCTGGCCAGCGGTCAATAGGTGTTTTTATCTCTATTGACACTTTCAGCGGCTCCGGGTGTAACAGGCGGAAATACTGATTGATATCCTCCGGTAATGCGGCCTGTGCAGAGGCGGAAAATACCAGTAAACCGCTGATGAGTAATTTACGGTAACGGAGAGACATACTTTTTCCTCATATACCCTTATTCCTTCAAACAGCAGGTTTGTTGGCCGGGCAAAGCCCGCCTGCATCCTGAATGACGTTGGGTATAGTCAATCAGCCCATTTTTGATGTCCGCAGTTTACGCACTTTCAATATCGTTGAATCCGGTAAATAGCCCGGTTATTTCACGTTTATCCTGCCATTTGAATTTTTCAGGGGCGGCTAATATAGCTACCACTAAAACAGGCGTTCCATATCAATTGAGGACAGACATGCTTGATAAGTTAAATGCCACGTTTGCGTTTTCGCAGCAGGCGCTTTCATTGCGTGAAAACCGTCAGACTGTGCTGGCATCCAATATCGCCAATGCGGATACCCCGGGCTATCAGGCGCGGGATATTGATTTCAGCCATCAGCTGAAACAAGCAATGAATAACGGCACAGCCAAAAGCGGCGGACTGACAATGGCGGTCACTGCGAAAGGGCATATCAGCGGGCAGGGAGCAGCAGTACCTTCTGCGGTTGATCTGAAATACCGCGTTCCGTATCAGACATCTATGGACGGCAATACCGTGGATATGGATGTCGAGCGCAGCCAGTTTGCTGATAACACCCTGAAATATCAGGCCGACCTGACATTTATAAACAGCCGCGTGAAAAGCATGCTGGCTGTCTTACAGCAAGGATAATCCGCATGGGATTACTGAGTATTTTTGATATTTCCGCATCAGCATTAACCGCACAGTCGCAGCGTCTCAATGTCAGTGCGAGCAATATGGCGAACGCAGAAAGTGTGGCGGGCCCGGATGGTGAACCGTACCGTGCGAAGCAGGTGGTGTTTCAGACCTCACCGCAGGGGCGTTATGACATCGGCGGGGTAAAAGTCAGTCAACTGATTGAAGACCCGGCAGAACCCCGTCTTGAATACAAACCCGGTCACCCGCTGGCAGATGAAAAAGGCTACGTGCGTATGCCGAATGTGGATACCGTTGGTGAAATGATCAACACCATTTCAGCATCCCGCAGCTACCAGGCGAACCTGGAAGTGATGAATACCGCGAAAACCCTGTTGCAGAAAACACTAACGCTGGGGCAGTAACGGAGTAAATCATGGGAATTAATGCCACGAACAATGAACCAACGAATAACGATATTAATACTCAGCAAAAGCCGAAAAAAAATCAGAGCGACGATATGCGGGATACGTTTTTGCAGATGATTGTCACGCAGATGCAGAATCAGGATCCGACCAAACCAATGGATAACACGGATCTTACCAGCCAATTAGCGCAAATTGCATCACTTGAGAGTATGAATAAGCTCAACGAAAACGTCACTTTTATCTCGCAGCAAATTCAGGGAACTCAGGCATTACAGGCCACTCAGCTTATCGGAAAAGATATTTTAATACCCGGGAATGAACTGATCCTGGCGCCTGTCAGTAATGATAAATCGTTCATAAATGAAACCAAATTCATAGTGACTACCGATAACCCGGAAAATGACATTTCCGGATTATCAGAGAGCAAAGATGACGAGGCTGGTGATTTATCCAGTGGTTATGTATCAACGCCATTTGGTTTCTTTACCGAAAAAACGGCTGACAAAATCGACATTACTATTCGTGATGCAAATAAAGGAATTGTCAGAAATATTACTATTGATAAAGAAAGCAAAGCAGATATTTATGATCTGTATTGGGATGGACGTAATGACGCCGGTGAATTAGTAAAAGAGACAAAAGGCACGTTTACTTTTGACGTTACCGCGAGTTTCAAAGGCGAAAAAATATCTGACAAACTTATACATAAACTGAAAATGGTTCATGTGAATGGTGTGACTACCAATCTGGGAGCTCCTGTGCTGGATGTCGGAATCGGTAACACTATTCTCCTGAGCGAAGTTTATAAGTTTTATCTGTAATTATTTAAATCTAATTGTCATGGAGGTGACATGTCTTTTTCACAAGCAGTCAGCGGTCTGAATGCCGCTTCATCGGGGCTTGACTCGATAGGTAACAATATTGCCAACTCAGCAACCAACGGTTTTAAAGGCGCACATGCCTCTTTCTCCGATATGTTTGCAGGCTCCGGTGTGGGGCTGGGGGTAAATGTTGCGGCGATTTCCCAGAACTTTAAAGATGGTTCCATTACCCGTACTGATCGCGCAACAGATGTGGCGATTTCCGGTAACGGTTTTTTCCGTTTACTGGATACCAACGGCGATGTGGTTTACAGCCGTGACGGTGAGTTCCACCGCGACAAAAGCGGTAATCTGGTGAATAACCAGGGCATGATGGTCAGTGGTTTTCCGGCAGGAATGGATGCTAACGGCAATGCAACTATCCAGACCGGTGGTATACCACAGACGCTGAATATCCCGACGGATATGATGGATGCAAAAGCATCAGCCAAAGGTGAATTAACCATTAACCTGAACTCTGATGACAAGGCACCGACTGTTACCACGTTCGACCCTGACAATCCGGACAGTTACAACTTCAGTACCACGATGACCAGCTATGACAGTCAGGGTAATACCCATGAAATTGCTGTTTACTTTGTGAAAACAGCGGATAACAAATGGGATGTTAAGGCAAAGGACAGTACTGATAAAACATCGGCAATTCAGAATCTGGGCGCTATGGAGTTTGACGGTAACGGTAAACTGAAAGGTACTGCCGATTTTACAGTCGCTTATAAAGGATTAAACGGTGCTGATCCCGGTACGATTGATCTGAGCCTGAACAAAACCCGTCAGCAGAAAGTCACTGAATCATCCGTCAGCAAAATTGACGTGGATGGTTATCAGTCTGGTGAATACACCAACTTTAAAATCGAAAACGACGGCACAATTACTGCCAGCTATTCAAACCAGCAGAAACGTACTGTCGGCAAAATGGCACTGTCTTCATTTGCTAACCCGAACGGACTTGCTTCACAGGGCGGTAACGTCTGGAAAGCAACGAATGCCTCAGGTAACCCGATGGACGGCGTACCGGGAACAGGTCAGTTCGGTAACCTGACCGGTGGTGCGCTCGAAGCATCCAACGTGGATATGAGCCAGGAACTGATCAATATGATTGTTATGCAGCGTAACTATCAGTCCAACTCCCAGACCATCAAAACGCAGGATCAGATGCTGCAAACATTGGTTAACTTACGCTGAGTATAGGGAGCGGTCATGGATCACGTCATTTATACGGCAATGGGCGGCGCTAAGCATGCGCTGGAAAATCAGGCCATTGTCTCGAACAATATTGCCAACGTCTCAACGTCCGGGTTTAAAGCGCAGTTATCAGCAATGCGCGCGGTGCCTGTCAATGGTGACACGGAACAAACCCGGACACTGGTGGTTTCCTCAACACCCGGGGCGGACATGAGTCAGGGACCGCTCAATTATACCGGGCGATCAATGGATGTGGCGCTTAACGACGGACATTTTCTGGCCGTTGCACTGCCGGGCGGTGACGAAGCATATACGCGTAACGGAAATATTCAGGTTTCAGCCGATGGTCAGCTGATGCTGGGTGAGAATCTGTTACAGGGCGACGGCGGGGCGATTGATGTTCCGCCACATGCACAGCTTACTATCGGCGGCGACGGAACCATTACAGCTCTCATTCCGACCGATCCGCCGACGATGCTCGGACAGATTGGTCGTCTGAAAGTGGTGGAAGCGAAGCCGCAGGATGTTCTGCGCGGTGAAGACGGACTGTTTCATCTGACACCGCTTGCCCGTAACACGAACGGCAACGCATTGCCGATGAGTGAACGAGGCAAGGTTATGGCGGGTGTTCTGGAAGGCAGTAATGTCAATCCGGCGCAGGCGATGGTCGAGATGATTGCCAACGCACGTCATTTTGAGATGCAGATGAAAGTCGTCCATAGCGCGGATGAAAATGCCCAGCGGGCGAATCAACTGCTGGCTGTAAGTTAATACTCAGTAAGGAATTACCATGATCCGTTCATTATGGATTGCAAAAACCGGGCTTGAAGCCCAGCAGACTAACCTGGATGTGATTTCCAACAACCTGGCAAACGTCAGCACCAATGGTTTTAAACGCCAGCGTGCTGTGTTTGAAGATCTGCTTTATCAGAACATCCGCCAGCCGGGTGCGCTGAGTTCCGAACAAACCTCTCTGCCGACCGGTCTGCAGTTGGGTACGGGTGTTCGTCCTGTGGCGACCACGCGGATTCACGAGCAGGGTAGTCTGAATAAAACCGGCACCTCGACTGATATTGCTATCAGCGGGCAGGGTTTTATCCATGTTCAGATGCCTGACGGCTCTGATGCCTATACCCGCGACGGCTCTCTGCATCCTGACCAGAATGGTCAGCTGGTGACATCATCCGGCTATCAGGTTGTGCCTGCCATTATGATCCCGGAAGGGGCTCAGAAGATGGAAATCGGTCGTGATGGTACTGTCTCTGTCACCATGTATGGTGAGAGTCAGCCACAGCAGATCGGGCAAATCACGCTGACCACTTTCATCAATGACGCCGGCCTGGAAAGCATGGGTGAAAACCTGTATATGGAAACAGCCAGTTCCGGTGCGCCGACTGAAAGTGCGCCTGAAACAAATGGTGCCGGCCGTATTTATCAGGGAATGGTGGAGACCTCCAACGTCAACGTTGCAGAAGAACTGGTGAATATGATCCAGACTCAGCGCGCGTATGAAATTAACAGTAAGGCGGTTTCTGCCTCTGACCAGATGTTACAACGTCTGACTCAGCTGTAATTCCCTGCCCTGTCCGCGAATGTATTGCGGACAGGGCTTTTTTACTGAGACACGCACAGAACAGCAAGAGTAAAAAGATGACTGAAAACGGCATTGTTCCACAGCAGCAGGATTGCGCAAGTTCTCCTGCCTTGTCTGTTTCCGGGCGCGGACTGGTGGCGGCGGCAGTGATTGCTGTTTCACTCAGCGGCTGTGCTTACATCAAGCCAAAACCCCTGGTGGATACGAAAACAACCGCCTTACCGGTGGCACCGACAGCTCCGGCACCCAACGGTGCGATTTTTCAGAGTGCGCAACCGGTTTTTTACGGCTATCAGCCTCTTTTTGAGGACAGACGTCCGCGTAATACCGGGGATATCCTGACGATTAATTTGCAGGAAAATGTCAGCGCCAGTAAAAACTCCTCCGCGAATGCAAACCGTGCCGGAAAAACCGGGTTCCTCGCCTCAATATTACCGGGCTTTATGAGCGGCTGGCTCGGCGGCGGTAACACTGAACTGGATGTGAAAGGCAACAGTGAATTTTCCGGTAAAGGGGGTGCAAACGCACAAAACACCTTTAAAGGTACGATTACTGTCACGGTGGATCAACTTCTGGCAAACGGCAACCTGCATGTTGTGGGTGAAAAACGGATCGCTATCAATCAGGGAACGGAATCTATCCGTTTCTCCGGCGTGGTCAATCCGCGCACAATAGGTGCGGATAACAGCGTCAGCTCGACTCAGGTCGCAGATGCCCGTATTGAGTATGTCGGCGATGGCTATATTAATGAATCGCAGAATATGGGCTGGTTACAGCGCTTCTTCCTGAATGTATCACCGTACTGAGCAGAGGTAATGATAATGAAAAAAGTACTGGCTGGTCTGCTGGTTGCGGTTATGGGTGTATTAAGTGCCCCGGCTCATAGTGAGCGGATCAAAGACCTGACAAGTGTTCAGGGGGTTCGTGAAAATGCCCTGATTGGTTACGGGCTGGTGGTGGGGCTGGACGGTACCGGTGACCAGACGATGCAGACGCCTTTTACCACACAGAGCCTGAGCAATATGTTATCCCAGATGGGGATCACGGTTCCGCCGGGCACCAATATGCAGCTGAAAAATGTGGCAGCCGTTATGGTTACCGCAAAAATGCCACCATTTGGTCGTTCCGGACAGTCTATTGATATTGTGGTTTCCTCGATGGGTAATGCCAAAAGCCTGCGTGGCGGCACATTGCTGATGACGCCGCTTAAAGGTGTGGACGGACAGGTGTATGCGCTTGCACAGGGAAATATCCTGGTCGGCGGAGCCGGTGTCAGTGCCGGTGGCAGCAGTATTAAAGTCAATCAGTTAGCGGGCGGTCGTATCAGCGGCGGGGCCAGTATTGAGCGCGAACTGGCGGGCAGCTTTGGTCAGAGTGGTGTTATCAATCTCCAGCTGAATGAAGATAGCTTTGCCCTGGCGCAGGATATTACGGATGCAGTTAACCGGATGAACGGTTCCGGCACAGCGACGGCGCTGGATTCACGGACTGTGCAGTTACGGGTTCCGCAAAGTAACAGTGACCAGGTGCGTTTTTTGGCGCGGGTGCAGGATTTGAATATTCGTCCGCCACAGACGGATGCCAAAGTTATTCTCAATTCCCGCACCGGCTCTGTGGTAATCAATCGCACGGTGACGCTGGAAAGCTGTGCGGTCGCACACGGTAGTCTGGCGGTTACGGTAGATCGTGATACTCAGGTCAGTCAGCCGGATACGCCATTTGCCGGTGGTCAGACAGTTGTGACACGCAACACCAATGTCGGGATTCGCGAGCAGGACGGCACACTGAAAAAAGTGAATGCAGGGGCAAATCTGAATCAGGTTATTCAGGCTCTGAATACATTAGGGGCTACACCAACTGATCTGATGTCTATTTTGCAGGCAATGGAAAGTGCCGGTTGTCTGCGGGCGAAACTGGAGATTATCTGATGAGCGACGTGCAGTTAATGCAGAGTGCTGCTTATGACGTACAGTCGCTGGGCAGTCTGAAGCAGCAGCTGAATGAAAAACCGGAGGAGGGGCTGCGTCAGGTGACGCAGCAACTGGAAGCCACCTTTGTTCAGATGATGCTTAAAAGCATGCGTGCCGCACTGCCGCAGGACGGAATGTTTTCCAGCGATCAGACCCGGATGATGACCAGTATGTACGATCAGCAAATCGCACAAAACCTGTCACAGAAAGGGCTGGGGTTCGGCGAAATGATGTATCAGCAGCTTTCCGGAAATCAGGATACGGAAATGCCGCTTAATTCATCAATGATGCCACTGGGTGATGCCTCCGTTATACAATCTATGCCACAACAGGCGATGGCTCAGCTGATGCGCAAATTCAGTTCGGCTGGTGATGTGTTAAGCGCACCGCTGAAGAAAGTCAGAGAGCTGGGGCTGAACAGTCAGAATTTTATTGCCAAACTGACTGAACCGGCAAAATCGGCGTCACAGAAAAGTGGGGTGCCGCATCTGCTTATCCTCGCACAGGCGGCGCTGGAAAGTGGCTGGGGTAAACGGGAAATTTTGACCGCAGAAGGTAAAACCAGTCATAACCTGTTTGGTATCAAAGCCGGAAAAGGCTGGAAAGGACCGGTTACGAATATTATGACCACGGAAGTTATCGACGGTAATACGATTAAGATGCGCGATAATTTCCGTGTTTACGGCTCTTACGAGGAAGCGATTGCGGATTACACCCGTTTGCTGACTGAGAATCCGCGCTACCACGGCGTGAAGCAGGCGGCAAGCCCGGAACTGGCGGCACAGCGTCTGCACAAGGCGGGTTACGCGACTGATCCCGGTTATTCAGACAAATTAATCACGCTGATTAACCAGATCAGAGGAACCACACCTGCCAATCCGGTTGCTTCCCGCGCCGTTCAGGCCTATTCCCTCGATTTAAGCGACATTTTCTAATCTGTTTGCGGTGTAAAAATAAAGTTATACCCAACGTCATTCAAGATGCAGCCAACGAACCTGCAGTTTGAATGAATAAGGGTATAAAACACTAAATTTTTACGCCGTCTTTCCGATAACTAAGTAAGAGACAATTTTAAACGGATGACATCTGCCCTGAGGTTTTCAGTGAGTTAACCGCAAAGACGGGACAGCAGGCACCAGAGAAAGGAAAAAGCGAATGCTGAATAATGTAATGAATAACGCATTAACCGGAATTAATGCAGCCCAGGGCGGGCTGAGTGTTATTTCCAACAACCTGGCGAATGCCGGAGTCGGTTATTATCACCGTCAGAGCGCGGTATTTGGTGAGAACCCGGGCACAATGACAACCAATGGTTATTTCGGCAATGGTACCTATTTTAGTCATGTCCGCCGTGAATTTGATGAATTCGTGAATGCGCAGTATAACGGCGCGCGTTCACTCAGCGGTGATCATGAAGCCTATCTGAAAAATGCCAGCGGGGTTGATAATTTACTGTCAAACAGTACCGATGATATTGCCGGCATGCTGGGTAATTTTTTTACTGCGTTGGATCAGGCTGCAACGGATGCGAGTGATAAAACCCTGGTTGATGTGTTCATTGGTAAATCAAAATCCATGGTCAGTCAGCTGAAAGAAGCAGATCGCCGTTTGCGTGACATGGAAAGTGATGTTAATCATCAGCTCGATAACAAAATCAAAGACATCAATACTTACGCTGAAAAAATTGCAAAACTTAATGAGCAAATCAGTAATTCCCGCTCTATAAACGGTGCAGAACCGAATGATCTGCTGGATGTGCGTGACCGTCTGGTCAGTGAATTGAATTCCGTCATAGGCGTCAAAGTCATTGAGCAGAACGGGAACTTTAATCTCTCTTTCGCTAACGGATTGCCGCTGGTAACCGGAAATAGGTCAAACCGGCTGGAAGCCGTTCCGTCGGGCAGTGATGACAGCCGCCTGAGTATCGGATTTGTCGATTCGGCAGGCAATGTCCGTGAAATTAAAGATGAACAGATCCGTGGCGGTGAGTTAAGCGGTGTTCTGCGTTCACGTCGTGAAGTTATTGATCCGGCAAGACAAAAACTGAATCAGATGGCACTGGTTTTTGCTGAGAAATTCAATGAAGTTCACCGTAAAGGCTATGATGCGAACGGCAATACCGGTAAAGATTTCTTTGCGGTTGGCGGCGGTAGCATGGTGAGTAATACCCATAACCAGGGAAAAGCGGATTTTGACATCAAATACAGCGATGTCTCCAAAGTCACCGGCAATAATTATGATGTCAGTTTTGACGGTACTGACTGGAATGTCACCCGCTTACCGGAAGGCACGGTGGTTAATGCTAACTTTGACAGTGCAACCGGAACATTAAAGTTTGATGGCATGGACATCAAAATCAGCAATAACACTGCACAGGCAGGGGATCGCTTCCTGTTAAAACCGGTGGATAATGTTATCGGTGGTATGAATACCCTGATTAACAACGCGGCTGACTTTGCAGCGGCTGATAGTACGGGTGGCGCAAGTAATAACGAAAATATTAAAGATTTGGTGAAACTGCAGGATCAAAAACTGGTGGGCGGAACATCAACACTGTCTGATTTCTATGCATCCCTGGTCAATGATGTGGGTAGTAAGACCAAGGATGCTCAAATTAATTCTGAAACACAAAATAAACTGACAGTCAGCCTGTATGAATCACAGCAGAGTATTTCCGGTGTGAATACTAACGAAGAAAGTGTTCAGATGCAGAAAATGCAGCAATTTTTTAATGCCAATGCCAAAGTGCTGTCAACCGTTGATGAATTATTTAACACACTGATGCGTGCGTTTTGATTTTATTGCGTAAATAAGGGAATTTATCATGCGTTTTAGTACCAATTTAATGTTCAGTCAGCGGGTCAGTGATATGAATAACTCAACTGCCCGCTGGATGGAATCAGGATCTAAGCTGGCATCCGGCAAACGTGTCAATAAACCGTCTGATGATGCGCAGGCATCAGCGCAGGCTGTACGTGTCAGTCAGTCTGAAAACCGTAATCAGCAGTATGCATCAACCCGTGGTTATGCAAAAACCGGGATGACACTGCAGATGAGCATTCTCAGCCAGATGAATGAAGTCTCCACGCAGATGGATACCACGGTTATTCAGGCCTCTAATCAGGGCACGCTGAGTGACGCGGATCGTGATTCACTGGCATCACAACTACAGGGACAGAAAGATCAACTGGTCTCCCTGGGTAACACAACGGATGGCAACGGACGTTATATTTTTGGTGGTTATAAATCAGATACCCCTCCGTTTGCAGAAGATCCGGTAACCGGTGAGGTTATCTACAGTGGCGGTGATAAATCTATCACACAAAATGTGGGCAGTGACCGTGAAATGATCAGCTATTTCGCCGGTTCTGAGGTGTTTGCCACCACCACAAATGCGAAAGGTGAAAAGGTCGCAGATATGTTTACGGCGATCAATAAAGGGCTGGAAGGCCTGAAGATCCCACAGCAAAATGCATCTCAGGCAGACCTGGACAAGGCGAATGCCGCGATGGGAGAAGCTAACCGGGGTATTAAAGCCGGGATGGATAAAATTTCCAATATTGAAGCGAAGCAGGGCTTGCAGCTCCAGGAAATTGACAGCCTGAATTTCCTGTCTGATACACGGAAAATCCAGAATGACAGCCGCATGAGTGAACTGATGGATACTGACTGGACCGGCACTATTTCAGATTATCAGAAAGAGATGTCCATGTTCCAGGCATCCCAGAGCATTTTTAAAGATCTTAACAGCATGTCGCTATTCAATCGCTGAGTTATTGATAGTTACATTCCTCTCCGGGGCCGTCATTATGACGGCCTTTTTTACAGCAATATTCTCCCGGATCACCGGACAGGTATAATAACCGTATCTTGCGGGAATTTTTCTGCCGGTTTCAGTTCTTCTGTCAGAAAGTCAGTAAATGCCCGTATTCTGGGTGACTTCAGCAAATCAGCCGGACAGGCGATGTAATAAATATGGGATACGGTCGTCCATGGTTCAAGTAACGATACCAACTGCCCGTTTTCCACTGCTTTGCGGGCAATAAAATCATGCATTATTGCCACACCGTTACCGTTGATTGCCATATAATAGGCCGCCATCACATCCTCATAAAATGCAGCATCGCCGGTTGTCGGAACATGGGCAATTTCATTATTTATCACCAGCGGCCAGCGCAGCGGCAGCGGGTTTTCAGGCAGATGCATTTGCAGGCAGTTGTGGTGCGCAAGATCGTCCGGGGTATTCAGCGGCGGCATTTTTTTGAGGTAATCCGGCGAGGCGAAAATCCGGAACCTCGCAAAATCAATTTTGGTCGCCACCCAGTCCGGCAGGTAATTCAGCCAGCTTGTCAGAACGATATCACAGTCTGTGTTGTCCTGACGGGGTATACGAAAACGAAGATGAAAGTTAATTTCGATTTGCGGATAACGGCGGCGAAATTTTGACATCAGCGGAAATACTTTCAGGTAAGCATAGTCATTTGGCAGGCAGACATGGATTTTTCCCGCCGGAATAGTTTTCAGGTCCAGTAATGCTTCTTCTGCATCATACATAGCCGTCAGCGCTGTTTTGCAATAGCTGAAATATTGCATCCCGGCTTCTGTCAGCCGGACATGGCGGGTCGTGCGGACAAATAACGCGCAGCCGAGTTTCTGCTCCAGCCGGTGGATTGTTTTGCTGACGGCGGCAGGCGAAATATGCAGCGCACCTGCCGCCTGTGAAAAACTCTGCAGCTCCGCGGCCCGGCAAAACAGCTCCAGAGTTCCCAGCATTAAATCATCAAAGTGACGCGGCATTGTTAACCTTAGGTTAGTAATGAAGTGATATGAAGGTAGTTTATTTTACGCAGGTCGAATCTATAATAACTACCATCAATCACTTAAGAAAAAACATAAGCGCAGGTTATTTATGAATCCACAACAACGTACTGCCGTCATCACCGATGCAGAAACGTGTCTGGGGAAACAGTTAACCAGGACACTGCTTGATGAACATTATAGAGTGATTGGAATATTCAGCAATGAGCAGGCCATGCAAGACTTTATGCAGGGACCGGATAATAAACCGTCATTTTTACCGATTGTTGGTGACAGTCATTCAGCCGACTTTGCGAATGAAATTATCCAGCAGGGAATTATTCATTTCGGAAATATCGATGTTATCATTCATAATTCCGGAGCATTTATCAGTAAATCATTTGAAACAACCACCACAGATGATCTTCAGTATTTAATAAACAGTAATATTTATAGTTTATTTAATCTGAGTCAATTAGCAATTAAAAACATGTTGAAAAATGAAGGCGGAAAAATTATTGTTGTCACGTCATCTATTGCGCTGCAACCATCCCAAAAAATCCCCGCAGCCATGAGTGTTCTGGTGAAAGAGGGCGTTCATGGTCTGGTCAGGGCGCTCGCGCTGGAGTATGCGAAGAAGAATATCCGGATCAATGCTATCGCTCCCGGGTATATTGAATCACCGACATGTGCAGGACTGAATAAAGATTTAATTAATTTAGTTTCTCCGGCAGATAAAGTCGGAACAATTAAAGACATTATAGACAGCATTCGTTTTCTGCTGACATCAGATTATATCAACGGTACGATTATGCCGGTTGATGGCGGTTATTCAGCAGGAAATTGGTAACAGAGTTATTTCTCAAGTCGTTTTCCGGATTACACACAGCAAGCTATTTTTGTACGTCAGTTACCGGAGCCGGTAACCACTTTCTCAGTGGTTACCGTTTTTTTTGTCCAGCGTTTACAATCAACCTGCATAGAGTGTGAAAATCAGGGATAACTGTTCAAACGCCTGATTAATCACCCGCTCGGTATAGCCCGGAAGAACAGAAATAATCAGACCGAGCATGCTTATCCCGACAGTCAGCGTCAGCGGAAAACCGACCACAAAGACAGATAACTGGGGTGTCATGCGATTTAAGATACCTAACGCCAGGTTAAGAATAAGAAATAAGGTAATGAACGGCAGTGCCAGCATCAATCCGTTTAAAAATATATGATTAGCTGATTGCACCAGAATCCAGAAACCATCGCGGTTCAGCGGGAGTATCTGTATGGGAAGCAGATCAAATGAATTAACCACAATATGAATCAGCCACAGATGCCCGTCAAAAGAGAGAAACAGCAACAGAACGATCAGGTTAAATATGCGCGCGATAATCGGCATATTCGGACCGCCGCTCGGGTCAAAAAAGGTCGCGAAAGATAACCCCATCTGCAAACCAATCACTTCGCCGGCATGTCGCACAGCGGCAAATGCCATCTGCATTGCCAGCCCCATGGTCACACCTATCACCACTTGTTGCAGAATGACCCATAAGCCGGATGCGGAAAAAAGCGGAATATTCACAACCGGTAACTGTGGCGAGACAATCAGCACCGTAAAAAAGGCAAGCATGACCCGGACTTTACCGATGGACTGTTTTTCATTGAAAAAGGGGGCGGTGCTCAGCAGTGCCAGTATCCGGATAAACGGATAAAATCCCTGGCTCAGCCATAATGTGAGTGTTTCGCTGGTGATGGTTAACATGGATTAACCGATAATAAACGGCAGATTATTTAACAGACTGCGCATATAGTCGATGAGCAGATTGAGCATCCACGGACCGGCAATAACGATCACACTGATAACTGACAGGATTTTCGGGATAAATGATAATGTCATTTCATTTACCTGGGTGGCGGCCTGCAATAAACTGATCAGCAGACCTGCCGCAAGGGCGGCAAGCAGTAAAGGTGCCGCCAGCATCAGTGCTACTTTCATGGCTTCAATTCCCAGAGCCATAACGGATTCAGGTGTCATGATGTCTCCTAGTTAAAAAAGCTTTGTGACAGAGAGCCGAGCAGCAACTGCCATCCATCCACCAGCACAAAGAGCATCAGCTTAAAGGGCAGGGAGACAGTGGCAGGCGGCACCATCATCATCCCCAGCGCCATCAGCACGCTGGCGACGACAAGATCGATAATCAGGAACGGAATGAACAGCGTAAAGCCAATCTGAAATGCCGTTTTCAGTTCGCTGGTAATAAAGGCAGGGATTAAAATGCGCATCGGCACATCTTTTGCTTCCTGAATATCCTCTGTTTTGGCAATACGGGCAAACAGTGCCAGGTCGCTTTCACGCGTCTGACCCAGCATAAAGGTGCGCAAAGGTGCCGTGCCGCGTTCAAGTGCGGTTTCCAGACTGATTTTGTCCTCACTGAATGGCTGATACGCTTCCTTATACACTTTATCAATGACCGGTGACATCACAAAAAAGGTGAGAAACAGCGCCAGTCCCAGCAGAACCTGGTTCGGCGGTGCTGAAGGGGTACCCAGCGCATTACGTAACAATCCCAGTACAATAATGATGCGGGTAAAGCCGGTCATCATCAGTAACAGCGCAGGGATAAATCCCAGCAGTGTTAAAAAAAGCAGTGTCTGAACCGGCAGCGACCAGCTTTGACTGCCGTCCGGCAGTACATGGCTGACAACACCGGGCAAAGATGCCAGTGCTGCCTGCGGAAGAAGCAAAAGCAGCATCAGTACGGGGATTACACGTTTGTGAAATAACATCTTGGATTCTCAGATTGGCTTATCAACAGGCGCGGCCCGTTTGGTTTTCAGCAATGCGTGAAAGGCAGAAGGTGCATTTGTTACCGCATCCGGGTCTGCCGGACAGCGGTGGAGTAAATTAACAGATTGTGCAGTGACACCCAGGATAAGCCACTCATCCTGAATTTCCACAACCACCAGCCGCTCTTTACTGCCTAAGGAACAGCTGCTTTTTACTGTCAGCAGTGCTGTTTTCCCCGCAAGTTTTGCGGAAAACCCAAGTTTTCTGACAAGCCAGGTTAATGCGAGGATCAGCAGGATAATCCCGCCGAGTGCCCCGGAAACCTGCATCAGACTGTCTGTATTGCTGACCGTCTGCGTGCCCGGTACAGCGGATTGTGTGATTACCGGAGAAAAAACGGCAGTGTCTGCCGTTTTTTCTGTTGCCGGTAACGCGGCGTGCCCGGCGCTGTTTGCTATCATATCAGCGGCTCAGACGACGCATACGCTCAGACGGGGTAATAATATCCGTGATGCGGATACCGTAGTTATCTGAGACTACCACCACCTCGCCCTGCGCAATCAGATAGCCGTTGATCAGGATATCCAACGGCTCACCGGCCAGTCCGTCAAGTGCGACCACTGACCCCTGTGATAAATTCAGGAGTTTTTTGATGGTCATTTTTGTCCGGCCCAGCTCAACAGAGAGACGGACCGGAATATCCATAATCAGATTGATATCAGACAGCTGATTCAGCGGGTTCTGGCTGTCAAGATTATCAAACGGGTTCTGAGTTCCTGATTCTGCTTTTTTTTGTTGCTCCATCGCATCAGCCCACAGAGATTCATCATTGTTTTCCGGGTTCATGGCTGGAGTGTTATTCGCCTCACTCATTGGTTTTTTCCTCGTCCAGAGTGTTTAATACAGGGTTAATCAAATGTTCTACACGCAACGCATATTGGCCATCACGGGTGCCATACTGACTGGTCAATACAGGTACGCCGTCAACACTGACAATCAGGCGATCCGGTTTATCTACAGGGATCACATCCCCTTTTTGCAATTGCAGTAACTTAGAAATACGCATCGGCATTTCAGCAAAATTAGCCACCAGTTCCAGCTCAGAATGCTTCACCTGTGTCACCAGGTTTGACACCCAGGCTTCATTTTCCTGATTGCCGTGTTCCATCGGCGGATTAATTAACCGTTCGCGGATAGGTTCAATCATGGCTATCGGGATACAGATACTGAGTTCACCAACAGTGTTACCAATCTCTATCAAAAATGAGGTAGTAACGACAATATCGTTGGGTGAAGTGGTGATATTAGTGAATTTTACCTGTATCTCGGAGCGGACATATTCCACTTCCAGGTCAGCAATCGGCTTCCAGGCATCGCGGTAAGCATTCAGTGCCAGTTTCAGCATGCGGTGGATAATGCGTTGTTCGGTATTGGTAAATTCTTTACCTTCAGAACGAACCGGAAAACGGCCGTCACCACCGAACAGGTTATCAACGGCGATATACACCAGCGCTGGCTCAAAGGTGAACAATGCAGTTCCGCGTAACGGCGGCATGTGCACGAGATTCAGGTTGGTCGGTACCGGAAGGTTACGGGCAAATTCATGATAAGGTTCTATTTTAATCCCGCCAACAGTGATGTCGGGACTGCGGCGCAGCATATTAAACAGTCCCATACGGAACTGGCGGGCAAAGCGCTCATTAATGATTTCGAGAGATTGCATCCGCTCGCGGATAACGCGACGCTGAGTATTCGGGTTATAAGGACGAACCTGATCCTTATCTTTTTCCTGTGTTCCGTCGGCAGGAAGCGGCTCTGATGGCGAATCACCATTGAGCAGTGCGTCGATCTCCGCCTGAGATAAAATATTATCGCTCATCAGTTTTACCGAAGAATAAAAGTGGTGAATAACACATCCGAAATATCCTGATCCGGCTGACCGGGAACCAGCGTCGGGGCGAGTGTGGTTTTAACCGCATTCATTAACTGAATTTTTCCGTCATGTGTTCCCAGTATCTGTGATGTCTGTTGTGATAACAGCAGCAGAAGACGACTGCGGACTTCCGGCAGATATTCATGGAGTTGTTCACGGGAACGTTCGTTAGCCAGGCGCAGTGTCATATCAATATATAACACGCGGTCACGGCTGTTATTCAGACCGGGCAGGTTCACGGTAAAAGGTTCAACTCCCATGAAGATGGGTTCAGGCATATTTGCCCGTTTTTCATCTCCGGTGCCGGCAGCGGCGGTGGTGCTGTCCTGTTGGGACCACCAGCTGTAGCCACCAAAACCTGCTCCCGCGAGGGCAATCAGGGCGAATAAAACCAGTAACCCGGCATTGGAACCTTTTGAGGCGTTACGTGAAGACGACATGTTAACTGAATTCCTATTTCTTTTAGCAAAACCCGTCAGGGGTTTCATACTCTGTATACCCGACTATTATGGCGTGCTTCTGCGGGACTAAAGGGGGGAAAAACGAAACAAAAAGGCGGTAACTCGGGGCTTTAGTTCCCGTGCTCCGCCATTAAGTATAAGGATCAGGCGAAGGTATCTATTCCGCCGCGTGCGAGAGCCGCGCTGTGCGCCATACGACTGACGGTGGTATCACCCTGAATATTCAGCCCGGTGATATTTCCGGCAGCGGACAGTGATTCACCGGATTGTCCGGCGTTCTGACCGTTGCCCCGGTTTTGCTGATCGCCATGATATTCCTGACCGACAGAACTTTGTGCCAGATTAATTCCGCTTTCCTGAAGGGCGCTGCGCAGTACCGGCATCATTGATTCCATTGCGGCGCGGACATGGCTGTGTGGTGAAACAAAATGCATAACAGCCTGATTATCTTCTATTTTAAGATGAATATTCAGAGAGCCGAGTTCTTCCGGATGCAGTCTGAGTTGCGCCTGCTGCAATCCCTGACGGGAGAAGTAAGTGATATTCTGGCTGACCTGCTGCTGCCACAATTCACTGCCTAACTGACCGGTAAGCGGCATCGCCTGTGCAGTCGGCGCTGCTGCTTGTGTGGCAGAGACTTGTGCGGCGGACGGCATCAGTGCCGGGCTTTGCAGTGCGGTATGTGCGCCGGGGGCGGTGACAGTCTGAAATGCACTGTTTTCAGTCTTGATACTGAATGCGCTCTTGCTGTTATCACTATTGTTTTCAGTGACAGAGGCCAGTGATAACGGCGTTGTGGTATCCGCTGATTTTTTATTCAGCGGCATAAAATCGTCCGCAAGCGTTTTCGGATCAGTTCTCTGTGCATCAGCTAAAGAAAAACGGGATTGATCGACACGAGGTTTTGATTTTTCATCAGTAAACAGGGTACGCGAATCGATCTTTTCATCAGTGATAAGGGGCTTATCCGTGCTTTTCAGTAACGATTCCTGATCCTGAGCTATTTCTGCGGTTTTGGTAATATTTTTTCCGCTGTCATCAATGCGCAGTTTTGTGTCAGTTGCCGGTTTTTCTGCAACAGTACCGTCGCGCCCGGTCAGGCGCTCTTTCAGTGCTGTTAGTAACGCATTGTCAGCCTCGTCAGAAGCCGGAAGCGCGGTATCTCCGTCTTCAGTACCTTGTAACAGCTTAGGATTAAGATCTGCCGTGGTTGTATCACCTTGTAAACGACGGGAAAAATTAAGCTGAGCCAGGGTATCTTCACTGGTCTGCTTTTGCGCGGCTGTGGTTTTTACATCCCCGGCAGGTTTACGAGCGGCAGCATCGTGTTGATTGTTCTTAACGCCATTGGCCGCACTTACCTGTGCCGGTTTTTCCGGGCGGGGTTGTTGTGCATCAAGGACGGACTGAAACGGCAGAACCGTTGCCTGTGCGTCTTCCGCCTTAGGGGATTCCTGTTTATTCAATGCATTGTCAGCTGAACTGATCGGTTTGGTGCCGGCATTGACATCCATTTATCGGGTTCTCCATAAAGTAGCCCGCTGGGCAAATTCATCCATCTGCTTTTGCTCCA
This sequence comes from Morganella psychrotolerans, assembly GCF_965118875.1. GTDB lineage: Bacteria > Pseudomonadota > Gammaproteobacteria > Enterobacterales > Enterobacteriaceae > Morganella > Morganella psychrotolerans_C. The sequence continues at coordinate 27,949 of NZ_CBCPJD010000024.1, forward strand.
GCCGGTTTTGTCGTTGATTATGTGCATGATCGGCGCGCTGAATAAGAGTATCGAACGCATTTACCCGCTGCTGTTTTTCCTGCCAGTGGCGGTTTGCCTCACTGACCCGTTGTGCCCAGACGGTTAACTGGGTTTGCTGCTGTTCGATTGTTACATCCAGTGTGACTAAAAATTGCTGATAATTCTGCCACTTATCGGCAGCCATTCCGGTGTGTAACGTCTGATTCAGTTTCTGCCGGTAATCTGCCTGATAGTTTTCCAGCATAGTGAGCTGCTGGCTCATCTGTGTGTGAGTCAGGCGCACCTGAGCCAGTACTTTTGCCGCTTCTTCAGCGGCATCTTCGGCTAAGCTTAACAGCGTGGTTAATGCATTATTTTTTGACATTGACGGCCTCGTTACGCTTGCGGCACCACCTGATCAAGCTGCTCACAGGCATCCGGGTAATCACAGCGTTCATCGATATCCTGCTGCAGAAATTTTGACATGTGCGGGAACCACTGAATCGCCATGTCCAGCATCGGATCACTGCCTGCGGCGTATGCACCGACATTAATCAGGTCTCGGTTGCGCTGATAGGCTGATGTCAGTTGTTTGAACCGCTGTATTTTCTTGTAATGGCTTTTTTCGATCAATTCAGTCATTGCACGGCTGATTGATGCTTCTATATCGATAGCAGGGTAGTGTCCGGATTCAGCCAGCGAGCGTGACAGCACGATATGGCCGTCAAGAATGGCCCGTGCGGAGTCAGCGATCGGGTCCTGCTGGTCATCGCCTTCGGTCAGGACAGTATAAAACGCCGTAATAGAGCCGCCGTTTTTTCCGTTACCCGCCCGTTCCACCAGCGCCGGTAATTTTGCGAATACAGACGGAGGATAGCCTTTCGTTGCCGGCGGTTCTCCGATGGCGAGCGCAATTTCGCGTTGTGCCATGCTGTAACGGGTCAGGGAATCCATAATCAGCAGTACATTGCGACCCAGATCACGGTAATACTCTGCGATACGGGTGGCATAAGATGCGCCCTGCATTCTCAGCAGAGGGGAGACATCTGCCGGTGCTGCGACGACAACGGCGCGTTTTAATCCTTCCGCGCCAAGAATATTTTCAATAAAATCTTTAACTTCGCGCCCGCGTTCGCCAATCAGTCCGACAACAATAATGTCTGCCTGAGTAAAGCGCGCCATCATTCCGAGCAGTACACTTTTACCGACACCGGAGCCGGCAAATAATCCCATCCGCTGCCCGCGTCCGACTGTCAGCAGAGCATTGATGGCCCGCACACCGACATCAAGTACGTCTTTGATCGGGCTGCGTTCCAGCGGATTAATCGGCGGGGTTATCAGCGGTGCACGGATTTTGGCTTCCAGCGGACCTTTGCCATCCAGCGGATTGCCGGACGCATCAAGGATACGCCCGAGCAGCTCATCACCCAGCGGCAACTGGCGGCTGGTTTGCCCGCCTGCACCGGTGGACTGTGCATAAACGCGCGCACCGGGGGCTATCCCTTCCAGTTCAGCCAGTGGCATCAGCAGCATGCGCGGGCCATTGAACCCGACCACTTCACAGATGACTTCTTCTGTTTTGCCGTTGATGATGCGTTCGATAAAACAGGTTGCACCGAGGGGCATTTTGATACCTTCGGCTTCCATCACCAGTCCGGTGATTTTAGTGAGCCGCCCGTAATGGCGGGTCATCGGCACGCCGCTCATCCGTTCATCCAGCCCGTCCAGCGCACCAATCCAGCGGCCAATCCGTGCCGTCATAATGAGATCTCCGGGGCATATAACCGGCACAGCTCCTGCCAGCGTGTAGCAACACTCATGTCGATTTCACCATCATCCGCCACCACGCGGCACCCGCCGGCATGAAGCTGCGGGTCCGGCACCAGCCGCCAGCCGTTCAGATTCAGCTGGGTGCTGAGATGTTGTTCCAGCATCTCAATATGTACCGGGTTTACCCGCAGTTCCGGCTGACCGGCAAACAGGGGTTTTTGTTTCAGAAGACGGCTTATCTCTTCCAGCAGCGCTGAGCCGTCACAGACAGCGGGCTGTCCGAGTACCTGCTTGGCGGCGGTCAGGGCAATCTGTAATAATTTTGTGGTGACCACACTGTCAAAGGTGTCCAGGGAATAGCTGAACTCAGACAGTAATTTCTGCCAGGATTCAGTAACCGGCTGCTGCTCTGCCAGTGCCTGCTGACGGCCTTGTTCCGACCCTTCCTGTAAACCCTGAGCAAAACCGGCGTCATACCCGGCTTTTTCGCCCAGCTCCTGACCGGTCTGAAAGCCGCTGCGCTGAGCTTCTTCTTTCAGATTGTCCAGCAGATTGATCTGCTCCAGGACTTCGCGCGGCTCCAGGCAGGGGATCTTAGGGGCATCCGGTTCCGGAACATCTGACAGGGCAGGGAGCACGGAGGAATTAAAATCCCACTGATTCAGTTCCCGCGGCTGCCAGCGTTTCCATTGCGGATTGTTATTTCCCTTATCAGACATAGACATCGTCACCACCACCAATCACTATTTCACCGGTTTCCATCAGGCGGCGGACCACCAGCAGAATGGATTTCTGTTCATTCTCAACCTGAGACATACGTACAGGTGAACGGGATTCCAGATCATCACGGACAATTTCTGCCGCACGGGTCGACATATTGCGCAGGAAGTGTTCGCGTAACTCTTCATTACAACCTTTCAGTGCAATAACCAGCGAGTCGTTGGCAACATCCTGAAGGATGCGCTGAATGCTGCGGTTGTCGACTTCGATAAGGTTTTCGAACAGGAACATTTCGTCGATAATACGTTGTGCCAGCTCGCCGTCGTAATCGCGCATTGCGCCGATAACACCTTCTTCCTGCTGACTTTTCATCAGGTTGATGATTTCGGCTGCGGTTCTTACGCCACCCATTTTGCTGCGCTTGAGATTCTGTCCGTCGAGCAGGTTATTGAGCACTTCGGTGAGTTCTGCCAGCGCTGCCGGCTGAACGCCGCCGAAGGTGGCAATACGCAGCATAATGTCATTGCGCTGACGTTCGTCGAATAATTCAAGCACATCGGCAGCCAGGTTGCGTTTTAAGTGAACCAGGATGGTGGCGATAATCTGCGGATGTTCGTCGCGGATAATATCGGCCACTGTCTGCGGCTCCATATAATTGAGGCTTTCAATACCGGATGCACTTTCGTGCTTCTCAAGAATATCTTCCAGCAGGCTGGCAGCTCTGTCTTCGCCCAGGGCTTTGATAAGGACGGAACGCAGATAATCATTTGTATTGATATTAAGTGCCGCGTACTGAATAGCCGCTTCCTCAAATTCAGTCAGGACTTCTGCCAGTTCGGCGTTAGAGACCTGGCGCATATTGGAAACCGCCATACTCAGTTGCTGAACTTCTTTGTTATTCAAGTGTTTAAAGACCTCTGCGGCCTGATCTTCACCGAGCGTCATCAGCATGACGGCGCTCTTTTCTGTTCCGCTTAAATTCATTGTGCTTTTCCTAACCACTGACTGATAACCATTGCCACAACCTGAGGATCTTTATCTGCCATTTCACGGATACGCTGACTCTGGATCTCTGCACTGACACGCTGACGGGTCAGGCGGCGACGGGTTTTCTCATCCATATCATCGCTGATGGTTTCATCAGCCACGAGCGGTGTTTTCATTTGTGTTGCTTTAAACAGACGGGCTTCGCTCTCAGCCTGCTGTGCTTTGCGGTAACGTTGCCATTGTGGCTTGATACCACGGCGCCACAGGAGCCAGCCAACCAGTAACAGAAGCAGAATTTTTCCGTAATCCAGAGCCTGTGCGATAATCACCGGATTGGTAAAGACGGAGTGTTCTTCTGTAACCTGACCTTCATCCGTAAAGCGGGAATTGGTGATGTTCAGACTGTCGCCGCGCGAAACGGAATAGCCCATTGCTTCACGGGTCAGCGATTCAATCTCTTTAAGCATCTCCGGCGGCAGCGGTTTCATCGCTTCTGTGCCGTCTTCCGCTTTCTGCGGCAGATAGTTAATGATGACCGCTACAGAGAGGCGATCGACCACACCAATCTGGCGCTGGGTATGGCTGATTTTGCGATCCACTTCGTAATTCGTGGTTTCATCGTTCTGCGAATTAATATTGGCATTACGGTTATTATCGGCACGCGGGGCTGTTTTGTTATCCTTCGCGTCTTTATTATCCGCTTTTGCTGTTTCTATCGGCGCAGCAGGTGCGCTGACCGGCTGGTTAGATAACGCACCCGGCACACCGCCCGGTCCGCCGTTACTGTTCTGCTGACTCTGGCTGCTCTGACGCGAACGGACTGCGCCGGTATCTGCCTGCTGATTAGGTTTGTACTCTTCAGCCGTTTGTTCGACTTTGGAATAATCCACCTGCGCGGTAACCTGAGCCTGAACATTGGCGCGACCGACCAGCGGGGAGAGTAAGTCTTCAATCCGCTGTTTGAGACGGGCTTCTGTTTCATTCGTCAGCTTCATCTGTGAAGTGCTGACAGATTGCTGGCTGTTATCATTATTTGTGAGCAGGCGTCCGGCCTGATCGACAATAATCACGTTGGCTGTTGTTAATCCGGAAACACTGCTGGAGACCATGTGGACAATGGCACTTATCTGACCTTCATCCAGCGCTCGTCCGGGAAGCAAACCAACGGTTACGGATGCGGTCGGGGATTTTTGTTCACGGACAAACAGGGTCGGTTTCGGAATGGCGAGGTGAACCCGCGCGGTCTGAACCGGACTGAGTGATTCAATTGTGCGGGAAAGTTCCCCTTCAAGGGCACGCTGATAATTAACCTGTTCGCTGAACTGGCTGATACCGAACTGCTCTTTATCCAGCAGCTCAAAGCCGGTATTGCCGCCTTTCGGTAAACCGGCCTGAGCCAGTTTAAGACGCAGTTCGTGGACTTTATCCGCAGGTACCAGAATGGCGCTGCCATTATCCGCGAGCTGATACGGCATATTCATTTGTGTCAGCTGACCGACAATATCACCGCCGTCTTTTGCACTCAGATTGCTGAGCAGCACGCGGTAATCCGGGCTTCGCATCCAGAGGAACAGTGCGACAATAATCGCAATTGCGGCAGCGCCCGCGACCATCAGCGGAACTTTCGGATCGGCCTTAATACGGTCAATAATCAGGGCTAATCCCTTTTTGTTATCTCCGGTGTCTTGTGATGCGGCACTCATAAACATTCCCTGCCTTGCAGATTTGACGGGTGAAAATAGTTTTGGCGAAACAACGTAATTTCCCTCTTTGTAACGTCACTTTTTTACGCTGCTATTATTCTCTGTGAATGACAAATCTAATGACGGAATCAGCCTGTGATTTAGGTGTTATTTACGGGCTTCAAGTTAAAAAGGGTGTGTTAGGGTAATGCGGCATAAGATATGACAGGTGTTTTTGCAGGAAAAAAAGCGCGCTGTGAAACTCAATAACCCGTAATAACAGAAGAGAAAAACATGACGATTCAGGCAATTGAAGGGGTTGTTTCCCAACTGAATGTAACGGCAGCACAGGCAGCAAACCATACCAAACCTGTGGTTGATGGCGTGGGCTTCGGTGACCATCTGGTTTCAGCCGTTAATCAGATTAATACCACGCGGATGAATTCTGAGAAAAAAGTGGAAGACTTTACCCTGGGTAAAGCGGATATTTCACTCAATGATGTCATGGTGGATATGCAAAAAGCCAGTCTGAGCCTGCAAATGGGTATTCAGGTGCGAAACAAGCTGGTTGCTGCATACCAGGAAATTATGTCAATGCCGGTGTGATGGCGTTAACTAATTGAAATTAATCTGATTTATTGCTTTTCATTACCAATGTGGGGCGCATAGGGGACAGATTGATTCAATTTTTGGTTCAGGAGCGAAATTTGCTCCTGGTCGTTCTCAGGCATCCGGGCACCATAAACATTATGGACCATCGCTGAAGAGGTGTGTCGGATCTTTAATTTACCCTGGTTTACCCGCAATCATAGAAATGTAAGAACCTTCCGTCACCGACAACCCTGCCTTTATCCGCATTACACAATACTCTCCACTACCGGGAATATATTCTCCAATAGTAAATATTACAACATTACCTTTTTATTGGTACAGGAGACCAGGTAATACTACGGTCGGAATATATTGCTTTCAATATCGTTTATAAAAATCAGCTGTATTGTTTTCACAATAAAATGGACCGCGGATTGACATTAAGACCGCTTAAACGAATTATTCATAGTAATGATATTTATTATGACAAACAGTGGCGGGGAAACATCATGCTGAAAATAGTGACGGCGGGTTTTATTTTTATCTCCTGCACCGCGGGCGCGGCGAGCTTTGATTGCGGGAAAGCGGCAACAACAGCGGAAAAACTGGTGTGTAACACGCCTTCTTTATCTCAGGCTGATGATGAATTATACGTGGATTATCTTCAGGCAAAACTGGTCACCGGAAACAGTGATGAATTTAAAAAAATCACCCGGATGAACAGAAAACTGAGGGAGAAAAATTGTGATACGGTTGAATGTCAGGCGCAGTGGTATCAGCGTTCAACAATATTATTTCGTAACTTAGCGGCAACAGGAAGTAATAACAGGCAGGTTTCCTGTTATAACGATGGTCAGCAGGTAAGTATAACGGGGGAAATGAAGCGGACGGTTTATCCCGGCCCGCCAAATTATGAAAGTATAGAAGACGGTGATGAACCTGAAATTTATTGGATACTGCATACACAAAAGGCGATGGCCTGTATGAATAACGCCCCGGAGTGGGGTGATAAAGATAAATTACAGCTGGTTATCTCAGGTGACTTTTATAATGAAAATAAACAATTACTGAATAAGCCAGTTGTTGTCAACGGTCAGTTAATGTATGCGGAAACAGGGCATCATCATACCCCTGTTCTGATTGTGGTGGATTCGGTTGCATTGAAGCAATGATATTGAACAGGAATAACTACTATAACATTATAAGAATAAATAGCATATTTGACCCGATGATAATATGCGGAGTACTAATAATTAGTGCCACCAAAAATAATAAAATACGCAGGTATTTATGTGCCACAACAGATGACAGCCACAATGCTATCAGAACTGAAATAAGTATAACGGGTAGTGGAATATACTTAAAAACAAAGAACATCATACTGGCTGATATCATTGGTAACCCGTCCGGAAGAGTGTCTGATGCCGTATGCAATAATGTCTGTTTCCCGGATAAATGCAACAGAACAGATAATTACAGAGATATCCTATTCTTGTTGTGACGGATAAGAACATGATTAAGGTGCATCGAAATAAATAGCTGTATTACTCGTTTTCAGGAGAGATCAATGCGTAAAATTATGACTGTATCTGCTGTTGCGTTAGTTTCTGCATTACTGGCAAGCCCGGCGTTTGCTGCAAAAACAGAAACCTATAATTGTGAAGGGCAAAAGATCAAAGTATCGTTCCCGGATGAAAAAACGGCAGTGATGTTATACAGCGATGAATTAATTGTTCTGAAAGAAGCTGTCGCGGCAAGCGGCGCCCGTTATGTCGGGGAAAACTTCCAGATTTGGTCGAAGGGAAAGAACGAGTTTAATTTAGCCTCTATTTCGGAAGATGATGCAGTTAATGGCCGGATCGCCGAAGATAAAGGTCGCACCTGTAAGCTGATCAAAAGTAAATAATATACCCTTATTCATTCAAACTGCAGGTTCGTTGGCTGCGCTCAACCAGCTGGGTCACATACTGATTTAAAGGTAAGTAAACAAATCTTTTACACCGTTATATAGCGCAGGGACGGAAAATCAACCGCCCCTGCTGATATTATTTATGGTCACGGCGGTACAGTGCCCATTCTTCAATTTTACTGCCGTCCGGTAATGTGCAATAACCAACCTGACCATCAGCCGTATCTTTTATATTAAGCGTGCCACCGGATTGTTCGCAATATACGGATGCGGGGTTTGCCATCCCTATTTTTTGCGAACTTTGCGGAGCAGACGAGCAGCCGGCTATAATACCGGCTGTTATCAGTAGAATTACGTTCTTCATCGGATGTATTTATTTCCTGTCTTTATCCAGTACGGTTAACAATTCATATCTGGCGGCCGGTGCATCAGCTGGTGGATTCGGGATATCGGTCACCTTTACCGCGATCCGGTATAAGTAGCCCGGCTCATAGGTAAATCCATCGATATTTTGATAGAAAAATTCCCACTCAGCATTTGGTTTTTCTTTTATTTTCATGCACTTCATTGGCGCAACACCAACACAGTCTGCCAACTGAGAATCAATATATAAAATTTTTGACGGAGCAGGGGTTTGGTCTGCTCTGTAGTTGTGGCTGCATCCGGCAAGTAATAAAAGAGCAGGGGCAAGAATATAAGCAGGTTTCATCAGCAATCCTTAGTAAGTAACGGGAAATCCGGTTCTGTATTTCTTTGACCATGGGAAAATCATATTAGTTCCGTGACGGCATACAGCCCGATTTTATTTCCGGATCTGGATTTGTCCTGCTGTTTCTGCCGGTGTTTTTTTGTTTACGGTATTATGAATCAACGGAAAACAAAATATGCCGGAATATTACAGCGCGGAACTCACAACGGGTTTATTCTATCAGGGCATTTACCTTAATTTAATTAATTTTTGTCGGGTAATTGTGAAATTCAGCCGGAAAACCTACACTATCAGTTATGCGTATTTATCCTGAGAGTAATCAATAAGTAGGTTATTATGACGGTGACAGATATTTTCTGGGTTGGGATCGGCGGCGGCAGTGGTTCATTGCTGCGCTGGTGGGTTGGAAAACTTGTCGGAGAACGTTATCACGGCCATTTTCCGCTGGGTACCTTTATTATTAATGTTTCCGGTGCGTTTATTATCGGTTTCTTAAGCACATTATTCGTTATTGACTGGCATGACCGCTTTGGTTCTTTTCTGCATGCGGCTATTTTAACCGGGATTTTGGGTGGATATACCACGTTCAGCAGTATGCAACTGGATGCGGCAAAACTTGCGAATACGCAGCAACGGATATTGGCATTCAGTTATTTACTGCTCAGTGTGACAGGCGGCTTATCCGCAGCCGCGCTGGGTATCTGGCTTGCGGCATGAGGAAGACAGCATGAATATGGTTATTCTGATTTTTGCCGGCGGGGCATTTGGTGCAATCTGCCGTGAATTACTGATGCTGGGTGTGCCATCATTAAGTGATGGTTTTCCCCTTGATATTCTGGCCGCAAATATTATTGCGTCTTTTTTGCTGGGAATTACAGCCGCATTATTGCAGCGCAATCGTATTAATCAATATGTGAATGCGCTCGTGGCGACGGGAATTATGGGTGGATTATCTACTTTCAGCAGTTTTGTGTACGGTGCATTTGAAATAATGTCATCACCGGAATTACTGTTGACGGGGGTAAGTTACCTTCTGGTGAGTATTGCCGGTGGTTTTCTGGCCGTGATGGCAGGGTTATTTTTAGGCAATCGCGTAAAACCCGGCACACAAAACGTGGCCGGGTAATAAAATTCCGGTCTGACGGAGGAACGACCCATCCGTCCGGAATAGGCCAGACGGTATTTTTGATTATTTTAATGTACAGTTCTGACCTGCAAAAGGTTATTCCATTGGCTTAATATTAATCGAATAATCCGGATCATTAAATTGCCCGTAACTTTTATTGATCACGCGTTGTTGATCCAACTGTTTTATTTCTTTGCTCAGATAGTTAAGGTGATCCTGCAAATAGGTTTTTGTTACCCGTTCATTCTCAATGATGGCTTGCAGTACTTCAACTAATTCGCCGGTGACCGGCTGTTCTTTTTCAAGTTCATGAGATATGTGCGTCAGATATTCAACAGCACTGACATAATCAGTTTCACGGGCAATTAATGAATCCCATTCACTGTTTTTTGCCAGGGTAACAAGTTCCTCACTCAGTACTAAAACATGGCTATATATATCGTGTAAATTAATGGTTGTTTGAATACTCACCTGGTTATCTTTCATCCACATTTGCCCCGATTTGTTGCCATGTTTCTGCGAGATCGGAAAGCAGTTGATAGACCTCTTTTATATAGGTCACGTTATTTTCGATATTAGCGTTAAGTAACCGCATAATCATGTAGTCATACAGTGAAGCCAGATTATGAGCCAATTCACCTCCCGCTTCATAATCCAGCGCCTGTTTTAAGCCATTATCGATAATATTAATGGCTTTAGACAGTTCTTTGCCCTTGGCGGCAATATCATTTTGCTCCATAAAGATTTCGCTGCGACGAAGGGCGCTGAGCGCCCCGTTAAACAAAATCCGGATCAACTGATATGGCGAGGCATTGGTAATTTCACTTTCAAGATTAACTTGTTGGTAAGCCTGATTTGCCTTGCGTTGATACATATTTTTAACCTAACATTTTGCCGAGTGCCTGGGTGGTACCGCTAAGGGTACTCATCATTTTATCCAGATTCTGAAACTGACGGCGGTATAAATCCATCGAGTTTTCAATCTGCTTGGTGGTTTGCTCGATACGTTTATCGATGCCTTTTTTCTTTTTCTCCAGACCATCAGTGGCATTGTGAATAGTGCCTTCACGGCTGTCTAATGTCTTTTTCAGGTAATTAAAGTTTTCAGTGGCAAAACCAGTTTTTTCACCGTCACCGGCGAAAAATTCTTTTACGCTGGACGAATTTTCGCCAAGTGCCTTATCCAGTTTTTTCGTATCAATTTCCAGCGTTCCGTCAAGCTTCTGCTTAATGCCGAGTTTATTCATGGTGTCTATTTCACCACTGCCGTTCGGAGTACGGATCTGGCCGCGCATCGTATTTTGAATACCACGCAAAGTAGAGTCGCCAATCAGCGGACCATTACTTTTATCAGCTGCTTTTCCGCTTTCGGTCTGAGTATATTTCGTCAGTTCACTGCTGAGTTTCTGATATTCGTTATAAGCATCCACCCATGCTTTGATCTTGTTCTTTGCCGGTTCAATATCCGTAGAAATAATCAGATGGTCTGCTTTACCGTTTTCACTCTCTTTTTTCAGGGTCAGTTTCAGACCGGGAAATTCATCTTTTACAACATTGGTGCTGGTTTCAATATCAAAACCATTGATATTCAGCCGCGCATTATTAGCGGCGACTTTTTGCTCCATATTACCGGATATATCGGTGACGTTAATCATGGGGCTTTTCGGGTCTGAAGAATCCAATGGCTCTTTTTTAACCCCTGAAGTGCAGTTCAGCATATCAGCAAGTTTAGTATCACCAGTGACATTCACACTGATACGGGAATCCACCCCTTCGGTTTTTGAGGTTAAAACCAGATGAAATTCATTATTGCTGTCTTTAACAACAGCGGCAGAAACCCCTTTATCCTTTTTATTGATAGCATCAGCGATTTCAATTAATGAGGTATGTTCCTGATCCAGCGTCACTTCAAAGACTTTTTTCGGGTCAGAGCCATCACCCTGGGTGATTTTAATGGTTCGTGTACCTGAACCATCACCGAGATTAGTTTTATTATCTGTCTGACCTGCGGTCGCAATAGTCTGTGCTTTGGCTAATTTATCCACACGCACATCATATACACCCGGTACGGCTTTACCGTCAGTTGAGACATCAAAGCTTTTGTATTCACCACTGACTTTGGTGGTACTGATATCGTCGTATTTTTTCAGGGCTTCCGCCGCTGATTTTAATTTTTCCAGTGAGGACTGTAACTTACCGAATGCACTAATCTGAGCATCACACGCTGTTTTTTGTGCAGCTAATGGTTCCAGACGGCGCATTTCTGCGGCTTCCAACATATCCAGCTGCTTATTGAGATCCATCCCTGCGCCAACTCCTAACGATGCTATGCCTGCCATGTGCTTCTCCTGAATTAAATTGGTTTTACATAGTTATCGGTTGGTTGCCGGAGAATTTTAGCGTTAACGACAAAAAATGATGGGACGAGTTGCGTAAAGAAAGCCGGTTTATTGTCTCTATTAAACAGATGCAGGTGAATTTTTGTTTTACAACAATCTCCGAACGTATAAAGAAGAAAAGAGGGATTTCGCTATGTGTTGGATTTAAATATCTAATATTGACAATACTATGACTTTTTATCTGTAAGTAAAATGAATTATTACCCGTTAATAGTATTACCCCCGCCACGGCGGAATAAAAATAATTCAGAGTATTTCATTCAAAAAAACAGGAT
>NZ_CBCPJD010000025.1:0-38449 GCF_965118875.1 Morganella psychrotolerans
GGGTGCATTATAGGGAGTCGCTTTCAGAAGACAAGTGTTAATTTTCAAATTTCTGACTGTTTGCTGCATTCCACAGCAAAACCCCTGTTTATACCGGGTTACGCACAAAGTTATCCACAAACTGTAAAAAATCATAAAATTCCCAAGCACCACGCAAACGTTTGCGTTACAATCAGCACTATTAATGACCTGTTGATCTTTGCCCCGGGTTTTGAAATCTTATGCAATAACCCGGTTTCATCTGCACCCCACTATTATTTTTAGCTGAACTCAAGGGATCCAAACTCATGCAACAGCTTCGCCCTATCCGTCGCGCCCTGCTCAGTGTCTCTGACAAAACCGGCATCATTGAATTTGCACAGGCGCTCGCCGCCCGTGGTGTTGATTTGCTGTCAACAGGCGGTACTGCCCGCCTGTTATCTCAGGCCGGACTGCCGGTCACGGAAGTCTCCGATTACACCGGTTTCCCGGAAATGATGGACGGACGTGTCAAAACCCTGCATCCGAAAGTACACGGCGGGATTTTGGGACGCCGCGGTATTGATGATGAGGTAATGGCAAAGCATCAGATAGAGGCCATCGATATGGTGGTAGTGAATCTCTATCCGTTTGCTGAAACAGTGGCAAAACCGGGTTGCACCACAGAAGACGCAGTTGAGAATATCGATATCGGCGGCCCGACCATGGTTCGCTCTGCGGCAAAGAACCATAAAGATGTGGCGATTGTGGTAAAGAATAGCGATTACGCAACTATTATTGCAGAGATGGATGCCGGTCAGCACAGCCTGAGTTTTGAGACCCGTTTTGATCTTGCGATTAAAGCCTTTGAGCACACAGCCGCTTACGACAGCATGATTGCTAACTACTTCGGGCAGCAGGTTAAACCTTACCACGGTGATACCACTCAGCCCTCCGGTCAGTTCCCGCGTACACTGAATCTGAACTTTATCAAAAAGCAGGATATGCGCTATGGCGAGAACAGCCATCAGAATGCTGCCTTCTATATAGAAGAGAATATTCAGGAAGCCTCAATCAGTACCGCCGTTCAGTTGCAGGGCAAAGCCCTCTCTTATAATAATATCGCGGATACTGATGCCGCACTTGAGTGTGTAAAGCAGTTTACTCAGCCGGCCTGTGTCATTGTGAAACATGCAAACCCATGCGGAGTGGCAGTCGCACCTTTATTACTGACCGCTTACGACAATGCATTTAAAACTGACCCGACCTCCGCATTCGGCGGGATTATCGCGTTTAACCGTGAGCTGGATGCCAAAACAGCATCTGCCATTATTGAACGCCAGTTTGTGGAAGTTATTATCGCCCCGTCAGTTGCTGAAGATGCACTGCCAATCCTCGCAGCAAAACAGAATGTCCGCGTACTGACCTGCGGTCAGTGGCAGAACCCGGTTGCCGCACTTGATTTCAAACGTGTAAATGGCGGGCTGTTGGTACAGGATCGTGACCTCGGTATGGTCACCGGCAACGACTTACAGGTTGTCAGCAAACGTCAGCCGACAGAGCAGGAACTGAAAGATGCACTGTTCTGCTGGAAAGTGGCGAAGTTCGTCAAATCTAATGCCATTGTTTATGCGAAGAATGATATGACTATCGGCGTGGGTGCGGGTCAGATGAGCCGAGTGTATTCCGCGAAAATTGCCGGAATCAAAGCCGGTGATGAAGGGCTGGAAGTTGCCGGCTGTGCCATGGCGTCCGATGCCTTCTTCCCGTTCCGTGATGGTATTGATGCCGCAGCCGCTGTGGGTATCACCTGTGTTATCCAGCCGGGTGGTTCTATCCGTGATGATGAAGTGATCGCTGCCGCAGATGAGCACAACATTGCCATGATCTTCACCGGCATGCGCCATTTTCGTCATTAATAAGAGAGACCGGAACTTACCTTATGAATATTTTGATTATTGGTAACGGCGGGCGCGAACACGCCCTTGCCTGGAAAGCAGCGCAATCTCCGCTGGCGGAAAATGTTTATGTCGCACCCGGTAATGCCGGTACAGCACAGGAACCACATCTTAAGAATGTGGATATTGATGCAACCGATATTGACGGCCTGCTGGCCTTTGCACAATCCCACGATATCGGTCTGACTATTGTCGGACCGGAAACGCCGCTGGTGATGGGGGTAGTCGATGTGTTTACTGCCGCCGGTCTGACCATTTTTGGTCCGACAAAAGGTGCCGCACAGCTTGAAGGCTCAAAAGCCTTTACCAAAGATTTTCTGGCGCGCCATAATATTCCCTCTGCGGCATACCAGAATTTCACAGAGATTGAACCAGCGCTGACATACCTTAATAAAGTTGGCGCACCTATTGTTATCAAAGCGGACGGACTCGCGGCGGGCAAAGGCGTGATTGTCGCCATGACACTGAAAGAAGCACAAGATGCAGTGCATGACATGCTCGCAGGCAATGCCTTCGGCGATGCCGGGCACCGTATTGTTATTGAAGAGTTTCTGACCGGTGAAGAAGCCAGTTTTATTGTTATGGTCGATGGCAAAAATGTCATACCGATGGCAACCAGCCAGGATCACAAACGGGTCGGTGATGGTGATACCGGTCCTAATACCGGCGGCATGGGTGCGTATTCTCCGGCACCGGTAGTGACTGATGCTGTTCATCAGCGGGTAATGGAAAAAGTGATTTATCCGACAGTAGAAGGAATGGCAGCCGAAGGCAACATCTATCAGGGATTTCTGTACGCAGGCCTGATGATTGATGAAAACGGTGAGCCGAAAGTCATTGAATTCAACTGCCGCTTTGGTGACCCGGAAACACAGCCGATTATGATGCGTCTGCAATCTGATCTCGTGGAACTGTGTCTTGCCGGTGCGCAGGGACAGTTAGCCGGGAAAACATCACAGTGGGATCCTCGCCCTGCACTGGGTGTTGTGATGGCAGCCGGTGGTTATCCGGGAAATTATCGTCAGAGTGATATCATTGACGGGTTGAATGTTCAGGAAGCTGACTGCAAAGTATTCCAGGCAGGTACAGCACTGAAAGACGGACAGGTTGTTACTAACGGCGGACGGGTATTGTGTGTCACCGCATTAGGTGATGATATCGCACAGGCGCAAAAACAGGCTTATGCCGCGCTGCGTCATATTCAGTGGGACGGGGCATTTTATCGCCGGGATATCGGCTATCGTGCGATTGAAAGACTGAAAGACTAAGCGGTGATAAAACCTGCGGGAGATTTACAGTGAATCTTCCGTGGGTTCCCATTTACAGAAGTTATCATTCGCAGCCAGCAAAATTTCACGCCCTTCCGGCGATTCCAGCCACGCAATATAGATAGGTGATGTACTGTTCCGCTGGCGTTTAGCCAGGAAGTGTTCAGTTTCGGCATCAAACTCAACGTACGATTCATTTCCCTGACAGTCAGTCACATAGCTGTTACGCCATTGTCCCTGTTTCAGACGGATGTCGCCGGTGATAAGCGCAGTATTCAGGGATAACTGACGCTCTGCCATAAACGTTATCCGCGCCACTTCATCTGTGCTCAGTGGTGATTTCTGTCCGTTCTTTTCCCGCTGCATAAAAATCGCATTGCCCTCATGGTCGAGGCGCAGCTGTTCAGAGAAACCATTATCACCGAGATATTCAGTACGGATCTGCCAGAGTTTTCCACGGCGGAATTCATAGACGGTCACAACCGTTTGTCCGTCACGGTACGGGCTGTAAACACTCATCAGAACACGGGAGACATTGTCGGCGTTAAGACGCCACATTCTGACAGCGCCATCATCCGCAATATAGCCGGAGGCACTGAAGGGAGGAAGTGTGGGTTGACCGGAACAGGCGCTGAGCAATGAGCAAAAGCCCAGTGCGAGCAGCCCCTGTCTGATCAACAAAAGGGGACGAAATCCCCCTCTGATAATCTGTTTTTGCAACGCAATTATTTTACTGCGTCTTTCAGTGCTTTACCGGCAGAGAAAGCAGGCACGTTTGCTGCTGCAATTTTGATTTCATTACCCGTCTGCGGGTTACGGCCGGTACGCTCTGCACGATGGTTAACTTTAAAAGTACCGAAGCCAACTAATTGTACGGGATCGCCTTCTTTCAGAGAGTCTGTGATGGCCGCCAGTGTAGATTCCAGCGCTGCTTTCGCCTGTACTTTAGACAGCTCTGCTTTTTCTGCGATAGCATCAATCAATTGAGTCTTATTCATAAAATATCCTTACAGTGTGTTTATCGTTTGCAAAGCATCGAGTGCGTCGGATGTGTCATTTGACAGCCCTGATACACGCGCCCCGATAGCCACTTCTTTTCGCCCCTCACTGTAGACCAGAGACGGGGCAATTGTGAAGTCTTTAACATCGGCATTTATAGGCTTAAATCACGTTTTTTGATTTAATCGCCTAAACTAACGCCAATATTACTGACCCCCGCTTCGCGGAGGTCTGATTTCAAGCCTTTTATCAACTCAATGTCGCGCTCTTCGCATGCAGCTAATAAGCGGAAAATTTCCCACTGAATATCCCACTCTTCTTCAACAGCAGGTAATTCTTTTAATTCTTCATCGGTCATTTCGCGTCCGGCCTGTGTCATTTCCAGCATGGCAACAGTGCCAACCGAAATTTCACTTACCGCGATAGCATGTTCCAGTGTTTCACCACTCAGACGCATGTGAACAAGTTCACTGAGTGCCGCACAAGCATCAATAGCCGGGAACACTCCGTAAATATCATAGTCTTCACCATCAGGGATGGCTTCTTCCAGCTTTTCCAACTGGCTGTCAAAGTTTATTTTTGCATCTTTGACGGTAAGCACTTCCCAGATGAGCTCCAGAATACGCCGGTAAAGAGACGGATCAGCAAACCCGGTCTGCTGACAAAAAACGGCATAATTGGGGTACATTCTCTCGCACAGACTTGCTGCGAAAGTGAGATGCTGCCAGCTTTCCAGTTTTTCCAGCCGTAAATGGATCGGGTTCTTTAACATTCCGTATTACTCGTTACTCTGACATGAGCCGCAGTTTACCTGAAAATCTATAATATCCACATCTTTACGTGGAAAATCTGGATATTTCTGTTTCAACCGGACGAAAAACGTTCGATTTGAGGCAATACCATCAGCCCAGCGGGTGGGTTCAGGCAGGCGGTAGCCACGGATCATGGCTTTCACCCACACTAATGCCGTGTCAATACTCATAAGGTGACCGGGAGAAATGAACAGCGGATTGCAGCGCGCTTTACTGCGCCAGACCCAGCCGAGCTGTTCATCTTTATCCATAAGAGGGGACTGTGCATCCACACCTTCCGCTAGTTCGTCATAGTGCCCGCACAAGCGGCTTTTGGCGACGCCGATAGCCGGGATATTCAGTGTTACGCCCAGATGACCGGCAACACCGAGACGGCGCGGATGTGCACGTCCCTGACCATCCACCAGCACAAGATCCGGTTTTAACGTCAGTTTTTCCCACGCGGCAAGAATGGCCGGGATTTCACGAAAAGAGAGCAGTCCCGGGATATAAGGAAGCTGAGTGGGAATGCGGGCAATCTGATACTCCGCCACAACCAGGTCCGGGTATGTCAGGATAACAACAGCGGCGCGGGTTACCCGCCCTTCATCCTCAAAACCAACATCCACCCCCGCCACATAGCGGGGATCGATAACCACATCCTGCAAACTGACCTGTTGTGCCAGTTCAATCTGCCGGGCTTTCAGCATACGGGTGTCAATCTCTGACATCACGACCTCCGTTATTCTGTTAAAGCGGGCTGACATCAGCCCTGATGGTATTTCCCTGACAGGCGGTGTACCGCGTCAATAAAGGCGCCGGCATGCTCAGGTTCCACATCCTGGTGGATGCCGTGCCCGAGATTAAACACATGCCCTTCGCCATGCCCGAAACCGGCCAGGATGGATGCCACTTCGCCTTCAATACGCTCAGGTGATGCATATAACATGGACGGATCCATATTGCCCTGAAGCGCGACTTTGTCACCTACGCGGTGGCGCGCATCGGCGATATCCGTTGTCCAGTCCAGCCCCAGTGCATCACACCCCGTTGCCGCCATTGCTTCCAGCCACTGACCGCCGCCTTTGGTAAACAAGGTTACCGGCACGCGACGTCCGTCATTTTCGCGGATCAGCCCGTCGATGATTTTGTGCATGTAATGCAATGAAAATTCAAGATAATCGCGCCCGGTCAGTACGCCACCCCAGGTATCGAAAATCATCACAGACTGCGCACCGGCTTTGATTTGCGCATTCAGATACAAAATCACGCTGTCTGCCAGTTTATCCAGCAGCAGATGCAATGTCTGCGGTTCGGCATACATCATTTTCTTTATTTTTGTGAAGGCTTTGCTGCCGCCGCCTTCCACCATATAAGTGGCTAATGTCCACGGACTGCCGGAAAAGCCAATCAGCGGAATATCACCATTCAGGGCTTTGCGGATAGCACGGACAGCATCCATGACATAGCCCAGTTCCAGTTCCGGGTCCGGCACAGGCAGCTTTTGCACATCACGGGCGCTTTGTACCGGATGCATAAAACGCGGGCCTTCGCCGGTTTCAAAATAGAGCCCCAGCCCCATTGCATCAGGAATGGTGAGAATATCAGAAAAGAGAATCGCCGCATCCAGCGGGAAACGACGCAGCGGCTGCAATGTGACTTCACAGGCCAGCTCTGTGTTTTTACACAGCGCCATAAAATCTCCCGCCTGTTCGCGGGTAATTTTATATTCAGGCAGATAACGCCCGGCCTGACGCATCATCCATACAGGGGTGACATCCACAGGCTGACGCAGTAATGCACGCAGATAGCGGTCGTTTTTCAATTCACTCATGACAGACTCCAAAAAGTTAATGGCCGCGTAACGTATTGATGTACGTTATAAAACCAGTATTGTAACATGCATGCAGCTTGCCGTATCACGCGTCTTCATCATCCTGACGGCACAGTGCAACCGTGTCTTCAATCAGGCGGCGGGCAATGGTATCCGGTGGCGGAATAACCGGCAGGTTATCATAGTGATACCAGTCCGCACTGAGCAGTTCACCCGGATCATGGTGAATTTCACCATCAGCATAATCTGCCAGAAAGCCCATCATCAGTGAGTGCGGGAACGGCCACGGCTGAGAAGACACATAGCGGATATTCTGAATTTCAATGCGGCTCTCTTCCATCACTTCACGGGCTACTGCTTCTTCCAGGGTTTCCCCCACTTCCACAAACCCGGCAAGTACCGTGAACAGCGGCGCATTTTTATGGCGTCGGTGCTGCGCCAGCAGAATAGAATCATGACGGCGGATACCGACAATAATGCATGGTGCTATCTGCGGATAATAACGCTCGCGGCAGGTATCACACAGGCATGCCCACTCACTTTTGCTGTATTTCATTGCCGCACCACAATAGCCACAGTAGCGGTGCGAGCGGTAAAATTCTGCAAGCTGCACGCCGCGTCCGGCCATTTTGAATAAATCATCATTGTCTGCGGCAATAATACGGGGCGAGCACATATCCGAGCGCATTTTTTCACGGATGAGCCAGACCGGCAGCCCCTGCCATTCGCCGATACGCACTGCCGGTTTGCCGGTCAGCATCCATTGCGCAGCGCTTCCTTCCGGTAATTGCCCTTCCGGCAGCCAGACCCGGTTATCTGCGCTTATCACCCAATACCCTGTTTCATCGCCCGTTAAAATCTGCTGCATAGTTTCACGATATCTTGTTAATAAAATAGTGATGAATTAAATCATACTCTCTTCACCGGGAGAATACCCGGCGGGCTGAGCGGTTACCTGCTCTGTACCCTCATACCCTCCGCTGTCAGAAAAGTGTCATATCAGTGTCAGCCAGTTGTCACAAATACGTCATACCCTACCGTCGTCTGCTTATACTTAGTCAGCTAACTTACGAGGGTATTATGAAACAATTTTCTGCTCCGGTTATCACCAAAACATTACTGACTGCCGCCGCTATCACAGCATCCTTTTCCTCATTTGCTGCAACAGATAATGCCGGGCTGGATGAATTAATTGCCGCCGCAAAAAAAGAAGGCGTCGTGTACAGCGTAGGTATGCCGGACGCCTGGGCGAACTGGAAAGGGACCTGGGCGGATATTGAAAAGATATATGGTCTGAAACATCAGGATACAGACATGAGTTCGGCACAGGAAATTGCCAAATTTGCCGCCGAAAAAAATAACGCCACCGCGGATATCGGGGATGTAGGCGCGTCATTTGGTCCCGTTGCCGTACAAAAAGGGGTTGTTCAGCCTTATAAACCCACTACCTGGGATCAAATCCCTGACTGGGCAAAAGACAAAGACGGTAACTGGGCTCTGGCGTATACCGGCACCATTGCTTTTATCATCAATAATGACCTCGTTAAAGATCAGCCAAAAAGCTGGGCGGATCTGCGTAACGGCAAATACCGCATCACTATCGGGGATGTCGGGATAGCCGCACAAGCCAACAGTGGCGTGCTCGCAGCCGCGTTTGCCCTCGGCGGTAACGAAACCAATATTCAGCCGGCAATTGATATGTTTGCTGAATTAGCCAAACAAAAACGCCTGTCACTCAATGACCCGAGTGTGGCCAATTTAGAGAAAGGCGAAATTGAAGTGGCTGTAATGTGGGATTTCAACGCCCTCAGCTACCGTGACCAGATTGATGCCAAACGCTTTACCGTGGTGATCCCGTCTGATGGTTCTGTGACATCCGGTTACTCCACCATCATCAATAAATTCGCCAAAAACCCGAATGCTGCAAAACTGACGCGTGAATTTATCTTCAGTGATAAAGGACAGCTTAACCTCGCCGAAGGCTATGCCCGCCCCATCCGCGCGGCGCACCTGACATTGCCGGACAGCATCAAAGCAAAACTGCTGCCGGAATCTCAGTATACCAGTGCAAAACCTATCACTAATTTTGATGGCTGGGAAAAAACCTCCCGCCAGTTGCCGAAACTGTGGCAGCAAAACGTTATCATCAACATGAACTAACGGACCAGCCATGAATCACACAGTTATCCTGGTTATCCTTGATGGCTTAAACTACCGCACAGCCCATGATTGCATGGGCTTTATGCAGGGTTTGACTGAATCTCAGGACGCCACACTTTACCGCCTTGATTGTGAGTTACCCTCACTTTCCCGTCCGCTGTACGAATGCATTCTGACCGGCATCCGCCCGGTCGACAGCGGAGTTGTTCATAATCAGGTTGTGCGTTTGTCGTATAACGACAGTATTTTTTCCCTGGCACAGAAAGCAGGAAAAACCACGGCGGCTGCGGCGTATCACTGGGTCAGTGAGTTATATAACCGCGCACCATTTGATGCCGTCCGTGACCGTTTCACTCATGATGATTCGCTGGCTATTCAACACGGCTGTTTTTATCAGTCAGACAGCTATCCGGATGATCATCTGTTTATTGATGCGGAATATTTGCGTCGTGAATACCATCCCGACTTTCTTCTTATTCATCCTATGAATATTGATGATGCCGGACATAAGTTTGGCGCAGATTCCCCACAATACCGCAACAGCGCCCGCCGGGCTGATGGTCTGCTCTCCGCTTATCTGCCGGCATGGCGGGAAGCCGGTTATCAGGTGCTGGTGACCAGCGACCACGGCATGAATAATGATCGCTCACACGGTGGCATTCTGGATGAAGAACGCCATGTGCCGCTGTTTGTTGTCGGGGATGCTTTTTCTCATGATGACTCTCTCCCGGTGAAACAAACACAATTGTGCGGGGCAATCTGCCGGTTACTCGGCCTGAGCGGACACGACAAAGCATCTGTGCCTCACCTGCTGCGGGAAGACCACTATGGCTGATATTCTGCCGGAGCTGACCGTCATGAAAAAACAGCAGCAAATCCGTGTAACACCGCACCGTATTACGCTGAAACCGATGCTGTTACTCCTGCCTGCGGCAGTGCTGTTTCTGCTCTTTCAACTGGCACCGATGCTGTGGGTGATTATTAACAGTTTTATTTATGAAGATGCCTGGTCATTCGCTAATTTCAGCGAGATTTTTACCAGTCCTTTTTATATTCAGGCGTTTGAAAACACTTTATGGATTTCCGGTATTTCAAGTGTCGGCGGGTTAATTCTTGCCGCTCTGTTTGCCGCCTCTCTGCAACATGCACCTCCGCGCCCGCGCCGCTGGCTGATTGCCTTTACCAATATGACAGGGAACTTCAGTGGTGTGCCGCTGGCATTTGCATTTGTGATAATCCTCGGCGTGAACGGCGCTGTCACTCTGCAACTGAAAGCCTGGGGCGTAATTGATGATTTCAATCTCTACAGTGCCACGGGGCTGATGCTGATTTACCTGTATTTTCAGATCCCGCTGGGCATTTTACTGCTCTATCCCGCGTTCGATGCCCTGAAACCGGAATGGGAAGATGCCGCCAAAACCATGGGTGCCGGGCGCCTTGCTTACTGGCGCTATGTGGCACTGCCGGTGCTCTCACCCGCGCTGCTCGGTACTTTTATTATTCTGTTCGCCAATGCTGTGGGCGCTTATGCATCCACCTATGCCCTGACGACCGGTAACTACAATATGGTGACCATCCGCATCGCCAGCCTGGTCTCCGGGGATTTATTCCTTGAACCGAATATGGCGGCGGCATTATCGGTATTACTGATGATTATTCTTGGATTTATCACCGCTACATATCATTGGCTGCTGAAACGGAGTTACCATGCCAAGTGCTGATCTTGCTCTGACCTCACCGGCAATTCCCCGTTACCACAAAATTATGCTCAGCATCATTGTGATCATGCTGCTGTTACCCATTGCTGCCACACTGATTTATTCGTTTTCCTCCCGCTGGGGTGCGACTGTACTACCGGACGGGCTGACACTTCAGTGGTATCTGAAACTCTGGCAGGATCCGCGATTTCTTGCCGCCTTCGGACGCTCACTGTTTATCTGTTTTGTCACCCTGGCACTCAGCGCCCTGGTAATCCTGCCGCTGGTATTTTCGGTGTACTATTATTTCCCGCGTCTGAAAGGCGTGATGGAAATATTGATTATTCTGCCGTTCGCTGTGCCGCCGGTGGTGTCGTCAGTCGGATTACTGCAATTGTTTGCTGACGGACCTTTCCCGATTGTCGGTACGCCCTGGATACTGATCGGCACTTATTTCACTATTGCGCTGCCGTTTATGTACCGGGCGCTGGCCAACAGCCTCAATGGTGTGCCACTGAAAGATTTAATGGATGCCGCGCACCTGCTTGGCGCAAGCACCTTTAAAGCTGTTTTGCTGGTCGTGGTGCCGAATATCCGCAAAGGATTACTGGTATCACTGCTGATCGCGTTTTCTTTTCTGTTCGGTGAATTTGTGTTTGCCAATATCCTGGTCGGCACACGCTTTGAAACACTGCAAATTTATCTCTATAACATGCGCCAGACGAGCGGACATTTTACCTCCGCGCTGGTGATGAGCTACTTTGTTTTCACCCTGATCCTGACATTAACAGCGTCGCGTTTAAGCCGCTGAGGAATTGCTGATGAGCTATGTAATTGCTGAAAACCTGACAAAATCTTTCGCTGCCACCCCGGTATTTTCCGGGCTGAACTTTTCAGTGGAAAAGGGGGAGTTTATCACCCTGCTAGGCCCCAGCGGCTGCGGAAAATCCACCTTACTGCGCTGCCTTGCCGGTCTTGAGTCCGTTAATGACGGTAAAATTTATGTGAATAAACATGATATTACCAATATGTCACCACAGAAACGTGAGATAGGCATGGTGTTTCAGAGCTATGCCTTGTTCCCGAATATGAGTGTGGAGCGCAATATCGCCTTCGGTCTGAAGATGCAGAAAATACCCCTCAGTGAGCAGCAAAAAGCCGTGGCAGATGTGATTAAACTGGTCGGACTGAACGGCAAAGAGCAGCAGTTACCGCAACAGCTTTCCGGCGGACAGCGTCAGCGCGTGGCACTAGCCCGGGCGCTGGTGATGAAACCCCGGATTTTATTGCTTGATGAGCCGCTGTCCGCACTGGACGCGCAGATCCGCAAACATCTGCGTCAGCAAATCCGCCAGATCCAGCGGGAACTGAATCTGACCACTATTTTTGTTACTCATGACCAGGAAGAGGCCATGCAGATGTCTGACCGTATTTTCCTGATGAATAAAGGGAAAATTGTTCAGAGTGATACAGCGGAAAATATTTATACCCAGCCGGCTGATGAGTTCGTTGCGCGCTTTATGGGGCATTACAACCTGGTCAGTGCGGAGCATGCAAACAGCCAGCTCGGTCTGAATCTCAGCGGAATTGTCGCTATCCGTCCGGAGTCGATTTATGTGCGCGAAACCGGTCGTCAGTACGGCGATCACATTTCTCATCCGGTATCAGGTACAATACGTGATAGCCAGTTACTGGGTAATATCATCCGTTATCAGGTAGATACCGGACTGGGCGCACTGACCGTTGATCTGCTGAACCGCTCCTCTGAGCGACTGTTTGAACAGGGCACACAACTGGAACTGATGTTCAATAAAAATGAAATCCGCGCCCTCGCCCCGTCAGTTAATTAAAGGAATATCATGTCTGTATTAGCCGTTTTCGATCTCGATCACACCTTAATTGCCGCAGATAGCAGCCTGTTATGGACAGAGTATCTGTGGGAGAAAAAGATTATTACTGATCCCGCTTATCTCGATGCAGATAAACAAATGATGGAAGATTACAGCACCGGAAAGCTGGATATGGCAGCCTATATGGCGTTTAATCTTAAATCTCTGGGACATGCCACAGTGGCGCAGGTAGATGAATGGGTTGCAGATTTTATTGAATGCAAAATCCGTCCGGTTATCTATCCGGATGCGGTAAAAACCCTCGCATTCTACAAAGAAAATGGCGTGCCGATAGTGATTATTTCTGCCACCAGCGATTTTATCGTCAAACCGGTAGCGAAGATGCTGGGTGTTAATCTGGCTTTCGGTATTGAACTGGAAGTAAAAGATGAACACTACACCGGCGCGTTACAGGGGATCACCACCTTCCGCGAAGGCAAAGTTGAAAAACTGGCTAACTTTCTGGATATTCGCCAGTTTTTACCGGAACGCACGATTTTTTATACGGATTCCGCCAATGATCTGCCCCTGTGTCACTATGCGACAGATGTCCTGACCGTCAATGCCGACCCGGTATTACAGGCCGAAGCCGAGAAACAGGGCTGGACGCAACTGGCGTGGACGCTGCCGGGGTAATATCAGACGGCATAATGCAACGTCATATTGTCGCTGCATTACGCCGGTTAAACCGGATCAGGCGGGTCCGACTCCCAGTCTGAATTGTGTCATAGCCTGCATGAGTTGCCCCGCCTGCTGATGCAAGCTTTCCGCGGCTGCCGCATTTTCAACCACCAACGCGGCATTCTGTTGTGTTACTTCATCAATCTGCTGTATTGCAATCCCGACCTGAGAAATTCCCTGAGACTGCTCATTCGTCGCCAGCGTCAGCTCGTCAATCATCTGACTGACGCCCTGTGTCCGGGTGACAATCACCTGCATAGATTCCCCGGCTTCCGCCACCAGTTTACTGCCGGCGTCCACCCGTTCAGCACTGGCATTAATCAGATTTTTTATTTCACCGGCAGCCTGTGCACTCCGCTGTGCCAGTGTCCGGACTTCGCCGGATACCACAGCAAAACCACGCCCGTGTTCACCGGCACGAGCTGCTTCCACCGCCGCATTCAGCGCGAGGATATTGGTCTGGAATGCGATGGAATCAATCACACCGATAATGTCAGTGATTGTCCGTGAAGAGTGTGCGATATCCTGCATAGCATGAACAACCAGATCGACCTTCTCACCACCGTGACGGGCCGTTTCGGAAGCTTCCGCTGCCATCAGGTTCGCTTTTGCTGCAATCTCCGCACTGCTTTTCACTGTGGCAGACAGCTGCTCCATTGATGCCGCAGTCTGTTGCAGACTGCTGGCCTGGGATTCAGTCCGCTGACTCAGGTCAGCATTACCGCTGGTTATCTGCATTGTACCGGTAACAATACTGTCACTGTTATTACGCACCGTTCCGACAATATCTGCCAGATTCGTCTGCATCGCTTTCAGTGTACTCAGTACACTGCCATCCGGAACCGGATGTGTTTCGCCGGACGGCGATAAATCACCGGAGGCCACCCGTTCAGCCACTTCTTTCAGTTGTGCGGGTTCGGCTCCCAAAGCACGTGTCAGATTTCGGATAATCATCACCCCGGAGACAATAGCCAGCGTTAACGCCAGCAGTGCAAACACCAGAATGATGTTACTCTGACGTTCAAAATTCGTATCAAACTTCTGAATGAGCTGATTGCCGGCTTCAGTGCCGTGATCTCTGCTGGCACGGAATGACATGATATAGGCATCCGATGCGGCATATTCCGCATCCATCATTTTCGCAATAGCGTCCTCATGCCGGCCCTGCTTATCCAGTTCGAGTACTTCACGGGTTACTGCGGCATACTGTTTTTCATCCGCTATCATCTTATCAAGCAAGATCCGCCCCTTCGAATCCATACCAAACTCATTCACCATATCCAGCAGTGTCTGAGTTCTTTCTCTCACTTTTCTGTCCTCTTCGTCAAAACGGTTCAGTTCTTCTGTTTTATCTTTCTTATCAGTTGCATTGATCATATCCCGCAGCATGATCGCCCGCTCTTCCGTCGCATGGCGAATTTCATACGCCTGAACCTGAAGTGCATATGTCCCGTTAACGTAATTCGTGAACATCTCTTTGTCTTTATAAAGGTTCATAACCGCCATCCCTGAAACCAGAGCCAGAATGGCGATCAGAACACCAAATGTGACAGATAACCTGACACGGATCGTCGTATTTTTAAGATTCATATTTTTCCTGATGCAGAAAGTAATCAATAATGACAATAAATAACCAAATGTCTTTCCTGATATGCCGTAACAAGGCATGCCGATAAAAAACATCGGCAACTGACCGAAAATTATCAGTTTTAATTTAATTTTTTTTATATTTAACCGCTACGATTCAATCGGTGAATACTGAGATGGCATATTACCGGCACCTTCTGCCGGACCACATAGTTTATCTATCCTCCCCGTCTGCTTTCCCTTGCCGCCTGCCTGCATCCTGAATGACGTTGGGTATAAAAAGGTTGTAGTTTCCGGACAGCTTCTTATACTGAAGTCTTTCTTGTCGGAGTGCCCAGCATTTATCCCTGTGATAAATCGGGCTGAGACCGTTAATTCGGGATCCGCGGAACCTGATCGGGTTAGTACCCGCGAAGGGAACAAGAGTAATCTTTTCTTTTAACCGCTGTTGGTGGTATCAATCTGTAATCAGATCAGATACATATCTTACAGCCCGGTTATCACGTATTACTCCTGACGCACCTCCAGACAAGCAATTTCTCACTTTTTCTTCCGGCTTATTGCCGGTTCACTGTAAGGAATTTGCTATGTCCAATGAGCACCGTATTCACACCTCTGATATTTCGCCGGATGCAGAACACACACCTGCGCCCTCCAAAGCCCGCACGCGCCGTGAACAGCGCGATGCCGCAGAGGAGTATATCAGCACCCTGCAAGGGGTTAATTTTCCGAACTCTTCCCGTATTTATCTCACCGGTTCACGACCGGATATCCGTGTACCAATGCGCGAAATTGCGCTGTCGCCTACCTTAACCGGCGGTGATAAAGCCAATCCGCAGTTTGAAGAAAATGAGCCGGTGCCGGTTTATGATACCGCCGGGTCTTACGGCGACCCGGACATTAAACTGGATGTCAGCGCAGGGCTTGCGCGCCTGCGTGAAAACTGGATAGCAGAGCGCGTCGATACAGAACAAATCTCACAACTCAGTTCTGATTTTACACAACAGCGCCTGGCGGATAACGAACTGGATCACCTGCGCTATCCGGATCGCCCGACCCCGCTGAAAGCGAAAGCCGGGCTGTGTGTCACTCAATTGCATTATGCCCGCCGGGGCATTGTAACCCCGGAAATGGAGTTTATCTCCATCCGTGAAAATATGGGGCGCGAGCGTATTCGTGGGGAAGTATTATTGCAGCAACACCCGGGACAGCATTTCGGGGCAAATCTACCGGAAAATATCACGCCGGAATTTGTCCGTGACGAAGTCGCCGCGGGGCGCGCCATTATTCCGTCGAATATTAATCATCCTGAATCAGAGCCGATGATCATCGGGCGTAATTTCCTGGTAAAAGTGAATGCCAATATCGGGAATTCCTCTGTGACATCCTCCATTGAGGAGGAAGTGGAAAAGCTGGTCTGGTCAACGCGCTGGGGTGCGGATACAGTGATGGATCTCTCCACCGGCCGCTATATTCATGAAACCCGTGAATGGATCCTGCGCAACAGCCCGGTGCCTATCGGCACGGTACCGATTTATCAGGCGCTGGAAAAAGTAAACGGTACGGCAGAAGATCTGACCTGGGAAATGTTCCGCGATACCCTGCTGGAGCAAGCGGAGCAAGGCGTGGATTACTTCACTATCCATGCCGGCGTGCTGCTGCGCTATCTGCCGATGACAGCGAAACGCCTGACCGGGATTGTCTCGCGCGGTGGTTCAATTATGGCAAAATGGTGCCTGTCACATCATCAGGAAAACTTCCTTTATGTGCATTTCCGTGAAATTTGTGAGATTTGTGCCGCCTATGATGTCGCGCTCTCTTTAGGTGACGGGCTGCGTCCGGGATCTATTCAGGACGCCAATGATGCGGCTCAGTTTGCCGAACTGCACACCCTGGGCGAACTGACTAAAATCGCGTGGGAATATGATGTTCAGGTGATGATAGAAGGTCCGGGGCATGTGCCGATGCAGATGATCCGCAAAAACATGACCGAAGAACTGGAGCACTGTCATGAAGCCCCATTCTATACCCTGGGACCGCTGACAACCGATATCGCACCCGGCTATGACCATTTCACGTCCGGCATTGGTGCCGCACTGATTGGCTGGTTCGGCTGTGCAATGCTCTGTTATGTGACACCCAAAGAGCATCTGGGATTACCAAATAAAGAAGATGTTAAACAAGGGCTTATCACTTACAAAATTGCAGCTCATGCAGCAGACCTTGCCAAAGGGCACCCGGGCGCGCAGATCCGTGACAACGCCATGTCCAAAGCGCGGTTTGAATTCCGCTGGGAAGATCAGTTCAATCTCGCGTTAGACCCGGAAACTGCCCGTACCTACCATGATGAAACCCTGCCGCAGGCATCCGGCAAAGTCGCGCATTTCTGCTCAATGTGCGGACCTAAATTCTGCTCCATGAAAATTTCACAGGAAGTTCGCGACTACGCCGCCGGCATGGAAGAGATGTCTGACGCTTTCCGTGCCAAAGGCAGCGAGTTGTACCACAGCGCAGAGGAGCGTATCAATGAATCAGCCTGATGCGCCATTCGCCCGGACGACACAAAAATTGGGGCTGTATCCGGTGGTGGATTCCGTACTGTGGATTGAGCGCCTGCTGAAACCTGGCGTACGCACTATCCAGCTTCGGATCAAAGACAGAACCGATGCGCAGGTTGATGAACAGATCCGTACGGCTATCGCGCTTGGCAAACACTATCAGGCGCGGCTGTTTATCAATGATTACTGGCGGTTGGCTGTAAAATACGGCGCTTACGGCGTGCATCTCGGACAGGAAGACTTAGAGCGGGCAGATTTACAGGCGATCCAACAAGCCGGGCTGCGTCTGGGGATCTCCACACACGATGAAAGCGAACTGCAACGCGCCAAAGTGCTGCATCCGTCTTATATCGCGCTGGGGCATATTTTTCCCACACAAACCAAAGAGATGCCATCGTCACCTCAGGGACTGGACAATTTAGCCCGCCAGGTGGCAGCAACTCCGGATTTCCCGACAGTGGCTATCGGCGGCATTTCCTGTGAAATAGCCCCGAAGGTGCTTGCCACCGGCGTCGGCGGTATCGCGGTGGTCAGCGCCATCACAAAAGCCACGGACTGGCAGGCGGCGACCCGGCAATTGCTGCGGCTTACCGGCGAATACACAGAAAACCCGGAGGTCAGCCATGCTCAGTGACCATGATTTTATGCGCTACAGCCGCCAGTTGCTGCTGGAAGATATCGGCCCGGAAGGTCAGTTGAAACTCAAACAGTCTCATGCCGTGGTCGTGGGTCTCGGCGGACTGGGATCTCCGGCGGCACTTTATCTTGCCGCCGCCGGAGTGGGTGAACTGACCCTGATTGATGATGATGATATTCATATCTCCAATCTTCAGCGCCAGATTTTATATGCCGAAGCGGATGTGCGGGCGAATAAAGCAGAAACCGCAACAGCACGTCTGCTGGCGCTGAACCCGTCGCTGCGCCTCAATACCATCACCACCCGTCAGACCGGCGACACACTGCAACATCATGTAAAGAAAGCCGATATTGTACTGGACTGCACAGATAATATGACCACGCGCCATGCTATCAATGCGGCCTGTGTTGCACAGCGAAAAACCCTGGTCAGCGGCAGCGCCGTCGGGTTCAGTGGTCAGTTGCTGGTACTCACTCCGCCGTTTGAGCACGGCTGCTATTGCTGTCTCTATCCCGATGATGTGGTTCCTGAGCGCAACTGCCGTACAGCCGGCGTGCTGGGTCCCGTGGTCGGTGTGATCGGCACCTTGCAGGCGCTGGAGGCGATCAAACTGCTGGCAGGATTACCCTCTCCGCTGAACGGAAAACTGCGCCTTTTCGACGGTAAACAGCAGAGCTGGAGCACCTTGCAATTGCAGCGGGCAACACACTGCCCGGTGTGCCGGGAGGCTGCCATATGCGCATAACAGTGAATGATGATGTGATGATGTTCACAGAGCCGCTGACTGTCAGTACATTGCTGGCGCACCTTGGACGCCCTGCTGTCGGGATTGCCGTTGCGGTCAATCAGACCATTGTTGTCCGTGATGAATGGAGTGATTTCATCATCAGCGACGGCGATCAGGTGTTACTTTTTCAGGCTATCGCCGGAGGTTAATTATGCTGACCATTGCAGATACCACATTTACATCTCACTTATTTACCGGCACCGGAAAATACGCGAACCGCCGCACAATGCAGGACGCGATTGCCGCCTCCGGCAGCCAGTTAGTCACTATGGCGATGAAGCGCATCGATCTTGCACAAGGGCATGATGAGATCCTCGCTCCGCTCCGCGAACTGGGGATAAAACTTCTGCCGAATACCTCCGGCGCTAAAAATGCACAGGAAGCAGTATTTGCCGCCCGTCTGGCACGGGAAGCCCTGGATACTAACTGGATAAAACTGGAAATCCATCCCGACGCCCGCTATTTACTGCCGGATCCGATAGAAACATTATCTGCCGCCGAAACCCTGGTCAAAGAGGGATTTGTTGTTTTACCCTATTGCAGTGCAGACCCGGTATTATGCCGCCGGTTAGAAGAAGTCGGTTGTGCCGCAGTAATGCCGCTGGGTGCGCCTATCGGCTCCAACCGGGGATTACAAACCCGTGATATGCTGCGGATTATTATTGAACAGGCAACAGTACCGGTCGTGATTGATGCTGGGATCGGTGCACCAAGCCATGCCCTGGAAGCCATCGAACTGGGAGCCGATGCCGTACTGGTGAACACGGCTATGGCAGTCACTCGCTCACCGGTACTGATGGCAAATGCATTCCGTCAGGCGGTGGAAGCCGGTCTTTTGGCGCGGGAGGCCGAACTTGCCCCGCAACAACAACATGCGGCCGCCACCAGCCCGCTGACCGCATTTCTGGAGGTGTTATGACTGACAACAATACCTTCAGCGATCACTGGCAGCAACTGGATTGGGATAACCTTACTTTGCAGCTGAACAGCAAAACAGCGCGGGATGTTGAACAGGCACTGAACCGGGAAAATCTGACTTTACCGGACTTTATGGCGCTGATTTCCCCGGCGGCACGCCCGTATCTGGAAGAGATAGCGCAGAAAGCACAGACACTGACCCGTCAGCGTTTCGGGCACGTCGTTGGTATGTATGTGCCGCTTTATCTCTCCAATCTGTGCGCCAACGATTGTACTTACTGCGGTTTCTCCATGAGTAACGCGATAAAACGCAAAACCCTGACACCGGAAGAAATCCGTACAGAATGCGAAGCGATTAAGGCGCTCGGGTTTGACAGCCTGTTACTGGTGACGGGCGAGCATCAGCGCAAAGTCGGTATGGACTACTTCCGCGATACCTTTCCTTTGATCCGTCATTATTTCAGTACCATGATGATGGAAGTACAGCCGATGGCGACAGAGGAATATGCCGAGCTGCGCATGCTCGGACTGGATGGTGTGATGGTCTATCAGGAAACCTACCATGAAAGCACCTATCAGCGGCATCATCTGAAAGGTCGCAAGCAGGATTTTCACTGGCGCTTGCAGACACCGGATCGCTTAGGTCAGGCGGGGATCGACAAGATCGGTCTGGGTGCGCTGATCGGTCTTTCCGCTCAGTGGCGCACAGACTGCTATATGGTTGCGGAGCATCTTAACTATCTCCGCCTGCGCTACCGGACAAGCCGCTATTCGGTTTCATTTCCCCGTCTGCGCCCCTGCGCCGGGGGTATTGAGCCGGAGTCACTGATAAGTGACGCAGAGCTGGTGCAACTAATCTGCGCCTTCCGCCTGTTTGCGCCGGACATTGAGTTATCTCTCTCCACCCGTGAATCACCGTATTTCCGTGACCACATGGTGCCGGTCGCGATTAACCAGGTCAGTGCCGGGTCAAAAACCCAGCCGGGCGGCTACGCGCAAGGAGATGATCCGGAGCTGGAACAGTTCAGCCCGCATGACAACCGCACACCACAACAGGTGACGGACGCTCTGCTGGCAGCGGGGCTTCAGCCGGTATGGAAAGACTGGGATCAATATCTGGGGCGGTAAAATAAAACGGGCCGGTGTTTTTCCGGCCCGTTTTTTTATTCTATCCGCTTACAAAATGTCACCGGCGGCACATCTTCTCCGGCATTTTTTGCCGGGATATAACGACCCCAGAAATCATTAAATAACCGGAAAATTTCTTTGCGCTGACTCAGAATTAATATCATCGTAATCAATACATAGACTGCACTTAAAATATCTGTAAGCGCCCATAAAATATCAGCTTGTAAGTTACTGAATAAAATAATCGGTGCCAGATAATAAACGCGGTATAAGTTTTTCGCTATTTTATTGGCTTTCGTATCACCAAAGAAAAAGTTAACGGCTTTTTCGCAGGTGAAATACATACCAATAGTTGTTGTACAAGCCAGCAAGGTGATAAATATTGCCATAAACCAACTGCCGACATCACCATACGTTACTTTAAACGCTAATGTTGTCAGGCGTGATGATGTAATTCCGGGGTAATCAACCCAAACATTGGTTGTCAGAATCGCTAATGCTGTTACTGTACAAATAATAATGGTCAGGAAAACTTCACCAAACCCCCAGCTTGACTGGCGGATAGGGTGATCCGTCGTAGCTGCCGCATGAGCGACAATGCCGTAACCGGTTCCTGCATCATTAGAATAAATACCGCGGGCAATACCAAAACGGATAGCTTCCATGACTGTTGCACCGGCAAATCCGCCGACACCGGCAGCCGGTGAAAATGCAGATTTAAAAATCAGGGCAAATGCAGCAAGAATCTGATCGTAATTCATCACCAACAGGATCACCGCAACAGTCAGATAGGTAATTGCCAGTTTCGGTACCACACTTTCCATTTTTGAAGAAATGCCTTTCAAGCCGCCGATGATGACACTGGCAATAAAAATAACCATCACAATCAGGGTCAGATAACTGTCGACATTAAAGGCTTCTTCAATGGAGGATGTTGCTGATTCGCTCTGCACCAGGCACGTCCACGGCCCGAGCATAAAGCAGCAGACAGACAGTGCCACCGCGCCTTTTTTCCAGCCCAGTGCATGCTCCATCACAAATGAGCGGTCACAAACATATTCATCCATGGATTTTTCATATTTGACGCGGTAACGCTGCCCGAGAATAATTTCACACGCTTTGGTCGCAATACCAAAGAAAGCGGAAAACCAAAGCCAGAATATTGCGCCCGGACCGCCCATAGTAATTGCGGTGGCAACCCCACCGATACTGCCGATCCCGACAGTATTAGCCAGTGCGGTACAGGCCGCTGCAAAACTGGATACCGAACCGGCTCCCTGAAGTTTTTCACTGATACCTTTTTTATTAAATAAGCCGCCGTATGTATTCTTTATATTAAACCGAAAATTAAATTGGTATTTAAAACGGAATTTAATGGTTAACCAGATGCCGAGACTGACTAATAGAATTGGCATCGGATACGTCCAGATAAAATCTGAAAACTTATTAATTATATTTAGTATTGAGTCCATAATGAGTATCCGAAATTAATTAAATACATCAAGTGCCTGAGTGATATCAGCAATTAAATCCTCAGCGGCTTCGCAGCCGGCAGAAATACGAATCAATCCTTCATGCATGCCGAAATCAATAAGCTGCTGCGGGGTAAACTCAGTCCTGAATGCGGTCGCCGGATGCGCCAGTGACGTGCGGAACCCGCCTAATGTACCCAGGTAAGTGATCAGCTCCAGGCGGTGAATAAATGCATCTACCAATGGCTGTTCATCCCGCACACGGAAACTGAGCATCGGACCATATCCGTGAATAAACAGCGAGTTAGCCAATGCGTGCTGTGGATGGCTCTCAAGCCCCGGATAATTGACCTGTGCAACACGCGGGTCACGGCTGAGTGCCTGTGCGATAGCCTGCGCATTTTCCATCTGCCGGGTAACCCGCATTTCCATCGTCCGGATACTGCGCAGGCAAAGCCAGGCTGTGTATGGATCACTGCATCCGCCCAGAAGGCGGGCTTTCAGTTCAATTTTCTGCATCAGTGCCAGCGAACAGGTCACTGAACCTGCGGTTAAATCGCTGTGTCCGCCAAAAAATTTTGTCAGACTGTGGATGACAATATCTGCACCATGTTGCAGTGGTTTAATAACAAAAGGGGTTGAAAATGTATTATCAACCACTAATAAACACTGATGTTTACGGCTGATAGCTGAAACAGCATCAATATCAATGACTTTAATCAATGGGTTACTGATAATTTCGGTATAAAACATGACAGTTTCCGGACGTATCGCCGCCGAAATCGCTGCCGGAGAGAGAAAGTCCGCGTAGGTCACAGTGATCCCCAGCGGAATTAAGATCAGATCGATTAACTCAATCGTTTCGCCGTAAATTGATTCATTAACAACAAGATGGTCGCCTTGCTTCAGCAGGCTCAGCAGTGTCGCTGAAATCGCCGCCATGCCTGATGCCATGACCGCAGAAACGTCACCGTCCTCCATCATTGAAATCGCAGCGGACAAGCTGTCACGATTCGGATTTGCAGTGCGGTTATATTGATATTCACCATTCCCGCTGCTGACAGCATAGTAATGCTGCGTATCGCGCATTGCGTAGGCCGTTGCCGGAAATATTGCCGGTGAATCCGGGTACATGCCTTCCGGATAATCCATTTCCCCTGAATACAAAAGTTGAGTGCGTTCTTTCATTATTTATCCTGAATAATCATTTTTCATCACTGTTATAAAAGTGACCAATTAAAATAAGTACGCGCTCACCCTAAACCTTATAGCCGGAATAAGGTTAAATCAGGTTTTCCGGATATGAGAAGATAATCACAAAATTATTTTCACAGAAAATAGTATGTTAATTTTAAATCTGATAGTTTAAATAAAAGTGACATTTAGCCCGGGCAAGAATATGAAAAAATATTTTACAATTGGCGAAACAGCCAAATTATTAGGTATTTCAACACAAACGCTACGTTTTTATGATAAAAAAGGCATTCTGAAACCGGGATATGTCGATAGTGAAACCGGATATCGTTACTATCTGT
This sequence comes from Morganella psychrotolerans, assembly GCF_965118875.1. Classification (GTDB taxonomy): domain Bacteria; phylum Pseudomonadota; class Gammaproteobacteria; order Enterobacterales; family Enterobacteriaceae; genus Morganella; species Morganella psychrotolerans_C. The sequence goes on from NZ_CBCPJD010000025.1 coordinate 23,858, forward strand.
TTGAACAATTTCATTACATTGATCGAATTAAGTATCTTCAAAAGCTAAATATGAATTTAAGTGATATTAAGGTCATTATTGAAAGCGGAGATAAAGAAAAATTAACACATTATTTAATACAGGAGAGAAAGCGGAAGGAACAGCAACTGAAAGATCTGCACAGTATGATAGAAACATTAGACTGGTATGTTGATTACTTCAGTTTTGTTGATAATAAGTCAGGAGGTGAACCTTTTTACAGTGTTGAACTGCCGGAACGCTGGTGTCTGTTTGTTCCCTGCTATCCATCAGACCGCCCCATTTCCAAGATGGAACTGAGACTGGCAGAAATGAAATCCAGGCCGGAAAATAAATCACTTTCTTATTTACGACAATATGCCTATGTTCTGGATTATAATAATATTATTGAACAAACATTTTATCCGTCAAAATACCTTATCTATCTGAAAGAAAAGCCGGACTTTGATTCACCCAATCTGGTTTGCCTGCCTGCAGGATTATACTTGTGCTGTATCTGTAATTATCTTTCTGAAAATATTGATATTATTATGGTTGAACAATATTTCAAAGATAAAGAAAAACCCGGACTGGTCATTGCAAATGAATTTGAAGATAACTTAGTCAATTATGATTCAGCACCCTATGAACTTCAGTTTCTTATTTCATAGAGGGTAATTTATTTATCTGTCATTATGTAACATCCGCTTTTCCGGAAAATGAATTACCGGAAAAGAAGACATCACATAAAACAAATTTAACAGATAGCTATATTAACCTTTTACTTATCCACAATAATATCTGTATTCACGACTTCCGGACCACTGTTGCCGATCATTGAGGAAAATTTCTCAATTGAGTCAGTTCGTAATGCATAAAGGCGTTTCAGTGCATAAGGGTTATCGCCCAGCCGTACTTTGCCCTGAATGGTGGTGACCGCAAGTGTCATTCCTGCCTGAGCCGCTGCATCCATTGCATCCTGATTATATGCCCCGAACGGATAAGCCAGGTAATGCTGCTCCGGATTCAGTTTTGCCAGCACACGCTGTGAACGCTGATAATCCAGTAAAATGGAATGCTCTGTCCGGCTGAAAATAATCGGATTTTTTCGTTTATCCAAACGATGCAAAAAGTGGGCATGGGACTGAATATCAAAAATATCCCGTGATGCCAGTAACTCCGTCCAGTTCATAAACTGTAAGCCATCCGGTGCCCATTTCTGTATTTTTGATTTAACGCGTGAAGAGATAACAAATAACTCTGCATGCTGATTATTGCGTTTGAGGATCGGATACGCATAACGGTAAACTGATTTTAATCCGTCATCAAATGTCAGAATAACGACTTTTCCCGGCAGGTTATTTTCTTTTTTCAGATAGCCTGCAACATCATCAAGAGAGAGCGTCCGGTAGCCATTGTGTTTCAGATAATCCATCTGCGCCTGAAAAGCTTCAACCGATGTAGTGGTAGAGGTATGCAGGAAGTTCTTATTTTCACTATCTTTAAGAATATGATGATAAGTCAGGATCGGAATACCTTTATCCAGTTCCACATCCGACAGGCGGATATACGCCAGTCTGTCTGCCAGGCGGATTGTCAGCCAGATAATTTTATCACCTTCCCGGTTCTCCCTGACCATCTTAGCCAGTACCGGATAGCGCAGGTCATCAAATAGTGTTGCAACCGGTGGATTCGATTCATCAGGCGCGCCAAAAATATCCGTATTCTTTGTGGTTATCAGATAGTCATAGATAGGATTATTCAGCTCGTTCAGTGTATCCAGCGGCGGAACTATTTTAGGTTTTTTAGCCGATAAACCGCTGTTTTCAATAAAGCCACGGTCATTACCAAACTGTAATTCCCGGTAATTCCCTTTCATAGGATAAATATAAAAACCGTGAGACGGATTCAGCTCTGCCACGCCCTGCATTACCCCGGCGACCGGCGCAAAAATAGTTTGTGGTGCCTTAACCTGAATCAGTAACGGCGGCTCGTCTTTCAGCAACCACTCCTGAGCATCCGGTGGTTGTACCGCAGGTACTGCAATTGCCCGGTTAAACCCGGCAACAGAAATAAAAACTATAAGTATATACAATAGGTTGCGCATGATGTGTTCATTGCCTTATACCCTGCACAAAAAAGCCCTCCTTAAAAGGAGGGCTGTTCAGTTGGTCACATTACTGTGCCACTTACTCTTTGCTGCCACCGAAGCCGGCGTTCAGAAGCTCAGCTAAGTTCGCTGTTGCTTCATCTGCACTGACTGCCTGTGGTGCATCGATAGCATCTGCCAGATGACGACGGCGGATACGCTCCTGGTGGTACGAGAAACCTGTACCGGCCGGGATCAGACGACCCACAATAACGTTCTCTTTCAGACCGCGCAGTTCGTCACGTTTACCCGCAACGGCCGCTTCAGTCAGAACGCGTGTGGTTTCCTGGAACGATGCCGCAGAGATGAAGGACTCTGTCGCCAGTGATGCTTTGGTAATACCAAGCAGATCACGTTCGAAGGTTGCAGGGATCTTGCCATCCTGCTCCAGCAGACGGTTTGCCACTTTCACGCGCGCATATTCAACCTGCTCGCCTTCGAGGAAGTCAGAGCTTCCCGCAGAAGAGATGGTGACTTTACGCAGCATCTGACGAACGATAACTTCAATGTGTTTATCGTTTATCTTAACGCCCTGTAAGCGGTAAACTTCCTGGACTTCGTTCGCGATATAACGGGCAACCGCATTCACGCCACGCAGACGCAGGATGTCATGTGGTGATTCCGGACCATCAGATACGACGTCACCACGTTCAACCATCTCGCCTTCAAACACGTTGAGCTGACGCCATTTAGGGATCATCTCTTCGTAAGCATCACTGCCGTCAATTGGTGAAATCACCAGACGACGTTTACCTTTGGTTTCTTTACCGAAGGAAATGATACCGCTGATTTCAGCAAGGATAGCCGGCTCTTTCGGACGACGGGCTTCGAACAGATCCGCAACGCGCGGCAGACCACCGGTGATATCTTTTGTACCGACAGATTCCTGCGGAATACGCGCCAATGTGTCACCGGCACTGATAGTCACGCCATCATCCAACTGTACAATCGCTTTACCCGGCAGGAAGTAAGCAGCAGGCATATCCGTATTAGGGATCAGAACATCATTGCCTTTCGCATCAATGATTTTCAGTGCCGGACGCATTTCTTTCGCACTTGCTGTACGCTCTGCAGAATCCAGTACGACCAGTGATGACAGACCGGTTAATTCATCAGTCTGACGGGTAATGGTCTGGCCGTCATGCATGTCGGTGAAACGAATAACACCGGACACTTCACTGACAACCGGCATGGTATGCGGATCCCAGTTAGCGACAGTTTCGCCACCGTTAACTGATTCGCCGTCACCTTTAGTCAGCTGAGCACCGTAAGGCACTTTATAGCTCTCTTTCGTACGACCGAATTCATCAACCAGACGCAGCTCGGTATTACGGGAAGTGACAACCAGTTTACCTGCGGTGTTACCAATCAGCTTAGCGTTGAACAGTTTCAGTGTACCGGTATTACGGACCTGAATGCTGGACTCAGCAGCAGCACGGGATGCCGCACCACCGATATGGAACGTACGCATTGTTAACTGTGTACCCGGCTCACCGATTGACTGTGCTGCAATAACACCAACGGCTTCACCTGAGTTGATGATATGACCGCGCGCCAGATCACGACCGTAGCACTTGGCACACACACCGAAGTCAGTTTCACAACTTACCACAGAACGTACTTTCACGATGTCTACAGAGTTTTCTTCTAACAGATCACACTGTTTTTCATGAAGCAGGGTGTTACGCGGGATAAGAATATCCGCAGTACCCGGTTTCAGGATATCTTCTGCAGCCACACGTCCCAGAACACGGTCACGCAGTGGTTCTTTAACATCACCACCCTCGATAACCGGTGACATCATGATACCTTCGTGCGTACCACAGTCATCTTCAGTGATAACCAGATCCTGCGCGACGTCAACCAGACGACGTGTCAGATAACCTGAGTTCGCTGTTTTCAGTGCGGTATCCGCCAGACCTTTACGCGCACCGTGCGTTGAAATGAAGTACTGGAGTACGTCAAGACCTTCACGGAAGTTCGCGGTGATTGGCGTTTCGATGATGGAACCATCCGGTTTCGCCATCAGACCACGCATACCGGCCAGCTGACGAATCTGTGCAGCAGAACCACGCGCACCGGAGTCGGCCATCATATAGATGCTGTTGAAAGAAACCTGTTGTTCTTCTTCGCCGTCACGGTTAATCACGGTTTCCGTTGACAGGTTTTCCATCATCGCTTTAGCAACGCGTTCGTTTGCTGCAGCCCAGATATCGATAACCTTGTTGTAACGTTCGCCGGCGGTAACCAGACCTGACTGGAATTGTTCCTGGATTTCTGCCACTTCCGCTTCCGCTTCCGCGATAATCCCGGCTTTCTTCTCAGGAATAACCATGTCATCGATACCAACAGATGCACCTGAACGGGCAGCGTAGGCAAAACCGGTGTACATGATTTGGTCAGCAAAAATAACGGTCGGTTTCATGCCCAGAATACGGTAACAAGTATTCAGCATTTTAGAGATAGCTTTCTTACCCAGTGGTTGGTTAACCAGAGAATAAGGCAGACCACGCGGAACAATACGCCACAAAATGGCGCGGCCGACAGTGGTATCAACCAGGCTTGTTTGCTTGGTGATATTACCTTCGCCGTCTTTCACTTCTTCAGTGATACGGACTTTCACGCGCGCATGCAGTGAAGCATGGCCGGAACGGTAAACACGCTCAGCTTCTGTTGAACCGTTAAGTACCATGCCTTCGCCCGGGGCGTTAACACAGTCACGGGTCATATAGTACAGACCCAGAACAACGTCCTGAGAAGGTACGATAATCGGATCGCCGCTTGCCGGTGACAGGATGTTGTTTGTGGACATCATCAGGGCACGGGCTTCGAGCTGTGCTTCCAGGGTCAGAGGGACGTGAACCGCCATCTGGTCACCATCGAAGTCGGCGTTGTATGCCGCACAAACGAGTGGGTGTAACTGGATAGCTTTACCTTCGATAAGGATAGGCTCAAACGCCTGAATACCCAGACGGTGAAGTGTCGGCGCACGGTTCAGGAGAACCGGGTGCTCGCGGATAACTTCATCCAGGATATCCCATACAACGGACTCTTCGCGCTCAACCATTTTCTTGGCAGCTTTGATGGTGGTAGCAAGACCACGCAGTTCCAGCTTACCGTAGATAAACGGTTTGAACAGCTCCAGTGCCATTTTCTTAGGCAGACCGCACTGATGCAGACGCAGGTACGGACCTACGGTGATTACAGAACGACCGGAGTAGTCAACACGCTTACCGAGCAGGTTCTGACGGAAACGACCCTGTTTACCTTTGATCATGTCTGCCAGTGATTTCAGCGGACGCTTGTTAGAGCCGGTGATAGCACGACCACGACGACCATTGTCTAACAGTGCATCAACCGCTTCCTGCAACATACGTTTTTCGTTACGTACGATAATGTCAGGTGCAGCCAGATCCAGCAGGCGTTTCAGACGGTTATTACGGTTGATCACACGACGGTACAGATCGTTCAGATCTGACGTCGCAAAGCGACCGCCGTCGAGTGGGACTAACGGACGCAGATCCGGTGGTAATACCGGCAGAACTGTCAGGATCATCCACTCAGGCTTGTTGCCGGACTGGATAAAAGCTTCTAACAGTTTGATACGTTTAGTCAGTTTCTTACGTTTGGTTTCTGAATTGGTTTCGTTCAGTTCTTCACGCAGGTTTTCGACTTCCTGTTCCAGATCCATTGCTTTAAGCAAGGCCTGGATGGCTTCCGCACCCATTTTCGCGTCGAATTCATCACCGAACTCTTCCAGAGCATCCAGGTACTGTTCTTCGGTCAGAATCTGGCTGCGCTCAAGGCTGGTCATCCCGCCTTCAACAACAACATAAGATTCAAAGTACAGGACACGTTCAATATCACGCAGCGGCATATCGAGCAGCAAACCGATACGGGATGGCAGTGATTTTAAGAACCAGATGTGTGCAGTAGGTGATGCCAGTTCGATGTGACCCATGCGCTCACGGCGCACTTTAGTCTGGGTCACTTCAACACCACATTTCTCACAAATCACACCACGGTGCTTCAGACGTTTGTACTTACCGCACAAACATTCGTAATCTTTTACCGGCCCGAAGATACGCGCACAGAAAAGCCCGTCACGTTCAGGTTTGAACGTACGGTAGTTAATGGTTTCCGGCTTTTTCACTTCACCAAATGACCATGAACGAATCATGTCAGGTGAGGCCAGACCAATTTTGATCGCATCAAACTCTTCGGTCTTGGTTTGCGCTTTCAGAAACTTTAATAAGTCTTTCACGAAATGGCTCCTGTCGGAGTTAGACCTGTGAGACAAGCAAATAACGCTGCCTGTCCCTTAAACCAGATTTACTGGTGCTGCCCGCACTGATGCGGGCAGCCACAACGGCAATTACTCGTCTTCCAGCTCGATGTTGATACCGAGTGAGCGGATTTCTTTCAGCAATACGTTGAAAGATTCCGGCATACCCGGTTCCATCTGATGACTGCCGTCGACGATGTTTTTATACATCTTCGTACGACCGTTAACGTCATCCGATTTCACTGTCAGCATCTCCTGGAGGGTATAAGCAGCACCGTATGCTTCCAGTGCCCACACTTCCATCTCCCCGAAACGCTGACCACCGAACTGCGCCTTACCACCCAGCGGCTGCTGAGTAACCAGGCTGTAAGAACCGGTAGAACGCGCATGCATTTTGTCATCAACCAAGTGGTTAAGTTTCAGCATGTACATATAGCCGACGGTAACCTGACGCTCAAAACGCTCACCGGTACGACCATCAAACAAGGTAATCTGACCGGACGTCGGTAAATCAGCCAGAGTCAGTAACTCTTTGATTTCCTGCTCTTTCGCGCCGTCAAATACCGGTGTTGCAGTCGGCATACCTTTTTTCAGGTTCTCTGCCAGACGCAGCACTTCTTCATCACTGAAGGTGCTCAGATCCACTTTCTGACGCGGGTCATTACCCAGGTCATAAGCTTTCTGGATGAAACCGCGTAATTTCGCGATGTCCTGCTGCTCTTTCAGCATCTTATTGATTTTATCGCCGATGCCTTTCGCAGCCATACCCAGATGGGTTTCCAGAATCTGACCGATGTTCATACGCGATGGTACGCCCAGCGGGTTCAGAACGATGTCAACCGGATTACCGTTTTCATCGTATGGCATATCTTCGATAGGGTTAATTTTTGAGATAACCCCTTTATTACCGTGACGACCCGCCATTTTATCACCAGGCTGGATCTGACGTTTCACGGCCAGATACACTTTAACGATTTTCAGCACGCCCGGTGCCAAATCATCGCCCTGAGTAATTTTACGGCGCTTCCCTTCCAGTTTCTTAGCGAACACAGATTTCAGTTCGTCATACTGTTCAGCCAACTGCTCTAACTGATTCTGTTTTTCTTCATCAGTCAGTGCCAGTTCTAACCAACGCTCACGCGGCAGTTTGTCCAGTTTATCTGCTTCCATTCCGCCGCTTACCAGGACAGAACGAATACGATAAAACAGGCCGGCTTCCAGAATCTGTAACTCTTCTGTGAGGTCTTTCTTCACATCACGCAGCTGCATTTCTTCGATTTCGAGCGCACGTTTATCTTTTTCCACGCCATCGCGGGTAAAGACCTGTACGTCGATAATGGTACCGGACACGCCGTTCGGTACACGCAGTGACGAATCTTTCACGTCAGAGGCTTTTTCACCGAAGATAGCACGCAGCAGTTTCTCTTCCGGGGTTAATTGTGTTTCACCTTTTGGTGTCACTTTACCCACAAGAATATCGCCGCCTTTCACTTCCGCACCGATATACACGATACCGGACTCATCCAGTTTGGAGAGAGCAGCTTCACCCACGTTCGGGATATCAGCAGTGATCTCTTCCGGCCCCAGTTTGGTGTCACGGGACACACAAGCCAGTTCCTGAATGTGGATAGTGGTGAAACGGTCTTCCTGAACAACACGCTCGGACACGAGGATGGAGTCTTCGAAGTTGTAACCGTTCCATGGCATAAATGCCACGCGCATGTTCTGACCCAGCGCCAGTTCACCCAGATCGGTGGACGGACCATCTGCCAGCACATCACCGCGTTCAACAGGCTCACCCAGCGAAACGCAAGGAGTCTGATTGATACAGGTGTTCTGGTTAGAGCGGGTATATTTAGTCAGACTATAGATGTCGATACCTGCTTCGCCGGCATACATCTCTTCGTCATTAACTTTGATAACGATACGTGACGCATCAACGTACTGAACTGTACCACCACGTTTGGCAACGGCGGTTACGCCGGAGTCAACCGCAACAGCGCGTTCCATACCAGTACCAACCAGCGGCTTGTCAGCGCGCAGAGTCGGAACCGCCTGACGTTGCATGTTCGCACCCATCAATGCACGGTTGGCATCATCGTGTTCCAGGAATGGGATCAGTGACGCACCCACAGAAACGATCTGCTGGGTGGAAACGTCCATATACTGAACCTGATCGCGACTGAATAAGCTGGACTCACCTCTGTTACGGCAGGTGATCAGTTCATCAACAAAGTGACCATCGTCATCTAAAACGGTATTTGCCTGAGCAATGATGAAGTTACCTTCTTCAATTGCAGACAGATAATGAATCTCATCCGTCACAACATCTTCACGCACTAAACGGTACGGGGTTTCCAGGAAACCATATTCGTTTGTCTGTGCATAAACAGATAAGGAGTTGATCAGACCGATGTTCGGACCTTCAGGGGTCTCGATAGGACAAACACGACCGTAGTGCGTAGGATGAACGTCGCGCACTTCAAAGCCTGCACGCTCACGGGTCAGACCGCCCGGGCCTAACGCGGAGATACGGCGTTTATGCGTAATTTCTGATAACGGGTTGTTCTGGTCCATAAACTGGGACAGCTGGCTGGAACCAAAGAACTCTTTTACCGCAGCAGAAATTGGTTTGGCGTTGATCATGTCCTGAGGCATCAGATTATCAAGATCGCCTAGGGACAGACGCTCTTTCACCGCACGCTCAACACGCACCAGACCTACACGGAACTGGTTTTCAGCCATTTCACCGACAGAACGGATACGACGGTTACCTAAGTGGTCGATATCATCCACTTCACCGCGGCCGTTACGGATTTCGATCAGTTTCTGCATCACATCGGTGATGTCTTTTTTGCTCAAAATACCTGAGCCATCAGAATCTTCACGACTCAGTGAACGGTTGAACTTCATCCGGCCTACCGCAGAGAGATCGTAACGATCTTCTGAGAAGAACAGATTTTCAAACAGATTTTCAGCAGCTTCACGGGTTGGCGGCTCACCAGGGCGCATCATACGGTAGATTTCTACCAGTGCGCTTAAACGGTCGCTGGTCGGGTCCACACGCAGAGTTTCTGACATGTAAGCGCCGTGATCCAGGTCGTTGGTGAACAGGGTTTCAATGGTTTTGTGACCGGACTGGCTGAGACGTGCCAGCAGATCCAGAGACATTTCCATGTTAGCCGCACAAATTAACTCTCCGGTCGCTGTATCAATGTAATCACGAGCAACCACTTTCCCTGCGATGTATTCAACAGGTACTTCGATCTTAGTGATTTCTTCTTTTTCAAGCTGACGGATATGACGCGCAGTAATACGGCGTCCTTTTTCGATATAAACTTTTCCGTTCGCTTCGATATCAAAAGAAGCAGTTTCACCGCGCAGACGCTCAGGAACGAGAGTCATAATCAGTTTATTATTGCTGATTTCGAATGTCGTTTTGTCGAAGAACAGGTTCAGAATATCTTCCGTGCTGAAATTCATTGCACGCAGGATAATAGACGCAGGTAATTTACGACGACGGTCGATACGGACAAATAAGTTGTCTTTAGGATCGAACTCGAAGTCCAGCCATGAGCCGCGGTAAGGGATAATACGTGCGTTATACAGCACTTTACCGGAAGAGTGTGTTTTACCTTTGTCACTGTCAAAGAACACGCCCGGGCTACGGTGTAACTGAGAAACGATAACACGCTCAGTACCGTTGATGACGAACGTTCCGTTATCGGTCATGAGCGGAATTTCGCCCATGTAAACTTCCTGTTCTTTAATATCTTTAACTGTGCCTTCCGGCGCTTCACGCTCGTAAATAACCAGACGCAGTTTTACGCGCAGTGGTGCTGAAAAGGTAACACCGCGGATTTGACACTCTTTAACGTCAAATACCGGCTCACCCAGACGGAAGCTGACATATTGCAGTTCAGCATTACCACTATAGCTCTGAATCGGGAAAACGGAACGGAATGCGGCTTCTAAGCCATTCTGGCCATCCGGATCGAGTTCGATGAATTTCTGGAATGAATCCAGCTGAATAGAAAGGAGATAGGGAATGTCCAGTACTTGCGGACGCTTACCAAAATCCTTACGAATACGTTTCTTCTCGGTATAGGAGTAAACCATAGGGTTCCTCAGCTCGCTTGATCAGTGACCCGACCTGCCTGTTACAAACGGCAGTCGCTACAACTATCTAATTAGGACAGAAAATGGAACATTTTCTGCTGATACTTATTGCAGTTACCCTTAAATCATTTCATTGCGCAGCTGACTACCGAGCTACCCGAGCGGATCGTAGTCGTCAACACAGTATATTAAGTCGTCAATAGCAAAGAGTATTCGGAGAGTTCGCAGGTGTCAGATAGCACAGTTGCTATCCCAAAAACACGTACGTGCGCATTAGCGCAAAAAGGCTGGTGACCAATAAGTCACCAGCCAGCAGCCATTTTCAGGCTGTTGCTAAAAAAAGTGGCTTATTTAACTTCAACTTCTGCGCCAGCTTCTTCCAGAGCTTTCTTCAGCGTTTCCGCTTCATCTTTGCTCACGCCTTCTTTCATTGCAGCTGGTGCGCTTTCAACTAAATCTTTAGCTTCTTTCAGGCCCAGACCAGTTGCGCCGCGAACAGCTTTGATTACTGCTACTTTGTTCGGACCAACAGCTTTCAGAATAACGTCGAATTCAGTTTTTTCTTCAGCAGCTTCAGCAGGACCCGCAGCTACAGCAACAGCAGCAGCAGCAGAAACGCCGAATTTTTCTTCCATCATGGTGATCAGTTCAACAACGTCCATTACAGACATTTCAGCAACTGCGTCCAGAATTTGTTCTTTAGTGATAGACATACGATATGTTCCTAAAATTCAGAATAAGTTTATACGTTAAAAAGCAACGAAGAAAAGAAAGAGCGATTAAGCAGCTTCTTTCTGATCGCGTAACGCTGCCAGAGTGCGAACCAATTTGCCTGCAGCGGCTTCTTTCATGGTTGCCATCAGGCGTGCAATTGCTTCGTCGTAAGTTGGGAGTGTTGCTAAGCGATCGATATCTTTCGCTGCAATGAACTCACCTTCAAAGGCTGCGGCTTTAATCTCGAATGCAGGGTTCGCTTTCGCGAAATCTTTGAACAGGCGAGCAGCAGCGCCCGGATGTTCATGAGAAAATGCAATCAAGGTAGGACCGACGAATACGTCTTTCAGGCACTCAGAAGAGGTACCTTCAACAGCACGGCGCAGCAGGGTGTTACGTACAACGCGTACGGTAACGCCAGCTTCGCGACATGCTCTACGCAGATCGGTCATTTTATCTACAGTCACACCACGGGAATCCGCGACAACTGTAGACAGCGCGCCTTTGGCAACTTCGCTGACTTCAGCAACAATCGCTTGTTTGTCTTGAAGATTTAATGCCATTAGCTTCTTGCTCCTGGTTTAGCCGGGTATACAACCCCGGAACTCACTTCACTCAACACCGAAGGTGAAGAGCGCTAAAACACGGTGAGCAGAATACTCGAATAAAATTCTTGTGGCTCTGTCACCGTCTACGCAGGAAAATTAAGTAATTACTTACACCTGCGGTCTTGGACGGGGTCCGGATTAAGGCCGGACTCCAACCGAAATTCTTTTAGTTGTTGCCGTTCCTGCGATAAAAATCACAAAGACGAATACAACAAACATTGGGCGTCAGATTCTATAGAAACCTGACCCCAATGTAAAGTGCTTATTATCCGCAGATATTAAGCAACTGCAGCGCTCAGACCAGACTGGTCGATTGCAACACCCGCACCCATGGTGGTAGACAGGCTGATTTTCTTGATGTACACGCCTTTCGCTGAAGATGGTTTTGCTTTTTTCAGCGCAACCAGCAGAGATTCCAGGTTTTCTTTCAGTTTATCAGACTCAAAATCTACTTTACCGATAGTGGTGTGGATGATCCCGTTTTTGTCGTTACGGTAACGAACCTGACCTGCTTTAGCGTTATTCACAGCTTCAGCAACGTTAGGAGTTACAGTACCCACTTTCGGGTTAGGCATCAGACCGCGCGGGCCTAAGATTTGACCTAATTGGCCAACAACGCGCATTGCATCCGGAGAAGCGATAACGACGTCGAAATCCATTTGACCAGCTTTGATTTGGTCAGCCAGATCTTCCATACCAACCAGTTCTGCGCCGGCAGCTTTTGCTGCTTCAGCGTTAGCGCCCTGTGCAAACACAGCTACGCGAACAGAACGACCAGTACCGTTTGGCAGCACAGTTGCGCCACGAACGTTTTGATCTGATTTACGGGCATCGATGCCGAGGTTAACTGCAACGTCAACACTTTCAACGAATTTAGCAGTCGCTAATTCTTTCAGCAGAGCAACAGCTTCATTAATGTCATACTGTTTAGTGACATCAACTTTTTCACGGATATTGCGCATGCGCTTGGTCAGTTTAGACATAGATTAACCCTCCACTACCAGGCCCATGGAACGAGCAGTACCTTCAATAGAACGCATCATAGCTTCTATATCGGCACCAGTCATATCCGCTGCTTTAGTCTCAGCGATCTCACGAACCTGAGCAGAAGTGATTTTACCCACTTTCTCTTTGTTCGGTTTGCCGGAACCAGATTTCAGACCTGCAGCTTTTTTCAGTAAAACTGCCGCTGGCGGCGTTTTAGTGATAAAAGTGAAAGAGCGGTCAGCGTAAACTGTAATAACAACAGGAATTGGTAAACCTTTTTCCATGCTATCTGTTTTGGCGTTAAACGCTTTACAGAATTCCATGATGTTTACGCCCTGCTGACCCAGTGCCGGACCAACCGGTGGACTTGGGTTTGCCATACCAGCTGACACTTGCAGCTTGACATAGGCTTGTACTTTCTTAGCCATCTAAATAATCCTCAATGTGGGTAATAGCGCTTGTTACCAAGCTCCCCTATGAATACAGGCCCGCGTAAGAACGCGAGCCTCTGAAAAACAAAAGGCGCGAAATTGTAGATAAATTTCCCGGCTTTTGCAAGCCGGAAAAAATCACTTACGGTTTTTCGACCTGGCTGAAATCCAGTTCGACCGGAGTTGCACGACCAAAAATAGAAACAGATACTTTCAGGCGGCTCTTTTCATAGTCGACTTCTTCAACCACACCATTAAAGTCAGCAAACGGACCATCGGAAACACGTACCATTTCGCCCGGCTCGAACAGTGTTTTCGGACGTGGTTTATCACCCGCTTCTTGTAAGCGGTTCATGATAGCATCCACTTCTTTATCACTGATCGGTGCAGGACGGTCAGATGTTCCGCCGATAAAGCCCATTACACGCGGCACGTTACGCACCAGATGCCAGGACGCATCGTTCATCAGCATCTGGACTAATACATAGCCCGGGAAGAATTTGCGCTCACTTTTACGGCGCTGACCACTGCGGATCTCGACGACTTCTTCAGTTGGCACCATGACTTCGCCAAATGAATCTTCCATCCCGTTGATTTTGATATGTTCACGCAGAGACTGCGCAACCCGGCCCTCAAAACCCGAGAAAGCCTGGATGACATACCAACGTTTTTTAGGAGAATCCGACATCTTTAGAACCTCAGAAGGATGTTATATAGGAAACAAGACGGACAAGGATACCATCAAGGCCCCATAACACTAACGACATAACCGCTGTTACTGCTGCCACGATAAGTGTTGTTTGCAGTGTTTCCTGACGTGTAGGCCAGATAACTTTACGCATTTCAACCCGTGCTTCACGGGCGAAAGTCAGTGTCGCTTTGCCTTTTGTTGTCCACAGTGCAATACCACCGGCTAATGCAATGACAACAACGACTGCCAGCGCACGCAGCGCAAGGTTAAATTCGCGGAAGTAGTAGTTTCCGCCAATAGCGGCAACCAGCAGAACTGCAACCACTAACCATTTGGTGACATCGGCACTGCGGCCGTTTTGTTGAGCTTCGCTATTCGCACTCATAAACCAACCTGTAACCATGAAATAATAAGTTAGCCAGCTTGCCTCGCTACTGCAAAACAAATCAGACCAAAATTAAGGACCGGAGCAATTGTATCTGACTTGACGTCATAATCCAGCATGAGTTTCGTATTATTCGAAAGACTCACCCTTCGTTGCGTGAGAGCCTATCTCACCAGTAGTTGATGCACAACTAGTGATGAGATAGGTTCTTCATAAAACGATGCTG
>NZ_CBCPJD010000026.1:0-24783 GCF_965118875.1 Morganella psychrotolerans
AGGGCGCATTATAGGGAGCTTTTATTTTTGCACAACTCTTTTTTTGAATTTCCTTACTGACTGTTTGTCTTTTGAGCATTGAGTCGTATTTTTCGGCAATTCCGCCCGAAAGTTACATTGCCTGTGGTGAACTCTCTGGCTAAGATCACTAAAATTCATTAATACACAGAAATAAACAGAGGTAATAATTGTGAATAAACTCCGCCCTTATCTGACATTGACACCATCCATTGGTAAAAATGTCATGATCGACAACTCTTCTGTCATTATCGGTGATGTTCGTATAGCAGATGATGTCGGTATCTGGCCGCTTGTTGTGGCACGCGGGGATGTAAACTACATTCAGATAGGACAGCGTACAAATATTCAGGATGGTTCTGTTTTACATGTATCCCATCAGACCAGCGATAACCCGGCAGGCCATCCTCTTATTATTGGTGATGATGTGACGGTCGGTCACAAAGTAATGCTGCACGGTTGTACTATCGGGGATCGTGTTCTTGTGGGGATGGGCTCGACTCTGCTGGATGGCGTGGTTGTTGAAGATGACGTTATTATCGGCGCAGGCAGTCTGGTATCTCCCGGTAAACGACTGGAAAGCGGATACCTTTACTTAGGCAGCCCCGCAAAAGTTGCCCGCCCGCTGAAACCGGAAGAATATGAAGGGCTGAAACATTCAGCAGATAACTATGTCATGTGGAAAAACGACTATCTGTCGCAGGGTAACCGATAAAGTGATTCTTCAGCTCCATCCTTTTCAATAAACTCAGCGAACTCTTCCTCCAGATCCCAACGGTTCCGGCGGAAGAGAGCCAGCATATCTTCGTCAATATCTGTCCCGTAGCGGGATTCCAAATATTGTCCGGAGACACAGCAATCAGACAAAAAACCGTTAATCATGACCGGAAAGATAATACATTGCTGATCATCATCCCTGGATTCACGGTCAGGAAACTGAATTGACTGATTCATCATGCCATCCTCTGTTTAAGCTGTGCCAGTACCGGTGCGATATCAGGTAAAACGCCATGCCATAATTTAAAGGCGAAAGCCGCTTGTCCGGCCAGCATTCCAAGCCCGTCAGCATAGCGCACCACGCCATTATCCACAGCAAGTTGCAGGAACGGTGTCAGCCCTGCCCGGTAAAACATGTCATAGCAGGCAACCGTGTTATTCAACAACGATACCGGGATCTGTGGTACGCCACCGTCAACACCGGATGATGTTGCATTAATAATAAGAGAAAAACCGGTTGTATCCGTTTTATCTGTGGCCACCGCACTAACATCACCATATACAGAAAATTGTTCCGCCAGGGATTGTGCTTTAGCTAGTGTCCTGTTTGTAACAGTAACCGCACCGCCCGCCCGTAACAATGGCAACAATGCCCCCCGGGCTGCACCACCAGCACCTATCAGCAAAATTTTCCCGCCAGGGCGGATGAAATTGAGACGCTGCAAATCAATCACCAGCCCTTCACCATCCGTATTATCGCCAAATATCCGGTTATTCTCTTTCAGATGCAGTGTATTTACGGCTCCGCAAATTTGAGCCCGCTCGCTCAATTCATCTGATAGCGCGTAAGCCTGCTCTTTAAAAGGCAGAGTCACATTAGCGCCAAGCCCGCCATCAGCAAAAAAAGCAGAAATACAATCACGAAAACCGGCCAGTGGAGAGAGTATCCGCTCATAGCTCAGCTCAATGTCAAATTGCTTTGCAAATTCCTGATGAATAAACGGTGACTGACTGTGTGCAATGGGATGACCAAAAACAGCAAATTTTTTCATTCCTGATCCTTTTGGTACTCTGTCAGCCCTGACGATATAACTGCCCGGTCAGTGCATCACGGATTTCAGACGGATTCGGTCGCCCGCCGACCAGACCATCCACCACCGGGATGCGCCTGTTAAACTGCTGATTAACTTCCTCAGTTGTCCGGCAGGGTTCATAACCGCTCAGATTTGCACTGGTCGAAACAACCGGCTTTCCATAGGCTGAACATAATGCTTTTACCACCGGATGGTCAGTCACACGAACGGCCAGCGAGTCAAAACGCCCGGTCAGCCACTTCGGCGTTGTTGATTTTGCCGGTATAACCCAGGTAACCGGACCCGGCCATGTGGCAAACATCGCATCACGTTGTTCAGTTGTCAGCCGCGAATCATCAATATAGGGTTTTACCTGATCGTAATTATCAGCGATTAAAATCAAGCCTTTATCCCACGGGCGCTGCTTCAGATCCAGTAGTGCCATTACGGCTTTTTCACTATCCGGATCACAACCCAGACCAAATACCGCCTCGGTCGGATAAGAGATAACCTTATGATTGTTAAGCATATTTATTATTTCATCGAAATTAGTTGCTGTGTCATTATGATTCATCATTCTTCTCATTTTGTTATTTTTGTTGTTTTGCGCAGGCTTTACTCGCACAACTTAATTTTATACCCGCCGCCGTCTTCTTTTCCACCAGTAGCGGATAATGGCAATATTCGCACTCACCAACAACCGGTTGATTATTAATTGAAAATTGACACGCCGGATAACGATTACAGGCATAAAATGTTTTTCCGAACCGAGATTTACGCTGGAGCAGCTTTCCGTCATGGCATTGCGGGCAAGCCATTGTTGTTTCATCAGGTGAATTCATAGAGGCCACATATTCACATTCCGGATAATTACCACATCCGATAAACATGCCATACCTCCCCTGACGCAAAACCAGCGTTCCTCCGCACTGCGGACACAACTGTCCGTCCAGCACTTTTATAATGTGTCCGTCAGTCCCTGCTTTTAACGGACGGATATAATCACACTCAGGATAGGCAGAGCAGCCGAAAAAAGGCCCGTGGGCGCCATTACGGATAACCAGTTGCCCGCCACATTGCGGACAGCACTCTGCTGTTGATGTTGACATTTTAATTTCACCTTACGCCAATACCGTTTTATTTATGCAGGCGGATATATCCCCCGCTAACCACGGCTATTTTACCCGATAACTCAAGCTGCAACAGTTGTGTGGTCACCTCAGTGACCGGTAGTTCACACCGTTGTGCAATAACATCCGGCGGAGTGGGTTCATCATCCACATTAATCAGCACATGTGCAAATGGCAACTCTTCCTGCTCTGCAATAGCCTCTTCTTCTTTAATTTCTTTAACCTTCTGTATATCCGGTAACGGAAGCCACTGCATATCCAACGCGAGATGATCCGTAATATCAGGTGGTGCAGTCGCAATATACGCGCCCTGCTGCAATAGCCAGTGGTTACCTTCATAAGCCGGATGCCCCAGTACCGCCGGAAGAGTGAAAACATCCCGCCCCTGTTCCAGTGCACACTGCGCGGTGATCAGTGATCCACTCCGCCGACCTGCTTCAATAACAATCAGCAAGCGGCTCAGCCCACTGATAATACGGTTACGGCGGGGAAAGTTTTTTGCCAGCGGAGGAATATCCGGAAAGTATTCGGAGACAAGCGCCCCTTTCTCTGTGATTGTTTCCGCCAGTTGCCGGTGTCTTGCGGGATAAATATGAGAAAGCCCGCTGCCTAATACCGCGATAGTTTTCCCGCCCGCCGCCAATGCCGCGCGATGACAGCATCCGTCAATTCCGGCAGCCAGCCCGCTCGTTATTACCAGGTCATGCTGCACCAGATGACGGGTAAAGGATTCAGCCCATTTCTCACCATAATGGGTTGTGGCGCGACTACCCACCAGGCTGACCTGCGGCGCGGACAACTCTGCACACTGCCCTGCCACAAAAAGCACAGTCGGAGGGGAATAGATCTGCTTTAATAAAAATGGATAGAGTGGTGATGACAGAGGCAATATCGAGTTACCCGGTAAATCAGTCCATAAAAGTGCTGTTTTCAGCCGTGATGAATTCACATTCATAAACTGCTGACATTGCGCCAGTGTTAATCCGCAATGGTATAACTGCCGCTGGATCTGTGCTTTTTTCTGTGAGCAGATCTCCGTCAGTGTTTTCGCCACACTAACGGCATGATGTGTACTTAACCGCCTGATACACGCCAGGCGTAACCAAATTTCCCTTTCGTCCATCCTGCCATCCCGGCTGAGCCTGTGATAAAAATGCGGTATCCGCTATGTGCAATACTGTCAATCAGGCTGATAACTGTCTAGAATAGACATTAATTTCCATCCATTTTTTAGATAGAACACGAAAAAATCTATGGCGTTATTAACTGTATTACATTATCCCGACGAGCGGCTTCGCAAGATTGCAAAGCCTGTCGAAAAAGTCGATGCTGCGATCCAAAAGATCGTCGATGATATGTTTGAAACAATGTATGAAGAGGAAGGCATCGGGCTGGCAGCGACTCAGGTTGATGTCCACCAGCGCATTATTGTGATTGATGTATCCGAAGAACGAAACGAGCGTCTGGTACTGATTAACCCTGAGCTGATTGAAAAATCCGGGGAAGCCGGAATTGAAGAAGGTTGTTTATCAATTCCTGAACAGCGGGCGTTTGTACCGCGTGCTGAGCACGTAAAAATCAGGGCGCTTGACTATAATGGCAAGCCTTTCGAGCTGGAAACCGGTGATTTACTGGCCATTTGTATCCAGCATGAAATGGATCACCTGGAAGGTAAACTATTCGTTGATTACCTTTCTGCTCTGAAACGCCAGCGCATCCGCCAGAAAGTCGAGAAAATGGACAGGCTCAACGGCCGTTCATAATACCCGGCGGCTTTTTACCTGCCACATGCCGCTATAGTGCTCCGGCGCTGTAACTGTTTGTGGCATTATTATTCTTACAGGAAAGCAACGTGTCAGATTCATTACGTATTATTTTTGCAGGAACGCCTGATTTTGCCGCACGCCATCTGAATGCGCTGATTAACTCAGAGCATGACGTCGTTGGCGTATTAACCATGCCGGATCGCCCGGCCGGACGCGGAAAAAAGATCACCGCAGGACCGGTAAAAGAACTGGCACAGCAGCACGATATTCCTGTATTTCAGCCGGCAACATTACGCAAAGAAGAGAATCATCAGTGGCTGCGCGAACAGCAGGCTGACATCATGATTGTCGTGGCTTACGGGATGATTTTACCACAGGCAGTGCTGGATATTCCGCGCCTGGGTTGCCTGAATGTTCATGGTTCACTGCTGCCGGCATGGCGCGGAGCCGCACCTATTCAGCGCGCCCTGTGGGCCGGAGACGCTGAAACCGGTGTTACCATTATGCAGATGGATGCCGGTCTGGATACCGGTGACATGCTCTACAAAGCCTCATGTGATATCACCGCAGAAGATACCAGCGCATCATTATATGAAAAACTGGCTGATATCGGACCACAGGCGCTGTTGCATACATTATCACTGGTTTGCCGGAACGAATTACAGCCGGAACCGCAGAACAGCGGGCTGGTAACCTATGCAGAAAAACTGAGCAAAGAAGAAGCCCGGCTGGACTGGAATTTATCCGCAGCACAGCTTGAGCGCTGCATCCGCGCATTTAATCCGTGGCCGGTCAGTTATCTGGTCATTGATGAACAACCGGTAAAAGTCTGGCAGGCAAATGTGATAGCAGAGCCTGTCACTGCGGCACCCGGAACAATCATCCGTGCAGATAAGTCCGGTATACAAATAGCAACGACTGACGGCATTCTGAATATGACGCAATTACAGCCCGCCGGTAAAAAACCGATGTCAGCGACTGATATCCTGAATTCGCGTAAAGAGTGGTTTATCCCCGGTAACACACTTTAATTATGTTCCGTGGCCGACAACAGCCCCGGTGGTATGCCGGCCACGCCTTCTCTTCATCATTATCGCCGGCGCACCGGAACAACAATGAAAAACAGTTATAACTTACGCAGTATTGCAGCCAAAGCCATCAGCCAGGTATTGGATCAGGGACAATCTCTCAGTGCTATCCTGCCTGATTATCAGCGGGATATTAATCCGAAAGATAAAGCACTGCTTCAGGAGCTATGCTTTGGCGTGATGCGGGTTCTGCCTGAGCTGGAGTGGTATTCTCAGCAATTAATGGCAAAACCACTAACCGGAAAGCAGCGCGTGCTGCACTATCTGATTTTAACCGGGCTTTATCAGCTCCGTTATACCCGAATCCCGCCTCATGCGGCATTATCAGAGACAGTAAACGGTGCAGTGGTACTGAAAAAACCACAACTAAAAGGACTGATTAACGGCGTATTACGTCAGTTTCAGCGCCAGGAGCCGCAACTTGCTGAGCGTTTTGCCAATACAGAAAGCCGCTGGTTACATCCGAAATGGTTACTCTCCCGTATTCAGGCTGCTTACCCTGATAAATGGGAATCAGTCATAACCGCGAACAATGAAAAGCCACCGATGTGGCTGCGGATTAACCGTAATCACCACTCTGCACCTGTTTATCAGGCGCTTCTGGCGGAAGCCGGGATTGAAGCCTTTTATAACCCGTCATATCCGGATGCACTTCGCCTGGCAATACCCTGTCCGGTTACTGACCTGCCGGGGTTTTCTGAAGGCTGGGCGACTGTCCAGGACAGCTCAGCGCAGGGCTGCGCCCTTTTGTTAGCGCCGCAGAATAATGAAACTATTTTAGATTTATGTGCCGCTCCCGGTGGGAAAACAACTCATATTTTAGAGATTGCTCCCCACGCACACGTCATGGCTGTTGATGTGGATAAACAACGTTTAACACGGGTAAATGAGAATTTACAGCGACTGAAACAGCACGCCACGGTCAAAACCGGTGACGGACGTTATCCGGAACAATGGGTAGAATCACAAATGTTTGATCGTATCCTGCTGGATGCGCCCTGCTCCGCGACCGGCGTCATCAGACGGCATCCGGATATTAAATGGCTGCGCCGCGACAGTGATATTGATGAGCTGGCAGCACTGCAACGGGAGATACTGGAAGCGATCTGGCCATATCTCAAACCCGGCGGAACAATGGTGTATGCGACCTGCTCCGTATTACCGGAAGAAAACATTCATCAGGTAAATCATTTCCTGTCCGCTCACAGTGATGCGGTATTAACTGACACGCCGGTATCCGGTTATCAGATGCTGCCGGATGCACAAAGCGGAGACGGATTCTTTTACGCTAAACTGACTAAACGTAGCTGATAAACAAAACCGGACGATCATTTATATGAAAATTATTATTCTCGGTGCCGGGCAAGTCGGCGGCACACTGGCAGAAAACTTAGTTGATGAGAACAACGATATTACTGTTGTGGATACTAATCCGGACAGACTGCGCCAGTTACAGGATAAATTCGATCTCCGGGTTATCAATGGATCCGGCTCACATCCCCGCGTGCTTCGGGAAGCCGGCGCAGAAGATGCCGATATGCTCGTGGCGGTGACCAATTCTGACGAAACGAATATGATAGCCTGCCAGGTCGCTTATACCTTATTTAATACACCGAATAAGATAGCGCGGATCCGATCTTCCGAATATGTACGTGAGGCGGATAAACTATTTCTGCCCGAAGCCATTCCGATTGACTACCTGATAGCCCCTGAGCAACTGGTTATCGATAATATCTATAAGCTTATCCAATACCCCGGCGCATTGCAGGTTGTTAATTTTGCCGAGGGCCGGGTCAGTATTGTGGCAGTAAAAGCTTACTATGGCGGTTCCCTGGTCGGGAATGCACTCTCCAGCCTGCGCGAGCATATGCCACATATTGAAACGCGCGTCGTTGCGATTTTCCGTCAGGACCGACCAATTCGTCCCCAGGGTTCAACGATTATTGAAGCTGGCGATGAAGTGTTTTTTGTCGCTGCATCAGAACATATCCGCGCCGTCATGAGTGAATTACAGCGACTGGAAAAACCGTATAAACGGATCATGATTGTCGGTGGCGGAAACGTAGGTGCCGGACTGGCGTTACGTATCGAAAAAGATTACAGCGTTAAACTGATTGAGCATAACCCCACCCGTGCAACAGATCTGGCAGAATTACTGCATGACACCATCGTTTTTTACGGTGATGCCTCTGACCAGGAATTATTGGCAGAGGAACATATTGAGCAGGTCGATGTATTTATCGCTCTGACCAATGATGATGAAGCTAATATTATGTCCGCGATGCTCGCCAAACGTATGGGCGCCAAAAAAGCCATGGTACTCATTCAGCGGAGTGCTTATGTTGATCTCGTTCAGGGCGGCGTCATTGATATTGCCATCTCCCCGCAACAAGCAACAATCTCAGCCTTACTTGGACATGTACGCAAAGCAGATATTGTCAGTGTATCCTCATTACGTCGTGGTGTAGCTGAAGCAATTGAGGCAATTGCCCACGGAGATGAAAATACGTCTAAGGTTGTCGGGCGAAAAATTGCCAATATTAAGCTGCCACCGGGCACAATAATCGGTGCTATTGTCAGAGATGAACAGGTAATTATTGCAAATGACGAGCACAGTATTGAACAAGGAGATCATGTTGTGCTGTTTATCACTGATAAACGCCATGTTCCGGAGGTGGAAAAGCTCTTCCAACCGAGTCCATTCTTCCTATAAATAGTTACTTAATGCTTTGATAGTTAATGTTATTGGTCTTATACTCGAAGATGACAACTTGTTAACATTTAGGTAAGGGATGAGCTATGAGCTTCATAAAAGAGTTTCGTGAATTTGCTATGCGCGGAAACGTCGTCGATATGGCCGTCGGTATTATTATCGGTGCGGCATTCGGGAAAATCGTTTCCTCATTAGTTGCCGATATCATCATGCCACCGCTGGGATTACTTATCGGGGGTATTGATTTCAAACAATTCACTGTCGTGCTACGCGAGGCAAGTGGTAGTGCTCCTGCGGTTTTACTTAATTATGGCGTCTTTCTACAAACTGTATTTGATTTTGTCATCGTGGCATTTGCCATCTTTATTGCAATCAAAATGCTGAATAAATTACGTCGTGAGCAAGCTGAAGCACCAGCTGAACCAGAGGCACCTCCGGTTGAACAGCAGTTATTAACTGAAATCCGTGATTTATTAAAAGAACAAAATAAATAATAAACTAAAAGGCCGGTAGTAAAAGATCCTCGAATCGTTTACTACCGGCCTCCCGGTTATCTGCCTTATTGAATTTTTCTTTCCGGTTATAACTTCCTTTTCCTTTCTTATTTTTCTCAACCCGCTGACGAAAAATCGGGTCAGATAATAGTGCTTCCAGGGCATTGTCATTTATTATGCCGCGCTTATGCGCATACTTTGTCATAGTAACCTCATTAACTATGTTGTTTTTTTAAAATGTTATTTATAAAACATATTATTTACTTTTTACTGAGCAACCACAAGGCTCTACAGCACCCTGTTCAAGGATCTCCAAAATAGTACATTGCGAACTGACGTGTGCCGTACCACAGCATGCATCACTAAGCATTTTCAAAGAATCCCGCATACGTTGCATTTCAACCAACTTACTTTCCACATCTTTGAGCCGTTCATCAACAATCTGTTTCGACTCCTGACAAGTATGATGCTCAGGATCAACACGGATCGATAATAATTCACTGATCGCATCCAGTGTAAAACCCAGTTGTTTCGCATACCGGATAAACCGCAGCCGGTGCAAGTCTTGCTCTGTATATAAACGGTATCCGCCATCTGTCCGGGACTGATGATCCATCATTCCCTGCTTTTCATAGAAACGGATGGTATCCGGAGTGACTTCTGCAAGTTTTGCCAGCTGACCAATTCGGTACATAAGAAATCTCCTGACATCATTAAGTGCGAAATCATAATAGCAGAATAGTAAAATTTTGTATGTTGCCGGGAAGAATAAGAGGATATGAGCTATAGGGGGAATTGAGCGGCACTACTAATAAAAAGCAGAAATAAAAAAACCGGGTAAAACCCGGTTTTTTTACACAGCAACAGATTACTCTGCTACTGCTTCCGTCTGGGATTCAGCACGGTCAACAAGCTCAATGTAAGCCATTGGAGCATTGTCACCGGTACGGAAACCACATTTCAGAATGCGGGTGTAACCACCTGCACGCTGTGCGAAACGCGGGCCCAGTTCGTTGAACAGTTTTGCCACGATCTCGTTATCACGAGTACGGGCGAAAGCTAAACGACGGTTAGCAACGCTATCCGTTTTAGCCAGGGTAATCAACGGCTCAACAACGCGACGCAGTTCTTTTGCTTTAGGCAAAGTCGTCTTGATTATCTCATGACGAACTAAAGAACCGGCCATGTTACGAAACATAGCTTGGCGATGGCTGCTGTTGCGGTTCAATTGACGACCACTCATACGATGGCGCATGACCTTATCCTTCTCAGTAAAACCTTAACCTGTGATCTTATTCGTCAGCAATACTTGCCGGTGGCCAGTTTTCCAGGCGCATGCCCAGAGATAAGCCACGAGATGCCAGAACGTCTTTAATTTCAGTAAGTGATTTCTTACCGAGGTTAGGCGTTTTGAGCAACTCAACTTCTGTACGCTGAACCAGATCACCGATGTAGTGGATTGCTTCTGCCTTGAGACAGTTAGCAGAGCGGACAGTCAATTCGAGATCGTCTACAGGGCGCAGTAAAATCGGATCGAATTCTGGCTTCTCTTCTTTCACTTCTGGCTGACGAACATCACGTAAGTCAACAAAAGCTTCCAGCTGTTCAGCCAAAATAGTCGCTGCACGGCGAATTGATTCTTCTGGATCAATTGTACCGTTAGTTTCCATTTCGATGACCAATTTATCCAAGTCAGTGCGCTGCTCAACACGTGCGGCTTCAACATTGTAAGCAATACGCTCAACTGGGCTGTAGCACGCGTCTACTAACAGACGACCGATTGGGCGCTCATCTTCCTCCGAATGAATTCGGGCAGACGCCGGAACATAACCACGACCACGCTGAACTTTAATGCGCATATTAATAGATGCGCCTTCGTCAGTGAGGTGGCAAATTACGTGCTCCGGCTTGACGATCTCAACATCACCGTCATGGATGATGTCGGCTGCAGTCACAGGGCCAATGCCAGATTTATTCAAGGTTAAGATAACATCATCTTTCCCCTGAAGCTTAACCGCCAGCCCTTTCAGGTTGAGCAGAATTTCCAGGATATCTTCCTGTACACCTTCTTTAGTGCTGTACTCATGGAGTACACCATCAATCTCAACCTCAGTTACCGCACAACCCGGCATAGACGAAAGCAGAATACGGCGCAGTGCGTTACCCAGAGTATGACCGAAGCCACGCTCTAATGGTTCAAGGGTCACCTTGGCGTGCGTCGAACTGATTTGCTCGATATCAACCAGGCGCGGTTTTAGAAACTCTGTCACAGAACCCTGCATTGTGTCCTCTCTTTGGTGCTAAGCTTTACTTGGAGTAAAGCTCGACGATCAGGTGCTCGTTAATATCAGCAGAAAGGTCAGTACGCTCAGGAATACGTTTGAACACACCTTCCATTTTCGCAGCATCAACTTCCAACCAAGTTGGTTTTTCACGCTGCTCAGCCAGCTCTAAAGCAGCCTTAATACGAGACTGTTTTTTCGCTTTTTCACGAATGCTGATTACGTCGTTAGGGGAAACCTGATAAGAAGCAATGTTTACGACACGGCCATTTACCATTACAGCTTTATGTCCGACGATTTGACGTGATTCTGCACGTGTCGCACCAAAGCCCATACGATAAATAACGTTATCTAAACGGCCTTCCAGCAGAGTCAGCAGGTTTTCACCTGTGTTGCCTTTAAGACGAGTTGCTTCTTTATAGTAGTTACGGAACTGACGTTCCAGCACGCCGTACATACGACGAACTTTTTGCTTTTCACGTAACTGAACACCATAATCAGACAGACGCGGTTTACGTGCGCCGTGCTGGCCTGGTGCTTGATCTAATTTACACTTGGTGTCAATCGCGCGAACACCAGACTTCAGAAAGAGGTCTGTTCCCTCGCGACGGCTCAGCTTGAGCTTAGGACCCAAATATCTAGCCATTTTCTTTCTCCAACTATCCTAAAAACGTAAGAGCGATTAAACGCGACGTTTTTTCGGAGGACGACAACCGTTATGAGGGATCGGAGTCACATCAGTAATATTCGTGATGCGGAAACCGGCCGCGTTTAACGCGCGAACAGTTGACTCACGGCCAGGACCAGGTCCTTTAACCATAACTTCCAGATTCTTAATACCGTACTCTTTCACAGCCTCTGCGCAACGTTCTGCTGCAACTTGTGCTGCGAATGGAGTTGATTTACGAGAACCACGGAAACCGGAACCACCGGCAGTTGCCCAACCTAATGCGTTACCCTGACGATCAGTAATAGTAACGATTGTGTTGTTGAAAGAAGCATGGACATGAGCCACACCGTCAGAGACTTGTTTTCTTACACGCTTGCGTGCACGAACAGGTGCTTTTGCCATTATAAGATTCCCCGATTATTTCTTGATCGGCTTACGCGGACCCTTGCGGGTACGTGCGTTAGTCTTGGTACGCTGACCGCGTACTGGAAGACCACGACGATGGCGTAAACCACGATAGCAACCAATGTCCATAAGACGTTTGATGCTGAGGGTCACTTCACGGCGCAAGTCACCTTCTACAACGTATTTAGCAACTTCGTCACGCAGCTGGTCGATTTGCTCTTCAGATAGCTCACTGATCTTAACATTTTCAGCAATACCCGTCGCTTTACAGATAGACTGTGAACGGGTTAAGCCGATACCGAAAATTGATGTTAATGCAATTACGGCATGTTTATGATCAGGAATGTTAATGCCTGCTATACGGGCCACTATGCACTCCTAAATAATTTGGGGTAATACTGTTCTGAAAAGCCCGTTTTCAGGATACTCAAACAGTAAAACCGCATTTAACCAAAAGATTGGCTGGCTAATTTAGCCAGCTCAACCCAACTTTGCAAGAAAAATATGCTTTTTATTAGCCTTGACGCTGTTTATGCTTAGGCTCAGCACTGCAAATCACACGCACGACACCGTGACGCTTAACGATTTTGCAGTTACGGCATAATTTCTTGACGGAAGCACGAACTTTCATTTTTACTCTCCGTAACTTCTAAAGCCACCGAATTAACGGTTATAACCTTTGAGGTTCGCTTTTTTCAATGCAGACTCATACTGACTTGACATCATCAGAGTTTGCACTTGAGCCATAAAGTCCATGATGACCACAACCACGATTAAGAGGGAAGTACCACCAAAGTAGAAAGGCACTTTCATTGCGTCACGCATGAACTCCGGGATTAGGCAGATAAAGGTAATATACAACGCGCCAACTAATGTTAAACGAGTCATTACTTTATCGATGTACTTGGCCGTTTGCTCTCCCGGACGAATTCCTGGTACAAATGCACCGGACTTCTTCAGGTTATCTGCTGTTTCTCTTGGATTAAATACCAATGCGGTATAAAAGAAACAGAAGAATATGATTGCAGTAGCATAAAGTAACACATAGAGCGGCTGGCCCGGCTGCAGATACATAGAAATTGTTGTCAGCCAATCCCAACCCGTACCATCACCGAACCAAGATGCAATTGTACCAGGGAACAGGATAATACTGGAAGCAAAAATTGCAGGAATTACACCCGCCATATTCACTTTCAACGGTAAATGTGTACTTTGTGCCGCATATACACGGCGGCCTTGCTGACGTTTTGCATAGTTAACGACGATACGACGCTGACCACGCTCCATGAAGACAACAAAGCAAGTAACCGCAAACACTAAAACTGCAACCAATAGCAACAGGAGGAAGTGCAGTTCGCCTTGACGAGCCTGCTCGATGGTGTGACCGATTGCCGACGGTAAACCCGCGACAATACCTGCGAAGATAATGATTGAGATACCGTTACCGATACCACGTTCAGTAATCTGTTCGCCAAGCCACATCAGGAACATAGTTCCCGTCACCAAACTTACAACAGCCGTGAAATAGAATGCAAAGCCCGGATTAATTACCAGACCCTGCATACCAGGCATATTTGGTAAGCCGGTCGCGATACCGATAGACTGGAAAATCGCGAGGACTAACGTACTATACCGGGTGTACTGGCTAATCTTACGACGGCCAGCTTCCCCTTCTTTCTTAATCTCAGCTAAGCGTGGATTAACCACACTCAGAAGCTGGATAATAATAGATGCCGAAATATACGGCATGATACCCAGCGCAAAGATAGAAGCACGACTCAACGCACCACCAGAGAACATGTTAAACATTTCAATGATGGTGCCCTGTTGTTGCTCGAGCAATTTCGCAAGAACAGTGGCATCAATACCAGGGATAGGAATGAAAGAACCAATACGGAAAACAATCAGTGCGCCGATAACAAACAATAAACGACGCTTTAACTCACCTACTCCGCCTTTAGCACTTTGGAAATCTGTACCTGGTTGCTTTGCCATCTGTTACTTATTCCTCGATTTTACCGCCAGCAGCTTCGATAACAGCACGAGCGCCTTTAGTAACACGCAGGCCGCGTACAGTAACTGCACGAGTCAGTTCACCTGAAAGAAACACTTTCGCGTATTCAATCTGTGGACCAATAACGTTTGCGGCTTTCAATACATTGAGATCGATTTCATCGCCTTCGATCAACTGCAGATCAGATAAACGGATCTCAGCAGTGACCATCGCTTTACGTGAAGTAAAGCCGAATTTTGGCAGACGACGATATAAAGGCATCTGGCCACCTTCAAACCCACGACGTACGCCACCGCCAGAACGAGAGCTCTGACCTTTGTGACCACGGCCGGCGGTTTTACCGAGACCTGAACCAATACCACGACCTACACGTCTTGGTGCGTGTTTAGCACCTGCTGCCGGAGACAGAGTATTTAATTGCATCTGTTACTCCTCAACCTTAACCATATAGGAAATACGATTGACCATACCACGAACCGCAGGTGTATCTTCGCGTTCAACAGTGTGACCAATATGACGCAGACCTAAACCGACCAGCGTTGCCTTGTGTTTAGGCAGGCGGCCGATTGAGCTGCGGATTTGTGTAATTTTAATAGTCTTAGCCATGGTCCATTACCCCAGAATTTCTTCGACGGATTTACCACGCTTAGCTGCAACCATTTCCGGAGACTTCATGCTATCTAAAGCGTCCAGCGTTGCACGAACAACGTTCATTGGATTCGTGGAACCGTAGGTTTTAGCCAGAACGTTGCGAACACCGGCGACGTCAAGCACAGCACGCATTGCACCACCGGCGATAATACCGGTACCTTCGTGAGCAGGCTGCATAAACACGCGGGAACCGGTGTGTGCGCCTTTCACTGGGTGGAATAACGTACCGCTGTTGAGTGCAACGGTTCTCATGTTGCGACGGGCTTTTTCCATCGCTTTCTGGATTGCTGCCGGAACTTCGCGCGCCTTACCGTAACCAAAACCAACGCGACCATTACCATCACCCACTACAGTCAATGCAGTGAAACTGAAGATACGACCACCTTTAACAGTTTTAGATACGCGGTTTACCGCGATTAGCTTTTCCTGCAGTTCGCCAGCCTGTTTTTCGATGTGTGCCATCTTACACCTCTACCTTAGAACTGTAGGCCAGCTTCACGGGCAGCATCTGCCAGTGCCTGGACTCGACCATGATATTGGAAACCAGAACGGTCAAAGGAAATACGAGTAATCCCTTTTTCCAGTGCGCGCTCAGCAATAGCTTTACCTACTGCGATTGCGGCATCTTTGTTTCCTGTGCTTTTTACTTGCTCGCTGATAGCTTTTTCTAAAGTAGAAGCGGCAACCAACGTTTCAGAACCGTTTGGTGCAATAACCTGCGCATAAATATGGCGTGGGGTACGATGTACCACCAGTCGCGTCGCACCAAGTTCCTGGAGCTTGCGGCGTGCGCGGGTCGCACGACGGATACGAGCTGCTTTCTTATCCATAGTGTTACCTTACTTCTTCTTAGCCTCTTTAATACGCACGACTTCGTCGGCGTAGCGAATACCTTTACCTTTATAAGGTTCAGGGCGACGATAGGCTCTCAGGTCTGCCGCTATCTGGCCAACTACTTGCTTATCAGCACCTTTCAGTACGATTTCAGTCTGAGTCGGACATTCAGCAGTAACACCTGCCGGTAGTTTGTGCTCAACCGGATGAGAGAAACCTACAGACAGGTTTACTACATCACCTTTGATAGCGGCACGATAACCTACACCTACCAGTTGCAGCTTCTTAGAGAAGCCTTCGGTAACACCAACGACCATAGCGTTAACCAGCGCACGAGTTGTACCAGCTTGTGCCCATGCGTCGGTATAACCGTCACGTGGACCAAATGTTAACTGGTTGTCCGCTTGTTGAACTTCTACAGCGTTGTGGACATTACGGCTCAGCTCGCCGTTTTTACCCTTAATCGAAATAACCTGACCGTTGAGTTTTACCTCTACGCCGGCAGGAATGACGACGGGTGCTTTTGCAACACGAGACATGCTTTCCTCCCGATATTATGCTACGTAGCAGAGAATCTCGCCACCAAGACCAGCCTGGCGAGCTGCACGATCAGTCATTACACCTTTAGATGTAGAAATAACTGCGATACCCATACCTGCCATAACTTGTGGCAGATCGTCTTTGCGCTTATAAATACGCAGACTCGGGCGGCTTACGCGTTGAATACTTTCTACAACCGCCTGACCCTGGAAATACTTAAGAGTTAATTCCAGTTCCGGCTTGGTGTCGCCTTCGATTTTAAAATCTTCAATATAACCTTCTTCCTTCAGCACGTTGGCAATTGCCACTTTCAGCTTGGAGGAAGGCATGGTGACCGCAACTTTATTCGCGGTCTGACCGTTACGGATACGGGTCAGCATATCCGCGATGGGATCTTGCATGCTCATCTGTCTTTACTCCCGTGATTCAAAATGGTGACAATTACCAGCTTGCTTTCTTAAGGCCAGGGATTTCACCGCGCATAGCGGCTTCACGGACCTTAATACGGCTTAAGCCAAACTTCCGCAGAAAACCATGTGGACGCCCGGTTTGGCGGCAACGGTTACGCTGACGGGAAGGACTGGAATCACGTGGCAGAGATTGAAGCTTCAGAACAGCATCCCAACGATCATCATCTGATGCGTTAACATCGGAGATGGTAGCTTTCAGTTCTGCGCGTTTTGCGAAGAATTTCTCAGCTAAATTTGCACGCTTTACATCACGCGCTTTCATAGATTTCTTAGCCATGAATACCCTGCCTTACTTGCGAAACGGGAAGTTAAACGCTGATAACAGTGCGCGACCTTCGTCATCTGATTTCGCTGTGGTAGTGATAGTAATATCAAGACCACGTACACGATCCACTTTATCGTAATCGATTTCAGGGAAGATGATTTGTTCACGTACGCCCATGCTGTAGTTACCGCGACCATCGAAAGACTTAGCGGATAAACCGCGGAAGTCACGAATACGTGGTACAGCAATAGAAATCAGACGCTCAAAGAACTCCCACATGCGTTCGCCACGCAGGGTTACTTTACAGCCGATTGGATAGCCCTGGCGGATTTTGAAGCCTGCAACAGATTTGCGTGCTTTGGTGATCAATGGCTTTTGACCAGAGATTGCTGCTAAGTCAGCCGCTGCGTTATCCAGCAGTTTTTTATCAGCAATTGCTTCACCAACACCCATATTCAGGGTGATCTTCTCGACCCGAGGGACTTGCATGACAGAATTGTAGCTAAACTGAGACATCAGTTGTTTAACTACATCGTCTTTATAAAAATCATGCAGTTTCGCCATCGTATACTCCAAAAGTTACTTGATAGTTTCGCTGTTAGATTTGAAGAAACGGACTTTTTTGCCGTCTTCGAATCTAAAACCTACACGGTCAGCCTTGCCGGTTGCCGCATTGAAGATTGCAACGTTAGAAACCTGAATTGCAGCTTCTTTTTCAACGATGCCACCTGGTTGGTTCAGGGCCGGAACCGGCTTCTGATGTTTCTTAACCAGATTGATACCTTCAACGAGGACTTTCCCGGAAGAAAGAACCTGTTTTACTTTACCGCGCTTACCTTTGTCTTTCCCGGTTAGCACAATAATTTCGTCATCACGACGGATTTTTGCTGCCATAGTGCCGCTCCTTAGAGTACTTCAGGTGCCAGTGAGATAATTTTCATAAACTTCTCGTTACGAAGTTCACGAGTTACCGGCCCAAAAATACGCGTACCGATAACTTGCTCGCTGTTATTGTTTAACAATACACAAGCGTTGCTATCGAAGCGAATGACAGAACCGTCAGGGCGACGAACACCCTTCTTGGTGCGCACCACTACTGCTTTCAGAACATCACCTTTTTTAACTTTACCACGCGGAATTGCTTCCTTGATGGTAATTTTGATAATGTCGCCTACGGCTGCGTAGCGACGGTGCGAGCCACCTAGAACCTTGATACACATTACGCGACGTGCACCGGAGTTATCGGCAACGGTCAGCATAGTCTGTTCTTGGATCATTTTAGTGCTCCGCTAAAAGTCAACTACTACTGAGCCAGTCCAAAAGGGAATGGCTGTCCAAATACCCATATATCGAGGGCGCGGCATTATAACACCACATCTTCGTTATGGATAGAAAAAAATAAACGGCTCATAAAGCCGAGCCGTTTATTCTACACCAGAAAACCAGGCTATTACAGCTCTGCTTTTTCTAAGATGCGAACTAAGGCCCAAGATTTAGTCTTGGACAGTGGACGGGTTTCACGAATTTCAACGAGATCCCCTGTACCACATTCATTGTTCTCATCATGTACGTGCAGTTTGGTCGTACGTTTGATGAACTTACCATACAGCGGGTGTTTCACCATACGCTCGATAGTCACAACAATGGATTTCTCCATTTTGTCACTAACAACACGACCTTGCAGAGTACGGATTTTATCGGTCATTACGCACCCGCCTTCTCAGTCAATAAAGTCTTAACACGTGCAACATTACGACGCACTTGTTTCAACAGATGAGACTGTTGTAACTGGCCGCTTGCCGCTTGCATACGCAGGTTAAATTGCTCGCGCAGCAGGTTCAGCAGCTCAGTGTTCAGCTCTTCAACGCTTTTTTCACGCAGCTCTTTTGCTTTCATTACATCACCGTCTTAGTTACAAAGGTGGTTTTGATAGGCAGTTTAGCTGCTGCCAGCTTGAATGCTTCACGAGCAAGCTCTTCTGATACGCCGTCCATTTCATACAGGACTTTGCCAGGCTGGATTAAGGCAACCCAATATTCTACGTTACCTTTACCTTTACCCATACGCACTTCAAGAGGTTTTTCAGTGATAGGTTTGTCTGGGAACACACGGATCCAGATTTTACCCTGACGCTTAACTGCACGGGTCATAGCACGACGTGCTGCTTCGATCTGACGGGCAGTCAGACGACCACGGCCAACAGCTTTCAGACCATAAGTGCCGAAGCTCACATCCGCGCCAGCTGCCAGGCCGCGGTTACGGCCTTTGTGCATCTTACGGAATTTTGTACGCTTTGGTTGTAACATTCAGCGACTCTCCTTACTTACGGCCTTTACGCTGCTGTTTTTTAGGTTGAGCAGACGGTTTTTCCGCCTGTTCAACTGCAGCCATGCCACCCAGGATCTCGCCTTTGAAGATCCACACTTTAACGCCGATCACACCATAAGTAGTTTGTGCTTCAGATGTATTGTAATCGATGTCTGCACGCAGGGTATGCAAAGGCACACGGCCTTCACGATACCACTCAGTACGCGCGATTTCAGCGCCGCCTAAACGACCGCTTACTTCCACTTTAATACCTTTAGCGCCTAAACGCATCGCGTTCTGTACAGCACGCTTCATAGCACGACGGAACATAACACGACGTTCCAGCTGTGAAGTGATGCTGTCAGCAACTAATTTTGCGTCCAGTTCAGGTTTACGTACTTCGGCAATATTAATTTGCGCAGGAACGCCAGCGATGTCTGAAACGCTTTTACGCAGTTTCTCGACGTCTTCGCCTTTTTTACCGATTACGATACCAGGGCGGGCAGTGTGAATAGTCACACGAATGCTTTTAGCCGGACGTTCGATAACGATGCGTGATACTGACGCTTTTTCCAGTTCTTTTGTTAAGTACTTACGTACTTTGAAATCGCCGTCTAAATTGTCAGCGAATTCTTTGGTGTTCGCAAACCAGGTAGAGTTCCAAGGTTTAACAATACCCAGGCGAATACCATTTGGATGTACTTTCTGACCCATTGCTAGTCTCCAGAGTCTCAGCGATCGGACACAACCACAGTAATGTGACTGGTGCGCTTAAGAATACGATCTGCACGACCTTTTGCACGAGGCATGATGCGCTTCATGGTTGGGCCGTCGTCAACGAAAATCTTCGCTACTTTCAGATCATCGATGTCAGCGCCATCGTTGTGTTCTGCGTTAGCAATAGCAGACTCCAGGACTTTTTTAACTAAACCAGCAGCTTTCTTGTTGGTAAAAGCTAAAATTTCCAGAGCTTGCGACACCTTCTTACCGCGGATCAGGTCAGCCACCAGGCGAACCTTCTGAGCAGAAGAACGAGCGTGGCGATGCATAGCAATAGTTTCCATCTCTTCCTCCTACCTTATTTCTTTTTGGCTTTTTTATCAGCCACATGGCCGCGATAAGTACGAGTCGGTGCGAATTCGCCCAGTTTGTGACCGACCATTTCATCGGTGACATAAACAGGAACATGCTGACGACCATTATGGACAGCGATGGTCAAACCGATCATGTTAGGAAAGATCGTTGAACGACGGGACCAAGTCTTAACAGGCTTTTTGTCACCGCTTTCCACCGCTTTCTCTACCTTCTTCAGCAAGTGCAGGTCAATAAAAGGACCTTTCTTGAGAGAACGTGGCATGGCTTATCCTCTAATTATTTCTTAGTACGACGATGAACGATGAAGTGTTCAGTGCGTTTGTTTTTACGGGTCTTCTTACCTTTAGTCTGAACGCCCCAAGGTGTTACAGGGTGTTTACCAAAGTTACGACCTTCACCACCACCATGTGGATGGTCAACTGGGTTCATCGCAGTACCGCGAACGGTAGGACGAATACCACGCCAGCGACTTGCACCAGCTTTACCCAGAACGCGCAGCATGTGTTCAGCGTTACCAACTTCACCTAAAGTTGCACGGCAATCTGAAGGGATTTTACGCATTTCACCGGAGCGCAGACGGATAGTGACATATGCACCATCACGCGCAACGATTTGAACGTAAGTACCTGCAGAACGTGCTAACTGACCGCCTTTGCCTGGTTTCATTTCTACGTTATGAACAGTAGAACCAACCGGGATGTTGCGCATTGGCAAAGCGTTACCCGCTTTGATTGCTGCATCAACACCTGACTGGATTTGATCACCAGACTTCAGGCCTTTAGGCGCCAGGATATAACGGCGTTCGCCGTCTTTGTACAATACCAGAGCAATATTTGCTGAACGATTTGGATCATATTCCAAACGTTCCACAACAGCCGGGATACCGTCTTTATTGCGTTTAAAGTCAATAATACGGTAATTCTGCTTATGACCACCACCGATGTGACGGGTAGTGATACGGCCATTGTTGTTACGACCACCTGACTTGTTGTTTTTCTCAAGCAGTGGGGCGTAAGGCTTGCCCTTATGAAGCTCAGGGTTAACCACTTTAACAACGTGGCGACGGCCCGGAGACGTAGGTTTACATTTAACAATTGCCATTGTTCTTTACTCCTCCGACTTATTCAGCGCCGCCGACGAAGTCCAGATTCTGGCCTTCCTGCAGGGTGACGTAAGCTTTTTTCCAGTCACTACGACGACCGGAACGCTGACCGTGGCGCTTCACTTTGCCTTTAACAAGCAGAGTGTTAACACCTTCAACTTTGACTTCAAACAGTTTTTCAACTGCAGCTTTAACTTCAGCTTTAGTCGCGTCTTTAGCAACTTTGAGCACGATGGTATTTGTTTTTTCCATCGCGGTAGACGCTTTTTCAGATACGTGCGGCGCGCGCAGTACTTTTAGCAGACGTTCTTCACGGATCATGCCAGCATCTCCTCAACTTGCTTAACTGCTTCAGCAGTCATCACTACTTTTTTGAACGCGATCAGACTGACCGGATCAATAGCAGTGACATCACGCACGTCAACCTTGTACAGGTTGCGAGCTGCTAAGAACAAGTTCTCATCAACTTCGTGGGTGATAATCATCACGTCTTCTAACGCCATGTCTTTCAATTTCTGTACCAGCAGCTTAGTTTTAGGCGCTTCGACAGCAAAATTTTCGACGATAATCAGACGATCCTGACGTACCAGTTCGGACAGAATGCTTTTCAGCGCGCCGCGGTACATCTTTTTGTTAACTTTTTGACTGTGGTCCTGTGGTTTCGCTGCGAACGTGATACCACCAGAGCGCCAGATTGGACTCTTAACAGAACCAGCTCGAGCACGACCAGTACCTTTTTGGCGCCATGGTTTTTTACCAGACCCAGTAACTTCAGCACGAGTTTTCTGAGCACGTGTACCTTGACGAGCACCAGCTGCGTAAGCAACAACTACTTGATGGACAAGTGCTTCATTGAAATCACGCCCGAAGGTAGTTTCGGAAACAGTCAGCGCGCTTTGCGCGTCTTTCATTACCAATTCCATTCCTATCTCCTCGACGTTAAGCCTTGACAGCTGGTTTAACAATCAGGTTGCTACCGGTTGCACCCGGGACAGCACCTTTTACCAGCAGCAGGTTGCGTTCAGCGTCAACGCGAACGACATCCAGGCTCTGAACGGTTACACGTTCGTTACCCAGTTGACCTGCCATTTTCTTGCCTTTAAATACCTTACCCGGAGTCTGGTTCTGACCGATAGAACCCGGAGCACGGTGAGACAAGGAGTTACCATGTGTAGCATCCTGAGTACGGAAGTTCCAACGCTTAACAGTACCAGCGAAGCCCTTACCTTTGGATGTACCAGTAACGTCAACTTTCTTAACGTCAGCGAAAATTTCAACACTGATGCTTTGGCCAACAGTAAATTCTTCACCCTCTGACAGGCGGAATTCACGTAACAGGCGACCAGCTTCAACACCAGCTTTTGCGAAATGTCCAGCTTTAGGTTTGTTCACACGGCTTGCTTTTTTGCTGCCGGTGGTAACCTGAACTGCACGATAACCATCAGTATCTTCAGATTTAACCTGAGTTACGCGGTTATTTTCGATTTCGATAACAGTAACAGGGATTGATACGCCATCTTCAGTGAAGATGCGGGTCATACCCACTTTTTTACCGACTAAACCAATCATTGTTTCAACCTCTCAATCAATTGATACCTGATTAACCCAGGCTGATCTGCACGTCAACGCCGGCAGCCAGATCCAGACGCATCAGAGCATCAACGGTTTTTTCAGTTGGCTCAACGATGTCAACCAGACGCTTATGAGTGCGAATTTCGTACTGATCGCGCGCATCTTTATTGACGTGCGGAGAAATCAGAACGGTAAAACGCTCTTTACGGGTCGGCAGCGGGATAGGACCACGAACTTGCGCACCAGTGCGCTTTGCAGTCTCTACGATTTCCGCAGTTGATTGATCGATAAGGCGATGATCAAAAGCTTTAAGGCGGATACGGATTCTTTGGTTCTGCATGAGACCAGAGCTCCAACTATTTT
Source organism: Morganella psychrotolerans (assembly GCF_965118875.1). Taxonomy (GTDB): domain Bacteria; phylum Pseudomonadota; class Gammaproteobacteria; order Enterobacterales; family Enterobacteriaceae; genus Morganella; species Morganella psychrotolerans_C. The sequence goes on from NZ_CBCPJD010000026.1 coordinate 23,570, forward strand.
ATAAACGTAAAAAATTACTCCTCGCACCCATTTCGATTGACGGGGGAGTGTAATCATTCTCGATGTAATCCCCATATCGGGAATATTTTCATAAAGGGCTAAACATCAGCCATTTAATGCTGGTATCAACCAGGCTTACTCTATTGGTAAGCCCGCGTATTATACGTGGATAAAAGCCGAAAGCAAGCAACAAACCGGGATTTGTGCAAATTATCTCCGCCATAGTTTTGACGGATGCTAATACCTGTGCATCACAGAATAAAAAAACCGCCGGTAAGAATATAATATCTTCCGGCGGTTTCATAATGTACTTTTATTTACACTTATTCATCTTCAGCCATCTGGGCCTGCTGATAGTTTTGCAAGCCAACACGGTCTATCAGATCTAACTGCGTTTCAATCCAGTCGATATGCGACTCTTCTTCTACCAGGATTTTAATCATTAAATCACGGCTGACATAGTCTTGTTTGGAATCAGCATAGGCGATAGCTTCGCGTAAATCTTTGGCGCCATCCAGTTCCAGCTGAAGGTCTGATTTAAGCATTTCTTCAACGTCTTCACCAATATGCAACTTACCGAGATCCTGAAGATTCGGAAGCCCTTCCAGAAATAAAATACGCTCAATATATTCATCGGCGTGTTTCATCTCATCTATTGATTCTTCATATTCTTTATTATTAAGCTTAGTCAGTCCCCAATTTTTGAACATACGCGCATGGAGAAAGTACTGATTAATTGCAACCAGCTCATTCCCGAGCAGTTTATTCAAATAAGAGATCATTTTTTTATCGCCTTTCATATGCCCTCCTTGTTTCCAGTCTGTTTAGTATAGACCCGGCAATCCAACCGTGAGGATATTACAGTGATAAAATGGCGATACAGCTCAAGAAATTGACAGACAGGGATAAATCCGGAGGAAATTCAGGCTACCTGATCAACCGCTACGGACATGTTTTCTTCCGAGATAACGGCTTTTGCATGGCGGATACACTTACCACACTCATTACCGACAGGAATGATTTTACGTAATTCACCAAACGAATGAACCTGATGCCGGCGCACCACATTACGAATAGCTTTATCACTGATAGCATTACACAGACAAACGTACATTATCATTCCTCCCGATTCAGACAAAGAGTAAATGATAATCAATATTATTACAATTGCGATTATGTAAATTTAGGTATGTACTATCAAAATACAGATATAA
>NZ_CBCPJD010000027.1:0-3593 GCF_965118875.1 Morganella psychrotolerans
GTGCGTGGAGGCTGGCACCCAGCGGTACAGCGTCGGAATGGACACGCCGAGGTTCTTGGCCACGTCCTTGGGCGGCACCCCGCTGGCCAGCAGCTTCTTGGCCGACTCGATCTTGCTGTCGGTCATCTTCGGCTTGCGGCCGCCTTTGCGGCCGAGCTGCTTGGCGACTTCCAGCCCGGCGCGGGTGCGCTCGACGGTCAGCTCGCGCTCCATTTCGGCAAGGCTCGCCATGACGTGGAAGAAGAACCGCCCGGATGGTGTGCCGGTGTCGATGGAGTCGGTGAGGCTCCTGAACTGGACACCGTGCTTGTGCAGATCGCCGACCAGATCGACCAGTTGCTTGACCGACCGGCCCAGCCGGTCGAGCTTCCAGACGACCAAAGTATCGCCTTCGCGCAGCATTTCGAGCGTCTTGGCCAAGCCAGGCCGGTCTGCCCGCGTGCCACTCACCTTGTCCTCGAAGACCTTTTTACATCCGGCCTTGCTCAAGGCTTCGCGTTGCAGCTCCAGGTTCTGATCCTGCGTCGAGACGCGCGCATAGCCAATCAACATGGCTTGTCTCGCGCCCGGTCGATGCGTTCCTGCATCGCCTGCATCACTTCTTCGTGGGTGTACGATCTGGCGTTGGCGTCGGTGGCTTGCCGCAGGGCTTCCTCAACCTCGCGCGTCATCCGCTCGTAATCCTCCGGCCACAGCGCTTGCTCCATGCGCAGCGACGCCTGACCCAGCAGGTGCAGCAGGCTGAACAGCCGCATGTCGTTGGTGGCGACGATGCGCTCCCGAATCTGCTCCTGAATAGCTTCGCTAGCCCGATGCGCTTGTGGTGTGGCAGTCCCCTCGTAGTCAGCGGGGAATTCCGCTTCCTCGGCAATCCTTGCCCAGGCGCTGGCCAGCGCCTCGATGGTTGACGTGCTCATTTCCGCCGCTCCTGTGCTCTTTGGCGAATCAACCGGCCAAGGGGCCTCGACGCGAAAACCAGCAGCATCACGCCTATCGGATACCAGGTCGAGAAGACCACCAAGGCATCGAAGGCTGGCCGTCCGGTGTTGGTAGGCAGTACGGCGGTCACAGCCATCAACCCGCCGACCGTCCAGATGATGCGCCACACGTAGGGCATCACGCGGGGCACGTAGCCGTCATCGAAAGCGGTCTGGTAGTAGCGGCGCAGGCCGCGCTCGGCAAGCGCCTGGCGCTGCCGCTCCGACAGCGCATCCGTCCGGCCATACCAGCGCCGGAATGGTGGACAGCGCAGCAGCAAAGGGGTGAAGAGGATCATCACCGCCACGATCGCGACACCCCACGCCATGACGGCGCCGGCATCGGGCCGCTTGGCGTTCTCGATCACGGGCGCGAAGACGCCCGGAGCACCGATCATCCAGAACAGCGCAATGTGCTGATGGAAGGAGAGCTTCATTTGCTCATCCACTTGCGCAGCAGGCGCTTTTTCAGGGAGGCGCGTTCTTGCGGGTTGCGTCCCTTGTGATTGGCGATGCGATCCGCCGTGGCGGCCTGGCGCTTGACGGGCCAGTAGGAGCGGCCATCCTTGCCCATCGACCAGACGCTGCTGGCCTGGTTTTCCAGCAGGGGCAGATGGGCGCTCAGGGCTTCGGGCGACGCGCTGGTCAGCGCCGTGCGCTCACGGGTGCGCCAGCGCTGATGCCAGAGCTTCTTGTCCTCGTGACCTGCCCCCACGATTAGATACAACACTCAGTTAGTAACGTCGGAATCTTCATTCTCAGAATGACCCTTTCTCCAGCCCGCTGCAAATTCAGACGGTGTCTGATAATTCAGCGTGGAGTGCGGGCGGCATTCGTTATAATCCTGCCGCCAGTCATTAATAATTTTCCTGGCATGAACGATATCGCTGAACCAGTGCTCATTCAAACATTCATCGCGAAATCGTCCGTTAAAGCTCTCAATAAATCCGTTCTGCGTTGGCTTGCCCGGCTGGATTAAGCGCAACTCAACACCATGCTCAAAGGCCCATTGATCCAGTGCACGGCAAGTGAACTCCGGCCCCTGGTCAGTTCTTATCGTCGCCGGATAGCCTCGAAACAGTGCAATGCTGTCCAGAATACGCGTGACCTGAACGCCTGAAATCCCAAAGGCAACAGTGACCGTCAGGCATTCCTTTGTGAAATCATCGACGCAGGTAAGACACTTGATCCTGCGACCGGTGGAAAGTGCGTCCATGACGAAATCCATCGACCAGGTCAGATTGGGCGCCGCCGGACGGAGCAGCGGCAGACGTTCTGTTGCCAGCCCTTTACGACGTCTTCTGCGTTTTACGCCCAGGCCACTGAGGTGATAAAGCCGGTACACGCGCTTATGATTAACATGAAGCCCTTCACGGCGCAGCAACTGCCAAATACGACGGTAGCCAAAACGCCTGCGCTCCAGTGCCAGCTCAGTGATGCGCCCTGATAAATGCGCATCAGCAGCCGGACGGTGAGCCTCATAGCGGCAGGTCGACAGGGATAAACCTGTAAGCCTGCAGGCACGACGTTGCGACAGACCGGTCGCATCACACATCAACATCACGGCTTCCCGCTTCTGGTCTGTCGTCAGTACTTTCGCCCAAGAGCCACCTGAAGCGCCTCTTTATCCAGCATGGCTTCGGCAAGCAGCTTCTTGAGTCTGGCGTTCTCTTCCTCAAGCGACTTCAGGCGCTTAACTTCAGGCACCTCCATACCGCCATACTTCTTACGCCAGGTGTAAAACGTGGCATCGGAAATGGCATGCTTGCGGCAGAGTTCACGGGCGGGTACCCCAGCTTCGGCTTCGCGGAGAATACTGATGATCTGTTCGTCGGAAAAACGCTTCTTCATGGGGATGTCCTCATGTGGCTTATGAAGACATTACTAACATCGGGGTGTACTAATCAACGGGGAGCAGGTCACTCGCGCTCGCTGCCGCAGGTCGTGTGCCCGACGATGGGTGTTTTGCGGCGGCTGCGGCTCATAACGGGGGTTTGAGGTCCAATGGGGCGAAAACCTACGCTAAGCGATAGGAAACCAAATTCAAATTTTTTTTAAACAATGAGTTGTGCTGTTACCGGCTTTGTTGAATAAATCAGATTTAAGGCGAGTTTCCCTGTAACAGCTCCGACTTTCAGCCGATACGTACACTTTCTGGCATGCCTGCCTTCGTCATTTTGTTCAGCGCACGCACCATGGCCAAAGCCTCTGCAACCTGACCATCGTAGTCACGCAACGTCAGCGAACCACCGAACAACTGCTTTACCCTGTACATTGCCGTTTCCGCTATCGACCGACGGTTGTAATCTGTTGTCCATTTCCACCGTGCATTGCTTCCGCTCAGCCGTTGATTCGCAACAGCACGATTGCGGTCTGCATACTCACCGGACCAGTAGCCCGCTCCCTTTCGGGGAGGAATGAGCGCGCTGATTTTCTTGCGACGCAGTTCGTCATGACATCGCCGCGTATCGTAAGCACCGTCCGCCGCCGCTGACCTGATTTTTCGGTGGGTCTGCCGGATAAGCCCCGGGAAAGCTTCAGCGTCCGTGACGTTGTTCAGCGACAGGTCCGCGCAGATGACTTCATGCGTACTCGCATCAACAGCCAGATGCAGTT
>NZ_CBCPJD010000028.1:0-9873 GCF_965118875.1 Morganella psychrotolerans
GCTGTTACCATAAGACGCTAATTGTGACTGCCACCGACCTTTATTATGCTTCGGTGACAGTTCATTCATAGGTTATCCCACTTGAGACTCTCGATAATTATTCTTTATGAAGCTATGAAAAAATTTACCGTGCGATTCTGCTCCATCAAATTCATACCAACATGTAATAGGAAAATCATGGTAATTCCATACTGCACCACTATTGAATTCAATCTCTAATGTAGAAATAGATTCGTCGTACCCAATACTACGAATCATGCTTGATGAAATACTTCTTCGTTCCATTTTACACTCCTTTGGTTATATTTTCTGTTCACGTATTTTAGTTACAACAATTTTATAATTATCAGCATCGAAAGAAAATGCTTTTGTCCAACATTCAATTAACTTTGGATCTTCACTTGTAGGTCTTGGGTGATTCAATTTCAATCGAACTCTAGATGGAATTTTTATAGCCTCACCTGAAATAACTGCCTCACCTATACGCAAAGATGAAAGAAGATCCATAAGACTATTTAGATTATCGGGGGCTGATGATTTCACTATGGATTGATCACTTGAATTGGTAAGCCTAAGAGCTATCAACGTGCCAATTTGGGAAATTATAGTCTCTGACAACTCTGAGGGGCGTTGAGAAATGACTAGCGCTCCTACGCCAAATTTTCTCCCTTCTTTAAATATTTTCTCAACTGCGGCTTTTGAATAATTACTCTTGTCATTTTTCCCTAAATACGTATGAGCTTCCTCAAATGCTAAGAGTATTGGCCTTTGCTTACCGGTATATGACTCTTTACGCCCCCAGAACATGCTGTCGTAAACAAATCTTGTAATCAAGCCTATGGTTATATCTAACACCTCAAATGGTACACCGCTAAGATCTAGTATTGTTAATCGCTGCTCACAGCCTATCCAGTCAGCTAGTAAATCATGCAAATCTTTTTCAGAATCTGCTGTTTTGTAATCACCTGGATTGAACAGAAAATCGTATCGGGTATCTCTGAGTCGAGAAAGTAATTTCTTTTCATAAGAAAAATACTCTGCGTGTTGAGATTTATATGGAGCTGTATTTCCCATTACATATGCTTCAAAGGTTGCCGGAGTCAATGTTTCTGCATCCCCAGCAGCCAGTTCATTTGCTGTATCTCTAGTTTGTTCATCTTTCTTTGCAGAAGAAAATGATGCATTAAGTAACCAATTCATCTCATACCATAGCTGCCTAGCGCTAAAAGGAATAGGTGAGTCGGCTGTGATAAGATTTTCATTAACAATCCCAGCTTTTAAATTTAAGTTTTCTTTCTTAAGCTTTGTTACAAGATCTCTCAGTAAACGATATTCTATTCTTTGTTCATCGCGATGATCAGCACCTACAAGAAAATAGGCAAGTTCTTCAAAGGTCATAAGCCAAAATGGTATCACCAATGGGGATGCTACTTCATTAATTCGAAGTACTTTGGCATCAGGAAATGCAGAAGCATATTCACCGTGTGGGTCAACCAATATAATTCTTGAACCAACGTAACCATGTAGAATAGATTTCAAAATACTGACGGTAGTATTGGATTTCCCGCTACCTGTTGAGCCTAAAATACCACAGTGACGTAAAATTAAGTTATGAGTATCTACATGAACACCTAAATTTTCAGATGAAGAATGTTTTCCAATTTCAATGGAACCGGCATCCTTTTCACCATAAATTGCAAATAAGTCGTGTTCGATTACAAGGTGTACTTCATCACCTATTGTAGGATAAGTACCCACTCCTTTTTCAAACTCACTGTCACCTATTTTTTCGCCAATCAGTTGTACTGAAAGAAATTTTGAGCTTACTCTATACTCATCATCGCTACTATCTGTGAACGGTCTGTCACTTACCGCAGCAACGATAGCGTAGATAGTAATATTTCCCATTGGCATTTTTACAAATGTGCCGATCTGGCCAATTTTATACAATCGTCCATTTATTATTGGCGCAGCGGAAGGTATTTCTGATGAAACTTCTACCTCTACAGTACTGGAATCCACACGAATAACCTTTCCTAAATATGTAGAATCAGTCTTCATTTATAGATACCTCAATCTCACTACTACGACCAGAATTACCAACTAAGAACTCAACCAAATAATTAAAATCACCAAGCAAGAATTTTTCACCTTCAGCATTCCAAAAACTATCACATTTTTCTTTGTTTTTTAGCTCGGATTGGTCAAAGGACCATTTCCCTAATGTTCCGTTTATAATCGCAGTTGTTGGTCCGAATACAGATAGATTTAGATATCCTGCCGAAAGGGAATGCAATTTTTTAACTTCACTGTCTGCATAAAAAAAGACTACAACACTAAGCCTGTTGTTTTGCCTCAAGCAATTAAAAATAATTTCATTTATATGCTGATCTAAAAATGAGTATCCGGTGAAAATGAATAGAAGCTCACCATTTAGTAAATAGTTTTTAAGGCGGTCGAAGTAAACTAAAAAAGGTTGTCTACGAGATAGATCATATTTTTCTTTTGATGGGTAAATGACTATCTCATTTTTCTCTTCTTCAATTTTATCTACTTTCCCAAGGCGTATAACTTTATGCGACTTCAGATTCTCTCTTTTTTTCCAAAACCAACTAAGAGAACCATGTATCTTCCATAATCGAATCCAGTTCTGAGTTAGATCATTTCTACGAACAAGTGTTTCGACACTTTCTTGCCAAAAAAATGGTTCATAAGAACCAACGAAACCGTCAAAATACGGCGCACGAATTGCTTCAAGAGATTTTTCTATTACCAGATCATAATTTGTAGTAAAAATCTCTTTCGAAAAATCTCTGTTTTGCATGTTTAACCACGCAAAAAATTTCTTTGGAGCAGTCAGATTAGCACTAACTTCTTTCTCCGTGATTAGATTATAAATATTTTTGCAAATTTCAATATCCAGATCACGCGCGCTTATGCCAGAAACCCCGAGGAATTCTCTATCAGGCCTTTCTTCAGTTATTTCGCGAATCCGTCTTATCTGATTAAGAATATCTTCAATGCTAATTGTTTCATCAGGCTTCGATAAGTCTGTTTTAATAACATTAAAATAATCCAACAATGATCCGGTTAATGCACTTTCGACTTGAATAGTCAATTGAGATATATTTGGCAAGCCTAAAGCACAGGAGGTACCAGCCCCCATAAAGAAACCAATATTTTTAGCGTAGGATAGTTGACTTTTTAGCTCACGAATTTCTTTAAGTAGGTTTATTTCTTCCATAGCTTTTAATTCCCTATCATAATTTGTTGTATGACTTGATCTCTGCTTAGAATAATTCTTTTTAAATCATGGTTAATATTATCTTTATGATGATTTCTGATTGTTTTCCGATTTTTTTAACCGAAAATAAGTAGCCCGAGAAACCCCTGTCTTTTCTAGAATTATTTTTTCTGATAGCTTCTGATTGATAAGTTGTCTGACAAGTGCTGCTTTCGAGTGCGGTTTCCGTCCAAATTTGACACCGGATGCCATAGCAACAATTCTGCCATCATTAGTGCGTTCCAGAATACGTTCTCGTTCTGCTTCTGCAACAGCCGCCAAAATTTGAATCACCATTTTCCCCATAGTTCCTTCTGTACTTAGTCCGTTCTCCAGAAAACGAATGGCTATTCCCTTTTTATAGCAAGCATCAACAATGTGGATCATGTCTACGGTATTGCGGCCAAGCCGATCCATTTTGGTACAAATAATGATGTCATCCTTTTCTGCACGGGCAAGCAGCCGTTGTAACCCTTCGCGCTCATCCGTGGCTCCTGACATCATATCAGTAAAAATCCGGTCATCTCTGACACCTACAGATTTCAGCTCCGTAATCTGTACCGTCAGTTTCTGATGGCTGGTTGATACTCTTGCATATCCCAGTAATGCCATATTGGTCTCACAAATCGATATTGATACTGCGTAGTATCATAAAGTATAAATCGCGATTTTTGATACTCATGTTTGAAATCGTTTTGAGTGGTCTCAAAACTTATAACATTTGAGATAGTTAAAAATAGACCTAAGTCATAGTTACGCAAGGAGTGCTGGATGCCTATCGATTTTTTGACTGAAGAGCAGAAGCAAAATTATGGGCGTTATGCGGCAGAGCCGAACGAGGTACAACTTTCCCGTTATTTTATTCTGGATGAAAATGACCTGATATTCATCGCACAAAGGCGCGGGGACCAAAACCGTCTTGGTATAGCCCTTCAACTAACATCCGTCCGATTTTTAGGAGCGTTCCTGCCTGATTTGGCTCTGGTTCCGCACAATGTACAAACCTTTGTTGCCACGCAGCTTTCAATCAGTCGGACTGATATTCTGGCTGAATACGCAAAACGAGAACCAACCCGCTGGGAGCATTATGCTCAAATCAAAAAATATTATCACTATCATGAGTTCGGGGAGTTTCCGTGGACATTCAGATTGAACCGGTTGCTGTATACCCGAGCCTGGATTAGCAATGAACGCCCCAGCCTGATGTTCGATTTCGCCACCGCATGGCTGGTACAGCATAAAATTTTATTACCAGGAACCACAACACTCTCCAGAGTGATCACCGAAATCCGCGAACGAGCAGCAAACCGTCTTTGGCAAAGATTACTGGCATTGCCCAATGATGAACAGAAACGACAACTGGATGAATTACTGAGCTTTAGTGAAGGTCAGAGAGTATCCATGTTCGAGCAACTGAAAAAAGGTCCTGTGACAGTCAGTAGTCCTGCATTTAACGATGCACTTGATCGTTATAACAAATTGCACCAACTGGGTTTTCAGCAACTTGATTTTACAGGCCTTCCACCGGCTCAGCTAAAAAGTCTTGCTCGCTATGCCAATGTAACCTCGGTAAAAAAGATAGTTCGTATCCCCATGAAGAAACGTACAGCGATACTTATTGCCTTTGTTAAATCATTGGAGGTCATTGCGCTGGATGAAGCCATCGATGTTTTGGATATGCTAATCACTAATATTGCGGGAGAGGCTAAAAAAGCAGGGCAAAAGAAGCGGTTGAGGACGTTGAAGGATTTGGACCGCTCTTCGTTGATACTGGCAAAAGCCTGTGCACTCCTGCTGGATGAGGTAACTGATGATTCCCACCTCCGAAAATCAATTTTTTCCTGCATTTCCAAAGAAAGACTGGCTGAGTCGGTAAAAATGGTCAATGAGTTGGCCCGACCGGCAGACAATAATTTCCAAGATGAAATGATTGAACAATATGGGCGCGTTCGCCGTTTTCTACCCAGAGTTCTTCGGGAATTAACTTTTCTGGCCGCCCCGGCGGGAGAACATACTCTGGCAGCTTTTAACTATTTATCGTCGCTAGGCGCTTCAAGAAAGCACATCCTTGACGATGCTCCAAAAAATATTATTACCGGCCCCTGGAAGCGTTTGGTTTTTGACGAAGAAGGCCGAGTAAGACGGCCTGGCTATTCACTATGTCTACTTGAGCGGTTTCAGGATGCATTAAGGCGGCGGGATATTTATCTTGAGAATAGCGATCGTTGGGGAGATCCACGGTCAAAGCTATTACAAGGGACAGAATGGCAAGCTCAACGCGTCTCTGTCTGTCGAGCATTAGGCCACCCTGTCAATGCTCAGCAGGCAACAGAAAAGCTTGCTCAGCAGTTAGATTTTGCCTGGAAAGCGGTAGCTGATAGCTTTGATGATAATGCGTCAGTCCATATCGAATACGGGGGGAAACATCCTACGTTGACTATCAGCAGCCTAGAGAAACTGGATGAATCACCAAGTCTGATAGCTCTCAACAGACAAGTCAGAGGTCTTTTACCTTTGGTGGATCTGACTGAGCTCTTACTGGAAATCAATGCCCATACAGGATTTGCCGAAGAATTTACTCATGTCAGCGAGTCTAATGCGCGAGCGAAAGATCTGCATATCAGCATTTGTGCTGTATTACTGGCAGAAGCCTGCAACATTGGCTTTGAACCATTAATTAAGCACAATATTCCATCATTAACCCGGCATCGTCTTAGTTGGGTGAAACAAAATTATTTTCGGTCAGAAACCCTTATCAAAGCGAATGCTCGCCTGGTTGATTACCAGGCTACGCTCAGTCTCGCTCAGCGATGGGGTGGTGGAGAGGTCGCATCTGCTGATGGTATGCGTTTTGTTACGCCAGTAAAAACGATTAACGCCGGACCCAATAGAAAATACTTTGGCTCTGATCGTGGAATTACCTGGTACAACTTTATCTCCGATCAGTTTTCTGGTTTTCACGGCATTGTTGTCCCAGGTACGTTGAGAGACTCAATCTTTGTTCTGGAGGGTTTACTTGAACAGCAAACGGGGTTAAATCCACAGGAAATTATGACTGATACAGCAGGTGCCAGTGATTTGATATTCGGTCTGTTCTGGTTGTTGGGATACCAGTTTTCCCCACGTCTGGCGGATGCCGGAGATGCCGTTTTCTGGCGAGTGGATAAAAATGCGAATTACGGCCCTCTCGATGAATTGGCCCGTGGTTGCATCAATCTAGCACTGATTGAGGCTAACTGGGACGATATGATGCGGATTGCGGGTTCTCTTAAATTGGGAACTGTACAAGCATCAGAGCTAATCCGTAGTTTATTGAAGAGCACGCGCCCGTCTAGTTTGGCGCAGGCCATCATTGAAGCTGGGCGAATAAATAAAACGCTATACCTGCTGAATTATATTGATGATGAAGATTATCGTCGCCGAATACTAACGCAACTAAACCGGGGTGAAGGGAGACACAGTGTGGCTCGCGCCATTTGCCATGGTCAACGTGGTGAAATCAGAAAACGCTATCGCGAAGGGCAAGAGGATCAACTTGGATCATTGGGACTGGTAACAAATACTGTTGTTTTATGGAATACGCTGTATATGCAGGAAGCCCTTGGACATATTAATACAGATAGCCAGCCTACTGAAATTAACGAAGAAGATATATCCAGATTATCACCGCTGATGCACGGTCATATCAATATGTTAGGGCATTACTCATTCACCTTGTCTGAAAACGTGATGAATGGTGAATTAAGGCCTTTAAATCAACATGTTAATGAATATGTAGACTCTTAGCGTAGGTTTTCGCCCCATTGGACCTCAAACCCCTAACGTAGTGGTCTCCAAGAACATTCAGGACTGATCCCAGGCGTCGATGGTCAAGACCTGATCGGCAGGACAGGCGGCTACGCGGTCGGGAACTGGATGGTGTTCAGTCTCATGCCGACCCCATTCGATTGATCGCGTCGCTTGCGGCACGCTGCGACGCAAGGAGGTTTGCGACCTGGTTTAGCAGCCGTGTCCGCTGCATGTCTGTTACCTATCTCCCCGACCGCTCATTGGACCAACTCCAGAGATTGGGCTCTATCGCTCAGCCAATAGGAAACCGGCATTGGCTGATGCCACAACCGAGACGAACACAAATGGCTCGGTACCTGTATTTCGCGCCCCGTGCACTTGGCCCGGTCTTGCCACGGCTATCTCACCTTCCCTGAGGGCACGAACAATCCCATTGCCCTGAAAGTAATCAGCCATTCCCGACAAAACAGTCCACGTGTCTTGGCCGTGAGGATGAATGTGAGCCGCAATTTCCTGCCCGGGATGGACATGCCAAACCACGATAATTGAGTCTCGGGTTTCAAGCACAACGGAACGAATAGGCTCGCCTTCGGACGGCTGAACATACTCGGCTACAGAAAATATTCTCGATTCAACAGTCATCGGAGATCCCTCTTTCACAGTGCCCCCAGACAGGCTGGATATGAGTTCTAACTCGAATTTGAACGGGAGGCTGGTCGTGCGGTCGTGCAGTTGCCGATGAGCGTGTCGGCTGCTGCCTCCTTGCCCACCAGCGAACCAGACGGTCGCATGCGCATCCTTTCTTATCGAAACTCGTTGAGATGATATGCAATCAAGAATAGAATTTCAAGAACTATTTTCGAGAATCGCAATGCCTTGATTCCCGTGCCGCGCCGGTTGCCTTGGCGGGCTTGTCACAAACCTACGTTTTCAAGAAGAAGGAAACCGCATGCCCCGCCGTTCGATCCTCTCCGCCGCCGAGCGCGAAAGCCTGCTGGCGTTGCCGGACACCAAGGATGAGTTGATCCGTCACTACACGTTCAGCGAAAGCGACCTCTCCATCATCCGGCAGCGGCGCGGCCCGGCCAATCGGCTGGGCTTCGCGGTGCAGCTCTGCTACCTGCGCTTTCCCGGCGTCATCCTTGGCGCTGATGAGCCACCGTTCCCGCCATTGCTGAGACTGGTCGCCAACCAGCTCAAGGTCGGCATCGAAAGCTGGGACGAGTACGGGCAGCGTGAGCAGACCCGACGCGAGCACCTGGTCGAGCTGCAAACGGTGTTCGGCTTCCAGCCGTTCACGATTGGCCACTACCGGCAGGCTGTCCAGTTGCTGACCGAGCTGGCCATGCAAACCGACAAGGGCATCGTGCTGGCCAGAGCCTTGATCGAGCACCTGCGGCGGCAGTCGGTCATTGTGCCCGCCCTCAACGCCGTCGAGCGGGCGAGCGCCGAAGCGATTACCCGCGCCAACCGGCGTCTCTACGACGCCTTGGCTGAGCCGCTGACGGACGTGCATCGCCGTCGCCTCGACGATCTGCTCAAGCGCCGCGACAACGGCAAGACGACGTGGCTGGCCTGGCTGCGGCAATCCCCGGTCAAACCGAACTCGCGGCACATGCTGGAACACATCGAACGCCTCAAGGCGTGGCAGGCGCTCGACCTGCCCTCCGGCATCGAGCGGCTGGTTCACCAGAACCGGCTGCTCAAGATCGCCCGCGAGGGCGGCCAGATGACGCCCGCCGACCTGGCGAAGTTCGAGCCGCAGCGGCGTTACGCGACCCTGGTGGCGCTCGCCATCGAGGGCATGGCCACCGTCACCGACGAAATCATCGACCTGCATGACCGCATCCTGGGCAAGCTGTTCAATGCCGCCAAGAACAAGCATCAGCAGCAGTTCCAGGCATCCGGCAAGGCGATCAATGCCAAGGTGCGGCTGTTCGGGCGCATCGGCCAGGCGCTGATCGAGGCCAAGCAAGCGGGCCGCGATCCGTTCGCCGCCATCGAGGCCGTCATGTCCTGGGATGCTTTCGCCGAGAGCGTCACCGAAGCGCAGCGGCTCGCGCAACCCGAGGACTTCGATTTCCTGCACCGCATCGGCGAGAGCTACGCCACGCTGCGCCGCTACGCGCCGGAATTTCTCGACGTGCTCAAGTTGCGGGCCGCGCCCGCCGCCAAGGACGTACTCGACGCCATCGAGGTGCTGCGCAGCATGAACAGCGACAACGCCCGCAAGGTGCCCACCGACGCGCCGACCGAGTTCATCAAGCCGCGCTGGCAGAAGCTGGTGATGACCGACACCGGCATCGACCGGCGCTACTACGAACTGTGCGCGCTGTCGGAGCTGAAGAACGCGCTGCGCTCCGGCGACATCTGGGTGCAAGGCTCGCGCCAGTTCAAGGACTTCGAGGACTACCTGGTGCCGCCCGCGAAATTCGCCAGCCTCAAGCAGGCCAGCGAATTGCCGCTGGCCGTGGCCACCGATTGCGACCAGTACCTGCATGACCGGCTGACGCTGCTGGAAACGCAGCTCGCCACCGTCAACCGCATGGCGCTGGCCAACGAGCTGCCGGACGCCATCATCACGGAGTCGGGCCTGAAGATCACGCCGCTCGATGCGGCGGTGCCCGATACCGCACAGGCCCTGATCGACCAGACGGCGATGATCCTACCGCACGTCAAGATCACCGAATTGCTGCTGGAGGTAGACGAATGGACGGGCTTCACCCGGCACTTCGCCCACCTGAAGTCAGGCGACCTGGCCAAGGACAAAAACCTGTTGCTGACCACGATCCTCGCCGACG
>NZ_CBCPJD010000029.1:0-12033 GCF_965118875.1 Morganella psychrotolerans
CGTGTCCTCTGTGAGCTGCCCGAATTCCCAGTTAATTTTGATACCGAAAACCAATGTGGATGCGCGGAAGTTAAGCGGTATCGGAGGATCCCCGACTTTACCGGTCAGCCTGGTTTCTTCTGAATACCCCCAGCCACTGGATATTTCTGCCGCATTAATTGCCCGGACGCGCACCAGATAGCGCCCTGAGTACACGCCCTGCACCTCAAATGACGTAGTTGAGTTGCGTAATACGTTTATCCAGTTACCATCGTCACGCCGCCACTGGGCCTCATAGGCGATGGCGTTGTCTGCCGGTTGCCAGGTTGCCCGCATGGTTTCCATGCTGATCCCCTGCCGGATGACAGAGTAAGAATCAATAACGATGTCTTTCGGCGGGAACTGGTTACCAGGCGGGATCACGCTTACCGGGCGTTCGTCGAGCACCGCACCGGTATCAATCCGGTCGTATTTATCGGGGTCGTGCGCGGTGGCCGAGATGGTAAATGTGCCGTCGTCATTCTCTGTCACGCTGATAACGCGGTATTGCTGAGCGTACAGGTCGTCAGATTCAACCACCCACACACATTCTGCCTCAGGTGCTTCGCTGTACGCGGTGGTGACGGTGATAATGTTATCAGTGACCATCTGAATAGTGCGGGCCTGTGATTTACCGGACGGCAGGTTGAGCATCAGCCGGTCCCCTGCTGCTGCGTCAGCTTTGCGGTCGAGGGTGATACTCCGCCCGTCTGCGGCACTGACGCGCCCACCGGTTACTTTTCCGGATACCCGCTCATCGGCAACCGCAATGATGTACCCGGGCTGCGGGATATTGCCGTCCATGCCGACACTGAAGGTCACCATACGGTCTTTATTGTTGGTCAGAATGCCCCACCGGCCCTTACGGTTGGCTTCGGATTGCCGGCTGCAACCAATGGCGGTCATTTCCAACTGATTAAAACCGAACCGTGATACCAGCTCTGTTTCAAATACCGGCTCCATGGCATCCGAGTAACCATTGAGCGGATCGGAATACGATACCAGTGCAGAGGAGTAGCGGGCTTTGCTGCTGCTCCCGGAGTACCCGAAATTACCGTCAATGACGTTAGCTTTTGTGTAACTGTAATCAATATCGCGCGGCATATCCGCCAGGGTGACAATCTGATTACCGCCCCAGTAGGTCATACCCCGGAAGATTGCGGCAAAGTCACGCAGCACGGTGTATGCCTCGTTTCTGTCCTGCACGTAAACATCACACACATAGCGCGGCTCGGTACCGCTGCCGCCCCTGCCGTCCGGTACCAGCTGGTCGCAGTATTGTGCAACGCGGTACAGCTCCCATTTATCGATATTCTGCATTTTGATGCGGTCGCCAAGACCGAAGCGATCAGAAACAACAATGTCGTAAAATATCCAGGCGGGGTTATTGGTCCACGCCCATTTAAACGAACCATCCCACGTTCCGGCGTAGGTACGGTGTTCCGGATCGTAATTCGACGGCACCCGGATAACGCGCATCTTCGGTTCACAGGTGATCTGCGGAATGCTGCCGTTAAACTGTTTTGAATCAAACTCGATGTAGAGCAGTGCGGTGTGAGGATAAGTCAGTTTGGCGTCAATCACTTCGGTGTAGCTTTGCAGTACTATCGCATCACCGATTTTTGCACTGTTCGCATCCGGGGTAATTTTACGGACACGCAGCGTCCATGAGGTGGCGGACTGAGGTAATTCAATGCGATGGGTGCGCTCATAGCCTGAGGTGGTTTTGCCTTTGGCGCTGCCGTCCACCACCGTTTTCCAGCTCCCGCCGTCTGTTTGCAGATCAATAGCGTACTTCACTTCGTTGCCGGTCATGTCGCCGTTATCTTCCTGGCGGAACAGTGACGGCCATTTCAGGCGGACACGAACAGCGGATAGCTGCGGGTTGGTGAATGCGCGAACCCACGGGGTGTTACTCTGAATGACGGTACCGACATTAATCTCATTTTCGGCAGACGGCATTCCGGGAATATAGGTTTGCGCCTGAGTGCCGGGGCGGTATTCCCAGACCACGCCGCTGAAGTTCTCCGAGCCGTCATCGTTCAGCAGCGGCGTACCATCCAGAAAGATATTCTTCCCGGTCAGATCACCGGCAAATTCTCCCTCACCGAGCGCCAGAAGTAACTTTGCTTTTGCTGTGGATTGTAAGTCGTCCGGCTGTTCTACAGGCGTGCGCGGGCTGCTGTCGCCACCTTTGCGACCGGTGATTGAGTTCATCATGGGGTTTCCTGATAAAAGCTGAGAGAGGGGTTACTGCTGATCTTCGACGTAAATGCCTGCTGAAATAATGGCACCACCGATGCGGCGCTTGCCGTAGCCGATGGGTACAGGGTAACCCTGTGAAACGGTGTTAGTCGGGGATCCGAATGCGTATGAGGGTTTGTTTTCACCCTGGTCTTTCATGGCGAGTCCGCCTGGCTGCGGGGATAGCATTTGGATGATGCCGCCGAGTGCCATTGCCGCACCCATTTGCATCATCGGAACACCTATTGCCCCTCCTCCGAAATAGGTAACAACGGCTCCGACCGCCACAAGAACCGCACCGAATATAGTTTGAAGTACACCAGCCTTTTTACTACCAAGAATTACAGGTACGATGCGCACAACCTCATCGGTTACCGGTAGCCCAAGATCATCAACGCCAATATTTTTCTTTCCGCGAAATACCGCGTAAGTCAGCCCCCGCGCCTTACTTGTATTTAAAAATTGCTCAAACCCCGGGATTGTACAACACAGTGCGCGGATAGATTCTGATGTTGTGCTGATGAGCCTCTGATGTACTTTGCCAAAAGTTTTACCAAGTACACCACCGAGCTCTATTTTTGTCATGATTTCAGTCATACTGACTCCATTAAAAAACCCGCCGGAGCGGGTTTGGTTTTTATATTAAAATTAATTTAACGGGAAAGTGTGGTCGGCTTGATATCCATATTTCCATTTTGATCCGTGAATATCCGATAATATTTATTATCACCTGAATTTATATTAAATTCACGCTCCTGACGCGCCGCTCCCGATGAACAAAGTCCGCGTCCTTCCAGTGAAGCACCGAGAATATGCTCACCTTCTTTTACATTAAAAGTGGTTTTTTCTGACGGATCTAATTTTGCCGCACGCTCACCATCAATGAATACTGTGGCAAAACACCCGCCACCGACCATGCCTGAATCACGAATAATAGTTACAGAGCCGGTGTTTTCACTTTTTACATCAGAGGTAAAAACTCTGTCTTTAGGGGCGACCTTAGCTAAGTCAGGATTCACCGCTGAGGTGGCACACCCAGCCAGAGTAAACACAGCAACAAGTAGTAATTTTTTCATTCCGGAAACCCACTAAAAAATAAAGATAAGGGTAACCACGGCAAGTCAGTTTGTCATGAATATTTTATGTCTCAGTATCATAACTGTGCGGTCACGCCAGTACCCGCCATAGGGAACCCGCTGACTCAGGTGTCCGTATAAATGATGAAGGAGCATATTATCCGCCAGCAGAATACCCGCATGATTAGCGACTACCGCCTGCACCTGCATCACAATAACATCGCCGGGCTGCGGATCTTCAACCAGAACAAAGCCCGCCGACTGCCAATTATCGGCATAGCGGTTTTCGCCCTGCTCCCACCAGCAGTAATCCACCCGGTAATCAGGTAATGTGATGCCGCGCTCCTGCCGGTAATAATCCATAATCAGCCCGTAGCAGTCAGTAAAACCGAGAACAAACGGTCGCCCCACCAGCGGAAGGTCACCGCGAGGCTGAATGGTCCGGATATCACCTTCTGGCCAACTGACGATATACCAAGGAACCCCGAGCGCATTACACTGCGCTTTATCCAGCTCAGAGGGCTGAGTGGTAGCATCAGGGTGGCTGTGAACAATGCCGGTCACCGTCCCCCAGTCTTCGGCGGCGGCGTAGTCTTCCGGCGATAAGATAAAGTGTTCTTCCGGCTCACCGGCAATATTACGACACGGGAAATATTTTATAACGCGGGATTTTTGGGCTATCACCCCGCAGCATTCGCGGGGATATTCACATTCTGCGTGGCTTAATATTTTTTTTGTCAGATAATCACGCATTCTTGTTTTATCCTTACTGAGGATTCGTTTTATCTAAATAGTTATCAATAACTGATAGCTTATTTTCCAAGTATTTTTTATATTCTGTAAGGTTTTTAACATCACACTCTGCATTTTTTATATATTTTTCTGTGAATTCCCTTCCCTTCGCTCTTAATTCATCTGTGGTTAATATTTTTTCATTTTTAGCTGTTTTACTGAGTTTTGATACTTCGTCAAGGCTATAAACACGGCAGTCTTCATACCAATATCTATTTTCATTCGCAACTGCATTTGATAAAAATAAACATGGTAATAATAACATAATGTATTTCTTCATAATCTCACTCCAATAGTAGATTTAAAGGGGGACATTATCAGAAAAAACCTATTTCCTCAGCAATGACGTTCCCGGAAAGCCACCGAACGGGATCGGGTCGTTTTTGCCAAAGCGCAGGAAGCAGCCAGTGTTCAGCATACCGCTGCACTGATCCTGTGCAGGGTCATCAACCGGATTTCCGTGTTTATCGAACCAACCGTTCTGCCCGGCATAGCTACAACCGTCACCGGATTTGTATTTGCCGCGAATGCACCAGGTACACATAGAATGTAACTGGCGGGTCGGGATCAGAACACCCTGTAAATCCATCGGGCTGGCTAATTCAAACTCAACGATTTCACCGGTTTCCGAGGGCTTGCTGTCAATGTAGAAAACAGATACCCGCTCCTGTGTCGGATCCGCTGTTGGGTTATCCTCCGGGAAATTGGCGGCATCAAGGTAATGTACCAACGTGTCATGTATCGTGACTTTCGCTTTCAGCATATCGTCATAGGCAAGACACAGCGCCGTGATCGACCCGTCCAGATTGGCAACGGATAATTTCGGCTGCGCACCGGAGCCGGTTGTTGATGCTTCCAGCCCCTCAATATGCACCGGCCACGCCCGGTATTCTTCATCCTGCCACCAGACGGATTTAGCCGGCAGCTTTTCGGCATCACCACCGGCAGCCAAAATTTCGGCTTCGGTGTGCGGTATGTTATAGGCATGAAAGCGCAGAATGTCCGGTGCGCCGAACGCTGAGCCATCAACCTCAAACAACCGGACAGCACTGCCCGGCTCCAGCTTTTGATAATCTGATGTGATCATGGTTTAAATGCCTGGGTAAAGGTGAGGGAAAGGGAGTAATTATTACCACCCAGCGGGGTCAGCTTCGGGTCTTCACAGCGGTATAAGCCTATCGGCTCCAGCGGTGGTCGCCACTGAAACGCACGGATCCCACCGTGATTGTCGATAAAGTCACGGATAGGCAGGATGTAATCTTCCGTACCGGTAAAGTTCAGCGACCATTTCTGGCTGCGGGCATTGATGCCGTCACCGCTGACCTGTTCATACCCGTCACCAAATTTCGCTTTACGGGTTTTGAATAAAATATCGCCCTGCGGATTAAGTCGCGGGCTCCAGGTGAATATTTCGATCATCGGCTCCCCTTAGCTATATTCCAGACACCACCACCGGGACGGGTTTCTTTTGCCATAAGTACACGGAAACGCCCGTCAACAAACTCACCGACCTCTCTGCCAAATTGCTCATAGCCAGCGGATCCCTGCGTTTTCTGGTTGCCGTCACCATCTATAGTGATATAAACCACCGGTGCTGACGACTGAGAGCCTCCGCCATACGCGCGAATACCGAGATTTCCGTCCGGTCCGCGTTTCAGTGGCATAATGGCTTCGTCACCAGCCTCACCCATCAGCCCCACATTCGGCGCGCCACCTTTGGCGAACGCAAATACTGTCGGACTGCTGACGACCTGATTACTGTACTGACTCAGACCGGGTGAGTTATATGTGCCGCCTTTGGCATTTGCGGTGACAGGAACGCTGCCGCCACCTGCTGATGCTGCCGCACCGCCAAAACCACCAAACAACCCGGTAATCGCATTGGTTATCTGTCCCTGAATCATTATTTTAATCAGATCCTGAATAATCGACTCAGCGAGTGACGCAGACAGATCCCGCAGTCCTTCCGAAAAGGTTTTTGTTCCCGTCAGCATACCGGCCAGTGAACCGGCCGTTTTCTGCTCTACCGTATCAATCAGGTTGATTTGCATTTTCTGCCAGTTCCCCTGTGCGGCATACAGATCTTTACCCGCCTGAATTTGCGCCTCTTTTGATTTTTCAGATGCCTGTTTAACAAGGGCTTCATAACGCTCTTTGCTGATCACGCCATCGTTGTAATATGCCTGATAGAGTGCTTTCTGTTCTTCCAACTGGTTCCGCAGTTGCACGACAGGATCGACATCACCCGCCAGCGAGATATTGGGTAATGCAATGTCTTTTGCCTGCAGAGAGAGCCGGTCACGCTGGCTTGTTTGCGTCAGTTGCAGGCGGGCTCGCTGGTACCCTTCTTCCGTCAATAATCTGGCATCAAGAAGCGATTTCATTTCCTTACTGGCTTCGTGCTCCTGACGCAGTATTGCTGCTGTCGGTGAGTGTTTTTCTGCCAGAACAACCCGCTGAAGCTGGTAGTTCTCTGCGCTGATAAGAGACAGGCGGTTCATTTCAGACTGAGACATACCGCCAGATTTATGCAGCTCTTTCAGCTTTTCCAGTGTTTCGGATTCACTGAGTGAGATTTTTTCAAGGCTGGTCGCGTGCTCGGATTCGATTTGCTGCCGGAGTTGCTTATATTGATTAAGCTCTTTTTTACCATTCCCTTTTGTTTTAGGGAGTTCATTGGTACCAGTTGAGGCGACCGGCTCTTCTTTTGGGGCTTCTTCGCTGGGTTTAACTTCAAACTTTCCGATTGAGACCGTTTTTTGTCCGTTACGGATGTTCTCTTTCCGCTGTTCAATTGAAGCATTTGCATCTTCTAATTGACCGAGCAAGGTATTTTTTTCCCTGGTCATCTCCTTTGAGTCCCAGAACAAGCTTCCGAATGTACCTTGTTCACGGGATTTGGCTATATTTATAGCTGTATCAGAATAGCGTCCCAACTGACTTTCTATTTGTTGTTTTTCAGTTTGCAGCTTGCTTAGATCATCTTCCCAGTCATCAAGCTTCAGCTGAACTTTAACCTGAGATAATCGCTGCAATTCAGCGACCGTCTCTATAGTTTCATTTTTCAGGTTACGCAGGCCTTCCCGCGCCTGGACGCTGCTGTTGTATAATCCGTATATTGCAGATCCCGCCAGCAACGCAGCGCCAACCGGTCCACCCAATAAATTTAAAGCCCCTCTTGCGCCCGCACTTGCGGCGGACAGGGCTCTGGTTGAAATGGCTAATCTGTTATTCGCTGCATTAAGATTGGCTTTTGCAGCTGTCTCCGCAATATTAGCCTCACGAATTCTGCGGCTGATCGCTGCATATTCACTCTGATAGCTGACATTCATGCCATGCTGCCGATTTATAACAGACTGCTGTGCCAGTCGCCGTGATTCCTGCTGCGCCTGTAATCGGCTGGCTTTTGCTGCCTCAATTGTCGCCTGTGCAGAGTCGCGTGTTTGCCTTGCTGTTTCTCTGGCGGCTTGCCCGGTCTGATACCATGCCTTGATCTGACCCTGCAACCCCATCGTCATTCTGGAAGCCATCACCGGCAAAACAGCATATGTCACTATATTAGCCAAGGTGGAGAAATTATCGGTCAGTCCGTTTACCGCGGCAGTGACCCCCTGAATACCTGACCTCATGGGGCCGTCTGCACTGTGACCAACAGCAAGCGCCACACCCTCAAATGCGGTACCGAGTAATTCCAGATCACCATTGAGATTATTCGCCCGGATACTGGCCTGATCGTATGCGGTGTCAGTCCCGGTCAGAGCGGTCGTCAGTTCTTTTAATTTATCGGTATTTTCACGCAGATTTACCGCTGCGCTGACATTGGCGCGACCGAATAATTTAACGGATGCCGTGGTGGAGTAGTTCTTTTTATCCAGGTTATCCAGCGCGGCAGCAAGACCGACAATTGACGGGCGCAGGGATTTATCCGCTGACCGCTCCAGCGTCAGAATGACGTTACGCATCATCCGTCCGGCTTCAGCACCTTTAATGCCTTTATCCGCCAGAACCTGAACGGCCGCATTCAGCTCTTCAAAGCTGATACCCGCCTGTGCCGCGACAGTGCCGCTTGTTTTAATCGCCTGAGAGGTTTCATTGATTTCAGATGCACCATATTTGGCACCCGCTGCCAGCACATTAATATAGCGCTCCGCAGAGATAGCCGATGCGCCGTACTGATTCAGGCTAAATGACAGCGATTTTGCAGCCTCAGCAAGGTCAATACCAGAGGCCTGCGCCAATGTAATTGATTTTGCGGTTACTTCTTCAAGTGCTCCGGCGGTTTTAAGTAATGCAGGCTTTGCCGATGCCAGTAATTTCATTGCATCGGCAACTTTCGTCGCGCCGAATTCTGTTGTCCGCCCCATTTTCAGGGCGGCTTCATCATACCGCTTCATTTGCTCAGCGGACGCACCGGTGATGGCACTGAGGTCAGCCAGTGCCTGACCGTACTGGCGTGATACCGATAAAATGCTGCCGATAGATAACCCGGTACCGGCAAGTAATGCCAGCTTACCTGCTACGTTGGTGATTTTGGTGCTGATGCCATTAAAGCTGTCTTCAACACCTTTTGCGTCCCGCTTTGCCTTATCAGAAAAGCGTTTTGTTTCGCGTCCGGCATGATTCATCGCATTGGTGATATTCGACCGGAAAGTGGCATCATTAAGTAACAGGCCAACGCGCAGATCTGCAAGATTCGCCATTTTATCCCCCGATAATTTTCATTACGTCTGCACATTGCTGATCGACCAGCGCCGGTAATTCCGGCACATTGCTGTGCGGTAAATCCGGTTTTTCCGGCTTGCCAGCAGAGTCAGCCTGACCTGATTTGATGGAAAAATAAGCCTGCCAGCCAAGCAATGTTGATGCCGGCAGGCTGAGTACGCGGTAGGGATCGATTTCCCCGAGTTCTTCCGCGAGTTGATAGGCAAAGAAAAGTAACGGACTGTCAGTTAGTTTTTTTTTGCTTCTTCGAGGGTGCCGATTGAGTGGCGTTTGACGATATTAATCGCGTCGATCAGAATGGCGTTATCATGGACATCAACCATTTCATCCGCTGTCGGCAGCAGGGTTTTGGTGACGGGTTTACCTGCATCGTCCACAATACAATTGAGCAACATATCAACGTTAAGCAGTGATGCTTCACGCACATTCCCTTCGATATTCAGGTCAGAGACTTTCTGTTCCAGCGCCATCAGTTCACTGGCTGTCATGCGGCGGATGTTGACTTTTACGCCACAGAGAATATCAACTTCGCGGATCTCCGGCTTTGCCGTCAGTAGTGATGCTTTCAGACCGTTCATTTATTTTGTTCCCCCTTTTGCCTGGTCACCGGTAACACCCGCAACACCCCATGTCAGGTTATTTTGTTTGCCTTTCACTGTGATCTGAATGGCTTCGTTCGCCGGTGCGCTGACATCATTCAGCTCCCATCCGGACAGCGACAACAACATATTTGCCGTGCGCTTATTCGGCAGTTCAAAATAAAACTGCACCGTTTCGCGTTTCTCTGCCGCATTGAGGAATGCTGTAAAATCTTCGTTTTCCGGATCGTCAATAAAGCCGAGGGATTTTTCCGGTCCTTCCGGTAAATCTGAAATAAACTGTTTTGACATGTCGATGAGCGTTGTCACATCAACAAAGCTGCCTGATTGCCCCGTGGCACCAAGCGCCTTACAGTTAATCAGCGGTTTCATTACGGCTACGGCATCGCCCGGCTTACCGTATTTAACAATCGTGCCCGCCGGTAATTTTGCATATTCCGGCGAGGTCTTTTTATCGGCCATATCTTGCTCCTGTTAATACATAGAAAGTGCGTGGCGGATCTGCTGTGATAATTTGTTCAGAACCGCACGTTTGTTGTAGTCGAGTGCCGGACGGATAAAGGGCTTCGCCACCTGTTTAATGGTGCCGAATTCCTGTGCGCGGGCTTTCATGTAGTCGGCTTTCTTCGGACCGACAGTGACCATAATGCCGCCGTTGGTACCTTTGATTTCTGTGCTTCTCAGGGTGATATTTTCACGCATATGCTGACCTTTCCCTTTCGGGTCGAATCCGGCATGGCGCTCCATATCGTCTTTTACCACTTCCATTGCTTCGCGCCCGGCTTCACGCAGAATTTTTGTTTTCATCTCAACAGCAAGTTGCTGTAACCGGCGCCCGAGCTCATCCAGACCGGATATTTCAATTCGGGTTATCACTGCGCATCCTCCGGGTAGGTGATGATGAAATCCCGCATAACAGACCAGCGGACGCTGTTTTTTGTCAGTTCTTCCCGGTTCTGCTGTATTCCGCCGCGCTGCACTGTCTGTACCGGATAATTACCGATATAACCGTGTACGACCGGCTCCCACGCCTCACAGATCGCCTTATCCAGTTGCAGGACTTTTTCATAGTTATTCAGGATATGAATGCCTATCTGAAAACGTGCCTCCACCAGACGGGTGGTGACCATGCCGGAGCCGTAACGCGGGTCGCTGATTCGCTGAAAGGTGACACCTTCCTGTACCTCTTTTGGCAGCAGCAGGGGGAAAACGGGGAGATGGGTAATACCGGAAAGAGACTCAAGAATGTCACTTTCGATCATGTCGGGTATCTGCCTCCGTGGTAATAATGAGTTTTGCCGGGTCGTTGCGGTCACAGGCACGGACGGTAAAGTACCGGTGCTGATATTCAATTACCCAGTCAATCTGAACATCCGGTCGTGGCCGCGCGGTGAATTGCATGGTTTCAATGACCTGTTCCTGGTCACCGGTGCGAATTTTACGATTGGACATCGCCTCAGCTTTCGCCCATACCGTGGTGATTTCAGTCAGTTCAGTATGGGGATCGCCGAGGTTTCCGGATTGAAGTTCAGGTTTGAAGAGGGTGATGCGTTTGTTTAGTTCGCCGGTTTTCATTGGTCACCTACAGATTGATATGCCGGTACGGGTCAAGAATGGCTTTAAAGCCGTTCGGCATCGCTGCCGGGTCGCGATTTTCATAAAAATGAGTGACCGCCAGCATCAGCGCCACTTCAATATCATCTGAAATCAGCAAACCATCAGGATCTGTATCCGGAATATCGCTGTCATACAGCGTCCGGTTGGTATAGTTTTCTGCCCGTTTTTTTGCAGCACCGAGATATGTCTGAAGCAAGGTATCTTCAAGATCATTGTCTTCATCGATACGGCACTGCGCTCTCAGTTTTTCAAGTGTCGGTAACGGCATATTCCCACCATTACCTGTGGACACACCGGACCACAGGCACAAAAAAACCGCAATTAAGCGGCGGGTTCGGTTAAGCCGGGGTTATTTTCCGGCACCTTTAGCCACCAGCGCCTTAATCGCGGAGGTATCTTCCAGGCAGCAATCGAAACGGTGGAACGCGAGGAATGCAGTCTGATCAAATTCTGCGTAACGCTCCACCAGCCGTTTCAGTGTCATATAGGTAACGCGGCGGATAATAAAACGGTCAAAGTCACCACAGAAGATGAATTTTTTACCCGCTTCCGCACTGTCGATAGCCTGGTCAATGGCGTATTGCATCCCGAGAATAGTAGCCGGTGCGACACCGGTAATTTCCGGCAACCATAACGGCCGCTTATTACCATCCACCATTTCAGTGAGTGACTTCAGAGTGCTGTCATTAAATGCCAGACGGAATTTAGGACTGTTACGATATGCCGGGTCGATGGCGTGTTTCAGGGCATTAATGTCCGTCCAGGAGATCGCTGCTGCTGACTCAACTGTGCCGGTAACAGATGTATCGAGTCCTTTCGGCTGAACTGGTGCACCGACACCGGTACCTTTCACCAGATATTTAGCCTCACCGCGACCAATACGCTGAGCGATACGGGCAGCAAGATAGGATTCGATATCAATTCCGCTGTCCTGCAACAATTCATTCGATACGCGGATGATTTTG
>NZ_CBCPJD010000030.1:0-11758 GCF_965118875.1 Morganella psychrotolerans
TAAAATCATCCGTGTATCGAATGAATTGTTGCAGGACAGCGGAATTGATATCGAATCCTATCTTGCTGCCCGTATCGCTCAGCGTATTGGTCGCGGTGAGGCTAAATATCTGGTGAAAGGTACCGGTGTCGGTGCACCCGTTCAGCCGAAAGGGCTTGATGCATCTGTTACCGGCACAGTTGAGTCAGCAGCAGCGATCTCCTGGACGGACATTAATGCCCTGAAACACGCCATCGACCCGGCATACCGTAACAGTCCTAAATTCCGTCTGGCATTTAATGACAGCACCCTGAAGTCACTCACTGAAATGGTAGATGGTAATAAGCGGCCGTTATGGTTGCCGGAAATTACCGGTGTCGCACCGGCTACCATTCTCGGGATGCAATACGCCATTGACCAGGCTATCGACAGTGCGGAAGCGGGTAAAAAATTCATCTTCTGTGGTGACTTTGACCGTTTTATTATCCGCCGCGTTACTTATATGACGCTGAAACGGCTGGTGGAGCGTTACGCCGAATTTGACCAGACAGCATTCCTCGCGTTCCACCGCTTCGATTGCTGCCTGGAAGATACCTCTGCGATTAAGGCGCTGGTGGCTAAAGGTGCCGGAAAATAACCCGGGCTTAACCGAACCCGCCGCTTAATTGCGGTTTTTTTGTGCCTGCGGTCCGGTGCGGCCGCAGGTAATGGTGGAAATATGCCGTTACCGACACTTGAAAAACTGAGAGCGCAGTGCCGTATCGATGAAGACAATGACCTTGAAGATACCTTGCTTCAGACGTACCTCGGTGCTGCAAAAAGCCGGGCAGAAAACTATACCAACCGGACGCTGTATGACAGCGATATTCCGGATACAGATCCCGATGGCTTGCTGATTTCAGATGATATTGAAGTTGCTATGCTTATTTTCGTAAGTTATCTGTATGAATGTCGTGAAAACGCAGCAATTCCGGCGAGTTTTTTTTCACTACTTGGTCCGTATCGTTTTATTCCGTTGTAGAGGTGGGTTTTATGCAGATCGGCAGATTACGACACCGGGTTACATTTCAGCGTTCTGAGTTAACCAAATTACCTTCCGGCCAGCGCGAAAACCAATGGATCACCGTTACAACAACCTGGGCAGAAGTCAAACCCATCAGCGGGCGTGAATTACTGACTGCCGGTGCGGAAATGTCAGAAATCACCGTTCGTGTCTGGATGCGTTACCGTCCTGACATAAATGCTGCATGCCGGATGATATATCGCGATCAGGTATACGATATTCAGTCTGTTATCCCTGACGTGAAATTTACCCGACTTGAACTGCTGTGCAAACAGGGGGTTAAAGATGGTTGATATGGGGCTGGATTTCTCCGGGCTTGCGGCGCTTGCGCGGGATCTGGAATCACTCAGTAAAGCTGAAAACACCCGTGTACTCCGGGAGGCAACAGGTGCGGCTGCGGTAATGCTGAGGGATGAAGTCAGGCAGAGCGCTCCGCGCAGAACGGGAAAACTGGTGCGCAATATTGTCGCCGGCGGACAGCGGAGCCGGAACAACTCAGAGGTTGTTTCCGGTGTCTATGTGCGCGGCACAAATGCCTCCGGAACCAACAGCGATAACTCCATGAAAGCCAATGATCCGCGTAATGCTTATTACTGGCGTTTTCTTGAGAACGGTACATCAAAAATGGCACCTCAGCCGTTTATCCGTCCTGCATTTGACAGTAAAGCGGATGAGGCTGCTGATCTGGCGATGAGTAAACTGAGCCAGGCTATCGATAAGGTGCTGAGCGGATGAAAGAATCGGATTTGTTTTCGTTACTTGATCCTGTGCTCCCGGACAAGGTTTTTCCGTATGTGGCACCGCAGGATGAACCAAACATTCAGCCGCCGTGGTGTATTTTTTCACATTACGATGTCATCGGTGACGTGCTGTGTGGTCGCGCCGAAACAATGACGAACATCCAGATTGATATCTATGCGAAAACCATAGATGAAGCGCGGCAAATCCGGGAGTGGGCAATTGCTGCACTCACTCCGCTTTCTCCGGAAAGCTTTACCGAAAAGCAGGGATATGAAACAGATACCGCGCTTTTCCGTGCCACGCTGGAATGCCAGGTCCGGCAATAAACAAAACCCATCCCATAAGCTGCTGCGGCAGCTTTTTTTATGCTTACAGGAAAATAACTATGTCGAGCAAATATGAAAAATCGCAGGGAACAAAAATCAGTATTTCCAAGCTACCTGCAACAGAGGTGAATCCGATCCCTGCCGCTGATTTTCTACAACTGGCTTGTGCGTCGAAAGAGATCAGTTATACCGGCGGGCAAAAGTCCGATATTGACGTCACAACCCTGTGCTCCACTGAGCAGGAAATGACGAATGGTCTGGCTTCCCCGGGCGAGGTATCAGTTTCCGGGAACTGGTCACCGGATGAAGGGCAGGAAGCACTGCGTGCCGCTTACGATAACGACACTATTCACCTTTTCAGAGTGGAGTTCCCGTCAGGCAACGGGTATGCATTTCTTGCGGAAGTCCGCCAGAACAGCTGGAGCGCCGCAACCAGTGGTCTGGTCACTGCATCATTCACACTGCGGATGAAAGGCAAGCCGGTTCCGGTTAAAGGCGGGGTGGTAGTTGATTTGGGAAAGGGGGAATAATCAGTGGCGAATTCAAAACTATCGTTAAGAGATCTGGCGCTCAGTCCAAAAAACGCATTCCGGTCAAAGACAGTGACGGTTCCTGAGTGGAATGGTGCGACCATTATTCTGCGCGAACCTTCGTCAGCTGCCTGGCTTAAATGGCGGGAACTGATGAGCGCGGACGCCGGAAGTGAAGAGAACAAATCAGAGGCAGAGCAGGCTCAGCGGAACCTGCGTGCTGATGTGGTGATGTTCTCTGACGTGCTGCTGGATGAAGATAAAGAGCGCGTTTTCAGTGACGATGATACGGATACCGTGATGGAAATCTACGGTCCTGTTCATGCACGCCTGCTGAAACAGGCGCTGGATTTAATGACAACCCCGGATGAAGCAGAAAAAAAGTAGCGCGGCCTGAAACATTCTTTTTAATGACACTGGCGCTCCGGATGGGGCGCACAGTGGATGAGTTAACCCGCAGCATGAGTACCAGTGAGTTAACCATGTGGATGGCATTTGATCGCATCAGTCCGATTGGTGATATCCGTGGCGACATACAGACGGCGCATATCGTTTCTTCATTGTATGAATCTCAGGGCGGGAAGATGAACCTGAGTGACGCGATGCTGCAATGGGTAAAGCAGGACAACGACACTGCCGGTGATGGTCTGGAAAGTTTCCTTGGATCCATTTCTGAGAACTGATTTTATTTACTGAACGGGGGTGCTCAATGGCAAAGCTTCGCGAACTTATTATTAAAATCTCTGCTGACTCATCCTCGTTTCAGTCTGAGATAGCCCGTGCATCACGGATGGGGGAGAACTATTACCGGACACTGGAGCAGGGCGGGCGCAAAGCAGCAATGGCTTCCCGCGAGACTAAGCGTGCTATCGGCGAACTGAATAATGAGCTTTCATCGATAAAAAGTACCGTAACCGGCGTTATGGGCGCGATGGCA
Source organism: Morganella psychrotolerans (assembly GCF_965118875.1). Lineage (GTDB taxonomy): Bacteria > Pseudomonadota > Gammaproteobacteria > Enterobacterales > Enterobacteriaceae > Morganella > Morganella psychrotolerans_C. Next base: position 3,577 of record NZ_CBCPJD010000030.1, read on the forward strand.
GGTGCATTCGCCACACAGCAACTGATCGGGTACGCCGATGCCTGGAGCCAGTTAAGCGGGCGACTGAAACTCGCTTCTGTGTCTGCCGAAGATTTCAGCCGCGCACAGCAGGAACTGATGTCACTGAGTCAGCGCACCGGAACCTCACTGGCGGCAAACACCAATCTATACGCCCGCATAGCCCAGTCGATGCGTGATGCGGGTTACGCGTCAGGTGATGTGGCAAAGGTAACAGAAACCATCGCCACCTCACTGATTCTATCCGGTGCAAGTGCGGCAGAAGCCAGTTCTGTCACTACTCAGCTCAGTCAGGCTCTTGCGTCAGGCGTGTTACGTGGTGAGGAATTTAACTCCGTCATGGAAAACGGCGGACGGTTAGCCAGACTTCTGGCTGCCGGGATGGGAACAACAATTGGCGGTCTGCGTGAAATGGCGCAGAGCGGGCAGCTGACGACAGATAAAATCGTCCCGATACTGACAAATACGGAGCAACTCAGAAAGGAATTTGAGCAGTTACCGCAGACCGTCAGTATGGCATCTCAAAAAGTGGAAAATGCCTTTATGGCATGGGTTGGCGGCGCTAATGAAGCGTCCGGTGCCACAAGTTCGCTTACCGGGGCGCTCAATGGTATTGCCGGCAACATTGACAGTATCGCGACTGTTGCCGGTGCACTGATTGGTGTCGGGCTGGCGCGTTATTTCGGCGGACTGGCCACCAGTGTAGCCAGAGCAACTATTGGGGTGGCAAATGCCGCTAAAGGTGAAGTTGCACTGGCGCAGGCGCAGGTTCGCGGCACACAGGTTGCTGTCGCCAGAGCCAGAGCGGCGGAATACCGGGCACAAAAATCACTGGCCGCCGCGCGTGGAACAGATGCACAGGCAGGGGCGGAAAAGCGGCTTGCCGCCGTACAGGCATCAGTTGCCCGTAATGTTAACGCGAGAACCATCGCGCAGAATAACCTGAATAACGTCACCTCTGTCGGATCGCGACTTCTTGGCGGTGCGCTCGGGTTGGTTGGTGGTATCCCCGGACTGGTTATGCTGGGTGCCGGAGCCTGGTACACGATGTATCAGCGTCAGGAGCAGGCGCGGCAGTCTGCCCGTGAATATGCAGCGACCATTGATCAGGTTCTTATTAATCTGAGCAAAATGACGCTTCCGGAAACATCTGACAACTTCGGGAAAACAAAGAAATCTCTGGCTGAGATAAATCAGCTTATTGATGAACAACAGCAAAAAGTCAGCCGCGCACAGCGGGATGTTGATGCGCTAAATGACGCCAGAGCCAATCCTGCATATTCAGGGACTCTTGATGATGCAGATCTTGCCGGCGGACTGGCGAAGGCAACGGCTAACCTCGCTGTTGAGCAGGGCGCACTCAATGATCTGAATAAGAAATCTGAAGAGATTCAGTCCGCCCTGAAGGCTGTCGAAAGTCAGCGTGACTTCCTGATACGACAGCAGGTCTGGTCGCAGAATAATATGCGTGATTCACTGTTACTGGTGAATGCTGAGCACACTGAATTCAACCGTATTATGTCAGCAGGCAATCAGATTCTGACCAATCGTCAGGCGCTGGTGAACAGTCCTATGCGCATTCCTGCCGCAGTACTCAGCGATAAACAACAGGATTTTATTAAAAAATCTGACAGGGATAAAGAGCTGTCATCGCTTACCGGTGAAGCCAGGGTTACCCGTCAGGCAGAGTTTGCGGCAGATGATATTGGGTTAACAAACAAGCCGGAATTTATCGACAGCAGGCTGAAATATATCGATAACCAGGTGTCAGCCTATCAAAATCAGGAAAAACTGAGCGAGGCCTTAAAGGCCGGTAAAAGCGCACAAAGCGCATACAACAAAGAGCAAAAAGACGCAGAGCGGCAAGCGGAACAATACAGCCGGAAAATAGCCGATCTTAGTGTTGCCACTGAGGTTCAGAAAGTCAGGGCTACTCAGGGAGAAAAGGCGGCTGATCTGTACGCCGCCTCCCATGAATCCGGTGCTAAATGGACGAATGAGCAGAGCAAAGCTATCCGGCAATCCTCCGTTGCCCTGGCTGAATGGACCCAAAAAGCGGATGAGGCAGTCAGAAAACAGCGGGAAATGGATGATGCACTGAAAGCCATGCGTGACGGTGCCCGGAAATTCAGTGATGAAGCTGAGCAGATTGATGAAACACGGAGAATGGGTGGCAACAGACGCAGTCATTATGATGAAAGACAACAGATTGACCGTGTTTATACAAAGTCAGATCAGGGACGCAGTGCCACTGAGGCGTATACCCGGGAAGTTGACGCGCTCAATCTGAAATACCAGAAGATAAAAGAAGCCCAGTCAGACTGGACTGCCGGTGTGTCGCGGGGCATGGAGAACTGGGTAACGGAGAGTGGCAACTATGCAGAACAGACCGCTTCCGCTGTGCAAAATGCCATGGGTGGCATGGTGAATAATATCACCGACATGCTGAACGGCAACAAAGCCAGTTGGCGGGATTGGTCAATTGAAGTGCTTAAATCCATTCAGAAAATACTGGTTAATGCCGCTATAGTTAACACCATTAAATCTATGTCGGGAGCTGGCGGATGGCTGGGTGAAATAGGTGGATTTATTGCTGGCGGAATTACTGCAAACGCAAAAGGCGGGGTTTATGACTCTCCGGGGCTCAGTGCTTACAGTAATGAGGTCGTCAGCAGCCCGACTTATTTTGCATTTGCGAAGGGGGCGGGTCTGATGGGCGAGGCAGGACCGGAAGCCATTATGCCGCTGACACGATCTTCTGATGGCTCTTTAGGTGTTCGCGTAACAACGGACTCTTCCGGCAGTGGTGATAATCCGGATGGTAATAACCGGAAAAGCCCCGCCGGTGTTTATATGCCGGTCAGTATCGGGGATATTCATTTTGGAAGCGCCAACGCCCAAGGGAATCAGGACAAAGCTGATACATCAGGCATTAAGCAGCAACTCAAATCTGAAATCACCACCACAATTAATGAACAGGTTCAGAGGCCTGGTACGCCGCTCTGGAATGCTGTATACGGGAAACGATAATGATAGAAATATTCACATGGTGCCCGCGGGTAAACCCCGTTGAAGAAGTAACCTACAAAACCCGGAAGGCTAAATTCGGTGACGGGTACGAACAGGTATCTGGTGATGGTATTAATTCCCGCAATCAGAAATGGTCACTTGAGTTTGTCGGCAATGATGAATACGTCACTGAAATCCGCCGGTTCATTGATAATCACGGCGGGATCCGGGCGTTTCAGTGGCGCCCACCGCTGGAGCCGCTAGGCTTATACCGCTGCGAAGACCCGAAGCTGACCCCGCTGGGGAGCAATAATTACTCTCTTTCCCTCACCTTTACCCAGGCATTTAAACCATGATCACATCAGATTATCAAAGGCTGGAGCCGGGCAGTGCTGTCCGGTTGTTTGAGGTTGACGGCTCAGCGTTCGGCGCGCCGGACATTCTGCGCTTTCATGCCTATAACATACCGCACACCGAAGCCGAAATTGCGGCGGTCGGTGGTGATGCCGAAAAGCTGCCGGCTAAATCTGTCTGGTGGCAAGGTGAAGAATACCGGGCGTGGCCGGTGCATATCGAGGGGCTGGAAGCATCAACAACCGGTTCCGGCGCGCAGCCTAAGTTATCCGTTGCCAATCTGGACGGGTCGATCACGGCGCTGTGCCTTGCCTATGACGACATGCTGAAAGCAAAGGTTACGATACATGACACGCTGGTACATTATCTCGATGCCGCCAATTTCCCGGAGGGTAACCCAACAGCGGATCCGACACAGGAGCGGGTATCTGTTTTCTACATTGACAGCAAACCCTCAGAAACCGGTGAAATCGTTGAGTTTGAATTAGCCAGTCCGATGGATTTACAAGGTGTTCTGATCCCGACCCGCCAGTTACATTCTATGTGTACCTGGTGCATTCGCGGTAAATATAAATCCGGTGACGGTTGCAGCTATGCCGGGCAAAACGGCTGGTTCGATAAACACGGAAATCCGGTTGACGACCCCGCACAGGATCAGTGCAGCGGTATGCTGAACACCGGCTGCTTCCTGCGCTTTGGCAAAAACAACCCGATCCCGTTCGGTGGTTTTCCGGGAACATCGTTATTAAGGAAATAGTCATGCGTAAAACTATTCAGGATGCTATTTTTGCACATGCCGAACAGGAATATCCCCGTGAATGCTGCGGGGTGATCGCTCAAAAATCCCGCGTTATAAAATATTTCCCGTGCCGCAATGTTGCCGGTGAGCCGGAAGAACACTTTATTTTATCGCCGGAAGATTACGCCGCCGCCGAAGACTGGGGAACGGTGACCGGCGTTGTTCACAGTCACCCGGACGCCACCACACAACCCTCTGAACTGGATAAGGCGCAGTGTGATGCGCTAGGGGTTCCGTGGTATATCGTCAGTTGTCCGGAAGGTGATATCCGTACCATTCAACCACGCGGCGACCTTCCGCTGGTGGGGCGACTGTTTGTGCTCGGCTTTACTGATTGCTACGGGCTGGTGATGGATTATTACCGGCAGGAGTATAGCATTCACCTACCTGACGGACGTGTTGATTATCCGTGGTGGGAGCAGGGCGAAAACCGCTATGCCGATAATTGGCAGGCGGCTGGCTTTGTTCAGGTTGCAGATCCTCAGCCCGGCGATGTTATCGTGATGCAGGTACAAGCAAAAGTCGCCAACCATGCAGGCGTCCTCCTGGCGGATAATATGCTCCTGCATCATTTATACGGACACCTTAGTCAGCGGGCTCCCTATGGTGGGTACTGGCGCGACCGCACAGTTATGATACTGAGACATAAAATATTCATGACAAAATAATTAACCACGGATACCCTTGTCAATGTGTTTATATTATCTGGATGGTGTCATGAAAAATATATTTATCATTCTTGTAGCATTATTTATATCTGGCTGCGTAGCAAAACCAACAATGATAGAGGAGCAGCATGCTGACTACGGTGATAAGCCTAGTAAAGAACTGTATGAGGCAAAAGTAAAAGCATACCAGGAGAGCCGCTTAAAAGATCCTATGTCAGCAGTGTATTCTTTCTCCGAACCAAGGAAGGGGTGGTGCATATTTAATGGCAAGGTAAACTTTGGTTGGATTGTTGATTACACATTGAATGCAAAAAATTCATATGGTGGCTACGTAGGAACTAAACCAGAATTTACAATTTTGCAAAACAACACAGCCTGGCACATGCCATTTTATCGAAAAGATAGTTGTGGTTATCAGTAATATTATCTAAACCCGCTGCTGCGGGTTTTTTATAGGTGGAATATGTCACAGGAAATAATGGTAAATATAGAGCTCGGTGGCGTTCTTGGTAAAACTTTTGGCAAAGTACATCAGAGACTCATCAGCACAACATCAGAATCAATCCGCGCACTATGTTGTACGATCCCGGGGGTTGAGCAATTTTTAAATACAAGTAAGGCGCGGGGGCTGACTTATGCCGTATTCCGTGGAAAGAAAAATATTGGTAAAGATGATCTCGGGCTACCTGTGACCGGAGATGTCATTCGTATTGTACCTGTCATTATTGGCAGTAAAAAAGCTGGCGCACTACAAACTATTTTTGGTGCCGTTTTGGTTGTCGCTGGCGCTTTGGTTTCTATGCTTTCGTATGGGTGGGCTTCACCGGTTGGTGGGGCGATGATGCAAATGGGTGCGGCAATGGCACTCGGCGGCGTAATCCAAATGCTGTCCCCGCAGCCCGGCGGACTCGCCATGAAAGACCAGGGCGAAAACAAGCCCTCATACGCATTCGGATCCCCGACTAACACTGTTTCACAGGGCTATCCTGTTCCTATCGGTTACGGCAAACGCCGCATAGGTGGTGCCATTATTTCAGCCGGTATCTACGTCGAAGATCAGCAGTAACCCCTTTCTCAGTTTTTATCAGGAAACCCCATGATGAACTCAATCACCGGTCGCAAAGGTGGCGACAGCAGCCCGCGCACGCCTGTAGAACAGCCGGACGACTTACAATCCACAGCAAAAGCAAAGTTACTTCTGGCGCTCGGTGAGGGAGAATTTGCCGGTGATCTGACCGGGAAAAATATCTTTCTGGATAGTACACCGCTGCTGAATTATGACGGCTCAGAGAACTTCAGCGGCGTGGTTTGGGAATACCGTCCAGGCACTCAGGCACAAACCTACATTCCGGGAATGCCGTCTGCTGAAAATGAAATTAATGTCGGTACCGTTATTCAGAGTAACACTCCGTGGGTTCGCGCATTCACCAACCCGCAGTTATCTGCGATCCGTATCCGCCTGAAATGGCCGTCACTGTTCCGTCAGGAAGATAACGGCGACATGACCGGCAACGAAGTAAAATACGCCATTGATCTGCAAACAGACGGCGGGAGCTGGAAAACGGCGGTGGACGGCAGTGCCAAAGGCAAAACCACCTCAGGCTATGAGCGCACCCACCGTATCGAACTGCCGCAGTCCGCCACATCATGGACGCTGCGCGTCCGTAAAATCACCCCGGATGCGAACAGCGCCAAAATCGGTGACGCGATAGTGCTGCAAAGCTACACCGAAGTAATTGACGCCAAACTGACTTATCCTCATACCGCACTGCTCTACATCGAGTTTGACTCAAAACAGTTTAACGGCAGCATTCCGCAGATCACCTGTGAACCGAAGATGCGCGTTATCCGGGTACCATCGAATTACGATCCGGAACACCGCGCCTACTCCGGAACGTGGGACGGCTCGTTTAAATGGGCGTGGACCAATAACCCCGCCTGGATATTTTACGACATCGTCGTTTCTGATCGCTTCGGTCTTGGCGACCGCATCAAAATGCAGAATATCGACAAATGGGAGCTGTACCGCGTTGCACAATACTGTGACCAGTTGGTGCCGGACGGCAGGGGCGGCAGCGGTACCGAGCCGCGCTATGTGTGTGATGTCTACGTGCAGGACAGAAACGAGGCATACACCGTGCTGCGTGACTTTGCCGCTATCTTCCGGGGCATGACCTACTGGGGTGGTAATCAGATTGTCACCCTGGCGGATATGCCGCGCGATATTGATTACAGCTACACAAAAGCCAACGTCATTGAGGGTCATTTCGGGTACTCCGGGAGCAGCAGCAAAGCCCGTTATTCCTCTGCGCTGGTATCGTATTCGGATCCGCTTAATGGTTACTCCGATGCCATGGAGCCGGTATTTGAAACAGAGCTGGTATCACGGTTCGGCTTTAATCAGCTGGAAATGACCGCCATTGGTTGCAGCCGGCAATCCGAAGCCAACCGTAAGGGACGGTGGGGCATTCTGACCAACAATAAAGACCGTATGGTGACCTTCGGTGTCGGTATGGACGGCAATATCCCGCAGCCCGGGTACATCATTGCGGTTGCCGATGAGTGGGTATCCGGAAAAGTAACCGGCGGACGCGTCAGTGCCGCAGACGGGCGGAGTATCACCCTCGACCGTAAAGCTGACGCCGCAGCAGGGGACCGGCTGATGCTCAACCTGCCGTCCGGTAAATCACAGGCCCGCACTATTCAGATGGTCACTGATAACATTATCACCGTCACCACCGCGTACAGTGAAGCGCCTGAGGCGGAATGTGTGTGGGTGGTTGAATCTGACGACCTGTACGCACAGCAATACCGCGTTATCAGCGTGACAGAGAACGACGACGGCACATTCACCATCTCGGCCACCGCGCACGACCCTGACAAATATGACCGGATTGATACCGGCGCGGTGCTCGATGAGCGCCCGGTAAGTGTGATCCCGCCCGGCAACCAGTTCCCGCCGAAAGACATCATTATTGATTCTTACTCTGTCATCCGGCAGGGGATCAGCGTGGAAACCATGCGGGCAACCTGGCAACCGGCAGACAATGCCATCGCCTATGAAGCGCAGTGGCGGCGTGATGATGGTAACTGGATAAACGTATTACGTAACTCAACTACGTCATTTGAAGTGCAGGGCGTGTATTCAGGGCGTTATCTGGTGCGCGTCCGGGCAATCAATGCGGCTGAGATATCCAGCGGCTGGGGGTATTCAGAAGAAACCCGGCTGACCGGCAAAGTCGGGGATCCGCCGGTGCCGCTTAACTTCCGTGCATCAACACTGGTTTTCGGTATTAAAATTAACTGGGAATTCGGGCCGTTCACAGAAGACACC
>NZ_CBCPJD010000031.1:0-4635 GCF_965118875.1 Morganella psychrotolerans
GCATTTACGGCAAAGCAGCGGGTACTGAGAAAGGTAAACGGGATCAGAAATGACGGATAACATACAAGCCCTGAAACCATGCCCGTTGTGTGGGTGTAAGAGCATCACAATTCATAAACCGATATATCGGGAGCTGACGCTGTTCGGAATTGCCTGTGACGAATGTGGTGTCCGGATTAAGCGCTTTGATGAATCAGATGCAATCGTAGCCTGGAACCGGAGAGTACCATGCACGACAAATTAACCCTGCACCTCCCGTTCCCGCCGAGCATGAACACCTACTGGCGCTCCCCATCGCGGGGAGCCTTAAAGGGTCGGGTGCTGATTAGTGAGAAAGGTCGGCGGTTCCGGCTCAATGTGATGGCGGATGTACTGGAGCATTTCAAAGGCAGAACGCCAAAGCCGATCACCGGTGATATCAGCATGAGGCTGTCTCTGTTCCCGCCCTGCAACCGCCGCCGGGATCTGGATAACTTTATCAAAGCAATACAGGACGCGCTGACACATGCAGGAGTCTGGCAGGACGACAGTCAGGTTAAACATCTTGATATTGAGTGGGGTGAGAAAGTCGCTGGTGGTAAAGCCGTGGTGACAATCAGCCCTTATGTAAAACGCGCGGTATACGGCTGCGCTTAATGAGTGGAGAGATAACGATGCAGCAGATAACCCATGAAGTCAGTATTTCACCGGTAATGCAGAATCAGACGGTGACCATGTCCAGCCGGGAAATTGCCGAACTGACAGGTAGTCGCCACGGTGATGTAAAACGCTCAGCGGAGCGGCTGGATATTGCCGGAATTTTAACTACGCCGTTGGCGTGGTTCGATTTTGAACATAACGGAAACACATATACCGAGTGCCACCTTAATAAACGGGATTCTCTGGTGCTGGTGGCGAGACTGTCCCCGGAATTTACCGCAAAAATAGTCGACCGCTGGCAGGAACTGGAAGAGCAGCAGCAACCAAAAATCCCGCAGTCATATACCGAAGCCCTGAGATTAGCCGCGGATCTGAATGAGCAGCTGGAAGAGAAAGCCCGCGCACTGGCAATCGCTGCACCTAAGGCGGAATTTGTCGATCGCTATGTTGAAACAACCGGCTCCATGACATTTCGTCAGGTGTGTAAGCTGCTGAAGGTAAAAGAACCGGAATTCCGGATGTTCCTTCTGGATCAGAAAATCATGTACCGGCTGAATGGCTCATGGGCGGTATACCAGAACCATATTGATGCGGGTCGCTTTGACATAAAAACCGGCACTTGCGCGACGAACAACCACTCATTCTCAATGGCACGGTTCACATCAAAGGGTGTGAAATGGGTTGCGGGCTTGTGGGGTACGTCTCAGGTAGAAGGAGCGGTCGCCTGATGAGTTATCTTCTTGCCGGTTATATCCAGAGAGAAGCGCGGATCCTGTTATTTAATCCCGGAGCTGCATCACAGGATTTTTACAGTGGTACCCGTTATGTACTGAGCCGCGCGCCGAAATTTATGGAACATTTGCCGTCAGGGAAAATACCGCATGACCTGCAGCCCCTGCTGAATGATAAACAGATCCTCTGGTTTATGGATAAGCCCGAGGTGATAAAGGCGGCGGGAGGCATGGCATCATTCAGTCACTTCATTACATCCGTTAAAAGCTGCCAGATTAAAGATGATACCGAGCCTTACCATCATCACGAACTGGTCATCACAGAGCATAAAGGCGGGTGCATCCGGACGTGCTGGCATCACGATAACGCTATCAGGAAAGGTAAGATCCACCAGCAGCAGGCAGATAAAATCATGCTGGATAATCGCCGCGTGTGGATTGTTAACAGCATTCTGACGGATTTACGGCTCCCGGATGGTCATTTTCTGAATCCGTCTGATTTATTCACCTGGTCTGTTATGCACCGCATCAGCGATCACCTGCCTGAATTTATTCACATGTACATCCTGTGCGAGCAAGAGGACCGGGGTGATGCCTGGCAGATAACCGAACATTCCATCGTCCAGCGTGATCGTACTTTTAAGGACCGCGTTCAGGACAGAATTGAGCAGATAAAGCCGGTAGTAAAGATAGCGGTTGATCCCGAGCCACCAGCCAGTTTTTTCAAGATCCCGAAACTCAAACGGTGGGAGAGCACCAAATACCTGAAATGGGTCAAAAGCCAGCCGTGCTGTGTGTGCAGCCAACAGGCAGACGATCCGCATCACATCATCGGACACGGTACCGGCGGAACGGGAACCAAGACACACGACCTGTTCGCTATCCCGCTATGCCGTGTTCACCATGACGAGTTACACCGTGACCCGAACGCCTGGGAAGCGGAGCACGGCAGTCAGTTAGATTTGTTGTTCAGCTTTTTAAACCGAACCCTCGGGATCGGAGCCTTTGGTTAATGCGCTGTACGGAGCGCGGAGAGATAAACATGAAATTAGAATCAGCACTGAAGCAGTTCCACCCGAAATCACCTATGTTCAGCGATTCGGCACATTCGACATCACCGGACAGACTAAAAGGCATGGATACAGCCGCCGCCCTCGGCATGACGGAGCAGAAAGCCCAATTTGGCATGAATGCGTTCTTTGCGAAGAATGATGTGAGCATTGATGATAAATACAAGACGGTGGAAGCCCTGACTCAGTACGCATTAAAGACAGTTCCGCACCTGGTAAAAAAAGCAGCAGGAAACCGCCTGGCGCAGTGCATGACCATTCTGGCAAAAATGGCATTTGAAGATTACGCCAGATCAGCGGGCTCATCCTGCCAGTGTCCGTCATGTGCTGGTGAGGGGATGATTTACACCATGAAAGCGGTAGTGAAGCACCCCGGCATTACAAATAAAGATGGCATTGTGATCATTGAGCCGGACATTCGCAATGAACAGGTTGGTGAAGCCTGTGGTATCTGTGACGGGAAAGGTCTGGTGCATTATCGCTGCCAGTGCAAAGGTCGGGGTAAGGTACCAGATGAAGAGCAAACCGAATTAAAGGGTATACCGATGATTAAAGATTGCCCCCGTTGCTCGGGTCGTGGCTATCGCCGTATGCCATCATCGAAAGCCTATAATGCAATAAAGCATCTGGTGCCGGGTTTGAACGAGAGAACATGGCGGCGTAACTGGAAGTCATTCCATGAACTGCTGGTGGAGAAGTGCTACATCGAGGAAGATTGCGCAGAGGTATTATTTGGTATGGTTACCAATTGATACAGCTTTAATTATAAGCATTGATATTTGTCCGGATTTGTTATAGTGTTTACCCATAGTGGGATTTTTATAACTATCCACACTGATAAATTTCAAACCTCGCGAATGCGGGGTTTTTTATTAAGGATATTATGTGGCAAGTTGGAAAGGGGTTCCGTATTTTTTTGATGCAACCGGTGAGTTGCAGGAACAGGTTTCTGTAGTTGTCGGAAAAATTCCACAAGTAGTAGTGGAAACATCCTTTTCTTGGGAAACTGTCATCAGCGCTTTCTTTGCCGCATTAATACCTTCTTGTATTGCTTGGCATGCCTTAAAACAAAATTATAAATTAGCTGAGTACCAAAACTCATTGTCAAGGACAAAAGAAATTTCGAAAGAATTAAGGGTTACCATTGCATCATATTTATCCAGCATAGATATAGTTTTTCAATTATTGACTACTTTTTATGAATACCTAAAGGAGAGTGATAGAAAAGCAATGGGAAAAACAGAAGATAGCCTTGCTGAGGTAGCTAATCAAGGGAGTGTTTATTATAACAAGGTACGCCTTCTCCTTGATTATAAGAATAAAAATCAAGAAAAATTATTGGATAAAATTGAGTCAATACATAATTCACTTCCTGATATTATAAAATTATACAAGCAGGGTTCTGTTGATAGTCAATCACAAAAAGAAGAGTTGCTTAAAAAAATAGATGAATTAATTTTAGAAACTCATGATGTATTATCGAATAACTTATACACATAGTTGGATGTATGAATTATAAACAGGTCGCTTAGGCGGCCTTTTTTATTACCCGCAACAATAAGAGCATTGGAATACGACAGGCTCATTACCTAACCCGTATTCGGCCACAGTGCTCTTCTTATTGCCTTCCCGCCGCTGGTGGGCTTACCCGAATAATGCCGCAACCACCTCACATTCATCTGTTTGGAACGTATAAACCGGTTGCGGCATTTCCCATTAAATCAATAACGGAACACTCCGCAGGGGGTGGTGCATGCGTATGCCTGAAAAATACTCCAGCCCCTTTGCTTATGCGTGGGGGCTCATTGCTGCCATTTTCGGTGTTATGTCACTCGATCAGTGGGCTGTCTTTATTGGCATCATCTGCACCATCGGGACATTCGCCGTGAATTGGTACTACAAACGAAAAGAATTCCAGCTTAAATCCGGAGGGCAGCGTGAATAACAATCTGATTAAAAAGGTAATGGCAGCCTGTGCCGGTGGTGCGATTGCGGCTGCGCTGGTGCTAATCCCTGCCTATGAGGGTGTGAGATACGAACCTTATCCGGATGTTGGCGGTGTTCTTACCGTTTGTTATGGCCATACAGGTAGCGATATTCAGCCCGGAAAAATTTATACCGATGTGGAATGTAAGGTGCTGTTGCATGACGATCTAAGTAAAGTCCGGCGCGCCGTTGACCCGATGATTAAGGTG
>NZ_CBCPJD010000032.1:0-4178 GCF_965118875.1 Morganella psychrotolerans
CGCCAGGTTATTATTTAAGCCGAAAAGCCACCCAATGGGTGGCTTTTTTGCGTTTATCTGCCGTCAAAGTTGTCAAATGTATCGCTTTGCTGTGCTACGCGTCTGTTGACTGATAAACTAGTCATATGTTTGTCCGATGAGTTTTCATTATGTCCCTTGAGTCCGCTAATTCACTTCGCCTGTTACATACTTTTGGTATTGAAGCCTGTGCGTTAAATATAGAAACGGCTGAAACGGTTTCTGAGCTGTGTCATTTATGGCAGGCTGCACAGGCGGCACATGTCCCTTTCCTGTTGTTAGGTGGCGGGAGTAATGTCCTGTTTACCACTGATTTTGCCGGCACGGTAGTGCTGAATCAAATTATGGGAAAAACTATCCGCGAAACACCAACGGCGTGGCTGGTTGATGTGGGTGCCGGCGAAAACTGGCATGATTTGATCCATTTTTTACTGATAAACGGGATCTGCGGAATGGAAAACCTGGCATTGATTCCCGGGTGTGCCGGTACGGCACCTATCCAGAATATTGGCGCATACGGCATTGAATTTAAAGATATCTGTGATTATGTCGATGTTACATCTCTTGCAGATGGCAGGACAGAACGACTGAGCGCAGACGCCTGTCGGTTTGGCTATCGGGACAGTATCTTTAAACATGAATATCAGGACAGTTATGCGATTACTGCGGTTGGCCTGAAGCTACCTAAGCAATGGGCTCCTGAACTGAGCTACGGCGATTTAAAAGCACTGGATCCGGCGACAGTCACACCACAGCAGATTTTCGATATGGTTTGCAATATGCGGACACAAAAATTACCGGATCCTAAAATTACCGGTAATGCCGGTAGTTTCTTCAAAAACCCGGTAATCAGCACTGAACTCGCTCAGCAAATAAAAGCGGAATATCCAACCTGTCCGCAGTATGTGGTTGAGGATGGTATAAAACTGGCAGCAGGCTGGCTGATTGATCAGTGTCATCTGAAAGGACATTCAGAAGGCGGCGCATCCGTGCATGTGAATCAGGCTCTGGTGCTTATCAACCGAGAGTTGGCGACAGGGGCTGATGTTATTTGTCTTGCCCGTTATGTCCGCCAGCAGGTCGCTGCCCGTTTTCAGATTGAATTAGAGCCGGAAGTCCGTTTCATTGGTGCAACTGGTGAAATCAACGCAACAGAGGCCATCGCATGAAAGATTACAGCATGCCTCTGACGCTCATCCGGATCTTGTCTGATGGTGAATTCCATTCAGGTGAACAGCTTGGTGACAAACTCGGCATGAGCCGGGCGGGTATTAATAAACATATCCGGACATTGCGCGAAATGGGTATTGAGATGGAGACGGTGACAGGGAAAGGCTATCGTCTCTTTGCACCGATGAACCTGCTGCAATCAGAGGTTATCAATGCACTCTTACCTGGCCGGCAAATAGATGTGCTACCTGTTATCAGTTCTACCAATCAGCATTTGCTGGATAAGATCGGACAACTGTCATCCGGTGATGCGTGCGTGGCTGAATATCAGTATGCGGGTCGTGGACGCCGCGGGCGTCAATGGGTATCCCCGTTCGGGCGAAACTTGTATCTCTCACTATACTGGCGTCTGGAGCAAGGGCCGGCGGCGGCAATCGGGCTGAGTCTGGTGGTCGGTATCGTTCTTGCTGAAACACTGCACGAACTGGGTGCAACAGGCGTAAAAGTAAAATGGCCGAATGATTTATATCTTGAAGATAAAAAATTGGCCGGCATTTTAGTTGAGCTGCAGGGAAAAACAGGTGATGCAGCACATGTCATCATCGGGATTGGTATCAATCTGACGATGGAAAATACCAATACGGATCAGATTGGGCAGCAGTGGATCAATCTGGAGCAATCAGGTATCCATATTGATCGAAATACACTGGCTGCTGCATTTATCAATCATCTGATTGATGCGCTTCATCTGTTTGAAAAAAGCGGGCTCACGCCTTTTATTGAGCGCTGGTATGCATTTGATAACTATCTTAACCGAGAAGTGAAGTTAATCATTGGTGAGCGGGAAGTGATTGGTGTATCTCGTGGGATTAACACACAGGGTGCGTTATTATTAGATCAATTCGGCGAAATTACCCCCTATATCGGCGGAGAAATCTCACTGCGTGGCATCAATACAAAAAACAAACCGGTGTAATCCCGGTTTGTTTTTAACAGAATAATTTACTATTTTCGCAGCTTCACATTTGTCACCATGTGATTTGCGCCTTTCGTCATCACTAAACTGGCACGTTCTCTGGTCGGCAAAATATTTTCGTGCAGGTTGAGTCCGTTGATTTCATCCCAGATAGTTGATGCGATACCGACAGCTTCACTCTCTTCCAATTGCGCGTAATGATGGAAATAGGAGTTCGGATCGGTAAACGCACCCTGACGAAATTTCAGGAAACGCCCGATATACCA
The DNA here is from genome assembly GCF_965118875.1 of Morganella psychrotolerans. GTDB lineage: Bacteria > Pseudomonadota > Gammaproteobacteria > Enterobacterales > Enterobacteriaceae > Morganella > Morganella psychrotolerans_C. Next base: position 2,431 of record NZ_CBCPJD010000032.1, read on the forward strand.
GCTTTTCAGCAACTCTTCCGGTGCATCCACGTAAATAGAGAAATCCACAAAATCTGAAACAAACACATGGTGCAATGACTGCGGATAATCCATGCCGCTTTGCAGCACGTTCAATCCTTCCAGAATGACAATATCCGGCTGCTCCACCACAAGTTGCTTATCCGGCATGATGTCATAGGTCAGATGTGAATAGACCGGCGCCAGCACTTTTGGTGTACCGGATTTTACTTCTGACACAAAGCGGACAAGATTGTGCATATCGTAAGATTCAGGAAAGCCTTTCTTTCTCATGATCCCGCGCTCATTGAGCACCGAATTAGGATGAAGAAAACCATCTGTGGTGATCAGATCCACTTTCCGATGTTCGGGCCAGCGGCTCAGAAGTGCCTGAAGCAAGCGGGCAGTCGTGCTTTTACCGACAGAAACACTGCCGGCAATGCCAATCACATAAGGTACCTTGGCTTCATTTCTGCCGAGAAACTGCTCGAGCACGGCCTGGCGGCGCAGATTTGAACTGATATAGAAATTCAGTAACCGGGATAATGGCAGATAAATCGCGATAACTTCATCAATAGAAATTTCATCGTGAATACCGCGCAGCTCGTCAATTTCCTGCTCAGATAGGGTCATCGGGACCGAGTTACGCAAAGTGGCCCACTGACTACGGCTGAAATGAAGATAAGGAGAGAGCGATTTTTCTTTATACATAAACCAACGTCTGCCTTTATTACGCAGGTTGGACCGGTCATAAAAACCCGTACCGGCCAAAAAATAATTCGCATCATAGCGAGAGATGGAAGTCAGGCGTAGCAATTTTTTTGAAAAAATGCATTTTTTTTGATGTCGGAGACATAAATTGCATTACGAAAGATATAAATAAAGTGCTAAAAATAATCTGATTATTGAATTTTGTATAGTCAGTCTGTGTGATTGTCTAACCTCAGATGTTATAACTGGTGCTGCTATTTTGTACATTACCTATTGAAAAAAACAGCGAAACACGGAAGAATGCGTACTTTGTGAGCAAAAGAACAATTTCAGCAATTTTTTTGTTGCATCCTGCGCAAAGTCTCCATAGAATGCGCAGCACTTGATGCCGGCATAGCTCAGTTGGTAGAGCAACTGACTTGTAATCAGTAGGTCCCGAGTTCGACTCTTGGTGCCGGCACCAATTAAAAATTTAGATCAGGTGGGATACCCAAGCGGCCAAAGGGAGCAGACTGTAAATCTGCCGTCACAGACTTCGAAGGTTCGAATCCTTCTCCCACCACCATCTAGTGTGAATTATTATCCCGGGTGTTTTATTCATCACTCCTTCGATGTAAAATACCTGAGATTCAGTTACAGCCGATTTAAGTCAGGTAGCCGAGTTCACGCGGGCATCGTATAATGGCTATTACCTCAGCCTTCCAAGCTGATGATGCGGGTTCGATTCCCGCTGCCCGCTCCAAGATGTGCTGATATAGCTCAGTTGGTAGAGCACACCCTTGGTAAGGGTGAGGTCGGCAGTTCGAATCTGCCTATCAGCACCACTTCCGTTGTTCTCCCCTCCCTGATTTCTATCTCTGTAAATACCCAGACAAGCAATACTGCTTGGTTGATGTGGTGTAACCACCGATTCCGTGTCTCAGAGGGACAATCTAATGTCTAAAGAAAAGTTTGAACGTACGAAACCGCACGTTAACGTTGGTACTATCGGCCACGTTGACCACGGTAAAACTACCCTGACAGCTGCAATCACTACCGTG
>NZ_CBCPJD010000033.1:0-3110 GCF_965118875.1 Morganella psychrotolerans
CGTTTCACTTCTGAGTTCGGCATGGGATCAGGTGGGACCACCGCGCTAGTGCCGCCAGGCAAATTCTGTTATCCAAAACAAGCTGTTAAATAACCGGTATGAATATATTCATCACCCGTCATCCGAAAAATTGATTTTACTTCGTCTCTCAACTCAAAACACCTTCGGTGTTGTCAGGTTAAGCCTCTCGGTTCATTAGTACTGGTTAGCTCAATACATCGCTGTACTTACACACCCAGCCTATCAACGTCTTAGTCTCAAACGTTCCTTCAGGACCCTTAAAGGGTCAGGGAAGACTCATCTCGAGGCAAGTTTCCCGCTTAGATGCTTTCAGCGGTTATCTTTTCCGCACTTAGCTACCGGGCAATGCAATTGGCATCACAACCCGTACACCAGTGGTGCGTCCACTCCGGTCCTCTCGTACTAGGAGCAGCCCCTCTCAATCTTCCAACGCCCACGGCAGATAGGGACCGAACTGTCTCACGACGTTCTAAACCCAGCTCGCGTACCACTTTAAATGGCGAACAGCCATACCCTTGGGACCTACTTCAGCCCCAGGATGTGATGAGCCGACATCGAGGTGCCAAACACCGCCGTCGATATGAACTCTTGGGCGGTATCAGCCTGTTATCCCCGGAGTACCTTTTATCCGTTGAGCGATGGCCCTTCCATTCAGAACCACCGGATCACTAAGACCTACTTTCGTACCTGCTCGAGCTGTCACTCTCGCAGTCAAGCTGGCTTATGCCTTTGCACTAACCGCATGATGTCCGACCATGCTTAGCCAACCTTCGTGCTCCTCCGTTACTCTTTGGGAGGAGACCGCCCCAGTCAAACTACCCACCAGACACGGTCCCCGATCCAGATTATGGACCCGGGTTAGAACATCAAATGTTAAAGGGTGGTATTTCAAGGTTGGCTCCATGCAGACTGGCGTCCACATTTCGTTGCCTCCCACCTATCCTACACATCAAGATTCAATGTTCAGTGTCAAGCTATAGTAAAGGTTCACGGGGTCTTTCCGTCTTGCCGCGGGTACACTGCATCTTCACAGCGAGTTCAATTTCACTGAGTCTCGGGTGGAGACAGCCTGGCCATCATTACGCCATTCGTGCAGGTCGGAACTTACCCGACAAGGAATTTCGCTACCTTAGGACCGTTATAGTTACGGCCGCCGTTTACCGGGGCTTCGATCAGGAGCTTCGCTTGCGCTAACCCCATCAATTAACCTTCCGGCACCGGGCAGGCGTCACACCGTATACGTCCACTTTCGTGTTTGCACAGTGCTGTGTTTTTAATAAACAGTTGCAGCCAGCTGGTATCTGCGGCTGGCTTCAGCTCCGTCCGCGAGGGACTTCACCTAATGCCAGCGTGCCTTCTCCCGAAGTTACGGCACCATTTTGCCTAGTTCCTTCACCCGAGTTCTCTCAAGCGCCTGAGTATTCTCTACCTGACCACCTGTGTCGGTTTGGGGTACGATCAATGATAACCTGATGCTTAGAGGCTTTTCCAGGAAGCAGGGCATCAATCACTTCGCCACCGTAGTGGCTCGTCGTCACGCCTCAGTGTTTAATAACCGACCGGATTTTCCTAGTCAGTCCACCTTCACGCTTAAACCGGGACAACCGTCGCCCGGATGATTTAGCCTTCTCCGTCCCCCCTTCGCAGTTACCACCAGTACGGGAATATTAACCCGTTATCCATCGACTACGCTTTTCAGCCTCGCCTTAGGGGTCGACTCACCCTGCTCCGATTAACGTTGAACAGGAACCCTTGGTCTTCCGGCGTGCGGGTTTTTCACCCGCATTATCGTTACTTATGTCAGCATTCGCACTTCTGATACCTCCAGCAACCCTCACAGGTCACCTTCAACGGCTTACAGAACGCTCCCCTACCCAACAATATTTACATATCGCTGCCGCGGCTTCGGTGCATAATTTAGCCCCGTTACATCTTCCGCGCAGGCCGACTCGACCAGTGAGCTATTACGCTTTCTTTAAATGATGGCTGCTTCTAAGCCAACATCCTGGCTGTCTGAGCCTTCCCACTTCGTTTCCCACTTAATTATGACTTTGGGACCTTAGCCGGCGGTCTGGGTTGTTTCCCTCTTCACGACGAACGTTAGCACCCGCCGTGTGTCTCCCGTGATAATATTCTCCGGTATTCGTAGTTTGCATCGGGTTGGTAAGTCGGGATGACCCCCTAGCCGAAACAGTGCTCTACCCCCGGAGATAAATTCACGAGGCGCTACCTAAATAGCTTTCGGGGAGAACCAGCTATCTCCCGGTTTGATTGGCCTTTCACCCCCAGCCACAAGTCATCCGCTAATTTTTCAACATTAGTCGGTTCGGTCCTCCAGTTAGTGTTACCCAACCTTCAACCTGCCCATGGCTAGATCACCGGGTTTCGGGTCTATACCCTGCAACTAATTCGCCCAGTTAAGACTCGGTTTCCCTGCGGCTCCCCTATTCGGTTAACCTTGCTACAGAATATAAGTCGCTGACCCATTATACAAAAGGTACGCAGTCACACCACAAGGGTGCTCCCACTGCTTGTACGTACACGGTTTCAGGTTCTTTTTCACTCCCCTCGCCGGGGTTCTTTTCGCCTTTCCCTCACGGTACTGGTTCACTATCGGTCAGTCAGGAGTATTTAGCCTTGGAGGATGGTCCCCCCATATTCAGACAGGATAACACGTGTCCCGCCTTACTCATCGAACTCACAACACCAGCATTTTCGGATACAGGGCTATCACCTGCTGTGGCCGGCCTTTCCAGGGCCGTTCTCCTAATACTGATGTTGATTCAGGTTCTGGGCTGTTCCCCGTTCGCTCGCCGCTACTGGGGGAATCTCGTTTGATTTCTTTTCCTCGGGGTACTTAGATGTTTCAGTTCTCCCGGTTCGCTTCATTAACCTATGTATTCAGTTAATGATAGTGCAACGAATTGCACTGGGTTTCCCCATTCGGAAATCGTCGGCTATAACGGTTCATATCACCTTACCGACGCTTATCGCAGATTAGCACGTCCTTCATCGCCTCTGACTGCCTAGGCATCCACCGTGTACGCTTATTCGCTTAACCTCACAACCCGAAGATGTCTTTTGGACGG
>NZ_CBCPJD010000034.1:0-3098 GCF_965118875.1 Morganella psychrotolerans
CGAAAAAGCAAAAGACATTAACCACCTGCAATCACTTCGTGCTGACCGCCAAAGAGCTATCAGCGACCACGAACGTAAGCTGGATCGCTTTGACGAAGATATCGCAGATTACGAAGCTCGCTGTGCTTTAACAGTAAAAACGCAGTAACGGCTGCGTATCTGAATAACGGTGTGAAGAGTATTAATTGTGTGGGGAGATGGGTGTTATGACTGAAGTAAATGAAAAAAACAGCCAGGTAGTCGTTGACCCGGCTGATATGACAGGCGTTGATTTGTATGAGCATTTGTCAAGGCGGTTTTACCCATTCGTTCGCGTCTGTCAGTTAACAGGTTTTGTTAACTCTGGTGTTACCAGATTGGCGAGCGACACTGAGAAAGCGCTTAGTGCAGCTATTCTTGCTTTAGATACTGCCAACCAGTACCCAGGGTCCAACCTTCAAAAGGATCTATATCAAAGTCATCAGAAGCTACTGGCTTTACAAGATTATTTAAGTGAGTTTGAGCCACTTCAGGAAGCACCAGTTCGGTAAGTGGTTTATGCAAAACTATTAATTTCGCATTATTACTTAATTTATCGAACTGATCAGGAAGTATGCCAGTTTTTGAGTAAATAAATGAATGCAGCGTTTCTTCCGGCGATTGCTTGAACCAGATACCAATTTCATTTTTCCGGTATTCGAACAACGCAACTTCAAGAAGAAACAGGAAATGTGCTTTTTTGCGAATGGTGGACTCAGCTTCATAGCCTTCAATAAAACGAGAATGATCTAAACCATGGTACTTGCATAATGTTTCTCCAAGCACTTGCCATAAATCTGAATACTTTGACATGCTTTACCCTCTTGGTTGTGTGAGAACACCAAGATACCACCGCCGCCCGAGGTGGTTAAACAACCGGGCACGAATAATGTGAAGAGAGAAGACGACCAGATAACAATAACCATGCAGTCCTTGTTCGCGGCTGAGCGAACTACGGTGCAGTCCACCAGCCAGCCGCAATTTTTTACAAACATAAGACCACCGGCGTACACATCCTGCCGGATACTTTGCCAATATGCGGGTGGTCTTATTTTTGTGTGAAGAGACAAATGAGGGAATAACTATGTCACGTCCATCAATTAAAAACGTTATTATATTTAAAGCGGAGTTACCTACCGCCGAGGCATTAAGTAAACATTTATCGGAATGTTTATTTACTGATGTATTGGAGTCTCACTATTTCAGTTGTGGCTTTATAGCAAATACCGTGACCGCTGAAATTGTCACCCCGATTGAAGGTGGATTTTTATTATCTTACCGCATCGACGAAAAAATATTACCTACTTCCGTTATTGCCCGTGAATTGTACGACCGATCACAAAAACTACTGGATGAAGGTATTGAATTTGACGCGGCAGCACTCAAAGAAACAACCTGTGCCGAGCTGCTGAAGCGCGCATTCATCAAAAGTACACACGTTCTGGCGCTGTACAATGAAACGGATCGGATTCTCGTTGCTGCTACCTCACGAAAGCAGCACGCCAGTATGGTCATTTCCTCTCTGGTTAAAGCCTGCGGATCTGTGAAGACTGAAACTATCCACATCGACGGTGTATCTAAAGGCGTTACTGCCCGTCTTGATAATATGCTGAACGATAAAACCGATGACGATTGCTTCAGTAACAATCTTCAGGTTGGCAGCTTCTTCCTGCTGGAACGCAAACTGGAGAAAAAAAGAGAGGTCGTGAAATACGATACTGATTTTTACTCTGTCCGTGGTGAACTGGAAGAAAGCCTGAATAATAACTTCACCGTTTCAATGATTGAATTATCAACAGGCGATATTACCTTTAAATTAACCGACCAATTTACATTTAAGGGTATTAAGCCGGTAAATAAAATTGAGTTTGACGGTGAAGACCCGGTGTTCCGTTATCGCCATGAATGTGCGCTTATGCTTTTTTTTGTATCAAACGCAATTAAAATCCTGATTGATTTACTGAAATATAAAGAAAAAATAATTAAATAGAGTACCACCCGACACCAGGGAATTAATTACTTATAAAAAGTAACGGCTTTTTATTATCTGAATTGTGTGGAGAGATATATGTCCTATATAACAACCATCACCGGAAAGCATATTGATTTTGCCAATATCACTCCGGATTTATTCTGCATTAAAGACATTGCCGCCGGGTTGTCTAATACCTGTCGTTTCACCGGGCAATTAGCAAACTTCTACTCCGTGGCTCAGCACTCTGTGTATGTCAGCCAGATTGTACCGCCTGAATATGCACTGGAAGCCCTGTTACACGATGCGACCGAGGCGTACATGGGTGATATCACTTCACCACTGAAAGCCATGCTGCCTGACTACAAGTCGATAGAAAAACGCGTTGATGCCGCTATCCGGGAGAAGTTTAGGTTGCCACCGGTAATGACGATTGATATTCACCATGCCGACCTGGTTATGCTGGCAACAGAACGCCGGGATTTTGAAGTAGATCCAGGAAGTCACTGGTCAATGCTGAATGCTATCGACCCGCACGATGACATCATTATCCAGCCACTGACACCTCCGCAGGCATATCACCAGTTTATGGCGCGGTTTGAGTTGTTGATTTCAAACCGGGGCGCGGCTGTCTCATACATTAAACCGGAAAGAGATGAATACGGATACTGGTCGCACCCCGATATTCCGTACATGGAGACGCCAGCCGAAGTCAAAGCCTGGATGAACAGAAGCAATCTGGAATATCACCACGTACTTATTGAAGACGATATTGATTGCGACAGTCCGGCATGGGTTGCTTATTTCGAAAACGGTAACCCGAATGTATCAGCATGGGAACCAACACCGCCAGATGGTGACGGCTGGATAATGATCTGGATTTGTGACAGTGATGATGGCGCTTGCTGTGCATGGGTTCGTGATAAACGAATGGTAATGGAGTGTGCGTAATGAGCTTTCAAAACGACACTAAGTTACATGAAATGACGTGTATTAAATCTGATGGTTTACATCGTCATTATCATTTTTCAAACCCAAAGCACTCAAATTACTGGTTCGATATCGTAACTGTTCCCGGCTATTTATTTATGACCGGCGATATGGGTAC
>NZ_CBCPJD010000035.1:0-2416 GCF_965118875.1 Morganella psychrotolerans
AACTATCCGACAGTAACAAATATAAATGTTTCCGGTAATAAGGTGACATGGAAATATGAACACGATAGTGGAATGGCAAGTGCAACAATTCCTATTATTCATATATTTAAGCTAATGGGGAAGTAGTGATGAAACCAGCTATATCAGTGAACGGAGCTGAGTTAGGAATTCTGTCCTCAATTACCTATGTTTTAGAAAAAATACTGGACATGAGCAAAGACGGAATAAAAGAACCCGGGATATATGACTTTGTTCGTGGGAGTTATGCTGTTTTATATCCATCTATGTGGGATAAGTATATTGTTTTTCACCGTGATGCGAGGATGGACGGGATTGGTTCAAATATGCTTCGCCACGGGTGGGATAATAAAAATCTGCGGTTCTTAACCACGAATACGGTGAATATTTATATTTACAGACCGATTGTAGAGTCAGACATAGATACAAAAATAAAAGTTAATATGTTTAATGATGATAATAAACTATTCTATTCATCTGGTAAGTTCCCGTTAAGAATAAAAACAATTATATCCGACTTAACTTATGGCGGAACAATATTAGATATACAAAAACCATTAGATTACCGGAGCGGGCACACGGGCTGCATGGTACTAAGTTATATTTCCACATCATTCGAAATGAGTTTTGGTGGTTTCGTTTTCGGATACGGTGTAACAAAAGATGGTTATGTGACGAGGGCATCTAATCTTGTCGGATTGGGAGGCGGCGGTGCATATGCGAATGATATCGGATGCATTGTTGCTTATGCTCCGGATGCTTACCCGCGATGGAAGTAAATAACTCAACCGCTCCGGCGGTTTTTTTTCGTCCAAAATTCAGGGGAACTCCATGATTTACACAGACGGCACAATTGCCATAAAAGCCGGATCGCCGATTGTCACCGGCACCGGAACGCAGTGGAAAAAGAACATTCACGGCGTGGCGCCGGGGCAAATGATCAGTATCGAAAACGGTACTAACCCGATAAATATGATGATCCGCGCAGTGAACAGCGACACAGAACTGGTGCTGTCATTCAATGCCCCGGTGACGCGCAGCGGCGCGAAATATTCTATTGCCACCACGGTACCGGATACCATTTCTGACGCCGCCCGCACCATGTCAGCGAATCAGGGCTATATTGTGTACTTCCTCCAGGCAATGCAGCAGTGGATGACAGACACCGGCCAGGTTGAAATTGAGCTGCCGAACGGGCAGAAAGTGACGTTGGAGGATTTAAAAGGGCTGGCTTCACAGGATTGGATTAACTCGGTTTTGTTTGGCGTAGGAGACAAGGCCGCAAAAGCCTCAGGGATAATGAATCCCGATAATACGATGTGGTGGGGCGCGCATAATGACTATTTATATGCGAAAGCTGCTGGCAATGAATACAACTCCTTATTCCTTACAAAAGATGGTCAATTAACAGTAAAAAGTTTTTTAAATTGTACCCATAGAATGTCTATCGCTGATATGGATACTCCCAATACTTTTGCGCATTTTTATTGCAATAAAGGAAAGGTATTTTTATCTGTAAACATGAATGGAAAATGGAGCGAGTTGTTTTTCCCCATAGAAAAAGGGACGATTGCTTCGCGCGAGTGGGTGAGCAAATCAATAGTAGAAGGAGACACAAAAAGAGAGCTTGCATCTCCAGCAAGAACGGGATCACTTGTTATAAATGATAGTGGTTATGGTGGTATTTATAACCATAATCTGAATAAATATACATTTCAAGTAAATGAATCAGGTAATGCGAATGTGGCAGGGCAACTTCAATGTGAACGTAATTTAACAATACGTTCCAGCTCCGCCCCAGCAGATTCAATAGGTATCTATCATGAAGGTGGACGGTGTTTTTTATCTCTCTACAGAGGCGGGAGCTGGAAAGGCGAAACAACGATCCCTGTTGGTAGTGGGACCATGGGAGTGATTGGGGTGAATATGGCTGCTGACAGCAACGGTTTTTACAAACGGTCATCCCCAATTATTGAGATTTACTCAGGCGCCCGTTTTGAAACCAACGAAGAATCCGAAGGTGCTCACATTCACCACACCGACACAGGCCAGTACCATATCACCGGCATCCTCGGCTATAACTCAGATGGTGCATGGGGCGTAAACGGGGGGATCTCAGTACCGAAAGACAATAACGGTCTTGAGCTGATCTATGTCGCTGACCGCGTACTGGAAGACGGCGGGATTATCATCGAAACCTGTCACCGGCAGCATGCGCATTTACCGGAACGTTTCCAGAACTGGCGGCTGAAAGAAGTCACTGCTGATGGCGACCGCGTTTTCTATCAGGACGGCGATCCCTGTGACCTGCCGGAATACACCCGACTCGATGTACGCGTAGAAATGCCACAAGGCTCTGTGTGGAATGTGAAACAGCGTGAACTGGCTGAGCAGATGG
>NZ_CBCPJD010000036.1:0-2393 GCF_965118875.1 Morganella psychrotolerans
CGCTATCAACTGGTTCTGTTTTTGTTTGAATGCTGATTCAGAGATATCCTGATAAGTGAGAGTGACCCGGTCTTCTGACCTTGGCAGACGGCGACGCAACGAAACATCCGCTTCATAGGCTTTTATTAATCCCACTGCATCAGCCGTAAACCGGAATACCGATGTTGTGCCCTTGCGGCGGGTAACCTCTATTGCGCCGGTTTTCTCTAATACGCGGAACGCAGACCAGGCTTTTGAATGATAAACCCGGTATTTTTTCATCACGTCCAGGATTGTCATTTCAGTACCTGCCGGTTCGGTTGCTGCGATTTGGGTGTAAAGCATCATTACGCAGCCTCCCCTGAGCGCTCCACCAGCCAGTGTGCCTGCTGAATAAACAGGTCACCGGTGGCGATCAGTTCGTCACGGCTGATGTAACTGATTTTGTCGCCGGTCCATGTTTTATCGAGCACGACAATTGCCCCGGCAAAGAATGCACCCGATGGTTTCTGTTTCTTATCTGCCGGCACAAACCATTCCGGTAAATCAAACCCGACACGACCACGGATAAACGCGATATGATCTGCCCACTCAGTCCACCAGACTTCACTGGTTGCTGCTTTTAACAGGAATACATAGCGCCCGCCTTTCTCACGCATGGCTTTTGCGTGCTCCATGATGTTACGGACACCGGTCACAGCCTGTTTGTCGTGGTAACTACTGCGGGAATAAGGAGGATTGCCGTATGCTGAGCCGCCCAGCTCTTTTAGCTTTTCTGACCAGTCCTGTGTAAGTGCGTTATCTTCAGCGGTGTAATAATTCTGGCATTTGCTGTTCTGGCCATCAGTGAATAAATCCAGCGTGAACGGACCAAACTTCGCGTTGATACCCCAATACAGCGCATCCGGTGTGCACCACTGGTCACCGACATCTTTCAGCATGTGAGCGGGTTTATTACGCAGCTCATCCAGCTCAATAACGTAATCTGAGCGCAGATCCGGAGTTTCCGCCTTAGATAACGCGGCAAGAATGCGTTCACCAATCCAGCGCATTACCGGTACCGCCATGCTATTACCGATAGCGCGGTAACGCGGACCATCCGGACAATCAGCAGCATCTTTACCGCGCCAGCTGATTCGGGTGTGAAAATCCTGAAATCCCTGCAAGCGTTCACATTCAACCGGAGTCAGACGGCGGACGATGTTTTGTGTTGATATGGCATGAGCATCTGTTTTTGTCAGTGTGTAAGAAACGCCCGATTCATCGAACCCGTTTCCGTTACCACCATTATCAGGGGACCGGCCGATAATATTCCCGGCTACAGCGATAGCAGGATATCCCTGCCCAGGCTTGCCGCCACCTGTCGATAACGGACCGGTAATCTGACCATCACCATTCTGTAATCTCACCTCTCCCTGGCTGTTTTCAGCGAATGAAAAGCAGGCATTTTCCTGTCCGTGATTACGCCCCAGGGTATGAGCCAGTTCATGATTGACGTCCGGATCCTGAGTGCCGTGTACTGCAAAAGTGTCGGTATCAAAATCTAAACGGGCGCCATGTGCTGTACAGGTAGTTGCAACCTTGATTGCACCGGAAGTATTGCCGCCGCCAAATGCTATTAGGTGTCCTGCTTGTGCCTGGTTATCGTCTGCGCCTGTTGCGCCAACGCCATTTTTAGTAAGGGTGGCAACTGTCTGTTCCGCTTCTCCGCGCGCCGGAGAATCCCCGTGCAGGCTGTCGGACTCAAATAGTATTTCTGCGGGACAGATGTCTTTTCTAGCACTTGCGATAACGAAGACACGGCGGCGGCGTTGGGGCACTCCGAGATATTGAGCATCGAGGATCCGCCACGCGACAGTTCTTTTCGGTCCAGACACATAACCAGCGTTTGACCATCTTTCCCCTGTCGGTTTGAGTTCTTCACTTTCTCCGGCAAGCCCTGCAAGAAAGCAACCAAAGGCATTGTCTTTGCTGCTGAGAACGCCGGGGACGTTTTCCCAGACGATGATTGCCGGCTGCTCGCCGTTTTGTTCTCTGATTTCATCAATACTGTCCGCCAATTCAACATACGAAAGGGTTAATTGCCCGCGCTCATCACTCAAACCACCACGCAGACCGGCAACGCTGAACGCCTGGCATGGTGTACCGCCAACCAGCAGATCGGGCGTTGTGACTGTTCCGGAAAGAACCGCTGCCGCAATTTTTGTCATATCACCGAGGTTATTTACCTGCGGCCAGTGTGCTGCCAGTACTGCTGACGGGAACGGCTCAATCTCACTGAACCAGGCGGGGATCATCCCGATAGGTTCCCAGGCGACCGAGGCAGCTTCAATGCCGGGACATACAGATCCGTAAGTAAGGTTCATCAGATAACCCCCTCACACTGATACGCTTTTGCATACATCCGGATCCGT
>NZ_CBCPJD010000037.1:0-2100 GCF_965118875.1 Morganella psychrotolerans
AACGGGTACACGCATGTTGTCCGTAACCGGAAAGGGGAAGTGATAAATCTGGAAGCCTGTATGCCGTGGGAAACCACGCTGCTGAACACCGGCGGGCGGTATACATACGGTGTTTATAACGAGCAGGGCAATTTTGCGATAAGTCCTGACGATATGATCCACATCCGCGCACTCGGCAATAATCAGCGGATGGGCGTCAGTCCGATAGTCCAGCATGCTGAAACCATCGGTATGGGAATGTCCGGTCAGAAATATACCACGTCATTCTTTGGCGGGAACGCCAGACCGGCAGGGATTGTGTCGGTGAAGGGTGAGTTGCAAAAAGAGGGCTGGGCCAGACTGAAAGAAATGTGGCAAAAGGCATCAGTAGCACTCCGCAGCCAGGAAAATAAAACCATGCTGCTCCCTGCTGATCTTGATTATAAAGCGCTCACCGTTTCCCCGGTGGATGCTCAGCTGATTGATATGCTGAAACTCAACCGTTCAATGATAGCCGGTATTTTTAATGTACCGGCCCACATGATTAATGACCTGGAAAAAGCGACGTTCTCGAATATCTCTGAGCAGGCAATTCAGTTTGTCCGTCACACGGTCATGCCGTGGGTAGTGAACTGGGAGCAGGAGCTTAACCGCCGGTTATTCACAAAACAGGAGCGTCTCGCCGGTTTTTATGTCCGGTTTAATCTTGCCGGATTACTGCGCGGCACACCGAAAGAAAGAGGTGAATTCTACCATTTCGCCATCACTGACGGCTGGATGAGCAGAAACGAAGCCAGGGCATTCGAGGATATGAACCCTGTTGATGGTCTGGATGAAATGCTGGTCAGCGTTAATGCGGCGCAGCCTGTAAGTGACAAGTCAAAAGGTGGTGACAAAGATGAGCAGTAATGAAAGAGAAACCCGGAGCTATGTCGGCGAAGTTCGCGCAGCTCCGGGAGAGGAAAACAAACCAACCCACATTATCGGGCTTGCCTCGGTGTTCAATTCCCTGTCTGAACCGATGTGGGGATTCCGTGAAATTATTAAGCCCGGGGCGTTTGATGATGTGCTGAATGACGATGTGCGTGGTCTGTTTAATCATGACCGCAACTATATTCTCGGGCGGACATCGTCCGGAACCCTGTCCCTGAGTGTGAATGAGCAGGGTCTGGTTTATGACATTACAGCACCGGACACACAAACCATTCGTGATCTGGTTATCGCACCCATGTTGCGCGGTGATGTTAATCAGAGTTCATTTTCCTTCAGCATAGCGCCGAATGGTGATGACTGGTACCAGGATGATGACGGCATGGTTGTCCGTGAAATCCATAAAATTTCCCGTCTTTATGACGTCAGTCCGGTGACTTATCCGGCGTATCAGGCTGCAAATTCCACAGTGCGGTCAATGGAAGCGTGGAAAGAAGCACGCGAAAGCGGTGGTTTAACCAAAGCTGTCAATGAAAAACTGGCGCGTGAGCGTCTTCTCACTTTAATAAGTGCATAAGGTAACAATATGAAATTTCATGAATTAAAACAAAAACGCAATACCATCGCCACTGAAATGCGTGCTATCCACGAAAAAGTCGGTGACGGCGTTATGACCGAAGAGCAGCGCGGCAAATGGAATGAAGCCAAAACCGAATTTGATCGCCTGAATGAACAGATCGGGCGTGAAGAAGAAATGCGCTCTCTGGATCAGAAATTTGTTGATGATAAAGAGCCCGAGCAGCGTACGCAGTTACCCGGCAACCCTGAAACAGAAGCCACCGAACGCCGTGCAGCAGCATTCGATCGCTTTCTCCGCTGCGGTTTCGGTGAACTGACGGCGGAAGAGCGTCAGGCGGTTAAAGAACTGCGCGCGCAGGGTACCTCACCGGATGAAAAAGGGGGGTACACCGTACCAACCCAGATGCTGAATAAAGTTGTCGACCAGATGAAAGCGTATGGCGGTATCGCCGGTATTTCGCAGATCCTGACAACCTCAAACGGGCAGGATATTACCTGGTCAACCGCTGATGGTACGGCGGAAGAAGGTGAACTGCTGGGTGAAAACACCGCCGCCAGTGAACAGGATGTTGAATTCGGTACCGCTATTCTGGGTGCTAAAAAACTGTCATC
>NZ_CBCPJD010000039.1:0-1756 GCF_965118875.1 Morganella psychrotolerans
GTGGGCGTTCAGCAGAATTAACGACATGATTCAGTTTTTTAATCATGACCGCATTGATTACGGGTACTGGGCTGAAAAATTGCAGATGGGATCATGTCGCAGTGAGGTAACGGCTGCATATAAAGAAGTCGATTTATCTTCAACCCTAAAATATTACCGTGAATCATTAGAAGAATGGCTTGCCGATCTCCTTGATGGTGAAAACGATAAAGGCGCATTAGAAGCAATTAAATCATCTTACAATGAATTTGCTGCACGTATTGGTCAGCTAAAGTCACTTGTCTCTAATTATTCCGGCGCAAGCATATCAGAGCACGCCTTTTGCCATGCCGTATCAGAAGCAGATATGGAAGATGATTCATGTGATGGACACTCATCACCATGGGATTGGGATAATTTAAGTCCGCACTTCAAACCAACGCATCACTACGCATGGGCGTGTGAGGCAATCCGATACGCCTGCCAGCGTATCTCTAATAAAGAAATTGCCGAGTCCGCTGTAGATAAAGTGATTTTATTTTCTGAAATTAAGGGGGCGCTGTGAAAGAAAGAGCCATTACATTAAAAGCCCATGACGTCCGCGCTATTTTGGATGGACGTAAAAGCCAGGTGCGGCAGGTTATTAAAGCCGTACCGACCATTTACAGTTTTCACGGATGGGTGATGTCCAGTACCTGCGCTAAAGACGAAGGTAAGGCTTGCTGGGCCATTGGTGACTCACCATTACTAAGGGACCCTATTCGCCTTAACTGTCCGCTCGGAAAGATTGGTGATCGGTTATGGGTGCGTGAGACGTGGCAGGGTCCGCTGGTTGATTATGAAAATGCCAATAAATTATACAAAGACCCTGAACCATTCCAGTCGATAAAGAACTGCGTCTATAAAGCGGATGGTGGCGTATTCCCGGAGTATTTCGATGCTGACGATAATCTGAGATATGGCTGGAAGTCATCAACACAAATGCCCCGTTGGGCTTCACGCATACTGTTGGAAATAACCGCCGTTCGTGTCGAACATTTACAGGATATCAGCGAAGAAGATGCTATAGCTGATGGGATTATCACTGGTCGCTATGGTAATGAAGGTAATTGGTTGAATGGGTTTTATGTACCTGACAATAATCAACCATATCAAACAGCAAAAGCCGCATATGCCGAGCTGTGGCGGTCAATACACGGCGTGGATAGTTGGTATAGAAATTCGTGGGTGTGGGTGGTTGAATTTAAGCAGGT
The DNA here is from genome assembly GCF_965118875.1 of Morganella psychrotolerans. Lineage (GTDB taxonomy): Bacteria > Pseudomonadota > Gammaproteobacteria > Enterobacterales > Enterobacteriaceae > Morganella > Morganella psychrotolerans_C. The sequence goes on from NZ_CBCPJD010000039.1 coordinate 1,233, forward strand.
GACCGCATGAAACCAATACTCGACATGTGCTGCGGTAGCCGGATGTTTATGCACGACAAGCAAGACCCACGCGTTCTGTTCAGCGACATCAGAAGCGAAGAACATATTTTATGCGACGGTCGTATTTTAAAAATAACACCGGATATTATCGCTGACTTTAAAAACCTGCCGTTTCCGGATGGAACATTTCACCAAGTATTATTCGACCCGCCTCACCTTGTCCGGGTTGGTAAGAATAGCTGGATGTTTAAAAAATACGGTGCGCTGGATAAAAACGCCTGGCGCTCAGACTTAGCCGCGGGATTCAGAGAAGCGTTCCGGGTATTGCGGCCACACGGCACATTGCTGTTCAAATGGAATGAAACCCAGATACCAACCAAGGAAATACTGGCGCTCACTGACGAAAAACCGACTATCGTACAGCGTGTAGGCAAAAACGATAAAACTCACTGGATTGTATTTTATAAAGGGGCAGTACGTGACCAAATTCAAACACCTGATGATCGACCTTGAAACCATGGGTA
>NZ_CBCPJD010000040.1:0-1753 GCF_965118875.1 Morganella psychrotolerans
CAGATAGACAGCAACACTCGGGCTGCTATCTATTCATTTGTGTACAACGTCGGACCCGGTGCTTTTTCCCGCTCCACGATGCTGCGCAAACTGAATACCGGTGATATTGCCGGAGCCTGTGACGAAATGAAGCGCTGGACATTTGCCGGTGGTAAAAAGTGGCAGGGTCTGATTAACCGGCGTGAAACGGAGAATGCGGTATGTCACGGAACCCCGTAGTGCTGATCATCCTCTCTATCATCTTACTGACGGCCTGCCTGCTGGCTGGCTGTTACCTGTATTCACTCCCGAATTACTGTAAACCGCTGCCGGGGCATCCGCAGGCGGCTGTGATTCATTATGAGTGTGAAGCGCCATGAACTGGAAAGAAGCGGTGATTGCCGCACTGATCCTTGCAGCTGCCTGGTGGGTATATGACACCTATCAGGATAACCAGCGGCTGAGATCTGACAATACAACCCTGAGCAGCCAGCTTGAAGAGCAGATTGAAATCAATAAAGACTATCAGAACCGTGCACAGAAACTTCACGAATTGGATACCAGACATACACAGGAGCTGGCAAATGCAAAAACTGAAATTGGGCGGCTGCGTATTGCTGCTGACCGTAATCCTGAGCGGGTGTACATCAAAGCTAGCTGCCCAAAGACCGGCCGCGCTGACGCCACCGGCATGGATGATGCAGTCCCCGCCCGACCTGATGACACCGCTGTCCGAAATTATTGGTTACTCAGAGAGCGGATTGCAGAATCAGAGCAGATGATTAAGGGACTGCAAGAGTACATAAATACAGAACTCTTGAAATAATTGATACCTAAATAAATTAGACTTTAAAAATAAAAATTATTTTCATATATATAGTCATAACTCTTGTAAATCTATTATTTTTTTACCAGTTTTGTATTAAACAAAGTGTCTTTTGGAAGTGAGTTTTATCAAGGTTATTTGTTATATCTTTATTTACATTATCACTAATGCTTAATTTATAGGTGTAATTTGAAATTTTTGCATTTGATAGCACCAATCCTAATTTGTGATTTAGCCATATATTCATGTTATTTATGTAAGCGTTAATGTCACAATAAATTCCATTTTTTAAGTTTGAACAAGCGAAAACACCGGATTCTAACGTTGATTCTTTTATTATTTCTTGTAGGGTTTGTAGTGTGGAAGTAAAATCACGTTGGGTACTATGATTCATTTTTTGTGTTACTGAACCAGTAAAGTATGATCCAAAATCATTGACCGCTGTCATCTGTAATGTAAGGTGATTCACTAAGACATTCCAGTCAGAAGTACTAAGTGAACCATTTGATGGATGGTTGTGTATTAAGTGAGAATTGTATTTATCTATATATTTGAGCATTTTTTCTGTCAGTTCTCCACCTTGCTTTCTATTTATGCTGCAGTCGATGTATTCATTGTTTTTACCTAGTAATATATGTATCTCAAATATATTTCCACCGTTATTGTTGGCGTGAGTTTGGTATTTTTTTAAAAATGAGATGCAGTGTTTGAAATTGCAGCATTTGTTATTTAAATATTTTTTTAATATGGAATCTGTTTTTTCTTTTATTTGTATTTTCTCACATTCTGAGTCTATGTTTACTTGTGAAATTAAATTAAATAATTTGGGCATTAGATTTATTTACTCCTATTGAGTTAAACGATAATGAACAAATATATCAGAATCACAAGTAAACGTAATCATGGTCACTTTTATTGGAGCCAGCCATGCCACCACGCATCCCCCGA
>NZ_CBCPJD010000041.1:0-1681 GCF_965118875.1 Morganella psychrotolerans
TTGCGCGAAAACAGGCATTCTGGATCAGCCGTGCTCAAAAAGGCATGCTGTTACGCCGTGAAGTTTACGGCAAAGACGGCAGTGAACAACAGAATTTGCCGTACAGTGTCAGCGAACAGCGCCTGACTGTCCGTCTGATTACGCCGGATGCGGCCGTGCCGGTTATCCATCCGGGCGTATCAGAAAGCCGTGAATATCACTATGAACGTATGGCATCTGATCCACAGTGTTCGCAATCCGTTGTGCTGAGTGCGGATGAATACGGTTATCCGCTGCGTGAGGCACACATTCACTATCCGCGCCGCCCGACACCCGGGACAAACCCGCTGCCTGATACGCTGCCCGCCTCACTGTCTGAGTCCGGTTATGATGAACAGCAGCTGCAGCTAATTGTGTCGTTATCACAACATACACTGCACCATCTGAGTGATTTGAAACAGGAACAGTGGCTGACCGGTCTTGCGGGCAGTAACCGCAGTGATATTTTTATGCTGACAGCCGGACAGCAACCCGCCAACGGTTTTACGGCAGAAACACTGCAACCCCTGCTTGCCGGCAGCCGTTCAGCGCGCATTTTTGCCGGACAGCAGAAGACATACTGGCTCAACACGGATAATCAGTCTCCGGTCGCTGCACCGGTCTGGCCACCACGCCCGGCTCACACGGAAACCGTAGAGCTGGATGAAACCATCCTCTCAGCACTGAGCGCTGCCATCAATATGAAAGAGCAGTTGCAACAAGGTGCTTACAAGGAAGCCGGTTATCTGTTTGCTGACAGCACTGAGCAGAATAAGAAAGTGTGGATTATCATCTCCGGCAGTACCTCTTTCGGTAATGCCGCGCAATTCTGGTTGCCGCTGCGTATCCGTGATAATCCGCTGGTCGGGGAACGTCGTCTGACCCGGGACAAGCATCACTGTGTTATGACAGCACACACTGATGCCTCCGGACTGGTAACATCGGCAAAATATGACTGGCGTTTTCTGTCTGTCCGGGAAGTTACCGATGCAAACGGCAATATCAGTCAGGTACACACCGATGCACTGGGACGGGTGATAAGCAGCCGTTTTTACGGCACGGAAAATGGTAAAAGTACCGGTTACAGCCAGAAAGCCCTGACGCTGCCGGATTCCGTGCAGGCCGCTGTGGATATGAAAAAACAACTGCCGGTTGCACAATGCTTTGTCTATGCCACGGACAGCTGGATGCGCAGCGGTGCTGATAAACTGCCTCCACATGTCCTGACGCTGACAACGGATCGCTATGATGATGAACCGGCGGATAAACACACACAGCAAGTCCGTCAGCAGGTCACGTTCAGTGATGGTTTCGGGCGGATTTTACAGCAGTCTGTTCGTTTTGAAGAGGGTGATGCATTCCATCGTAACGAAAACGGCTCACTGGCAGCGGAAAGCCGGAAAAGTGAGAAATCATCTGCCCGCTGGGCGGTTTCAGGTCGTACTGAGTATGATAACAAAGGCAATGCCGTCCGCACGTATCAGCCTTATTTTGTCAATGACTGGAAATATGTCAGTGATGACAGTGCGCGGCAGGATCTGTATGCCGATACCCATTATTACGACCCGCTGGGCCGGGAGCATAAGGTTATCACCGCGAAAGGTTATCAGCGGCGGGTACTGTTTACGCCGTGGTTTGTCGTCAGTGAGGATGAAAACGACAC
>NZ_CBCPJD010000042.1:0-1595 GCF_965118875.1 Morganella psychrotolerans
TCCACCAGGGTTAATTTGCTGTGCACGTATACTTGCTGCCATTGTTTAGAATCCGGGGAAACAAGCGTACAAATCATCGTCTCTAACCCCTCTATTTTTTCCGGCTGAATATCATCAGGGCTTTTAATGTTCTCATCCGGAATATAAACGCCCCAGTAACCGGATTTAGGTTTGTACTCCCGATCGTAAACGTGTTCTTTCATTAAATCCCGGCGCCCTAATTGTTCTAACATCTTATAGGTTTGATAGCCGCCCACTTCATTAGAAGTACCCACAAGCGGCTTTTCAGTGGAATTAGTTACAACAAAAAGATAAAACGGCGGTGGTTTAATGCCCTGTAACGCACTGTCAGTTTCAGCGGCCTGCAGAAAACGGGCGTTTCGCTCTTCAACCATATCACGCAAGTTTTTTGCGACAGAAGATAAACGAAAGTACTGGTTTTCAAAGTAAATATACCTGCGCGCATGTTTAACACCATGGTCATACGCTTTTAAAATGTCGTATTCGTTATGCCCGGGCTGGGTCCGGCAAATTTTTCCGCCCGTTGGCACTAATTCGTTGCCGGATAAAAAGGTATAGCGGGAATTGAGGGTTCTGATATGTTCCGGAGTCGGGGTGTAGTCACAGCGCGAGCGGCTTTTTCGCAGGGCAAGCTGCTTTGCATCCTCCGCCCGGCTTGCAAAGAGCGCATTGTCTTTTTCCCATGCAGTAACAAAGTTATGGTTTAAATCCCATAACACTTCACCATAGACACAATTTGATGTGTCCTGCCATGCAGTCGGACCATCCCTGCCACGGCGGGACGTTTCTTCATGGCGTAATTCAGAGTGCGCATCCTGATCCCAATATTCTGAATGCATATTGTGTCCCATCACAAAGCCGATTGCCTTTTCCGGCTCTTCATAGTCGATCAACACTACTTTTTGGTGATGTGTTGAGCCCCCCGCGAGCGCTGCCCAGCGGAGACTGAATTCAATTTCCTGTGGTGAGAATTCGTGATTCGTTTTTTCCGTCACTTCTTTGAGTCGTACGCCCGGTCTGTTCAACGGGATATCCCGTACCCGTACAGCTAAATTTTTGATAAAGCCAAACTGAGTTCTGCGGGTCCAGTTAATATCAAATTGGTATTGTTTATCGGTCTGGTAGTCCAGTTTTGCCCCAAACACAGCATAATCGGTCAGTTGGGTTGAACCGATGACAGGTTTTCCCCATCCGGGAAAGCTTTTTTCAGCAAATTTACCTATATGGTCAAACCAGACTAAAACGCGTACCTGCACACCTTCATTGGCTTTTTGTTCTAACAGCTCACCAATATTGGGGTATTGCCCTTCATTAGCATTGGAATTTCGTTCAAAATACATCGAGGGCTGAAATCCCCATGTAATAATATCAATCGATTTTCGGGCTTTCCGGATGGCTTCTGCCACAGCTGCAAATGTTTGTTCGCCATTAATCAGAGGCGAATAAGCAAACAAGCTCATCGGGTATTTTGTCAGCTCCGGTAGCCAGCTTGGTGTGATATGAGCGCCCATGCACTCAGAGACGGGCACCTGAATAATCGGCGGTGTTGCCGGAACAGGCAACTGCACGCCTAA
>NZ_CBCPJD010000043.1:0-1537 GCF_965118875.1 Morganella psychrotolerans
ATGGGCGTTCAGCAGAATTAACGACATGATTCAGTTTTTTAATCATGACCGCATTGATTACGGGTACTGGGCTGAAAAATTGCAGATGGGAGCACATCGCAGCGAGGTGACGGCTGCATATAAAGAAGTCGATTTATCTTCAACCCTGAAATATTACCGCGAATCATTAGAAGAATGGCTTGCCGATATCCTTGATGGTGAGGACGACAAAGACGCATTAGAAGCAATTAAATCATCTTACAATGAATTTGCTGCACGTATTGGTCAGTTAAAGTCACTTGTCTCTGATTATTCCGGCGCAAGCATATCTGAGCATGCCTTTTGCCATGCCGTATCAGAAGCAGATATGGAAGATGATTCATGTGATGGGCACTCATCACCATGGGATTGGGATAATTTAAGTCCGCACTTCAAACCAACGCATCACTACGCATGGGCGTGTGAGGCAATTCGGTACGCCTGCCAGCGTATTTCTAATAAAGAAATTGCTGAATCGGCTGTAGATAAAGTGATTTTATTTTCTGAAATTAAGGGGGCGCTGTGAAAGAAAAAGCCATTGCATTAAAAGCCCATGACGTTCGCGCTATTTTGGACGGACGTAAAAGCCAGACACGGCAAGCTATTAAAGCCGTACCGACTATTTGCAGTTTTCACGGATGGATGATGTCCAGTGCCTGCGCTAAAGACGAAGGCAAAGCCTGCTGGGCGATTGGTGACTCACCATTACTGAGGGACCCTATTCGCCTTAACTGTCCGCTCGGAAAGATTGGTGATCGGCTGTGGGTGCGTGAATCATTCGGAAGTCGCGTAATCAGAGACGCCTCTGGTGGTACCGGTGAATTTATCACTTATCGGGCATCAAACCCTGACGCTGTTTATTGCACCTCAGCAAGCGGCGAGACTATCCCAATAAAATGGAAACCATCAACACAAATGTCCCGCTCGGCTTCACGCATACTGCTGGAAATAACCGCCGTTCGTGTCGAACATTTACAGGATATCAGCGAAGAAGATGCTATAGCTGAAGGGATTATCACTGGTCGTTATGGTAATGAAGGTAATTGGCTGAATGGCTTTTATGTACCAGGCGACAATCAGCCATATCAAACAGCAAAAGCCGCATATGCCGAGCTGTGGCGGTCAATACACGGCGTGGATAGTTGGTATATGAATTCATGGGTGTGGGTTATCGAATTTAAGCAGGTGACCGCATGAAGCCAATAAAGGTTAAAATTCTCTGCGCCGCCTGCCGCAAAGACTGCGGTGAAGCCCTGTTCGTTATTAATGAACACCTGCAGCTGTGTTTTGATTGCGTTGATATCGCAAAACAGAAAGCAGATGAGTGGAGAGAAAGCGAAGAAGCCAAAGAGGTAACTGCGCTGTCTGCGATTATTGAGCGTACATTTGTACGTTACGACAGAGAGAAAGCCATGGATCTTGCCAATGAAATATACTCTGCCGGCTACCGAAAATTAACTGGGGACGATAACAATGAACAAATTTAAGCACCTGATGATCGATCTTGAAACCATGGGTG
>NZ_CBCPJD010000044.1:0-1535 GCF_965118875.1 Morganella psychrotolerans
ACAGCCGTTTTTCTCATAGAACCGGTTATTGAATGACGTCACAGACAAACCCAGTGCGCCAGCCATTGCCTCGCGCCCACCTGGTGCAGCACTACACATTTCTCTTACGACTTCTTTCAGTGATTGGTTTTTCATGTCCTACTCTCTTTCGGATTTTGTTGTAGTTAATCAAATAGTTCTGACGATGTATCCTTAGCTCACCGTTCCGCGACTGCCGCTTATCAACTCAGTTAAATCGGGACGAATCTCTGATGGCGCAATTTCATTATTAGTGGCTCTTACGATCAGCATGACAAAGCGAGCTTCAATGCCACCGCCATGCAACCAGCGCCAAACGGTTGGTTGACTGACACCACACAAGGTGGCTAATTTTTTTTGCCCACCAGCTATATGGATTGCTTTTTGGATAGCTTGGTTTTTCATATTTAACCTCTTTCGTATTATCACGGGTAAATAATAGCAATGAGTATTAATTTATACAATAGCCATGAGTGTTTGCTTTTTAATACCCATGGCTATAAATTCGCGTACATGAAAAGTACACTTGCAGAGCGCCTCAAAGAGGCAATGAAAATCAGAGGTGATATGACTCAGGCTTCACTGGCTGAGGCATCAGGCGTTGCTCAACCTACGATCTGGCGACTTGTGAATGGAAAGGCTAAGGGTTCTGTTAAACTCGTAGATATTGCGAATGCCTTGGCTGTGAACATCGACTGGCTTGCGAATGGTGCTGGTGAAATGAGCAGTCCAAACAAAGAGCATCCATATCAGCTGGATAAATCTTTGAATATTGCCGTTTGGAATGAGAACGGTAAAACAAACGATTTCGTTATTTCCCCTGTAGGAAAGCCACTACCATCGTACCGTGCATACATCATCAGCCGTAATACCGGCTGCGCCGATGTAACTGCGGGTAGCATTGCTATTATTGACCATAGTATATCGCCGGGAACGGGTGATTTAGTTATTGCCAAGGTTGGAGATAACCTTTCCGCCTATAAGTTTCTCGACGGTGGTGATCATGGGTTCTTATCTGTCGATGATTCGAGAGTTCCCCTCGTTGACTTATCTGGTGCGGATTTAATGGGCGTAATTGTATTTTTGATACGCGATTTCAGAAGATAATCAGATACTTTCTTATCATTTATCAGTACCTCCCCATATCTTCCGGCGCTCAGCCTAGTTAAAACCATCACCATAGTCCCATTCCTCTCGAATATAACATCTGATTATAATCACTGTACAAATATACAGTAATGCCGATATACTTTAATCATCTGATGGTATAATGCAAGATAATTCATTCCCCCTCCGGAACAACATTCCGTATTACGCTTCAACTAAATATAAATTAATTCTTTTAATTCATACCATTGCAAAATATCTCAAACAAACATAAAAATACCCATTGCTATATTCAATACTCATTGCTATATTTTCTACAGACACAGAAAGTACGGAGACATAAACATGCAAACAGAACCAACCATCACCACCAGCAACATGTCAGCAGATGATATCGCTGTGTGGATCAT
>NZ_CBCPJD010000045.1:0-1511 GCF_965118875.1 Morganella psychrotolerans
AGCTATCAACTGGTTCTGTTTTTGTTTGAATGCTGATTCAGAGATATCCTGTTCAGTGAGAGTGACCCGGTCTTCTGACCTTGGCAGACGGCGACGCAACGAAACATCTGCTTCATAGACTTTTATTAATTCCACTGCATCAGCCGTAAACCGGAATACCGATGTAGTGCCCTTGCGGCGGGTAACCTCTATTGCGCCGGTTTTCTCTAATACGCGGAACGCAGACCAGGCTTTTGAATGATAAACCCGGTATTTTTTCATCACGTCCAGAATTGTCATTTCAGTGCCCGCCGGTTCAATTGCTGCGATTTGGGTATAAAGCATCATTACGCCGCCTCCCCTGATACCCCTGCCTCTTTCACTGCATGTCCTATACGTGCTGCTGCAGTGACAAGGTGATCAGGGTCCATCTCAATACCAATAAACCGAAACCCTTCCGCTATCGCAGCCTTTCCGGTACTACCTGACCCCATAAATGGGTCAAGCACCGTGCCACCTGCAGGGGTGACCAGTCGGCATAAATAGCGCATTAAATCTACCGGCTTAACGGTCGGATGCGTATTTTTAGCGCCACTGGTACGCCCGGCACCGGCTCTCGGGTTATTAATTCCGGCGCTTTCCTCGGTGCGTCCGCCGGTCATTTCAGACGCTGACGCAGTAACGAAGCGATCCATTCCTTCGTCACGATCAGTTTTGCTGACTTTTGCACAATAAAAGAATCTTGCAGCGGAAGTTTCGGACTCAATGCGTGGCATAGGTGTTTTCTTTATATTTTTTAGTGCGCCGTAAACCTTGTTACCGTTATCGCTACCATCACTTTTAGCCTTTCCCTGCTGCCCCTTTGCATCCGGAAATGCAGAAAGAACCTCGTCACTACCGTCATGGATCACATTTGCAGGCCAGCGCCCTTCACTGTTCTGTGTCCATTCAGCGCCTGGCGGCGTATCGCCATCACGGATGTGAGAAAGCAGACCACCGGTGCCTCCGGCAAGCATCTCCCCGGTAGGCACACGGCACGGGTCGATATTCAAAATCCCGGTTCCGTGCTCATTAACATTTTCGAGAATAGTTGCACTAAATGGCTTACGAGCCATGACAATCGGTTCATGTGCTGGTTTTAATGCCGTTCCCTTGCCCTTGTGTTCACCATCAAGATTTTTCGACTTGGGAAACCCACTGCCATAAATCCACATAATCTGATCCCGTATCTCAAAACCGGCATCTTCAATATTTACGACCAGACGGTGATATGTCCGGCTGCCACCAAATGCCAGTAAATGCCCGCCCGGCTTTAACACCCTCAGACATTCAGCCCACTGTTCGACGGTTGGTACGGAGTAATCCCATTTGTTCGACATGAACCCGATGCCATACGGGGGATCTGTTACGATTGCGTCCACTGAGTTATCCGGGAGGTTTTTTAAGGCATGCTCACAGCGACCGCCAATCAGTTGGTAATTCATCAGATAACCCCCTCACACTGATACGCTTTTACGAACATCCGGATCCGC
>NZ_CBCPJD010000046.1:0-1473 GCF_965118875.1 Morganella psychrotolerans
CCCCTCAAATGCGCTCAAAGTAAGTGATTTATCCTCACATTCACGCCATGACACCATGTTAAAAAATGCCGACTTCGCTGAAACCCAGATATTCAGGTGCTTGGTTTTGAATATCCCCGTCATTCTGGGATTGTTTTTTGCTCGGTTCTGCTGGCTGATCAGGAAGTCACTGTAGACAGAAACCCCCATATTCGGGTTTGCTTTGCGCAATGTCGCCGGATCCGTCCAGTCGTCACCTTCATCGACAGTATAAATAATGCCGAATAATTCCGGATTCGGTACCGTGCCGTTGAGCATTTCAATCACTTCTCGCCGCTTGTCATAACACGGACCTTCAATGTTATATCCGGCGGTCGTGATAGCCCACATCAGTGGCTGGCGGCGAGCCCCCATCCCGGTGATCATGGTTGTATACAGTGAATCCGTATCGTGTTCGTGATACTCATCAACAATAGCGCAATGCGGCGATTGTCCGTCACCGGGATCCCCGATCAGCGGTTCAAACCGCGCGCCGTCGTCAGGGCGGTTCATGTTTTTTGCGTTAACTTCAATGCCAAATGCATCAATCAGCAGAGGAGTGCGCTTGCACATCAATTTTGCCGGGCGGAATACCTCCCATGCCTGTTTTTCTGTGGTTGCACCGGAATACACTTCAGCGCCAAACTCGTTATCACAGGTAAAACAGTAAAGAGCGACTCCGGCAGAGATGGCTGATTTACCATTTTTGCGGGGGATCTCGGTGTATACCTCACGGAACCGGCGTAATTTGCTACCTTTATGCACCCATCCAAACGCAGAGCAGACAATAAACAATTGCCACGGCTCCAGGGTGATCGGCATCCGTTTAAACGCCCACTCCCCTTTGGTGTGCGGCAGCAACTGAATGAACCGCGCTGCCTTTTCGGCTGAATCTTTATCGAACCGGTACCGGAATTTACGCCCCTTCTCTTCGCCAAGATCGTCAATATGACGCTGGCAGGCATCTTTTACATACTGGCAGACCACAATCTTTCCGCGAACAACTTCACGGGCATACTGATTGGCCGCATTGACGTTCGGGTAAGCTTTGCGACTCATGATGTAATTATCCTCAGGAACGGATTTTCCTGTTTTTTCTGACCCGCCATACCAATCAGCCGCTGACGGCTTCCGGGATCAAGACCCAGCATGGCACCGGTGCGATCCATTTCGCTTTCCTGCTCTTTTTTCGCAGTAAGGTCAGGGTTTTTTATCGGGCCGCCTGTGGCACCAATCAGCTTGGTTCCGTCCTTAATAATGGCAATCACTAAGTTACGCCAAAGTTGATAGGCAACACACCAGCGCTCAAGAACAGCCAGGTCGGTGAGGCAGATAATTCCCTGCCCGCATAATTCTTTAACGGTCATCTCCCACATCACTATCGCGAGAGACATGTCGTTTTCCACAAACCAATCCGGCGGAGCCACACCTTTCAGCGGAGTGAAAACAGGCTCA
>NZ_CBCPJD010000047.1:0-1473 GCF_965118875.1 Morganella psychrotolerans
TCCCTCAAATGCGCTCAAAGTAAGCGATTTATCCTCGCATTCGCGCCATGACACCATGTTAAAGAATGCAGATTTAGCTGAAACCCAGATATTCAGGTGCTTGGTTTTGAATATCCCCGTCATTCTGGGGTTGTTTTTTGCTCTGTTCTGCTGGCTGATCAGGAAATCACTGTAGACAGAAACCCCCATATTCGGGTTTGCTTTGCGCAATGTCGCCGGATCTGTCCAGTCGTCACCTTCATCGACGGTATAAATAATGCCGAATAACTCCGGATTCGGTACCGTGCCGTTGAGCATTTCAATCACTTCTCGCCGCTTGTCATAACACGGACCTTCAATGTTATATCCGGCGGTCGTGATAGCCCACATCAGTGGCTGGCGGCGGGCGCCCATCCCGGTAATCATGGTTGTATACAGTGAATCTGTATCGTGTTCGTGATACTCATCAACAATAGCGCAGTGTGGCGATTGTCCGTCACCGGGATCCCCGATCAGCGGTTCAAACCGCGCGCCGTCTTCCGGGCGGTTCATGTTCTTTGCGTTAACTTCAATACCAAATGCATCAATCAGCAACGGAGTGCGCTTGCACATCAGTTTTGCCGGGCGGAAAACTTCCCATGCCTGTTTTTCTGTGGTTGCACCGGAATACACTTCAGCGCCAAACTCGTTATCACAGGTAAAACAGTAAAGGGCGACTCCGGCAGAGATAGCTGATTTACCATTTTTGCGGGGGATCTCGGTGTATACCTCACGGAACCGGCGTAATTTACTGCCTTTATGCACCCATCCAAACGCAGAGCAGACAATAAATAATTGCCACGGCTCCAGGGTGATCGGCATCCGTTTAAATGCCCACTCTCCTTTGGTGTGCGGCAGCAACTGAATGAACCGTGCTGCCTTTTCAGCTGAATCTTTATCGAACCGGTACCGGAATTTACGCCCCTTTTCTTCGCCAAGATCGTCAATATGACGTTGGCAGGCATCTTTTACATACTGACAGACCACAATCTTTCCGCGAACAACTTCGCGGGCATACTGATTGGCCGCATTGACGTTCGGGTAAGCTTTGCGACTCATGATGTAATTATCCTCAGAAACGGGTTTTCCTGTTTTTTCTGACCTGCCATACCAATCAGCCGCTGACGGCTTCCGGGATCAAGACCCAGCATGGCACCGGTGCGATCCATTTCGCTTTCCTGCTCTTTTTTCGCAGTAAGGTCAGGGTTTTTTATCGGACCGCCTGTCGCGCCAGTCAGCCTGGTTCCGTCCTTAATGATAGCAATCACCAGATTCCGCCAAAGTTGATAGGCAACACACCAGCGCTCAAGAACAGCCAGGTCGGTGAGGCAGATAATTCCCTGCCCGCATAATTCTTTAACGGTCATCTCCCACATCACTATCGCGAGAGCCATGTCGTTTTCCACAAACCAATCCGGCGGAGCCACACCTTTCAGCGGAGTAAAAACAGGCTCG
>NZ_CBCPJD010000048.1:0-1448 GCF_965118875.1 Morganella psychrotolerans
GCGGGGTATGCGTGGTGGCATAACGATAGCTCCAAGTAAACGCCCAGAGTAAATAAAACATGTTATAATTATATTAAGAAAGTGGTGACACTTAACTTACCAATGTTATTTTGCAAGCCAGCCTATTATCATTTATCAGTATTTTAAAATAAGTTAGGATTTAATTAACTTATTTAACCTGCTAGTTTTACTAATAACAAGTTATATTTATCACAATACTTAACATGGAGTAGAAAAGTATGAATAGCACTAGGAATTTAATTCATTACATAGAGTCACAAAAAAAACATTTAGGCGCATCATCCATGGAATTATATGCAGAAACAAACAATTCTCAATATAGTTTCCCTAATCATATCTATATAAAACAAGATATAACAATGGTTATTAAGGTAGATAATAAACATGTAATTGCAGTATATAATAAGTACTGTAAAAGTTGGATTAAATTCGATTATTCAAAAAATCATAAAAATTCCAAAAATTTTTATTTGGTTGGTGAATTTGATGATAGTGTCATGTTTCAATTTAGCCTGTTCCATTGTGATGAATTAATACACCCCTGATTATGAAGTCATCAATTGTTATTTTTACTAAGTAATTTAATATCAATCAGTTGCCCGTTCGCCTTATCCAGCGCTGTCAGTAACGGCTCTATCCACTCAACCGCCTGGCAATATGTCAGTCGGCGGGTGGCAGTGGTGCCAGTACCGGATGTGTCAGTGATGCCGGGAGCGGAACGCATTGCTGATTCACGGATGGCATAGGCGTGGCTGAGCAGCCCATCAGAAACAGACTGAGGAATATATATATTGCAGGTAGACTCTTTGCGGATGATGGTTCGGTATTCAATCTGCTTCTCCTGTGATTTGGCTTCTGCCTGCATGCTCCGGTTGGCGTTCGCGGCAGCAGCGCGGTCAAAGATATCAAAGCTGGTGTAGGCGTTATCAATCACCTTTTGCTTGTCAGCAATCATATTGTCTTTATGCTGCCCTTCCGATTGTTCGGCTGACAGCAGGCTGAACATCCATAACCCGAAGAACACCACAGCCCACAGCCAGCCATTAAGTAAGACAGAAAATACATTCTTCATGGCGCTTCACACTCATAATGGACCACTGCCGCCTGTGGATGTCCCGGCAACGGCTGACAGTAATTCGGGAGTGAATACAGATAACAGCCAGCCAGCAGGCAAGCCGTTATTAAGATGATGGAGAGAATAATCAGTGTTACTGGGTTCCGTGACATACCGCATTCTCCGTTTCCCGCCGGTTAATCAGACCCTGCCACTTTTTACCACCGGCAAATGTCCAGCGTTTCATTTCGTCACAGGCTCCGGCAATATCACCGGTATTCAGTTTGCGTAACATCGTAGAGCGGGAAAATGCACCGGGTCCGACGTTGTACACAAATGAATAAATAGCCGCGCGGGTGTTGTTATCTATCGA
>NZ_CBCPJD010000049.1:0-1391 GCF_965118875.1 Morganella psychrotolerans
GTGATCCACACAGCGATATCATCTGCTGACATGTTGCTGGTGGTGATGGTTGGTTCTGTTTGCATGTTTATGTCTCCGTGTTGTTCTTGAGATTAAATATGCAACTTAAAGTAGATAATGTCAACTACTTAAAGTAGAGAATGAGGGCGTAAAAAAACCAGCCTTGGGCTGGTCTATTGTTTTTATGAAAAGTATTTAATACCCATTGGTATGCTAATCAATAGCCTACCGTGGAAATAAAGCTCATGCATTTCATTTTCTTCTATGTGAAATGGTGGGTAAAATTCATTGTCAGAAATTACCGCCAGCTTTCTTCCCTTAACCTTCTGCAGACGTTTTATAAATGTAGACCCTTCAAAATCAAACACATAAACACCATCACCAGTGAATTGCACAGTTTTGGTATCGATGAATAACAGGTCTTTTGGGTTTAGTGTTGGGGACATACTGTCGCCGTCGGCATTAATTATAACTACACCGTCAAGCGATCTGCGTCCAAATAATTCATAAACCCGATCCAGTGGAATTTCAATTGAGCGAATCAGTTCAGGGAACGGGTTATTGATGTAACCATTCCCAGCAGAGGCAAATGCTTCAATTTGCCTTACCGTGACAGTATCTTTTGGTTCGCTGGCTATTGAGCCATCTATGCATACGCCGTAATCAAGATATACAGGCGTTGATTTAACAACCCCGGCGACTCGTTCCATTTTGTCATCCCGTGGTTTCGCTGTACCCAAAGTATATCGGCGCGCCATTTCATACGTAACGCCAACACCCTCAGATAGCTGTTTAACATCAACACCCGCCTCGGTCATGCACTTGGCTAATCGCTCAGCAAAGCTTTTGTATTTCGGAGTTTCTACCATAGGTAGAAGTCTATCCATTGCATCCAAAATTGTCATTTCTATTATAAGTTGTCTTTTGTATCTACTTTAAGTAGTATTAATTTATTACATACAGGAGGCGTCAATGACTCAAGAAAGTATTACAGAAAGAGCAATCGGAGCTGTGGGCTCACCATCAGCAGTGTCGCGATTATTTGGGTTTAAGTCACCCCAATCTGTTTTTAACTGGATCAAGAACAACCAGGTTCCTGCTGAGCGGGTAATCCTACTTTGCCAGTTTGGCCATTGGGTAATCACACCAAACCAACTTCGACCTGACCTTTACCCAAACGAATCAGACGGATTACCAAACGATAGCAAGCCTGATTGAAACAATTAACTACAACATAATCAAAAAACGAGTAGGCAATGAAAAACCAATCACTGAAAGAAGTCGTAAGAGAAATGTGCAGTTCTGCACCAGGCGGACGCGAGGCAATGGCTGGCGCACTGGGTTTGTCTCCGGCGTCATTCAATAACCGGTTCTATGAGAAAAACGGCTGC
>NZ_CBCPJD010000050.1:0-1366 GCF_965118875.1 Morganella psychrotolerans
GGGGTCGTCTCAGAAAACGGAATCTATGGTCACTCCCGTTTTTGCAACACCGATTTTGACGACAAGTTGGCTTGCTTGAATCTATCCGGCGTCTGAATGGGATTTTATTCCCGCGCCTTGATGAGTTCCGCGCCTGATGAACCTCCAGAAAATATACGGCTTCAATGAGCCTTTCCGTTTTACAGGTTCCTCAACAGGCCGGTGGGCCGTTAGTATCATCAATATCAGTATTCGCAAAACCAGATCAGTAATTCTTTAAACCGGTGTATTTCTGCCGTTATGCTACATAAGTTTGCTGTCGTGCCGTTAGGGCCCAGGCTATTCTGGCCAGCTTGTTTGCCAGAGCACAAGTGACGACAAAGTTGCTTTTCCGGCACAGTAAATCCCTGACCCAATCGGCCAATTTGCCAGACTGGTGTTCCAGTTTTTGTATGAATACCCTGGCACATTGAACCAACAAAGTTCGGATCTTTTTATTACCTCGCTTACTAATTCCCAGCAATGTCGTCCTACCTCCCGTGCTGTACTGCCGAGGTACAAGCCCTGTTGCCGCCGCAAAGTCACGGCTGCTGGCGTACTGCTTCCCGTCGCCAATCTCAGTTGAAATAGTACTCGCTGTCAGTGTTCCGACGCAGGGAATGCTCAGCAAGCGCTGTCCAACCTCATCTTCGTCCAACTTTCGTTTCAACTGGGATTCCAAATCTTTAATCTGCTCAACAAGATAGTGATAATGCTGTTGTAATTTCAGCAATAACTGGCTGAGGTAAAGAGGCAAACTATTATCCTCAAGAATGGTACTCAGTCGGCTAATAACGGCAGCTCCTCGGGGAACGCTAATGCCAAATTCCAGCAGAAAAGCATGCATTTGATTGGTTGTTTTTACCTTATCCTGAACCAGGGATTCACGGACACGATGCAGAGCCCGCATTGCCTGCTGAGATTCCGTTCTGGGCTGCACAAAACGCATAGACGGACGCGATGCAGCTTCACAAATAGCTTCGGCGTCGACAAAGTCGTTTTTATTGCTTTTAACGAACGGGCGGACAAATTGTGGTGATATCAGCTTTGGGGAATGCCCCAACTCTTCCAACTTGCGTGCCATAAAGTGAGAACCGCCACAGGCTTCCATTGCGATGGTTGTAGCGGGGCATGTCGCCAAAAATTCGATCAACTTTGGCCGGGTAAATTTTTTACGGTAAACAGCCTTCCCGCGACGATCCTGGCAATGAATATGGAAAGAGTTTTTACCCAGATCGATACCAATGAGCGCAATGTTTTCCATGATAGTTCTCCGAATGAAAGCCTGTCCTCAGCATAGTACCGGGAAGGAGGGAGTGACCATCTCATTAAATAAAGCACGCTAAGC
>NZ_CBCPJD010000051.1:0-1361 GCF_965118875.1 Morganella psychrotolerans
CGGTTCTTTGATCACCACGACCTGATGATGATGCAGGAAGTCTCCGGGACAGTGCTGTATGCCGAATATGTAGCAACTGAATCCGGAATGCTGCTGGTGGAAAGAATCAACCCGGATGATTTGGATGAACCGGAATTATTCCGCCTGCACAGCAAGGTATCAGCGAAGCAGGGCGAGCTGGCTATTTATATGGAAAAGGCTCTGGAAGATGGTCAGGTGGATAGCGCTGAAGAAAAAGAACTGATGAAGCTGCTGGACAGACTGGTCGCAACAGGAAGGACTTTTATTTATGCATTCATTAAATGCCACAAGAAAGGGTGAAGCCGAAGGTATACGGCCTCCGGCTTCGGTCGCGTTACATCAATTGTGTGAAGAGATAAACGCATGAGCAGATTAACTCATTCAGAACCAGGAAAGCAATTTAAATGCCTCGTTGTTGGTAATGAACCGCTTTGTTATGTGCAGAGCATACCCGCTGGTGGCATGGCGAACAACTACCCGGCAGCACAGGAAGTGGTAGAGCGGCAAAGCCTGATCGCCAGCTGGTCGAAATACTATTACCGCAGCGGAGGTAACGATGCGTAAAGAAACAGCCGACAACCTGAACCGGTATTACAAGGATCGGAACGGACGTGTTGTAAACGTCATCCGGTATGACCGGGAGAGAGAGCGTGTGATTTTCATGATTGACGGATATGAGCACGAATGCGGTGAGCCTCTGAAAATCTTTCAGGAGCGTTACACGCGATTAAAGAAGGTGAAGCCATGAGCAATTTACTCCTGAAAAGCCGCCCGCTGGTGGTCATTCCTGAGCTGGCAGTACGCCTGGGTCTGAATGAGGCGATAGTGCTTCAGCAGATTCAGTACTGGCTTAATGATACCGCGTCAGGCGTGGAGATCGACGGGCAGCGCTGGATTTATAACACCCTGGACAAATGGAAGGAGCAATTCCCGTTTTTTTCCGAGTCCACCATTAAGCGCGCATTCGCCAGCCTGAAAAATAGTGGTGTGCTTAACATCGAGCAAATCAAAAAGGCGAGTCACGACCGTACAAATTATTACTCTATAAATTATGGACATAGCCTCTTATCCGAACAGGTCAAATTGACCTCATCGAACAGGTCAAAACGGAATCATCGAACAGGTCAGATTGACCCCATCGAACAGGTCACTTTGACCGACTCGAACGGGTCAGAAAGTGGGGTATCGAACGGGTCAGATTGGCCTGATCTTACAGAGACTACAACAGAGATTACTACAGAGACTACAACAACAAACCCTTGTCAGGTTCCCGTGGAACCCGACGAAGCATCCGATCCTGCTTTGCTGGTTCTTGAATATTTTAACCGGGTGACTAACTC
>NZ_CBCPJD010000052.1:0-1192 GCF_965118875.1 Morganella psychrotolerans
GCTCACTAAATTAAGGGCATCATCCAGTTGCTGACGGGCTTCTCGCATATCCAGTTGTTCAGACGAAGCTTTGGCACGTAAATCGGTACTGATAAACAGCCCTTTACCGGCGCGGATAGCTCCCCAGCTGTCCGTGCGCAGTTCAAACCCGTCCCCGCGCTTTTCACGCCCCTGATTAACCAGATGACCGATACTGAGCTGGGATTTTCCCCCGTATTCGGTGCTGAGCTTGATGTGCTCTTGTCCGCGCTTGTCTTCCATCCGTAATTTGTTGTTGGCCGGGGTACGGATAATATTGCGGGTGTTATTTTTATCGGTGATGTGATCAGGGCGATAAGAGTCGTGCAGGGCATGGGCGATATACGGCCGGTCAGGATCGCCTTCGTGAAACGCAACAGCCACTTCTGTCCCCTGAATTAAGGGAAAATGCATCCCGTAGGTATCACCGGCATACGGTTTGGCAAGGCGTACCGGCATACTTTCATAGCCTGTGGCTTTTTCATCACGATCGGCATCAAATTTAACCCAATAAAATCCGTGTTCATCCTGGTGGGCGTAAATATCGTTGTCTTTGGCGCTGGTGATGCGCGCCATGAGTGTGCCGGCAATTACAGGGCGGGGTTTGAGTTCAGGGCGCCAGCACAGGCGTTCAGTATAGGGCGCGGCATCGAAATGGATCACCAGTGCCCGGCTGCGGGCGGCGGAAAAATGTAAACGCGTGATTAAAATCTCAGACTGAAAATCAGCCGGCAGGACAGAGGGCAGGTTATTATCACTGACGCGCAGTACCATTAGGGGGGTTAATGCCGCGGCATTACTTTTGCCGCGCAGTAATGTTTGTTTTGCTGAAAACCGCTCATGATCCAGTTTTGCCCAGAAATGGGCGGATTCAGTTTCCGGCTTATATCTGTCCCCCCGCTCAAGGTGGCGGGCACGGTAATGGTAAACATCGCCGTAATTTATCTCATCGTTGTCCCCGCGGGTTATATCGGTTTCGGCGGACTCCAGAGGGTGCTGTGCCTGACGGTGGTTATAGTCTTTTGTTGTGACATTTTTTTCGACGATCTGATGGCGCAGGGAGAGCGCCCAGACACTTTCAGTGCCGTTATCATTCATGCCTGACGGGCTGTTCAGCGGCAGTTGCATGTCATACAGATAGCCGCGCTGACTGTCACTGAAATGAATCACTTCC
>NZ_CBCPJD010000053.1:0-1192 GCF_965118875.1 Morganella psychrotolerans
ACTCACTAAATTAAGGGCATCATCCAGTTGCTGACGGGCTTCTCGCATATCCAGTTGTTCAGACGAGGCTTTGGCACGTAAATCAGTGCTGATAAACAGCCCTTTACCGGCGCGGATAGCCCCCCAGCTGTCCGTGCGAAGTTCAAACCCGTCCCCGCGCTTTTCACGCCCCTGATTAACCAGATGACCGATACTGAGCTGGGATTTTCCCCCGTATTCGGTGCTGAGCCTGATGTGCTCTTGTCCGCGCTTGTCTTCCATCCGTAATTTGTTGTTGGCCGGGGTACGGATAATATTGCGGGTGTTATTTTTATCGGTGATGTGATCAGGGCGATAAGAGTCATGCAGGGCATGGGCGATATACGGCCGGTCAGGATCGCCCTCGTGAAACGCAACCGCCACTTCGGTCCCCTGAATTAAGGGAAAATGCATCCCGTAGGTATCACCGGCGTACGGTTTGGCAAGGCGCACCGGCATACTTTCATAGCCTGTGGCTTTTTCATCACGATCGGCATCAAATTTAACCCAATAAAAACCGTGTTCATCCTGGTGAGCGTAAATATCGTTGTCTTTGGCGCTGGTGATGCGCGCCATGAGTGTGCCGGCAATTACAGGGCGGGGTATGAGTTCAGGGCGCCAGCACAGGCGTTCAGCATAGGGTGCGGCATCGAAATGGATCACCAGTGCCCGGCTGCGGGCGGCGGAAAAATGTAAACGCGTGATTAAAATCTCAGACTGAAAATCGGCCGGCAGGACAGAGGGCAAATGGTTATCACTGATGCGCAGTACCATTAAGGGCGTTAACGCTGCGGCATTACTTTTGCCGCGCAGTAATGTTTGTTTTGCTGAAAACCGCTCATGATCCAGTTTTGCCCAGAAATGGGCGGATTCAGTTTCCGGCTTATATCTGTCCCCCCGCTCAAGGTGTCGGGCACGGTAATGGTAGACATCGCCGTAATTTATCTCATCATTATCCCCGCGTGTTATATCGGTTTCGGCGGACTCCAGGGGCTGTTGTGCCTGACGGTGGTTATAGTCTTTTGTCGTGACACTTTTTTCGACGACCTGATGACGCAGGGAGAGCGCCCAGACACTTTCAGCGCCATTATCATTCATGCCTGACGGGCTGTTCAGCGGCAGTTGCATGTCATACAGATAGCCGCGCTGACTGTCGCTGAAATGAATCACTTCT
>NZ_CBCPJD010000054.1:0-1145 GCF_965118875.1 Morganella psychrotolerans
CCACCACGTACTCACCGCTGCCTAAGGCCGCACTCAGTTTGCCCTGCAGCTGCGGGGTGGTGTCATTGGTGTAGCCGCCGTTTTTCACTTCGCCGGTCAGCGGCGCCACATCATCCATAATAGTGGTAATTTGCACACTCTGGGTCGGCGCGGTCATGTCCGTGGTAATGGTGTAACTGTCTGAGACCGGTCCGAGGTTACCTGCCGCATCTTCCGCATACGCGGTGTAGGCATAGGTGGTGCCGTCTTTCAGCCCGTTATCGGTGTAGCTCCAGTTCAGCCCGTCGTCCGCTACCGTGGCGGTACCGATTTTCACGTTGTCGCGGTACACCGACACCGTTTCACCCGCCGCCAGTGCCATGCTCAGTTTGCCGTTCAGGGTCGGGGTGTCATCGTTGGTGACGCCGCCGTTGTCCACTTTGCCGGTCTGCGGCGCTTTATCATCCTGAATCTCAGTGATGGTCACCACCTGAGACGGTGCGGTGGTGTCCAGCGTCATGCCGTAGCTATCAGAGGCTATCCCTTCGTTACCCGCCTTGTCCGCCACTTTCGCGGTGTACTCATAATGCCCGTCATTGGCGAGATTATCGGTATACACCCAGGTTTTGCCGGTCACTGTCGCGGTGCCCGCCAGCTTGCCGTCACGGTAAACATTCACGCTTTCCGTCGCCGACAGCGCGCCGTCCAGCTGACCGTGCAGGGTCGGGGTTTTGTCGTTGGTGACGCCATTATTGGCCACTTCCCCGATAACCGGGGCCTGGTCGTCGCTGATCCCGTCAATCACCACTTTCTGCGCCGGGGCGGTGGTGTCGAGGTTGATAATGTATTCGTTCGACTCTGCGCCCTGATTCCCGGTCGCATCCCGCACCGCCGCGGTATAGGTATACTGCCCGTCCGTGGTGATGGCGTTGTCTGTATAGGTCCACGCGGTGCCGGTCACGGTCGCTTTGCCGACTTCCGCGCCGTTACGGAAGATAATTACTTCTTCCGTGCCCGCCAGCGCCGCCGAGACTGAACCGGTCAGGGTCGGGGTGGTGTCGTTGGTGTGTCCGCCGCTGGCGACACTGCCCTGCACCGGATCCTGGTCATCCGTAATGTTCAGGATCTGCGTGCCCTGGGAGGCACCGTCGGTGTTGAGCTTGATC
>NZ_CBCPJD010000055.1:0-1124 GCF_965118875.1 Morganella psychrotolerans
CTGGCTAAAACCTACGGTGGTAGCGCGCGTGCATTCGATCAGATCGATAACGCACCTGAAGAAAAAGCACGTGGTATCACTATCTCTACCTCACACGTAGAATACGATACGCCTGCACGTCACTACGCGCACGTTGACTGCCCGGGACACGCCGACTACGTTAAAAACATGATCACCGGTGCTGCACAGATGGATGGTGCTATCCTGGTTGTTGCTGCAACTGATGGCCCAATGCCACAGACCCGTGAGCACATCCTGTTAGGTCGTCAGGTTGGCGTTCCTTACATGGTCGTGTTCCTGAACAAATGTGACATGGTTGATGATGAAGAACTGCTGGAACTGGTTGAAATGGAAGTTCGTGAACTTCTGTCCCAGTACGACTTCCCTGGCGACGACATTCCAATCGTCCGTGGTTCAGCACTGAAAGCACTGGAAGGTATTCCGGAGTGGGAAGCGAAAGTTCTGGAACTGGCAAATTACCTGGATACCTATATCCCGCAGCCAGAGCGTGCAATTGACAAACCATTCCTGCTGCCAATTGAAGACGTATTCTCAATCTCAGGCCGTGGTACAGTTGTTACCGGTCGTGTAGAGCGCGGTATTGTTAAAGTTGGTGAAGAACTGGAAATCGTCGGTATCCAGGATACGGTTAAAACCACCTGTACCGGTGTTGAAATGTTCCGTAAACTGCTGGACGAAGGTCGTGCGGGTGAGAACGTCGGTGTTCTGCTGCGTGGTACCAAGCGTGAAGATATCCAACGTGGTCAGGTACTGGCTAAACCAGGTTCAATCAAACCACACACCAAATTTGAATCAGAAGTTTATATTCTGAGCAAAGATGAAGGCGGCCGTCATACTCCGTTCTTCAAAGGTTACCGTCCACAGTTCTATTTCCGTACAACAGATGTAACGGGTATGATCGAACTGCCGGAAGGCGTTGAGATGGTAATGCCGGGCGACAATATCCAGATGGTCGTAACGCTTATCCACCCAATCGCAATGGACGAAGGTCTGCGTTTTGCAATTCGTGAAGGCGGTCGTACCGTCGGCGCGGGTGTTGTAGCAAAAGTTCTTGCTGCATAACGCGATAGCGTATTAAGAAGGGAGCTACCGGCTCCCTTTTT
>NZ_CBCPJD010000056.1:0-824 GCF_965118875.1 Morganella psychrotolerans
TGGAAATTGATTCCAGTTTCCTCCTGACATATTACTTATCCTTCTTAAAAACCGCTAAAAATTGTGACAGATTTTCACCCCATGCATTGCCTGTCCGCGTATTTTCCCGCTCCTTGCCCGGTGCGCTGGTTCTGAAACCTATATTGACAGCCGGTAATTCATTCACGTCACTCTCTTCATTTTCTGCGGCCTGCGGGATTTTAATGTCATAACTGTCACCGCTGAGTAAATGCAGTTGATAGTTGTCAGTAGGAATATCATGGTTAATCAGAATGTTACCTTCTGCATCACTTACCCCTTTCAGGATAAGAGTCCCTTTGCTGTAAAGTTCATACGGCTCAAATGCCCGGCTTTTCACCGGGCTTTGCGGTGAGGAACTCAGCTGAAAACGCAGGGCTTGTTTGGGCATCGACTGCGGAAATTGCGGGTGCATCACATTCATGGATTCCGGACCGGTAACCACCCAGTTAGTGGCTTTTACCGTCTGATTCCCGGGGCTTCCGTATTCTATCTGTCCGCCTTTTAAGCGGATATAAGCCCCGCCGCAGGTGAGTAACAGCTCGTCTTTTGCTGCCACTATGGTTTTGCCGCCCGTGCTGGTCACGGTCAGATCTTTGAGTGCGGTCAGGTGCATTTCATCACTCTGCGCCTGTAACTCAATTTTGCCTTTTGCCGCAAACGCTTTAATCCCGGTACGCCGGGCAAACAGGCTGATGGCGTTACCAGCGGCTAAGGTGATTTTTTTCCCCACTGAAATATCAGCCTGTTTCAGGGCGGTGAGCGTAATATTCTCGCCGCTGCTGACCTGCACCGTTTTCGGGGAG
>NZ_CBCPJD010000057.1:0-824 GCF_965118875.1 Morganella psychrotolerans
CGGAAATTGATTCCAGTTTCCTCCTGACATATTACTTATCCTTCTTAAAAACCGCTAAAAATTGTGACAAATTTTCACCCCATGCATTGCCTGTCCGCGTATTTTCCCGCTCCTTGCCCGGTGCGCTGGTTCTGAAACCTATATTGACAGCCGGTAATTCATTCACTTCACTCTCTTCATTTTCTGCGGCCTGCGGGATTTTAATGTCATAACTGTCACCGCTGAGTAAATGCAATTGATAGTTGTCAGTAGGAATATCATGGTTAATCAGAATGTTACCTTCTGCATCACTTACTCCTTTCAGGATAAGCGCCCCTTTACTGTAAAGTTCATACGGCTCAAATGCCCGGCTTTTCACCGGGCTTTGCGGTGAGGAGCTCAGCTGAAAACGCAGGGCTTGTTTGGGCATCGACTGCGGAAATTGCGGGTGCATCACATTCATGGATTCCGGGCCGGTAACCACCCAGTTAGTGGCTTTTACAGTTTGATTCCCGGGACTTCCGTATTCTATCTGCCCGCCTTTTAAGCGGATATAGGCTCCGCCGCAGGTGAGTAACAGCTCGTCTTTTGCCGCTACTATGGTTTTGCCGCCCGTGCTGGTCACGGTCAGATCTTTGAGTGCGGTCAGGTGCATTTCGTCACTCTGCGCCTGTAACTCAATTTTGCCTTTTGCCGCAAACGCTTTAATCCCGGTACGCCGGGCAAACAGGCTGATGGCGTTACCGGCGGCTAAGGTGATTTTTTTCCCCACTGAAATATCAGCCTGTTTCAGGGCGGTGAGCGTAATATTCTCGCCGCTGCTGGCCTGCACCGTTTTCGGGGAA
>NZ_CBCPJD010000058.1:0-782 GCF_965118875.1 Morganella psychrotolerans
TATCATAAGAGTAAAACCGCGGGATAAATTCTTTTTATGCAGAACACTTCAAATTTATTTACCGTTTAGTTTGTTTTTATACCCTGCCACCTGTTAGCTTAAGTTAAATATATCGTATTAAATCTGGCCGTTTTGGTGTCGCTGTCACTTTCCGGTTGCACCGCGTAACGCTGAAAGGATCCTGCCATGAGCTTATCTGATACCGGAACGTCAGTATTGCACTCTCTTAACCGCTACCACCTGAAAATACAGGGTTGCGATGCGCAACCTGATGTGGAGTCCTTTACCGGACGGGAAGCTATCAGTGAAACTTATCGTTACCGGATAACCTTTACCTCCCCTTCGCAAGATTTGCAGGCTAAACAGTTTCTGCGCCACTCTGCTCATTTCACGTTTTCATCACCCGCGACCCCATCCTCCGCGCTTGCCGCTGTCACCGGACCCCAAAAACAGGTTCACGGTGTGATTACTCACTTCCGGCGTCTTTCCGGTTCAGCTGACGAGGCGCGCTATCAGATTGTGCTGGAGCCCTTTGTGGCGCTGTTACGCCATCAGATACGCTCGCACCGATTTTTTCTTAATCAGTCTGTGCCTGATGTGATTACCTGTATTTTACGGGAGCACAATCTGCATGACTGGGAATTTGAATTTAACATCCGGCTCAGTTATCCCGAACGCGCACAAATCAACCAAATCAATGAGAGTGACTGGCAGTTTATTGAACGCTTATTAAGTGAAACGGGTATTTTCTATTCGTTCAGCCTGCAGGCTGATACCAAAAC
>NZ_CBCPJD010000059.1:0-728 GCF_965118875.1 Morganella psychrotolerans
GTTCAACACCCTCTTCCATATAACGCCGAATAAACTCCCAGTGAGGAATAAGATCTTCTCTGTATATATCTGATTCAGGTAAACAAAAGGTATCAATAATCATTTTTTTGTCGTCACTGAGAATATGACCACTCAGATAATACCCCTCATTCGGCGCTTTAAACCGACCAAGACCTGAGGTGAAATAAATAGCATCCCAAGGTACCGATATAATCGTACCATCAGTCCGGAAAGCATATACCATCCGTGTTTTCCGGTTAAACCGGATCGGGTAATGTGTTCTCATAAAAAACTCCCTTTTTATATGCAGAAAACAGATATAATATATAGGAAGGAACATAAGTTGAATTAAACAGGCAAATAATATATTAGGTATGCTATTATTTGCTGGTGACATTATCAACCGTGCTGTCATATACATTAAAAGTCCTAATCCAAGAAATGCGAATAAACTCATCCACCCTTTACTGCAATAATACTTATCGATGACCTCCATATAATTTGAGTTTATCTTAATTACATTTAAGCAGGGGCCTAATTTTTCATCCGGTATATCTATACGCTCATGTTGCAACAGCGGGTTTTCCTTCTCCTGCTTATTCAGCTCTCTGTTAACTTTAAATTTTGGTATTAATCCATAGAGATTCATATCAAGCCTCAGTCTTAAGTGCCAGTTTAAATTCGCTCATCGCAATATTGCGGTCTGCCCATATTGATGGATAGTCTTC
>NZ_CBCPJD010000060.1:0-700 GCF_965118875.1 Morganella psychrotolerans
CTGAACATCAGTGATAGTCACCAGCTGTGCCGGCAGCACAGTATCAAGCGTTATGCCGTATTTATCAGAGACAACACCTTCGTTACCCGCTTTATCCACCACTTTCGCGGTATACACATATGTGCCGTCATTATTCAGTTTATCATTATAACTCCATGATTTACCGATAACTTTCGCCGTTCCCACAAAGTTACCATCACGGTAGATCTTAACCAACTCCGTGGCAGATAGTTCATTATCAAGTGAACCGTGGAGGGTCGGGGTTTTGTCGTTGGTAACGCCACCGTTGGCAATTTCACCAACAGACGGTTCCATATCATCTGTAATTCCCTCAATTGCAACTTTCTGAGTCGGTACAGAGGTATCAAGATTAATAAGGTATTCATTGGACTCCGCGCCTCTGTTACCGGTCGCATCACGTACCGCCGCGGTATAGGTATACTGCCCGTCCGTGGTGATGGCGTTGTCTGTATAAGTCCACGCGGTGCCGGTGACGTTCGCTTTGCCGACTTCCGTGCCGTTACGGAAGATAATCACTTCTTCCGTACCGGTCAGTGCGGCGGTAACCGAGCCACGCAGCGTTGGAGTGGTATCGTTGGTATGACCACCGTTATCCACATTACCCAGCACCGGTTCTTTATCATCCGTCACACCCAGAATTTGAGTCCCCTGTGAGGCACCGTCAGTGTTCAGTTTGATT
>NZ_CBCPJD010000061.1:0-686 GCF_965118875.1 Morganella psychrotolerans
CGATATTCTGTATGCCCGCAGTGATTATATTGAAATTTACCGCAACCGCAGCGGCAACGGGTTTGATAAGCCGCTCACCGTAAAACTCCCCGCCGGTGTACGCTATGACCACACCTGCCGCCTGCAGGTGGCAGATGTGCAGGGACTGGGCGTGGCCAGTCTGCTGCTGACTGTGCCGCACACCACGCCACGTCATTATCTGCTGCACCTGACCACCGAAAAACCGTGGCTGCTGAATCAGGTCAGTAACCAGACGGGAATGGTGCAAAAACTGCATTACCGCAGCTCCGCGCAGTTCCGTCTGGATGATAAAACCCGCGAGCCGGTCTCTTATCTGCCGTTCCCGGTGCACACCTTATGGCGGACAGACACCAGAGATGACATCACCGGCAACAAACGGGTAAGCAAAGTGAGTTACCATCACGGCGTCTGGGACGCCCGCGAGCGGGAATTCTGGGGGTTCGGTTGTGTGGAGGTGCAGGATACCGATACAACCGCAGCCCGTGATACCGGCGGCGTGCTGACCATGCCGGTACTCACCCGCAGCTGGTATGCAACCGGTTATGCACCGGTCGATACACAGCTGAAAAATGAATACTGGCAGGGCGATAAAAGTGCCTTTGCCGGGTTTGTTACCCGTCTGACGACCGGCAGCGGTGATAATGAACCGGTCTGTTCTGATGCCG
>NZ_CBCPJD010000062.1:0-686 GCF_965118875.1 Morganella psychrotolerans
TGGCATCAGAACAGACCGGTTCATTATCACCGCTGCCGGTCGTCAGACGGGTAACAAACCCGGCAAAGGCACTTTTATCGCCCTGCCAGTATTCATTTTTCAGCTGTGTATCGACTGGTGTATAACCGGTTGCATACCAGCTGCGGGTGAGTACCGGCATGGTCAGCACGCCGCCGGTATCACGGGCAGCGGTTGTATCGGTATCCTGCACCTCCACACAACCGAACCCCCGGAATTCGCGCTCGCGGGCGTCCCAGACGCCGTGATGGTAACTCACTTTGCTTACCCGTTTGTTGCCGGTGATGTCATCTCTGGTGTCTGTCCGCCATAAGGTGTGCACCGGGAACGGCAGATAAGAGATCGGCTCGCGGGTTTTATCATCCAGACGGAACTGCGCGGAGCTGCGGTAATGCAGTTTTTGCACCATCCCCGTCTGGTTACTGACCTGATTCAGCAGCCACGGTTTTTCGGTGGTCAGGTGCAGCAGATAATGACGTGGCGTGGTGTGCGGCACAGTCAGCAGCAGGCTGGCCACGCCCAGTCCCTGTACATCGGCGACCTGCAGGCGGCAGGTGTGGTCATAGCGTACACCGGCGGGCAGCTTAACGGTGAGCGGCTTATCAAACCCGTTGCCGCTGCGGTTGCGGTAAATTTCAATATAATCACTGCGGGCATACAGAATATCA
>NZ_CBCPJD010000063.1:0-680 GCF_965118875.1 Morganella psychrotolerans
GCGGTGCCGCTGCCGTCCATGTCCGCCAGATACACATAACCGGCATTAAATTCTGCCTGTGTTTTACTGAATCCGTCCGGCGTCAGGGGCTGACCAAAGCGCCCGTGACCCAGGTTCGGCCAGCAAACCACGCCGTCCGCACTGATTTGCACTAAATGTTGCTGACCGGAGCCGAGAACATCACTGAACGCCACCAGATTTGCGGCATCGCCGTCCGGTGATGGCAGCACGATTTTCTCTGCCTGCGGGATATTTTGCGCGGATAACCAGCCGTCTTTGCTGCCGGGCCAGATGCGCACACTGCGCGGACCGATAAGCACGAGGTCTGTTGCACCGATCCCGTTAATATCGGTCATTTGCGCGGCAGGATGGCTGTATTCCAGCGGCAGGGTACTGAGTGGTGTAAAGTTCAGCCACGTTGCCGGATCATCCGTTTGCTGAACATATTGCCCGTGTACACCCGGCTGCGTGACGACCCACTGCATACGGCCGTCGCCATCCAGATCGGTGAGCATCGCACCCTCTTTCAGCACGGGGATATTATCCAGACGCTGTGGTTTATTCCATATAACCGCATTGACATCATCACTTTGGGTATCACGAACCGGTGCGCGGTAATACCAGGCACCGCTGTCCTGATACAGCACACCCGCAATGCCTTCGCCGTGCAGATCAAGATA
>NZ_CBCPJD010000064.1:0-667 GCF_965118875.1 Morganella psychrotolerans
CTGCCACGGCTGCTGCGGATTGAGCTTGCCCATCTCCGGCTGTGACCACTGCGGGGAGGCCGGAATATCAAATTGTTGCCAGCCGAAGGTCAGCGGCGGCAGGGATTGTACTTTGCCGTCATCCTCAAAGGCCATTTGCTGTGCGGTGGTCAGTGTGGTGATAAACGCGGTTTCCTGATATTCAAGCAGCAGGCGGGAGACCAGTGCCGGTTCATCTTCACCGTTTGCTTTTTCAGCCAGCGTTTCCAGGCGGTGGAACATCAGCACCTGGCGGCACAACCGGCGGGTACGCAGATCAAACCCGTAAGCATAACCGGAGAACGGATCCTGACGGCACAACCAGCCGGAGCCGGCGTTAAACAGCGGTTTTTCATCCGGTTTTACAGTGCGTTCGCCATAATCTAACACCAGCACAAACAGCCAGCCGGCTTTTGTGGCATCAGTGTCGTTCAGGCAGACAAATGTGCGCCCGGCCGTGATATTGCCGTAATGAACTTCGCTGAGATAGCGCTGGCAGTGGCTGCCAGGATGTGCTGCTTTTTCCCCGGTATCACAGTTCGTATCATCTTCCGCACGGTAACGGTAATAAATCTGTTCACCGGTGGCGGAGACAGAGGCATTGAGTAACCAGCGGGCAGTGTTGCCGCCGTTTGTGATACGGGCGGAA
>NZ_CBCPJD010000065.1:0-667 GCF_965118875.1 Morganella psychrotolerans
CGTCGCCCGTATCAGTAACGGCGGCAACACCGCCCGCTGGCTGCTGAACGCTTCCGTCTCCGCTACCGGTGAACAGATTTATTACCGTTACCGCGCGGAAGACGATGTAAATTGCAGTGTGCAGGAAAAAACTGCGCATCCGGGCAGCCACTGCCAGCGCTATCTCAGCGAAGTTCATTACGGCAATATCACGGCCGGGCGCACATTTGTCTGCCTGAACGACACCGACGCCACAAAAGCCGGCTGGCTGTTTGTGCTGGTGTTCGATTATGGCGAACGCACTGTAAAACCGGATGAAAAACCACTGTTTAACGCCGGCTCCGGCTGGTTGTGCCGTCAGGATCCGTTCTCCGGTTATGCTTACGGGTTTGATCTGCGTACCCGCCGGTTGTGCCGCCAGGTGCTGATGTTCCACCGTCTGGAAACGCTGGCTGAAAAAGCAAACGGTGAAGATGAACCGGCACTGGTCTCCCGCCTGTTGCTTGAATATCAGGAAACCGCGTTTATCACCACACTGACCACCGCACGCCAGATGGCCTTTGAGAATAACGGCAAAGTACAATCCCTGCCGCCGCTGACCTTCGGCTGGCAACAATTTGATATTCCGGCCTCCCCGCAGTGGTCTCAGCAGGAGATGGGCAAGCTCAATCCGCAACAGCCGTGGCAA
>NZ_CBCPJD010000066.1:0-644 GCF_965118875.1 Morganella psychrotolerans
TGCATCGGCAATCTGGAAGTCACTGGTCAGTATTGTGTATGACGGGGTGAATTATGATGCAGGAATGGTAATTGGTGCGGAGCTGAAGGGCGGTAAAGTCGATACCATTATGGGCTTTAATGCGCAGCAATTCGCCTTTTATAACCCGGTAAACGGAAAGATGGATTTGTTCATGTACATGAAGGACGGCCAGATTTTCATGAATGAAGCCTTTATCAATAAAGCCTGGCTGAATGATGTTGTGGTCACGGACAAAATGCAGTCCGAGAACTACGTGCCTGGCAAACAAGGATTCATTCTTGACGCTAAAAAAAATAAATTTGAAATGAATTCAAATGAAACCGGCGGAGGGCTGACATTTGATGGAACTGGTCTTTATTTACGGGATGAGCGCGGGAATCTCAAAATTGAAATAGCATTAAAATAATGAAATTACAGGAAACCATATGGCTAAAAATCCGGTTTTTAATGTCTATCATGATACTGGTGAAATAGACAATATTATAGATTCTCTTGCGTTTGTCATTCACTCTGAACAAGTTGATTTTTCAAAAACAAGTATGACATTCGACAGCAGGTATCTGAAAGGTGGTGAGAAAATAATAGCTGTCCCGATAGTTACCCATAGATCAGAAATGCAGGGC
>NZ_CBCPJD010000067.1:0-644 GCF_965118875.1 Morganella psychrotolerans
ACCCTGCATTTCTGATCTATGGGTAACTATCGGGACAGCTATTATTTTCTCACCACCTTTCAGATACCGGCTGTCGAATGTCATACTTGTTTTTGAAAAGTCAACTTGTTCAGAGTGAATGACAAACGCAAGAGAATCTATAATATTGTCTATTTCACCAGTATCATGATAGACATTAAAAACCGGATTTTTAGCCATATGATTTCCTGTAATTTCATTATTTTAATGCTATTTCAATTTTGAGATTCCCGCGCTCATCCCGTAAATAAAGACCGGTTCCATCAAATGTCAGCCCTCCGCCGGTTTCATTCGAATTCATTTCAAATTTATTTTTTTTCGCATCAAGAATGAATCCTTGTTTACCCGGCACGTAGTTCTCAGACTGCATTTTGTCCGTGACCACAACTTCATTCAGCCAGGCTTTATTGATAAAGGCTTCGTTCATGAAAATCTGGCCGTCCTTCATGTACATGAACAAATCCATCTTCCCGTTTACCGGGTTATAAAACGCAAACTGCTGCGCGTTAAATCCCATGATGGTATCGACCTTACCGCCTTTCAGCTCCGCACCAATTACCATTCCTGCATCATAATTCACCCCGTCATACACAATACTGACCAGTGACTTCCAGATTGCCGATGCG
>NZ_CBCPJD010000068.1:0-616 GCF_965118875.1 Morganella psychrotolerans
ATTAACCGAGAGCTGAATAAGCAGGAGCAGGAAAACCCGCTGTTGCAACATGAGCGTATAGATATACCGGATGAAAAATTAGGCCCCTGTCTAAATGTGATCAAAATAAATTCAAATTATATGGAGGTTATAGATAAGTATTATTGCAGCAAAGGATGGATGAGCTTAATTTCATTTATGGGAATTGGTCTTTTAATATATACGACTGTAAGTTTCATCCTAATGAGACCAAATAATGGTTTGTTCTCTATTATGTTTTTATGTTTGATACAATTGATGTTACTTCCTATGTATTATGTCTGTTTTCTGCATATAAAGCGGGAATGTTTTATGAGAACACACTATCCGATCCGATTTAACCGGAAAACACGGATGGTATATGCTTTCCGGACCGATGGTACGATTATATCGGCACCATGGGATACTATTTATTTTACCTCAGGTCTTGGGCGGTTTAAAGCGCCTACTGAGGGGTATTATCTGAGTGGTCATATTCTCAGTGACGACAAAAAAACGATTATTGATACCTTTTGTTTACCTGAGTCAGATATATACAAAGAAGATCTTATTCCGCACTGGGAGTTTATCCGGCGTTATATGGAAGAGGGTGTTGAAT
>NZ_CBCPJD010000069.1:0-576 GCF_965118875.1 Morganella psychrotolerans
CACCGCCGAACGATTTATGAAATGGGTTGAAACCGGTCACCTGAAACTGACTGATGGCGCAGAGATTGATTACCGCGTCATTCTGGAAGATGCAAAAGCTGAGAACCTGAATAACCCCATTGATGCAACCGCGATTGACCCCCACGGAGCCACAAATATTTCACACGAACTGGCTGACGAGGGAATGAACCCGATCACAATCGTTCAAAACTACACAAATATGTCTGACCCGATGAAAGAGCTTGAAGCCGCTATTGCTTCCGGACGCTTTCACCATGACGGCAACCCGATTATGAGCTGGTGTATTGGTAACGTGGTCGGTAAATATCTGCCGGGTAACGATGATGTTGTCCGTCCGATAAAAGAACAGAACGAGAATAAAATTGATGGTGCGGTGGCGCTGATAATGGCAATCGGCCGGGCAATGCTGAATGACGAAGGCGACTTCCTTTCCTCACTGGACTCTGACGAAGAAATCCTATTCCTATGAAAAATATACTTCTTGATATCACTGCCCTGATGGGATTTAGCGCGGTCATGGCGGGCTGTTACCTGAAATACGGTCTGCATAACGCT
>NZ_CBCPJD010000070.1:0-576 GCF_965118875.1 Morganella psychrotolerans
TACCGCCGAACGATTTATGAAATGGGTTGAAACCGGTCACCTGAAACTGACCGATGGCGCAGAGATTGATTACCGCGTCATTCTGGAAGATGCAAAAGCTGAGAACCTGAATAACCCCATTGATGCAACCGCGATTGACCCCCACGGAGCCACAAATATTTCCCACGAACTCGCTGACGAGGGAATGAACCCGATCACCATCGTTCAAAACTACACAAATATGTCTGACCCGATGAAAGAGCTTGAAGCTGCTATCGCTTCCGGACGCTTTCATCATGACGGCAACCCGATTATGAGCTGGTGTATTGGTAACGTGGTCGGGAAATATCTGCCGGGTAATGACGATGTTGTCCGTCCGATAAAAGAGCAGAACGAAAATAAAATTGATGGTGCGGTGGCGCTGATAATGGCAATCGGCCGGGCAATGCTGAATGACGAAGGCGACTTCCTTTCCTCACTGGACTCAGACGAAGAAATCCTATTCCTATGAAAAATATACTTCTTGATATCACTGCCATGACGGGGTTCAGCGCGGTCATGGCGGGCTGTTACCTGAAATACGGTCTGCACAACGCC
>NZ_CBCPJD010000071.1:0-549 GCF_965118875.1 Morganella psychrotolerans
ACAAACCGGATTCAGCCATTGTTGCTATCGGTGCTGTGCCGTTCGATATGGTTTCAGGTGCAGCAGCTGACGTGCATTTTTATGAAGTGGTCGATCTGCGCAGCAGTGCCAAGTATGGCGGAAGTATCGATGCTGACACCGTACTGTGGTGGCTGGATAAAAGCGCCCGCGTCCGTAGTGAAATAACTAACAGTGGAAAGACTGTTCGTCTGCCCGCTGCCCTAGAGAACTTAGATGCGTTCGCCTTAAAATACTGCGATGACCGAGTTCAAATGTGGGGAAATGGTAGCAATTTCGATAACGTGATCCTGCGATCCGCCTATGAGCGCTGTTGCATAACGCCGTTCTGGAAACATTGGAATGACCGGGATGTGCGTACCATTGTCGAGCTGGGCCGCAATGCCGGCATCGACCCGAAAAAAGATTTTCCGTTTGTTGGTGACACACACAACGCACTGGATGATGCTTTGCACCAGGTGAATTATGTGACAGCAATCCACCAGCATTTATTTAAAAACTTCTAATCGTATACGGCGATGTGTGGAGAGA
>NZ_CBCPJD010000072.1:0-532 GCF_965118875.1 Morganella psychrotolerans
ATATCATCATGGCACAAGTTATTAATACTAACGTTCTGTCTCTGGTTACCCAGAATAATTTAAACCGTTCACAGGGTATGTTAGGTACGGCCATTGAGCGTCTCTCTTCAGGTGCCCGTATCAACAGCGCAAAAGATGATGCAGCGGGTCAGGCAATTGCCAACCGTTTCACTTCAAACGTGCGTGGTCTGACCCAGGCATCCCGTAATGCCAGCGATGGTATTTCTATTGCGCAGGTGACGGAAGGCGCGGTCAATGAAATTAATGACAATTTACAACGTATTCGCGAACTGTCAGTACAGGCACAGAACGGAACTAACTCAGAGAGTGATATTAACTCTATTAAAGAAGAAGTCGGTCAGCGCCTGAAAGAAATTGACCGTATCTCAGAGCAAACCCAGTTTAACGGCATCAAAGTACTTTCTTCTGATACCAAAATGAGTTTCCAGGTCGGAACGAATGATGGTGAAACTATTGATATTGATCTGAAAAAAGTGGATGGCGCGTCTTTAGGTCTGGATAAACTGGATAT
>NZ_CBCPJD010000073.1:0-512 GCF_965118875.1 Morganella psychrotolerans
AGCCCGCAGGCACCGTCTCTGCCCAAAGGCGGCGGTGCACTGACCGGACTTTCCGGGCAGGCGGGCGCGGCCGGTCCCGACGGCGCCGCATCGTTATCTCTGCCGCTGCCCGTCAGTGCCGGACGCGGCTATGCCCCTTCGCTCTCACTCAGTTACAGCAGTCAGGGCGGTAACAGTGCTTTCGGTATCGGCTGGGATTTAATGCGTCCGGCGGTCAGCCGCCGAACCCGTTCCGGTGTGCCGTCTTACACAGAGCAGGATGAGTTTGTCTCTCCCGCCGGTGACGTGCTGATGGCCATCACCGGCAGTAATGGCAACCCCCTGACAGAAAAACGTCAGACACTGTTTGGCACCACACTTAATGTCCCTTATCAGATAACCACTTACCGCGCCCGTGTGGAGAGTGATTTCAGCCGGCTGGAATACTGGCAGCCACAAGGCAGCACCACGGAGCCGGATTTCTGGCTGTGGTATACCGCAGACGGTCAGGTGCATCTGCTCGGTTATGAATC
>NZ_CBCPJD010000074.1:0-512 GCF_965118875.1 Morganella psychrotolerans
GCATGTTCGTTGGATTTGTCACTGACGTTACCCGCAAGGTCTTCCACCTGCGCGTAGTAGCTGTAGTCCGAGCCGCTCGCCAGACCGGAGTCCTCGTAGCTCCAGCCCAGACCGTCCTGGCTGATCACGCCTTTGCCGATTTTCACCCCGTTACGGTAAATCACCAACACTTCGCCGCCGGTCAGGGCGCTGCTCAGGGTGCCGTGCAGGGTCGGCGTGTCGTCGTTGGTGTAACCGCCGTTCTGCACCGGCCCGGTCACCGGATCTTTGTTATCCAGGATTTCCGTCAGGGTCACGGTCTGATCCGGTGCCACCGTATCGACGTTGATTTCGTAGCTGTTGGACGCCGCCCCGGGATTGTGCGCCGCATCTTCCACGTACGCGGTATAGACATGTCTGCCGTCTGCCAGATCTGCCGTTTCACTGAAGGTCCAGGTGGTGCCGGTGACGGTCGCCACGCCCACTTTTACGTTATCACGGTAGACAGCCACCACATCACCGGCGCCGATGGC
>NZ_CBCPJD010000075.1:0-509 GCF_965118875.1 Morganella psychrotolerans
CTGAAAACCGAAATTCAGTACAGCAAAACCAATGACGGCGAAAATCTGTTACTGCTGGCAGACGTGCCGTACCCGTCCCGCTCTCACGAACTCGCAGGGCTTGCCGCTGGTACCGCATTTTATTTCCGCGCGCGATTGGTGGACAAAACCGGTAATCAGTCACCGTGGACAGAGTTTGTGCGCGGCGTAGCGGAGTTTGATACATCATCCGTTATTGATGAAGTTGAAGGCATTCTTGAGGATTCAAAAATCATTCAGGAGCTTAACAATAACGATGCTGATTCTTTTGAAGCCATTATCAACAATGCGAACAATACCTACGGACAGTGGACACATCTGCAACGCGAAAATGGTGTGATGAAGACTGAAATTATCCGTGTTGATAACTACGTGGTTACGGAAACCAAAGCGCTTGCTGAGCACCTCGATGCAGTACAGGCCACAGCAGATGAAAGCTACGCCCGCGCTCAGAACTCCATTAAAGCCGAATATGACATGGAGAAAGGAAC